>CAWGLB010000014.1:0-74895 GCA_963823315.1 uncultured Solirubrobacterales bacterium | reverse complement strand
AGGAAGCAGAGCCCCGAGTGCGCGCCAACTCCGCCACACGTGTCGGTGCCCTCGAAGTTGTCGCTCGCGATCCACAGCCCGGCGCTCGTCGTCAGCATGTCATCGGCGCCGAGCCCCCGACCTCGGCTGTAGTACCCCACTGTTCCGGTTGAGTCCGTGTACAGAGCTCCGTTTGCTGGGTCGAGGCCCTCCATACCAGGGGCGTTATAGCCTCCAGGGCCGAGATAATCGCAGCCGTTGGGGTTCATCGAGTAGCGCTCGTGCCCGCCGAAGTAGGCCGTGCTGGCGTCGGCGGCCGTGCTGTAGAGCGAATCGCAGCCCATGTAGTTGATCCAGAGGCTGCTGACCGAGGTTTGGGTCGACGGGTACGCTGCCGCTGCGTCGCATAGTCCGTAGTCCGGCGGCTCGCTTGAGTTCGGCGGGCGATATCCGGTCGTGGCGACGTAGATCGTCGACTGGTTTGGAGACCACGCCGCCGCCTGCAGGTAGAACGGCTCGCTGTACCAGCAGTCGGTGGAAAAGTCAGGCGACGTCCAGCCTGTGACCGTCGCCTGGGGGCCGCTCACGTTCAGCATGAAGATCTGCTGGCGCGGCTGCCCCCCGACCGAGGTGAAGTCGCCCTCCACCAGGTCCAGTGTCCCGTCGGGGCTGAGCTGTTGGTTGTAGACCCTGGTGGCGTTTGAGTCCGTGCAGCCACCTGGGTCGCACCAGTAGTAGTTGCCGCTGATGTTCAGCTGCAGAAAGCGGTCGTCTTGGCCGGTGGTCGGGTTGAGGCTCGTCATGTATGGATCCGACGAGCTCCCATTGATCGTCGTGTAGTAGCCACCCACGAGCAGGTGTCCGTTCACGGCCTGAAGGGTCTCGACCTGTGCGTTCGCGGAGTGTGCGAACGAGGTCACCACGTTGCCCGTGGTGGTGTCGATCTCGGCGATGTTGTGAACCGTGGTGCCGTTGACCGAACTGAATTTGCCCCCGATGTAGGCGTCGGCGCAGTTGTTTCCGTTGAAAGCGATCGAGTTGACGATGCCGTTCACAGACGGCGCCCAGGCCGTCATCTTGAACGGTGACTTGGCGTTGAAGCTGAAAACGTTGCTGCGGTTGTAGACCTGGCTGCCGCCTTGGAGGACCTGCGAGAACGTCCCCACGGCGTACATCGTGTTCCCGCACTGCACGATCTGGCGGATCTGCTCCACAGGGTTGTCATTGGTGGCCTTGAAGCGCGGCGTGTTTGCGGCCGGGATCGGCTGGACCCCCGTGCCCGGCGCGGGCTCGCCGCCTACGCCGGTGGCGCTCGCCAGTGCCGGCACAGTTAGGCAGCCCAGCACGGTCAAGCCGGCGGCCAGTGCAATGAAATGTCTACGCATTTGTTACCCCCCGGCCCGCTACGGTGCAGGCCTTCTTCAATCGAGCTTTCCCTAGCGTCTCCTGGCCCCGAACACCAGTTTGGCGGCAGAAAAGAAGAGTAGTGGGCCTCGGTATAACCTGACCGGGGTATCTATCAACCCTCGAGCGGGGTAAGTCGCTGCACGCTTCGCGCGGGTCGCGTGCACGAATGCCGCTTGGTGGGTGCAGGCGCTTCGCGGCAGGCGCACACCGGCCGCTGCGCGCGCCGATTGCTTTCGGAACCCGCCCGATGCTCGCAGACCTAGACCACGGCGGATGTGCACGCGTCGATCGCTCCCAGAATCAGACCAGGACAAATGTGCGCGTACTGATCGGGGCCGGACCGGGTATAGGAGCTGAATGCCGGCATCGCTCCCTCTCACGCGCTCCCTGGGCATTGCGGCGCGCTGGCCGGTGGGCATCGCCTTGACCTCGTGGCGCTACATGTGGCGCACGACGCCCCTTCACCGGCAGGAGATGCCGGGATCGCTCGCGGACGACGCGGGCCCCGAGTTACCGCCCGAGGTCGATCGAGTCGAGCTTCAGCCGGCAGAGGAAGGATCGGGGCCCCTCTTTCACCGGCGCTACGTCACGCGCATCCGCGAGGCGCGACTGTCAGCCCGCGAGCTCATGGATCGCGTGATCTCGGATCCGGACTGTGCCTCGCCCAAGGAGTTCGCAACCTTCAGGAAGACTCGCGGGGGCCAGGGCGGCATGCGGGTCGGCGACGAGTACGTGGTGCGGATGCCGGGTCCCTGGGACGGCCCTGTGCGCGTGATCGAGGTGAGCGACTCCTCGCTCAGGTTGGCGACGCTCGAAGGCCACCTCGAAGCCGGACAGATCGAGTTCGCGGCGGTGGAGCTCGAGGGGCAGATCGAGTTTCGCATCGAGTCGTGGGCGCGCAGCAAGGACCGGCTGGTCGATCTGCTCTACAGCCACCTGCGGATGGCCAAGGAGGTGCAGTTCCACATGTGGACGAGCTATCTGGAGCGGGTGACCCGGCTCGCAGGTGGCCGGATGACTGGCGGCATCGACATCCAGACGCGACGCGTTGACGAGCTGGCACCTCAGGGCTGAGCGGGGGCTGGACGACCCGCGCGTCCAGCGCAAGCTCGCCGATTTGCGCCGACGGGGCTACAACTTCGACGCTGCGCGGGCCGCTGAGTTCACGCCGGAGCGTGGCTGGCACCGCGACGATCTGACCCAGTCGCTTCCTTCCGAGCGCCCGGGGCCGCCGGAGCCCGACGGAAGCTGGGAGACCGCCCGCCGGTTGATGCGCGGATACGAGTTCGCCGACCCCTCGATCGTGCGGGCCTACTACGACCCGGACGAGCCGCTCGAGGGCCGCACGATGCTGCTCGAGCTCCGTTTCCGCGGGCTGCTGCGCTTCGATGCTGGCACGCGCGTGGTCGCTGTCTACGAGGAGGATCGCGAACGCGATGGCCGCTGGGGGCGGGTCTGGGGCTGGGCGTACCGGACGCTCGAAGGACACCTCGAGCAGGGGCAGATGGACTGGGAGGTGTGGAAGTGGCGAGATTCGGGCGAGGTGGATTTCCGCATCCACTCCTACTCGCGACCGGCGCCCGACCCCAATCCCCTGATCCGCCTCGGCTTTCTGCTCTTTGGCCGGCGCGAGCAGCTCGCTTTCCAGCACAGCACGCTCACCCGCATGGAGCGCCTGACCCGCGCGGCGCTGCGGGGCGAGGGGACGGAGCCCATACGCCGCGAGGCGGAGGCGTCCACGGCCCGCAGGGGCTTCGCCACGGATGCCGCGCACGAGGACCTCGGTCGGCGGCTGGACGAGCCTAGCTAAAGGCGCCCAGGCGGCGGCTCCAGCTCCGCTCGGAGCGCTCCAGCGAGTTACCGATCAGATAGAACACCGGCGGCCACAGGCCGACGAAGAGCGCGCGGCGCTCGGCGTTGCCGCGCTCGTCCTGGTCCACGGTCTTGGCCCGGATCCACAATCCGATGCACAGCGCGATTGAGCCGAACGCGGCGCCGTGCATTTGCCAGTCGCGAAGCCCGAGGCGCTTCATCAGGCCGGTCATACGAACCCGAGTCCTCCTACGGCCTCGCTCAGGCTCAATGGGTGAGGGCCATCAGCCATCCCTAGGCCTTCCTCGGCGCGTCGGGCCTATGCACGGCCGTCCGTCCCGACTGTTCGCCGCGCACCAGATACTGGGGCTCATCCTTCGATGCCCGCACCTCGCGCCCGCCGGCTTCCGTGTCCATGATCGAGCCGTCCCTCTCCCTCAAGCCCGCTCGGCTCCCGCCTCCACGCGCGCCTCTCCCTCGACATGCTCGGGCCCTGCCTCCACCCGTCCCCGGGGGAGCCGCACCGCGACGAAGAAGGTCAGCGCCATCACCCCGGCCATCACGTAGAAGACCGTCTGGGTCGAGTGAGCGAAGGCGAGCTGCACCTGGTGGACGATCGCGTGCGGGTGCCCGGCGCTCGACTGGCCACCGGCGCTGGTGCCGAATGAACTCGCGATCTTGTCCGCGGTGTGCTTCGGCACACCCGAGCGGGTCAGCGCCGAGCTGACCGTGACCTTGTTGCGCGCGATCAAGATCGCGCCCAGCACCGCCAGGCCGAGGCTGGCGCCGAAGTTGCGGGCCGTCTGCGTGATGCCGGTCACCTCGCTGTAGCTCGCCCTCGGAGCGCGGTTGACCGCGTCGGTGCTGGCCACACCGAGCATCAGCCCCAGACCTCCTCCGGCGAGCATCACGTAGATGGTCTGGGATCCGAGCGAGAGGCCCGTGAGCTTGCCGGCGAGCAGGTAGAAGCCCACCGCGCCGAGCGCGCTACCCCCCACGACCGCCGGCTTGGGCCCCTGGCGATCGAGGATCCGGCCGCCCACCTGGGAGAGGATCACGAAGCCGATGAAGAAGTACATGAGATAGATGCCGGCATTGGCCGAGCTCTTGCCCAGCGACACCTGTGCATAGACGCTCGCGAAGAAGAAGAACGGCACGAATACGATCGAGATCAGACCCAAAACCGCGGTTTCGACCGCGAATCCGCGATCGAGGAAGATCCGCAGCCGCAGCAGGGGCTCCTGCGCGCGCATCTCCCAAGCGACGAAGGCGACCATCAGCGCGAGCCCGACGATGATGCTGGCCCAGGTGGCGGGACTGCCCCAGCCCCATGTGCCCGACTGCTGGAGACCGAGCACGACCAAGCCCATCGCCGCGCTGATGAGCACAGCTCCGCGGTAGTCGAGCTTCGTGGGCCGGCGCTCGTCGTCAGGCTTGGAGATCCAGATCAGGATCAGCGCGATGATCGCGACCGGCACGTTGATCCAAAAGATCGAGCGCCAGGTCCATTGGGTCAGATAGCCGCCGCTGATCGGCCCGATCGCGGTCAGTCCGCCGGAGATGCCGAAGAAGATCGCCATCGCGCGACCGCGTTCTCGCACCGGGAAGGCCGCCACGACGATCCCCACCGCCGCAGGGAACATGAGCGCCGCAGTCGCGCCCTGAATGACGCGGAAGCCGATCATCCACGTTTCGGCGATGCCGCCCTTGGGCGTAAAGCCGCAGCACGCCGAGGCGATCGCGAAGCCGATCACTCCGATCACCACCATCCGTCTGCGCCCGAGGACGTCGCCGAGCTTGCCCCCAAAGGCGAACAGCGCCGACAGCGCCAGCAGGTAACCGTTGATCACCCATTGCGAACCGGTCGCCGACAGCGACAGCTCGCGCTGTACCCGAGGGATCGCGATCGCGACGATCGTCTGATCAATGAACGTCATCGCGACGGCGAAGACCATTGCCGCCAGCACGAGGTTCTTTCTCCCCACGCCCGAGGTGCCGCCTGACGACGCGGTCGACCCTCCAGTAGACATCGCCACGCTCATACCTCAACCTTTCGTCGAGCTCGTTCCCCAGGAGAGTCGCATCGTAAGGGAAAAGAGTTCAATACGCAGGCTCTTTCGATCAAGGAGGCCCGAGCCGTGAGAGTCCCATCTGCGCCGTGGAATCGCCGTCTGTGGGGGGCGGCGCTGATCTCGGCCGTGGTGGCCGCGATCCTGCTTGTGCTCGCGATCCCGCGGCCGGCGGCCGGCAAGGCCGCTGCCGCGTCCCGGCCCGGGACCGGAGCCGCACGGCAGACGGCTCCGCCGCTCGTGCCCAGACCCGTCGCTATGACAACCGGGGCGGGTCGCTTCAAGCTCATGCCGAGCAGCAGGATCGCGGTGCGGGGAGGTAGGGCTGCCCTGGCCGTCGCCCGGGACCTGGCCCGCTATCTGAGGCCCGCGACCGGCTACCGGCTGCCGGTGGCCGCGGCCCATGGCGCGCGCGGGGACATCTCGCTGACGCTCGCTCGCCGCGACGCCGTCGCCAAGGATCCGGACGGCGAGGGGTATCGCCTGCTCGTCACAGCCACCGGGGTGAAGCTCGCCGCGAGCACCGCGCACGGCCTCTACAACGGCGTGCAGACCATCCGCCAGTTGCTGCCGCCCTGGATAAACAGCCGCTCCACGAGGCCGGGCCCGTGGACGATGCCGGCGCTCCACATCGTCGACTACCCGCGCTACGTCTATCGCGGGCTGATGCTGGACATCGCACGCCACTACGAGTCACCCGGCGCTGTGGAGCGGTTGATCGCCCAGGCGGCCGCCTACAAGATCAACGTCTTCCACCTCCACTTGAGCGATGACCAGGGGTTCCGACTGGTGATCAAAGGCTTCCCCCGGCTTGCAAGGGTCGGAGGTCGGGGCTCGGTCGGCACCCACGGGCGCAAGATGGACCGCGGGGGGTTCTGGACACAGGCCCAGTACCGGGCGGTGGTCGCGGACGCGAAGGCTCATTTCATGACCCTGATCCCGGAGGTCGACTCGCCCGGGCACACCAACGCGATCATGATGTCCGAGTACTACGACACCCACAACCCGCGCTTGCGCCATCCGCACAGCATCGATTGCGGCAAGCGCAAGCCACCGCGCTGGAACTACACGCAGGCGGTCGGCTACAGCGCGCTGTGTCCGGGCAGCCCCGACACCTGGACGATCATGCGGGCGATCATCCACCAACTAGCCGCGCTGACGCCGGGTCACTATTACGACCTGGGCGGGGACGAGGTGCCCCATTCGCTGCTCAGCCAATCTCGTTATGCCTCGTTCATCAACAAGGAGGCGCGTCTCGTGCATGGAGCCGGCAAGAGGGTGATGGCCTGGGCCGACGCGGCCGGGCCGGGCACGAAGCTCCATGGTCCTTCGATCGCCGAGTATTGGAACCCCGCGTCGGGCTCCCAAAATGGCACCAGCACCGCGACCGAGGCCGTGGCCAAGGGGATGCGGGTCGTGATGGCGCCCGCCAACCACGCCTACCTCGACCAGAAGTACCTGGCCGGAAAGGCCGGCAACGTCCCGCCGACGCTCGGACAGAACTGGGCCTGCACTCACGGCTGCGATGTCGATCGCTTCTACAACTGGGACCCCGGCCACTACGTCAAGGGAGTCACCGACCGCAACGTGATCGGCGTCGAGGGTGCGATCTGGGGAGAGACCGTGGTCAACCTGAGCCAGGTCGACTACATGGTCTTCCCGCGGCTGATCGCGCTCGCCGAGCTGGGGTGGTCTTCCAAGGCGGCCCGGGTCTCGCGGCGAAGCCCGGCCTACCGCGACTTCGTCCGCCGGCTTGCGGCGCAGGGCGGCCGGCTCCTATTCGCGCACACCAACTTCTATCCGAGCCCCGAGGTGGCTTGGGGGCTCGACCTGGTCGGCACGAGGCTCCACGCCGCAGGGCAGCGCAAGGTGAGCGGCGCGCTCGCCACCCTGGCGGCGCCCGGGCGCCACGCCAGCCGCATCAGAGCGACGATCAAATGGGGTGACGGCGCCGCCAGTCGCGGCAGCGTGAGCGGGAGCCGGGCCACCTCGACGCGCGTCAACGGCCTCTACGCGATTGCCGGCAGCCACACCTACGCCCATCCGGGCCGCTACGTGGGCACGGTCACCGTACGCGCGCCCGGCTCGAGCGCGGTCTCGACGCATTTCATCGTCGTCGTGCCGAAGTAGATCGACGGCGCCGGGGTTGCATTCGACGCGCTCAGTTGCGCTGCGCAGGGCGCTCAGCCCCGCTGCGCGGGCTCCGCGTGCGGTGCCCGCGCGGCTTCGGCAGGGGCGTCGATCTCGCGCTTCAGGATCTTGCCGGTCGGCCCCTTCGGCAGGTCCTCGACGAACCAGATCACGCGCGGGTACTTGTACGCTGCAACCTGGTCCTTGACGAAGTCGCGGAGCTCCTCGGCCGAGGCCTCGGCGCCGTCCTTGAGGGCCACGGCGGCGCCGACCTCCTCGCCCAGCTCCTCGTGCGTAACGCCCACCACCGCCGCCTCGCGAACAGCCGGGTGCTCGTAGAGGACTTCTTCGATTTCGCGCGGGTAGACGTTGTAGCCGCCGCGGATGATCATGTCCTTCTTGCGATCGACGATGAAGAAGAACCCGTCTTCGTCCACGGTGGCCATGTCGCCTGTATGCAGCCAGCCGCCGCGCAGCACCTCCTCGGTGGCGTCCGGCCGGTTCCAGTAGCCCTTCATCACGTTCGGGCCGCGGACCACGATCTCGCCCACCTCGCCCTGGGGGACCTCGTTGTCGTGTTCGTCGACGAGCTTCATCTGCACGTCTCTGATGGGAGTACCGATCGAGCCAGCCTTGCGCTCGCGCTGCGGATGGTTGAACGAGGCGACGGGCGAGGTTTCGGAGAGCCCGTAGCCCTCCAAGATCTGGCAGCGGAAGGCGTCCTCGAAGCCCCTCAAGAGCTCGACCGGCATTGCTGCTCCACCTGAGGCGCACACCTCGAGCGAAGAGGTGTCGTAGCGCTCGCGCTCGGGGACGTGAAGCATCGCGCCGTACATCGTGGGGACGCCCTCGAAGACGTTCACGCGGTCGCGCTCGATGATCTCGAGCGCCTTGGCGGGGTCGAAGCGCGGGATCAGCGTGAGCGTGCCCCCGCCTTTGATCGTCGCGTTCATCGCGCAGGTTTGACCAAAGGAGTGAAACAGCGGCAGGGCACCCAGCGTGACCCTGTCCGAGTCGAGATCGAACAGGGAGCGGGCCGTCTCGCAATTGCCGAGCAGGTTCGCGTGGCTCAGCTCCGCGCCCTTGGGCGTGCCGGTCGTGCCCGAGGTGTAGAGGATCACGGCCGTGTCGTGCGCTTCCCTGTCGACCACCTCCGTCCGCGGCGTTGCGGCGCCGACGATTTGCTCGAACTTGCCGGGCTCGACTAGTACGCACCGTGCGTCCGCGTCGGCCGCGCCTGCCTCGGCGTCCTCGGCGAAGCCATGCCAGGCGAGCAGCAGCCGGGCGCCCGAGTCCTTCAAATAGAAGGCCACCTCGCGGCGCTTCAGCAGTACGTTCATGGGCACCACCACGGCTCCCGCGCGCAGCGCGCCGAAGTAGCAGGCCGGGAAGTAGGGGACGTTCGGCAGCATGAGCCCGACGCGGTCCCCCGGGGAGAGTCCCTGCTCGTGCAGCAGTCCCGCGATGTGCGTGGTCGCGCCGTCCAGGAACCTGTAGCTGAGCTCGGCGTCGTCGAGCTTCACCGCGACCTTGTCGGGGTGACCCTCCGCCGATGCGGTCAGGATCGTCGCGAGGTTCATCGCGGCGCCAAGCCTACAGCGCCCGCGAGCCGCTGCGCACCGCCGAACCGCGGCGCCTTACGCGCCTGTGAACCGCGGGGCCTTACGCGCCTGTGAACCGCGGCGGGCGCCCCTCTAGAAACGCGGCCACGCCCTCCATGAAGTCTGCCGATTCCACCCGCTCCTGCTGGAGCACCGCCTCGAGGTCGAGCAGCTCGTCCAGGCCCGCGTAGAGGCGCGCGTTGATCGTGCGCTTGATCGTCGCGAGGGCGCCGGGCGCGGCCGCCGCAAGCCGTGCGGCGAGCTCCGCCACCGTCTGGTCGAGCTCCTGATCGGGCACGACGCGGTTGACGAGACCCCACTCGAGCGCCTTCGCCGCCGGCAGGCGCTCGCCGAGCAGGGCCATCTCGAATGCGCGAGCATGACCCGCCCGCGACGGCAAGAGCAGCGAGGCGCCGCCGTCGAGGCCGAGCCCGATGTTGACGAACGCGAGCAGGAAGTAGGCCGAGGAGCAGGCGACGATCAGATCGGCGGCGAGCGCGAGCGAGCAGCCGATGCCGACGGCCGGGCCGTTGACCTTGGCGATCACGGGCTTGGGGACCGTGCGCACCCGCGCGATCAGCGGGTTGTAGGCCTCCCTGAGCTGGCTCAGCACGTTCAGCTTGCTGTCCATGACCTCGGCGCCGCCCTTCAGGTCCGCGCCGGAGGAGAAGGCCCGCCCCGCGCCGGTGAAGACCACCACGCGCACATCGGCGTCGCTCGCCGCCTGCTCGAGCGCCTCGAGCATGTCCTCGCCCAGCTGCCGCGTCCACGCGTTGAGCGCCTCCGGACGCCTCAGCACGACCGTCGCCACGCCCGCGTCGAGCTCGAGCGTGACCGTCTCCAGCTCGCGCCGCTGGATCGCCGGCTCGGCCACTATGCCCCGAGCACCGCTCCGCCGGCGTAGCGCTTGATCACACGCACGGTCCCGGGGGGCGCCGCATTCATGCAGAGCTCGCACAAGACGCACTCGTCGAGCTGCTTCCTCACAACCTCGACGCCACGCTCTCCGGCGCGGTAGATGTCGACCGGACAGACATCGGCGAGTTCGGCGGCAAGCTCGCGATCGCCCGCCGCCTCAGGGTCGACCTCGACCGCGATGAAAAGCCCATCCATCGCCGTGTCGCCGTCGCGGGCCGCGAAGCTCATACGGGGCTCCGGGCGACCAAGCGCTCCTGCACCAGCGCGGGGATCTGGGAGATCTCCTCGGCGACCTCGATGCCCGCCTCCGCCAGCCGCGCGATCTTCTCCTGCGCGGTGTCCTCCTTGCCCTCCACGATCGTGCCCGCGTGGCCGAAGCTCATGCCGGGCATCTCGTCCATGAAGCGGCCCGCCATGAAGGCCACGATCGGCAGCCGGCAGTCGTGCTCGCGCATGTAGCGGGCGAGCTCGGCCTCCATGCGCCCGCCCGGCTCGGTGTAGATCACGATTGCGTCGGTGGCCGTATCGGCCTCGAACAGCGGCATCAGCTCGGCATATGTCGAGCCGATGATCGCGTCGCCGCCAATCGACACGGCGGTCGATTGGCCAAGGCCCGCCGCGGTCAGGGTCGAGGACATCTCCGTGGTCATGCCGCCGGAGCGGGAGATCACCCCTACCGGGCCAGGCGTGTAGGACTTGGCCGCATCCCGCGCGGGCCCGCCGATGCCGCCCATCTTGACCACATCGGGGACGATCATCCCCAAGCAGTTGGGGCCGATGATGCGGGCGCCGCATTCGGCCGCGAGCTCGACCATCTGCGCCACGTCCGCGCGGGGGATCCGCTCGGTCACGATCACGACCAGCTTGACGCCGTTTGAAAGCGCCTCGAAGACCGCGTCCTTGGTGTACGCCGGTGGCACGGTCACGACCGAGCCGTCGATCTCTGCGCCGTGGTGCTCGACCGCCTGCGCCACCGTGTCGAACACGGGCACCCCGTGCACGTCGCGACCGCGGCGGCCCGGGGTGACGCCGCCCACGATCCGCGCGCCCTTGCCGTAATCGAGGCATTCGCGCGTCAGGTTGACCGCCTCGCGGCCGGTGATGCCCTGCACGATGAAGGTGGTCCGCTCGTCGATCAAGATGGACATCAGACCGCGACTCCCTGGATCTTCTCCACCGCCCGCCTGGCCGCCTCGTGCAGGGAGACGGAGCGGTCGGCGTACTCGACCCCGTAGCTGCGCAGGATCTGGAAGCCCTCGTCCTCCCAAGCCCCGGGGATGCGGAAGATGGCGATCTTCTCGGCGGGGTCATAGCCCAGCTCGAGACAGGCCTTGACCACCCCGCGGGCAACGATGTCCACGCGCGTGTTGGACACGATCGACATCATCACCGCGATCTTGTCGACGCCCGGTTTCTGCAGCACCAGCTTGGCCAGCCCGCAGGCCTTGCGCACCGATGGGTTGCCGCCGATCTCGCAGTAGTTGGCGGGCCGGCCGCCGTGGGCGCGGACGGCGTCGAACAACGTCAGCGACCCGCCGCCGGCGCCGATCACCAGGCCCAGGTTGCCGTCGAATTCCGTCACGTTGCCGGCCACGCCCCGATGGTCCTGGGCGTCGACCTGCCCGCCGGCGAGCTCGAACGGCGTCGGCTCGCGCGCCAGGCGGGTCTCCTCGTCGCCGACCCCGAGCTCGTGCAGGAGGGCCTTCTGGCGCGGGCGCGCCTCGTTCTCCATCTCCATGTGCGCGTCGAGTGCGACGAAGGATCCGTCCTCGAGCTCGCCCAGTGGGTTGATCTCGGCCAGCGTCAGGTCGTAGGCGGAAAACAGCCGCGCGAGCCGGGCGACGATCGGGGTGAGGCGGTTGAGCGCCGAGCCGCTGATGCCAAGCGACGCGATCAGCTGCTTGGCCCGCCAGTCGGCCAGCGGCCGCAGGGTCGAGAAGTGGACGCGGGCGAGGTGCTCCGGGTGCTGCTCGGCCACCTCCTCGATGTCGATCCCGCCCAGATCCGAGAACAGCATCACGGGGAGCTTGCGGATCCCGTCCCAGACCACGCCGGCGTAGTACTCGCGCTTGACGGGAGCGCGGTCGTCGACCAGCACCCCCCGCGGCATGTGCCCGCCGATCTCGAGCTCGAGGATGTGCTCGGCGTGGTGCGCGGCCTCCTCCGGCGAGTCGGCGAACCTGACCCCGCCCGCCTTCATGCGCCCACCCGAGAGCACCTGCGACTTGACCACCACCGGGCCGCCGATCTGCTCGGCGATGCGGCGCGCCTCATCCGGCGTCTTGGCGAATCCGTGACGGGTCACGGGGATCCCCGCCTTGGCCACGATCGCCCGCGATTCGTACTCGAAGAAGCGCATTGGGGGTGGGGGAGGCTACAAAACGGTCGGATCGGTGGTCGCTTCGGTACGATCGCGGGCCGTTATCGACCTGCCGAGGGGGTAAGGGATGAGCAATCGACATCGCCTATCGATGGGGGCGCTTGCGACGGCGCTGGTGTGCGCGTCAGGGGGTGCGGCGCTAGCGGCGACCAGCGGCTACTCGATCAGCAAGATAACGGCGCCGAAATCCGTCAAGGCGGCACCCCTGGGGTCGTCGAAATCGTTCGCTATCACGGTGAAAGGCGCCGCGCGGGCCAAGTCGGGCCTTTGGGTCTACCTGGACCACCGCAAGTGCCAGTCAAGCGAGTCCAAAGAGCGCCAGCAAGACGGCGTGTTTCATCCCGGATACTCGTACTTCACCGGCCCCTCGAATGTGGCCGAGGCCCTCGTGAAAAGCTCCTTCAGGGACCACTTTTCCGCGCACCCGGGCAGCAAGGTGGGGCGTCGGTACGTGTGTGCCTACCTGACTACGACGGGGGTGAAGGCCAGCACCCGGGCTTTCAAGAGCGCCACCTACCAGGTGACGAAGTAGGAGCGCGCCGATCCGCGGTACGCGGACGGCGTGCATAAGTCGCCAAATCAGCAGGCGGTCGCAGGGGCTGGCGAGAAAAGCACGCCCCGCGCCTCATTCGGGCCGCGGTCGCGAGCGGCGTGCGGCGTCGGCAAGTTATGCACGGGTTCGCCGGATGGGTCAGCACGGGTTAGCGTGCGCGCCGGCTAGCCCACTCCAGCGCTGTCGAAGCCGTAGGCCACCGCCAGCTCCGGATCCTTGTCGGCCAGCATGCGGGCCAGCGAGACCATCACTTGGCATTGCTTCCAGGTGGCGTCGTCCTGCATCTTGCCGTCGATCATGTGCACCCCGCGGCCGTCGGGGATCGCCTCGAGCACCTGCTTGGCAAAGGCGACCTCGGCGGGGTCGGGGCTGAAGACGCGCTTGGCGATCTCGATCTGCACCGGGTGCAGCGACCACGCGCCCACGCAGCCGAGCAAAAAAGCCGCGCGAAACTGGGCCTCGCAGCCCTCAACGTCCCGGATGTCGCCGTAGGGGCCGTAAAAGGGCAGGATCCCCGCCGAGGTGCAGGCGTCGACCATGCGCGCGATCGAGTAGTGCCAGGGGTCCTGCTGGGCGCTCGTCCGCGGCGCCCCGGGATCCTCCGGGTCGGGGTCCTCGACCACGCGGTAGCCGGGGTGACCGCCGCCCACGCGCGTCGTCTTCATCCGTCGCGAGGCCGCCAGGTCGGCCGGGCCGAAACTCATCCCCTGCATGCGCGGCGAGGCGGTGGCGATCTGCTCGAGGTTGACCACGCCGAGGCTGGTCTCGAGGATCGCGTGCACGAGCAGGGGGCGCTCCAGCCCGGCCTTGGCCTCGAGCTGGGCGAGCAGGCGATCCACGTAGTGGATGTCCCAGGGACCCTCGACCTTCGGCACCATGATCACCTCGATGCGGTCGCCGACCTCGCCGACCAGCCGCGTCAGGTCGTCGAGCACCCAGGGCGACTCAAGGCTGTTGACCCGGGTCCAGAGCGCGCACTCGCCGAAGTCGGTCTCCCTGGCGGCACGGACCAGGCCCTCGCGCGCGGCAAGCTTGTTCTCGACCGGGACGGCGTCTTCGAGATTGCCGAGCAGGATGTCCGCCTGGGCGGCCAGCTCGGGGAGCTTGGCGGCCATCTTCTCGTTGGAGGGGTCGAAGAAGTGGATCATGCGCGACGGCTTGAAGGGGATCTCGCGCACGGGCGCGGGCGCGCCGATCGCCAGTGGCTTGCCGAAATCGCGCGGGTTCCTCATGCTTTTGAAAATAGTTGTTCCGGGGCGCGCATGCGCGCCCCGGCCGGCCGAGCGTGCTCGGCCGGGGCCGGGCCACATGTGGCCCGGCCAGCAAAATTGACATCCTCCCGCTTCATGAGCACGATGAATCTCGACACCGAGCAGGCCGCCCGGGAGGCCTCCGGCGCCCATCCCTACGGGCGCTATCTGGAGGAATTCGAGGTCGGTGCCGTGTACCGGCACTGGCCCGCGAAGACCGTCACGGAAGCGGACGACCACCTCTTCTGCCTGCTGACCATGAACCATCATCCGCTGCACATCAATGACGTCTATGCGGCGGCCTCGCAGCAGGGCCGCAACGTCGTGGTTGGGCCGCTGGTGTACTCGCTGGCGCTCGGCATGAGCGTCTCCGACGTCTCGGGCAAGGCGATCGCAAACCTCGCCACCGAGGCGCTCAGGCACCCGGCGCCCCTCTTCCACGGGGACACGCTGTTCGTCGAGTCGGAGGTGCTGGAGGTGCGCCCGTCGCGGTCGAAGCCCGACCGCGGCACGGTCAAGGTCCACACCCGCGCCTACAACCAGGATGGCGTGCTGGTGGCCGAGTTCAAGCGCGTGGTGCTCGTGCCGCGAAAACGGGACGAAGCGGGCTTGAAGGGCGCTGAAGCCGGCGTCGAGTAGCACCCGCGCTGAGGGATTTGTCTGCGCCCATACCCCTGCGTTTGGTAGATGCTGTGACCTCGCTGATAATGGTCATGTGCCCCGAAAGCAGCACCCCCAGGGCCCCCGAGGCGCCGCTCAGAGCGGGCGCGCGACACGCGGACGCCCCGCGGACGAGAACGTCGGCAGGAGCGCCGCCCGGGCGCGCCGAGCCGAGGTCGCGCTGGTCACGAGCTATCTGCGCGCGCTGCGGCGCCTGGGCGACGTACCGCTCGCGCCATCCCCCCCCGGAGTGCCACACTAGGGCCCCTTCCACGGCCGGTGGCACGCCGCGACCGGGGGTGTAACAGGTGTCGGTCTTCTCAGCGGTATCGGTGCTCGAGCAGGATCCCGACCTCGGCGAGGACCTTCGTCCCGAGGACTTTCCCGCCGCCCGACAGCAGGCGGTAGCCCGTGTCCTGCGCTACCCGAATGGACAGTGGGCGCCGCGCCGGAGGGACCTTGAGCGGGCCGGGGCGCTGGGGCTGCTGATCACCGACGGTCTGCTGGTGCGCAAGGTCACGGTGGGGGATCGCACCTGCGCGGAGCTGCTCGGTCCGGGCGACATCACCCAGCCGTGGCTGCGCACAGGCCCAGACGCCTCGATCGGCACCGAGATCAACTGGCAGGTAGCACGGCCGTTGACGACGGCGCTGTTGGACCGGGCCTTCCTCGGCCGGGTGGCGCGCTGGCCCGAGATTCCCGCCGCCCTGGCGCGCCGGATCATGCTGCGCGTCCACTGGCTCTCGTTTCACCTGGCGGTGTGTCACATGCGCCGGGTGGACGACCGGCTGCTGCTTGTGTTGTGGCACTTCTCGGACCGCTGGGGAAGCGTCACCCCCGACGGCGTCCGCATCAACATCCCCCTGACCCACCGCCTGCTTGCGCTGGTCGTCGGCGCCCGGCGACCGTCGGTGACGGCCGCGGTCAAAGAGCTGACCGGGGCCGGACTGATCGAGTCTCAACCGGGGTCGCACTGGCTGCTGCACGGCGAGCCGCCCGCGGAGCTGCGCGCGATGCACGAGCACGCCGCCGGCGGCGACAGCCCCCTGGCGCTCGAGCTTGGAGCGGGTCGGCCCTCGTGACCTGCCGACCCGCCGTACCCCAGACAGCTAGGCTAGAAAAAGGCCCGTGACAGCAGGAAGGAGCACCTAAAGCATGTCCCATACCGCCGCGTCGCAGCAGGCAACCACCCGCCACAAACGACTTCGGGAATGGGTCGACGAAGTAGCCGCGCTGACTCAGCCGGACGAGATTCACTGGTGTGACGGGTCGCTCGAGGAGTACGACTGGCTGACGCAGACGCTGGTCGAAGCGGGCACCTTCGAAAAGCTCTCGGAAGCTAAGCGGCCCGGATCCTTTTTGGCGCGCTCGGACCCGGCGGATGTCGCCCGGGTGGAGGACCGCACCTTCATCTGCTCGGAGCGTGAGGGCGACGCCGGGCCCACCAACAACTGGTGCGACCCGGACGAGATGCGCGTCACGCTCAGAGGGCTGTTCGAGGGCTCGATGCGCGGGCGGCGGATGTACGTGGTGCCGTTCTCGATGGGGCCACTGGGCTCGCCGATCTCCTACATCGGCGTGGAGATAACCGATTCGCCCTACGTGGCGGCCTCAATGCGAATCATGACCCGCATGGGTCAGCCGGCGCTCGACGTGCTCGGCGAGGACGGGGAGTTCGTGCCCTGCCTGCACTCGGTGGGCAAGCCCCTTGCCGAGTCCGAGCAGGACGTGCCATGGCCATGCGATCCCGAGAACAAGTACATCGTGCACTTCCCCGAAACGCGCGAGATCTGGTCCTACGGCTCAGGCTATGGCGGCAATGCGCTGCTGGGCAAGAAGTGCTTCGCGCTGCGGATCGCGTCGGTGATCGCGCGTGACGAGGGCTGGCTGGCCGAGCACATGCTGATCCTCAAGCTGACCTCGCCCGAGGGAGACGTGCGCTACGTCGCGGGCGCCTTCCCCAGCGCGTGCGGGAAGACCAATTTGGCGATGCTGATCCCCACGCTTCCGGGCTGGAAGGTGGAGACGGTGGGCGACGACATCGCGTGGATGAAGTTCGGCGAGGATGGACAGCTGCGCGCGGTCAACCCCGAGGCGGGCTTTTTCGGCGTGGCTCCCGGCACCGGGCGGCGGACGAACCCGAACGCGATCGACACCGTGGAGCAAAACTCGATCTTCACCAACTGCGCCAGGACCGACGACGGCGATGTGTGGTGGGAGGGACTGACCGGTGAGCCGCCCGACCACGCGATCGACTGGAAGGGCAACGAGTGGACTCCCGCCGCCGAGACGACCGCGGCTCACCCGAACGCCCGCTTCACCACGCCGGCCGCGCAATGCCCCTCGATCGCGCCCGAATGGGAGGACCCCGCCGGCGTGCCGATCTCCGCGATGTTGTTCGGCGGCCGGCGCTCATCCGTCGTGCCCCTGGTCTACGAGGCGCGCGACTGGGACCACGGCGTGTTCGTCGGCTCGACGATGTCCTCGGAGACGACCGCGGCCGCCGCCGGAGCGATGGGCAAGGTGCGCTTCGACCCGATGGCGATGCTGCCCTTCTGCGGCTACCACATGGCCGACTACTTCGGGCATTGGCTGGGGATGGCCGGGCGCCAGGGCGCGCGCCTGCCGAGGATCTTCCACGTCAACTGGTTTCGCAAGGACGCTGACGGCAAGTTCCTGTGGCCCGGCTACGGCGAGAACTCCCGCGTCCTCGCCTGGATCTTCCGCCGCTGCGAGGATGCCGCCGAGGCCGTGGAGACTCCGGTGGGCCTGGTGCCGCCGGTTGGCGAGGGGGGGATCGATACCGACGGGCTCGACGTGGGCGAGGAGCAGATGCGCGCGCTGCTCGCGGTCGATAAGGCCGAGTGGCAGGAACAGCGCGCCGCGATCAAGGAGCACTACGCCAAGTTCGGCGAGCGGCTGCCCGAGCAACTGGTGGCGCAGCTGGACGAGCTGGAGCGTCGGCTCGAGACCTAGCGCGCGCCGCGCGCCAGCGGCCAGCGCCTCCGCCGCCCGGGGCGCTCTGAGCTTACGCTGAGGGTGTGACGCTTCCTTTCCTGCCCTCAGACGCCGCCATGCTCGGACTCCAGGCGGGCGTGGTGGCGGCGCCGCGCGCGATCAGCCGACCCCGCCGGCTGGAGCGCTTCAGCGGGCGCTGGTGGGCGCTGGTGCCGGTGGGATCGATCGTCGCGGTGATCTTCGCGATCCGGTACGCCTCGGGCACGGCGACTGGGCTCACCTGGCTGGCGCTGGTGGCCGTGCCGCCGCTGGCCGCGGCCGCGCTGGCGTGGGCGGCCCGGGGACCCGAGCGCTGGCCCACCGCCCGCGTGACGGCGGGCGTGCTGTTGGCTGGCATCCTGTTCGCGCTCGCGGCGCTCCTGCAGAACTCGTTGGTGGGCCAGGGAGCCGCGGCGCTGCTCTCGGCGCTCAGCTGTGTCACTTTGGGCGTCCTGCTCGCGGCGGTGACGCCGTCGGCGTGGCTGAAGGTGGGAATCATCGCGATGGCCGCGGCCGACACGTGGCTGGTGATCTCCGACCTGCTGCAGGCGCCCAACTCGGCGCTGGTCGCCGCGGCGCCCGCGGCCGGCCTCCCGCGGCTTCAGTCAGAGACCTTCGGCTCGGTCTCGATGGGCTACGGCGACATGTTCGTGGCGGGGCTGCTGGGTGCAGTCCTCGCCTCGCGTCCGCGCACGCAGCGCGCCGCTGCACTGCTCACGTTGCTGATCGCGAGCGCCTTCGATGTGCTCTTCCTGGTGCTGAACGAGCTGCCCGCCACGGTGCCGGTGGCATTGGCGCTGATCGTCGTCGAGACCGTCAGTGCTGCCCGTCGCCGGTGGAGGCGGGTGGACGCGATTCCTCGGCGAGTGACGTGATCGCGAGCGTCCCGCGCGTGGCCGCCTCGAGCACCTCCGTGGCCTCCTCCGCCGAGCGCGCATACAGCTCCACCAGCAGGTGCACGACGATCCGCTCCTCGTCGTGCTTGTGGAAGCGCACATGCGTGAAGAACTCGCGCGTGCCGTGGTCGCCGAAGGCCGCGTAGGAGAGCGCTTCGCCCGCCTCCGGACCCGAGCAGGTCTCGACGTCCTCGGCTTCCACCGTGACGGTGCAAGACGCGACCCAGGGCGTGCCGGCGATCATCCGCTCCCAACGGTCCTCGATCGGCTCCACGCGTCCATTGTGGAAACCGAGGTGGGGCTGGTCGTGCATGCACTCGAGGCACTGGATCACGGCCTCCTGCATCTCGTCGACGACATCGCCGCGCTCGCCCGTTTCCGGGTCGATCTTGTGGATGCCCTCGTAGTGCACCTGCACCTCGAGGTTCTGCGACCAGCAGCGGTAGCAGCGCAGCCAGCTCCTCACCGACGTCGAGCCCTCCATCCAGACTGATTCTAGGGTTCTCGGCATGGGTGCACGTCTGCCGCTCGGAGCGGTGCTCGCCGGCGGCCGCGGCAGCCGCCTGGGCGGCGCCAAGGCCAGGGCCATGCTGCGGGGGCGGCCGCTGATCTCATACCCGCTGGCCGCGCTGCGCGCTGTGCTGGATGAGGTCGTGGTCGTGTGCAAGCCGGAGACCGAGTTGCCCGCGCTCAGAGGCCACGAGGTGTGCTTCGAGCGCGAAGCGCTCCAGCACCCGCTGGTGGGCATCCGCACGGCGCTGGAGCTTGCCGGCGGCCGGCCGGCGCTGGTGTGCGCGGTCGACCTGCCGCTGGTGGGACCCGAACTTGTCGCGGAGCTGACTCATGGCCACGCCGACGCGATCGCCGCGCTGGCGAGTCACAACGGGATCGCACAGCCGCTGCTGGGGCGCTACGCGCCGCAGGCGCTCGAGCCGCTGTCGGCCGTCGACCCCGGCGGGCCGCTGCGAGATGCCGTCCTGCGATGCTCGCCGGCGCTCGTCGAGGTCGAGGATCCGGTGGCGCTGTTCAACGTCAACACTCCCGCCGACCTCGCGCGGGCCGCCGAGTTGCTCTCGCGCTAGCGGCCTCGACTAGCCGCCGATGGCCGACATCGTGCGCGCGGGCTGTATGAACCCGGTCTCGCCGACATGGTGCTTCAGCTCCTTGCGCCACACGGCTTGACGGATCACCTGCTCGAGCTCGTCATCGCTCGCGCCGGCCCGCAGCGGAGCTCTGAGGTCGGTCTCGGTCAGCGAGAACAGGCACGTGCGCAAGCGCCCGTCGGCGGTCAGGCGGATCCGGTTGCAGTCGGCGCAGAAGGGCTCGGAGACGGGATTGATGAAGCCGATCCTGCCGCGGCCATCCTCGAAGCGGTAGACGCGCGCGGTCGCATGGGGCTCGCGCGGGCAGGGCTCGAGCGGATGCACGGCGGCGATCAGCGCGCGGATCTCGGCGCCGGTGAGGACCCGCTCGCCGCTCCATGCGCGGTCGCCGTCGAGCGGCATGAACTCGATGAAGCGGACCTCGTAAGGCGTGCTGCGGGCGAGCTCTGCGAACGGGAGGACCTCATCCTCGGTGAAGCCGCGTATCGCCACCGCGTTGATCTTGATCGGGTGGGCCTCGGGGAACTCCGCCAGGCGCTCCAGTCCGCGCAGCACCTGGGGCAGGGCGTCCCGGCGGGTCAGCTGATAGAAGCGGTCCCGCTGCAGGGAGTCGACCGAGACGTTGAAGCGGTCGATGCCCGCCCGTACCAGGGCCTCGGCGTCGCGCTCGAGCAAAAAGCCATTGGTCGTCAGCGAGAGCTCGTGCACCTGGGGCAGGTCAGCCAGCATGCGGGCCAGCGCGGGGAAGTTCCGGCGCACGAGCGGCTCGCCGCCGGTGAGCCGGACGTCGTGGACGCCCATTCCCGAGATCACGCCCACCACGCGGGCGATCTCCTCGAAGGTGAGGATCGCTTCGCGCTCGAGCCACTTCAGCCCCTCGGCCGGCATGCAGTACTGGCAGCGGAAGTTGCACTTGTCCGTGACGGACACGCGCAGGTCGCCGATAAGGCGTCCGTGACCGTCTTTCAACGGGGTCCGGGCCATGAGACAGAGGCTACCCTCCCGCCGGTGAGAACACGGGCGGGCTCGGTGATCGCTGCTCTGGCGGCGTGCTGGCTGATCGCCGGCTGCGGCTCATCGACCCGCGATCAAGTTCGCTCCAAGGTGCAGGAGTTCGCGGCCGCGGTCGCGCACAAGGACGCGAAGAAAATCTGTGCCGACGTACTCGCGCCCTCGCTGGCAGAGCGCTTCAAGACCTTCGGGCTGAGCTGCGAGCGGGGCATGGAGATCTTCTTCTCGGGGCTGCACAGCCCGACTCTGGCCGTGGGGAAGGTGACCGTGGACGGCTCGAGGGCGTCCGCGATCACGCTCTCGGGGGCCAACGGGCAGACGGCGTCGGTGGAGGCGCTCGAGCTGATAAAGACGTCCAACGGGTGGCGCATAGCCGGCCTGGGGTCGCCGACGCATCCCGCCGGCGCGAAAACGCCCTAACGGTCGCCTAAGCCGGCCTAAGCGCTCGCCGCGTGCCGCTCGAGTGCGCGCATCTGCGCGGGCACGTCCAGGCCGGGATCCTGGGTCGCGAGGAAGCGCTCCGCGGCTCGTCTGCCGCCTAGCGCGCGCAGGCCGCGCTCGCCTTGCTCGGCGGCGAAGTCGGCCAGCGCGTGCATGCGTCGGGCTCGGGCGCGGCGCGCGGGGATATCGAGCCCGGCGCGGTGGGCGTCGAGCGCCTCGATCAGCTCCTCGATGCCGCTCGGCGGCGGCACCGACGAGGTCGCCACGACGGCCGTCTCGCCCGCCCCCAGGGAGCGCAGAGCGGCTCTCAGGTCGGCGATCGCGCGGCGGGCGGGGGCGCCCAGATCGGACTTGGCGACCACCAGCACGTCCGGCACTTCCATGATGCCCGCTTTGAGGAACTGGAGCACGTCGCCGGAGGCGGGCTGCACGACCACGGCGACGGTGTCCGCCACGTCGGCGACCTCGGTCTCCGACTGGCCGACCCCCACGGTCTCGATCACTACCACGTCGAAGGCGACAGCCAGCGCGCCGGCCGCCGCCCGCGTGGGCGCGGCGAGGCCGCCCAGCCTTCCGCTGGTCGCGGTCGAGCGCACGAACACGGCCCGATCGGCCGGGTCTACGTCGATCCTGGCCCGATCACCGAGCAGCGCCCCGCCGGAACGGCGCGAGCTGGGGTCAACGGCCAGCACCGCGACCGAGCGCTCGCGCCGCCGCCACCCCGCGATCAGCTCAGAGAGCAGGGACGACTTGCCCACGCCGGGCGGTCCCGTCAACCCGATCACATGACCGGGCGCCTCGGCCCCCAGGGCGGCGGGCGAGGTCGCGCTCAGCACCGCCTCGACCTGCCCGTACGCCTGCGCCGAGCGACTCTCCAGCAGGTTGAGCACCGCGGGGGCGACCGTGGTATCGCGGGCGCGCAGGCGAGCGCCGAACTCCGCACCGTCGATCGGACTGCCGTCGCCGCTCAAGCGAGAGGGGCCACGTCGATCCCGTTGCGCTCGGCGACCAGCGCGACGATGTCCCGGATCATCCGGTTTAGCTCCCAGTCCTTGGGCGTGTAGACGGCGGCGACACCCGCGCCGCGCATCCATGCGGCGTCGGCCTCCGGGATGATTCCGCCGACGATCACCGGCACCTCCCCGCTGCCCGCCTCGGCGAGGGCCTGAAGCACCGCGGGGATCAACTCGCGGTGCGAGCCGGAGAGGATCGAGAGGCCCACCACGTGCACACCCTCCTGGGCGGCTGAGCCGGCGATCTGCGAGGGCGTCAGGCGGATGCCCTCGTAGACGACGTCCATGCCGGCATCGCGGGCCCGCACGGCGATCTGCTCGGCGCCGTTCGAATGGCCATCGAGACCCGGCTTGCCCACCAGCAGCTTCAGCCGGCGCCCCAGCGCCTCCGAGAGCCGCTCGACCTCCTCGCGCACCTCCTCGAGGCCCTCCGTCGGCAGGGCGGCGGCTTCGCCGACGCCCGTGGGCGCGCGGTATTCGCCGAACACCTCGCGCAGCGTCTGCGCCCACTCGCCGGTCGTGACCCCCGCTCTGGCCGCGGCGATCGTGGCGGGCATGATGTTCTCGTGCTCGTCGCGTGCGACCCGCGCGAGCTGCTCGAGCGCCTGCTCGGCCCGCGCCCGATCGCGCCCTTCGCGCCACTGCGCGACCGCCGCGCGGCACTCCGCCTCGACCTCCGGATCGACCGTCAGGATGCCGCCGTCGCCGCTCGCCACCAGCGGTGAGGGCTCCGACTGGGTGAAGCGATTGACGCCCACCGACACCTGCTCGCCCGTCTCGATGCGGCGCAGGCGCTCGCGGTGCGAGGCGACCAGGGCGCCCTTCATGTAATCGACCGCCTCCACCGCGCCGCCCATCTCGGCAACCCGTGCCATCTCCTCGCGTGCGTCCTCGACGAGCTCCGACACGAGCCCTTCCATCACCCGGGAGCCGTCAAAGATGTCGGCGTACTCGAGCAGGTCCGTCTCGTAGGCGAGGATCTGCTGTAGGCGCAACGACCACTGCTGGTCCCAGGGGCGCGGCAGCCCCAGAGCCTCGTTCCAGGCCGGGAGCTGGATCGCCCGGGCGCGCGTACCGCGGCCCAGCGTGACCGCGAGCGTCTCGAGCGCGATGCGATAGACGTTGTTCTCGGGCTGGGACTCGGTCAGCCCGAGCGAGTTGACCTGTACGCCGTAGCGGAAGCGCCGATGGCGCTCCTCCAGCACGCCGTAGCGCTCGCGCCCCAGCTCGTCCCACAGGTGCGCCATCGCGCGCAGCTTGGCGTGCTCCTCGACGAAGCGCACGCCGGCGTTGACGAAGAAGGAGATGCGGCCGAATACGGCGTCCATCAGCTCCTCCGCGCGGTCGCCGAGCCGCTCCCGCACCGCATCGAGCACCGCGATCGCATTCGAGAGCGTGTACGCGACCTCCTGAACCGGGCTCGCGCCAGCCTCTTGAAGGTGGTAGGAGCAGATGTTGATCGGGTTCCAGCGGGGGATGTGGGCAACCGTGTAGGCGATCGTGTCGGCGATCAGGCGCATGCTGGGGCCGGGGGGGAAGGCATAGGTCCCGCGGCTCAGATACTCCTTGAGGATGTCGTTCTGGGTTGTGCCCTGGAGCGTGTCCTCGCCCACGCCCTGCTCCTCCGCGGCAACGACGTAGAGCGCCAGCAGCCACGCCGCGGTGGCGTTGATGGTCATCGAGGTGTTCATGCGATCCAGCGGGATGCCATCCACCAGCGCCCGCATGTCCCCCAGGTGAGCCACCGACACGCCCACCTTGCCGACCTCGCCCCGGGCGAGCTCGTGGTCGGGGTCGTAGCCCGTCTGCGTCGGGAGGTCGAAGGCCACCGAGAGCCCGGTCTGCCCCTTGTCGAGGTTGCGCCGGTAGAGCTCGTTGGAGCGCCTGGCATCGGAGTGCCCGGCATAGGTCCGCATCAACCAGGGGCGATCGGGCTCCGGCAGACGCGGTGAAGGGGCGTTTGGCATCGGGACGTGCATTCTAAGAAGGCCGGGATTCCAGCCGAAAATGCAAAAGCCGAGTCTCCAAATATGGCCGTGCAGGCATCGGCCGCCCGAAGTGGAATCCTGTAGTCATGCCCGACCAGAGCTCAGCCGCTTCAGAACACGCAATCATGCAGGAGATCACCCAGCCCCTCACCGACCTTCCCCAGGACCCTGTCGCCGCCGTCGCGAGCGTGGACTTCCCGCTCGTGCTGCGCGGCTACGACCGGGACGCAGTCGACGAGTACGTGCGCAGGACCACTCAGCTCGTCGCCGAGCTTTACGCCACCCGTTCACCCGAGGGCGCCGTGCGCAGGGCGCTCGAGCGGGTCGGGGAACAGGTGTCGGCGATCCTCTCTCGCGCCCACGAGACCGCCGAGGGGATCACCTCGCAGTCCCGTGCCGAGGCCGAGGAGCGCTTGGTGCGCGCACGCGAGGAGGCCCATGAGCTCAAGACTGACGCCGAGCGGCGGGCGCAGGAGCGCGAGCGGGCTGCGCAGGTCAGGGTCCAGGCGCTCGATGCAGAGGTCGACCGCATCTGGGCCGAGCGCGACCGCATCGTCGCTGACGTGCGCCGGCTATCCGAGCAGCTCGAGGAGATCGCGGGCGTAGCCGCCACGCGCTTTCCGGCCGCGACAACCGAGGAGTCGGTAGCGGTCGCCACCACCCCCGAGGGGATCGGAGCGCAGGCCGCCCCCCGCGACGACGTCGAGGTCGGCCCAGAGGCGTCGGAGTCGGAGACCGAGGGGCCGGACGTGGAGATCCCCGAGCCTCCGGAAACCGCAGGCGAGCTCGAGGACGAGGAGGATTTCTCGGAGCAGCCGGAGGAGGATTTCTCCGAGGAGGCCGAGGTCGACCTGCACGAAGTTCCGGCGGACCTGAGCGAGGATCCCGTCACGCCGATCGAGCCCGACCCCGTCGCCGGCGGGGTGCTTCCGGCGCCCCCGCCGTTCATCGTGCCGGAGGCGCTGGGTGATCTGGGCGCGGGTGGGAGCGAGCAGCCCACGCGGGTCTTTCAGCGCCCGCGGATGCGCGTCATCGACCTCCACCACCTGGGCCTTGAACGGGTGATCGGCTGCTGGCAGGTGGGGGATGTGCTGATCGATCCGGGCCCCGCGTCGTGCCTCGAGACGCTGCTCGCGGCTCTCCCCGAGCCGCCTCGAGCGCTGCTCCTGACCCATATTCATTTGGACCATGCCGGGGCGGCAGGCGCTCTGGTTCGGAAGTGGCCCGAGCTCGAGGTCTACGTGCACGCGAACGGCGCTCCGCATCTGATCGACCCGAGCCGGCTGCTCGAGAGTGCGCGGCGGCTTTATGGGGCCGACCTGGAGCGGCTGTGGGGAGAGGTGGCGCCGGTGCCGGAGGCCAATGTGCGCATCCTCAATGGCGGAGAGCGGCTGCTTGGCGATCGCTTTGAGGTTGCCTACACGCCAGGCCACGCGTCGCACCACGTCTCTTTCCTGCACGAGCGGACGGCGTTCGTGGGGGATGTGGGTGGCGTACGGATCACGCCCGAGCCGCTCACGGTCGCGCCGACTCCGCCTCCGGACGTCGACATCGAGGCCTGGGACGAATCGATCCAACGCGTCTTGAGCTGGGAGCCGACGCAGATCGCCATGACCCACTTTGGCTTGAGCGACAACGTGGAGGAGCAGCTTTCCGAGCTCGCGGCGCGCCTGGACAGCTGGGCCGCGCTAGTCCGCACGGAGGAGCTCGAGAGCTTCGTAGAGATTGTCGAGGCGGAAATCGAGCGCGGCTCGGCCCCCGAGCACCGGGATGCCTACAGGCAGGCTGCTCCGCCCGAACAGATATATGCGGGCCTACAGCGCTACTGGCGCAAGCGGGACGAAGAGGCGAGCACGGCGGAGGTGCCGGCGGCCGACGCGCCGGGCGAGCGTTCGCTCGGCTCCGCGGCCGAGGCTTCCACGCATGCGGGCAGAGCTGCCCAGACCGAGCACTGGACGCCCGGGACCGAGTGACAATTTCCCGGGTTTATCCTGGGAACATGGCACAGACGGTCGAGCTACCACAGGTCGGCGGCAGCGACACGGGCCTTGGCGGCCTGTGGCGCGTGGTCGTGCTGAACGACAACCACAACACGTTCGACCACGTGGCGGAGTCGCTCGCGCGGGTGCTGCCGGCGGTCTCGCTCGCCGAGGGGTACCGCTTCGCGCACCGCATCCACAACACCGGGTGCGCGATCGTCTGGGGCGGCCCCCGAGAGGAGGCCGAGCAGTACTGGGATCAGCTGGACGGGGCCGGGTTGACGATGGGGCCGCTGGAGGCCGGCTAGGCCTCTCCGGCGACCGCCTCGGCCTCGGCACTCAGCTTTGAGCGCTGGCGCTCAGGACTGACCCGAACCACGTTCCACACCAGGCCCAGCTTCTCCAGCACCGTGATCAGGAGGCCGGTGGGGTCTGCCAGCCGCTCCCACAGCCGCAGGCCGTGGAAGGCGGAGGTGGGGAAGGCGTGATGGTTGTGGTGCCAGGACTCGCCCATCGACAGCGGCGCCAGCCAGAACACGTTGCGCGATTCGTCCTTCACATCGAAGCGCCGGCGGCCGAAGAAGTGGCATACCGAGTTGATCGACCAGGTCACGTGGTGCAGGAGGAACACGCGGACGAAGCCGCCCCACAGCAGCGCCGTGAGCCCTGCTCCGAAGCCGCCGCCCACGATCCAGCCGAGCGCAAAGGGTCCCACGAAGCCCAGCGCCACCCACAGCCCGAAGAGCTTGTCGACCACGCGGATGGTCCGATCTCTCATTAGGTCCGGTGCGAACCGCTGACGGTCGGCCGTGCCCACGGTTTCGAACAACCAACCCATGTGGGCGTGCCACAGGCCCTTGATCCCGCCCCAGAATCCAGGCCCGCTCAGATGTGGGGAGTGGGGGTCGCCCTCCTTGTCGGTGAAGGCGTGATGCTTGCGATGGTCCGCCACCCAGGTGATGACCGAGCCCTGCACTGCCATCGAGCCGAGCACCGCGATCACCGCGCGGAAGGTGCGCGAGGAGTCGAGCGCACGGTGCGTGAACATGCGGTGATAGCCCAGCGTGACACCGAGACAGGTGAGGACGTAGAGGCCGACCAGCAGGCCCAGCTCGAGCGGTCCGATCGCCTCGTTCCAGAGCAGGACGACCGCGACCACCAGCCCGATGAGGGGCATCGGCACGCCGATCAGATTGATGATCTTGTGCGCGCGCGTCATCTCCGGAGCGTCCTGGCTCTTGGCCGCAGCCCGCGGCGGCGCCGTGGGGCGCGCGGGCGCTCGCGGCGCCACGGAGGAGGTTTCGGATATCGCGTCCACTTGCGTCATTGTCTTCCTACCTTGAGGTATCACATCGGTTGCGGGCTCTGCGTCACGCCGACCATACTTTCCCCCCAGATGGCGGTTACACAGCGGACTGGGGCTGTGGTTCGGGCTCGGACTCCGGTGCCAGAGGCACCTCGGGGCCAAGCTCGCCGGCCGCCAGCTCGTCATGCCACCAGTAGGTGATGGGGATCTGGTAGCGACCTGAATTCGCCGCCCGGAACTCGATCATCTCGGGTCCGTCCCAGTAGCGATACCAATCGTTCTTGTCCTCGCACCAGGTCATCTGCGTGATGCGGTAGCGATCATCGCGGTTGCGGTGCACCGCATAACGGACGGCGCCGTAGCGCAGCGCGATCGGCGCCACCTCCGCGACGCTGGCGGCGAACGCCTCCTGGCGCAGCACCGTCGAGTACCACTGGACCCACATCACGCCGGCCATCAGGCGCTCCCGGGGTCGGCGGTCCGAAGGGCCGGGTCTCTCACGCGCCGACCTCCGCATGGATCGCGCCGGGGCGTGCGGCGCTCACGCGCCGACCTCCGCATGGATCGCGCCGGGGCCCGGTGCGGTCTTGCCCCGCCCCTCTTCGGGCGCGCCGACCAGGATCGAGATTTTGCCCAGGTGCTTGTTGTCTTTCATCAGCTGGTGGGCCTCGGGAACGCCTTCGAACCCCATCGTACGCCAGAGGACCGGGCGGATCTTGCCCTGCTCGATCAGCTCGTTGGCCTTCATGCACTCGTATGCGTTCGCAAAGTGAGAGCCGATGATCTGCTTCTGGCGCATCCACAGGTGCCGTACGTCGAAGTCGAGGTGGTAGCCGGTGGTGCCGGCGCAGATCACCACCTTGCCGAACGGCTTGGCGGCGAAGACCGAGGTGGGGAAGGTCGCCTTGCCCACGTGCTCGAAGACGATGTCGGGGGCCGCGCCGAGGATCTCCTTGAGCGCTTTGGCGAAGCGCCGCGACTCCTTGAAGCGGGCACTCTCCTCCTCGGGCGTTTCGCCGCCCCGTCGCATCATGCCGGTGAAGTCGTTGCGGTCGATGAAGGCCTTGGCGCCGAGCTGCATCACCAGCTTGCCCTTCTCGGGCGATGAAACGACGCCGACGGACTCGGCGCCTGCCGCTGCGCAGAGCTGCACGGCGAACACCCCCAGGCCGCCCGCCGCGCCCCAGATCAGCACTCGATCACCGGCCTTCAGGTTGCATTGGTCGATCAGCATCCGATAGGCGGTGAAGTACACGAGGCCGTAGGAGGCGGCCTCCTCCCAGGTGAGGTTCTGAGGCCGTGGCAGCAGCTGTTGGGCCTGGACCTTGGTGAACTGGGCGAACGAGCCCCAGGTGGTCTCGTAGCCCCAGATGAGCTGGGAGGGCGCCGCCAGGGGGTCAAAGCCGTGGACCTCGGGGTCCTCGTAGGAAGCCTGGTTGCAGTGGATCACAACTTCGTCCCCGGGCTTCCAGCGGGTTACGCCGGGCCCCACCTTCCACACGACGCCCGACGCGTCAGAGCCGCCGATATGGTGGCCCCACTGGGGATGGTCGCCGTACGGAAACACGGACACCGGCTTCCCCTGGGCGGCCCAGACGTTGTTGTAGTTGACGCCCGCGGCCATCACCCGCACGATCACCTCGAAGGCGCCCGGCTCGGGCACATCGATCTCCTCGAGCTGGAAGGCATCGAGCGGTTCACCCTCGCGTTCAGGGCGGATCACCCACGCCGCCATCGTGCGGGGTAGCTCGCCGGGCTCGGCGTCGAGGCTGGAAACTTGGCTTAGATCGACGGCCATTTGGATCGGACCTGCCTCTCCTGGAGGGCTAGCTTCAGGATCGTAGCTACGCGGCGGCCGAGATGCCGCCGCGCTCAGGCGGCTGCCTGCTCCTCGCTCGGCAGCCGCTCGGGCCGGCCCGGGGGCGGCCCCTCAGCGGCCGGTGCGAGTTCGGTCCTCGCGGATGTGCGCTCGATCAGGACCCAAGCCACGAGCGCGCCTATCACCATCACGACCGCTCCGATCAGCAGGCCGGTGCCGAGCGCCGAGATGAACGCCGCGTTGACGGTGTGCGTGATCTGCGGCGCCATGTGGTGCACGCCTGTCGAGCCGCCGCCGCTGCCCAGCGCCGACACGATCTTGGCGCGCACGGGGGCGGGAACGTGGGGGAGGGCCGTGTTGACCTTGTCGCGGCCGATCGTGGTGATCAAGGCGCCCATCGCGGCAAGCCCGACGGAGCCGCCAACCATGCGGCTCATCGATAACACGCCGGAGGCGGCTCCGGATTTGGCGCGGTCGACGGCATTCATCGCCGCTGTGCTCATCGGCGACATGGTGAGTCCCATGCCCAGACCCATGAGGATGAATCCAGGCAGCAGCAGGCCGTAGCCGCTGTGCACGCTGATCTGCGACTGGATCAGCATCGCGCCGGCCACGATCAGCAACCCGATCGTCATCAGCGGGCGGGGGCCCACACGGTCGGTGAGTCGTCCGGCGAGCGGTCCCATGATGATGATCACCACCGTGGCCGGAAGGAACCGCAGCCCGGTCTGGAGCGCCGAGTAGTGCAGCACGTTCTGGAGATAGAGCGTGATGAAGAAGAACTGGGCGAACATGCCGAAGGTCACCAGGAAGCCGACGAGGTTCGCGCCGGCCGAGGTGCGCGAGCGGAAGAAGGCGAAGTCGACCATGGGAGCGCGCGCCCGCTGCTCGATCACGATGAAGGCGACCAGGGCGGCCGCGGCAATCGCGAGCAGGCCGATCACGCGTGCCGAGCCCCAGTGCCATGTGTTGCTCTCGATCAGGGCGAGGACGAGCGCGGTGAGTCCAATCGTGATCGCCCCGATGCCCGCAAAATCGATCGTGCGACCGACGGTCTCGTCGCGCGATTCACGCGCCGCGAAGAGCGTCACGGCGACGGCGACGATCGCGATCGGAGGGTTGATGAAGAAGATTGCTCGCCAGCTCACGTCCTGGGTCAGGAAACCGCCGATCACCGGCCCGATGGCGAGCGCGAGCGCGCTCACGCCCGCCCAGGTGCCGATCGCGGTGCCACGCTGGTGGGGCGGAAAGGCCTGCGTGATGATCGACAGGGTCGCCGGCATCATGAACGCGGCACCGATGCCCTGGACGGCCCGGAAGGCGACCAAAACGGTGTCGTCGGGGGCGAAGCCGATCGCCGCGCTGGCGATTGCGAACACCACCACGCCGAACAAGAACATCCGGCGCCGGCCGAAGATATCCCCGAGCCGGCCACCGGTCACCAGCAGCACTGCGAACGTCAGCGTGTAAGCGTTCACCGTCCATAGCAGGGAGGACAGCGAGGCGTGAAGATCGTGCTGAATCGAGGGCAGCGCGATGTTGACCACGGTGTTGTCGAGCATCAGCATGAAGAGCGCGAAGCACATTGCGCCGAGCGTCCACCAGCGGCTGTTTTGCTCGTTGATCAGGCGGCTGCGGTGCGCACTGATGCGGGCCGTCATCGGTCCTCCAGCCGGCAGGCCGCGATCTCTGGGCGCTCCAGCAGCTGCGCGAGCGCGGAGCGCAGGCGCCGTCGCTCCTGCCCGGTCAGGGTCTCTACGAACTGCTGGAGGCCGTCGAGGCGCGACGCGTTCAGCCGGCGAATGGCGGCCCGGCCGCTGTCCGTGATGGCCAGGCGCTTCATGCGACGGTCGGCGGCGTCCTCGTGCCGCTCGACCAAGTCGCGACGTACGAGGTCGTCAAGCGCCCGGCTGACGGCGGGCGACGAGATCGACACGAGCTCGGCGGCCTCCTTGACCGTCAGCGGCTCATCGATCCGCTCCAGATGGTGCAGGACCTTCAGCTGTGTGAGCGTCAGCTCGAGCGCGCCGAAGGCCACAAAGACATCGGGGTTGCACCGTTTCGCCAGATGGGTGACGAAGGCGAACAGATCGCGGGCGAGCCCGACGGTTGCGGCGTCGTCAACCGCTTCCGTTGCTGCAACGCTTGCTTGCATGCATGCAAGTATTGCACAAGCGCAGAGAGTTGATTCGCCGGGCGCGAGGCAGATTCGAACGCCGGCGCCTAGGGCTGGAGCAGCGAGCTGTTGCCGTTCGGGCGCGGGGGGCCAATGTGGAGCGACGCGGGCGCGATCGCGCCGCTATCGAGCGGATTGCTGGCGCTGGTGCTCACGGTGTATTCGCCCGGGCGAAAGTTGACCGACACAGAGCTTGTCGCCTGGGGATTGATTGGCGCGGTCGTGGCCACGTTGGCGCCGCCGGATGACGGGCTGATCGTCACCGCCACCGCCCGGCTGGCCAGGTTGGTGATCATGAACACTGCGGGGCCCGCCCCCAAACTGCTGGGCGAGACCGAGACCCGGGCGTTAGTCACAGCCACGGTCAGGTTGACCGGTACCGGGGGGCTGGGCTTGTCGGCGAAATGGGCGCTGCTTCCGCATCCCGCGAGGGCGAGAGCGAGCACGGCGAGCGGTAGAACCGGCAATTGCCTGCGAATGGGGTCAATACTCTGGGTTTCAGGTCCATTCGTCAAGCCATGCGACCCGCTAGCGCGGAGCGCGCTGAGGGCGCGTCACGCAGCGTCCGTGAACGGCAGCTCCGCCACGTGCCCGGCCTCCTCTCCCTCGACGAGGGAAAGAACGCTGCCAGGCGTGGCCTCGCGCCTGAGGATCGCGAGACCGATGGGCCCAAAGCGAGGAGACTCGGCAACCGTAGTGAGCCGGCCGACCGGCCGCTCGTCGAGCAGCAGCTCACTTCCCGCGGGGACCAACGCGGATAGTCTCAGTCCGCGCAGCTGTCGGTTTGGCTTGCCGCGATAGTGCAAGCGCGCGACCGTCTCCTGGCCGACATAGCAGCCTTTAGTGAACGACACCGCCCGCTGATTGAGCCCCGCCTCCTGAGGGATGACGGAGTCGTCCAGGTCGATCCCATAGCGGGGGCAGCCGCGCTCGACGCGCAGGCACTCCACCGCCTCCTCAGCGACTGGGACCGCCCCGCGTGCGGCGAGCGTGGCCTGCACGGTCTCGGTGTCGCTGGAGTCGCACAGAAGGTCGACGCCGATGTCTGTGCGGATGGCGCGCGTCTCGATGCCGTCAAGCGTCGCAAGCCGATGGGCGTACTCACGCGCCGGCAGGTCCTCGAACGCCGCGACGCGCTCGGCGTCGGGTCCGATCAGCGAGAGCAGTCCGCGCTCGAGCGTGCGCTTGTGAAGCTCGGCGTCGTAGCCGATCAGGGTGCGCCGGATCAGGTTGAAGAGCGCTTGGAGCGCGACCCGTTCGGTGTCAAGCAGCAGCGCTTCGCCCGCGGCAAGGACGCGCACATCACCGAGCATCTTGCCTTTCGGGGTGAGGAACGCGGCATAGCAGCCCTCGCCCGCTTCGAGCGCCTCCACGTCGTTGGTCACCTGCCCCTGCAGAAACGACTTGGCGGCTGGGCCAGTTAGCGCCAGCTTGCCGCGCTCGGAGCGGTCAAGCAGCCCGCAGCGCTCGGTGATCGTGCGGTAGTCGGACGCGGGGGTTGCGACTGGCGCCATGGCTAGAAGGATAGGATCGCCCGAGATGGCACTCGCGGGAACGTTTCAGGAGGTCGTCGACTCGCTGCCGGACGACTGGACCGACCTCGAGTTCGACCTGCGCATCGCCGACGAGAGCCGTTACGTCGAGGCCGCTGTGCTGCTCGCGACCTGCAATGCCCAGCCGTACTCGAAGCATGACTGGCATTGGCGGATCATCGTGGCGCACCGCTTCGGCCACGCGGCCGCGGTCCCCGCGGTTCATGCAGCCCTGAAGCTGCTCGATGACGCGGGCATCAGCGGCGAGCTCGCCGTGCGCGAGCTGCGCGCCGGCCGTGTGGAGGTGATCTCCGAGTTGATGTGGGGGCGCACCGAGTCGGTACGACAGGAATTCCGCAAGCTCCGGGCGCAGTAGGGAGGGACACGTGGCGTCCGTTGCCGCGCTGATCCCCGACCTGCTGTTCGGATCAAATGCCCTCGCGCTTCTGCGGGCGGGCGGCCACGAGGCCGTTCTGATCTCGACCCTCGAGCAGCTCACGCCGGGCGCCGACGTACTGGTGGTGGACTTGACCGCCGACGCCTCAGAACGGCTGGCGCAACTCGAGGCCACCGACACCGGGCCGGCGCGCAAGCTCGGTGTCTATGCGCATGTGGAGGCCGACGTGCGCCGAGCGGCGGAGGCAAGCGGGTTTGACCTGGTGGTGCCCCGCTCACGCTTCATGAGGGAAGGCGCCGACCTCGTCTCCCGTCTTCATGCGCTCAGTGAGTGAAGGTGGGATCGAACATCTGGGCCACGTCCGGCCGTCTGCTGACAAGCCGGAAGCGCGCCTCCCATGACGCCCAGCGGCGGAGCGTCGCCATCTCGAGCTCGCCGGGGCGCCCCCCGCGTGGAGCGAAAGCCGAGCGCAGCGCCGCCAAGTCGGCTGACACCAGGCGTGGATCGAGGCCTCCCACTCGCCGCTCCAGGGCGGCGGCGGCAAGCGCTGGGCGCGTGACCGCGAACTCGTAGCCGCGCTGCACCGCGCCCACCACCGCGCGGACCAATCCCGGGCGACTTGCGACGGTCGAGCGCCGTGCGCACAGGACCAGCTCCGGATAAGCGGGCGCTCCGAAGTCCTCAACGCGAAAGACGTGATAGCCAGGACGGCGCATGCGCAGCGCGACGCCCTCGTCGTTCCAGAACGCCGTGGCCGCGGTCAGCCTGCCGGCGAGGAGATCGGGCACGGCATCCGATCCGATCGTGACCGTGTGCAGGGTCCGCGGCCGCCCGCCGGCGCCCGACACGATCGAGTCGAGCACCGCGTAATCGCTCGGGTCGCCGGTCACCCCAACGGTGTGCCCGTCGAGCTGGCGAGGGCTGCGGATCTGGGGCTGCGCGATCACGGCCGCCAGTGGCCGCTCGACGATCGCCATCAGGCCGACCAGCGGCACTCCGCGCTCGCGCGCGATCGCCAGGTCGTGGATATCGAGGATCGCGAAATCGACACGTCCCTGCTCCAGAAACTTGACCGAATCCACCGGCGAGGGAGGCGGCAGGACGTCCAGAGCCACGCCGCGCGCGCGGTCGTAGCCACGGGCCAGCGCCGCGTAGATCCCCGCGTGGACCGCGTTCGGGGTGAAATCGAGCATCAGCGTGGCGGGCACCGGTCTGCGCCCATGACGCGCCTGGGACGCCGAGGCGCAACCCGTGCCTGCCAACGCGAGCACGAGCAGCAGAGCTACTCTGCGGCGGGGCACGTGAGCAGCATAGGGCCGCCCTAGAATCCGCCGCGAGGCATCCAGTCCCGCGTCCTGATTGGGTCGATCTCGCTCAATAACCGCATGCGCCGCCGGGTCACATTCAGTCGCAACTTCACCCTGTCGCTGTCGCGCACGTGCCGCTGCTATTGCAAGTACTGCTCGTTCGCGACCCACCGAGCCCACCTTTACACCCCCGCGGAGGTGGTGGCGCTGCTCGACGGCGCCGCCCGGCGGAACGTCAAGGAGCTGCTGGTTCTGACGGGTGAGCAGCCCGAGGTCAACGCCGAGGTGGCGGCGCGGCTGACGGAGTATGGCCACCCGGACTTCACCGGCTATGTCGCGTGGGCCTGTCAGCAGGCGCTCGAGCGGGGGCTGTTGCCGCACACGAACTTGGGCGTGCTCGATGCCCGCGATCTGGAGCGGCTCCGGGAGGTGACGGCGTCTCAGGGCCTGATGCTCGAATCCGCTAACCCCGAGCTGGTCGTCCACCAGGGCTCCCCGACCAAGCACCCCGGCGCGCGCCTGGCGACGATCGAGGCTGCGGGGCGGCTCCGCATCCCGTTCACCAGCGGCATCCTGGTCGGCATCGGTGAGTCGGAGCAAGACCGCGTCATGGCGCTCGAGCGGCTCGCCGAGGTGCATGCTCGCCACGGTCACCTGCAGGAGGTGATCCTGCAGAACTTCGTGCCGCATGAGCGCTACTACGGCCGCGAGCCGGCCGAGATCGCGTCCCGGGCCACCGACGAGTACTGGCGCTCGGGGGTCTGGGACGGACCCGCGCAGGGTGCGCCCGCTTGGGCTTGTCCAGTGACGATCGAGGACATGAAACGCCTCGTCAAGGAGGCACGCCGGCTGCTCCCGGGCGTCGGCATCCAGGTCCCGCCCAACCTGTCCGGCTGGTGGATCGAGCTGGTCCGCGCGGGCGCCACCGATCTGGGCGGCCTGTCCGCCAACGGCGATCACATCTCACCAGAGCACCCTTTCCCTTCGCCCGTACAGGTGCGTCGCGCGCTCGAGCGCGAAGGGTTCGCCTTGACCGAGCGGCTGTGCGTGTACCCGGAATTCATCGACTCGGAGTGGATCGCGCAGGGTGTGCTCGACGTGATCAAGCGCCGCTTTTGGTCGTTCATCCCGCGTCGCGGCTCGGGGCGCCGGGCCGAGCTCCGGGTTGCCGACAATGCTGCGCCGCAAGCAGTCGAGCGGGCGCGGGAGGGGTTGTCGCTCAGCCCCGAGCAACTCACGGCGCTGTTCGCCGAGCGCAGGCCGGAGGTGATCGAGGAGATGCGGATCGTGGCCGACGGCCTGCGTGCGGAGCTCGCGGGCGAGACCGTCACCTTCGTGGTCAACCGCAACATCAATGTCTCGAACATCTGCGTGGTCGGCTGCGCCTTCTGCGGCTTTGGTCAGGGCCGCAGGTCGCCGGACGCCTACGAGCATTCCGAGGATGAGTTCGCTCGTCGAATAGCGGAGGCAATCGACTTCGGCGCCACCGAGGTCTGCATCCAATCCGGGATCCATCCCGACTGGCGTCTCGAGGATTACGAGCGCTGGCTGCGACTGGCCAAAGAGCTTGCGCCATCGCTGCACCTGCATGCGTACTCGCCGATGGAGGTCGCGCACATGTGCGACATCTCGGGCCTTGAGCCGCGGGCGGTCTTCGCCCGGCTCAGAGACGCCGGGCTGGGCTCGACCCCCGGCACCGCTGCCGAGGTTCTGCACGACGGCGTCCGCGAGCGCATCTCCCCCAACAAGCTCCCCGTGGCGCGCTGGGTGGAGATCATCGAGGCCTGCCACGCCGAGGGAATCCGCTCGACCGTGACGGTGATGTTCGGGCACATCGAGGAGCCCTGGGAGCTCGCCGAGCACATGCGCGTGGTGCGCGAGCTGCAGGAGCGAACCCGCGGCTTCACCGAGTTCGTGCCGCTCTCTTTCATCCCCTTCCACACGCTCCTCGGTCGTACCCACGGAGTGGACGAGATCTCCGCTGCGGAGAACCTCAAGCACACCGCTGCCTTCCGCCTGGCGCTCGGCAAGACCGTCGACAACCTCCAGGCGAGCTGGGTGAAGATGGGTCTCGACGCGGCGACGGAGGCGCTCTCCTGGGGGGTCAACGACCTCGGCGGGACGCTCATGGAGGAGTCGATCTCGCGCATGGCGGGCTCCTATCACGGCGTACGGCTCGAGCCGCGCGACCTGATCGAAGCCGCCCACCGTGCGGGCCGTCCCGCGGCCGAGCGCACCACGCTGTACGAGATCCGCCAGCGCTATGAGCCCGATCCGGTGACAGTGTGAGCGCCACCGAGCCGCCGCCCGCGCTATTCGCCGGGGTCGAGCCGCTCGAGGTGTTTGTCGACCTGCTTGCGGGCATCGACATGCACACCACCTCGACCGAGTTCTACGACCGCATCTGCGAGGCCGTCTGCCGGCTGACCACGATGCGGCGGGCGGCGATCTTCATGGCCGACGCGGGGCGCCGGCGGGTCCGTGCCGTGGGCACCCACGGGATCTCCTTCTCCGAGCTCGCCGCGCTCCGACCCACGCTGGTGAACACGCCGATCGCGCAGCGGGCGCTGCTCGAGGATCGCGTGGTGGTCGTCTCCGAGGGCATCAACGAGGCCGTTCCACCCGAGTACGCCGAGCTTTTGGGCGTGACCACGCTCGTGTGCACGCCGCTGAGCGCGGCCGGCCGGGCGTACGGCGTGGTGTGTGCCGATCGCGGCGGCGGTCGCTTTGAGCTCTCCGATGGCGAGCGCCACCTGTTGTGGACGCTCGGCAAGACGGCAGCGCTGGTCGCGGCAGCGCGCAATGTCACGCGCCAGCAGGAGCGCACGCGCCGCATGGGCGAGCGGCTGTGGCTCGCCCGCGAGATTCACGAGCGCGTGCTTCAGCGGCTGTTTGGGGTCTCGCTGGCGCTCGGCGCCGAACAGCCCCTGGATCGCGCCGAGCGCGAACGCTGCCGGGTGGAAATGCAGGAGGCCATCGGCGACCTGCGGCGCGCGCTCGAGCGCCCACTGGCGCCGCTGCCACCGGAGACAGAGACGACGCTGGTGGGCGAGCTCGAGCGCATCCGCCGTTCGCCGGGGATGGTGGTCGAGGTCGACTGGCGAGGCGACTTCACCGTGCCTCCAGACATCGAGGCGCTCGCGCAGTCGGTGCTCGCGGAGGCGCTGCGCAACATCAGTAAGCACGCCGATCCCACGCGCGTTGAGGTCACGGTTGCGCGTGACTCCGAGACGTTCACGCTCGAGGTGCGCAACGACGGCGCTCGCGGCGAGGAGCAGAGCCCTTCTGGCATGGGGCTGCGACTGGCGGCGTTCGAGGCCCTGCAGCAGGGAGGCACGGTCGAGTCCGGCGCCGACAGCGACGGAGGGTGGAGAGTTCGCCTGCTGGTGCCGCTCGGCGGCGAAGATGACGATGAGGACTAGGGCGGACGCCCGTCGGCTGCGGGTCCTGGTGGTCGATGACCATGACGTGGTGCACTGGGGCTTTCGCGTGCTGCTTGGCGAGCAGCCCTGGGTGGAGCGGTGCCTGGCGGCGCGGACTGGGGAGGAGGCGCTTCAGCTGGTCCGGCGCTACGAGCCCGACGTGGCACTGGTCGATCTGTTCGTGGGCAGCGAATCGGGCGTCGACGTGTGCCAGGCAATCCGTCGCGAGTCGCCGGGTACGCGGGTCCTGTTGATCTCGGGCGCAGGGCGCATGTCCCCGGCCGCGGCCCGCGCGGCGGGCGCCTCGGGCTTTGTCTCCAAGGACCTCGAGGCGCGCGAGGTGACGAGCGCGGTTCGCTTGGTGGCGATGGGAATGACGATGTTTCCGCCCAAGTCCGATCAGCCGGCCCCCCCGCTGACGGAGCGCGAGCGAGAGGTGCTGGCGCTGATTGCGGCAGGCTCGACCAACAGAGAGATCGCCGAGCGACTGTTCTTGTCACCGCACACGGTCAAGGAGCACACCAGCGCGCTGTATCGCAAGCTGCACGCGCGTAACCGCGCGGAGGCCGTGCAGCGCGCCCAACGGGTGGGGTTGATCGGGTAAGGCAGGGGCCGCGCAGCGGCGGCGCCCGCCGCACTGCTGCCCGTTGCCCCCCGATCGGGGGGCAATCTCCGACAGCCCTGTTTCCGCGCGCGCGCGTGGGCGTACGTTCTGGGTGATGCCCTCCACGGCGATACTTTTCCCTGGCCAGGGGAGCCAGACCGACGGCATGCGCGAGGAAGTGGCGCGGCTGTGTCCGGACCTGCTGGAGAAGGTCGCGCGCGCTGTCGGCGAAGACCCGTTTGCACGCGTGGACGACGGCACTCAGTTTGCCCAGCCCGCGATCTTCTGCGCGAGCATCGCCGGTTGGGAGGAGCTGGGCCGTCCCGACGGCGACTTCATGGCGGGCCACTCGCTCGGAGAACTGGCCGCGCTGCTTGCGGCCGGCGCGCTCGCGGAAGACGATGCCGTGCAGCTGGTCGTGCTACGCGGCGCGCTCATGGGTAAGGCCGAAGAGGGCGGCATGGTCGCGTTGATCGGGAGGGGGGCGGCCGAGGAGGCACCGGCGCTGGCCGAGGCGCACGGGCTTGCGGTGGCCAACGACAACTCCCCGCAGCAGGTCGTGCTCTCCGGCTACAAGGAGCGACTGCCGACGGCCTCCGCCGCTGCCACCGAGCTGGGTCTCAGGGCGATCGAGCTCGATGTCACCGGCGCCTTTCACTCGCCGCTTATGGCCCCAGCCGTGCCCGAGTTTGAGGCCGCGCTCGCAGCGACAGCCTTCCGCGAGCCCCGCGTGCCGGTGATCTCGGCGGTGACCGCGGAGCCATTCGACGACATTCCCGCGCGGCTCGCGCAGGCGCTGACCCACCCGGTGCGCTGGCGCGAGACGATGCTCGCGCTGCGCGCCCGCGGCGCCGAGCGATTCATCGAAACCGGTCCCGGGCGAGTGCTCACTGGGCTAGCCAAGCGCACGCTCAACGACGTGGAGCTTGTGAATGCTTGAGACCGCCCAAACGCCCGACCCGCGCCTCGACGACCAGCGGGTCGCCCCGCGGCGCCACGCCGAGATCGTCTCGGTGGCGAGCGAGTTGCCCCCGGGCCGCATCACCAATGAGCAGCTTGCGGTCAAGCTCGGCGTGAGCGAGGACTGGATCCTCTCGCGCACGGGCATCCGGGAGCGGAGCCAGGCCGCGCCCGACGAGCGCATGTCTGACTACGCAACCCGCGTTGCGGCGGCTGCGCTCGAGCGCGCGGGGGCCGCCCCCGCGGATGTCGACCTGGTGATCGTGGCCACCACCACACCGGACGAGCTTCAGCCCAACACAGCGCCGATCGTGGCCCACGAGCTGGGCACACACGGCGCTGGCGCCTTCGACGTCGGCTCGGGCTGCACCGGGTTCCTCTCGGCCATGGCGATGGCGGCCGGTCAGGTCGAGGTCGGCCGCGCGGAGCTGGCCGTGGTCGTCGGCGCTGACTTCTTGACGCGCATCAACAACTACGACGACAGGCGCATCGGACCCTTGTTCGCCGACGGGGCCGGCGCGGTCGTCCTCGGACCCGCGGACTCCGGCCTGATCGGCCCGATCGTGCTCGGCTCCGACGGCTCGCACGCGCGCACGATCCTGGTCACGCACGAGGAGCGCAAGATCCACATGGACGGGCCGGAGGTCTTCCGTCACGCCGTCAACCGCATGGCGGAGGTCACGCACGAGGCGCTCCGCCGCTCCGGGCTCGAAGTTCACGACATCGATCTGTTCGTCTATCACCAAGCCAACGCCCGGATCACGAAGTCGCTCGGCGATCGCCTCGGACTCGAGCCGGAGAAGGTCGTCGACTGCATCGAGAGCTTCGGCAACTCGTCCACCGCAACGCTGCCGTTGGCGCTGACCGTGGCGCTGCAGGATGGACGGCTGCGCCCCGGGGCGCGTGTGCTCATGTCCGCCTTCGGCTCGGGCTTCACCTGGGGCGCCGGCGTGGTCCACTGGGGAGGCCAGGCCGATGCCTGAGCAGGAGGGATGCGCTTTGGTGACCGGAGCTTCGCGCGGTATCGGCGCGGCGATCGCGCACGCGCTCGCCGATGACGGATGGTCCGTAGGCGTCAACTACCGCCAGGATGAAGCGGGCGCCGAGGCGGTCGTGGAGGCGATCGAGAACGAGGGCGGCAGTGCCGCACCGGTGCAGGCGGATGTGCGCGATCCCGATGCGGCCGAGCGGCTGTTCGGAGCGCTCGAGGCGAAATTCGGCAAACCCGTGCTCGCGCTCGTCAACAACGCCGGCGTCCGCCACGACGACCTCGGCGCGAGCCTCGGGGACGAGGAGTGGTCAGACGTGCTCAACACGAACCTGACCGCGGCCTTCCGGCTCACCCGCCGGGCGCTCAGGCCGATGCTGAGGGCGCGCAAGGGCCGGATCGTCAACATCTCCTCGGTCGTCGGCTTGCGCGCCAACCCGGGCCAGGCCAACTACGCCGCGGCCAAGGCCGGCCTGGTGGCGATGACCAAGACGATCGCGGTCGAAGTCGCGCGCCGGGGGATCACCGTCAACGCGGTCGCGCCCGGCTTGATCGAGACCGAGATGACCGCCGAGCTTGACGGCGGGCTGCTGGAAGCCGTTCCGGCCCGCCGAGCCGGCACGCCACAAGAGGTGGCGGCCTGCGTGCGGTTTCTCGCCTCCGAAGAGGCGGGCTATGTCACCGGGGCGGTCCTGACAGTCGATGGCGGCCTTGCCGCATGAATTGACCGCTCGATAGCGAAAGCAACCACAAGGAGAACACCCATGGCAACAGCTACAGCCCAGCAGGTCGAGGCTCGCGTGATCGACGCGCTCGCAAGCTTCGGTCCCGATAAGTCCCAGATCACGCGCGAGTCCACCTTCGAGGAGCTGGACATCGACTCGCTCGACCTCGTCGAGCTCGCCCAGATCGTCGAGGACGAGTACGGGGTCGTCCTCAAGGGCGAGGACATGAAGGAATTGAAGACCGTCGGCGATGCGATCGACCTGATCGCTTCCCGGGCTGGGTGACCTAGGCCACATGCCCTCGTCCCGTCGTCATGTAGTCATCACCGGTCTCGGAGCGGTCACGCCGCTCGGCGTCGGCGCGCGCGCGCTGCACGAGCGCTGGGCGGCGGGCACGTGCGGAATCGTCGACGGGGCCGGCGCATGCACGGAATTCGAGCCCTCGGAGCATCTCTCGGTCAAAGAAGTGCGCCGTCTCGACCGCTTCTCGCAGTTCGCTGTGGTAGCGGCGCAGGAGGCGGTCCAGCAGGCCGGCTGGACGGACGGGCTGCCCTATGAATCGGTGCGCGTAGGCTGCATCATCGGCACGGGCATCGGCGGGATCCAGACCGTGGTTTCTCAGCACAACGTGCTGCGCGACAAGGGACCTAAGCTGGTGTCGCCACTCGGCATCCCGGCGCTGATGGCGAACGCTGCAACTGCTGCGGTGTCGATGAAGCATCACCTCCAGGGCCAGGCCTTTGGGGTCGTCTCGGCCTGCTCGGGCGGCGCCCACGCGATCGGCTCGGGGATGCGCATGATCCAGTACGGCGACGCCGATGCGGTCGTCGCGGGCGGCGCCGAAGCGGCGCTCACCGCCTTCGCTTCGGCCTCGTTCAGCGCGATGCAGGCGCTCTCGCCGACCGGGATGTGCCGACCCTTCGACGCCCGCCGCGACGGCTTCGTGATGGGGGAGGGGGCGGGCGTCCTGGTGCTCGAGGAGGCCGAGTCAGCTCGGGCGCGCGGTGCGAAGATCCTCGGGCACGCGGCCGGCTACGGCGCGACCTCGGATGCCTTCCATCTGACCGCCCCGGAGCCCAGTGGCCGGCCTGCGGCGAAGGCGATCGAGCTGGCGCTGCGCGATGCCGAGCTCGCGCCTGAGGAGGTCGATTACGTGAACGCTCACGGCACGTCGACGCCGTTGAACGACGCCGCGGAGACGTCCGCGCTCAAGATCGCGCTCGGCGACGAGCGCGCTCACCAGGTGCCTGTGTCCTCGACCAAATCGGCGATCGGGCACCTGCTCGGCGCCGCCGGCGCCGTGGAGGCGGTGGCCACCGTTGAGACCCTCTCGAGTGGCGTCATTCCGCCCACCCTCGGCTATGAGGTCCCGGATCCCGAGCTTGATCTGGACTACGTGCCGGGCGAAGCCAGGCCGCTGATTGCCCAAAACGGCGCGCCGCCGGCCGCGATCTCGAATTCGTTCGCGTTCGGCGGACACAACGTTGCACTCGTGCTGCGAGGAGACAAGCGATGACCGCCACCGCTCACATAGAGACCACTCCCCGCCTCGACCCGCTCGAGCGGCTGGAGGCGCTGAGCGATCCAGGAAGCCTGCAGGTGCTGCGCTCGCGCGTCGCCTCCTCGCGACTCGGCGGCCGCGCGATCCCCGGCGACGGCGTCGTCGGGGGGACCGGCACAGTGGCCGGTCGGCCCATCGCCTGCTACGCCCAGGACGGCTCATACCTCGGTGGCTCCCTCGGCGAGCGGCACGCCGAGACGATCGTGCGCGTGCTGCAAACCGCCGAACGTGCCCGTGTGCCGGTGATCGCATTTGTGCAGTCAGGCGGCGCGCGCATGCAGGAGGGCACAGCCGCGCTCGGGGGCTACGGCAGGATCTTTCGCCACACGGTGGCGCTGACCGGCGTGGTGCCGCAGATCTCCGTCGTTTCGGGCTTCTCCGCCGGTGGCGGCGCTTACTCGCCTGCGCTCACCGACCTGATCCTGATGACCGAGGACGCAGCCATGTTCCTCACCGGGCCTGCTGTCGTACGGGACGCGCTGGGCGAGGAGACCGATGCGGCTTCCCTCGGTGGTCCGCGCGTCCACGACCGCAACGGCGTGTGTCATCTGATCGAGCCCGACGAGCTCGCCGCCGCGCGGCGCGTCCGCGAGCTGCTGGGCTACCTGCCTTCTTCGAGCGACCAGGCGCCACCGCGATCTGTACCCGCTCCGCCGGAGTGCGATGACCCCGGGGCGGTGGTCCCACGCGAGGCGCGGCGTGCCTACGACATCCGTGACGCGCTCGCCGGGATCATCGATCGAGACTCCCTGCTCGAGCTGTGGCCGCGGTGGGCCCGCAATGTGGTGTGCGCGTTCGCTCGCATCGAGGGGCGAGCGGTGGCGGTAGTCGCCAACCAGCCTCACTACCTCGGTGGCGTGCTTGACGCGGCGAGCTCGGAGAAGGCGGCACGGTTTGTGTCCTTTTGCGATTCGTTTGGCCTGCCGCTGATCGCGGTCGTGGACACGCCCGGTTTCATGCCGGGCTCACGTCAGGAGCAGGCCGGCGTGATTCGCTATGGCGCTTCGCTCGTGCGCGCCTTCGCCGCGGCGTCGGTGCCCAAGCTCACGGTGATTCTGCGCAAGTCCTACGGCGGGGCTTACATCACGATGAACTCGCGGGATCTGGGCGCCGATCTGGTGCTCGCCTGGCCGCAGGCGGAGCTCGGCATCATGAGCGCGCGGGCGGCGGTGAAGATCACCGCGCGGCGTCAACTGCAGGCCGCGGACGATCCCGACGCGGAGCTCGCGCGGCTTGCCAATGCCTACGCGAACGAGCACCTGTTGGCCGAGGCCGCGGCCAGTGAAGGCTTCGTCGACGAGATCGTGGCTCCGCCTGCCACGCGCGAGCGGCTCAGTCGCGCGCTCGAGACGCTCGCGCAGTAGTGCTGCTCGAGGGCAAGCGCCTCCTGATCACGGGGGTGATCACCAAAGACTCGATCGCCTTCCACGCGGCGCAACGGGCCCAGCAGGAGGGAGCGACGATCTTGCTGACGAGCTTCGGCCGCGCCCGTCGGCTGACCGAGCGCGCTGCGCGCAGGCTGCCCGAGCCCGTCGACGTGCTCGAGCTCGATGTCAACCGCGGCGAGGACCTGGAGGCTCTGGCCGACACCCTGGGCGAACGCTGGGGCGGCCTCGACGGCGCCCTGCACGCGATCGCATTCGCGCCTGAGGACGCGCTTGGTGGACGCTTCATGAGCGCGCCGGCGGACAGTGCGACGGAGGCCTTCAGGACGAGCGCGTTCTCGCTCAAGGCGCTCGCGGCGGCCCTTCAGCCGCTCATGCGGTCGGGCTCGAGCATCGTCGGCATGGACTTCGACGCCTCGGTGGCCTGGCCGATCTACGACTGGATGGGGGTGGCAAAGGCGGCGCTCGAGTCGGTCTCACGCTACCTGGCCCGGGATCTGGGCCAGGACGGCATCAGGGTCAACCTGGTCTCGGCTGGCCCTCTCGGAACGCTCGCGGCGGGCAGCATCCCCGGTTTCGAGCGCCTGGCGTCTCTGTGGAGCGCGCAGGCGCCGCTCGGCTGGGACATCCGCGACGCAGCTCCGGTCGCCGATGCGATCTGCTTTCTGTTGTCCGACTACGCCCGCGGGATCACCGGTGAGATCGTGCACGTCGACGGCGGCTTTCACGCGCTCGGTGCACCGCTCGAACTTCCCGAATAGCTCTCAACTTCACCGGGCCGTATGCTTCGCGCCGAGGCTCAGGCTTTTTCGAGAGGGCATTCTTTGGGGGACGAGATCCGCACCAGCGGTGGACGAGCACGCCGCACGCAGCCGCTCGACCGACTAACCGCCGACGACGTCGAGATCCTCCGACGCGAGGCGGGACATATACGCGCTCACACCTGCAAGGTGCTGATCATCGAGCCCTCGGCGCAAAGAACTCTGCCCACCGTCGAGGCACTCCGCATGGCCATCGCGGCGCGCCTCGACGCCGCCCCGCGCATGCGTCAGCGTCTGGCCTATCCGCCGCTTCGCCTCGCGGCCCCGGTGTGGCTCGACGACCCCGACTTTGACGTGGCGCGGCACGTCAAGGCCGTCCCGACCGACGGCCCACTCAGCCGCGCCGGACTTCAGGGCGTCGTCGCGGAGTTGATGGCGCAGCGACTGGACCCGGCGCGCCCCCTGTGGCAGCTGAACGTGGTCGAGCGGTTGGAGGACGGTTCGATGGCGCTGATCTGGCGTATCCACCACTGCATGGCCGACGGAACAACATGCGTTCGGCTCGGCGCGGGCATGCTGTGGAGCAACTCCGCCAACTCGCCCCAGCTGCCCGCGGCGACTTGGGCGCCGGGCCGCGCGCCCAGCGGTATGTCGCTGCTCGTGCAGGGCCTCGCCGCCCGCGCGCGCCCCCGTCGGCAGAGCGCCGTGACCGGGGCTTACACGCACTCGCTACGCGAGTCGCTATCCATCATCCGGCGGGAGCTCAGCCCCGCGGCGGCGGTGACCGACTTCGCCATCCGCAGCGGTCTGCGACGGCGTGTGGCCTTCGCCTCCGTGCCGTTCGCCGACGCGAAGCGGGCGGGTAAGGCGATCGATGCGGCCGTGACCATGAACGATGTGGTGTTGGCGATCGTCGCGGGCGGGGTGCGCGCTTGGCTGCTGCACCGGCACGGCGCGCTTGATGGGATCCGGGCCAAGGTGCCCGTCAGCCTCCATCGGGCTGACGACGGCGCGGAGATCGCGAACCGCGACTCCTATTTCTTCGTCGATCTGCCGGTCGCCGAGGGAGACCCCGTGAAGCGGGTACTGGCGATCAACTCCGAAACGCGCGAGCGCAAGCTGAATCATGATGCTGAGACGCTCTACCGGCTCGGTTCCCATCCCTTCCTCACCCGGTGGGCGATGAACCCCCACGTGTTCACATTCAACGTCTCGAACGTCCCGGGCCCACGGACCGAGGTTTACATATTGGGATCGCGGGTGCGCGAGATGTATTCGCTCGCCGAGATCGCGCCGCGCCATGGACTGCGGCTGGCGGTGATCTCCGCCGCCGGGTCGCTGTTCTTCGGCCTGTGTGCTGACCACGACGCGGTCCCCGACCTGGATGTTCTCGCCCAGGCAATCGAGCGCTCGGCCGACGAGCTGCTCGCTCTCGCCCGCTAAGTGCGAGCTGCTGGCCCTCGCCCGCTAAGTGCCTGCTGGGCGGCGCTTGCGCGCGGCGTCACCTGAACAGATCGTGCTCCGCGGGCCGCACCAGCGCAGCAGCCCCGGGACCATCCGCGTCGGTCACCTGAGATCCCAGCCCGCGCACCACGACCACGGGCTCCCGGCTGTCTTTGCGCCGCGCGAGGTCGCCGGCGGCGGCAGCCTGATCCGCGATCGCAATCCAGGTGGCCCGCAGAGGCCGCCCGCCGGCGTCGAGCCGGCCGCGCCAATCCTCAAGCGGTGAGAGCCCCGCGCATCCGATCGCGATCTCGCTCTGCCCGTGCCTCCAGGCACGCCCGAAGGAATCGCTGATCACGATCGCCGGAGCGGTGCTGATGAGTTCGCGCAAGCGAGCTCGGAGTGCTCGTGCCGAGGCGTCGGGATCGCGCGGCAACAGCACGACGGCGTCCTCTTGGTGCACGTTGGAAGCATCGACGCCGGCATTGGCGCAGACGAAGCCATGTCGCGTGACGCACACGAGCGTGCCTCTCGCCGCGCGCAGGACCTCGCTTGACTCGTCGAGCACGGCCTGCACGTGACGGGGATCCTTGCCGAGCTCCGATGCGAGCGCGACGGCCCGCTCGCCCGGCTCGATCTCGGCGAGCCGGCGGATCCTGCCCTCGGCTTTGGAGACGACCTTGTGGGCGACGACGAGCACGTCGGTCTCCCGCAAGGCGTCCACCTCGGACGCGGGCGCACGCGCCGCGGCCGCGATCAGTCCGGCGAGGTCATCGCCGGAGAGGACCTCGGGGATGCCGGCGAGCGGCGTCGCGCTCAGCACGTCGCGCCGGCCACTAGTGCGCGGTGGCTCCCAGCCGCCGGAGGATTCCCCGAGTGTGCGCGGCGCGCCCGTGGGTTCTGGCCAGCAGCGTGCGCAGCTCGTCGTAGTCCTCGGGGGTGTCGAGGTCGAGCGCCAGCGTGGAGACCTCCACGACCTCACAGGAGACGTCGGCTGCGGCTGCAAGCCGCTCGTGGCGCTCTCGGCTGCCAGGTCCGAAGGCGGGCTGGAGGGCGTCAGGCGGTGAGAGCAGCAGCGCGTTGGTGCCCGTGCCATGGCGGTCGGGCACCACGAGCGCCGAGCGCTCGGGCGCGGAGCGCTCCAGCAGAGCATCCACCTCCCGGGGATCCAGCGCCGGGCAGTCCCCCGGAACCAGGAAGGCTCGCTCGAAGCCTCGCTCGAGCGCGTAGCGGATCCCTTCGCCGGCCGCACCGCTGTGGCCTCCGCCGGGGTCCGAGCGCAGGAGCGCCCCGTACGCGGCGGCGATCGCCTCCGCGTCGGGATCCGAGGTCACGGCAAGCGTGGCCTCCACGGCAGTCGCCCGGCGGAGTGCGACCAGGACGTCGGAAAGCATCGCTTCGACGAGCAGGCGCCGCAGGCCGGTGGAGACTTCGGGAACCAAGCGCTGCTTGGCTTCGCTGAACCGCTTGATCGGGAGGATTGCGAGCGTCGACATTTGATCGATCTTCCTAGCTCAGCGCGAGCGCAAACTCGAGCGTGCGCTCGGCGAGCTGCCGCCTGCTGTCGGCGTCGTGCATGAGTACATCAGCCTCTAGCGTTCGCGGATGCTCCACGCGCTCATCGGCGATGACTCCGTCAATCAGCTGGCCGTAGAACGCCGCCACCCCCGCGGGCGTCACGGGAAACCCGGCCCATGCCATGAATGGGACCGTCGCGGGCTTGAGCACCCCGCCGCGCACCACCGGGCTCACCGCTACCACCGGAGCCGATGCTGCCCGCAGCGCCTTGCGGAGATCCTCGAGCGCAAGCATCGGCCCGATCGAGATCACGGGGTTCGAGGGCCCAATCACGATGGCTCCTGCGCTCGCGATCGCCTCCAGCACCTCTGAGCTCGCCCGCGCCGCCCTCGCGCCGGCGAACTGGACCTCGTCGACCGGCCCCTCGGCTCCGCCGCGGATCATGAACTCCTGAAATGGCCACCAGCGCCCATGTGCCTGCACCCGGGTGCGCACGGGGCCATCGCTCATCGGCAGGACACGGGCGTCCACCCCCAGCGCGTGTGTGATTGCGGCGTGAGCCTCGGTCAGCCGTGCGCCGTCTGCGAGCATGCGCCCGCGCTCGAGCGCGATCGCCAGGTCGCGGTCGCCGAGGTTGAACCACACTTCACTACCGAGTGCCCGTAGGGCGTCCATGACCGCGAAGGTGTCTCCGTCTAGCCCCCAGCCACGGCTGTCGATGCTGTCGGCGAGCCAGAACGTCACCAGATCGGGGTCCGGTGAGACATGGCCGCCGTAGATCTCGAGATCGTCGCCGGTATTGGCGATCACCACGAGCTGGTCGGCGCCGACAACGTCGAGCATGCCGCGGGCGAGCTTGGCGCCGCCGGAGCCTCCAGCTAGAACCACCACCGGATCGCTCACGCGCTCCTCGCTTCGCCCCGGCGTGCGCCGGTCATCCGGCCGCTAGACCCGTGATCTTGATTCCCGCCCGCGTGCGGTGGCGTGCGTTGATGGAGATCATCAGCGCGGTCAGCTGCTCCACGATGCGGGCGAGCTCGAGTGGCCCGCAATCCACTGCCCGGAGCCCCGGCACGAGCTCGACCAGTGCTGCCAGCCGGGCCTTGTCCTCGCGCCGGTTGCCGCAGATCAGCACGTCCTCGTCGAGATCGTGGTCGAGATCGGCCAGCAACGCTGCGCTGACGGTGTGGAATGCCGACAGCACCCGCACTCCCGCGGGCGCCATCTCCTGCGCCTGCTGCGCGGCCGACCCCTGCCACACGCCGAGCGTGCGCGTCGCCCGGCCGCTGACCGCAGCTGCCAGGGGGACCGTTGCGTCGACGAGCAGCTGATCCTCGCGCAAAGCCTCGCGGAGGTTCGTGAGGGTCTCCGACTGGCTGCGGAAGGGGACCGACAGGATCACGATCGGAACGTCGCGGACTGCCTGGTCGTTGACCTGCCCTTCAAAGGAGCCCCCCGCCACGGCGGAGCGCGCCCGCGTCGCCGCTTCCCGGGCGCGCTCGGGGTCGCGCGAGCCGATCACGATCGGCACCCCCTCACGGCCAAAGCGGAGCGCGAGACCGAAGCCAAGCGCCCCCGTTCCACCGACGATCGCAACCGGTTCGGGCACGGCGGGAGTCTATGGTCTCAACGCCGCGGGGACCTTAGACTGCTGATCCACGATCACCAGGCCCGGAACGATTGCCGTCGTAGCGGCGGCCGTACTGACAGCGGCGGCAGCTTGCCTGGCGCCGATGGCTCCCGCCGCGGTCGCCCCGCGTGGCCACCCGCCGGCGGCCCCCCCTCAGATCACGTATGCGTCGCTTCGCCAGGACGGCAGGGATCTGATCTGGTTTGTGCGGCTCGGGGAGCGCTTTCCTTCGTTCCAGGCCCTGGCACGACGGCGCCAGTCGGTTTGCCTGCTGCTCGAGTGGGCCCATGGCGGAGCGCCCTGGGGAGAGCTGTGCGCGACCTACAACCGCAGGGGTCCCGTGCTGCGCTACGCAAACGTGCACTCCGGGCAAGCGCAGCGCTTCCGAGCTGTTTCCGGGAAGCTCGTGCGGCCCAACCAAAGAGCCCTGCGCGCCACCTTCCTCCCGACCAGCGCCCACACCTCGTACCGCTCCACCTTCCGCTGGCAGACACAAACCGTTGCGCTGCCGCCCTCGTGCGTGCCCCTGCCCCATGCACAGAGACGGTGCATGGCGCGCCTGCCGAAGCGTCCGAAGCGCCTGCGCATGCACGTGCCGGTGCCGGTGAGCTGCGTCGCCAAAGGCCCCGAGTGGGTCTTCCATGGACCTAGTCGAGGGCGGATGATCGCGCTCACCTTCGACGATGGCCCGTGGTACGACACGCCCCAGTTCCTGAGCGTTCTGGAGCGCAAACACGCGGTCGCGACCTTCTTCCAGATCGGCGACCAGGTTTCGGAGTACGGCGGGCGGAACGGGGCGGTCGAAAAGCGCATGCTGCGAGACGGCGACATGATCGGCGACCACACCTGGAGTCATCCGGACGTCGCCTCCGGCGGCTCCTTCGCCCGCAACCAGATCCGTTCGGCGGCGCTCGCCATCAAGCACGCCACCGGAGGCTTCTACCCGTGCCTCTTCCGGGCGCCCTATGGCGACACCAGCCCGGCGCTGCTGAATCTCGCTCGCAGCATGGGCTTCACCACGATCCAGTGGGACGTTGACCCGCGCGATTGGTCGCTGCCGGGCTCACAGGCGATCTACCAGAACGTGGTGGACCATGCCCATCCCGGGGCGATCGTGATCCAGCATGATGGCGGCGGACCGCGCTACGAGACCCTTCAAGCATTGCCGCGGGAGATCGACACGCTGCGTGCGCGCGGATACCGGTTCGTCACCGTCGCCCAGCTGCTGGGATACCGCGTCATCTATAAGTAGCGGTATGCCATCGCTGCCGAAGGCCGTGAGGGTCCGCGAGGTCGGACCGCGCGACGGCTTCCAGAACGAGCCCGAAATCGTGCCCACCGCCGAGAAGGTGCGTCTGATCGAGATGCTCGCGGCCGCCGGGCTGAAACGGATCGAGGTGACGAGCTTCGTCCGCGCCGACGTCGTGCCTCAGCTCGCGGACGCGGAGCGAGTGCTCGAGCAAATACGGCTTCCAGCTGACGTCGCGCTGAGCGTGCTGATCCCCAACGAGCGTGGGCTCGAGCGGGCGCTGCGCCAGCGCGATCGATTCCAGGAGATCAACGGCTTCCTGTCCGCCTCGGAGACGCACAATCAAAAGAACGTCGGGCGCTCCGTCGAGGAGTCGCTCGCGGGGCTGGAGCGAACTTTCGCTCGAGCACGCGCGGAGGGGTTGCGCTGCGAGGCCGTGATCTCAACCTCATTTGGCTGTCCGTACGAGGGCCATGTGCAGCCGGAGCGGGTACTGTCGATCGCCTCCCGGTTGGCGGCGGCGGGCGCCGCGGAGATTGGTTTCGGCGATACCACGGGCATGGCTAATCCACTTCAGGTCGAGGACTTCTTCGCGCGCGCGCTGCCCGAGCTGGCTGCAACCGAGCTAACCGCCCACTTCCATAACACTCGTGGCCAAGGTCTGGCCAATGTCCTGGCCGCGCTCGAGGCGGGCGTTGGGAGCTTCGAATCCTCCTTCGGCGAGCTCGGCGGCTGCCCGGTGCCGGCGGGAGCGACCGGCAACATCGCCACAGAGGACCTCGTCTCGATGCTGCACGAGATGGGAATCGAGACCGGGGTGGACCTCGGTGGGCTGCTGAAGGCCTCCCGCGCTGCTCAGGAGGCGCTGGGCCGTCAGCTGTCTAGCCACCTGCTGACGGCGGGACCAATCGAATGGAACCGGTGAGTTCGCGCGCATCGGACCGAGGCGCCGCGTTGCGCCAGGCCAGCGAGCGGGCGCGCGAGGGCGGTCCGGTGCGCCATCGTGAGAAGGCCTCCTCACAAGGAAAGCTGCCCGTCCGTGAGCGGGTCGAGCGGCTGCTCGATGCAGGCTCGTTTGCCGAGGAGGGGATGCTCGCCGGGGGGGACCAGGAAGGGCTCGGCGCCGAGGGCGTGATCACCGGTCTGGGCACGATCGCCGGCAACCCCGTGGCTGTGATGGCCAACGATCCCACGGTGAAAGCCGGCTCCTGGGCGCCCAAGACCGTAGAGAAGATCCTCCGCATTCAGGAGCGCGCGCTCACGCTGCGCTGCCCGATCGTGTACCTGGTCGACTCGGCCGGCGCGCGCATCAACGAGCAGGTGCAGATGTTCCCGGGACGCCGTCACGCCGGGCGGATCTTCTTCAACCAGGTCCGCCTCTCGGGGGTCGTGCCGCAGGTGTGCGCGCTATTCGGGCCGAGCGCTGCGGGCGGGGCCTATATCCCGGCGTTTTGTGACGTGGTGGCGATGCGCGACGGCAACGCCTCCATGTACTTGGGCTCCCCGCGCATGGCCGAGATGGTGATCGGAGAGAAGGTGACGCTCGAGGAGATGGGCGGCGCGCGCATGCACACCTCCCGCAGCGGCGTGGGCCATGTTTTGGTCGACAGCGACGAGGCCGGGATCGCGTTCGTGCGCCGCTACCTCAGCTATTTCCCGCAGAATTTCACCGCCGAGGCGCCCCTGGCGCCGGCAGCCTCGCCCGCTTCGCAAACGCCCATCGCCGAGCTGATCCCGGCCGACGAGAACAAGCCCTTCGACATGCGCGAGCTCCTGCGGGCACTGGTCGATGCCGATTCATTCCTCGAGATCCACGAGCGCTGGGCGCGCGAGGTGATCGTCGGCTACGCGCGGCTCGAGGGGCGCGTGATCGGGGTTCTCGCCAATCAGCCGAAGGTCAAGGGAGGCGTTCTGTTCGTGGACTCTGCCGACAAGTCGGCGCGCTTCATCTGGACGTGCAATGCGTTCAACATTCCCTTGCTCTTTTTGGCCGACGTACCGGGGTTCATGATCGGCACGCAGGTCGAGCGCGAGGGGATCATCCGACACGGGGCCAAGATGATCAGTGCCGTTTCGGAGGCCACCGTTCCCAAGCTCTCGGTGATCGTGCGCAAGGCCTACGGCGCCGGGCTGTACGCGATGGCCGGGCCCGCCTTCGATCCCGACTGCTGTCTCGCCCTGCCGACCGCCTCGATCGCGGTCATGGGCCCCCAGGCGGCAATCAACGCCGTCTACTACAACCAGCTCCAGGCGCTCGAGGACCCGGCCGAGCGCGCGCAACGGACCGAGCAGCTGCGCGATGAGTATGCGCGCGACATCGACATCCTGCACCTCGCCTCGGAGCTCGTGGTGGACGCCGTGATCCAGCCGGAAGACCTACGCTCCGAGCTCGTCCGGCGCTTCGCGCTGGCCGCCGAGAAGCATCGCCAGTGGCCGGCCAAGCGCAACCCGATCACGCCGGTGTAGTGAGTCGCCTCGTCCGGGCAGTCGCCAGCGAGGCGTCGATGCGGTCGACCAGCAGCAACGCGAACTCGACGGCTCGATCGACCGCCGCGGCGTCAACGGCCGGCGGGCTATCGCCACGCTGATGCGAGCACGGGGTGAGACCGCGCTGGTCCAGGCAGCCGAGCGTGATGGCCGGCAGCCCCGCCCAGCGGGCGCGCAGCGCGGGGGTGTGCCCCCGACCGCGGCTTCCTCGTGCGTGTAGGTGCTCCTCGTCACGCGCGATTGCGGCGCTCATGTTTCGCAGCTCGGCGTCGTAGCGGGCGGGGACCAGCGTGCCGTCGCTGGTCCACCAGTGCGGATCGCCGCCTCCGCAGGCGGCAAACCCGAGCACGATCGTGTTGTTCGCCCGGCGAGCTTCTCGGCGCGAGCGCAGGTAGTGGGCGAGCCCGATTCCTTCGCAGTCACCGGCGCCCTGTAGCACCAGGTCGACGGTGAGATGCTGCGGCGGGGCGGTGTCGAGCGCTCTCACCAGTGCGAGCGCCGCGGCGACTCCGCTGCCATTGTCGTTCGCCGCCGGGCCGACGTCAGCGCTCGCGAGCTCGAGCAGGAGCGCGAGCCCGAGCAGCAAGCTGATCGTCGGGATGAGCTGAAGCACGTCGAGCGCGGTGCCCGTTTGTCCCTCGACTCGCAGGATGGCGACTAGCGCCAGCCAGATGAGCGCTAGACAGAACCACCCCAGCCAGCCCGGCCCCAACCGGTCGCTGGCGTGCGCGAGCGCGGCGATCGGCCGCCGCAGCACGCTGCGATAGATGAGACCACAGCGCCCCGCGTCATAGTTGGCGGTGACCACGAGGTGGACTTGATCTTTGGCCGTCGACTCGCGCTGGGCTTCGGCGACGACGTTCTGGCTTGCCCGCTCAGTTGTGAGGATGCGACCAAGGGACGGGCTCCGCACCGCGTCCAGGATGACTGACGCGAGCGCCACCAGCACGAGAGCCGCGCCCACCCCAGGTGACGCGACGGAAACGAGGCCCCCCGCGACCGCGAGCGCCATGTGCCAGCCGTGCGCCAGTGGCCAGTTGGGGCGGCACCAAAAGGATTCGAGCCTTGGCGTGCGGCCTGACTCGACCGCGCCGGCGCCGTCTCCGATCGCATCGCGGAGCCAGGCAGCGGCACGGCGCTCGGCGTCTGTGGCAGCGCCCCGGCCCGCGAAGCCTGCAAGGTTTGCGATCGTCTCAGCCGGCCGCATCCGGGTGCGCCATGGTAGAACGACGACGATGACAGAGGCGCAGCTGCTGCACGTGGCGCGCGAAGCGGCCGAGTCGGCAGCGGAGGAGCTCCTCTCGCGCTTCGTCGAGCGATCGGGCCCCCGAGGCGACGGAAGATGGGTGAGGACCAAGAGCACCCCCACAGACCTCGTTTCGGACGCGGATGTCGCTGCCGAAGCGGCGATCCGTGGCGTGCTCGAGCGGAGACGACCCGGCGACGCGATGCTCGCCGAAGAGGGAGGGGTCAGCCCGGGCGGCGAGCTGCGCTGGGTGGTGGATCCCCTCGACGGAAGCGTCAACTACCTGTTCGGCATCCCCGCTTTTGCGGTCAGCATTGCATGCGAGGACGGCTCGGGCACCCTCATCGGGCTGGTGCTCGACCCGGTGCGGCGGGAGTGCTTCGAGGCGACCCGATCGGGTCCGGCGACGCTCGACGGCGAGCCGCTGCGACCGCGGGAGCCAGACAGCCGCCTCGAGCTCGCGATGGTCGCGACGGGGTTCGGATACGACGCCGGCATGCGGGCTCGGCAGGCGCAGGATCTGACCCGCGTGCTTCCGCGCGTGCGTGACATCAGGCGCGTGGGCGCCGCGGCGCTCGACCTGGCCTGGGCAGCCTGCGGCCGTTTCGATGCCTACTACGAGCGCGGCCTCCACGCCTGGGACGTGGCCGCGGGCGCCCTGATCGCCGAGCGGGCCGGCCTCAGGGTGCGGACGCTGAGTTCCCGTGGTCCGGATCCAGAAGGGGTGATCGCCGCTCCTCCCGGCCTAATTGAGGAGCTACAGGCTCTGGTGGAAGGTGATGGGAACGGGTGAGAGCGCCGTCGGTCGAAGCCCGCGACCGGCAATAGACTTCGGCGCGAGCGCGGCGGTGGAGGAACGGCAGACTCGATGCGCTCAAAACGCATTGTCCGAAAGGACGTGTGGGTTCGAATCCCACCCGCCGCACTGGTTACGACGACCGCCAAGGAGCGCGAATTCGCTTCCATGCAGGGCATTCCGGCGCATTCTGGGGGCGAAGAAGTGCGAACGGAATCCCGCAAATAGGGGGCGACAGCCAGACGTCTCGGCCACAACACGGCCACAAGCTCCGTTGTTCACGGCCACAAAATCCACCAGCGCATCACGCCATCGTCGAAGTCGACCCTCCAGAGCGCAGGCCGTGGTTTGAACTTCGCACGCCAGCAGCATCGCCGGCTAAGACGCGCCGTAGCGGCGGCGTTAGGCGCGGCCGTCGCGGCGCTCTTGGCGGTGTTGGCCGCGAGCGCCGGTGCGATGTCGGCGGGATGGTGCTGGCGGTCTTTGAGGTGGCTCTCGGCTTCCAAGCATGGCATTGGCTGCATCTCGCTGGCCGTAGCCGCGTGGGCGCCCGCTCAGAGGACCAGGTGCGGCGCGCGCTCGCACCGCTTCGGAGGGAGGGCTGGCGCGTGCGGCACTCCCTGGCTTGGCGGGGGAGGGGAGACATCGACTTGTCGGCCACCGCGCCGGACGGTGTGGGGTTCGCGATCGAGGTGAAGACAAGCCGGTATGAGCAAGACCACCTGGTCACGGCGGGTGGCGCGACGCGACGTCCCGGGTGACTTTCTGCGGATCTACGAGCAGGTCGGGGCGCAGTACAAGCTCCCTTGGGAGATCCCCGCCGGAATTGGCACCGAGCAGTGCGACAACGGTCAGAACCCCGATCCGTCGTGCACGCCGATCCCGGGGGCGCGGGGTCCTCCTTGGTGGGATGAACTTGACAATCCGCTGCTGTACTGCCATTGTGAGTACATGTCAACAGTCAAGGAAGAGCGGCTCCAGATCAGGGTCGACCCGGCCGATAAGCTGCTGCTCGAGCGGGCCGCCGCCGCCTCGCATCTGAACGTCTCGGCGTTCGTCGTCCAGGCCGCAGCGGCAAGAGCCGAGGAGATCCTCGCCGAGCGCTCAAGCATTCGGCTCTCCCGCAAGGCTGCGCTGGCGTTCAGCGAGGCGCTCGACCGGCCCGCAGAGGTCAACGACAGGCTCGCCAAGGCACTGCGTCGCAAGCGCCAGTTCAGCTGGCTTGACTGAGCTGCGCCGCCCAGAGCTGCTCGATCCGCGCCGACACGACCGCAAGCGGTTCGACAGCGGCGAGCCGATGCTCGACGAATGGCTGCGACGCTACGCCGGTCAGAACCGTCGCCGCGACACCGCTGCCACCTGGGTGATCGCGGACGCCCACGACATGGTGGTCGCATACGCCAGCGTCGCGATGACCGGGATCGACCGTCCAGCGGCGCCGGAGGTGCTCGCCAAAGGAGCGCCCGACCCCGTCCCGGCGCTGTTGCTTGGCCGGCTCGCGGTCGATCACCGGTATGCCGGGTTAGGGATCGGGACCGCGCTCGCCGCGCACGTGCTCGCCACCGCGGTCGAGCTCAATGAAAAGGCGGCATGCCGCGCGGTCGTCGTGACCGCCCTGACCCAACAAGCTCGTACGTGGTGGGAACGACTCGGATTTCATCCGTTCGACCCCGACGACCCTGACCAGCTCGACCTGTATCTCCTGACCGCCGAGATCGACGCGACCCTCCACCGCAGGCCATAACGGCCTCGGTGTCCGCGCAAACCGGGAAACTCTTTGGTGGTGTCGAGATCCTCGTGCCGAATGAGAAGCAGGTGCCGCTGCCGGCGATGATCCATCGCCGGCAGTGCCTGCTCGGCGTGGTGAGCGTGGCTCAACGGGGCCTTGCTGGTTCGATGAGTCTGCTCACGAGGTAGGCGTGCTTGCCGAGTTGGCGCCCGCGGCTGAAACCGTACTGCTCGAATAGCTCGACGGTGGCGCTGAAGAGAAACCTGCCGGGGGCTTGGCGGCCGGAGGTGACTTCGGAAATCGCCTCAACCAGGCCCCCGCCGAGTTCGGTGATCTGCTGCAACGCGCCCTCGAGCGCGGCGCGAGCGATGCCCTGGCCGCGGTGGTGGGGGTCGACATAGAAGCACTGGATTCGCCAGTCCGGGCGGGGTGGGGGTTCCTGCTCGTATGCGCGCCGATGCTTGACACGCACAAGCTCCTCAGGGTCACCGTACTGGCACCAACCCTGTGCGCGGCCCTGCTCGTCGAACACGAGAGCGGCGTGGGCGCGACCGTCATGCACGCGACGGTGCTTGTTGGCACGGTTCTCGCCGGGATTGGTGCGCGAGAGACCCTCGGAATAGCCGCCCATGCACCAGCAGCCACCGAAGACCCCGTTATTGCGCTCGACAAGCTCGGCAAAAGCCTCCCAGGTCGTCGGGTCAAGGGGTCCTGGTGGTGTAGGGCATTGGGCGACGCTTCTCCGATTGGCTGAAGTACGTTACCGCGGCCCGAACGCGCTGCCACGGTTGCCGAAGCCGCGCGCAAGGGGAGAGTTGCCTTGCCGTGGGGTCTGTGCCTGTGTGGGAGCGAGAGCGGGTGTCCCTGATGCCGCTGGGTGTAGGAACGAGGGCAGCGGCTGGCGGGCTTGGCCGTGAAGGGTCAGCGCATAGTGAGCAAGAACGATCAGGCGAGTCTCGCGGCTGTGTATGAGACTTGGCGATGTGATGGACGCCGATCGTCTGCGCGGGATCTTGGAGTTGATCGAGGAGAGCCTGGACGCGCCGGGCATCGCAGGCGGGGATCTCGCGGGCAGCGCGTACTTGTCGCGGTTTCACTTTGATCGGCTGGTCCGCGCTGCGCTGGGCGAGCCGCCGGGGGCGTTTCGTCGTCGCTTGTTGCTTGAGCGGGCCGCGCATCGGCTACGGGCGACCGATGACACGGTGATCGACGTTGCCTTCGACGCGGGCTACAGCGCGCCGGAGGCGTTCGCGCGGGCATTCGCTCGCGCTTTCGGCGCCTCGCCGTCTGACTTTCGCCACCGCCGTTTTGCCGGTTACGAGCTGCCGGCGCAGAGCGGGATCCACTTTCACCCACCGGGTGGTTTGCGGCTGCCTGCGATCGAGAGGAGCACAACCGTGGATGTTCTGATCCGTATGTTCGACCACCACCTGTCGTTGGTCGGCGAGATTATTGATCGTCTGGAGCGGGTCGATGAGGATGCCCTGGACCGCCCGATTGAGCTGTCGGTTGAGGGCATTGACCGCGACCCAACCCTGCGTCGGGTCTGCGATCTGCTCGTCGGACAGCTCGAGATGTGGCTCGCCGCGCTCGAAGGCGCCGAGCGGGTGCCAGTCGACCACGACAGCTCGCCGACTGGGATGCGCTGCCGCCTCGACGCCGCCGGGCCGCGCTTTCGGCAGCTGGTCCTCCCGGCGCTAGAAGAGGGTCGCGGCGATGAGACCTTCATCGACGCGACGTGTGAGCCGCCCCAAACCTTCTCCTACGGGGGAGTGCTCGCGCACGTGCTGACGTTCTCGGCGGTGCGTCGCACGATGGCCATCGGAGCGCTCGAAAGCTACGGCGTCGACGATCTTGGCGCCGGTGACCCGATGGCATTTGTCGGGGGCGCCGGCGAGGACGCGTCGACAATCAAACGACGCTGGAGCTGAGGAGGCTTTGATGCACCCCGACCTGACCATCCAACTGATGCGAACCCTCACCATCGAGCGCGAACGAGAGACAGCTCGAATGCACGCCCTCAGGCAAGCGCAGTCGCAGGCGCATGACCCACACGATCGTCGCCAGCGGCAGATCCGTTCGATCGGCTCACTGCCTGGGTTACCTGGGCGCCTACGGCTTAGAACGCTGCGACGGCGCGAGCATCGAGGACTTCCGGTAGCGCACACGAGCCTCTACCGGTGAGCGGAAGGGACACTGCAGTTGCAGATCGATGACGTAGCCCGGCTGGCGGAGGCTCTGCCAGGTGTCCGCCGCACCACGGTGGACGAGCTGGCGCAGTGGCGGTACCACGGAAGGCTCATCGCCCGCGAATGGACGATACTCATTTGGTGCTCCGCGCCGAGTTCGACACGCGCGACTGGATGCTGCGGCAATTCCCCGAACGTTCAGCGTGCCAACGAGGTACCGCAAGCACATGCTGGTCATCGCCGACCTCCACAAGGGTGACCCGGGCGCCATCGAAGACGCGCTCGAAGCTGCATGGCGGCTTCAGCGGAGCTCCCACTAACCAGCCACCAACACGAGAACCGAGTGCGAGACCGATGGACTGACCCCGGGCAAGCGCCATCACAGGCAATCTGCACGACGTCGATCCGCAGCGGAGTACGGCGGCCGAATGAATGCAGGTCCCGCCCACTCAATGCCCTGATGCCCGGGTCTCGCCACTTGCGCACCGTCCACGGACGGCCCTCACCGACCATCTCTGCTACCGCCGGACTGCAGATCAGGCGCTAGACGGACTGGGCAGCGGATCGGCCGGTGTAACGACCGACCCGACGCCACACCCCGGGCTGGCGATTTGCGAAACGCGCGAGCAGCTCTTGGACGGCTTCTCCTCTTGTGTCGGCCCGGGCATGCTGGCAGCGGGTCGCGGCCGTCCGTATGCCACTCCGTTCCCGAGACGCTCGCGGGGCGGGTACGGTCTGAAGCCTTGCTGATCTACTCAATGGGCGTTTCGGTGGACGGCTTCATCGCCGACCGCGTGGGCGGGTTCGGGTGGACTGTCCCTGACGAGGAGCTGTTTGGCTTTCATCTCGCTCGGGTGCGCGAGCTTGGGTGCCATCTGTGCGGCCGCAGGCTCTACGAGACGATGTTGGTGTGGGAGACGGATCCGTCGCTCCGCAACACTGAGCTTCACGCCGCGTTCGCCGACGTCTGGTGCGCGCTTCCGAAGGTCGTCTTCAGCCGCACGCTCGACAGCGTCCAGGGCAACGCTCGGCTCGCCGAGGGGTCGGTGGCCGAGGAGGTCGCCGCCGCGCTCGCCGCGACTGACAAGGACCTCGAGATCGGTGGCGCGGGCCTCGCCGCGACGGCGATCAAGCTCGGCCTCGTCGATGAGCTGCGCATGTTCCGCCATCCGATCATCGTCGGTGGCGGCACGCCGTTCCTCCCGCCGGTCACCGAGGACATCCCGTTGGAGCTGATCGAGACCAGGACGTTCGGCCCCCGGGTGATCTACGAGCGCTACAGGCGCGTCCGCGCCGACAACCACTGCCGCTTCTGACGGCGCGCTGGCGCCGGGTCGAAGCGCTGCTCTTGGATCAAACCCTGATGCTCAGCCGAGTTCTTGTGCGAGCCCTATGAGAAGTCCTCCGGGCCCGCGGATGTAGCAGAGCCGATACGCGTCTTCGTATTGGACCACCTCGCCAACGAGCTGCGTGCCGTGCCTGCCGAGCCGGCTGAGCATCTCGTCGATGTCGTCCACGGCGAACATGACGCGCAGATAGCCGAGAGCGTTCACCGGGGCGTTCCGGTGATCGGCAATCGCAACCGGCGTGAGAAATCGCGAGAGCTCGAGCCGACTGTGGCCGTCCGGCGTGCGCATCATCGCGATCTCGACCCGCTGGTCTCGCAGTCCGGTGACGCGCCCGGCCCACTCTCCTTCGATCGTGGCTTGGCCTTCGAGCTCGAGGCCTAGCTCGCGAAAGAAGGTGATCGTCGCCGGGAGGTCGTCGACGACGATGCCTACGTTGTCCATCCGTTGGACCGACATGTGCCCAATCTAGCCGCGCCCGCTGGGAGCCTGCCCGCCGTGAGCCCTTCGCCTGACCCGACGCCTCGACTAGCGACGCAGCCACGGGTCGAGACCCGCTTTGCCTCGACCGCGGTACTTAGAGTGGTTCGCGGCGGAACCCCTAAGCGCGGATACGGCGCCTCGCGCGTGTTCGGCGTAGGGATTGTTTGATACTTCCGCGGCCGGTGGTGGCTTCCCCTTCATCGCCCGGGCGAAACCCGGCGACCCCCTCGCCCACGGCCTCGACCACACCGGCGACCTCGGTGCCCGGCGACCGCGGCAGATCCACCGGCATCCAGGCCGCTGCGGCGCCACTGCGGATCTTCCAATCAATCGGGTTCACCCCCGCGGCGCGGACCGCAACCCGCACTTGGCCGGGGGCCGGCGGCACGGTCTCGAGCTCCACGAGCCGAAGCACGCTCGCGTCTCCGAATCCGAGAACACGACGGCCTGATAACGCTCTTGCATGGCGTCCTCCTTCATCGGGCGGATGGCTACATACATCGGCACCCGCCCACAACCCGGGCGCCACGACAAACTCGATGATCGCATAACAACCGCGAACCGCCGGACCAGCCCGAACCTCAAACCAGTAGCTCGCGCGCGTCCCACGCCCGGGCCGGTTCGGTACCGGTGGCTCGTCCTGCTTCGCTCCCGCCGCTGTACTGCTGGGCGCTTCCGAGTTCCGCCCTCCCCTAGCGCGGCATGGAGAGCTGGCGGGGTTTGGTCAAAAAGCAGCTGGCTGGCGGTTCCGGCACCGCCCAGAATGATTTCACTGATGGGACTTGACTCTCACGTCACGTGAGGCCGTAGCTTGGACTCCATGAAGACGGTTGGCGAGGTCAGCGCCCTGGCGGGGATCACCGTGCGGACGCTGCATCACTACCACGAGCGTGGGCTGTTGTCGCCCAGTGGCCGGACCGAGTCGGGCTACCGGCTGTACTCAGAGCGCGACCTGGAGCGGCTCCAGGAGATCCTCGGGTGGCGGGCGCTCGGCTTCTCGCTGAGCGAGATCGGCGAGCTGCTCGACGATGCCGGCTACGACCGGCTGTCGGCACTGCGAGCGCAGCGCGAGCTGGTGAGCGGCGAGCAGGGCCGTCTAGCCAGGCTGGCACGCGCGCTCGATCGAGCGATCGCCAGCGCCGAACATGAGGACAAGCAACAAGAGGAAACGATGTTCGACGGATTCGACCCGAGTCAATACGAGGACGAGGCGCGCGAGCGCTGGGACCACACCGATGCCTACAAGGAGTCGGCGCGCCGAGTGGCGAGCTACGGCCAGGAGCAGTGGCGCGAAATCAAGGCGCAGGCTCACGAGATCGAGCGCATGTTCGCCGAGCTGAAGCGCTCCGGCCAGCCGGCGGACGGCGAGCCGGCGCGGGCCGCGGCCGAGCGGGCCCGCCTGCACATCGATCACTGGTTCTACCCCTGCTCACACACGCTGCACCGGGCGCTCGGCGAGATGTACGTCGCCGACCCCCGCTTCGCGGCGCACTACGAGCAGGTCGAGCCAGGGCTCGCAGACTACGTTCACGACGCGATCGCCGCGAACGCGTCGGGCGCTGAGGCGCACGCGTAGAAACGCGGTCGGGAGGTCCCTCACCTGGGATGCGCTGCGGCACCCGCTCTTCCACCACGGCGAGCATCTCGCCGCTGCCCTGCCAAGCCCCGCCTTGCGCGGGTACGAGGACGTTCCTTCCGGTTGCCGGACTGGGAATCTGTTAGGCCAGTTCTTTCTTGAGCCAGTGGTCGGCGAATGGCTCGTCGTTGAATGGCGGCACCTCGACCCAGCCGGTGGACCGGTAGAGCGAGAGGGCTTCGGTAAGGGCGGCGCTGGTCTCGATGTGCGCGACGCGTGCGCCGCCCGCCCTGGCGCACGCCTCCAACGTCTCGAGCAGGCGCCGGCCGAGCCCGAGCCCTCGCGCTTGTGGTGCGATCCACATGCGCTTGATCTCAGCCGGCGCGTCGGTGTGATGCTTGACAGCGCCACAGCCGACGGGCTCGCCGTGCAGGTAGGCAACATAGAATTGGCCGGCTGGCGGCCGCACCTCATGCGGCAGCGCGGTCGCGCCAACTGATGGGTCGAAGCCGCGGGTCGAGCGCCGGTTGAGCTCTGCAACGTATTCGGCCAGGCAGTACTGCGCGTCGGGGTGTTCGGGGTCCGTAGGAGTGATTTGCACGCTGGCGGCGACCAGCAGCCGCTCCACCTCGCGCATGGCCACCACCAGTCGTTTCCCCTGATCGGCGCTCAATGGGGCCAGCAACCACCCGGCCAGATCCTCGGAGCGCCGGTCAAGCGCCGCGCGTTCCCGCCGGCCGGCCCGTGTCAGGCGCGCTACCCGGATGCGCCCGTCGGAGGGGCTAGGTGATACCTCGATCAGACCAGCGGCCTCAAGCGAGCGCAACAGCCGGCTCAGATAGCCCGAGTCGATCCCCAGACGGGAGCGCAGCAAGCGAACCTCACACCCGCCGGCGCCGATCTCCCACAACAGCCGCGCCTCCCCGAGCGGCCTTGGACGGCCAAGGAACCGGTCGTTGAGCGCGCCGACCTGCTCGGTCACCACCCGGTTGAAGCGACGGACCTGCTCAACCATCGCATCGGCCATTCTCTGACCTTAGTCAGCGAACTGCGACACGTCAACCGGCGCGACCTCCAGAACAGCATCCGCGAATCCCGCTTCGCCGACACCAAAGGCATCATCCTCGCCAAAGGAAAGCCCCCGCTTTGCGCGGAAAGCGACCCTGGCGAGCCGCTCGGCAACAGCCCTGATCTCAGTTGTGGACGGGGATGAAGCGCGGTGACGTGGTTGAGAGGATCTCGGCGAGCGTGATGTGGCGCGACCGCAAAGCGGGGAAGGAAATGCCCAGCGAGGGGTCATTTCCTTCCCGGGTTTCGCGCCAAGCGCAAGCGCCCGCCGGGCCATCACGATCGGTTGCGATAGCTACCGGTTCTCAGCCACGAACTGGCTGGCCGTGAACGGCGTCCCTTCGGGATCCGCCAGCACGGTCAGACGAACGTACGGGGCGTCGAGCGGCGCGACGAGCACCTTGCCGCCGAGCTTGGTCGCCTCGGCGGCGGCCGCGTCGGCGTCGTTGACCGCGAATGTGACATGCCAGCGCGGCTGGTCGTCGTCTCTCAGTGGCTCGAGCACCGCGACGACGTCCTCGAACCCGGCCGCACCCATCTCAGCTGCGCCCTTGCGCATCCCCGGAACGATCGTCTCAAGATAGTCGCCGTAGCCCGGCAGCGTCCAGAACTCCGCGCCCGCGAGCGATAGCGTCGTCCAGCCGAACACCTCGCCGTAGAACTTTTTGGCCGCTTCCAGGTCGGGGGTGTGGAGGGTGTTGAAGTTCACGGCGCCGTGCTCATTGACGACCTTCGCGCCCTTGGTCCGGCCGGCCTGCCAGACGCAGAACACCGCGCCCTGCGGGTCCTTGAGAATCGCCATCCGGCCAGCGTCAACGACGTCGAACGGCGATGCGAGCACCTCACCTCCTGCAGCCTGCACCTTGGCGACCGCTTCGTCAGCGCTCGTGACGGCGACATAGGTGTTCCAAGCGGGCACCGGCGGGTGATCGGCCGGCAGCTCACTGATCCCGGCGGTGCTGCCACCGCGGATCGTCGCGATGAAGAAGCGCTCACCCGGGGTTTCCATCGCCGGGATGAACTCCCAGCCGAACAGCCCACGGTAGAACGGCAGCACGCTCTCCGGGTCCTTGTAGCTCGCATCGACCCAGCACGGCACGCCGGGGATGTAATCGTCGCGTTCCGACATCCTGCCCCTTTTCCTGTTTATTGACCGTGCCGCCGAGCCTAACGTGATTTGGTCAACGCCTCCGGCGTAGCGGACGGAAAGCAGCGCGTCAGCCAGGGGCCGGCGGTGTCGTCGCCGTAGAGCTGCGAGCGTGTAACCGGCGGCACCGACTACGTCGGCGCGAGCACGGTTGGCGTCGACGTCGCCGAGCACAGTCAAGCCGACCTCGCGGTCGAGGCCCACGCGGTCGACGGGCGCATCGTCCGATGATTCCTCCGCGGCACCTGCATTTGTTTACCCGCGCATATCTCGGCATCGCATCGGAGCGTTGCGCTTCGCGCGGTTGGCGGGGTCCGGAAGCGGCTTCACGACGTCAACGACGGTCGGGGCGGCGGCTGAGACGCGCCTGCCGCGCGAAGCAGGTGCGTTGCCTCCCGAGTCCGAGTGCCTTTGGTGTCGGCGAAGCGGGATTCGCGGATGCTGTTCTGGAGGTCGCGCCGGTTGACGTGTCGCAGTTCGCTGACTAAGGTCAGAGAATGGCCGATGCGATGGTTGAGCAGGTCCGTCGCTTCAACCGGGTGGTGACCGAGCAGGTTTACCCCACTCTTGAAGCGTCCGCATCGGTAACACCGCTGGCCGCCATCCGTGTGCCGAACGTGTGCCGCAGGTCGTGGAAGCGCGCGCGGCGGACACAAGCGGCCTCCAGGCCGCGCTGGAACGCAGGTCAGCAGAGAAGTCGATGTCGAACCTCACGCCGACGCTTGATCCGTAGCGGTGTATCCGTATTTCAACCGCCACAGAATTCGCCCGCAGCTTGGTAATGGCCGGACGCTGCCAGGTGACTTTGTGCGCGGTGTCCTCGCTGTCATTCATGGTGATGACTGGCTCGCGCTCCAAGGCCGTAAGGCTGCTCACGTCTGCTCTGACTATGCTCCTGGCAGGCCGGCGTAGGGACGCTGGCGAGGTGAGATAGGTACTCCGGCCGAGGGTGTGCTAAGAGGCGCTGAGAACGGCGGCAGGAGCGTCTGGATCAGCTTTCGCCCAACCCCCAGGCGGGCGTCAGCCGCAATGCAAAATGAGTGTCTTCGCGGTCTGGCGCTTGGGGCCGTTGTGGACGTAGTCGCCTACCGCCCAGGCGGTTGTCGCGGAGCTGGCGGCAACCTGGCTCAGACTTGCCATGCCTCCGGGGTTGGGGGTTGGCTGAACCGTCCACGTCTTGCCGTTCCAGTGCTCGATCACAGCCCAGGCGTTGGTTGTGGAAGTGGCGGCCACGCCGTTCAGGTAGGTGTAATGCGATCCCCGGGATTGGGGCTCGGCTGGATCTTCCACGCCTTGCCGTTCCAGTGCTCGATCAACGTTTTCTTGGAGCTGTTCCCGTAGTAGCCGACCGCCCAGGCGTTGGTGATGGAGGTGGCGGCCACGCTCTGAAGCAGTTGTGCGCCCGGGCTTGCATTGGGACTGGCTTGGACCGTCCATTCCTTGCCATTCCAATGCTCGATCAGCGTCCGGACCACGCCACCGAAGCGGTCACCGACCGCCCAGGCGTTACTGGCTGAGGTGCTGGCGACGCCGCTCAAGCCACCGGCGTGCGCCTTGCCGGGGTTGGGGCTCGGCTGAACCCGCCAACTTCCGCAACTGGCGGCGCGTGCGCTCTCGGCACGCGGAACCACCAGCCCCGCTACCACAACGGCCGCCACGATCGCTGCCCAAAACACCTTTAACACGGAGTCAACGCCTCGTTTGGCTAGCCCCCTGAGATCCCTAGAGTCTCGCAACGGGTGGAGCCGTCGGTCAAGAGGCTCACCGAGGTGCTTTTCTCACCACTCTCGGTGACTCCCCGTTACCCACCGATCCGGCCGGAACTGGCTATCGCCAGGCTTGCCCCAATCCGGTCAAGCCGCCACCCCTACGCGGCGCTGAACCGGCCAACACCAGTCTCGACGCGTCGTCACGACGATCCGGCAGTCGGGGATCGGCAGTGCGGCGCTCCTGGGTCTTGTCTGCAGCCGCAGAGAGATCAGCGAGGATGACGGTGGCCGCTCGTGCAGGAGAAGCAGGCGCGGCGATAGTGGCTCTGCCGAGAGGGGGGTGGCGCCGTGGATTGCAGCTCCTCCGGCGAGTTTCAGTCGGTGAGGAGTGCCCGTCGGAGATCCATGACCCAGTTGAGTCTCCAGCTCTGACCACCGTCGTACGAGAATGATTGCTGCCAGCGGGGAGAGTCTTTGTTTGCGCTCAGCCACTCGAAGCGGATAGCGACGCTGCGCCCGGCGATCACGTCCTCGCATTCGAATACGCCGCGATCCCCTTCAAACCGGCCCACCAGGGGAGGGTCGAGAACCCCTGGAGCCCGCGTGGATGACCACCAGATCTTCCAGGTGCGGTTGGCGGGGTCGAACAACCGCAGCGTGAATCCTTCAAAGCTTTCGCCGTCTGGCGGATTCTTGACGTACATGCGGTCCACGTGCCCGTATCGGTCAAGGACCGGGAATGCCTCGCTCGACGCTTCAAACTCGACCCAGTCTTCGCATTCCGGATCGGTTACGTCTACAAGCTTGCGGTTTCGGACTATCCACCTGCCGAAGATGAAGTCGAACTGGCTGCGGCCATCTCCGGTCATCGCGCACGATCGTAATGGTCCGGCGCGTCTTGGCCACATGGCGCTCTCCTCGGCACCCTTGACAGCCACATGGGCGCGCCCGGCATGGACCCCTCCTCAAGAATCTGTGCCGCAAATCGCGGCTACGCAGATACCCGCCGGATCTGCGCCAAAACCGGCTCTCGCGATTTCCGGCGCTCACCCGACACCACCCGGGCCGGGCGCTAGCCGTCCGCTCCCAGGCCGAGGTCCTCCAGCGATGGGCAGCGGCCGCGCAGTGGCTGGCCGCCCGCGACGGGCGTGACGCCCGCGCGGATTAGGTCGAGCTGGCGCTCGATCGTGGCCGGTTCCAGATGGCCGTATGCGGTGACCGCATGACAGGCGCCCTTGAACATCATCAGGAGGTCCATCGCGCCGACATCGGCCCGGACCGCGCCTGCCTCCTGAGCGCGCCCGATCAGTCGCTCCAGCACCGCGAACACGGCGGCGTGCGCCGGCCGGATCACGTCTTTGGACAGCCAGCTCTCGTCGATCGCCTCGAACAGCGCTCGGTCGAGCTGCTGGCGCCCGACGAGATGGCCCAGGAACTCAAACAGCGCGTCTCCCGGATCCTCGGCCTCGACCAGCGTCTCACCGTACGCGGCGGCCTCATACATCCGCTCGGCGATGATCGCCTCGATCAGGTCTTCCTTGGAGGCGAAATTGCGGAATAGGGTGCCCCGCCCGACGCCCGCCGCCGCGGCGATCTCGGCGACGCCGACATCGAGGCCCCGTTCCCGGAAGAGCCTCTGGGCCGCCTTGAGCAGACGCTCGCGGTTGCGCTTGGCGTCGGCCCTGAGCTCCCTTTCCTCGATGGACATATCCACCATTGTGCTATGCCCCGGCGACGACAGGCGTCAAATCCCCCTCGATCGCATCGATGTGCCGCGGGCGCAACGTCAACGCCAGGATTACCCCGCCGGCGGCGAGCATGCCGGCCGCCGTCAGGAAGGCGACGTGGTAGCCAGATACCTGCGCGGCCAGGCCCAGTGCGGAGGTCCGCGAAGCGTGGCTTGAGGCCAGCACGCTCGCTGTCTGGCTGGCGGCCAGCGTCGAGAGGATGGCCAGACCAAGCGATCCGCCCACCTGCTGGGCGGTGTTGAACAGCCCGGAGGCCAAACCGGCGTCTTCGCCCTGGACTCCGCTGGTGCCGAGCAGCGTGATCGGGACGAATGTCAGGCCCATGCCGACACTCATCGGGAAGAGCCCGCTCATCAGGTTGCCGAGATAGCTGCCGTGCACCGGCAGCAGGGTTAGCACGGCCAACCCCGCGGCGCCGAGCGTGACGCCAGCCAGCGCGAGCCTCAGTACGCCAACACGCCGAAACAGCTGCTGCGCGATCCCGGCGCCAATGACGATGCCCGCGGTTACCGGGAGGAAGGCCAGGCCGGCCTTCAGCGGGCTGTAGCCGAGGATCTCCTGGACGTAGAGCGAGGCGAAGAAGAACATCCCAAACAGCCCGCTGGCGACGAGCAGGAGGACCACGTCAGCCACCGCGAGCGTGCGAACCCGGAAGATCGAGAGGCGCATCAGCGGCGCTCGGCTGCGACGCTCGATCAGCACGAACAGAGCCAAGGTCACGGCGCTCACGGCGAGCAGGCCGATCGTCCTGAACGAGCCCCAGCCCCAAGCCTGTGCCTTGATGATCGCGAACACCAGCACGACCAGGCCGCCGGTCACGCTGACCGCGCCGAGCAAGTCGAAGGTCCTGTGGGTCATATCGACGCGCGACTCCGGGACGAAGCGAAGGGTCGCGATCAGCGCGGCGATTCCGACGGGCACGTTGACGATGAAGATCCAAGGCCACGAGGCCAGATCGGTGAGCACGCCGCCGAGCAACAGGCCGACCGCACCGCCTCCCGCGGCGATCGCGCTCCATACGCCGAGCGCTCGTGTTCGCTCTTGAGTGTCGGTGAAGGTCGTGGTGATGATCGACAGGGCGGCAGGGGAGAGCAACGCTCCGCCGAGGCCCTGCAGGCCGCGCCCGACGATCAGCATGGTCGAAGACTGCGCCAGCCCGTTGAACAACGACGCCGCAGCAAAGAGAGCGATCCCCGCCATGAACAGGCGCTTGCGGCCCAGCAGATCCGACGCCCGTCCCCCCAGCAGCAAGAAGCCGCCGAAGACCAGCGTGTACGCGTTCACCACCCAGGGGAGGTTGGCGGGGGAGAAGTGCAGGCCGCGCTGGATGGACGGCAGTGCGACGTTCACGATCGTCGCGTCGAGGACGACCATGAACTGAGCGAGGCAGGCGATCACTAGGACTAGCCAGCGGTTCGCGGTGTGGGGTTTGGAGATCGTGGCGCTCATCTACTTCCTCCGGTAAACTGGAACTCGTTGGTCCGGTTACCGTATCACAACCGGACCGCACGGTCCGGTTAGGACCGGAGCAGAGGTCGGTCGACGGCGCCGCGGATGGGGCAGGAGGCAGACGCCCGCTAGCTAGCGGTGCCGCGGATGGGGCAGGAGGCAGACGCCCGCTAGCTAGCGGTGCCGCGGATAGGGCAGAAAGCAGATACCCGAGCGCCCGTTCACGCCGCCGCAGGTCTGGCTGCCGAAGGCGTTGTCGCTCGCGATCCACAAGCCGGCGCTGGTGACTAGCAGGTCATCCGCCCCGTTTCCGCGTGAGCGACTGTAGTAGCCCACCGGGCGCGAGCGGTTGAGATACAAAACGCCGGTCGCGGGCGACAAACCCTCGAGCCCTTCAGCCGGGTAGGCCCCCTTGCCTTCGAAGTTGCAGCCGCGCGAGTTCATCGACCACCGATTGTGTCCGGCGAAATAGGCCGTGCTGGCGTCGGCAGCGGTCGCATATAGCGAGTCGCAGCCGGTGTAGTTGATCCACTTGTGCTTCACCGAAGCGTGCGTGGCTGGGAACGCGGCGGCGGAGTCGCACAATCCGCTCCTCGGATATTTGCCGGTGGGTAGGTGGTACGGATGAAACCCCGTGCTGGCTGTGTAGATCGTTGAATCGTCAGGTGACCAGGATGCCCCTCGGACATAGAACGGCTCGTGGCGAACACAATGACCGTCGAATTCGGGCGACGTCCAGTTGGTGAGCTTGGCGGAATGTCCGGCGACGTTGATCATGAAGATCTGCTGGCGGGAGTGTCTAGCGACCGAGGTGAAGTCCCCCATCACCAAATCGAACTTGCCGTCATGGCTGAGTTCCTGGTTGTAGACGCGCGTACGGTTGCCGGCGACGCCGGGGTAGGCGTACTCACCTTTGATCTTGAGGTGCACAAATCCATCGTTCTTGCCGCTGCGCGGGTTGAGGCTGGTCATGTAGGGGTCGGACGAGCTGTGGTTGATGGATTTGAAGAAACCCCCCACGAGCAGGTGATGAGGTATCCAGAGGAGCGTCTCGACCTCGTCGGCGGCGTGGTGCCGAAACGCCTTCACGACGGCGCCCGTCGAGGTGCTGAGCTCAGCGATGTTGTCCGCGCGGGTGCCGTTCACCGAGGTGAACTGGCCTCCGATGAATGCCTTCTCGCACCTTCCCTTTCTGAACGCGATCGAGTTGACCTCGCCGTTCACCTTCGGTGCCCAAGAGGTGACGGTGTAGGGCTTGCTTGCGCGGAAGCTGAAGATGTTTGAACGGTCGTATGTGCGTCCGCCTTGAAGGATTTGGGAGAACGTGCCGACCGCATACATCTTCTTTCCGCAGTGGACGAGCTGGCGTATCTCCTCGACGGGTCGGTCGTCGTTCGGATTCAACTCTGGCGTACCGGTGACGGGCCTGGCCAATACGCCGGTTCCCGGGCGAGGCACTCCTCCCGCCCGTGCTGCATCGCTGGTTGCGGTGCTCATGGCGACGGCTCCCGTTGCCAAGAAACCCGCGATCAAGTAACGCTGCAGAATGCCTCTGGCCCCCAAGGTGCCACCCCTGCTTAGACGGCCGCGAGGATATCTCATTCGCGCACCCGGGGAACGCAGCTGAAGGCGGAGAGATGCGCTCTAGCGCAATTGTCCGGTCGCGCAGGACCGCACAGTGGGAGCTTCGCCGGATAAGTAGCCGCTTCAGGCGGCCGAGGGCTGGGCTGGAGGTACCACGGGAGGCGAACCGCGGCGCTTGGCCTCCTCGATCGGCACCTCGGTCTCAACGTTCCAGCCCTGCGCGAATCCGATCATGGCGCACACGATCAGCAACACCTGTACGGGGATCAGCAGAACCGTGAGCACGCCCAAGAGGTCAGACGGGAAACCGGTCGTGCCGAAGATCGAGTGCGCCTGAGCGAAGCCGGCGTGCGCTCGGTCAAACCAGCTCGCGCCCGTGATCCCGGTCCCAGCCACGACAGCCACCATCAGCACCAGGACCGAGAGCCCCGCGGTGATGGGCAGCGATCCGCGACTCCAACTCCACACGTAGTAGGCGAGGATCAGGTAGAGGATGCACAGAACGAAGTTGATCGGCTTCAAGCCGTCGAGCTCCGACCACCCGCCGATCGTCAGCAGCAGCATCAGGGCGATCGACGCGAGCAGAATCGCGACCACGATCACTTTGGTGACCCTGCATTCGACCTTGTCCCGGTTGGGATGGATGACCGTGTAGCCCGGAGTCAGATTCCGCACCGGCGGCATGACGGTGACCTTACCCGCCGACCACGCCAGATGCAGCAATTCCAGCCGCAGTGCCCGCGCGCTCCGCACGCGCCTGACTAGTGCTCCGCCCGCGCCTGGCTAGGACTCCAGGGGCACCTCAGACCTACAATCGAGCGTAACGCGGGCGTGGCGGAATTGGCACACGCGCCGGCTTTAGGTGCCGGTGGGCTTCAGGCCCTTGGGGGTTCGAGTCCCTCCGCCCGCATGACCGCGAAGTCCTGACGCGGAGCAGGGGAGACAGGACTCGAACCTGCAACCCCCGGTTTTGGAGACCGGTGCTCTGCCAAATTGAGCTACTCCCCTTGGGTGGCGCGAAGTCTAGGCGACGAGGCCTCGGCTCAGCGAGTGTGAGCGATCCGGACGAAGCGGAACGCAGCGTCGGATGCCCGGCCGCCCCACGTACCATCCCCACGATGAAATCCCACACTACCTACCGCACTTTCATGACCGAGCAGCGGCGCGAGTTCGTCCGGATCACAGAGGACGTCGCGGCCGCTGTCGACGAGGCGGGCATCAAGGAGGGGATGGCGCTGGTGTCCGCGATGCACATCACGGCCGGGGTGTGGGTCAACGACGACGAGCCGGGCATCCAGGCGGACGCGCTCGAGTGGTTGGACAAACTCGCCCCGCCAAGCTGGCGGCCGGCGGACGATGAGGTCGGGCGGGCGCTACTGCCCGATCCCGGCGACTACCGCCACCACCGCGGGGGCGAGGACAACGGCGATGCCCATCTCAAGAATCTGCTCGTCCACCACCAGGTGGTGATTCCTGTGACCGAGGGCCGGCTTGACCTGGGGCCATGGCAGCAGGTCTTCTACTGCGAATTCGACGGGCAGCGGTCGAAGCGGCTCGTGATCAAGGTGATGGGAGAGTAGCGACGCATCCCTCGCGCGTCTTCGCCGAGGACCTTTTGGCCGGCAAGGTCGCGCTGGTGACCGGCGGCGGGACGAACCTTGGCAAGACAGCCGCGACCGAGCTGGCGCGCTGCGGCGCGACCGTCGTGATAGCTGGTCGCCGAGCGAGCGTCCTAGCGGCGGCGAGCGAGGAGATCGGCTGCGAGGGCTCTTGGATCGCCGGAGACATCCGCGAGCCCTCCGAGGCGCGGCAAATCGTGGGCACGGTGCTCGACCGTCATGGTCGGCTCGACTTCCTGCTCAACAATGCCGGCGGCCAGTACTTCGCGGCGGCGGAGACGATCACGTCCAAGGGCTGGCGCGCGGTGATGCGCCTCAACGTCGAGGGCACGCTCAACATGGCCCAAGCCGCTCACGAGCTGGCGATGGCTCCCGCACGAGCCGGGACGATCATCAACGTGACGGTGTCTCCTCACCAAGGTATGCCGGCCATGGCGCACACGGGAGCCGCACGGGCCGTGGTTGAGGAACTCACGCGGGAGCTCGCCGCAGCATGGGCTCCCGAAAGCGTCTGTGTCTCGGCGATCGCCTTGGGCCGCTTCGCTACCGAGTCGCTTCAGAAGTACCCACGCGAGCTGTGGCGACAGGCGGCTCAGTCGGTGCCGGTCCAGCGACTGGGGTTGGTGGAGGAGTACGCGTGGTTGGTCGCGCTGCTCGCCTCGCCCCTGAGCGGAGCCTTGTCGGGCTCCGTGATCACGCTCGATGGCGGGCTTGACAACTGGTTCGGTCCCTGGCCACCCGCGGACCTGGCGCCGGGCGGGCAGCTCCCCACCGAGGCGCGCCAAGCGCGGCCGGCGTCGTAGCCTCGGTCCGCCCGGTCAGCGTGCGATTAAGCCAACGGGAGAGCGGCGGACGGGAATCGAACCCGCATCATCGCCTTGGAAGGGCGAGGCTCTACCATTGAGCTACCACCGCGAATGCGTCGCCGAGGCGCTCGCGCAGCAGCCCCGGGCCGCTCTCAGCCTACGACTTCGGGTCCTCCGCCTCGAGCTCAACCACCTCGGCCGCCTTCTCCTGGACACGCTCCTGTTCGCGGCTGAGCTCTTCCTGAGCCTCGCCTTGGCGCTCCTGAATTCGGCCCTCGCGACGGAGTGCGGGATCATCGACGGCCTCGCCGACGGCCTTCTTTGTACGGCCGAGAATCCTGTCTAGAAAGCTCACTCACTGCTCCTTGGACGGTTGTTGGATCCGAGCTCGGGTGCCGCGGGTATCGTAGTCGCACTGTGAGGGTGCTGGTGCTTACGAGCGAGCCAATCTCGGCCGCGCAGCTGTCGGCCGGTCTACCCGGCGACCTTGACCCCAGCGACGTTGAGCTGATGATCGTGGCTCCCGCACTCCAGAGCTCCGCGCTTCGCTTTTGGCTCTCGGACGCCGACGACGCGATCGAGCGGGCCCGACGCACCGAGGAGGAGACCGTCCAGCGCCTCAGCGAGCAGGGGGTGCAGGCGGAGGGCGACACGGGGGAGAGCGACCCAGAACAGGCAATCCAGGATGCGCTCGAGAGCTTTCCCGCCGACCAGATTCTGGTCTTCACCCATCCCGAAGACGAGCAGCACTATCGAGAGGACATTGACGTCGCTGCGCTCGAGCAGCGCTTTGGGCTGCCGGTGAAGCAGGCAATGCTCGGCTAGCGCCCAGCGTTGTCCGGTCCTCGCCGCCGGGTCGTAGAATCCCGGTCGACCGACACGGGGAGTGGCGCAGTCTGGTAGCGCACCCGGCTGGGGGCCGGGCGGTCGCAGGTTCAAATCC
>CAWGLB010000013.1:0-65689 GCA_963823315.1 uncultured Solirubrobacterales bacterium | reverse complement strand
GCCCCGCCGGCCAAAAATCCCAAAGGTCCCGCCCCGCCGCCGAGGCATGGGGAGAAGGGGGAGCGCAGACGGCCACCAATCCCCCTCGCTCGCTCGAGACGGGGATGATTGGCGTTGTTGGCCACTCCAGCCGCCTGTCGCGCCTATCGGAACACGACTTGACTCGCGAGGTAGTTAGCGGGAAGGTTTCGCCTGTCGACCGGGGTCCGTGAGGCGACGGTTGGCCATGGGGTAACGATCACGATGAACGAGCTCGCTCACCTCCCTTCACAGCGACGCCCGCCGCTGCTCCGCTTGGGAGTGCGCCGCCACCTTCGCGCGCTGTGCTCGACCAGGCCCTCGTGCCAGACGCTCTACGCCATGCAGCTGGCGAGTGGCGTGCCGGTCGAATGCGAGCCGGGGGTCTGTCCGGTGTGCGGGTCCGCGACGTGCGGACTGGCGCGCAATCTGGCGCGGCGAGGCTGAGCGCGGGCTACGTTCCCCGGGCCGAGCGTCCCGGGGCCGCCGGGCAGTCTCGACAGCCGAGGCCTACAGCGTCCCGGAGCAGCTGGCGGTCCCGACCCGGGCCGTGACGCGCTCTCCAGCCGCGGCAGCACTCGCGTGGAAGAAGACGTCGGCGTAGCCGCTGCCGTCGGTGTGCCAGCTGGCCGTGTGGCCCCCATCGTCGCTGACGTCCACCGTCTGATCCGGCTGGTCCGAGTGGACGTAGACGTCGTAATCGTGGTAGCGGCTGCTGTACGCGGCGCTCAGCGAGCACTCTCCGGCCCCGCGCTCGCTCCGGTGCGTCGGCGGCCCCGGTCGCGGTGCACTCGCCAGCGAGGTCCAGTTCTTGACGATTTCGCGCTGTGCCGTGGCGAGCGAGATCGAGCCGTCGCACACCTTCGCCCGGAGCTCGTCCTCGACGGCGTCCTTGGGGTTCGGCGAGGCCCCCGGCTCGGGCCACAGGTTGCGCCGGTCGTTGGTCGCTCCGCCCAGCTCCAGGGGTACGAAATGGTCGTACTCGTAGTTGCCCATCGATCCGCTGTCGCCGTAGGCCGCCATGCTCGCCTGCTTCTCGCGCTCGGTGACCGCCTCGGGCGGGCGCACGGTTTCCGTCCACCCCTCGACACAGATGGTTTTGTCGATCGTCCCCTGCCTCACCGCGGGGTTGAGTGCCCCCGGCGTGCAAGCCGGGTCCGGACGGGAGTAGAGCCCAGACCCCAGGACGTGACAACTGCCGGGCGCCGGCTGTGCCTGCACGACATCGTTGCTCGCGGTCGAGTAGGCCAGGCCAGCGGAGCTCCGGCGCGAAAGGTGGCGACGAGCAGCGCGGTGATGTGGCGTCGAGCGAGGCGCCGTCAGCGGCGTGGATGCTGGGCTTGAACTCGTCGTGGCACCACCGTTTTCGGCGCCGGTACCGCATCCCGCGACCGCGATCGCGAAGACGACGCAAGCGATGATCAAACGCGGGCCCACCATCCGCAGACGGCAAGCCTACGTAGCCCTGCGGCGGGCATGAGCGGGCCCGGTCGTATGAGTTGCACCGCCGTGACGCGCCGCCACCGACCCGTAACGGTGCCGGCCCGTTAGGCTTCCGATCCCATGCCTGAGGATCGACAGCCTTTCGGCCGGGAGCTTTTCGGCCAGGAGCACGTCCGGGTGTATCGCGAGACGGGCGGAGAGCAGGGGTATGACTGGCGCGGGACGACCACCCTGCTGCTGACGACCAAGGGTCGCAGCTCCGGGCAGGAGCGGACCACGCCGCTGATCTTCCGCGACGATGGCGATCGTTGGGTGGTGGTCGCGTCGAAGGGCGGAGCTCCAGAGCACCCCGACTGGTACAAGAACCTCGAGGCGGACCCGGAGGCGACGATCCAGGTCAAGGCGGACCGGATCCCGGTCAGAGCCGAGGCCGCTCAAGGGGGCGAGCGCGCACGGCTATGGGGCCGGATGACCGAAGTCTGGCCGCCGTACGACGAGTACCAGCAGAAGACCGAGCGCGAGATCCCGGTCGTCGTCTTCAGCCGCAGGTAGTCGCCCCGACCCGTTCTCGTAGCATCCGCGTGATGGACCTCTGCCTGATGATCGAGGGCCAGGAGGGAGTGAGCTGGCCGCAATGGGTGGCGCTCGCGCGCGCCTGCGAGGAACACGGCATTTTCGCGCTGTTCCGCTCCGATCACTATATGAACCTCGACGGCAATCACCCCGAGCGCCAGGCGATGGATGCGTGGGCGACGCTCAGCGCGCTCGCAGCGGTGACCTCAAGCGTGCGACTGGGAACGCTGGTCTCGCCCGCGACTTTCCGGCATCCGTCGAACCTCGCAAAGTTGGTGGCGACGGCCGACGAGATCTCGAACGGACGGGTCGAGCTCGGAGTGGGCGCAGGGTGGCACGAGGGCGAGCACGCCGCCTACGGATTCGACTTCCCGCCCACGCGCACGCGCGTGGACATGCTCGAGGAGCAGTTGCAGGTCGTGCTCGGCGCCTGGGGCGAGGAGGAGTTCTCCTTCGACGGAGCGCACTACCGGATCAAAGGCCTCGACGCCCAACCCAAGCCCGTCCAGCGACCCCACCCCCCTTTGATCATGGGCGGCGACGCCGGCCCGCGGAGCGCTGCACTGGCTGCACGCTTCGCCGACGAGTACAACACCACCTTCCCGACGCTCCAGGACGTGATCGAGCGGCGCGGGCGCATCGCCGACGCCTGTGAACGCGCTGGACGCGACCCGATTCCGTTCTCGGTCATGACCGGCTTGGTGGTCGGCCGCGACCGAGCCGAGCTCGAGCAGCGCCTGCGTCGGTTGAGCGACCGCATCGGGGCGAAGGCCGACGCGTTCATGGACGACCCAAGCTCCGCGTGGGTGGTTGGCACGGTGGATGACGCCGTTGGGCAGCTAGCCGCGCTGCGCGACGCCGGCGTCAGCCGGGTGATGTGCCAGCACCTCCTGCACGACGACTTAGATGCGGTCGCGCTGATCGCCTCAGAGCTCGCCCCTCGGCTTCGATAAGCGTGTCCGGGAGCGCGCAGGCCGAGCAGAAGCTCGGCCCCCACGTCGAGCTCGACGGGCGGCCGGTGCTCACCGGCAGTTGCTCCTGGGCCGACCGCACGCTCACCAAGGACGCCGACTTCTATCCCAAGAAGTCAATGAGCGCCGAGGACCGGTTGCGGTTCTACGCCGCCAACTTCCCCCTCACCGAAATCGATTCGACCTACTACGCGCCCCCGGCCGAGCAGCAGGCGCGACTGTGGGCGCAGCGAACGCCGCGGGGCTTTCGCTTCGACGTGAAGGCGTATTCGTTGCTCACAGGCCACCCCACGCGGCCGCAATCGCTGTGGAGCGACTTGCGCGAGCAACTGCCCGAGGAGGTGCGGCAGAAGCGGAACATCTACCCGCACCATCTGAGCCCCGAGCTGCTCGATGAAGCCTGGCGGCGCTTCCACGCCGCGCTCAAACCGCTAAAAGAGGGAGGTCGACTGGGGGCGATTCTCTTCCAGTACCCCGCCTGGTTCGTGCCCAAGAAGGAGAACCGCCGGCAGGTCGAGACGCTGCGCGAGCGGTTGCCGGACTACCTGATCTCAGTCGAGTTTCGCTCGCCCATGTGGACCGCCAAAGAGCGCGACCGCGAGCGGACGCTGCGCATGCTCGAGGACAACGAGCTCGCATTCGTCTCGCTCGACGCGCCCAAGGCCTCCGAGCTGCCACGGGTGATGGCAGTGACCAACCGCGAGTTGTTCGTGGTTCGCTTTCACGGCCGCTCGGACGAGACCTGGTCGGACACCTCGCGTTCCGCCGCCGAGCGCTTTCGCTACCTCTATTCGCAGAACGAACTCAAGCAGCTGGCGCGCCCGATCGCAGAGCACGTGGCCGAGGCGCGCGAGACGCATCTGCTGATGAACAACTGCTATCGCGACTACGCCGTCCGAAACGCGGCCGAGCTGCGCGATCTGCTCGCGCACATCCGCTAGCGGGGGTTCAGGCGAGCGCCTATTGCTCGGCGCGCGTCCGCTGCGCGCCGAGCGCCGCGCCGACCAAGACTGTCGTCAGCGCCGAGCCCCCGCCGACCGCGAGCGTCGCTGTCGCTGCGCCCTTGGGCAGCCCGCTGCGTCCGGCCGCCGTGCTCACTATGTCCGCCACATCACCCGCGACGCTCGCCGCCAGCCAAGCCCTGACGGGCGAACCGCGGAGCACGCCCCCCAGTGCACCCGCGTGAAGCGCGATCTCCCGCGCCCCCAAAGCGCGCAGCGCGACCTGGGTGGGGTCGCGCGTGACGGCCCGGCCGAGCCAGCGTCCCGCGACGCGCTCGGGCGCGAAGATCAGCGCGGCGCCGTAGCCGATCCGGGCTCCCAGCACGGCCGCCGCCGCTACGCGCCGCTTATCCACTGAGTTCTTCCGTGCAGGGGGGCGTCTCCATGACCGCGCAGGATAGCGCAAAGCTGAACAAGAGTTACAGCTTTATCTCTATATAGTCGCAGGTTGTGCCGGGGCGACTATGTCGCCCTGTGTCGGGGCGGCCACGTCGCCCTCTGCCGGGGCGGCCCCGTCGCCCGTATCCCGGGCCAGCCTGCGTCGCAGCTGTAGATACGCAATCGCCCCCGGGATCGTGGGCAGCCAGAACGCGAACAGGCGGTAAGCGAGCACGGCCGCCACCGCCGGCCCCGCATGCACGCCGAAAGCGACGAAGGCGCCGATCATGCCGCCCTCCACGCCGCCGATCCCGCCGGGGAGAGGCAGCGTGTTTGCGAGCGTGCCGACGAAGTACGCCATCAGCATCACGCCCAGGGGCGGCGCGCCGCCGAAGGCGCGGAAGCTCGCCCACAGCACGGCGATATCGAAGCCCCACCAAAGTGGCGCGCCAATCAGGCCAAGGCGACGCTCGCGAATCATCGACAGCGCCAGGCTGACGCCGTCGCCAAGCGCTTCAATCGCGCTCGCCATCCGCCGCCCGCCCGAACGCTCGGCGGCGCGCAAGCGGCGAGCGGCCGGCGTGGCAAGCACGGGGGCCGCCAGCGCGAGCGCGCCCACAGCCGTGGCGAGGGCGGCGGGGAACAGCGTCAGCGCGAGCGAGCCGCCCCCGGGGAGCGCTCCGGTCGACAGCCCGATCCCGCCGAGCAGCAGTGCCAGCGTGTAAACGCTGTACATGAGGACCAGAAACGCGATCATCCGCCGCGCGATCTCGCTCAAATTGAGCCCGAGCCGGCGCAGGCTCCACGCGGTCAGCGCCATACCGCCGGTGCCCGCACTGGCCAGCAGGCGCGTGGCGGCATGGCCCGCGAGCGTGATCTCGTAGCTGTCCCGGAACCCGATCCGAGCGCCGCTGCCCTCATATACCGCCCGGAAGAGGAGCACCTGCCCGGCGAACGAGAGCGCCTCCAGGAGCAGCCCCAGCAGCAGCCAGCGCACGTCGCCGTGCCCCATAGCGGCGAGCTCGTGGGGGAGCCGTGCGAGCGCCGGCGCCAGCATGATCGAGCCCGCGACACCCGCCGCGACCACAAGCGCCACGAGCACCCGGCGCGGGTGTGCGCGCAGCGCCTGGACGACCCCGTGCCAGCGCCCCCAAGGAGCACCCGAACCCGGGAGAAGGGCAGCGCCCAGCGCGCTCATGCCGCGACCCTCTGCGGCCGCCGGCCCACCTCAGACGCGATGCGGCGAAGCTCGAAGCGCGTGCCCTCAACGACCGTCTGCGTCGTCCATGTACTCACGTTGCCCCCTCATGCGCCTTGAGGCACTTGGTCCCTCGTGTCCCTTGCGCCGCCGTCGTCTGCGGCGACGCGAACAACCTACTTCGATGTCGGGCGTCTATCAGTGAAAGGGCACACATACGTCCTCTGACCGGAGACGCGGGCGCTGCTCATCGGTCCCGGGTAGTGCGGCGCGCGCGCAATCGGGGTTCCACGGCTCGCACACGTGTGAGGCTGCGAAGAAATTCGCAAATCGGCCGAACAACATCGCACCCCCCACCGGACCGTGGATCAGCCGCCGCGGAAGGCAGCGGCTATGCCCCCAGCGCGCCCGGGGCCCCGGCAGGGAGGCGGCTGCGCCCCCAAGCGCGCCCGGGGCCCTGGCAGGGAGGCGGCTATGCCCCCCAAGCGCGCCCGGCGCCCCGGCAGGGAGGCGGCTATGCCCCCCAACCCACCTTGTCGTGGGTCTCGAGCGTGCGCCAGAAAGCCGTTCGCGGCTCCGAGGTAGCTCCGGCAGCCTGCATCATCGGCATGATCTGATCCTGCGTCTCGGAGAAGAATGCCTGGAAGCTCTGCTCATCCGGCCATTCGTCCACGACCATGATCTGACCACTGTCGGATCCATAGAAGCGGTGCGCGATCAGGCCGTGCGAATTCGCTCGCTCGGTGATCTCCCGCATCGATTCCTTGTTGCTCGCCGCGTACTCCTCCAGCTTCTGCGGATCCCCCTCAACCCACAACGTCATCAACACTGACATTGGACCCTCCTTGGGCTTTGAGTCAAAGTGCTATTCGATCAGGCCACCGATCCCGAATCAATAAGGAGTCAGTCATGCCCATCCCGCCCCCTGAAAGCGACTCGATCGCGCTAGTCACCGGTGCCTCATCGGGTATCGGCGAGCAGTTCGCGCGTCAGCTATCTGCACGCGGGCACCGGGTCGCGCTGGTCGCGCGGAGAGAGCAGCGGCTTGCGCAGCTCGTGCAGGAGCTCGGGGGCGAGGAGCGCGCGCTCGCGATCCCCGCCGACCTCTCCGAGTCCGCGGACCGTGACCGCCTGGTGGCGCGCCTAGAGCAGGCGGGTGTCCGGGTCGAGGTGCTCGTCAACGTCGCCGGCTACGGCATCTACCGGCCTTTCGCTGAGTCTGACCGCGAGCAGGAGCTGCAGCAGCTGCGCCTCCTGGTCGAGGCGGTGATCGATCTGATGGGCCACTACCTGCCCGCGATGGTGGGCCGGGGCCGCGGCACGGTCATCAACATGTCCTCGACTGCGGGCCTCCAGCCGCTGCCCTACAACGCGGGCTACTCGGCCGCGAAGAGCTATGTGCTGATGCTCTCGGAGGCGGTCCATGAGGAGGTCTCAGACCACGGCGTGACGGTCACCGCCGTCCTGCCCGGGCCGGTGCCGAGTGGCTTCCAGGAGGCAAGCGACGCCGACTACTTCGCCTCGCGCATGCCCAAGTTGGTGTTCGTCTCACCCGAGCGCGTCGCCCGTGATGCCCTCGAGGCCGCGGAGGCCGGCCGCATCTCGGTGATCCCCGGGGGCCGCCATGTGAAGCTGGCCTTCGCGCCCAACCGGCGGCTTCCACGCGCGCTCGTGCTGCCGGTGAGCAAGCGGCTCATGGCCCGAAACTAGGCCGCTGCGACTAGCGGATCTCATGGCCCGCAGCTAGGCGCGCTGCGACCAGCGGGTCTCATGGCCCGAAACTAGGCGCGCTGCGACTAGCGGCTCATGGCCCGAGACTAGGCGCGCTGCGACTAGCGGGTCTCGTGGCGGCGGATCTCCTCCAGCACCGCCTGGAAGCCCTGGCGGTACCCGCGCAGGTAGTCGTTCTCGTCCTCCTCGTCGAGCAACCGCGAGCGCAAAGAGTCGAGGCAATATCGCCGCAGCTCCGCGAGCGTCCGGCTCGGTCGTGCCGCATGCTGCTGGGCACGCCAGAAGGCCGCGCGCCGGCCGCTGGCGAGTGCGTCGCCGCGTTGGCCATCCAGCTCACGGAGCCGTGCCCGAATCGCGGGGAGCAGCTCCATCGCCCTCACCATCGCGCTAGCAGGTCCCCGTGTCTATCGACGTGCCCGTGCCGGCGGAGGGGGAGTCCACGACCCCGGACTCGAGCACGGCGCCGAGATGCACCACGTACCACACCCCTCGCCACGAGATCATCGACGCGATCCCGAACGAATGGATTTGCCTGCCCTCGCTGTACACCACGCGCGCGTTGGGCACCTCGTAGTAGCCCTCGCGGTTGTAACAGGTACCGGGGCCGACCCAATGCGAGTAGCTCTCGGGAACGGTCACGCTCACGAGCCGCGCCCTTGAGGCGCCCGCGCCGAGCAGCGCATGCGCGGCCTGGATGTCAAGCGCGAAGCCGTGCACCAGTCTGTACTTCCAGTCCGCGGCCGCGTCGGCATAAACCTTGACCTGCACGTACGCGGCCCTCGGGAAGTACGCCGGCATCGCCCGTGTGAGCGAATCGTGCACGACGCCGGCCCACAGGTCGGCCATCCTCGCCCTGAAGCCGACGCTCGTGCTGGGGGGATCGACCTGGGTCTGGGGGAGAGTGCCGGGCGCCGGTTTGTGGTGCTTCTGCGCCGGGGGCCTCACGGCCGCGTGCGGGTGCCTGTGTGGGCGCGCGCGACGGGTCGTACCCGTGCCTGAGCTGACCGCCGCCCGACGGCCGACGGAAGCCGTGTGATGCCCACCCCCACCCGAGCCAGAGGCGAGCACGATCACCACGACGGCAATCGCAATCAGGAGCGTCGTCCCGGCGGCAAACCGCCGTCGGCGCACGCCGGCCGCCCGCGAGGAGCGCTGCGAGGAGCGCCGCGAAGGGCCCCGCTGGGGCGGGCGCTCGAGGTGGGAGCGCATCGCCTTAAGGTAGCCATCGGCGCCTCGCTCACGGCGCGATGAACGCGCATGAGCCTCAGCGCAAGACGGCGCGATGAACGCGCACGAAGCCTCAGCGCAAGAAGGCGCATCCAACACGCCCGAAGCCTCAGCGCAACAGACGCAACGAACGCGGGAAGGATCAGCGCCAGCGGGGCGTCTACATGGCCATGGGCTCGAGCCGCCAGGGGTCGTGATGTCCGCCGTGGGGGCGTATGCTGGCCATGGGGCCGGTTCATTGCCGAGCACACATCGCCAGCCGCTGCTTTCGTCCCAGCCGCGCCAGCTGGATCCCGAGCGACTGGGCGATCATTTCGATCGTCTCTACCGGGCGGCCTGGGCCCTTTGCGGCTCGCGCGAGGATGCGGAGGACCTCGTGCAGGAGACTTATGCGCGGGTGCTGCGCCGCCCGCGACTGCTGCGTTCGGACGACGATCTCGGCTACCTCCTGCGGGTCATGCGTAACACCCACTTCTCGGCCCATCGCGCCGCCCGGCGCCGGCCGCGAACCGAACCGCTTCCGGAGCAGACGGATCTGATTGAGGACCGCGACGTCGTCGGCCCCGAGCAGGCACTCGGGGCGAGCGAGCTGTACGCGCGCATCGCCGAGCTTCCGGACGTGTTCAGGGAGGCGCTGGTGGCGGTCGACGTGCTGGGGCTTTCCTACCGGGAGGCGGCCGGTGCGCTGCGGACCCGGGAGGCCACCATCACCACGCGCCTGTATCGCGCCAGGCTTAAGCTCGCGCAGATGCTGGCCGCGGAAAACGCCGGCGAAAGCCCGAGCGGGAGACCGCAGGGAAGGCTTTCCGGCCCCGATGCGTCATGACCAGAGAGCGATGATGTCTCTACACCGCCACCAACCCAGCGAACGCGAGCTGGCCGCCCTGGCCGACGGCACGCTTTCGGCCAGGCGAAGGGTCCAGGTCGAGCGTGCCGTCGCCGCCTCACCCGAGCTGCAGGCGGTTGTGTCAGCCCAGCGGCAGGCGCTGGCGGCGATCGACCACGCGGCGGATGAGCGGGCGCCGGCGGCCCTGCGCGCGCGGCTCGAGCTGATGCGCGAACCTCGGCGGAGCGTGCCTGCCAAGCGCGCCATGCGGCTCCTGCCGGTAGGCGCGCTCGCCGCGGCTGCTGCCGCGATCGCGCTCGTGCTCACACTCAGCGGCGGCTTGTCCACTCCGACGGTGGCGCAGGCCGCCGCCCTCGCCAAGCGCCCGGCCATGACCTCGGCCCCAGCGGCCGCGCCGGGGAGCGTGACGCTCGCCGGGCTCAAGGCGGCCGGCCTTCCGTTCCCGTACTGGAGCGACAAGTTCGGTTTCCATGCGACGGGGGTCCGGCGCGACCGGCTCGACGGGCGTCCGGCGACCACGGTCTTCTACTCCCGGGGCGCGCAGCGGATTGCCTACACGATCGTCTCCGGCCGGCCGCTGCCTGCCGGCGCGGTCGCCACCGGCTCTACTCACAACGGCGTCTGGGTACGCGCGCTGCGGGCGCATGGGCTGCGCGTGGTGACCTGGCTGCGGGGTAGCCATAGCTGCGTGCTCGCGGGCCGGACCGTCAGCTTCACGACGCTGAGGAGCTTGGCCTCGTGGCGCGGCGACGGTCGCATCCCATACTGAGGGAGTGATCCTCTACACAGTCGGTCACTCGACCCGCTCGGAGCAAGAGCTGCTGGAGCTGATCGAGGACATCTCCGTACTGACGGATGTGCGCTCGTTTCCGAGTTCCCGGCGCCACCCTCAGTTCAACCGCGAGGAGCTCGAGCGATGGCTGCCCGCCGCCGGGATCGAGTACGTCCATCTTCCCGAGCTCGGTGGCCGTCGCCACCCCCGGGCGGACTCTCCCAACGGTGCCTGGCGAGAGCGCGGCTTCCGCGGCTATGCCGATCACATGGCCTCTTCGCAGTTCGCCCGCGGTATCGAGCGGCTCGAGGCGCTCGCGCGCGAGACACCGACCGCGATCATGTGTGCGGAGGCACTGTGGTGGCGCTGCCACCGGCGGCTGATCGCCGACTGGCTCGTGGCGCATGGCTGGGAGGTTCAGCACCTGGGGAGCGGCAAGGCGGCCAAACACGAGCTGTCCGAGTTCGCCCAGCGGGCGCCCGACGGGCGGCTCACGTATCCGCCGGCCCAGACCGCCCTGCGCCTGCAAGGGCCTGCACAGGCGAGCCCGGGGCCAGGAATTCATCGTCCCCGGTGATCGGGCATGTCATCATTGCCCTATGCCTGAGGAAGATCCCGGCGAGTTCAGCATCGCCGACACCGTCCGCGCGATGGCCAAGGAGGTTGGCGACTCGCTTGAGCGCATGCTCGACCACCTCGAGCTCGACGAGCCCGCCGCCAGCTTCGGCATCGATCCCAACCGAGCCCGGGAGTGGGCAGAGTCGGCCGGTAGCTGGCTGCGCGAACACGTCGAGGAGGCCGGCGACGAGCTGGCCTCGTGGGTAGCCGGGCGGGAGGAGGACGGAGAAAGCCCCGATGCCGAGCCTGAGACCGGGCCCGAAGTGGAGCTCCGCGAGGAGGGTCGTCGCGAGGACCCACACGCCGCCGAGGAGAGCCCATTCCGCACCCCGCTGCGCCCGCGCCGGGCGACGCCTTCCGGAGCGCGGGGCTCCGCGCGCAGGTCTCACGGGCGCAATCGCCCGCCTGCCGGCGATCCGTTGCGGGGCGCCGGTCCGACCCCGCTCGACGTTCCCACCTCCGAGCAGGGTGAGGCGCTGGCCGCGCTGGACTCGGGCCGCTGGACGCTCGAGCCCGGTACCGAGGCGCTCGCCGCCGCGGCCGAGGGCCCGGGGCCAAGCGACGCGCTGGGCCTTGTGCGCGAGCTGCGCGTGCGCGATTGGATCACCGCCGAGGGCAAGCTGACGCTCGCGGGCGGTCGCGCGCTCAGCCGCTGGCTCGACGCTGTGGGCTAGTGGCGCTTCCCACGCAGAGCACGCAAGCGCAAGCCACCGACCGGGTCTCCTGGTTCCCCGTCCCCGGCGAAGATGAGATCCCCGAGGACCTCCAGGGCCTGTTCCGGGCCGCCCGCGAGCGAATCGGTTTCGTCCCCAACGTCTTTCGCGCCTACGCCTTCCGCCCCGAGCGGCTCCGCGCCTGGTTTCACCACTTCAAGCTGCTGCACGAGGAGACTCCCGGGCTGAGCGCCGCCGAGCGCGAGATGATCGCGGTCGTCGTGTCGATGGCCAACGGCTGTCTCTACTGCCTGGTCGCGCACGGAGCGTCGCTGCGCGAGGCCTGGGGCGATCCCGAGATGGCCGACCGGATCACGCTTGACTGGCGCCGCGCCGAGGCGCTCACCGACCGCCAGCGCGCAATCTGCGCGTTCGCCGAGAAGGTCACGCGCAAGCCCGTTGAGTGCGAAGAGCAGGACCTGAACGGCCTGCGTGAGCATGGCCTCTCGGACGCGGATGCCTGGGACGTGCTCGAGGTGGCGGCGATGTACAACTTCACTAACCGCCTGGCGCTCGCGGGCGGGCAGATCCCCAACCGCGAGTATCACCGCCGGGCGCGCTAGCTCCGCCAGAGCTCGGTGAGCGTGCCGCCGACCGGGTCTCGCTCGGGCAGCGGCACCGCGCGGATGTTCGCGACGGCCTCGTCGTGTTCGGAGGTCTCGCCGCGGCGGATGTCCCAGCTCATCCCGTCGGGGTAGGCACCCACCACCAAAAGCTCGGAGGAGCCCAGGTTGCAATGCCCGGTCCCGGCCGGCAGGACGAGCACGTCGCCGACGCTCACCTCGAACTCCCGGCCCGAGGGCCCCCCGAGCATCACGCGCGCCCTTCCTGAGACGACCGCCAGCACCTCATGGGCCGTCGAATGGAAGTGGTGAAAGGGGAAGATGCCGTCACGCCACGCGCCCAGCCAGTTGTTGTCCGCGAACAGACGCTCGGACGCGGCGGCGCCGGAGCGGGCCGCGTCCACGTCGTGATAGACGAGCACGGGGAGCTCCGAGTTGGGGATGCCGCCGTCGTCTCCGAAAGAGAAGGTCTCGGGCCCGCTCACCGCGGCAGCAGCAAGAGCTTGCCGGTGGTCCTGCGTGACTCGAGGTCCTCGTGGGCCTGGCCCGCCTCGGACAGCGGATAGCGGTGCCCGATCTGGACGCGCAACTTCCCGTCGGCGATCAGCTCAAACAACGCCTCGGCCCGCGCACGGAGCAGCTCGGGCGTGCGCGTATAGGTTGCGAGCGTTGGCCGCTGCACGTACAGCGACCCGGCCGGGGCGAGCTTTGCCAAGGCCAGTGGCTCGGGCTGGCCGCTGGCGGCGCCGTAGAGGATCATCCGACCACACGGGCGTAGCGCCTTCAAGCCTTCGGAGAACGTGGCCTGGCCGACGCCGTCATACACGGCCGCGGCGCCCTCGCCCCCGCTCAGCTCGTGGACGCGCTCGGCGAAGCCGTCATAACCGCTCACCTCGTCCGCCCCGGCCTCGCGCGCCAGCGCGGCCTTCTCCTCCGTCGAGGTGGTTGCGAGCACCCGCCCGCCGCGCAGTTTGGCGAGCTGGGTGAGCATCAGGCCGACGCCGCCGGCCGCGGCGTGCACGACCACCCAGTCGCCCTCCTCGATCGGGTAGGAGTCCCACGCCAGGTAGTGGGCCGTCATCCCCTGGAGCAAGGCCGCGGCGGCGTCCTCGGCCGAGACCCCGTCGGGCACCGGCACGAGCGCCTTGCGGTCGGCGGCCACGCGCTCGGCGTAGCTGCCGGGCACCGCGATCCAGGCGACCCGCTCGCCGCCGTCGGCCACCGTGCCCGCACCCTCGACCCCGATCACGGCGGGCGGCTCTGACCCGTACCCGTTTCCCTCGCGTTCGTAGACGTCGCGGTAGTTGACACCCACCGCCTCCACGTCGACCACCACCTGCCCGTCTCGGGGAGTCGGGTCCTCCACCTCTTTGTACTCGAGGACCTCGGGCCCGCCGTTGCGCTCAAAGACGATTGCGTTCATGGTGGTCCGCTGCCCCGATGCGCTCAAGGGGTAAACACGATCTTGCCGTGCATCTCGCCCCGCAGCATCGTCTCGAAGCCCTCCCGGGCCTCGCGCAGCGGCAGCGTGTGCTGGATCGTGGGGTGGACCCGGCGGCGGACACAAAGCCGGATCAGCCGCTCGAGCTCCTCGCGGGTACCCATCGTGGAGCCGACGACCGATAGCTGCAGAAAGAAGATGCGTCGCAGCTCGGCCGGCGGCGCGTCGCCGGTGGTGGTCCCCGAGACGACGATCGTGCCGCCGGGCTTCAGGGCGCGCACCGAGTGCGCCCAGGTGGCCTCGCCGACCGTCTCCATCACCGCGTCCACGCGTTCGGGCAGCCGCGCCCCCGGCTCAAAGCCATGCTCGGCGCCGAGTTCGACAGCCGCTGCGCGCTTCTCCTCCGAGCGGCTCGTGACCCACACGCGGATGCCGGCGGCGCTGGCGAGCGTGATCAGCGCGGTCGCGACGCCGCCGGTGGCGCCCTGGACGAGCACGGTCATCCCGGGCAAGAGCCGAGCGCGGGTGAACAACATCCGGTAGGCGGTCAACCACGCCGTCGGCAAGCAGGCGGCCTCCTCGAAGGAGAGCTCGGGCGGCTTGGGCACGAGGTTGCGACTCGGCACCGCGACCCGCTCGGCGAACGTGCCCTGGTGGCGCTCGGACAGGATCGAGCGGCGCGGGTCGAGCGTCTCATCGCCGAGCCATCCCTCGCTGGTGATAACCGAGTGCACGACGACCTCGTTGCCATCCCCGTCCGCTCCCGCCGCGTCACAACCGAGGATCATCGGCAGCGCCTCGCGGCTCAGGCCGACGCCGCGCAGCGACCACAGGTCGTGGTGGTTGAGCGACGCCGCCCGCACGGTGATCGTGGTGAAGCCGGCGGGGGGCTCGGGGTCGGGGCGCTCGCCGATTTCGAGCCCTCGCAGGGGATCGTCGCGGTCGATGTCGGTGGCGTAGACGGCAAGCATCGCGCCGCATGATGCACGATCAGGCCGCCCACGCGCCGGGAGGGGACGGCAGATGAGCCGGCTGCCGCCCCGGCCGTGGCCCCCGCCGGGCCCCGATCCGCCCCGCGCTGCCACAATGCCGTCCATGGCCCTGCTTATGGCAGCCGCCACCAACCCGGTGGCCGCGCCACCCGCCCAGGTGCGCGCGTTTCTGCGCGACTACCGCACCGCGCGCCCCCGCATCCTCACTGACTCCTACCGCGATTACCGCGTGGAGGAAGGCGGCGAGGGGGAGGGGACGGTCTTCTCCTACACCTTCGTCGCGCCCGGCCGCTCGCCGCGCGGCTTTCGTCTGCGCGTAGAGGAATCGGACGACACGTTGTATGAGCGCGATCAGAGCTCCACCTTCGTCTCGAACTGGACCGTCGACGAGACCGCGACCGGCAGCTCGGTCACGCTCGAGGCCTCGTGGGAGGGCGCAGGCGGCATTGGGGGCTTCTTCGAGCGCTTGTTCGCGCCGATGTCGCTGCGGCGGACGTACGCTCAGGTGCTCGAGAAGCTCGCGGCCGAGCTTCGCAGCTAGCGCTCGGCCTCACAGTGGCGATCTAGGGTCACCGATGGGCGTTCGCTACGCCTCGATCGAGCCCTCGACGCAGGTCACGGTGGTGCCGGCGACCCAGATCGATCCCTCGGCATCCTGGTCGATGTAGACGCGGCCCGCGCGGCCCAGCACGGTTCCTTGAGACGCCACGTACGGCGCTCGGGCGCGGCCGCTTGAAAGCAGCCACTGCGCCAGCGAGGCGTTGAGGCTCCCCGTTACGGGGTCCTCGAACATCGCATCGCCGGACGGGAAGAAGGCGCGCACCTCGAAGTCGGCCGGTCCACCTTCGCCATGGGGCCCGACCACCCCGACCGGCAAGTCGACCAGCGTCGGTTTGACCGCGCGCACCTCGGCTGCGCTTCGGAGCAGGAGGGCGGCCCAGCCCGGGCCGTTGTCGACCCACTGGGAGTCGACCACGTCGTCGTCAGCGATCCCGAGCTTCTCGCCCAGCTCGGCCGCCAACCCCCGTTCGAGCGGCCCCGAGCGCACCAGCGGCGGCGCGGCGAAGGCGATCCGGTCCGCGGTCGGCCGCAGCGTGACGAGGCCGGCGCCGCACTCCTGCACCACCTGTGCTTCTCGCCGCGGCGAGCCGCCGTGGGTCAGCCACGCATGGGCGCTGCCGAGCGTCGGGTGGCCCGCGAATGGCAGCTCGACCGTAGTCGTGAAGATGCGCAGCCGGTAGTCGGCCGCGGGGTCCGTGGGCGGCAGCACGAAGGTGGTCTCGGACAGGTTCGTCCAGTTGGCGAGACGCTGCATATCGGCATCCGAAAGGCCCTCGCCGTCGAGCACGACCGCCACCGGGTTGCCCGTGTACGGCCCCGAGGCGAACACGTCGACCTGCTGAAAGGCCCGCTTCACGAGCCGGAGTCTGGCACCGCTACAGTGAGCCGCGATGTCCGACGGCTACCGCGCAGCTGTGGTCGGCGCCACCGGCGCCGTCGGCAGCAAGGTTCTGCAGGTACTCGAGGAGCGAGATTTTCCGCTCTCCGAGCTGCAGCCGTTCGCGAGCTCCCGCTCCGAGGGCAAGGGCGTTGGATTCAAGGGCCGGGACCTCGTCTGCCGGGCGCTGAGCGACGAAGCCATCCAGGGCTTCGACCTCGTCTTCATGGCCGCCGGCGGCTCGGTCAGCCGCGAGTGGGCGCCTCGCTTCGCCGAGGGCGGCGCGCTCGTGATCGACAAAACGAGCCAGTGGCGCATGGACCCGCACGTGCCGCTGGTGGTGCCCGAGATCAACCCCGACGCCGCGGCGGAAGCGCTGATTGGACGAGGGATCATCTCCAGCCCCAACTGCTCGACGATGGCGCTAGTCATGGCGCTCCACCCCTTGCACGAGCAGTCGGCGCTCGAGGAGATCGTGGTCTCCACCTACCAGTCCGTCTCGGGGACGGGCAACGCTGCGGTGCAGGAGCTCGAGGAGCAGAGCCATGCGCTGCTTCATCGCGCGGAGCCGCCAAAACCGGAGGTCTACCCGCACCAGATTGCTTTCAACGTGCTGCCGCACGTCGAGACCTTCAAGGACGGCGACGGGTATACGACCGAGGAGCGCAAGATGATGGACGAGACGCGCAAGATCTTCGGGTTAGGCGAAAACGAGCTGCGCATCACCGCGACCTGCGCCCGCGTGCCCGTGATGGTCGGCCATTCGGAATCGGTGCGTGTCCGCACGCGCGCACCGATCGGCGTCGAGCGCGCGCGCGAGTTGCTCTCCAGAGCCGAGGGCATCGTCGTAGCCGACGATCCGGCTCTGGCGCACTATCCCACGGCGGTCGAGGCCGCGGATCGGGACGAGGTGTTTGTCGGGCGGCTGCGCCACGACCCGGGCCCGGACGGGCACCGCTACCTGAACCTGTGGGTGGTCGGCGACAACCTGCGCAAGGGGGCGGCCACGAACGCGGTGCAGATCGCGCAGCTGCTGCACGCGCAGGGGCTGGCGAGCCTCGAGCAGAGAGCCGCCTGGCAGCCGGCGTTCTCGTCTAGCGCATGAGCATCGGCGCGGGCGCCGGAGCCGCGAGCCCTGGCTGGCGGCGATGGCCGCCTCAGCGGATGCACCCGTGGAATGGATCGAGAGCAACGTAATGGCCGGGGCGCATGCGCCCCGGCCCCGGCCGGAACATGTTCCGGCCGGCCGGCCCGATCATGATCGGGCCGGGACCTCTTAGTTGACGGACACCGACAGCACCGGAGGCAACCGGTCCGCGACCGTGAACCACTTGGCACCGCCGTCGGGCGAGCCGAAGACCTCGCCCGAGGTCGCGCCGAAGTAGAGCCCGAACCCGTCGCCGGAGCCGGTCCAGTCGAAGGCCTCGCGCAGGATCGTCAGGTAGGCGTGCTCGGAAGGCAGGCCGTCCCCGCGAGGGGTCCAGGAGGAGCCGGCGTCGCGCGTCTCGTAAACGCGGACCCGCTCTCCAGGCGTCACCCGGTCGAGGTCGGCGGTCAGCGGGATCACATATGCGCTGTCGGGGTCGGCGGGGTCGACCGCGAGTGGGAAGCCGAAGTCCGAGGGCAGGCCGTCACCGATCGCGGTCCAGCTCGAGCCGGCATCGTCTGAGCGGTAAACGCCGCCGTGGAACTGGAGGAAGAGCCGCTCGGGGCGGGAGGCTGCGCGCTGAATCCGGTGCACGCACAGGGCGATCTGGTCATCGGGGGCGTCCTCGGGCACATAGCGCGCGCTGAGCCCCTTGTTGCCCTGGCGCCAGCTCCTGCCGCCGTCCTCGGTCAGCCAGACGCCCGCCGCCGAGATGCCGATCGCCAGGCGGTCGGGGTCGCCCGGCCAGGTCACGATCGAGTGCAGGCAGAGGCCGCCGCCGCCGGGCTGCCAGCCGCTGCGGCTCGGCTCGCTGAAGAGCGCCTCGTTGAGCTCGAAGCTTGCGCCCCCGTCGCGGCTTTCGAACAGCACGCCGGGGTCACCGCCGACAAATACCTGCCCGTCGGCTTCCCCGGGTTCGATCACCCAGATCCGCTTGAGCGCAAGCTCGCCACCCTCGGGCAGGGCGATGCCCGAGGCCTGCTCCCAGCCCTCGACCTCGGGTGGGGGCGGGAAGCTCGGACCGCGGGGCTCGGGCCAGTCCTCGACCGCGAGGTCGGTGTAGAAGATCTTCGGTCCGTAGAAGGGCGAGGTGATCGTCGCGAACACGCGGCCCGAGCGCGGGTCGCGCGTCGCGTAATCGACGGTCTCCCCCGGGAACGCGCGCGCCCGGACCTGGAATTGGCCGCCCGGCTCGCCCTCGAGCGCGACCAGGCCCTTACGAGTGCCTAGCAGTAGTTCGGTCATGTGCCTCCTGAGATCGCGGGAATCACGTCCACGCGGTCGCTGTCTTTGAGCGCGCGTGCGCCGTCACCGAGCTCGCCGTTGACATACACGTTGATGTGAGCACGGATCACGCCACGCTCGTCGAGAATCCACCCCGACAGGGCCGGCTGGCTGGCCTCGAGGCTCTGGAGCAGACTGCTCACGGTCCCTGCGGCCAACGTGTGCTCGGAGCGGTTGCCCGCCAGCCGCTTGAGCGGTTCGCGCAGGCGCACGACTGGCATGGGCGCATGCTATGACACGCCGCCGTCTGAATCGACCTGCGAGCGGCGTCCGAGGCTCGCCATCACGGCCAGCGCCACCAGCCCCACCAGTCCCGTGAACACGATCCCCGCGGCACGCAGCCCGACGGCCTCGGCACCCACGCCGATGCCCACGATCGGCACCGAGATCGCGATGTAGGCAACCACGAAGTAGCTTGACGCGATCTCGCCCCTCTGGGCGGCGGGGCTCTCGCTGTTGACGAGCGTCAGGCCGCCGCGGAAGCTCAGCCCGACGCCCAGTCCGGCGACCACCGCGCCCGCGATCAACAACGGCAGCGAGCTCGCGCCGATAGCGGCGGCGAGTAGCCCGGAGCCGGCCACCATCACGGCGCAGCCGAGCGGCAGGGCCTTGCGCGCGGAGATCAGCTCGAGCGAAAACTGGCCGGCGGAGGAGGCCAGGAAGCCCACGAACACGACCACCCCAGCGAGCCAGTGGCTCGGGAGCTTCAGCAGCTCGGTCAAGAACGAGGGGGTGACAGCGGTGAAAAGCCCCAGCACGGCGAAGGCGGCGAGAGCCGCCACGGCCGCGCGGATGAACGTCGGGCGCAGTTCACGAGGCACGCGCAGTTGCTGCATCTGCCACCCGCCGAAGCCGGTGCCGGGTTCGACTTCCACCGGCTCGGGGGCCAGCCACACGGCCACCGCGGCCGGCACGAGCAGGCCGAGGTGAACGGCGTAGCTCAGGCGCAGCGGATCGGCGGCGAACTGGGCCAGCAACCCCGCCAGCAGGGGGCCGAGACCCAGGCCGATGTTCATCGCGCCGGTCGCGACCAGGGTCCCGCGGGCGCGCGCGTTCGCGGGCGCAAGGTCGACCAGCATCGCGGTGGCGGTTCCCGTGAAGATGCCGGCGGAGACGCCGGACAGCAACCTCCCCAGCAGCAGCGGGCCGAGTGCGCCGGCGAGCAGGAAGACGACCGAGCTGGCGGCGGCGAAACCGAGGCCAAGCAGCAGCACCGGGCGGCGCCCGATCTGATCCGAGCGCTGGCCCATCGCCAGCAGCGCCGCGATCACCCCGACCGCGTAGGTGGCAAAGATCACCGTCACGAGCAGGCCAGAGATCCCGAAGCGCTGCTCGTAGATCGGATACAGCGGCGTCGGCAGGGTGGTCCCGATCATTACCACGGTGAAGGCATAGGCGGCGCCGAAGGTGGCGCCGGCGCCGGTCAGGCCGCGAGGACGCGTGAGGGCCCGGGAGGTCGATGGGCTACGGTTCATGCAATGCAGCTTCGCACCCTCGGTCGCAGCGGCGTCAAGGTGAGCCCCCTGTGCCTCGGCGCGATGATGTTCGGCGCCTGGGGCAACGCCGATCACGACGACTCGATCCGCATCATCCACCGGGCGCTCGACGCGGGCGTCAACTTCATCGACACCGCCGACGTTTACTCCCGGGGCGAATCCGAGGAAATCGTCGGCAAAGCGCTCAAGGACGGCCGCCGCGACCAGGTGGTGCTCGCCACCAAGGTCCACGGGACGATGGGCGAGGACCCCAACGAGTACGGCAACTCGCGCCGCTGGATCACGCGCGAGGTCGAGCACAGCCTCAGGCGCCTCGGCACCGATTGGATCGACCTCTACCAGATCCACCGCCCCGAGGCGGACACCGACATCGACGAGACGCTCGGGGCGCTCACCGATTTGGTGCGCGCCGGCAAGGTCCGCTACATCGGCTCCTCCACCTTCCCCGCGAGCCAGATCGTCGAGGCTCAGTGGACCGCCCGCGACCGCGGGCGGGAGCGGTTCATATGCGAGCAGCCGCCCTATTCGATCCTCGTGCGCGGCATCGAGAACGACGTGCTGCCCACCTGCGCGAGGTACGGGATGGGCGTGATCCCCTGGAGCCCGCTCGCGGGCGGGTGGCTCTCGGGCCGCTACCGCATGGGGACGGAGCTGCCCGCCTCGCACCGGGCAGAGCGCATCCCCGCGCGCTACGACATGACGGTCCCGGGGAACCAGCGCAAGCTCGAGGCCGCCGATGCTCTCGCCGTGCTGGCGGAAGAGGCCGGGCTGTCGCTGATCGAGCTGGCGCTCGCATTCGTGATCCGCCATCCCGCCGTGACCGCCGCGATCATCGGCCCGCGCACGATGGAGCAGCTCGAGTCGCAGCTACCGGCGGCCGACGCGATGCTCGAGGATGCGGTGCTCGATCAGATCGACGCGATCGTGCCTCCGGGCGTGAACCTGAACCCCGCCGATGCGGGCTGGCAGAACCCGGCCCTGGAGCCGGCCGCCCGGCGGCGGCCCGTGGGGGGCCAGGTGGACGCAGCGGTGGCGGCGTAGCGGCTGCTGTCAGTCGGCTTGCTGGGCCTGCCAGGGCGTCTGGGCGTGCGTCGCCCACGGCGACTGCGCAAGCGCGACCTGCTGCTCGGCGCGGATCACGTGCATGACCGCGTTGATCAGCGCGAGATGCGTGAAGGCCTGGGGGAAGTTCCCCAGGTGGCGCCCGGTGCGCGGGTCCATCTCCTCGGCGTAGAGGCCCAGCGGGCTGGCGTGACCGAGCAGCCGCTCGCATAGCTCCTGGGCGCGCGTCAGCTCGCCGATCTCGCACAGGGCGGAGACCAGCCAGAAGGAACAGATCATGAAGGTGCCCTCCCGTCCCTGAAGGCCGTCGTCGGTCTCATCGGTCTTGTAGCGCATGACCAACCCGTACTCGGTCAGCTCGTCGGCGATCGCCAGCACCGTTTTGCGGATGCGCTCGTCGTCCGGCGGCAGGAACCGCACCAGCGGCATCATCAGCAGGGAGGCGTCGAGCGAGTCGGAGCCGTAGTGCTGCACGAACACGCCGCGCTCGTCGATGCCGTTCGTGCAGATGTCGTTGTGGATCTCCTCGGCGATTCCCTGCCAGCGGTGGGCGCGCTCGTAGTCCTCCCGGATTTCGGCCAGGCGGGCGCCGCGATCGAGCGCCACCCAGCAGAACATCTTCGACGAGGTGAAGTGCTTGGGCTCGCCGCGGATCTCCCAGATGCCGCGGTCGGGCTCGCGCCAGTTGCGGATCGCGCATTCCACCTGGTGCTCGAGGATCGGCCACACGCGCTCGTCGAGCGCGTCGCGGGAGCGGGTGTGGATGTAGACCGAGTCAAGCAGCGCGCCCCATACATCATGCTGTCGCTGCTTGTAGGCGCCGTTGCCGACGCGCACCGGGCGAGCACCCTCGTAGCCGTCGAGGTGCTCAAGCAGGTGCTCGTCGAGCGCGCGCTCGCCGCCGACGCCGTACATGACCTGGAGATCCTGGAAGCCGTCGTCCTGCTCAGCGTCGCGATCACCATGGGAGCCGTCACCGCGGATCGGGCGGGCGTTGCCGCCGGCGACGTCGGCAATGAAGTAGAAGAAATCGTTGGCCTCCCAATCGAAGCCGAGCGTGTCGAGCGCCCACAGCATGAAGGTCGAGTCCCTGATCCAGCTGTAGCGGTAGTCCCAGTTACGCTCGCCGCGCGGCGTCTCAGGCAGCGAGGTGGTGGCGGCCGCGACCAATGCGCCGGTGGGGGCGTAGGTGAGCCCCTTCAGCGTCAGCGCGCTGCGCTGGAGGAACATGCGCCAGGGGTGGTCGGGGAACGACCCGCGATCGAGCCAGTGCTGCCAGTGGTGGGCCGTCCACACGAGCCGCTTGTAGGCCTCGCTGCAGGTCTTCGGGGCACCGTTCTTCGACCACGTGAGCGCGCAGAAGAGCTGGTCGTTTTCCTTCATGCGGTGGCGCGCAGTCGCGTGCGGCCCCTCGAAGCCCAGGCGCAGGTCGGTGACGAGCCGCAGCTCGACGTCGACATCTTCGGCGCGCGCGATGCCCTGGTGATAGCCGGGCCCGGCGTACTCCCACGTGGCGGGCTTGCGGCCGTAGTCGAACACCGGCGCGCAGTCGAGGCTCAGCTCGACCTCGCCGTTGACGCAGCGCACCATGCGCAGCAGCACATGCTGCGCGTCGTAGTCGGTGGGCGTCCGGCGGTGGGTGTGCGAGCGGTCCTGCTCGTGGCGCCAGGGGCCGATCAGCAGGACGTCGCGGACGATGATCCAGCCTGAGCCGGTGCCCCAGCTCGTCTCGAGCACCATCGTGCCGGGCAGGTAGCGGCGCGACGCCGGGACCGCGATGGCGTCGGGGCCGAGGTTGAAGTGGCCGGCGTCGCGATCGAGCATCGCGCCGAAGACGCTCGGCGAATCGGGGCGCGGTAGGCACAGCCATTCCACACCGCCGTTGGGGGCGACGAGCGCAAAGTTCTCGCAGTCGGAGAGAAAGCCGTAGCCGGCGATCGGCGGAAAGGCGCTCGTGGGCCGCTGGAGGTCGCCGGTCAGGCGCCGCATCTCCTCGTGGTGCGCGGGCGCGGGACGCTCGTCGCGAGGCGTCGCCAAGCGCTGGGCGCCATTGCCCCGAGGGGTCAGCTTTTCGGGCACGGAGGCAAGTATCCCGCTCGCGTGCGGCACATGAGTGGATTGGGACGAACTTTGCGCTCCGGGGCCGGGCTGGGGCGGCTGCCATCATCGCTGGATATGAGTGTTGGCGGACGCGGGTTTGGAGCGGCGCACGGATCGGCCGGCGGCGGCGGGAGGCGCTCCCTGCGCGGTCGCGAGCGGCCGCCGCCGCTGATGGACCCCAGTCGCGAGCGCGACAGGCACCGGATCCTGAGGTTGTTCCGCCCCTACAAATGGCGCCTGGCGGGAGCCATGGCGCTGATCGCGTTCTCGGCCGGCATCAGCATGATCTCGCCCTTCCTGCTGCGAGAGGTCGTCAACGTCGGCCTGCTCCAGCACGACAACACGGTGCTGGCCTGGTGCGTCGGCGGGATGATCGCGATCGCGATCGCGACCGCTGTGTTCAGCGTATGGCAGACGTACATGTCGAACGCGGTCGGGCAGCGCGTCATGCACGATCTGCGCTCGGCGGTCTACCAACACCTGCAGCGCATGTCGCTCGCGTTCTTCACGCGCACGCGGACGGGGGAGGTGCAGTCGCGGCTCGCCAACGACATCGGCGGCCTCGATGACGTGCTGACCAACACCGCGACGACAATCGCGCAGAACGCGACCACGGTCATCGCCGCGGTCATCGCGATGCTCCTGCTGAACTGGCGGCTCGCGGCGATCTCGCTGGTTTTTCTGCCGCTGTTCGTCTACCTGACCCGGCGGGTCGGCAAGGTCAGGCGCAGGATCACGATGACCCAGCAACGACAGCTGGCCGATCTCTCCGCTCTCGTGGCGGAATCGCTGTCGGTGTCGGGCATCATGCTCGGCAAGACGATGGGGCGCGGCGGCGACCTCGCGAACCGGTTCACGGGTGAGTCCGCGGAGATCGCGGATCTCGAGGTCCGCTCGCGCATGGCCGGACGCTGGGTGATGTCGACGATCCAGATGACCTTCGCGGTCCAGCCGGCGATCATGTACTTCCTCGCGGGGCAGCATTCGATCATCGGCGGCATCTCGGTGGGCACGGTGATCGCGATGACCACGCTGCAGACCCGGCTGCTGTTCCCGATCCAGCAGCTGCTGGGCGTGGGCGCGGACGTCGAGGCCTCGCTGGCCTTCTTCGACCGCATCTTCGAGTACCTCGACCTGCCGATCGACATCGTCGAAGCCCCCGACGCGGTCTCGCTGCGCCGGGAGGAGCTGCTGGGAGAGGTCCGCTTCGAGGACGTGTCGTTCCGCTACGGGAAGGACGGAGCCTGGACCGTGCGGGACATCGACCTCGTCGTGCCCGCGGGAACGACCACCGCGATCGTGGGCGAGACCGGCGCGGGCAAGACCACGCTCGGCTACCTGGTCGCGCGCCTGTATGACCCGCAACGGGGACGGGTCACGATCGACGGCGTCGATGTGCGCGACGTGACCCTCGCCTCGCTGGCTCAGGCTGTCGGCGTGGTCTCGCAGGAGACCTACCTGTTCCACTCAAGCGTGCGCGAGAACCTGCGCTTCGCGTGCCCCGAGGCGAGCGACGAGGAGATCGAGGAGGCCGCGCGCGTCGCGCGCATCCATGAGCTGATCGTCTCGCTGCCCGAGGGCTATGACACGGTCGTGGGCGAACGCGGCTACCGCTTCTCGGGCGGCGAGAAGCAGCGCATGGCGATCGCACGAACGATCCTGCGCAACCCGCCGGTGCTGGTGCTCGACGAGGCCACCAGCTCGCTCGACACGCAGACCGAGGCCGCGGTGCAGCAGGAGCTCGAGCGGCTCGCCGAGGGTCGCACCACGGTCACGATCGCGCACCGCCTCTCGACCGTCCGCGACGCCGACCAGATCGTCGTGCTCGCAGCCGGCCGGATCGCCGAGCGCGGCACGCACGAGCAGCTGCTCGAGCGCGGTGGGGTGTACGCGGCGCTGGTCGCGCGGGACGTACGCGAGCCGACGGTCGGCGGGTAGGGGCGCGACGGCCGAGGCAGTCGGGGCCGGCTACAAGCGCCGGCCCCGGGACTGCACTCGGTCAGGAGTTGGTTACTTGGCCGCGCACGGACGGCCGCTGTAGCCCACCTGGGACTGCGCCAGGATGATCGTCGGCTTGTGTCCGCCGAGGTCGATCTCGACCGCGCGCACGGTGCGCGTGTTGCCCTTCCTGATCACTCGATTGAGATAGATCGTGCCCAGTGGGCCGAGCGGGATCTTCTCCTGCTTGCTGCCAGGTCGCATCTTCTTACCGTTGACGACGATGTAGGCGACGTTTGATTGGCTTGTCTGCCTGACCGCCAGCTTGCCGCCCCTTGCCACGCAGGTGTTAGTGGCAGACGAGGTCGCGGCACCGATCTTGAGCGCCTTGGCGCCGGCCAGGCCGACCACCACCTTCGCGGTCCGTGCGCTCGCCGTACCGAGCGTTCCCGCCCGCACCCGTCGCCAGTTCTTTATGTGGGTGCGTGACGTGATGACGCCGAGCTTGACGCCCTTCAACGTCTTCCCGGCCTTGTTCACTCGTGCGAGTTTGTTCTGACATGGAGAGTTGACCCGGTTCGCGACGGCGAAAGTCGTGCCGCCGATGTCGGCCCCCCACGCCTTGCACGAGAACCTGCCGTGATGACGATGGTGGGCCGCTTGCAACGAGACCGCCGCTCCGGATGTGGCCACGCCGAGAGTTACTACGGCGATGGCACTGAGCAGGAAGCTCCTGCTTAACGTTCTGGATACTTTCATCGCTTCTTTCCCCCTTTCGGCGGCTCTCTCTAGAACCCCCGACTGATGGGTCTTTGCCCATCAGGCTCGTGTTTGCTGCGCGCGAAGATACACCGCTTTACGGCAAATCGCCAGGTGGAAACGGTGTTTGCAGCTAGTTTGCCCGTTAGGGGTTACCCGCTTGCACCCAAACGGGCAGGGCGGTGTAGCCCGGAGCGGGCGAGGCAGCAGGGTGTGGAGAGCGCCCGCGCCGACCCTCACACGGTCGCAGTTGCCGCCGCGCGGGCCTCCATCAGCCGCCTGAGCTTCGCCGGCGTCTCGTGCTCGGGCCGGGGTGAATACAGCACCAAGCGCTGCTCCGGGGCTTGTCCGGGCCTGAAGACCGCGTGCTCGAACACCATCAAGCCCTCGACGGGATGGTGGACTTCCTTGCGCCCCTCGCCGCCGCCCGAGACCTCGTGGAGCTTCCAGGCACGGCAGAACTCGGGGCTCGAATGGCGCAGGGCATGGATCAGCTCCTCGAACTCGGGATCACCGAGGTAGCGAGCGCTGTCGGCGCGGAACTTGGCCACGAGCCGACGGGCGCTCTTCTCCCAATCGGGGAACAGCTCGCGCCGGCTGGGATCCATGAACGTCATCCACACGTGGTTGCGGGCCGCGCGGGGCACGGCGTCGAAATCGCCAAATAGCGCACACGCGGCGCGGTTCCAGCACAGGTAGTCCCAGCGGCGGCCGAGCACATAGGCCGGATTGGGTCCGAGACCCTCGATCAGCCGCTTGAGCACGGGGGAGATCCGCTCGGCCGGGGATTTGCACGGCGGTGGCTCCTCGCCGCGGCCGAGCAGCACCAGGTGGGTGCGCTCGGTCGCAGAAAGCTTGAGCGCGCGCGAGATTGCCTCGAGCACCTCCAGCGACGCGCGCACGTCGCGCCCCTGCTCGAGCCACGTGTACCAAGTGGTGCCCACGCCGGCCAGCAGCGCGACCTCCTCGCGCCGCAGCCCGGGGGTGCGACGGCGGCCGCCGTCGGGGAGCCCCACGTCCTCCGGAGTTATGGCCTCGCGGCGCCGCCGCAGGAAGTCCGCGAGCTCGGCGCGGCGGCGGGTGCCGTTGCCACCGAGGTGTCCCCGGTCGGCCTTGCCGTTCGTCTTCGGTTCAGCGAGTAAGGCCTTGCTCATGTCAGTCCGCTCCGTTTGTCCGATGCGCCATGTCGCCTCTTAGCTGAACATGGCTAGCACATCCACTACCAGGATAACTTCCTCTCTTGTACCCGGATAAAGATGATCGCACAATGCCCTTCGTGACCGCAACGCAAAAGCTGATCCGGACCCCGCGCTCGTCCCGTGGGCTGCTCCTGTTCGCCGTCTGCCTGGCGCAGTTCATGGTCATCCTGGACGTCTCGATCGTGAATGTGGCGCTGCCGTCGATCCGTGGCGCGCTGCACTTCTCGACCATCGATCTGCAGTGGGTCGTCAACGCCTACACGATCGGCTTCGCCGGCTTTCTCATGCTCGGCGGGCGCCTGGCGGACCTGCTCGGCCGCCGGCGAGTGTTCATCGTGGGTACGGCGCTGTTCGCGCTCTCCTCGCTGGCATGCGCTGTGGCCGCCTCGCAGGAGTTGCTGATCGCCGCGCGCGCGCTTCAGGGCTTCGCCGGGGCGATCGTTTCGCCGGCCACGCTGTCGATCATCACGAGTGCTTTCGAGGAAGGCCCCGAGCGCAACCGCGGCCTCGGCATGTGGGGAGCGATGGGGGCGCTGGGCGCATCGTCCGGGGCGCTGCTGGGCGGAGTCCTCACGCAGCTGATCGGCTGGGAGGCGATCTTCGTCATCAACGTGCCCCTGGGGGCGGTCGTGGTGTGGCTCGCGCGGCGGGCGATTCCCGCCAGCGACGCAGCTTCGGGTCCTCGCCACTTCGACTTCGCCGGCGCGAGCCTGATCACCGGCAGCCTGCTGGCGATCACCTACGGCATCGTGCGCACCAACGCGGCCGGCTGGGGATCGGCCGAGGTGATCGCGCCGCTGGCGGTGGGGCTGGTCCTGCTGGCGGGTTTTGTCGCGGTCGAGGCGCGCTTTTCGCCCGCGCCGCTGGTGCCGCTCTCGATCTTCCGCCTCGGCAACCTGCGCGCGGCGAACGTGGTCGTGCTGCTGCTCTACGCGGGTCTTTTCCCGCAGTGGTTCTTCCTCACGCTCTACCTCCAGCAGGTGCTGCACTACAGCGCGATCGCGGCGGGACTCGCCTTCCTGCCGATGACGCTCTCGATCTTCGCGGGCTCGACGCTGGCGCCGCGAGTCGTGGCCCGCTTCGGGCCGCGGCGGGTGATCACCGCGGGCATGCTCGCAGCGGCGGCGGGCGGGCTGCTCCTGACCGGGGTCTCGCCGGGCGGGAACTTCCTGAACGCGGTGCTGGCGGGCGCCGTCGTGGGCGCGCTGGGGATGGGCTTCTCGCTCGTGCCGGCGACGATCGCGGCGATGCAGGGCGTCCCCTCCGCGCAGAGCGGGCTCGCCTCAGGCCTGCTCAACACCTCGCGCCTGATGGGCGGCGCGCTCGGTCTGGCCGTGCTCAGCACGATCGCCGACTCGGTCACCCGCGGCTCGGCGGGGGCCGGTCCGCTGCAGGCGGCGACGGACGGCTTCGGCGTTGCGTTCGCTCTCAGCGGGGCGCTGTGCCTCGCGGGCGCGCTGATCGCCGGCCTGCTGCTGCGGTCGGCCACGGATGCGGACGAGGACGAGCTCGAGCGGGCGGACGAGCACGAGCTCGGGCGGGCACCGGAGCAGGAGCGCGAGCTGGTCGCGGTCTGACGGCGCCGCGCCTCGGGTTCTCGCTTGCCGAGCGCGGCGTGGCTCGCTACGTTTCGGCGCGGAGCCGGATATGGTTTCGGGGTCTATTCGGCCGCTCTTGGGGTTTCTGAGCCGTTCCGGGCCCGGACGTCAGCATCGGAGAGAGAAGGGGTATCAGTTCATGATCGCGCGCTTTTTCATGTTCCGCAGGTCCTTGCTGCTGGTCGGCGGCACTGTCGCCGCACTGGCGTTCCCGGGGGCGGCGCTGGCCAAGCTGTATTCGTTCCATACGAGCGCAGTGAAGAAGAACCACGGCTTCAAGGTCAGCATCAGCGGCTTCAACACCAACTCGGGCTACGGCGCGCCGAACCAGACCACCTTCACAGTCACGCTCAAGCGCACCAGCGGCCATGCCACCCAGACGGCCGCGTACGCGTTCAGCAGCGGCGCCGGCGCGAAGAACAATCCCAAGCTGACGGGGGTTAAGAACCTCAGCAAGGGCAAGATCAAAGGCACGCTCACCGACGGGCGCGGCTCGGTCGACATGCACTTTCACGCGACCGGCAAGCTGACGAAGGCCTCCGTGCCGAAGGGCTGCTCGGGGACCCCCGGCAAGAAGCGCTCAGGCACATGGAGCGGCAAGCTCACGCTGAAGGCCGACAAGCTCGGCACCGTCAGAGTCAAGTCCGAGAAGGGCAGCCTCTCGACGGCGATCTATCAATGCGCACCCAATGTCAAGGGCTATCTGCTCGAGGCAACCCATAGCGAGTACTACGTCACCGCCTCGAAGCCGAGCGCCAAGGGCTCGGTCCGCGAGATGATCCAGGTGACCAAGAACGGCAAGGGCTACGGCTTCACCTACACATACGCAGCCGCCAACGAGCCGACCACCGACTACACGCTCGACACCGCGAAGCTCTCAACCGCCAAGGTCACTGGCGCGGGCGGCATCAAGGGCAAGGCGAGCTACAAGGGCAGCAAGAGCAAGAGCCACTCATATGGGAAGCTGACCGGCACGATGTACGTGAAGATGGCTGCGATCGGCTTGGTGAAGCCGTTCGCCTCGGCCAAGAAGCACACCATCAGCGCAGATCAGCGCCGCTAGCAAGCCCCTCGACCCCAGCGCCCAAGGACAGTCATCGATGCTCCGACGCCTCGGGGCGCTGCGAAGGGGATGGCGGTGGTGCGGCCCGCTGGCGCTGTCGCTGGGCGCGGCCGCGCTCGCGCCGAGCACGTCTGCCGCCTTGCTCAAGCCGGGCACCTCGGCGCTCCGTCTGAGCCCGAGCGCGTCCGCGGGGAAACCGACTCGCGCGCAGGAGCTGACCACTGCCCCCGTCTCCCGCAATCACGGCTTCAAGCTCTCCCTGGACGCCACCAACGGTCCGGGGGGTTCGTTCTCGGCGCTGGCGTTCACGCTGGAGCGGCGCTCGGGCGGGCACGGCGCCGGGAGCGCGCTGGAGACGACCATCTACCGCTTCAACAGGCGCATCTCGTTTGAGGGGAACGCCAGCCTGGCCTCCGCCCGGCTGCACGGGCTTCTGCTTCGCGACCGCGGCTGGATCGACATGACCTTTCATGCGACGCGGCGCGCTCAGGGCCTGCCGGTCCCCAAGGGCTGCGTGGGCTCACCGGGCGAGAAGCGGCGGGGCATCCTCCGCGGCTCGCTCACACTCCACGCGGACAGGCTGGGCGTGGTCAGGCTCCGTGAGACCAAGGCGACGCTCAGCATCCCGCCGGAGATCAGCGATTGCTACGGCGCCCGCCGGACCAGCGCCCACGGCACGGCGCTCGAGGTGAACTACGCGCGGGGCAGCCACGGCGTCTACGTCTATGCGACCAAGCCGACCCCCGGCGGACTCGTGGAGGAGGGCGTCGTGATCTCAAGGACGCGCAGCAGCTGCTCGTTCTCCTACAGCTACACGGCGCTCGCGTCCCGCTCCGACTACACCTTTCCGGCCGATCTGCTCAGCGCCGTGCTGAAGGGCGCCGCCGGGATCCACGGCCGCGCCACGTACAAGGGGACGCACGCGGCCAAGAAGTCCTCGGAAGGCGTCCTCAGCGGGCATCTGGCGGTGTCCTTCGCGACGCTCGGCTCGATCAAGCCGCTCGCGGGCCGCGAGCTGAAGGGCGGCCAGTTCCGCTATTAAGGTTCGCTCGGTAGCCAACCGCCCCCGGGCGCACGAGCCTTTGTCAGAGCGCAGTCGAGCCACCCGCGGCCCCAGCGCGGGCATCCTCCTCTATCGCAGCACGGCCGCGGGCCTTCAGGTCCTCCTCGTCCACCCCGGGGGGCCCTGGTGGAGTCGACGCGACGCCGGCGCATGGTCGATTCCCAAGGGAGAATGCCTCGTCGGCGAAGAGCCGTACCTCGCGGCCCGCCGCGAGTTCACCGAGGAGCTCGGCGTGGCGCCTCCGGACGGCGAGCGACTCGAGCTGGGAGAAATCCGCCAGAAGGGCGGCAAGCGCGTGCTCGCCTGGGCACTCGCCGGCGACCTCGACGCCTCCGCGATCACCAGCAACACGTTCACGCTCGAGTGGCCGCCCCGGTCGGGCCAGGCGCGTGAATTCCCCGAGGTCGACCGCGCCGAGTGGTTCTCGGTAGCTGACGCCCGCGACAAGATCAACCCGGCCCAGGCCGAGCTGATCGAGAGGCTCCAAGCGGGGCTCAGCTAGCCGCTTCCCTACGATCTCTTCACTGCCCCTGCTTCGCCCCCGCTTCTCGTGATCTCCGCCACCCTCTATACCGACCCCGGCTGCCCATGGGCCTACTCCGAGAGTCCGGCCTTGCGCGTGATCGAGTGGCGCTACGGCGAGCAGCTCTCCTGGCGGCTGGTGATGGTGGGGCTGACCGAGAACGCCGGCCAGTACGTGGCCCGCGGCTATACGCCACTGCGCAGCGCGATCGGTCAGGTGCGCTTCCGCGACCGCTACGGCATGCCGCTCTCGCCGGTGCCGAAGCCGCGCATCAGCGGCACCTCCCGCGCCTGCCGCGCGATCGTCGCCGCGCGGCTCACGCATCCGGGCAGCGAATGGGCCGCGCTGCGCTCGCTGCAGCTCGCCAACTTCACCACGCCGCTCGTACTCGAGGACGACCGTCACCTGGCGGAGGCGCTCCGGCACCTCGACGGCGAGCGCCTGGTGGCTCGCATCGACGACCCAGAGGTGATCGCGGCCTACGAGCGCGATCGTGCCGAGACCCGCGCTGCGGCGGGGTCGGCCGCGGAGCTTCAGGGCAAGACGGCCGCCACCGACGGGCCCGTGCGCTTCACGGCTCCGTCGATTGTCTTCGAGTGCGAGGGCCGAGCCCTCGTGGCCGGTGGCTTTCAGCCGGTCGAGGCCTACGACGTGCTGGTGGCGAACCTCGACACCACGCTCCACCGCGAGCCGCCTCCCGAGACGCCCGCGCCGCTGCTCGCGCGCTTTCCCGATGGGTTGACGACGCAGGAGGTGGCGGCGCTGCTGGCGAACGGCAACGACGCCCCGGACCGCGCCGGCGCCGAGCGGGCGCTGCTCGAACTGCTGGGCGAGGGCAAGGCCGCGCGGCACGCGCTCGGCAACGACGCCTTGTGGCAGCCTGCCTGAGGCGATCCGCCGGGCGGCCCGCCCCGGGCACAGCCCCGAAGCTCTCCTCAGCGAGGCGGCAGTAGCCCAGTCTTGTGGGCGATCGCGGCGGCGTCGACGCGGCGCTTGGCGCCGAGCTTGCGCAGGGTAGGCGCCTCTCCGAACGCTCGCGATAGGCGCCTATCCGAACGTGAAGTCGTACGCGCTGACGCCCGGGGGTACCTCGAGCGTCAGCGCGTGGTTCTGGGCAGCGGGCAAGGAGACGAGCGCGTACAGCCGTTGCCCCTTGACCGTCGCGAACCCTGCGCGCACGTCGGCCCCCGAATCGCGCGCGGAGATCGGGTGGCCGTCGAGCAGCACCCGTACCCGGCGTGCCTTGTTTGCGGCCGAGGTCATCACCAGATACACATGGGCCGCCTGAAAGCGGGCCTCGATCCGCGCAGGCGAAGACACCGGGGTCGCCGACTGGGCGGTGATGCGCCACGTGCCCTGGAGCGCGAACTGGTTGGGCGCGGGGTTGCTGACGCCCTCGAAGGAGTGCACGCCCGATTTCACCGGCTGGGCGAAGCCCTGGGCGCGTGCGGCGCCGAGGTAGGTCTCGGGGGTGGCGAGGCCGGCTGAGGGAAGGATCGCGTGGGCGGTCATCGGCGGCGGCAGGTTGTGGGCCCCCGCCTCGTAGAGGAGTTCGCGCACGGCGGCCTCGCTCTGCCGGTAATCGCCCTCGCCGAACTGCGTGTGCCGCACCTGCCCGCGGGCGTCGATCAGGTATTCGGCCGGCCAGTACTGGTTCTGGTAGGCGTTCCAGGTGCCGTAGTCGTTGTCCTGGACGACGGGGTAGCGGATCCCGTCTGACTGGATCGCCTGGCGCACATTGCTCGCGATCCGCTCGAAGGTGAACTCGGGCGTCTCCACGCCGACGATCTCGAGTCCGTAGCGATGGTAGGTCGCGTACAGGCCCTTGAGGAACGGCAGCGTGCGCAGGCAGTTGATGCACGTATAGGTCCAGAAATCGACCAGCACGACCCGGCCACGGAGGCCGCTGAGCGCCAGCGGGCGCCCGCCGGGCGTGTTGAACCACTGCTCGGTATCCGTGAATGCGGGCGCGGTGCCGAGGTCTGGAAGCTTCGGCGTCTGCACGCCCGGGATCGAGACGCCCGCGTGGAATGGCATCGGCGTCTTGCCCGCCTCGAGCTGGCGCTGGGCGAAGCGCGACGCCGGCCGCAGCGACGCCAGGCGGCTCTGCACCGCGTGCGAGTTCTCGAGCGCGCGCGTAGGGTCCACGAGGAAGGCGGGCAGGTTGGCCTTGGCGAGCAGCTCCTCGAAGCGCACATCCAGGTTGGCCGCCATCGCCACGCCGGTGAGGATCAGCACAGCGCCCAGGGTGCGCTCAACGATGGGGCCGCGGATGGAGCGGCGCACGCGGTCGAGCACGGCGCGACCGCCGAGCGCATACAGCAGCATGACCGCGCTGAGGCCCACGGCATAGGCGAGCGCGACCACGATCACCTGCAAGGTGGCGCCGCTCGAGGCGCTGACCGAGGTGACGGCGGCCAGAATCGGGCCGGCGCACGGCGCGCACACGAACCCGAGTGCCGCGCCCACGCCCAGCCCGGAGCGAAAACCCGTCCCACGCGTGCGGGGGCCGAAGCGCGCGAGCCGGGAGAGCGGCGCCTGCACGCGCGCCGCGACGTCGGGGAACAGCATCAGCGCCCCGAACGCCAGCAGCACGACGATCGCGGCGGTCCGCGCGGCGCCGCTGGCCAGACCGACGCCCTTGACCAGCTGCGCCAGCGCCACGATCGCGATCGTGAAGGTGAGCGCCAAACCGACCACGATCCCCAGCGGGCGGCGCCGGCCGCCCAGCGCCCCGGCAGACAGCAGCGCGGGCAGCACCGGCAGTACGCACGGCGTGATCGCGGTCCCTGCGCCCGCCACCAGCGCGAAGAGGATCAGCAACGGCATCTCCGTCCGAATGATGCTGGGCGGAGATTGCGAGGCGATTAATGCGGGCGCCCGTGGCCGCCGTTAGAGTGGTACGGAGCTAACCCAGGGGGGCATTATGGATGCGTATCGCGTAGTCAGGCGGCTCAGGCTGCTCGCCACGTTGGGGCTGGTGTTCGCGGGGCTCGCCGCCACGGGCGCCGCCGGCGCCACCACCCAGTCGTGCCAGAACTGGGACGGGCAGCCCCCGGACGAGGGAACGTTCTCGAACGACCTTCTGGGAGTGGCGGCCACATCGTCGTGCGATGCGTGGGCGGTGGGCGAGTACTTCGACGGCAATGAGGAACAGACCCTGATCGAGCGCTGGGGCGGCACGGCGTGGAAGATCCAGCCGAGCCCGGACCAAGGCAGCTCGGGCGACGACAACGTTCTCAACGGCGTGGTCGCGATCTCGCCCACCGATGTCTGGGCGGTTGGGTACTACTTCAACGGCACCGCTGACCAGACCCTCATCGAGCACTGGAACGGCACGGTGTGGGAGGTTGTGCCGAGCCCGAACCTCGGCACCTCGACCAGCTTCAATGAGCTCCAGGGGGTCGCCGCCGTTTCCGCCGACAATGTCTGGGCGGTGGGGCAAGGCGCCGGCAAGGCCCTGGTCGAGCATTGGAATGGGACCGCATGGAAGGTGCAATCGACCCCGCGCCCCACCTCTTCCGGAGGCAGATATCTGCGCACCAGGCCGGTGATCGGTCTGGACGGCGTGGCCGGGGGCGGTCGGCAGCTATTACACGAGCCGCACGAGCCCGGAGCAGACGCTGATCGAGCACTGGAGCGGCAAGGCGTGGAGCGTCTCGCCGAGTCCGAGCCCGGGGGCGAGCATCAACGTGCTCCGCGGGGTCGCCGCCACCTCTCCCACAAACGCCTGGGCGGTGGGCGAATCCGGCGCTCAGCAGCAGGATCCGACGCTGGTCGAGCACTGGAACGGCAAGGCCTGGAAGATCGAGTCGAGCCTCAGCCTAGGCGGGAGTGGCCTTGACGGCATCGCCGCCACCTCCCCGACCACCGCCTGGGCTGTGGGTTTCTATAACACCAACGGCGTCGACCAAGCCCTCGCCATCCACTGCTGCTGAGGAGCAAGAGACCGGATCGCCAACCACGGGCGTCGACGGCGGCTGACCGGCGACGGAGCCGCTCAGTCGACGCGCTCGAACACGGCCGCCAGCCCCTGGCCGCCGCCGATGCACATCGTCTCGAGTCCATAGCGACCGCCACGACGGTCGAGCTCGCGCAGCAGCGTGGCGAGGATGCGCGCGCCCGTACAGCCGACCGGGTGGCCGAGCGAGATCCCTGAGCCGTTGGGGTTGAGCCGCTCGAACCCGTCGGCGAAGGCCCACTCTTGTAGCACCGCCAGCACCTGGACGGCGAAGGCCTCGTTCAACTCGATCAGGTCCATGTCGTCAAGCGACAGCCCCCCGCGCGCCAGCGCCTTCTCACTCGCCGGCACCGGGCCGATGCCCATCGTCTGCGGAGGGACGCCGGCCACCGCCCAACTGATCAGGCGCGCCAGGGGCCTCAGCCCGAGCTCGGCGGCCCGCTCGCGGTCCGCGACGATGCAGACGGCGGCGCCGTCGTTCTGTCCGCTCGAGTTGCCCGCGGTCACGGTGGCCTCGGCATCGCTGCGACGCATGATCGGCTTGAGCGCCGCGAGGCTCTCGCGCGTGGTCTCGGGGCGAGGGTGCTCGTCGCGCTCGATCACTCGCCGGCCCGCGCGCCGGTCCTCGATTACGACCGGCACGAGCTCGTCGGCGAAGCGCCCCTGCTCGTGCGCCTCGATCGCCAGCCGATGCGAGCGCAGCGCGAACTCGTCCTGCTGCTCCCGTCCGATCCCATACTCGCGCCGGAGGTTCTCCGCCGTCTCCAGCATGCCCCCGGGAACGGGGTGATTGCTGCCCCCGGCGGTCACGCGCGAGCGCACCAGGCGATCCTCCAGCATCGCGCCGCCTGAGCGCGCGCCCCAGCGCAGCGAGATCGAGTAGAGCTCGGCCTGGCTCATGCTCTCGGCGCCGCCCGCCAGCACCAGGTCGGCGGCGCCGGTCTGCACCTGCATGCACGCCTCGAGCACCGCCTGCAGCCCAGACCCGCAGCGCCGGTCCAGCTGGAGGCCGGGGACCTCGACGGGCAGGCCGGCGTCGAGCGCGGCCACGCGGCCGAGGGCGGGCGCCTCGCCGTTCGCGTAGCACTGGCCGAGCAGGACATCATCGATCGCCTCGGGGGGGAGAGCGGTGCGCTCAAGCAGCGCGGTGATGACCGTGGAGGCGAGCCTGGCCGCGGGGACGTCCCGAAAGACCCCGCCGAAGCGCCCCACGGGCGTGCGCAGGGGCTCGCAGATGACCGCATCGCGCATCACTGACATGCGAACAATGCTATGCCTCGTATGTGATGCGCGAGTCGACGGCAGCTGATTGGGCGCTGGCTCAGTTTGAGCGCGTGTGCGACGACCCGGCGGGCCGCAAAGCACTGCTGGCGCGCACCTACCGCGGACCGCTGGGGCGTGGCCGGCGGCATCTGCCCTTTCGCCGAGCCGCGCTGTCGTTCATGCGCTGGCAGACGGAGCGCGGCGTGCTCCGGCCCCTGGACCAAGATCCGCCTGGAAGTCGATGGTGGCGCGCGGTCAATCAGCGGTTGCTGGTCGACGGCTGCGAGGCCATGGCGCGCTCGGGCGGCCTCGGGGGCGAGCCATCGTCGGCCACGATCGAGACCTGGATGGCGTTCATCTACAGGCCAACCGCCCGCAGCTGGTATCTCGCGCACAACAGCAGCATCGTCGCGGCGTACCTCGAGAATCGCGAGCTTGCCGAGCTGGAATCAAGGCCGGAGCGCTTCTTCATCAACGTGGCCCTGCTGCGCGTTCTCTACGCGCACGCCCTCGTCGCCGCGCCGCGCCTGGCTCTCGGACCGTTCGCGCCGCTCGGCAGGGTGCTCGGCGATCCGAGACTGGGGATGACAGGAGCGTTTCTGTCGCTGCGGCGAGTGCTCCCGGACCGCTACCCACTCGACGCCGACGTGGAGCTGTTTCTCAAGCGCGAGCATGGCCTCGGGCGGCTGCTCGACTACAGCGTGATCGCCCCACGGCTGCAGACGCTCTACGAGTGGTCGGCGGCCGAGCTCGGGCTGGATGGGTTGCGCGAGTTGATCCACGACGGCAGCCCGACCTATGCGTGGTCTTACTCAGATCGGCAGGTGTGGAGCCAAGCGCGCGAATCGCTGCCCGCGCGGGTGCTCAGGCTGGCGACCCCGGCGCGCTAAAGGACTAAAGGAGCTTTATGAACCCCGACACGCAACTGGATCTGGTCACCGGGGCGTTCAGCTACTCGGGCGCCCACATCGCGCAACGACTGCTTGAGGGCGGGCACCGCGTGAGGACCCTGACTTTTCATCCTGACCGCCCGCATGCGCTCAAGGGGAGCGTCCAGGCGCTCGCATATCGCTTCGACGACCCGGCCGCGCTGGCAGACAGTCTCGACGGAGTGACAACGCTCTACAACACCTACTGGGTCCGCTTCGACCATGGTCAGACCAGCTTCAGTCAGGCGATCGAGCGCTCGGGGGCCCTGTTCGCCGCCGCTCGTGAGGCCGGCGTCGAGCGGATCGTTCACATCAGCATCACCAACCCGTCGCTGTCCTCGTCGCTGCCTTACTTCCGCGGCAAGGCGCTGGTCGAGGAGGAGCTGGCGAGCGCCGGCCCGCGCTACTCGATCGTCAGGCCCACCCTGGTCTTCGGCGGCGAGCGCGACGTGCTCGTCAACAACATCGCCTGGATCCTGCGGCGCACGCCGATCTTCGCCATGCCGGGCGGCGGCGACTATCCGGTGCAACCAATTCACGTGGAGGACCTCGCTCGCATCTGCGTCGACGCCGCGGTGCTCGACGGAAGCGCGACGGTCGACGCCGCGGGCCCCGAGACGATGTCCTTCGCTGAACTCGTCGCCCTGATCCGCAGCGCCACCGGCGCCCACGCGCGCATGCTCAGCGTCCCGGCTTCGATCATGACGCTCGCCGCTGGTGCACTCGGGCTGCTGCTGCGCGACGTCGTCCTCACCCCGGATGAGATCGAAGGTCTGATGGCCGGGCTGCTCGTCTCACACCACCCGCCGCGCGGCAAGATCCGCTTCTCCGAATGGGTTGGCGCTCATGGCCCGTCGCTCGGACGCCGGTACGCCAACGAGCTTCAACGCCACTTCGTCACGACTTCCTGAAAGTGGCCCCTAGACTCGGCTCCGTGCCGGGCAGGGTCTCAACCGAGGCGATCGACCACCTCATCCGCAAGGTGCCGGGCCTGCGCCGGCTGCCCGCGGCCACGCTGATCGAAATCGGCGAGATCATCCTGCTGGCTCGCGAGCATCTCGGCAAGCTCGAGCCTCACGAGCGCCGGCGGGTGGTCGCGCTGATGCGCATCGGGCGCGGGCGCACGCGCAGGCTGACCCAGGCCCAGCGCAATGAGCTCATGTATCTGGTGGCGAAGGCCGAGCCGCGCCTCTTCTTCGGCCTCGCCGCCGACAGGCTCGCCCCGGTGCCCCTGCCCCGGCGCGTCGTCTTCGGACGCGCCGCGCGGCGCCGCCGCTGAACGGGGCTATTCCGCGGAGCTGGAGCTCGAGTTGGTGAGCTTCGCCGCAAGGAACCCGGCCGCCGCGCCGACGGCGATTCCGATGCCAAGCAGCGTCGCGCTCCGAAGCGGCTGGCGTTGCGCCTTCGATGCCACCCCGTGCAGCGAGTGGCGCCACGTCGCCTTGGCCGCCTTCTTGCCCAAAAACTTGCCAACCGAATCCATCAGCTCCCTCCACAGTTTGATCGAAATGATTGCTCTACCCGGTCGCCGGGCCCCCAACACGAGCTGAGGGCACCCTACGCCTCACGGCGCCAGCGCCTCGAGCAGCTCGGGCACCCGACCCGGGTCTCCCATCGGCGCCAGCACGACCGCGGTGATGCCCCCGGATGCGAACTGCTCGACCCGGGCCCGGATCTCCTCCGGCGAGCCGAAGACGAACACCTCGCGGATCAGCTCCTCGGGCGCGAGCGCGGCGGCCCGCGCGCGGTCACCCGCCCGAAACGCCTCGACCATCGGCGCGATCTCGTCCCCCCACCCGAGCCAGCGAAAGAACTCGGTGTACACGGGCACGCTGCCGTAGGCGGCGAACATCGCCCGCGCGAGCGCCATCCCTTGCTCGACGGGCCCTGGCAGCACGAAGAAGCGGCAGGCGAGCTCGAAGTCCTGCTTGCCACCGAGAGCCTCGACGACGGCGGGCAGCCCGGACAGCGGCAGGAAGTTCGTGAACGCCCCGTCGGCGAGCTCCGCGGCCAGGGCAAGCATGCGCGATCGCAGCGCGGCGAGCACGATCGGCACCGGTTGCGACACCGGCCGCTCCAGGCGCAGGCCGCCGAAGCCGCGTTCCGGAGGCGCCGACAGCACGGGCCGTAGCTGAGACACCGCCTCCCGCACGCGCGAGAGCGGCCGCCCGAACTCGATTCCGTTGAAGCGCTCGACGACCACGTCCGAGGAAGCGCCCAGCCCGAGCACGAAGCGCCCGCCGCTGGCCTCCTGTAGCGCCGCCGCGCTCTGCGCGAGCACCGCGGGACCGCGGGTGAAGACGTTGACGATGCCCGTCACCAGCCGCATGCGCTCCGTCACCGGCACCGCCATCGCCAGCGGCGTGAAGCCATCGGTTCCGTTCGGCAGCTCGCTCGACCACAGGTCGTCGTAGCCGAGCGCCTCGGCGCGGGCGAACAGGCGCGGGTGCTCGGCGAGCGGCACGCCCGGGAAGGGAACGGTCAACCCCCAGCGCATCGGCCGAACCTACCAAGCGCGCCGCGCGCTTGACTCGCGGGTACTGGTAAGTCTATACTTACGGTAAGCGATGACTTACAAAGACCATGCACTCAGAGCTGACGGCCTGGCGGCGCTCGCGGATCCCACCCGGCGCCAGATCTTCGAGCGCCTGGCCGAGCACCCGGGGACCCCCGGGGAGCTCGCCAAGGGGCTGCCGGTCAGCCGCCCGGCCGTCTCGCAGCACCTAAAGGCGCTCAAAGAGGCCGGACTCGTGCTCGACACGGCGCTCGGCACGCGCCGCGTCTATCGCCTGAACCCCGACGGCCTGGCCGCCCTGCGCGCCTACCTCGAGGTCTTCTGGAACCGCGCCCTGGAGGCCTTCAAGGAGGCCGCCGAGCGCCCGACGAAGGAGGTCAAGTGACCATGCCGGACACACAAGCAGCAGCAACCTCGGTGCGGACCGCGACGGTGGTGAAGGCGCCCGTCGAACGCGCCTTCAAGGTCTTCACCGAGGAGATGGCGAGCTGGTGGCACCCCGACCACCACCTGATGCAGAAGGACCTCAAAGAGATGGTCGTCGAGCCGCGCCCAGGCGGGCGCATCTATGACCTGGCCACGGACGGCAGCGAATGCTGCTGGGCGCGGGTGCTCGCCTACGAGCCTCCCCACCGGTTCGTGTTCAGCTGGGACATCAGCCCCCGCTGGGAGATCGAGACCGACCACGAGAAGACCAGCGAGGTCGTGGTCACCTTCACCCCCGTGGACGATCAGACCACGCGCGTGGAGCTCGAGCACCGGCACCTCGACCGCCACGGCGAGGGATGGGAGGCAGAGCGCGACGCGGTCGGGTCACCCGGCGGATGGCCCGGTGGGCTAAGCCGTTTCGCCGAGTACGTCGAGCGCTGATTCGGACGGGGCTGCCGGCCTTGAGTCCGCGGGCGCCTCGGCAGCCCCCAAGTCCGCCTCATACGGCGGCCCGGTCACGGTCAGGCCGCCGTCGACTACGAGCGTCGTGCCGGTCACGTACTCCGAGGCGGGCGAGAGCAGGAACAGCGCGCAGTCGGCCACCTCCTGCACGGTCCCCATGCGCCGCTTGGGAATCTTGGGCAGCACCGTCTCGAGCGGCGCCACACGGCCGGTGGCGTAGAAATAGGCCGAGGAGTCAGACTCGATGATGCCGCCGTTGACCGCGTTCACGTTGATTCCCCGCGGCGCCAGCTCGAGCGCCATATAGCGCGTCCAGGCCTCGAGCGCGGCCTTGGCCGAACCGAGGTTGGCGTAAGTGGGGTAGGCGGTGCTGGCGCCGTACGAGGAGAGGACCACGATCCGTCCCGCGCCCGGCATCAGGCCGACCGCCCGCTGGGCGCCGACCACGAAGGCGCGCACGTTCAGATTGAAGGTCCGCTCGAGGTTGTGGGGCTTCAGCTCCAAGAACGCCCGGAAGTTCGACGCCGCCGCGTTCGAGACGAAGAAGTCGAGGCGGCCGAAGCGCTCCTGCACCTGGTCGAACATCGCCTCGATCTGCTCCACGTCCTCGAGGTCGGCCCGGATCGCCAAGGCCTCCGTGGCTCCCCGCTCGCGCAGGCCCTGGAGCGCCTCGGCGGCCGCGTCCTCGTTGCGGCGGTAGTTGACCACGGGGATCGCCCCGAGCTCGGCGAGCGAGAATGCCAGCGCCCGCCCGATCCCGCGAGAGCCGCCGGTGATCAGCGCGACGCGGCCCTCGAAGCCCTCGGAGAAGCGCTCGGACACGCCGCTCACCGCAGCAGTTGCCTGGCGATCGTGGTCTTCTGGATCTCGGCCGTGCCCTCCTCGAAGCGCTGCGCGCGCGCGTCGCGGTATACCCGCTCGATCGGCGAGGAGGACCAGTAGCCGATGCCGCCGTGGACCTGCAGCGCGCCGTCGGTGACCCGCTGGAGCATCTCCGAGGCGAACAGCTTGGCCATCGCGGACTCGGCGTTGGCGCCCCCGGACGCTTCCCATAGCCGCGCCGACTCGAGCACCAGCGCCCGCGCCGCCGCCAGGTCGGTCGCCATCTCGGCGAGCCTGAAGGCGATCGCCTGGCGCTGCGCGATCGGCCGCCCGAAGGTCTCGCGCTTGAGCGCGTACTCTCGGGCGAGCTCGAGGGCCCGGCCGGCCAGACCCACACAGGTCATGCCCACCGCGATCCGCGAGGGCGCGAGGAAGCCGGAGAGCGCGATCGCCAGCCCGTCGCCCTCCTCGCCCAGCCGGTTTGAGACCGGCACCGGGGCGCGGTCGAAGAGCAGGTGGCCGTGGTCGGTGCCGCGCACGCCCATGGTCTCGGGCATCACGTTGGCGGTGATCCCCTCGCCCCGGGGCGCCACCATCAGGGCGACGGTGCCCGAGGCGCCCGAGGTCCCCTCGAGCCGGCCGAACAGCAGCAGGTAGTCGGCGACCGTGCCGAACGTGATCAGGTGCTTCTCGCCGCTCAGGAAGTATGTGTCGCCCTCCCGCACCACGCTCGAGCGGATGTCCGCGCCCGTGCCCGCGGTTGGCTCGGTCAGGGTGAAGGCGACCTTGATCTCGCCGCGCACCTGCGGCTTGACGAAGCGCTCCCGTTGCTCCTCGGAGGCGTGCGAGTCCAGGGGCCGCCAGATGCCGTTGCACACGTGCACGATCATGCGCAGCGAGGCGTGCGACATCGAGAACAGCTCGAGCAGCTCGAGATAGCGGCTGAACGGCACGCCCCGCCCGCCGTACGCGCGCGGCGCCGCCAGCCGCAGGTAGCCGCGGTCATTCAGCTCGTCCCACAGCGACATCGGCACGGCGCGCTCGGACTCGATCAGGGCCGCCCACCGCTCACCCTCGCCGCGGACGTATTCGGCGACCTCGTCCTTGAGTGCGGCGAACTCGGACTCCTCGAAGACCTCGTCCGCGACCGTCGTGCTCACGCCAGCGCCCCCCGCGCGTGCGCCAGTTCGCCGGCGGCCTCGCGCAGCAGGTACTTCTGGATCTTGCCCGAGGGCGTGCGCGGCAGCGCGGAGACGAGCTCGAGCCGCTCGGGCCAGTAGGTCTTGGCCACGCGCCGTGAGTCCAGATACGCGGTCATGCCCGCGAAGTCGAGCTCGCCGCCCGCGCGCAGCACGACGAACGCGCACGCGCGCTCGCCCAGCCGCTCGTCTGGCATCGCCACGATCGCGACCTCGCTGACGGCCGGATGGGCGTAGAGCAGCTGCTCGATCTCCGCCACGGGGATCTTCTCGCCGCCCCGGTTGATCAGGTCCTTGACGCGGCCGGTGATGCGCACATAGCCGTCCGCGTCGAGCGTGGCCAAATCGCCGGTGCGGTAGAAGCCGTCCGCGGTCATGGCCTCGTCGGTCAGGTCGGGGCGGTCGAGATAGCCCTTGAAGGTGCACTCGCAGCGGACCTCGAAGTTGCCCTCGACGCCCGGCTCGAGCGTGCGCCCCTCGTCGTCCACGACCCGCAGCTCGACCCCCGGCAGCGCGTGGCCGTCGGTGCCCCAGGCGCGCTCGGGCGGCTCGCCGGGCGAGAAGGCCGTCCCCAGGCAGGTCTCCGTGGTGCCCCAGGCGCCACCCACCTCGGCGCCCAGCACCTCGGCGGCCTCGCGCGCGAGCTCGCGCGGGATCGCGGCGCCGGTGGCCACGAAGGTGCGAAGCCCTTGCGGGCGCTGCTCGCGCTCGCCGGCGAGCTTGACCAGGTCGGCGAGGAACGGCGTCGCCGCCTGCACGAACGTGACCCCGAAGCGGCTCATTGCCTCGAGCCCCACGCCTGCGTCCCACACCTCCTGCAGCACCTGCGGCACGCCGAGCCGCAGGGCGATCCACATCCCGTACAGAAAGCCGGTCTGATGCGCGAGTGGGGAGGGGATGTAAATGACGTCGTCGGCGCCCAGGCCAAAGTGGGCGATGTGCGCGTCGGCCGCGCGGGTGAGCACCTCGTGGCTGTGGAGCACTCCTTTGGGCTGTCCCGAGGTGCCGGAGGTGAAAAGCAGCTGGGCGGTCGCTTCGCCGCCGGGACGGAGGTGGTCGAGGCGCTCGGGATCGGGTCGGGCGCCGTCCAGCAGGTGCGTGTAGCTGAAATGCCCGAGGTGGCGCGCATGGTGGGTTGAGTCGAGCACCACCACGTGCTCGAGCGAGGGCACAGCCATGCGCAGGCTGAGGGCCATCGCCTCGTGGTCGCGACCCCGAAAGCGGTCGGGGACGAGCAGTACGCGCGCGCCCGTCGAGCGCACCATGAAGTCGAGCTCGCGCTCGCGGAAGATCGGCATCAGCGGCTCGCACACCGCGCCCACGCGCAGCGCGGCGAGCGCGATCGTCACGAACTCGATCCGGTTCGGCAGCTGGAAGGCAACCGGCTCGCCCGGGCGCACGCCCAGCCCGAGCAGCACGTCGGCGGCGCGGTCGACCTCCTCGCGCAGCTCCGAGAAGGTCTGCTCGCGCACCCCGCCCGCCCCGTCAACCGCCACCAGGGCGCGCGCCCGGGGCCGCTCGCTGGCGTGACGCTCGAGGTCGTCGAGGATCAAATCTCCTTTACTGGATGGCCGCCGCACATGTGCGGCGGCCCCGGCCGGAACATGTTCCGGCCGGCGGGCCGGCTCATGAGCCGGCCCGAACATAGCGGGGTCAGGGAGCGTCCCGTTCGACACCGCCGCCGGCACCCCCAAGGTGTTCATGTGCTCGAGGAACTCGGGGTAGGAGATGCGGTAGGCGTGGGGGAAGGAGAGCTCGGTCACGCCCTGGGCGCAGGCGCCCGCGACCGTCAGCGCCATCAGCACGCGATGGTCGTTGAACGAGGACAGCGTCGCCCCCTGAAGCCGCGGAACGCCTCGAAAGCGCATGTCCTCGCCGTCGAACTCGACCTGCGCACCCATGCGCTTCAGCTGCAGCATCGAGGCGACCCGGTCTGACTCCTTGAGGCGCACGTGGGAGACGTTCTGGAGCACAGTCTCGCCGCGCGCGCGGCTCGCCAGCACCGAGAGCACCGGCACCATGTCGGGGAGGTCGCGGCAATCGAGCTCGCCGCCGCGAGGTGGCTCGCCGTCGTGGTCGATCGCGATCTCGCCGCGCTCGTAGTCGATCCGCATCGGCACCCCGGCCGCGCGCAGGTTCTCGAGCACCGCGGCCTCCGGGTGTCCGGCGATCGAGGTGGAGCTGCGAAAGCGCGCATGCGAGGGATGAAGCGTGCAGGCGGCCAGCGGAAAGACGACCGAGCCGAGATCGGGCGGAAGCAGCGTGTCGGTGGGGCGCGGACGCTGGTCCGGCGCGATCTCGAAGTACCTGAAGTCATCGCGCGCCGCTACCTCGAGCCCGAAGTCCCGCATCATCGCGACCGTCAGCTCGATGTAGGAGCGCTCGTTGAGCTCGCCCTCGACCGCGATCGTGGTCTGCTCGCGCGCGAACGGCGCCAGCATCAGGAGGCCCGAGATCCATTGCGAGAGCGTCCCGTCGACGCACACGTGGCCGCCCTTGGGGGCGCCCGGGTAGATGGTCACCGGGGGGCGGTCGTTCTCGGCCTCGAGGCGCACCCCAAGCTGGCGCAGTGCGCTGAGCAGGGGGCCGATCGGCCGCCGTCTGAAGTAGCGCTGGCCGGTGAAGCGCACGGGCCGGTCGGCGAGCGCGCCCAGCCCCAGCAGGAAGTACAGCGTGGTCCCCGAGCTCCCCACCGAGATCTCGTCCTTGAGCGGCGAGAAGCCGCCGTCGCCCTTCACGCGCCAAGCGTCCCCGGCGCTGCGGATATCCACTCCCAGCCCCTTCAGCGCCTGGAGGGTGAAGGTCACATGCCGCGCCGCGGTGCGCTGCCTGATCGTGCTCTGGCCCGGCGCGAGCGCGGCGAGCATCAGCGCCCGATGGGCGTGGTATTTGGAGGGGGGGATGGGGATCTCGCCCTCGAGCGGGGCGGCGGGGCTGGCTACGAGCAAGCGCATCCACTTCTCCGTACTCGCCCACCCCCGAGGCGCAACCGCGCGGCGGGAAACATACAGACGAATGGGGGGTGCTTCGGCCTGGGCCGCTCAGGCGGGTGGCGTGAACGAGGCCCGCGCCTGAGCCACGGCCTCGCGCGCGGCGCAGCCCTCGAGGTGATCGTTGACGAGGCCCATGGCCTGCATGAATGCGTACACGGTCGTGGGCCCGACGAAGCGGAAGCCGCGGCGCTTCAGCTCGCGCGCGAGTGCGCGCGGGTCGCCCTGCTCGTAGCGCCACGCGAACGCCGCCAGCGATCCCTCGCGCTCGACCAACTCCAGCGTGCGGCGGGCGTTGTTGACGCTCGCCTCGATCTTGGCTCGGTTGCGGACGATGCCGCCGTCGCCCATCAGCCGCTCGATGTCGCGCTCGGAGAAGCGCGCCACGCGGACGAAGTCGAAGCCCGCGAAGGCGCGCCTGAAGGCTTCGCGCTTGCGCAGGATCGTGAGCCACGAGAGCCCCGCCTGGAAGCCTTCGAGGCAGAGCTTCTCGAACAGCCGCGTGTCGTCGGCCACCGGAAAGCCCCACTCGGTGTCGTGATAGGCGCGGTACTCGGGCGTGGAGGTTCCCCACTGGCAGCGGGGGACGCCGTCCTCGCCGCGGACGATCACGGCGAGGGAACGGCCACGACTTCCAACCCGTCAATGCCCACGACCTCCAACGCGTCAATGCCTGCGAAGTCGCTGGGATTTGAGGTGTAGAGGGGCAGGTCGTTGGCGACCGTATCACGCGTGAGACGGACTGCTTGGGCGCCTAGCGGAAGTTGACGCCCAGGAGGCGCTGGACGTTCGCCAGGAAGTTGCCGCCGACGAGCGGCGACTGCCGATGCGCGTGGATGGTGAGGTTGACCGGGTTGCAAGGGCCGGATGGGAAGCCGTAGTCAGTCAGCGTCGCCTTGGCGACCAGCGGGCCGCCGCGGTGGGCGCGGAAGTTGAACGTGACCGCAGGCTGGCCGGGGCGAAGCATGGCACAGCTGAGGGTGACTCCCGGCTGGACCGTCTGCATTCCGTTGATCAGCGCGACGATCCGATCGACCTTGTCGGGCGCGGTCACTCGCATCGAGACGATCGGCGGCTTTCGTCGCCACGTGCTCGTGACATCAACCCCGCCTACGCCGGCCGGTAAACGCTCGCTCGCCGGTCTCGGCACGATCCACACATCCTGGGCGTCGACGCGCACGCTCGTGCCGCCTCCGCGCAACGCGACCACCCAGAAGTCGAGCTCGCGCGACGCGATCACCCCCCGAACGGGCCGCAGCTCGAACGTCAAAAAGCGGTTGCGGGGGAAGCCCGGCCCACCCATCGCGCCTGGTCCGCCGCCCCACGTCGTCGGCGGTCGATGGGACTCCAGGTATGCGATGACAGAGGCGAACGAGGCTGGTGTGCGCCACCAGATGTGGCGCTCGATCAGATCGCCGGTGAATGACTGTGGAGGCTTGTTCAGCAGCCGATGATCGCCCCGAGGCTCGGTCGCTACGCGTGCCGCGCCCGGCGGCGCTGGAACGAGCGAGAGCAGCCGCTGCGCGTCGCGCTCGGCCGCGCGCCGGTTGCTCGACCGGGTTGCGGCGGCGTGGGCGGCTGGGGGAGGGGGGTTGCTCGGCGACCGGTGGGGAGCGAGTGTTCCGCATCCAGTGGCGGCCAACGCGAGCGCGACTGCCCCCCAGGCAGCGCGGTTCAGCGGACTCCGCGGCAGCGATCGAAAATAGCCCTGCATGCATTGACGCTACGCGCCGGGCGCGATTGTGTCACCGCTGCTGCGCCGCCTGGGAGGCCGCCGCCTTCGGGTCGAGGTCGGCGAGCGTGAGCGGGTGCGCGGGCGGGCGCTCGAGCACCCGCGTGATCCTGGTCTCGAGGTCTTCGCTTACGTGCAGCAGCTCCCCGGACTGAAGCGCGCGCCAGCCGGGGTCGTCGTCCATTCGCTCCGAGGCGACCACCACCGCGGGCGCGTGCGCCAGATCGGCGGAGTGCACGCGGACGGTGTGCCAGGAGCTCGAGTGCTCGAGGTGGCGGTCGCCGCTGGGGCCGCCGGCATCGCGCTCGAGCACGAGCAGCTCGTGCGTGTCGGGGTACCGGAAAGCCCACAGCTCCCCGCCGGTGATCAGCACGAAGTTGAGCGCGAACACCGGCAGGTGCTCGGCCACCCAGCTCGCCGCCTCGACGATTCCCGTCTCGATCTCGCCGCCGCGCTCGATCGCATCCGTGATCAGGGCGAAGAAGCGCTCGGAGTCGGTGTCACCCCGGACCACCGACATGCCCTCGCCGAGCTGGTGCTCGAGGCCGGGAACATCGCCGATCACGCCGTTGTGGGCGAACAGGCGCCCGGCCTGCTCGAAGGGGTGGGTGTTCTTGAGGTTGACGGCCCCGGTTGAGGCGTAGCGGACGTGGGCGACGAAGGTGCGGGAGTGGACCTCGCGGGCCTCGTTCGCGAACCTGCGGTCCTCGTAGGCCGCCAGTGGCTGCTTCCAGACGACGGGGTGGCCGCGCTGGTCGTACGCGCCGAGGCCGGTGCCGTCGGGCTCGCGGTGGCTCTGCTCGGAGAGCGAGTCGGGCGCCTGCAGTAGCCAGAAGGTCGCGGCCACCCGGCGCGGCCCTCCGCTGATCCCAAACAGGCGACACATGCAGGGGACGCTACCGCGGCGGCTCAGAGATGCGAGCCGAACCGCGGCGCGGGCGTCTGATGATGGTGATGCTAAGTTAGTTGCATCACCCGCACCACTGTCACCCTCGATGACGACGTGGCGGCGCTCATCGCCAGCGAGCGAGCTCGCACCGGCGAGTCTCTTCGCACTACGGTCAACCGGCTCCTCAGACGCGGCGGGCGCGGAGACCGTCCTCCTCGCCCCAGCCCCCTGCCGGAACTCCCGGGGCGGCCGCTGCTCGACGTACGGGATGTTTCGTCGGTTCTCGCGATGCTCGACGACCAGCGCCGGGCTGAGCGTGAGCTCCCGTGACGCTGGTCGACACGAACCTGCTCATCTATGCGACCTTGAAGGACGCGCCCGAGCATGAGCTCGCGCGGTCGTGGCTGGCGCAGCAGTTGGCCGAACGGGACGAAGGCGTCGTGCTGTGCTGGCCAGTGCTGTATGCGTTCCTGCGTTTGTTGACCAATCCCCGCGTGCTCGGTCCCCACGCCGTCCCGGTTCGGGAGGGTTGGGCGGTCGTGGACGCCTATCTGGACCAGCCGGCAGCGAGGCTCGCCGCGCCAGGGATCGGGCACCGGGCCACCGCGGCCGAGCTTGCGCAGACGCCGGGACTGCGCAGTGACGACGCGCCAGATCTCGAGATCGCCGCGCTCGCGATCGAGCACGGGCTGGTGTTGGCGACCCACGACAGCGGCTTTCGCCGCTTCGCGGGACTGCGGGTCGTGGACCCCCTCGAACAGCCGGATGAACGACGGTGATGGCTTCACGCCAGCTCCGCGAGCTCGAGACCGCGGCTCCGTTCGCGCGCCTGCTCGGGTTTGAGCTGCTGGAGGCGGGACCCGAGCTGGTGCGCGCTCGGCTCGCCTGGCGGGCCGAGCTCGCGACGGCCGGGGGCGCGATGCACGGCGGCGCGATCATGGCGCTCGCGGACAACTGCGGAGGGCTGTGCGCGATGCTCAACCTGCCTGAGGGCCGGCAGTCGACCGCGACGATCACCTCGTCGACGAGTTTCCTGCGGGCGGTGCGCTCGGGCGCGGTGGTGGCGCTCACGCGCCCGCTGCACCGGGGGCGCACGGTGATGGTGCTCGAGACCGAGCTTCACCGCGATGACGGCGCGCTGGCCGCAAAAGTGAGCCAGACGCAGGTATTCAGCTAAGAGCGCTAGCGCAAGCATCCGCTCATGAGAACTTGAGCGGGTGCTGAAGTGTGTGAGCTACCCTGCAACTGGGACTTGAAATGCTCGAGGTGCACTTGAGGAAAGGCGGCTCCCAGTGAAATTTCTCCGAACTGCATCCACTGGACGTCTGATGGGAATACTCGGCGGAGCCGCCGCGGTCATAGCCGTGTGCGCCGCCGTGGCGGTCGCCGCGACCAGCGGCGGACCCGTGCCCAAGCGCGAGTCGCTCGCGCGTGCCGTCCACCAGGCGCTGGAGGCCCCCGCGGTCAAGGCGATCACCGCTCGAGTGAGCTTCACCAACAACCTCATCGACAGCTCCGAGCTCCAGGGCCAGGGCTCCGACCCGCTGCTCCAGGGCGGGACCGGCCGCGTGTGGATGTCGAGCGCCGCTCACGAGCTGCGGCTCGAGGTCCAGGGCCAAAACGGCGATGCCCAGGTGCTGGTCCACAACCGCTCTTTCTGGATGTATGACCCCAGCTCGCGGACCGTTTACGAGGGCACCCTTCCCGCCCAGACCGCCTCGAGCAAGGCTCACAAGTCCGCCCAGCGCGGGGGGATCCCGTCGGTGGCGCAGATTCAGTCCGGGATCAGCCACCTGATGCGCCACGCACTGGTGAGCGGCGCGATCCCCGGCGACATCGCCGGCCAGGCCGCCTATACCGTCCGCGTATCGCCCAAGCAGGGCGGCGGGCTGCTGCGAGGGCTCGAGGTCGCCTGGGACGCGGTGCGCGGTGTGCCACTGCGCTTCGAGGTGCTCGCGCGGGGCGATACGACGCCGGTACTCGAGTTGACCGCGACCAGCATCTCCTACGGGAGCGTGCCCGCCTCGGCGTTCGCGATCATGCCCCCGGCGGGCGCAAAGGTAGTCCGCTTGACGGGCTCTTCGAGCAACGCGCACCGCGGCTCGAAGAGGCAGGCGCACGAGCGCTCGGTGACGGGGGCCAAAGCGGTCGCAAAGGCGCTGCCCTTCAAGCTCTCGGCGCCGGCCAGCCTGGCCGGCATGGCCCGCAGCACCGTCGCCCTGGTCCATTTCGGCTCGCGGCCGGCGGCGCTCGTGACCTACGGCAAGGGCCTCGGCGGCGTGGCCGTGCTGGAGCAATTCGCCGGCGGGCGCTCCGCCAGCATGGCCGGCAGCTCTGCCGGCGCTGAAGGCGCGGGGCTGAGCATCCCCTCGGTCTCGGTCAACGGCTCAAGCGGCCAGGAGATCGACACCGCGCTCGGGACTGTGATCCGCTTCACGCGCGCTCGCGTCGCGTACACGGTGCTCGGCTCGGTGCGCCCGGCGGTGGCAAGGGCAGCCGCGCGGGGGTTGTGACATAAGCACGGCCTCCGCGCCCCCGCTGGAGGTCCGCGGGCTCGTCAAGCGCTATGGCGAGCTGGCCGCGGTCGCCGGCGTGGACCTGACCATCGAGGCGGGCGACGTCTACGGGTACCTCGGGCCCAACGGCGCCGGCAAGACCACCTCGCTGCGCATGATGCTCGGGCTGATCCGGCCCACTGAGGGGATCGTCAAGGTCTTTGGCCGCGATCCCTGGGAGAGTGTGCACGCGCTCGACGGCGTGGCCGGGTTCGTCGAGGCGCCGACCTTCTACCCGTACCTGAACGGGCGGCGCAACCTCGAGCTGCTGGCGGCCTTCGACGGCGGCAGCTCGCCCGCCCAGATCGATCGCGCGCTGGAGACGGTGGAGTTGGCGGATCGCGGCGGCGACAAGGTCCGCGGCTACTCGCACGGCATGCGCCAGCGCCTCGGGATCGCCGCCGCGCTCTTGCGCGAGCCCAAGCTGCTGCTGCTCGACGAGCCCACCACGGGGCTTGACCCGGGCGGCATGCGCGACATGCGCGTGCTGGTACGCCGCCTCGCGGACGAGGGCATCACGATTATGCTCTCCAGCCACCTGCTCTCAGAGGTCGAGGACGTCTGCAACCGGGTGGGGATCGTGCAGAGCGGCAAGATCGTCTATGAGGGCGAGATCGCGGCGCTCAAGCGCTCGGCCGGCGCCCTCTACACGCTTGAGACGACCGATGACGAGCGCGCGCTCGCGATCGCCCGCGCCCAACGGGGAATCGCCGAAGCGCGCGTACAGGACGGGCGCATCTGGTTCAGCGTCGAGCAGGAGCAGGCGGTGGCCGCCCTCTCACAGGCGCTGGTCGAGGGCGGCGCGCTGATCCGCTCGCTACAACCCCAAAGCGCGCGCCTGGAGGATCTCTTCTTCTCCCTCACCGAGGGCGCGGGCGGCACGGAGGGTCAGGCCGCCCAGGTGCCCGAGCCCGAGGCGGTCTCGTGAGCGCCGGCTCGATCGCCACCCCGCTGCCGCGCGAGGGGCGCACCCGCCGGCCCTCGGTGTTCACGGTCTACCGCTGGGAGATCTTCAAGCTCGTGCACCTGCGGCGCACGTATTTGGGGCTCGCGCTGGCGGTGGCGGTGCCGATCGGCTTCGCGATCGCGATCCATTTCCGCCATGTCCAGCACGCCGACTTCGCCTTCGCCAGCTTCCTCAACCGCAGCGGGCTGGCGTTGCCGCTGGTGATCCTGCTGTTCGGGGCGGTGTGGATGTTCCCCCTGATCGTGGCGCTCGTGGCCGGCGACATCATCGCCTCCGAGGACCACTACGGGACGCTCAAGACGGTGCTCACGCGCTCGCTCGAGCGCTGGCAGATCTTCACCGGCAAGGCGTTGGTGGCGGCGACCTACGCGATCGTGGCGATGCTGCTGAACGGCACCGTGGCGGTGCTCGCGGGCACGATCCAGTCGGGCTTCAATTCCCTCCAGAGCCTCTCGGGCACGACCGTTTCAGCCACCCATGCGCTGGCGCTGGTGTATGCGGCGATCGGCCTCTATCTGATCCCGATCGTGGCGCTCGTGTTCATCGGGCTGCTGCTCTCGGCGCTGTTTCGCAACAGCGCCGCGGCGGTGGTGGGCACGCTCATGATCTCTCTGGTGTTTCAGCTGATCGGCGTGCTCCCCGGTCTCAGCGGGGCGCAGCCCTACCTGCTCTCGACCCAGTTCAACGCCTGGCAGGGGCTGCTGCGCACGCCGATCGACTGGTCGCCGGTGATCCAGTCGATCTGGGTGTGCGCGATGTACGGCATCCCCTCGCTGATCGCGGCCTTCATCCTGTTCCTGCGCCGGGACGTGGCCGGGGGCTAGGAAGGATTTAAGCGCTGGCTGGACCGCGCGATGATGGCCCGGTCAGCTTGCGGCTCGATGTAGGAGACCAACTGTCGCCGCGCTTAGCGCGCGGAGCGGCGATGATTCAGAAAGCGCGACTCTCAGTCCCCCTCATTGGCGGCGACGGGCCGTGCGTCGAGCAAGTCATCGATGATCTGGAAGTCGCTGGCGTCGTGCGTGACCAAGGGGACGCCGTGCACGTTGGCGGTCGCGGCGATAGCGAGATCGATCGCTCGCCGACGAGGCTGGCCACCACGGTTGCTGACAGCAGCGGCCAGACGCCCCCACTCCCGGGCGACCTCGGCGGTCACAGGAAGTGGATCGAACGTGGCCTCCACCACACCGAGGCGCTGGATGCGTCGAGCGCGTTCGTCATCGTCGGCTGTGATCTGGACGCCGAAATGCAGCTCCGCGAGGGAGGCGACGCTGATTGCAGCCTCGAGATCGGGCGGTGGCTCATCGCCGATTAGCACCGAGGTATCCAACAGTGCCCGCATCCGCTATCCCCAGGGATCGATGAATGCGCCTGGAAACCGACCGAGATCCTCGACCAGCGCGCGCGGCTTGGGCGTGCTCCAGATGGCACGTAATTGCGCACCGCTCACCCATTGATTGGCCTCCGCAGGGCCGAGCCGCGCAACGGGTCTGCCGGCGACCGTGATCGTGAGCTGCTCTCCGGCCTGCGCTCGGCGCAGCACTTCGCTCACGTTGTTTCGAAGTTCCTTCTGCCGGATTATCTCCATGGGGCCACGGTAGCAGAAGTGCTACCGCGTGCGACCGGCCTGTAGCTGCGCTCTGCGCGTCCTCAGTGCCCAGGCAGCCCGGTGGCGCGCGGGAAGTGGTCGATCAGCGAATAGGGGGAGGCAAGGTCGACGCCGTCGGGGTCATTGAGGTAGCCGGGCGCTCGGCTCGAGTGCCCGGTGTGGCCGTATTGCCAGACGATGCGGTCGGTGCGCGGGTCCACCACGATCACGCGGTCGTTGTGGTCGTCGTTTGCGAGCACGTCGCCGTTGGGCAGCGGTAGCGCGAGCGAGGGGTGGTTGAGCGCGTCCTTGCCCTTGGGCTCGTAGCTCCACAGCACGCGGCCGTGGCCCGTGAGCTCCATGATCGCCCCCGGATTCGTCCAGTCGACGGTCAGGTAGACGCCCGGGCGGACCTCGTTGGTGTCCGAGGGATAGGTGAAGCCGCGCGGGTTGGCGCTCGCGACCAACCGGCCCTTGCTGCTGAAAACGTCGCTCCAGTCGCCGTTGATCTCGGTCACCACATTCCCGCCGCTGCGCAGCGGGAAAGCGCCGTTGGGCGATCCGAACAGCTTCGGCGGGCCATGGCCGCAGTAGCCCGTCGTGCCCATCTGCGCGACCGTGTGATGGAGCGGTGGCTTGAGCTCGATCAGGCGGCAGTTCTTGATGTCCGCGGCGATGATGCGGCCGTTGTGCAGCATGATCGCATCGTCGGGGTTGTACACATAGCCCGGCTTTGAGCCCGGCTTTCCGGGATGGCCGTAGCGGTAGGTGATGCGGCCGCGGGCCATGTCGATCACCGAGATCACGAAGTTGTCCTCCTGCGTGGCGACGATGTGATGGCCGTCCGGGGTGAAGAAGGCATCGTCGGGGACCTTGAAGGTCTGGCCCGGGGCGAGATCGCCAGGCTTCGGAAAGCTCCACACGACCTTGCCCTGCGGGCTGATCTCCACCAGACGGTTGTTCATGTGGTCGGCCACCAGCACGTTGCTGGGGAGGACCGATGGATCGGAGCCGGGCCGCAGCAGCGAGCTCGTCGCCATCGCCACGGGGCGGGGCGCGGGGCGCAACTGAAGGACCTCGGCGACGGTGCCGGAGCCGCTGCGCCCCCCGGCGGTGAGGATGCCACCGGCATAAGGCACGGCGGCGGAGTCCGACAGAGGCTCGGGCAGATGGCCCGCCAGCGAGATGCTGCCAGTGCGGGAATCGATCGCGAAAACCTCTCTGGTGGGGGCGCCGTTTGCCGCGCGCCCGCCGAGCACGTAGACGAAGTGGCCGAGCGTGACGGCGCTCGCGTGTGAGACCGGCGCGGGCAACGTGCCCAGGTGTGTGACGGTGCGGGTGCTCGGGTCAAAGGCGAGAACCTGGGCGGTCGGGCCCTGCGGCGTGATTCCCCCCGCGATCACCACGCGGCCGCCGGCGGTCGCGACCGCGGCGTAGCGAAGCGGCTGAGGGAGATGGGCGACGGTATGAGCCGCGGAGGCGCTCGTCCCGCTCGCCGCGGGCGACCAGGCGAGGATGCTCGAGAGCGGCGCCCGGCCGGTGAACCCACCCACCAGATAGACGGTGTTGCCGACCGTGGCCGCGCGCAGGTCCGAGCGGGGCTGCGGTAGCTGACCCGCTGGTTGCGAGCGGCCGGTGCGGGGATCGACCGCGGTGATCGCGGTGTACGAGGCTGTCTGGCCGCCGCCGAAGAGGTAGACCTTGGCGCCCACGCGGGCCGCGGCCGCGTCGTGCAGGGGAGTCCTCAGCGCGGCGAGCGCGCGGCGCGCGCGGGAGCCGACCAGCTGCACCTGGGGCTGTGAGGTATCGGCCGAATTGAGCCCGCCCAGCAGCAGCGCTCCGCCGCTCACGGACGCGGCCGCCTCGTCCTGGAGCGGCGCGGTCAGCGTCTTCAGGCGCTTGACCGCCAACCAGGGGCCGCCCGGGACCGCGGCGGTGAGCCGGGCGGCCGTGGGCGAGGCGGGGTCCTTGTCGCGCGCGCTCGTCGCCAGACCCACCACGACCACGACGAGGCCGGCGACGATCAACAGCGCCAGCCATATGGAGTGGATCCTGTGCCACGGCGCACGCCGCTTGGCGGGGCGTGCGGGCATCGGGAGCATCATGCCGTATGGGCGACGGAAACGGTGTGAGAACCGCATGGGCGTACACCTCCGCGTGCGGTATCCCACGGATGTCCTCCCCAACCAGGCATGATCCCGGCGTGGCCTTCCGCACGATCATCGAGCCGTTTCGCATCCACGCCGTCGAGCCGCTGCGCGTAACTACGCCGCAGGAGCGACGGCGAGCCGTGCGCGAGGCCGGCTTCAACCTCTTCTCGTTGCACTCGCGGGACGTGCTGATCGACCTGCTGACTGATTCGGGCACGGGCGCGATGTCCGGGGAGCAGTGGGCGGGCCTTCAGCGCGGCGATGAGAGCTACGCGGGGTCCCCCTCGTGGTACCGCTTTCTCGAGGCGGTGCAGGAGCTGTTCCCCTTCGCACACGTGATCCCCACGCACCAGGGGCGCGCGGCGGAGAAGATCCTCTTCTCCGCGCTCTGCGGGCCGGGGCAGGTCGTCCCCAACAACACGCACTTCGACACCACTCGCGCGAACATCGAAGCCACCGGTGCGGAGGCTCTCGACCTGCCGTGCCTCGAGGGGGCCGATCGAACGGCCCTGCATCCCTTCAAAGGCAACATCGACGTCGATCGCTTGGCCGCGCTGCTAGCCGATCGTGCGGGTGCGGTCCCGGCGGTGATCGTGACGGTGACCAACAATTCCGGCGGCGGACAGCCGGTGTCTCTGGCCAACCTCCGCGCCACCAGCGAGCTCTGCCACCGCCGCGGAGTGCCGATGTTCCTGGATGCCTGTCGCTTCGCCGAGAACGCGTGGTTCATCCGTGAGCGGGAAGACGGACAATCACGGCGCGCCGTCCGCGACATCGTCCGGGAGATGGCCTCGCTGGCGGATGGCATGACGATGAGCGCGAAGAAGGACGGACTGGCCAACATCGGCGGCTGGCTGGCGGTCAACGATGGGGCACTGGCGCAACGCTGCCGCAACCTGTTGATCCTCACCGAGGGCTTCCCGACCTACGGCGGGTTGGCGGGCCGCGACCTCGAGGCGGTCGCCCAGGGACTGCGGGAAGTGGTCGAGCACGACTACCTGCGCTACCGGATCCGCTCAACCGCGTACCTCGGCGATGCCCTGGTCGAGCTGGGGATCCCGATCGTGCGGCCCACGGGCGGCCACGCCGTGTACATCGACGCGGGCGCTCTGCTCCCTCATATCCCGCCGCTCGAGTACCCGGGGCAGGCGCTGGCGGTCGCCTTGTATGAGCTGGGTGGAGTGCGCGGGTGCGAGATCGGGTCCGTGATGTTCGGTCGCCATCCCGACGGGTCCGAGAGCCCGGCCGCGATGGAGCTGGTGCGCCTCGCGATCCCGCGGCGGACCTATACGCAGAGCCACATCGATTACGTCATCGAGGTGTGCGCCGAGGCGGCCCGGGAAGCGGCGGGCCTGCGCGGCTATCGCATCGTCGAGGAGGCCCCGGCGCTCCGGCACTTCAGCGCCCGCTTCGAGCGTTTACCGTGAGGAGCGCCCGCCGCTCGGCAGCCTGGGGGGCGGGCCGGGCTCGGCGGGCGGCTCCTCCTCGGCCTGGCGCAGCGCGAGCTGCCACCAGCCCACATCCCACCACTGCCCGAACTTGTAGCCGATCCGCGTGTAGACGCCGACCGGTTTGAAGCCCAGCGACTCGTGTAAGCCGACGCTCGCTTCGTTGGGCAGCGTCACGCCGGCGCACGCCATCCATAGCCCCTGCTCTCGCAACTGCGCGAGCAGAGCGCGGTACAGCTCTCGGCCGACGCCCCGGCGGCGAAAAGCCGTCTCCACGTACACGGTCACCTCGGCGGCCCAGCGGTAGGCGGCGCGCTCCCGGTGCGGGCAGCCGTAGGCGTAGCCGGCCAAGCGCCCATCGTGCTCGGCCACCAGCCAGGGGTGGGTGCTCTCGATTCGCTGGATGCGGGCGGCGAAATCGGCGGCGGTGGGGATCCTCTCCTCGAAGGAGATCGCGGTCTCACGCACGAACGGCTCGTAGATCGCGGCGCAGCCCGCGGCGTCGCGACCCGGGTCGGCGTCGCGGATCCTCATGGTCTGGCGGCGGCCTCACTCCTCCTGGAGGATGTGACCCGTCTTCGGCGACGACTCGACATGCCCGGGGTCCGGCAGCGCGTCCTCCGGGCCGACGCTCGGCAGCAGCGCGAGGCCCTCCTCCGCCTGGTGCCCCCGCACCTCGCCGGCGTAGGCGAGCCGGTCGAGGCGGAGAATCTCGCGCTCGCCCTCGAGGCGGGCGGGGTGATCGGACGCCAACCCCCGGATCAGAGCTCGGATGCGCTCGCGCAACTGGAGCGCGAAGTGGGGGGTGGAGGCACCCATCAGCTGGCGCACGTCATCGATCGTGGGCTCGTGATCGGGCCGCAACCGTTCGGGGTGCTCTGCCTGGCTCATGGGCCTTTAGAGGTCGTACTCACGGGACGCACCTCGAGCAGATTGTCAAACTCCGCCTGCTCCGCGAGCGAGACCGCGGTGGTGTCGCCGACCACCCAGCCGTGGTTGTACACGGCGGCGGTGGGACCCTCCTGGGTGTACCCGGGGACGGCATAGTTGAGGAAGAAGTTGATGATCGAGCCCGGCAGCTTGGAGGGGCTGTCGACGAGCAGCTGGGGGCCGTAATCGCCGCTGGCTGAGAGCGGCGCCGCCGCGGCGGCGTCGAGGGGGCGGTCCTGGTTGAGCAGCACGTATCCGTGCCCGGGACTGCGCATTGCCCAGCCGAAGCTTCCGGGCACGTGTGCGCATGGCTGGCCCTTGGCGCATGGCGGATCGCGGTAGCTCGCGAACGCGACCGAGTTGGCGGACGTCCCCTGGGCGCCGATCCTGTTGACCACGCCATAGCGGCGCAGCTGCTTGACGATGCTCTGGGAGACCACGCTCTGCGGTCCGAGCACGTAGATGCGCGGATGCTGATGAGCCAAGAGCGCCTGGCGGGTCGGCGCGGGGATGCCGGAGCTCGAGACGAACAGGATCGGGTCGCCGCTCTCCGCCGCCCACCCGGCGGCGGGCATGGCATAGCTGGGGTGGGCCGCCGAGACGACGACCACGAAGGGGCTGGGCCGTCCGGCCAGCGCGCTCTGGAGGCGGTCGATCTCGGCCGAGAGGACATAGGGGTCACTGCCCTTGACCGTCAGGATGCGGACGCCCTTGGGCTTGGCGGCATCGCCGATGCGAATCACCTGCGCGCCGTCGGCGGGCCCGGAGCCATAGGGCGAGAGCGTGTCGAGCGCGCTGGTCGTGGCGGAGGGCACCGAGCCGCTCCCGGAGAGCAGGATCGGCGCGCGCAGCGGCGCGGACATGAGGACCGAGGAGGCGAGCGCCGCCTCCCAGTCATCGGTGGGCGCGATCGTGACCACCGAGGGATGGGTCCCCGCGGCCTGCGAGGGATAGACCGCGAGCGCGACGCCGGCAGCGTCGGCGATCGGGTCGCCGCCGGCGACCCGCGTGGTGTTCTTGGTCGCAACCGAGGGGAAGCCCAGCTTCTGCCCGGCTTGGGGTGTGCTCGCTTGGATGCCGCTGACCTGTGGCTGCGCGACCAGCTTGGAGCCGCTCCCGCAGGCGGCCAGGCCGAGTGTGCAGGCGGCGCTCAGCGCAAGTGCTCCAATGCGGCGCATATGCTCGAAGAAGTTATCGAGGCGACGCTCGGCGGGCGCCGATGGGTGGGCGCGACCTCAGTCCTGAGCCTCGCGTTCGCGATGGGCGTGTATCTGCTGTCGCTCGGCGAGCCGGTTGGCGCGTCGGAGCTCTGCCTCGTGCATCCGCCGCCGCTCGGTAGCGGTGGCCGCCCTCAGCTCCGGCACCTCGGCCGGCCTACCGTGCTCGTCGAGGGCGACCATCGTGATGTAGGCGGTGTTGGTCTGGCGCTGCTCGCCGGTGCGGGGGTTCTCCGCGTCCACCCGCACCCCCACTTCCATCGAGGTCTTCCAGGCGGCGTTGACCGTCGCGCTCAAGGTGACGAGGTCACCGACGTAGATCGGCACGAGGAAGTTCATACGGTCCATGCCGACGGTCACGACCCGCTTGCGCGAGTGCTTGATCGCGGCCAGCGCGGCCGCTTCGTCGGCGAGCCTCATGATCGTGCCGCCGTGGACGTTGCCCGCGCCGTTGGCGTCGGTGACGCCCATCCAGCGGATCAGCTGGGCGCTCGACTCGGAGGGGCGCTTGGGTGACACGTTCGCGGGAATGTGACTTTGGCGAGGCGATCCTATCCACGTTTTTACCGCGCCCGCTACGCTTGTTGGGCCTTTCCAGATAACCGCCAAGGAGGATGCGATGCCGGGCCTTTCCGGGCGCATGTCGACTCTCGTCAAAGCCAAGATCTCAAAGCTGCTCGATCGCGCGGAGGACCCCGGCGAGACGCTCGAGTACAGCTACCAGAAGCAGATCGAGCTCCTTCAGAACGTCAAGAAGGGGATCGCGGACGTCGTCACCTCGAAGAAGCGTCTGCAGATGCAGCAGGAGAGCCTCCAGAAGCAGATCGTCAAGCTCGACACGCAGGCCCGCCAGGCGCTGGCGGCAGGCAACGAGGAGCTGGCGCGCACAGCGCTCGAGCGCAAGAACGTCGCCCAGACCGAGATGCAGTCGATGGACGGCCAGATCTCGGAGCTCGAGGGGCAGCAGGAGAAGATGACGGAGTCCGAGCAGCGACTGCGGACGAAGATCGAGCAGTTCCGCTCCAAGAAGGAGGTCATCAAGGCTCAGTACTCCGCCGCCGAGGCCCAGGTGCGGATCTCAGAGGCGGCGACCGGTGTGGGCGAGGAGATGGCCGACGTCGGCTTGGCGATGCAGCGCGCCCTCGACAAGACCGAGAACATGAAGGCGCGTGCAGACGCGGTGGGCGAGCTCGAGGCCGCCGGCACCTTCCAGGATCTGACCGCGCTCGGCCCTGGCGAGGACGACATCGACAGGCAGCTGCGGGAGCTTTCCTCCACGAGCGAGGTCGACTCCGAGCTCGCGAAGATGAAGGCCGAGCTTGGAGGCGGCTCAGGCTCCGCCGGGGAGCTCGGTGCCGGCGCGGCCGATGCCTCGGAAGAGGACGCGCAGGCGGTCCCGCCCGCCGGGTCGCAGAAGGCGACCCAGCCCGAGGAACAGGCCCAGCAGTAGCCGGCCGGTTTCGGCGGGCGCCGGAGGCAGGTTTTCAGATGATCGTGCGAATCGCGAGCGAGGGTCAGTACGAGCTCGACGACGACAACGCGCGCGTCCTTCAGGAGCTCGACGAGAAGGCGATCGAGCAGTGCTCAAGCGGCGATGAGGATCGCTTCCGAGCCACGTTCGCGAAGCTGCTCTCGCTGGTGCGCTCGCATGGCAGGCGCATCCCCGACGACGAGCTCGTCGAGTCGGACGTGATCGTGCCGCCCCCAGACGTCTCCTTCGAGGAGGCGCGGGCGGGTTTCAGCGGCGAGGGACTGATCCCGGGCTGACCGTCGGGGGTCGGCGTAAGCAGATTCCCGTCGGGGGCGCGCCGGGGTCAAGCCTCTGGTGGCCATGTCTTCGCTGGAGTCCGCCGTATCGCTCGGCGCAAGTCGCGCTTCGTTGGGGGGCCAGGGACCAGCGCAGGTCTCGCCGGGACGGTCTGATCCAGAAGGGGCTGATCTGGACGCCGCGGCGCGGATATGTTGATTTCACCGTCCCGCTGTTTGCGGAGTACCTCCGCGACCACCATCCGGCTGGTGGCTTGGAGGGCCGCTAGCGCGCCGACGGGAGCGGGCCGCGGGGACGAACGACGCCTCACGCCAGAAGTCTTCGCGAATAGCCTCGCCTGTTGCAAAACTACAGATTGTGGTGTATAGTCAGCTGGGGCCGGACCCACTACACGAGGGGAAGCCAACGAGCATGTTTGGGAGTGCTCAATGGAAGGGCCGCGGCCGTCGAGCAACCGTTGGGGGGTTGGTGATGCCGGCAACGGACCGTTATCGCTGCAACGCACTGCGGCGAAGGGAACGGTCCGGCGTCGATGAGCACGAGCTTCAGCGCGGTGGCAGCTTGATCGAGGAGGAGGCGAGGCATGCGGTCGCCGCGCCATGCAGAGGGGCCGGTTAGGGGATCGAAAGGTGGCCGTCGGAAGAAACGGCCACACGAGGAAAGGAAGTAGCAATGAAGGGCATCATTAGGGGGCTGCTGATCACAGCCATCGCCGGGGTATCGGTTCTTCCATTTGCGTTCGCGGGAGTACCGGTGGCTTCGGGCAAGGCGGTGGTGACGGAGTACGTGTCGACCAAGGGAACCGACACCGGTAACTGCTCCCAGAAGAAGCCGTGCGCAACGGTCAACTATGCGATCTCGCGCGCGACGCCCGGAGCGACGATCAACGTCGAAGCGGGCACGTACAACCAGACCGTCGACGTCAATAAGGCCGTCACGATCAAGGGCGCAGGCGCGGCATCGACCACGCTGAATGGCGCCGGGCTCGATACCTCGGGTAGTGACTACGGAGTCCTCTACGTTGGCAACGCCGGAGGCATCGTTACGGTCAGCGGCCTGACGATCACGAACCCGTACCCGTACAGCTACACCGGCGGGGAGCCGATGGCCGTCGCGCTGAGCGACCCAAGCTCGAGCGACTCGATCAATCTCACTGGCGATAGGTTCGTCGAGGGCAAGGCGGACAGCGGTTCCTCGACCGATTTCCCGATCGGGCTAGACACCTTCGTCAACGCTGCCACGACCACCGTCTCGAACGACTCGTTCAGGGGCTTCTTCCAGGGCATCCTGGCGGAAGACAACGGTCCGATCACGGTCAGCAACGACAAGTTCACGGCGCTGATCGCGAACACCAGCGGGAGCACCACATACCCGGCCGAGGGTGTGTTCTTCCTCGCGGATGAAGGTGGGACCTACACCGGCCAGGTCGCCAAGGACGATTCGTTCTCCGGCTACTCCGGCTATGGGGTCGCCGAGGACGCAGGCTACACCGGGGGTTACGTCACACCCGGTTGCGTAGCAAACGGATCTCTGCAGACCAACGTGGCCGACAACACGTTTGCGCTCACGGGCGGCTCGAAGGCAGCGGCCATCTCGCTATCCGCGAACGGCACCGGCAACAACCTCAGCGGAAAGGTCATCGGCAACAAGGGCTACGTGACCTCGCCGAGCAAGGCGATCGTCGCTCGTTCCGTCGCGATCCCTCCGACACCGCCGGGCACCAACTGCTCGCCGTACGGCACGTCGAATGGCGGTGGCGGCACGCTCCACGTCACGGAGAGCGGCAACAGCATCAAGGTCAAGTCGGCATCGCAGCGACCGACGGCTGCGGCCGAAAACGCTCGTAGTTTGCATGCGCCCCGGCATGCACGCCACGGCTCGTAGTTAGCGCATCAGATGCGGCCAGCGACCCGGGCTCTGCTCCGGTCGCTGGTCGCGTCTAATCCCAGAACCCCTCGCGAACGGCCTCGCTCTCACCCTCGTGGTGGGGGCCGAACACGATTAGCTCAAGGCCTTCGTCGTCGGCTTCGAAGGCGCGAGCGACCTTCGGGGCCACGCGAATCGCATCGAGCTGCTTGATGGTCTCCACCTGGTCATCGAGCTTGATCCGGCCCGAGCCGGTCAGCACGACATAGATCTCCTCGGCCTCGGTGTGCCGGTGGGCGAAAGCTTGGCGCTTACCCGGCTTGACGCGGTGAAACGCCATGCCCAGCGTCTCGGCCTCCAGGTCGCGATACGGGAAGCGGGCCTCCTGGACCTCATCAAAGCCGAACTTCGGCGCCTGGTCCTCGACATCGCGCAGGTTTTTGATCGTGTAGTCCATGGGCGGGGATGCTACACGCGGAGCGTCGGCGCTCGTTGCACGGGGTGGGCCTCAGCGCCTGCGGCGTGGGCGCACTCTGCGCTCTGCCCGAGCAAGCTCCTCCGGCAGCCACTCGCTGGCGGAGGTGGATACGGCGCTCGCCTCCTCCTCTAGGCGCGGCTCGGCGACTCTCTCGTGCGCTTCGAGAACGTCCGGCACCCAGCGGCTTGCCGTTTCCGAGGAACCGTGATCCGCAGCGCCATTGTTTACCGGAGAAGAAGCGGGCGCCCATTGCGATGGGTCTGCGGCGGGAGTTGGCTCGGGCTCGGATACTCGCACTGGCGTTGGTTGCCAAGCGATCGGGTCGCGGCGGGTCGACTCGACCGGCGGAGCCTGCTGATCGAGGGGCGGCTGCCACGCTTCCGGCCCAAATCGCGGGGCCTCAGGCGGCGCCAGGTCCTCTGCCGGCTCTTCCTCGAATTGCGGTCGCCACTCACTGGTCGCGCCAGTGGCCTCAGACGCAGCCGGCTCAACCTCGGCCTGCTCCGGTTCGGGCCGGTCGGCCGTGGGCGTTAGATACGGAGGGCTCCATTCCTCCGTGGGTGCGAGCGGGGGGGACCGCAGCTCCGGCGTGTGAGGGACCCACTTGCTGGCTGAGAACTCGTCAGGCGGGACCCTGCTGCTCGGCCACTCAGCCGCCCTTGGCTGAACGCTTGGGTGCTCAGACCATTCGGCCGCCCCAGGTTCAGCGTTTGCGCCCATAGAGTTGATGAGTCCTTGGTCCAATGCGGCCTCAGCGATCACCATCCACCGCGGCTGAGAGAGCGATGCTCCCGCTGTCGCCGCGAGGTCAGGGTCACAGCTCCATGCGCGTGGCGAGGACGGCGCCGCCTCCGAGATAAGGGGGGTCAGGGGAGCCATGGCAGGCGCAGGCGCCGGCTGCGGCTCGTCGGGATCTGGATCAAGGCGCTGCACCGCTGCGGGATCAGCCGGGAGCTCGTCATGGTCAGGCTCGCCCGAGTCCTCCGGCAACGGCCGGATCAGCGCTTCGGGTAGCCATTCATCGACAGCCGCCTCCGAGGCCGCGGGTGCGGGCGTAAATTCAGCCGTCTCGGTGTGGGGGTCGTCGGATAGCTCGGATGCCTCGTTCGGATTTAGCGCGTCGTAGGGACCGTCACTCGTCGGCTCGTCGTGGTCCCACGGGTCGGACGTTCGGTCAGCCGTCTCTGGTCCCGATTCCTCGCTCGGGGCTTCGTCGGAGAAGCCGGCGTGGACCGGGGGGTCCGACTGCGGTGCGTATCCAGACGAACCCTGCGCCGGGCCGAGCCGCGACCTGACGTAGTCGAGCCGTGCACGCACCGCCGCCTCGTCTCTGGCCATCCTCTCGTCTTCGTCTTGCGATGACGCCAGGCGGCGCTGCTTGAGACGCCCGAGCAGACCACCATTGCGATCCCGAGTTCTCGAGCCCACTGCGGCTGAGGATAAAGGAGCGGGGGGCGGGGAAGGCCTTGCCAGCTTCCCCGGCTGAAATCCTGCAACGAGGCTGGATGAAGGGAGCGGCGGGGATTGATTGAATGCCGCCTTTCGATATGCGGATTCAGCTCTGGAGCTACAACTTCGATCCTGAGCCGGCCGGCATAGGAATCGTCGCGGGCACGCTGGCGCGCGGACTCCGAGCCAGCGGCCATGAGGTCGAGGTAGTCGCGGCTCATCCGCACTATCCAGAGCCGCGCTGGGGCAGTCGACTCGCGCCCTATCGGGAGCAGCGCGCGGGGATTTCAGTGACCAGGTTGCCGCTATGGATCGGCCGCGCGACGGCCTGGGAGCGCTATCGCCAGGAGCTCACTTTCACCGCCGCTCTCTCGGCCGCGATTCCGTTTCTTGATCGCCCCGACGTCCTGATATCGGCGTCTCCGAGCTTTCCGGCGTTGCTGCCGGCGATAGCCACCACCAGGCTCCGGCACATTCCGTGGGTCCTTTGGCTGCACGACCTGCTGCCGGAGGGCGCCTTAGCAACAGGCATCGTCCCCAAGGATTCGACCGTGGTCACAGCTAGCCCGGCAACTCGAGCGGGCGGCCTATCACGCGGCAACTCGTATTGTGGTGCTCTCCCGTGCGTTCAAAGAGAACCTGGTCGCCAAGGGTGTGCCTTCATCGAAGATCGACTTGGTCTATGACCCGGCCACGCGCACTCCCGAGCGGTTCGCCCAGCCCTCGGTCGATGGTGGGTTGACGATCCTCTCGATGGGCAACATCGGCTACTCCCAGGGTCTGCCCGATCTCGTGGGAGCCTTTGAGTCGCGATCGGATGAGCCCCGGCGCGATGCTGCGGGTAACGGGGACTGGTGTGGCGGCCGAGGACGTTCGCCGTCGGATCCGCTCGAATCGCGTTCGCATGCTCGGCTTGATCGATGACC
>CAWGLB010000012.1:0-232033 GCA_963823315.1 uncultured Solirubrobacterales bacterium | reverse complement strand
CGTCTCCCCGGGGAGATTGTGCGAAACGAGCAGCGTGGCGATCTGCCGCCCGTCATCGCCCCGCAGCGGCAGCGCCAACCTCCCCTTCCCGTCGACGGCGCCGAGCTCGATCGCGGCGGACGGGATCTGCAGGGCGGCGCTCATGCCACGAGCGGCGCCGCTCAGCGCCGTGCGCGTGTTGGCGCCCCGGAGCAGCTCCCGGGCGAGTTTTGCGGCGAGATCCGCCTCGCCCCGGCGCCGCTCCGCCTCGAGCGCCCGGCTGCGAGCCAGGTCGGCCATCGTGCTGACCACGGCCGCGACCAGCACGAAGGCCGCGAGCGCCACCCAGTTGCGGGGATCGGCGATCGTGAAGCGACCCAGCGGCGGCAGGTGGAAGAAGTTGAACGCCGCTGCACTCGCCAGGGAGGTGAGCAGCCCGAGGACAAGGCCCCAGTACACGGAGATCACCAGCACCGCCGGCAGATAGACCACGCTCAGCGCCACCGGGGTCGCGATCAGCTTCAGCGGGTAGATCGCGGCGGTCGCGACCGTGACCCCGACAGCGGCGGCGACGATGCCCAGCCGCAGCGGTGGCCGCCCGAGGTCAAGTGTTCGCCGGCGCAGGCGCCCGGTCATGTGATTTAGCGTACGCCGCGCGGCAGCGCCCCGGGCAAGACGGCCGCCTCGGAGCACTTCGGGGCGCAGGACGTGTTTAGACGGGGTGGTAGGCGCTTGATGGGCTGGCGCCGCCGGAGGCCACGCGCGCGACCTCTCTCATGTCCTCAAGCGTCGCGAGCGACGCATAGATCTTCTCATCAGCACCGATCCGCAACCCCCACCGGCTCACCTCCACCAACACCGACCCGCACTCATACCGCGAGACCACCCCCACCACCCTCGACTGACTAAAGCGACTCTCCTGCAACGTAATCACCGAGCGCTCCGTAACAACCACCGCCCGCGGCCTCACCACCCACAACAACGGCCCCACCAACGGCACAAACACAGGCGATAAGCACGTCTGCCCCCGAAAAATCCCAAGCACCCGCTCCCCACCCAAAAGCCCCGCAGCCTTCTCCACCAGCTTGCGCTCAACCCGCAGCCGCTTATCCGACGCCACCCGCACCAACTGCTCAACCGACGGCTCGCTCAAGCACACAAGACTAAACCCTCAAAACCACCACCCACCAACCCCCCACCAGCTACCCTCCCCACCACCCAAACCGCTCGGGCTCTATCCGCGCCTGCGCGAACGGTTTTCCGGGATGAGGATCTGGTTCGACATGACTGCGTCCGCGCATCCCGTGGTCTTCAGACCGATCATCACGCGCCTGCGTCAGGCGGGCCACGAGGTCGAGATCACGGCGCGCGATTACTCCCAGACGCTCGGGCTGCTGCGGCTCCACGGGCTCGATTACGTCGCCGTGGGGCGGCACGCGGGCGCCTCCCGAACGCGCAAAGTGGCGGCCCTCGCCGGCCGCACGACCAAGCTCCACCGGTGGGCCCGGGGTCGCTTCGACCTCGGCGTCGCGCATGGCTCGAACGACCTCGCGCTGGCCGCGGCCTGGGCCGGGATCCCCGCGGTCAACATGTTCGACTACGAGTTCGCGATCCAGCAGCACCACATCGGTTGCCGCTTGGCGCGCCGTGTGATCACGCCCGACGCGATCCCACCCTCGCGTCTGGAGCGCTTCGGCGTCACGGGCGAGAAGCTGCGCCAGTACCCTGGCCTCAAGGAGGAGTACTACCTTGCGGACTTCGAGCCCGATCCGACGATCCTCGATCGGCTTGGGGTCGATGAGCGAAGGATCGTGGTGGTGGTTCGTCCTCCGCCCGACGTATCGCTGTATCACCGTAAATCGAACCCCCTGTTCCCGCGCGTGCTCACCCACCTCGGCGCTCGCGAGGACGTCCAGGCGGTGGTCTTGCCCCGCACAAATGCCCAGCGCCAGCACGTCAAAGCTCTCAACCTGCCCTCGGTCGTCGTGACCGAGCAGGCCGTCGACGCGCAGAGCCTGATCGCGGCCTCCGACCTCGTGGTTTCCGCCGGTGGCAGCATGAACCGTGAAGCGGTGGCGCTTGGCGTGCCCGTCTACACGACTTACGGTGGACGGCTGGGCGGGGTCGACGAGAGCCTTATTCGCAACGGCAGGCTGCGACCATTGAGTGACGTGCGCGCGATCGAGCTCGAGAAACGCAAGGGCACGCTGGACTGGCCACGGCGCGATCCCGGCCTGATCGTGGACATGATCCTCGGGGCGAGGGAGTGATGGGAACCAGCGCCAGACGACCTCGCGCGCTGCGCCTCTCGCGAGCGCCCACCAGCGAGCCTCCGCCGCCGCCGCTCCAGCAGCACGAGTCGCTGGTCGAGCAGTACGCGGCGATGTCGCACTTCTTCCAGCCGCGACTCGTGGATCTCGTCCTGCGGAGCCTCGACGTCGTGCTCGGCGGGTGCGCGGCGCTGGCCTCCACCCCGCTGATGGCGCTGATCGCGCTGGCGGTGAAGCTGAGCTCGCCCCGCTGTCCCGTGCTCTACCGCGGATGGCGGGTGGGGCGCGGCGGTCACCTGTTTCAGATGCTCAAGTTCCGCACGCTCGCCCCCGACGCCGAGCTCCGGCTCGGCCCGTTTCTAGGGCCTGAGCTCACCCAGCTGACCGAGACCGAAGTGAGCCGCGTCGGCCGCGCGCTGCGCGCCACGCGGCTCGACGAGCTGCCCCAGCTGTACAACGTGCTGCGCGGGGAGATGAGCCTGGTCGGCCCGCGGCCGATCCGCCCCCGGTTCTTCGAGGAGCTGTGCGTGGGCATTCCCGAGTACTGGCAACGGCTGGTCGTGCGGCCCGGGATCACGGGACTGGCGCAGCTGCGGCTCACCCGCGAGATGACCTGGGCGGAGAAGCTCGCGCACGACCTCGAGTACATTGCCGATCGCTCGGTCGGTCTGTACCTATCGGTGATCGTGACGACCGTCTGGCTGATCGTGATGCGGCCCGCCAATCGCCGCGCGGTGCTCAACCGCCTGCCCTAGTGGCCTAGGAGCCGGTCTTCGATGTGCGGGATCTGCGGCACCTACGACTTCACGCATGCCCGCCCGGCGCAGCGGGAGCTGCTCGAGCGCATGAACGCGACGCTCGTCCACCGCGGGCCGGACGGCGGTGGCTGCCACATCGACGGCCCCGCCGGATTGGCCGCCCGGCGCCTGGCGATCATCGACCTCGCGCGGGGCGACCAGCCGATGCTGGCCGCCGACGGCGCCGTGTGCGTGGTCCAGAACGGGGAGATCCTCAACCACCTCGAGCTGCGTGCGGAGCTCGAGTCGGACGGCGTCAGCTTCCGCACCCGTTGCGATACCGAGGTGCTGCTGCACCTGTATCTGCGCGAGGGGCCGCGGTTCGTCGAGCGCCTGCGGGGCATGTTCGCCGTGGCACTATGGGACCGGCGCGAGCGCCAGCTGTTGCTGGCACGCGATCGCTTCGGGATCAAGCCCCTCTATTACGAGCTCGCCGACGGTCGCCTCGCCTTCGCCTCAGAGCTGAAGGCGCTCTTGCGCCAGCCCTCTTTCTCGCGCGAGCTCGACGCGGACGCGCTCCACTCATTCCTCGCCTTCAACTCGATCCCCGCGCCGCTGACGATCTTTCGCCAGGGCAAGAAGCTGCCCGCCGGCCACCTGCTGTTGTGCGGGCCCGAAGGTGTGACCGTCAGCCGCTACGCGCGGCCCGCCCCCGCCGCGCAGGCCGATCTGCGGCGCGAGAGCGCCGACAGTCTCGCCGAGGAGCTGCGAGAGCGGCTGCGCGAGTCGGTCTCGGCCCATCTGCTCGCGGACGTGCCGGTGGGCGTGCTGCTCTCCGGAGGAGTCGACTCGTCGGTGCTCGCGGCGCTCGCCTCGCAAAGCTCGGCCCGGCGGGTCTCGACCTTCTCCATCGGCTTCAAGGAGCGGAGCTTCAACGAACTCGAGCTGGCCCGCGAGGTCGCGCGTCGCTACGGCACGGATCATCATGAACTCGTCGTCTCGCCGGACGTGGACGAGCTCCTGCCCAAGCTGGTCGCGGCGTTCGACGAGCCCTTCGCAGACTCCTCGGCCCTGCCCACGTACCTCGTCTCGGAGCTCGCGGCGCAGCACGTCAAGGTGGTGCTCTCAGGGGAGGGCGGCGACGAGCTCTTCGGTGGATACGAGACCTACGCCGCCGACCGCCTGGCGGAGCGGATCGGCCCGATCGCGTCGCGGCTGGCGCCGCTGGTGGAGCTGCTGCCGAGCTCAAGCAGGCGGGTGAGTCTCGACTACCGCGCCAAGCGGTTCGTGCGCGCCGCCGCGCTGCCCCCGCTCGAGCGCCACCACGGCTTCAAGGAGATCTTCAGCGAGGGCCAGCGCGAGCGTCTGCTGGCGCCGGACTGGCGTGCCCCGGCGGCCGACCCGCTGGACCCGTGGCGGGCGCGTTTCGCCGAGACCGCCGGGGCCCCCTTGCTGGCTCGGCTCCAGGACGTGGACCTCGGCATCTACCTCGCTGATGACCTGCTGGTCAAGACCGACCGCATGAGCATGGCCCACAGCCTCGAGGCCCGTGTTCCCTACCTCGATACGGCAGTCTCCGAGCTGGCGTTAGCGCTGCCCACCGCGCTCAAGGTGCGCGGCCTTTCGAAGAAGCGCCTGCTGCGCCAGGCGGCCCGGCCGCTCCTGCCGGAGGGGATCCTGAGGGCGCGCAAGCGCGGCTTCTCGATCCCCGCCGCGGCGTGGCTGCGAGGGGAGTTGAAGCCGCTGGCGCAGGAGCTGCTGGCGCCGGCTCGGCTGCGCGCGCAGGGCTATTTCGAGCCCGCGTTCGTGAGCGGGCTGCTCGAGGACCACTGCGCCAGACGCGAGGATTACAGCCGCCAGCTGTGGGGGCTGATGTCCTTCTCGCTGTGGGTGGATCAGATCCGGCCGGAACATGTTCCGGCCGGCCGGGCCGATCATGATCGGCCCGGGGCCGCGGCGCATGCGCCGCGGCCAACATAACTACTTGAGCGCGCCTCGCCGCTCTCGCTGACGGCGGAGCTCCTGGCGCGCGAGCGAGAGCTTGTGGACCTCGTCGGGGCCGTCGGCGAGCCGCAGCGTGCGCAGATGCGCGTACATGTAGGCGAGCGGAAAGTCGTCCGAGACGCCCGCGCCGCCGTGGACCTGGATCGCGCGGTCGACGATCCGCAGCGCGACATCGGGCACCGCGAACTTGATTCCCGCGATCTCGATGCGGGCCCGCTGGTTGCCCACCGTGTCCATCAGCCAGGCGGTCTTCAGCACGAGCAGGCGCGCCATCTCAAGCTCCACCCGCGACTCCGCGATCCAGTCGCGGACATTGGCGTTGTGTGAGACCGGCTTGCCGAAGGTCTCGCGCTCATCGGCGCGGTCGCAGAGCAGCTCGAGCGCGCGCTCAGCCGCGCCGATCGCGCGCATGCAGTGGTGGATACGCCCCGGCCCGAGCCGGGCTTGGGCGATCGCGAACCCCATCCCCTCCCCCGCGATCATGTTCTCAGCCGGCACGCGCACGTGGGTGAACTCGAGCTCGCCGTGGCCCTCGGTGTCGTCATAGCCGAAGACGGTCAGGCTGCGCTTGACCTCCAGACCGGGAGCGTCTATGGGCACGAGCAGCATCGACTGCTGCTGATAGACGGGGGCTTCGGGATCCGTCTTGCCCATCACGATCAGGATGCGCAGATTGGGGTGAAGGGCGTTCGTGGTCCACCACTTGCGCCCGTTGAGGACGTAGGCGTCGCCGGCCCGCTCGATCCGCATCGCGACGTTGGTCGCATCCGAAGATGCCACCTCAGGCTCGGTCATGGCGAAGGCCGAGCGAATCTCCCCGTCCAGCAGCGGACGCAGCCAGCGCTGCTTCTGGGCCGGGGTGCCGAACTGATGCAGCACCTCCATGTTTCCCGTGTCGGGCGCCGAGCAGTTGCACGCCTCGGCGGCGATCGTGGTGCGACCCATGATCTCGGCCAAGGGCGCGTACTCGCAGTTGGAGAGGCCCGCGCCCTCGTCAGCGTCTCCCAGAAACAGGTTCCACAGCCCCCGGCGGTGAGCCTCATGTTTCAGCTCCTCGATCACGGGTGCGTGGACGTGCGGGCGCCCCTCGGCGCGCGCCTGCGCCACCTGCGCCCGCCACACGTGCTCGGCTGGATAGACGTGCTCATCCATGAAGGCGAGCAGTCGCTCCTGAAACTCGAGCGCGCGGTCCGAGAGCGCGAAGTCCATGCCGGCGGACTCTATTCGCCGACGATGTTGCCGCCCCTGGAGGGCACGACTCGCTTCGTGATCACCCTGCCGGAGGCCGTGATCACGTACCACAGGCCGCCGTTGAGCGCGATGCCCTGGCCGTGCGCAATGCCCGGGGAGGTATCGATCACGTACGTGTAGAGCGGCCAGCCGTGGTAGGTCACCACCCGGCCACCGCTGGGGTCAGGGTCGCTGCTCAAGAACGAGGGCTTGACCTGACCCGAGGCCACGAGCTTCACACCGGGGGGCAGCTTCAAGGGCGGCCAGATCGTCGCGCAGGTGTGCGTGCAGGTCACTTTCTTGGCCAGATCCGGCGCGAAGATGTAGAGCGCGTGCCCATTTGCTGCCACCAGGACCGAGCCGTAGGGCTTGATCGTGGCCGTCTTGACCGTGAGCTTGCCCGAGCTGGTCAAGCTGGAGGCCGCGGTGGAAGGCCCGCCGCTGTGCTTCGCGCCCGCGCCGCAGGCCGTCGCCAGCAGGCCTGCGAGCAGGAGCACCGCGGTGAGGACGTACCTTCTCACGAGAATTGGCTGGATTCGGAGAACGGTATCCGCCGCGCTAGCCGTAGCCGCCGCCGGAAGTGGAAGTCCCCGTGGAGCCCTTGGTCGTGATCACCTTGCCCGAGGGCGCGATCAGATACCAGTAGCCTCCGGAGCTGTTGACGCCTTCGCCGTGCGCGACGTCTGGCTTGGTGTCCGTGACATAGCCGTAGAGCGGCCAGCCGTTGTAGGTGACCACGCGCCCGCCACCCGGGTTGGGATCGCTGCCCAGCAGCGACGCCTTCACCTGAGAGGACGCCGTCGGCTTGGCGCCGGAAGCCAGCTTGAGCGGAGGCCAGACGGTCGCGCAGGCACCCGTGCAGGTCACCTTCTTGGCCTTGTCGGGCGCGAAGACGTAGAGGGCATGGCCGTCGCCCGCGACCAGCACCGAGCCGTAGGGCTTGATCGTGGCCGTGGTGACCGTCAGCTTGCTCGATGCGGGGGTGGAGCTCGAGCCGCCGGTGGTGGGAGTCTTGTTGCTGGCGTGGGTGCTCGGCTTCTTCGCGCTCGAGCCGCAGGCCGCCACGAGCAGCGCGACGATCGGCACGAGCACGATCACCCTGAGCTTCGGCACGCCTCAGAAGTTACTCCGCCGCCGATGAAGGCACACTTTTGATGCTGTGAAGGGCGGGTGAAGGGTTGGGCTCAGCGCCCAGGGATGTGGTAGATCAGCACCTGCCCCGTGCGGGCGTTGTCGGAGGGGCTCCCGCCGACCGGCAGGATGATCCGCCCGCCCACCACGATCGGACTGGACCAGTGTCCGGGGGCGGCCGGCAGGGTGGCGAGCGTCTTCCCCGTGACGGGCTCCATCACGCGCAGCTTGCCCGCGAGCTCGTCGTAGACGAACAAGAGCCCGCCCGCGATCACGGGGCTCGTGCCCGCCGTATTGTGCTGCCACACCTGGTGCAGGCGGCGGTTGGAGAGCTCATAGCCGCCGGTGGCGCTTCCGTCCGCCATGACCAGGTAGGTCTTCTTGCCGCGGTTGAAGGCGACCGGAGCCGAGAACAACCCCGCCGAGGCGGGCGTGGGGATCGTCTCAAGCTGGCCGCCCGTCCGCGGCCCCGCGCGGTGGGTGGTCCCGTCCAGCCGCTTTAGGTCGAGCAGCGCGAGCTTGCCCGCCTTGCCTCCCTGAACGGCGAGATCCGTCCCCGGCAGCAGCGCCGGCGCCGTGCTCCCGAGATCCTGGTCCTTGGCGTTCAGCTGGGCCTGGTCCTTGGGGGTCCAGTTGTGCAGCAGCCGGCTCGCGTTCGGTGTCAGCTCAAGGACGCTGTCGCCCCAATTGCTGTGGCCGTTGAAGGGGCCGTTGCCGGTGGCGACCAGCAAGCGACCGCTCCCGGGCTCGACAACCGCCCCCGAGCGCGCCCAGATCGCCGAGCCGCCGAAAGTCGTGTCCGCCTTGCAGGAGCTGGGAGGGCGCAGCAGGCGGTGGCGGTTCGAACACTCCGCATTCCACACGTGGGCGACGTGACCCGTCGCGCGGTCGACCGACACCACGTGGCCCTCGTACACGGGTTGGTCGCCGATGTAGCCCCCGGTCGTGACCAGCACATAGCGGCCCGAGACGTTGAGCGCGGCGGGGATCTTCTCGCGCTTGGCGTCCCAGGTCATGCGCGCCGACCACACCTGGTGGCCGTTTGTGACCGACAGTTTGTGGAGGAAGCCGTCGGGACTCGCGGCGTACACGTAGCGGCGGTCGGGGTCGAGCACGGGCGAGGCGGTGGTGATCTGCGCGGAGCCCTGGTAGCGGCTTATGTCCTTGGGGACGTACTCCCACAGACGATGACCGCTGAACGGGGAGAAGGCGATCGTGCGGCCGTAGGTGGTGGTGACCACGTCGACGTCGAGCCGTTTGCCGTGAACACGGATGCCATGGAGCTGAACCGCGCTCGAGTCCGCGACGCCCGGAAGCCGCACGGTGCGCAGCTTGAGCGAGCTCACGTTCGCGCGCGTGATGCCGGTCGCGCTCGGCCCCACCCCGGTGCGCTGCGCGTCGTAGTCGAATGTGCGCCAGTCGCCGTCGCGCACCGATCTCGCGGCTGCAGCGGCTGCGGGGCTGGCCGCGCCAGTGGCGCCCGCGCCGGGGCCGGCGCTGGCGCCGCAGCCGACGAGCAGCACCGCGCCCAGCACCATCCCCAGGCGGGCCGACCTCCGACTCACGGCAGCAGATGGGTTGCCGGCCTACGCCTCACGGAAGCGGTGGGAGCAGGTTGGTGACCCAGCACAGCCAGCGCTGCCACCAGCGCCGCGGGCACGGCCGTGGCCGCCCCCGAGGCCCCCGTCAGCTGTCGCAGCCATGCACGCACGAGCGACATACCGGCCATGGTACCCACGAGCATGCACGGGGCAAGAGTTCCACCGGCGGTTGGCGGTGGGCGACGGTACGCTCGCGCGCAGTGAGGAACGTGCCGATCGCCCGCTCGCTCCGCTTCGCGCTGATCGCCTTGACGTTGGTGCTGGCGGCGGTGGCCGCGCTCGGGATCGCCAGCCTTTACAACGCGCGCCAGAGCTATGAGAACACGCTCGTCTCGAGCTCTTCGCTGTCGACCGCGGCGGCGAACCTTGCGGCCACCGGGATCGCGGAAGAGGAAGTCCTGCGCGACGCCAGCGGTCCTGGGGCCGCGGCCGAGCGGATAAAGGCGCAAAGGGACTTCACGCTCGACGCAAGCGCGACCCGGCGCCTCGCCGCGGAAGACGCCGTGAGCGCGCGGCTCGTGGCGGCAGAGATCACCGCGCAGGCTCGCGCCCGTGCCCTCGCCGCGCGCGGTCGCTTTTCGGTCGCGGACACTCCCGGTGGCCCGCTCGCGCAGGCGCGCGCACTCGCGACCAAGATCCAGCTCCGCCAGCGAAGCATCGAGAACGCGGCGCGCAACAAGGCGCGCTCGCGCTCGCGCCGCGCGCTCGTGCTGGTGATCGTGGCCGGCGGGCTCGCGCTGCTGGCAGCGCTGCTGCTGATCGCCGCGATCGTGGCCTCGCTGCGCCGGCCGCTCGCCGACCTGGTGCAGGCCACGAGCGACCTCGCTGCCGGGAAGCTGGAGCGGCGCGTCAAGCCCGCGGGGCCGCGCGAGCTGGTCGAGCTCGGCGGTGCCTTCAACGCCATGGCCGAGGGACTGGCGGCGGCGCAGAAGCGGCTGGAAGAGCAGCGCCGGCGGCTGGCGGTCACGATCGAGAGCCTCGGCGACGGCCTGATCGTGACCGAGGCCGACGGCGCCACGATCGCCGCAGCCAATCCCCGGGCGCGTGAGCTCGTGCCTGAGCTCGAGCCGGGCAGCCGGATCGATGCACCCGGCAGCCCGCTGCCTGCGCTGGCCGAGGCGCGAGCGGGCGACGCGATCGTCGAGCACCGGGACCGAACGCTTGCGATCACGGCCGCGCCGCTCGGCGGCGAGCGCGATGGCGCGGGCCCGGCCGGCGTCGCGTGGACGATCCGCGACACCACCGACCGCGCCCGGCTCGAGCGCGCCAAGAGCGAGTTCGTGGCCACGGCGTCGCACGAGCTGCGCAGTCCCCTGACCTCGATCAAGGGCTTTGTCGAGCTGCTGGAGCGCTCGCCGGGGTCGATGTCGTCACGCCAGCGCGAGTTCATCCAGATCATCATGCGTTCAACGGATCGCTTGGTCGATCTGGTCAACGATCTCCTCGACGTGGCCCGCATCGAGGCCAACCGCTTCGAGGTCAACCGCCGGCCGATCGATATCGCCGAGCCTGTGCGCGAGGTGCTGGAGCTGATGGGACCCCGGATTACCGCCAAGCGCCAGCAGCTGGCCAGCTACATCGCGCCGGATCTGCCGCGCGCGTACGCGGACCCCGGCCGCGTGCGCCAGATCGTGGCCAATCTCGTCACGAACGCCCACATGTACACGCCGGCGGACGGGACCATCGACGTCGCGATCGAACGCCAGGGCGAGGCGATCCAGATCACCGTCGCCGACAGCGGCATCGGGATGACCCCTGAGCAGACGGCGCATGTATTCGATCGCTTCTATCGCGCCACCGGCCAGAGCAGCCCGGGTACGGGGCTGGGGCTCTCGATCGTCAAATCGCTGGTCGACATGCACGAGGGCGCGATCGAGGTCGAGTCCGAGGCCGGCCGGGGGACGACCTTCGGCGTCCGCCTGCCGGTCGCGGCGGCGGCCGAGCCGGAGGGCTCCCACTCGGTCCGCGGCAGGCGCGTGCTGGTCGTCGACGACGAACGCGACATCGCCGAGCTGATCGCGCGGCAGCTCCAGCCCCTGCACGTGCAGGCGACGATCGTCACCGACGCGCGCGAGGCGCTCGAGAAGCTGCGCGACGACGGTTACGACGCGGTCACGCTCGACGTGCTGATGCCGCACCTGGGCGGGCTGGACGTGCTGCGCGAGATCCGCTCGGACCCCAACCTGCGGCCCACGCCGATCGTGTTCGTGTCGGTTTTCTCGGGCCGCGGGCGGCTGTCTGGAGAGCGGGTCGTGTCGAAGCCGATCGACGCCGACGAGCTGCGCCGCGTGGTCCGAGCCGCGGTCCGAGCCGGGCGCTCGCGCGTGTTGGTGGTGGCGCGCAGGGAGCTCCACCACATGCTCGAGCCGGCGCTGTCCGAGCTTGGCATCGAGCACGCCTGGGCCGAGGACGGCGAGCAGGCCGCGTCGCTGTGCCGCCAGCGCCGGTTCGAGGTCGCGGTCGTCGACGTCGGCATCTCCGACGCCCGGACCACGCTCTCCGCCCTCGACCTGCGCGGCCGCCGCCTCCGTCGCGCGGTGATCCTTTGCTCCGACGATAATGCGCCCGCTCCCCCGGGGATCTCGCAGCTGGGGATGGAGGTGGTGCCGGTGCAACAGGCGGGATCGGCGCTTTCTGCCGTGCTGCAGGCCGAGGAAGGGTAGCCTGAACGACCATGCTGGCCGCGGAGGAGACGGCGCTCAGAGAGGAGGCGGCGCGCCTACGGATGGAGCTCGAGCGACTCGGCGACGAGCTCGCGCACGCACGCGCCGAGCTCGAGACGCACGAGCTCGCCGCCAGCCAGAAGGAGCTCCAGCTCGAGCGCTACGCAGCCGATCTGCGGGAGACCTTCAAAGAGGAGCGCGCCCGCACGCACGAGGTGCAGGATTCCTACGCGGCCACGGTCCGCGCGCTCTCCAACGCGGTGGAAGCGCGCGATGCCTACACCGGCAAGCACGCCGAGCGCGTCACCGCATACGGGATCGCAATCGCGCAGGCGCTCGGCATCCCCGAGGAGAAGCTGGCGGAGCTCGAGTTCGGATTCCTGCTGCACGACATAGGCAAGGTGGCGATCGCGGACACGATCCTCTACAAGCCCGAGGCGCTCAACGACTCCGAGCGCGCGCTCATGCATCGACACCCGCAGATCGGCGCCGAGATCGTCTCCGGGATCGAGTTTCTGCACGGAGCGGCGGCGGTGATCCGCTCGCATCACGAGCGCTGGGACGGGCAGGGATATCCGGAGGGCCTGGCGGGAGAGGAGATCCCGCTGGCGGCACGGGTGTTCTCGGTCGCCGACGTGCTCGACGCCCTCACCACTGACCGTCCCTACCGACCTGCCTCACCGCTGGCGCTCGCGCGCAAGACGATCTCGGCGGAGGCGGGGCGGCAGTTCGATCCGCGCGTGGTGGCCGCCTTCAACTCGATCCCGGACGAGACGCTCACTCGGATACGGAGGGAGATCGGGTGAGCGGGGTGGCGGCGCATACGGGGACCGACATGAGCCGGGCCGCGCTGGTGGTCGACGATGACCCCTTCATCCGCAAGCTGATCGTCACCACGCTCGAGGACGTGGCGCAGTTCGAGATCCACGAGGCCGCGGACGGCGCCGAAGCGCTCGAGGTCGCCCGCCGAGAGCGGCCGTCCTTGGTCTTTTTGGACATCGACATGCCCGCGATTGACGGCATCGATGCCTGCCGCCAGCTGCGCGCCGAGCGGACCACCAGTGCCACCACAATCGTGATGCTCACCGCGGCCGACGCGGACGCCGTCCAGCGCCAGGCGGAGGCCGCCGGCGCCGACCTGTATCTGACGAAGCCCTTCAGCCCGCTTGATCTGCTGCGCCTCGTCGACAGCGTCGGCGAGCGACCGATTTGAGGCTGATCACCTTCTCGCAGGGCCCGGGCGACGAGCGCGTGGGCGAGCTGCTGGACGATGACACCGTGGCCGAGCTCGAGGCCTCCTCGATGGTCGAGTGGCTGGCCGGTCACGGCCGCGGTCGCGCGGGCCGCGAACACCGGCTCGAGACGGTGCGGCTGCGCCCGCCCGTGCCCGAGCCCCCGAGCGTGCGCGATTTCTATGCCTACGAGGGGCATGTGCGCGCCGGGATGCGCACCCGCGGCCGCGAGATTCCGCCCGCCTGGTACGAGGCGCCGGTGTTCTATTTCACCAATCCGGCCGCCATCCTCGGACCGGATGAGCCTGTGCGGCGGCCACCGGACTGCGAGCAGCTCGACTTCGAACTCGAGCTCGCGGCGGTGCTGGACGGGGCCGGCGAGATCGCGGGCTTCTCGCTCCTGAACGACTGGAGCGCGCGCGACATTCAGCGCCGCGAGACCACCGTCGGTCTGGGGCCCGCGAAGGGCAAGGATTTCGCCACCAGCCTGGGGCCGTGGCTCATCACTCCGGACGAGCTCCCCTACGACGGCGAGCGCCTCGAGCTCGAGGCCACCGTCACCGTCAACGGCACCCCGGTGGCGCGCGCCCAGGCGCAGCCGATGCACTTCTCGTGGCCCGAGCTCGTCGCTCAGGCCGCGCGCAACACGCGCCTGCGGCCGGGCGACGTGCTCGGCTCGGGGACGCTCGCCGGGGGCTGCCTGCTCGAGCTGGGGCCGCTCGACGGCCACTGGATCGAGCCTGGGGACGTGGTCGTGCTCGCTGCCCCCGCCCTGGGCGAGCTGCGCACGCCTGTCGTCTGAGACCGAGCGCGAGGCGGGCTAGGGCACGAGGCTTATGGACGCGCGAGACTCCTGGGCGCTCCTTGGTGCCGTGCGACGACGATTACCATCGCTCGCATGGCTCGTCGCGGAGCGCACACATGAGCCGCCGCGCGTGGCTGGCGTTTGCCGTCATGTCGGTGGTGTGGGGTATCCCCTACCTCCTCATCCGGATCGCCGTCCGCCATGGCGTCACCCCTGCCATGCTCGCCTTCGGCCGCGTGGCGCTGGCGGCGCTCATCCTGCTCGTGCTCGCATGGCGGGCCGGGTCGCTGCCCACGCTGCGCGGGCACTGGCGCGCGATGCTCGCCTATGCGGTGGCCGAGGTGGTGATCCCCTTCCCGCTGATCGCGCTCGGCGAGCAGCGCATCAGCTCATCCCTGTCGGCGATCCTGATCTCCACCCTGCCCCTGCTCACAGCGCTCTTGGCGATCCGCTTCGATCGCTCCGAGAAGCCCACCCCGATTCGCGCCGTTGGCTTGCTGATGGGCTTCGGCGGTGTCGTCGCGCTCGTGGGCATCGACATAGCCGGGAGCGGCTCAGCGCTCCTGGGCGCGGCCGCGATCCTGGTCGCGGCGCTCGGGTACGCGATCGGGGTGACGATCGTGCGGTTGCGCCTGACCGCGCTCGATCCCCGCGCCACCATGGGGGCGAGCCTGGCGATCGCCGCCGTGCTGCTGGCCCCGTACGCGGCGCTCGACCGCCCGCACTCGATCCCGGGAGCCGGCGCGATCGCCTGCGTCGTGGCCCTCGGGGTGGTCTGCACCGCGCTCGCGTTCGTCGTCTACACGGTGCTGATCGCCGAAGCGGGGACCAGCCGCGCGACCGTGATCACCTATGTCAACCCCCTGGTGGCCGTAGCCCTGGGCGTCAGCCTGTTGGGAGAGCAACTCGGCCCCGGGGCAATCGCCGGACTGCTCTTGATCCTGGCCGGTTCATGGCTCTCGACCGACGGTCGGCTGCCGCCCGGCATCGCGCGGCTTGCCCAGACGCTGCTCCGCCGCCCGCAGGAGGGCGGCCAGCCGCAGCCGCAGACCGCCGCGGGCAGGTCCAAAGCCATGAGCGCCTGAGTGGCGCGTCTATCCCAGAGCAACGGGCGCCCGAGCGGCGCGTCTATCCCAGAAGCAACGAGCGCCCGAGCGGCGCGTCTATCCGAGACGCCCGAGCGGCGCGTCTATCCCAGACGCAACGAGCGCCCGAGGGGCGCGTCTATCCGAGCTTGATCAGCGCAATCGTGTTGAACACGAACACGATCGCGAAGGCGACCGTCCAGCGGTTGAGGTTGCGCTCCACCAGCGAGCCGCCTCCGAGCGGTCCCGCCCCGGTCCCCACCCCGAACGCCCCGGAGAGGCCCGAGTCCTTGCCCGAGTGCATGAGGATCAAAAAGACCAGCACCACGCACAGGAACACCTGGAATATGCCGAGCAGCGTCACCACCATGCCAAGGCGATGTTAGCTGCTCAGTCGGTGTGGACCTCGCTCTGCCCGAGGGGCGCCGCCGCCAGCTCCGGCCGTGTCCGCTCGAGCTCCTGCAGGATCTCGAGCGCCTCCGCTCGCAGCGCGCGGTCAACCGCCTGAAAGTCCTCCTCCGAGAGCTTGCCGGTCCGATGATCGAGCTCGGCGTCGCGGATCTCGCGGTACTTGGCCTCCCGCGCGGCCTCCAGATCGGCCAGCTGCGTCGCGCGCGCGGGGGAAGCCTCGGCTCCGGATGCACCATGGGACACCCGCCACAGTGGCCGGCTCACGAACACGATGACCGCCGCCATGATCGCGAGGAAGAGGAGGAAATCCATGTCCCGCGGCTCCGCCTAGGCCGGTTCGCGCACGGGCACGCCTTGTCCCCTGCGGGCGGAGGGGGCGTGCTCGCGCGCCCGCACGCGCACCCGGGAAAGCCTCGGCATCGACGGACGGAGCGCGATCAGCGCCCCGGCGACCATGATCAGCCCACCGAGCCACAGCCACATCACCAGCGGCGAGACGATCATCAGGAAGGTCACGGGCCAGGGGTGACTGACATACAGCGAGAGGATCTTCAGGACCCGCTCGTCGCGCGCGGTCCATACCTGTGAATTCGGGGCGAGCAGCCGCTGCTGCTCGGCTGCCGGCATCCTGCCGATCGCCCGCAGCAGCCGCTCCATCTGCGCGTTGGCGCGGTTGATCGCCGGCTGAAGCGGGCCCAAGCAGCTCGAGACCCTGCCCGCACAGGGATCGACGTCAGTCCAGACATCGCGCATGAAGCCCGAGTGGAGACCGATCTGACTCTCGGTGGAGCCGTCAAAGAAGCGACCGATCGGGCCGAGGCTGGGATCCTGGGCGGGGAACATCTCGTAGGCCGTGCGCACTCGGGCGACCTGCTGTGAGCCCTTCGAGACCCGCAGCACGGCGCCGAGCGACAGCTTCTGATTCGAGGCCGCCACGGTCGGGCGCAGGTATTTGACCGTGTAGCCGCCGATGGCGGCGCTCTGACCCGGTCGCAGCGTGGCGTAGCGGGACTGCTTGAAGGAGGTCGAGGCGGCCACGCCCACCAGCAGCACGGCCAGCCCCGCATGGACGATGTAGCCGCCGTAACGGCGGCGGTTGCGCCGCACGAGCGCGAGCACCGCCACCGGTGGAGACTCGCCGGCCATGGCGTGCCGCGCGCGAGCCCCGCGCCAGAATTCCTGTACCACGACGGCGAGCACGAAGCTCGCGCAGGCAAACAGGGCGACCGCGAGCAGGTGGACGGTTCCGAGCGTTGCGAGCAGGATCAGCAGCGCGATCGCGCCCACGCCCAAGGGGAAGGTGAAGCTGCGGCGCAGCCCCGCGACCGTGACCCGGCGCCATGCGAGCACGGGCCCGACCCCGGCCAGCAACACGACCAGCAGCGTCAGCGGCACCACGAACGGCTGGAATGTCGGGGGCCCCACGGACAGCTGTGTGCCGGTGATCGCCTTTGAGATCAGCGGAAAGAAGGTGAGCCAGAAGATCGCGAACGCGAGCGCGACCAGGACCATGTTCTGGAACAGGAAGACGGCCTCGCGCGAGATCAGCGAATCGAGCCTCGCCTCCGAGCGCAACAGCGGACGCCGCCAGAGCACGAGGCCGATCGAGCCGGCGATGATGATCCCGATCAGGACCACGAACGAGATGTTCAGCGTGGGGTCGGAGACGAAGGCGTGGATCGACGAGAGGATCCCCGAGCGCACCAGGAAGGTGCCCACGATCGCGCTACAGCCGGTGGCGAGGATCAGCGAGGCGTTCCAGACGCGCAACATGCCCCGCTTCTCCTGGATCATGATCGAGTGCAGGAACGCGGTCGACAGGAGCCACGGAATCAGGGCCGCGTTCTCGACGGGGTCCCAGGCCCAGTACCCGCCCCAGCCGAGCTCCACGTATGACCAGCGCGCGCCGAGCATGATGCCCACGCCCAGGCACAGCCACGCCGCGAGCGCGAAGCGGCGGGTGAGCGCGATCCATTCGGCCCCGGTCCGGCCCGTGACGAGCGCCGCGACCCCGAAAGCGAACGGAATCGTGAGCATCGTGTAGCCCGAGTAGAGCATCGGCGGGTGCATCATCATCGTGGTGTGACGCAGCAGCGGGTCGAGGCCGGCGCCCTCGCTCGGCGCGTTGGCCGTGGTGGCGAACGGGTTCGCGAAGAACGTCGCCAGCGTGGTGAAGAAGAGGCCGAAGCCGAGCAGGACCGCGGTCGCGTACGGGGCGATCTCGCGCGCGCGCCGGCGCGCGAGGAACAGCACGAGGCTCGACCAGAAGGACAGGAGCAGGATCCAGAGCAGCAGTGAGCCCTGCTGCGTGGACCACACCGCGGCGAACTTGTACAGCGTGGGTGTGGTCGTGCTCGAGGCCTGGGCAACCACGTTGTAGGAGAAGTTGTTGCCGAGGAAGGCGCCCTCGAGGATCGCGAAGGCGATCGCGGCCACTGCGGCGAGGGCATACACCGCCCGCCGCCCGGAGTCGACGAAGCGCTGCTGACCGGCGCGCGCTCCGTAGAGCGAGGCGGCGATGCCGTAGACGCACACCAGCAGCGCGAGGACGAGGAGCGCGCGCCCGACGATCGCCATCAGTCGAGCGCTCCGCGCGCGGGTATGGATGCGTGTGTGCGCGTCGTTGCGAGTGGTCCAGCGGCTCGCCGCACGTCGTCGCGAGTGGTCTGGGTGGCTACGCGCACGGTCCTCGCGAGTCGTCTAGCGGCCACGCGCACGGTCCTCGCGAGTGGTCTGGCGCTACGCGCACGGTCCTCGCGAGTGATCCGGCGGCTCCCCGCATCAACTGCGCGCATGATGCGACGTGTACGAGCCGCTCTCGGCCTGGTACTTGGAGGGGCATTTGGTCGTGAGCGAATTCTGTTGGCCGATGAACTGCGTACCGTCGCCCCGGGTGACCGTCACCAGCACCCCTCGGCCAGCCCGGAATGGGTCTGGCACCTCGCCCGTATACCGCACCGGAACCGAGAGGTTGGCCTTCGGGTCGCGGATCCGGAACATCAGCACGGGGCCGTCATGCCGCACCGAGCCGTTCAAGACTGTGCCCGCCAGCACATAGGAATGCCCCGGCTTGGCGGTCTTCAGCAACTCGCCGGCGGTCACATCCCGCTCTCCAGCGGTGAAGCTCGTATAGATCAGCGCGGTGGCGAGGATGACCGCCGCCGTCAGGGCCACCGTAAGGCGGATGGCGCGCTTGCGACTGGGGTCCATGCGCGCTCGATTGTCCCACAAGCGCGATCCGCCCTTCGCCGCTGAAACCGCTGGGCGGGCCGGACCCGTCTGCTTCCAGACATCGAGGCGGCAGGATCGAAGGCTTTGAGCCGCTTTCTGGATTAACGTCGCGTTAGAGCAAGGAATCGCGCGGGAAGGGAAGAAACCATCGGGGAAGGAGATCGTTATTGATCATGAACGCGATGACAGTCAGAGCTCGACTAAAAGGACGTCAGACGATGGCGCACCGTGGGAGGCGCTCGGGAAGTCCTCATCCCGTGCGGCATCGCGATGCCGGCACCGGCCCAGAGGCGCATGCCGAGGAGGTCGGGGCTCGCGCGGGCGGTCCCTCCCAGGACCAAGCGCTCTATAACTGCCAGTGCGGGCTCGTCTTCGAGGCGCCGGTGTCGACCTCGGTGGGGTGTCCACATTGCGGCAGCCCCCAGGCCTGGTAGCACTCGCCGCGCCGTCGGGCTAGGTTCCGCGAATGCCCGCAGCGGTTCCGCGAATGCCCCGAGCGGAAACTGCGCACGCGCGAAGCGACGATCTGCCCCGGGGACCGAGGCTGCCCACCGCGATCCAGACTGGGATCTGGTTCCGTCGGGCGCAGTGGCTCATGTCACAGTGCCAAGGGCGCTTCGGAGAGACGTTCACGCTGCGCATCCTGCACGAGGACCCCTGGGTCGTGCTCTCAAACCCGGCTCACGTCAAACAGGTGTTCACGGGCGACCCGCGCGTTTTTCACGCGGGCGAGGGCAACCGGATCCTCTTGCCGATCGTGGGCGAGCACTCCGTCCTGCTGCTCGACGAGAGAGCGCACCTGGAGCAGCGAAAGTTGCTGCTACCTCCATTTCACGGCCCGCGCATGCAGCGCTACGGCGAGCTGATGGCGGACGTCGCGGCCGCCGAGATCGATACCTGGCCGCGCGGAGAGCCCTGGCGGGTGAGACCGCGGATGCAGGCGCTGACACTCGCGATCATCCTGCGCGCTGTGTTCGGGCTGGAGCGGGGACCCCGCCTCGAGCGCCTCTCAGCTGCACTGCGTCGCGTGCTCGACCTGCTCACAAACCCGAGGGCGCTGCTCGTGCCGATTCTGCTCGGGCCCGAGCGCCTCGCCCGCTTTCGGCCCTTCCAGCGCTACCTCGAGCGGGTGGACCACCCGATCTACGAGGAGATCGCGGAACGGCGTCGCGCGCCGGACCTGGAGCGGCGCGAGGACGTCCTCTCGATGCTGCTCCGCGCGCGCCATGAGGATGGCTCGCGGATGACCGACCGCGAGCTCCGCGACGAGCTGGTCACGCTGCTGGTTGCCGGCCACGAGACCACCGCAAACGCCCTCGCCTGGGCGGTCGAGCGGCTCGTGCGCGCGCCGGAAAAGCTCGAGCGGCTGACGGCCGAGGTGCGCGCGGGTGAGACCACGTACCTCGACGCCGTGATCGCCGAGACGCTGCGGCTACGGCCGGTGATCTCGATCGTCATCCGCCGCCTCACCGAGCCGGTCGAGATCGGGGAGCGCGATTTGCCTGCCGGGGTGAGCGTGGCGCCGTCCGTGTACCTGGTCCACCGGCGAGCGGACGTATACCCGCAGCCCGACCAGTTCGTGCCCGAGCGCTTCCTCGAGCAGCCGCCCGGGACTTACACGTGGATTCCGTTCGGGGGCGGCATCCGCCGCTGCCTCGGGGGCGCGTTCGCCCAGTTCGAGATGCGAGCGGTGCTCTCGGAGCTCGTGCGCCGGCGGCACCTCTCCCCCACCCGCCTCAAATCAGAGCGCGTCTTCCGGCGCGCCGTGACCGAGACGCCGCGCCACGACGCCGAGGTGCTGATCGGATGAGCTTCGACGGGTGCTTGCAGACGCGGAGTTGCCGGATCGCGGCCTCCGAGTTGCTGCGGCGCTCCTAGCTGCGAGCCGCGAGCCGGGTCGGGTGCCCAGAGCATAAAATCGCCTTCCACGCGGACGTAGCTCAGTTGGTAGAGCGTCGGCTTCCCAAGCCGAAGGTCGCGGGTTCGAGACCCGTCGTCCGCTCTAAGAAAAGCCTGCTAACGGGGCGGCTTCTCCCTTCGACTCGCGCGTTGCTGACTATCACAAGAGTCCGTGCAACGATCCCGTGCAACGGTCGACCGCTCAAAGCAATGCGAGCAGGCGCGGGTGTCCGCGGACGAAACCCATCGTCCGTCGTCCACGTGGTGCCCTCAGCCCACCGGAAGCGCTTGGCAGCCAAAGCGATCGCGGGCTCGCCGGCACGGGGTCGATCAAAGCAATCGTCCCCGGCGGTGCTCACACGTGCCTCCTGATGGGGGAGGAAGAAGCGCCCAGGGAGGTCGTTGAATTGTTTCGGCGGTCGACCGGTTGACTGGAGCGATCGTGTTGAGGGGGACGGGAGCGATTCATGCCTGGCGGATCACTCGAGCTCGTAGGATCTGGTTTGGTGAGTCCCACCTTGACCGGCGGTTGTAACTGCGGCGCGGTGCGCTTTGAGATCACGGAGCCGCTCTTCGGGGCGCGCTATTGCCATTGCATGCGCTGCCAACGGCGGACCGGCACGGCAGCGTCGGCCAGCGCCACCGTCAAGCCGGGCTCCTTTCACATCATCCGTGGCGAGAATGCGCTAAAGGCCTGGGCCCCTCCTGACGGGCACGAGAAGTGGTTCTGCGGCAAGTGCGGTTCAGCGATCTTCACGCGCGACGCCCGGGATCACTCCAAGCTCGGGGTTCGCCTCGGTGCCATCGATGGGGACCCGGGTGTGCGCCCTGAGGTTCGGCAGTTCGTCGCCTACGCGGCCCCCTGGGAGCCGATCCCAGATGACGGGCTCCCGCGCTATCCCGAACGCCGTTCATCTGACTGAATCGCGGGCCTGTCGTAGGGCAGCTTACGATCTCAGCTGGTCGACCTCAAACCCAGCGGGACGATCCCGCAGCTGCAGCCAGCATGTCCTCGCCCGGATGGTTGGGCTAGCGCGTGCTGCTGATGGCGCAGGCAAATCTATTCTTGGTCGGGATGCCTTACGCCGAGGCCGAAGCCCGCCAAGTACTGCTCGATTCGCTTGCAGATGCGACGGATAGTCTCGGCGAAGCGCTCGCCTCCTTGGGTGGCGCGTACGAGCAGCTGGATGACGAGCAGGCCGACCGCCTCGAGGAACAGCTGTTTCGTTCGGTTCAGCGGGCTTATGGTCGCGCCAAGCGGACCTACGCGGAGTTCGCCAACCGATATGGACTCAGCGATCGCGAATTCACGATGCCATCGCCCGGAGTGCCCTCGACGGGCGTCAAGGGCTTCGTCCAAGACGCGGTAGGTGCCGTAGAACGCGCTGACCGCGAGCTAGTGGCGCTACAGGAATCCTCGATCGCGATCGAAGTCGGCGATGCCGACCTTCGCGCTGGCCTGGCCGACGTCCGCCGGCTAATCGACGGGGTCTCACAGGACGCGCGTGCATTCCTCCGCTCGTTCGGGCGATAGCGCCCAGCGCTCCCCTGCGCGACTCCCGAGATCACGCGATCGCGGTCGTCAGCCGCCGCGCAAATCCAGCCGGACCCGGGCGAGCGAGTTGTCGCCGATGCGCTCGCAGGGCCGTTCGGCGGTCAGGGACGAATGCGATCGTCGGCGGGGTAGCGCTTGCCGCGCTGAAAAGGTCTCTGCGTGGAGCAGCTGGACCTACCGAGGCGATTCGAAAGCGGGCTTCACGACTGGCTCATGGATTCGGCCGATCGCCTGCCAACCACTGCGAGAGTGGGAAAGCTGGGCGCTGTCAGCGCGGGCGAACGTGACCCGCGGCCATTCGCCCGAATTCGACTGCCGCCGTTCCGGTCGTCACGACTGGGTCCTGCGCGGCGAACTCGCGCAACGCTTGCTCATCGTCGGTCTCGACGACCGCGAGACCGTACGAGTCATCCTTGGTCAGGATCGGCCCGAACACGACCATGTCGCCGCGCTCGAGATACGGCTGCCAATGGGCTGCGTGGCGGTTCATGATCTCGCGCTCTGCGTCGGACATGGTCTGAGCGAAGTTCGGGCGCGGAGCTATTAGGCGCAGGACGAAGCTAGGCATGCACGGGACTTTACGCCGGGCATCGCCTCGTCACCGAGATGCGCGCTTGCTGCGCCGGCTATTGGAATACAGCTTCTTTGAAGGGGACGACGAGCCGGTCCGGCTTAATCCTGAAACGCGAGGTGGCTGCAGCAGCTCGCCACGAGATTTGGGGTCGAATGGGCTAGCTCGTGGCGCCAGGCCGCCAACGAGCTGATCTGCCCACTCTTTGGTCTGCCGGCCTTTCCCGTCGTTGCGCTGCCCCCGGCTCCATTTGAGCCGCGCGAGAGGTCCCGCCCATCGCCGCGTTTGCACGAGACCTCCCGGCCGCGTGGGTCGATTACGCGTTGACCGAGGAAGCCAAATCGTGGGCCGCCGAGCACAGTCATCCCACACTCTTGATCGAGGTCAACGGGTCGATCGGCCTGTCTCAGGAGATCGTGGAACAGTTTCGCGCAGCGACTGAATCTCGCCGTGGTCGCTAACTCCAGCCCCGACCGGATCCGCGCCTGCGCGTGAGCGCGGCTGGCGGCACCTTCGCCTTCTGCCCTCGCAGAACAACAGTTACAACCGCAACCGCGCATCCCGCGGGCCCACGGCCAGTTGTAAGCAGGCGGGACTGGACCGTAGCTCCGGGGAGTTGTCGGCCGTGGCCGCCACCTCGGCCTGTAACGCCTGGGCCGTCGGCTACAAAGTCAGCGGGAGTACCGATCGGACACTGATCGAGCACTGGAACGGCGAGGCTTGGAAGGTGCAGTCGAGTCCGAACCCCGGCGGCGGCGGTCACGCCCTAAACGCCGCGGCCGCCAGCTCCGCCACCAACGCCTGGGCGGTCGGCGAGGCGGGCATCATCAACTACGGCCCTAACGACTCCAACCGCACTGTCCATGGGGCGGTGCTCGAGCACTGGAACGGCAAAGCCTGGAAGATCCAGCGAAACCCCAAACCCGGCCAGGCGTTCTACGGCATCACGGCCACCACGGCGAGCAACGCCTGGGCCGTGGGCGTGGCCCTCCATACCGGCCAGGCACTGATCGAGCACTGGAACGGCAAGGCCTGGAAGATCCAGCGGAACCCCAGCCCCAGGAGCGCCGTCCTCGACGCCGTGACGGCCACCTCGGCCACGAGCGCCTGGGCCGTGGGCTACACCATCCACACCGGCCGGGCGCTGATCGAGCACTGGAACGGCAAGAGCTGGAAGATCCAGCGGAACCCCAGCCCCAGGAGCGCGCTCCTTGACGCCGTGACGGCCATCTCGGCCACCGACGCCTGGGCCGTCGGGAGCGTGTACACGCCCAGCGGCCTCTTTCGGACGCTGATCCTGCGCTGGAACGGCAAGAGCTGGAAGGTGCCAAGCCCCAACCCCGCCGGCCTGAGCGGAGACAACCGGCTACTCGGCGTGACCGCCGCCTCGGCCACGAGCGCCTGGGCCGTCGGCTACAAAGCCCCCAACCAAGCCCCGCGTCACACGCTCGTCGAGCACTGGAACGGCAAAGCCTGGAAGATCCAAAAGAGCCCCGACCCGGCTGGCTCCAGACGCGCCACTGTGCTCTACGGCGTGACCGCCACCTCCGCCACCCACGCCTGGACGATAGGTAGCGCCGGCAGCCACCGCCTCGTCCTGTACTGGAACGGCACCGCCTGGAAGCCCTAGTCACATCAGCACGCAGACGGTGACCTCGTCGCCTCTCGACCCGGCGGCAACCAGTGGGAGAGCGGCGAGCACTGGGGCGCGGCGCACGGCGAAGGGTTCCGCAAGCTCGTCTCCCGGGCCGGAGTGGTCGGGAAATCTCATCCACGCATAGCCCGTACGAGGTCGTGCACACCGGCGGCGCGCCGGAGACCGCCAGCTCCTCTCAGTGACCTGCGGCGCGCGGCGCGCGAAGGGTTCCGCCGCGGCTGACGTAAGCCGTCAGCCGGCCAGCGTCAATCTTTCAGCCTGCCGGCGCCGGACCCAGGGCCGCTGAGATTTCGTCGAGGGCTTGGTTTTCGGCGTCGGTGATCTGCTTGCCGCCGATGCCCAGAAAACTGCCTTCCTTGTGCGCGCTGGCGACGGCCTGCGCGACGGTCATGACGAAAGTCTTGTAGGAGTCGGTCTCCGCGGGCGTCGCCTTCGCCCCGACGATCCCGATCGCGTCGCGAAGCTGCTGCGTGGCGACCTCCGCGATGTCGCTCTGGCCGTGACGGACCTCGTCGGCGTCGATCGCGGGTGGGGACTTGACAAGCTCATCGAGCAATTCGCTCTGCCCCTGATGCGCACGCGCGTCCTGGTACGCGCGACCCATGGCGAGGCTTTCTCTGAGCCTTCCGCCGTGCGACGCGGCGATGACGCGCAGGGCTGCGTAGATCGGACCGGCCACGACGGCGGCCCACTCCTCGGCGTTGAACTCGGCTCTCCTCGTCATGGGATCATCTCTTAGCCTATCCGCGTGAACGTACCGTGGCCGATCCGAAGTGTGCTGGCCGGCTCCGCCGGCACGAGCGCCCTGACGTTCTCCTACTGGCTGGAGCGGCGCTTACGCCCGCGCCACCGCGGTCCATTGGACTACGACGACTCGCTGGTGCCGGGCCAGATCGTCGCGTCGATCATGAACCTGGAGCACGTGACTGCCGACGAGGAAGGAGACCTCGGACTGCTCTTGCGCTGGGGCTACGGCTCGGCCTTCGGCCTATGGCACGGGCTCCTGCATCGCAGGATCGCCGAACCATGGGCAAGCGCGATCTTTGCCGCCACGCTGATGAGCGCGACGTTATCGCTGTTTCCGCTGCTGGGACGGACGCCACCACCATGGCGCTGGCCGGCAGATGTGATGGCGACCTGCGTGGGCACACACGTCGCTTATGTCTGCGCAGTAGCGCTCACTGACGACGGAGTCCGCCGGCTGGCAACGCCGTGAGAGTAGGCGCGAGTGGGTCGCGATCGAGCACTATCGACAGCCGGAACTCTCGCCGCCGCAATAGGCGTGATATGAAAACGCCGAGTCCCGGCTGCGACGACAAGGAGAGGGAGCCATGCCGGCACGAGAGCAGCTATTCGCCGACATCGATTCGATGCAGCCCGAGCGCTTCGCGGCCCACCTCGCGGACGACGTCACCATGCGCTTCGGGAATGCCGAACCAATCCACGGCAGGGACGCGGCGCGCAGCGCGTGGGCGGCCTTCTGCGACGAACTCAGAGGCGTCAGGCACGAGGTGCTCGGGCGGTGGAAGGTCGACGAGGTCACGATCGTCGAGGCAACGGTCACGTATACGCGACGCGACGGCAGCCAGGTGACGGTCCCGGTGGTGACGATCTACCGCGAACGTGGGGGTTCGATCAACGACTACAGGATCTACATCGACCTGGCGCCGCTGTTTGCCGACCCGGCGGCCGCCGCCGGAGCGTGAGGCTGTAGCAGGCGGCCCCCCACGCCCGAAACATGGGACCGTCGAACGCGATGACCGGCGCGCGATGACCGGCGCGACCAACCCCCACCTCGCGCGCGCACCCGTGAGGGCTGGACAGCCTCTGGACCAGGCTCGCATCGCCTGCGTGCTGGTCCACGGCCGCGATCAGGACGAAGGCGTGATGATCGACGTGGTGGAGCGGCTCCACCTCGACGACGTCGCGTATCTGTTGCCGGTCGCCACGAACCGCAGCTGGTACCCCGGACGGTACTTCGACCCGCGAGCCGCAAATGAGCCCCACCTAAGCTGGGCGATCGAGGCGTGCGAGGCGGCCCTCGATATCGCCTGCCCAGCCGATATCGCCGCTAGCCGCATTGTCGTCGGCGGCTTCTCCCAGGGAGCGTGCGTGGTCGCTGAGCTCCTGGCCCGCCGGCCGCGGCAGCTCGCCGGCGCGGCAGTTCTAACCGGCTCGCTGATTGGTTCCCCCGAGGAGCGCATCGTGCCGGCCCGGGCTGACGGCCTGCGGATGTTCTTCGCTGTGAGCCGCTACGACGAGTGGGTCGCGCTCGCCGACGCGCGGGCCACAGCGCGGGCGTTCGAGCGCGCGGGCGCCGCAATCGCGTTCGAGGTCCTTGACGACCGCGTGCACCACATCAGCGACCGCGCCCTCGCCGGATTGCGCGCGCTATTGACCGCGGTGTGAGCGTGCGCGTAAGGGCGCCGCTGGAAGCGCCTACGCGACGACCGTCTCGACCGTGTCGATCTGCTCGAGCTGCCCGATTTCCCCGCGCCGGTCCTCCCAATGGGGCGGGATGCACATATGCGTCCCCAGTTCCTCGGCAGCCTCGTCGATGAGAAACCCCTGCTCGTGGGAATAGGCGAGCTCGACCAATAGGCCACCGGGACTGCGGCAGTAGCAGGAGAAGAAATAGCCGCGGTCCTTGCGGTCTGACACGTCGGTGAACCCGAGGCCCACGATCCAGTCCTTGACGGTCTGCTGGTTCTCCTCGGTGACGACGTCAAAGGCCTGATGGTGGATCGTGCCCTCACCGAAGTGCCAGGTGCCCTGGGGGAGGTGAGGCTCCTCGACCAGCTCGAGCATGCGCCCGTACCCATCCTCGGTGCCGATCCGGTATTGGTGGTAGGGACCCTCCGAGGCCAGCAGCTCGCCCCCCATGCCAGTGCTGAGGAAGAAGTCCATCTCCCCCACTTCGCGCACCGAGGTGGTCGTTCCATAGGCGCCGCGGATGGCGTACTCCGCCGGCACGCCTCCGCCCTCGTAGGGCGCGCGATCGTCAGGTCCGGCGTCGGGCACGAGCGCATATGGGATTCCACACGGGTGCGCGAAGCTGAGCCGCTCGGTTCCGAATAACTCGCTCCTCCGCACCTCGAGACCGCCCGCGCTGAGACGATCGGCCCAGTACGAGACCGCCTCCGGCGGGATGGACAGGTTGAGCTGCTTGGCCTGGTTGGTCCCCCGGCTGCCCATCCAACCCGCCTGCCGGTAGGGGAAGGCGGTCAGCAGGGTGGACGCATCGCCCGACTCGTTGCCGTAGTAGAGGTGGTAGATCGGAATCTCACCGTCGAACAGCACCGTCTTCTTGACGCTCTTTAACCCCAAAAGACGGACGTGAAAGTCGTAGTCCTCCTGTGCGCCGCCGACGCAGAACGTCAGATGGTGCGTACCCCGAATCATGCCGGTGTCTGCCATCGCCGTGTCCTCTCCTCGTAGTCGCGAGCCCGAGGAACACGATATGCGCGGCACCGCTGGCGGGCAAGCTCGGTCAGGTGCCGAGCCTCCCGGATGAGCTGTTCAGATGACGACAAGAGCCGACCTCAACGCCGAGGAGTGGGCCAGCGTCGCTGGGTCGGCGTATGGTGATCCTCGTGCGCCGGATCCTCGGCATTGCTGCATTTGCCGTCGCGGCCGTGCTCGGGGCCGTCCCGACCGTCGCCCAGGCTGCGCCCCCGCACATCATGCTGATCGTGATGGAGAATCACGGCGCGGGCTCGATCATCGGCAACGGGGCGGCCCCCTTCGAGAACTCGCTGGCGCGCGACTACATCACGCTGACCAACTGGACCGGCGTCGATCATCCCTCCGCGCCGAACTACGTCGCCCTGACCACCGGTCAGGACAATCACAGCGCCGGGCGCAACGACTGCACTCCGTCCTATCCGAAGGTGACCCGCTGCGATTACGACGGTGCCAACCTCGGTGCCCAATTCGCGGCCGCCGGGATTCCCGCACGCTGGTATGCCGAGGATCTGAAGGGAAACGGCTGCTCAATCAAGAACGCGCAGAGCGGGCGGGGCGATGTCAACCACGAGCCGTGGGCGTATCTACCCACCTGGCACGCAGACAAGACCGCGTGCAGGGAGGCCGGGCTGACCACAGCCTCGCCTCATGATGCGCGCATCCTCAGGGCGCTGAAATCAGCCAATCCGCCCGATTTCGTGTGGCTGACGCCCAATCTTCAGGATGACACCCACAACGGGACGATCACACACGGCGATAGATACCTGAAGGCGCTCATCACCGCCGTGAGGAAGACCCCCTGGTATGCCCACGGTGGCACGATCGTCGTGACCTACGACGAAGATGAGGGCGAGCCGAACCCGCGCGGGTACTGCACACATCCCGTCGTGATCAAGGCGGTCGGCCGGCACTGCATTCCTACCTTCATCGTCAGCCGCGCCGACAAGGGCGTCGGAAAGGTCGCCACCGCCGGCGACCACTACGGCATGCTGCGCTCCATAGAGCAGGCATATGGCCTGCCGCTGCTGAAGAGAGCCGCTCAGCGCAAGTACGGCGACATCACTCGCTACCTACGCGGCAGCAAAGCACGCCTTGCTGCCCTGCCGAAAACCGCAGCGTCACGTGCGAGCAGCACCCGCTTCGTCGCCGGATTTAGCATCGACACCCCCGCTCGGACAGCCACAGCGGCTGGTGATGGCATCACCGCCGACATCCTTTATGGAGGCCCGCCGCGCCCCTCGAGCGCGCTCGGACGCGCGCTGTCGAAGCACGGCATGGAGGTCGTCGACGGCCGGCTGTCAGGCGAGCTGTTCTACTGGGAGTGTCACCGCACCCACACCGTGGCCCCGCCGCCGCGGCATCAACCCAACGACTACTGCGCGACCGATGAGGAGCCGAGCGTCAACTCCAAGGCGGTCGTGCTGAAGAGGATCGCCAGGTGGGTGCGTGAGGACAGATCCAATCCGCTTGTCCGCGCCTACTGGGTGCTCGACGACTGGCCTTACTGGGACGGAGGCAGTGCCCGGAGCCTGCTCAGGCAGATACGCAGCGAGATCCGGCGAACCACGCCTCGCTACCCGGCCATCTGCGGCTTCGGCGGCGCGATCCTGAAGCCGCATCAGCGCGGCGGGTTTGACCTCTCGACCGCTAAGAACTACTCCAACCGCGGCTGCGACATGGTCGCTTGGTACAACTACTCGCCGTTCGGCCGGATGCGTCCGTCCAAGGGCGCAGGCCTCGACTGGTCGATGAAGACCCTTTTGGCGACCGAGGGTCGGGACCTGTCGAGGTTCGGGTGGCGTTTGTCCCGCACCCCCCTGCTAGGCATCGGACAGGCGTGGTCAGGCCCGTACGCAAAGCGCTACTACCAGCCCGGCCTGTCCACGCGCCAGATGCGCACCGAGGCCAAGGCATTCTGCTCCTATGGCGCCCGCGCGATCGGCTGGTACGCGTGGGACGACAGCGGTTTCGGTCCGCGCACGCACACGCCGAACAATTCGGCGGTCATCCGGCATGGCATCAGGGACGGAGAGGCGGCCTGCGGATTTCGCTAGCCAAGCGACCGGGCCACACGTTCGAGCCGCTCTTCTGTGCCACGGTCGTATAGGTCACTACGAACAGCAACGCGAGGCACAGCGCGGCGGATGCCTCGAGGCCGATCGCCACGATGATCGCTGGTCGGTAATTCGACTCCATGAAGCCAAACAGCTTCGTGTGCTCACTGACCAGCAGTGCGATCAGCGAAGTCGCGGCGATCCCGAATCCGCTGAGCGCGGCGGCTCGCACCGCCACGGCGCCGACGCGGCGCGGGAGGCGACTGACAGGCACCAGCAGCGCCAGCCCGATCACGGTCGCGGAGATGAAATTCAGCAAGAAGAGGGTCCCGATCGTCGGTAGCGCCGAGTAACCGTCCACCGAGTACTCGTAGTAGTGATCGACGCCGACGAGGACCAGCAGGATCGCGCCGAGAACGCGCAGGGCGAGGAGCGCGCGCGGCGAGCGCAGATGTGCGGTGAGATGTGTGTGCATGGGGAGAGCTCCAGTTCGGTTTCCCGGGGCGAGCCGCCCAGCCCGAGCGAGGGCTGTCCGGGGGGCCCGCCCCGAGAGCGGTGGGGGCTGAGAGCGCGAGGCGTTTAGATGTCTCCGTCGCCGTCGCTCGAGCCGCCGTTGTTGTCGGTGTCGCTGTCTCCGCCGTTGTTCTGGGGGATGGCGGAGCTGGGCTTTGCGGCCTTCGTGGGCTTCGCGGCCGCCGTCAGCCGCGAAGACCTCGCGGCGGGCGCCTTCGTCAGGTGCGCGGGGGCTGGAGCGCGAGAGCCCGCCACCCGGTAGTGGACGCCGTTGGATCCATAGCCCGTCGCGCTGATTGCGACCACCACGACGGCGAGGCCAACTGCGGCGAGCGCGATCAGTACCGCGAGCCGCCTGCGTCGATGACGTTTGTTGTCGCTGATGTGTTCCATGGCATTGACCGGCTTCCGTCAGGTGACGGAAGTTCTCCTTTCTTTCAGTGATGGAGCGCCGTGACCGCCACGAGCTCCGCTTCCAGTTGCCGGGCGCCTGAGCGCCTCAGCTAAAGGACGCCGTCCGCACGAAAACCCTTCCGTGGGCGTTTGCCAGAATGAAGCTCGTGAGAAGGGCCTTCGCGTCAGCCGACGACCGACTGCTTGCGCGGCTGCAGGCGCCGCCAGACCTCGGGGAGGGAACTCGCTCGCTCGCCTACTGGTACGAGCGACGCCGAAGGTTGTCCTGGTACCGCGTCCGCGCCCGGCGAGAGGCCCTGCGAATGATCGTTCGCTGGGAGGGACGCGTCCACGATGCGATCCTGTCTCAGCCAGGCGTACCGATCGCCGTTCGTGCCTCCGCCGGTCTGTTGGTCGCCAGAACCCGCATAGGGCGCTGGAGCCGACGCGTCACCCTCCTCGCCACGGCGGTGGTTGCCGTCTCGCTCATGGCCGCACCATTCGTCGCGGCTTTGGTGCTTCTGATCCACGCTCTGTAGCCGGATCGCACCGCAGACGAGGACCAGCTGCCTAAAGAACGCCCCGGGGAGCGGCCGCCGCCGGTCGAGACGAGACCGACCCCGCCGAACATAGCTGCAGCTCGATCGCGACCGGTCGAGGAAGCCGCTTCACCGGGCATGTCCAGCTGGAGGCCTCAAAGTCGCGCACCCACGCCCCACGGACACGGTGCAAGACCAACGTCACCTGATAGCCGAACGTCCCGCAGGAGCCGAAGCGATCGAGGTCGATCCGAGCGTAAGCGCCGTCAGGTGAGGCGACCGTACGGCGAGTACAGTCGGTTCGAAGCCCGAACTGCCTCGCCAACGCTCCTGGGTCAGGCGCTCGGCCCTTGCCACTCGACAAGACGACGATCGCCGCGATCGCGAGGGCGGCGATCAGTCCAGCGGAGGCGAGCCCGACGCGGACCCGTCTTTCCGCCAGCAACTTGCGGAGCGTGGCTCTGACCCGTCCCGGCACCACGTCGACAGTGATCTGGACCTCTTCGGCGCCGGACCGATCGTCGTCGGTCTTCTCCTTCGCCATCTGCCAGCGAGTATGCGCCTACGCCGAGTCGCGATCAAGCGCCCCTATCGGTCAGCTTTCGATGCCTCTCGCTTGTCGCCGCGGATACTGTGAGCACCATGTCGCATCCGTCGGCTTCATTCAGCGCCACGCTCCGTGTCCGGCTCGAGAACCTGCCTGGCTCCTTCGCGTCAGTCGCGCGCGTGATCGGGGAGGCGGGCGGGTTGCTGGGGGCGATCGATTTGGTCCGGGTCGAGCGGGGCATCAAGGTCCGCGACGTCACCGTGCTCGCCGAGGATGCGGCCCACATCGAGCGGATCGCCGGCGCCGTCGCGGCGCTCCCCGGGGTCGAGGTCGAACATGTCTCCGATCGCACGTTCCTGCTCCATCTCGGCGGCAAGCTCGAGGTCAATCCAAAGGCTCCGATCAGAACGCGCGACGACCTCTCGATGGCCTATACGCCTGGCGTGGCTCGCATCTGCGAGGCAATCGCGGCCAAGCCCGAGAACGTGTGGAACCTCACCGTGAAGCGGAACACGATCGCGATCGTCAGCGACGGCACGGCAGTCCTTGGGCTTGGCGACATCGGCCCGGAGGCCGCGCTTCCGGTCATGGAAGGCAAGGCCATGCTTTTCAAGCAGTTCGCCGATCTGGATGCATGGCCCCTGTGCCTCAGCACCAAGGACCCTGACGAGATCGTCGAGACGGTCACCCGCGTCGCGCCCGTGTTTGGCGGCATCAATCTCGAGGACATCTCGTCGCCACGTTGCTTTGAGATCGAGCGCAGGCTCGACGCGGCGCTCGACATTCCCGTGTTTCACGACGACCAGCACGGCACCGCGATCGTGGTTCTCGCGGCCCTCTTGAACGCACTGCGCGTCGTGGGCAAGCAGCCGGAGGATGTCCGGACGGTGATCACCGGCGTAGGCGCCGCGGGCATCGCCACCACAGACATCCTGCTAGGCGCCGGCATCGGCGAGGTGATCGGCTGCGACCTGCACGGCACGGTGCACCCAGCACGCTCCGATCTCAACCCTGTGACCGCCGCCTACGCAAAGCGAACCAACCCGCGTCAGCTCAACGCCACGGCCGACGAAGCGCTCGCCGGCGCCGACGTGTTCATCGGCCTCTCCGGGCCGCGAGCCGTATCGGCGGCGGCTATCGCCACGATGGCGCGGGACCCGATCGTGTTCGCAATGGCGAATCCGACGCCCGAGGTGGATCCGGAAGATATTGAGGACACCGCCGCCGTGATCGCCACCGGCCGTTCCGACTATCCGAATCAGATCAACAACCTGCTCGCATTTCCGGGTGTGTTTCGCGGCGCGCTCGATGTCCGCGCCTCAACCATCACCAGCGAGATGAAGTTCGCCGCCGCGCGGGCGATCGCCTCGGTCATCCAGGACGACGAGCTCGACCGCGACTACATCATCCCGAGCGTCTTCAACGCAGAGGTCGCGCCCGCCGTGGCCGCCGCTACGGCCGGCGCTGCCGAACGCGACTAACGCCGGCGCCCAAGTGCTCCCATCAGCGCCGGCGCACAGGCTCGCCTTAATTCAGAGGCGTAGCGTGCGTCGCATTCGTCGAGGCGCTGTTCCCAACGGACTTGAGTAACCAGGCCGAACGAGAGCTGCGGTGACTTCCGCCCGGAGCCGGTGGTGGGTTTCGGGCGCCGTGATCGTGGCTGCGTGCCTGGGATTGGTCGTCGCCTGCGGCGGCGGCGGCGCGCATCACGAAAAGCCACCCGCGGAGCTCAAGACCAACTTCAACCCCCCGCCGGACGTGCTGCCAAACGGGATCCACAAGATCCGCCACGTCGTGATCATCATGCAGGAGAACCGCTCCTTCGACTCCTACTTCGGCACCTATCCAGGCGCCGACGGCATCCCCGGGCTGGCGGGCAACCCCGGCACGGTGCCGTGCATCCCGGACCCCGGTATGCACCGACACCGCCGCCACCACGGGCCGTCGTGTCTGAGGCCATTCCACGATCGCCGCGACCAGAACCAAGGCGGCCCCCACTCGACCGGCAATGCGATCAGGGACATCAACGGCGGCCTGATGAACGGCTTTGTGGCTTCGGCGAGACGCGCGCAGCGCAATTGTGCGGCGAGCTTCAACCCCAACTGCGGCGGGGTGACGGGGAGCGAGTCCGACGTGACGGGCTACCACAACGGCAAGGACATCCCCAACTACTGGGACTACGCGCGCCACTTCGTGCTTCAGGACCACATGTTCCAGTCGGACCTCTCCTGGAGTCTCCCCGCCCACCTCTACATGGTCTCGGCGTGGTCGGCGATCTGTGCCAACAGCGATCCGATGAGCTGCCGCAACGAGATCGACCACCCGGCGAACCCGCCCCACTTCGGCAAGGGACGCTTCCGTTCTTCCCAGCCGCCCGATTATGCCTGGACGGATCTGACCTGGCTCTTGCACAAGCACCACGTGAGCTGGCGCTACTACGTGCTCAAAGGGCCGGAACCCGACTGCGAGCTAGACAGCGCGATCGCCTGCGCGCCCGTTCACCAGGGCGCCAAGACGCCCGGCATCTGGAATCCGCTGCCCTACTTCGAGACCGTCCGCCAGGATCGGCAGCTCGGCAACATCCAGTCCCTTTCCCGCTTTTATGTCGCCGCCCGCAGCGGCAACCTGCCGGCGGTCTCCTGGATCGTGCCCAACGGACACGTCTCAGAGCATCCGCCGGGACTCGTCAGCGCCGGCCAGACCTACGTCACCACGCTTATCAACACGATCATGAGAAGTCCTGACTGGAAGTCCACGGCGATCTTCCTCGCCTGGGACGACTGGGGCGGGTTCTACGACCATGTCCAGCCCCCGCGCGTTGACCAGAACGGCTACGGGTTGCGCGTCCCCGGTCTGGTGATAAGCCCGTACGCGCGCAAGGGCTTCATCGACCACCAGACGCTCAGCTTCGACGCCTACATCAAGTTCATCGAGGACGACTTCCTCGGCAGCCAGCGATTGGACCCGCGCACCGACGGGCGCCCCGACCCACGTCCCAGCGTGCGTGAGGACGCTCCCCAGTTGGGCAATCTGGTCAAGGACTTCAACTTCAGGCAGAAGCCTCGCCCCCCGCTGATCCTCCAGGTCCGCCCCAGGACCGACCTGATCGAACCGCTGCTCACCAGGCTCCTGAGCCTGGGCTGATACCTCTGCCCCGGCAGCGTCGCTAGCCGCGGCGCATGAGCCGGCCCACCGCAGCCATCATCTCCTCGGTTCGCTGCTCGCGCTCGCCGGCATCGCCCCCCATCACACATGTATGGGCATGACCGTCGAGGAGGCCGAGGGCGACCTTGTCGAGCGCGGCCTGGGCAGCGGAGATCTGGGTGAGTACGTCTATGCAGTAGCGATCGTCCTCGACCATCCCCTCGATCCCGCGGATTTGACCCTCGATGCGCCGCAGGCGCGCCAGCAGATCGTCCTTGGTCGCCGTGTATCCCCTGGTGGGCTGAGCGGTCCCCATGGGCAGTAGCTTAGCATTACCCCTACCCCCTAGGGGTAATGCTACGTTTCAACTTATGGGAATCCTCGACCTTATCTGGCACGGCCTGAGAGACGCGTTCCTGATGGCGTGGGAGGTGTGGTGGGCGCTGGCGTTCGGGTTCGCGATCTCAGCGATCGTCCAAGCATGGATCCCGCGAGGCAGGATCGAGGCGCTGATGAGCGGTGCTGGCCCCCGCTCGATCGGATGGGCCACCGGTCTGGGAGCCGCGTCGTCGTCGTGCTCATACGCGGCAATCGCAATCGCAAAATCACTGTTTCAGAAAGGCGCCAGTGCCGCTGCTGCGCTCGCGTTCCAATTCGCATCGACAAACCTCGTCTGGGAGCTCGGGCTGGTTTTGTGGGTGCTGATCGGCTGGCAGTTCACGCTGGGGGAGTTCCTAGGCGGGATCGTCATGATCGTGCTGATGACCGTGCTGCTGCGGCTGTTTGTGAGCCGTGGCCTCGAGACTCAGGCGCGCAAGCGCGCCGCCGCGGCGAGCACGGGCCACCTCCACCACGCGGTCGGCGAACAGCTGCCCTGGCGCCAGCGGCTGTTGTCGGCGCGCGCTTGGTCCGACGTCGCGCATAACTTCCGGGGGGACTGGAAGATGCTGTGGAAGGAGATCACAGCTGGGTTTCTGCTGGCCGGGTTCATCGCCCAGCTCGGCAACGGCTTCTTCGAGCACCTGTTCATCCGAAGCGCGCCGGCGCCCTTGCCGACGCTCGAGAACGTGATCATCGGTCCCCTGATCGCGGTGATCAGCTTCGTGTGCTCGGTCGGCAACGTCCCGCTGGCCGCCGTGCTGTGGTCCGGCGGAATCTCGTTCGCCGGCGTGATGGCATTCCTGTTCGCCGACCTGATCGTCATCCCGATCCTTTTGATCTACCGCAAGTACTACGGCGCCAAATACACGGTGCGGATCGCGGCGCTGATGTTCCTGACGATGGTCATCGCGGCCCTGATCGTCGATTTGATCTTCAGCGGCCTCGGGCTGATTCCGACGGGACCGCGCCCCGCCCGCGCGGACATCTTCAACTCCATCCACGTCGACTACAAGCTCGCGCTCAATCTGCTCGGCGTGGCGATCACCGCAGCGCTCCTCTGGCTTACCGTTCGGCGAGGCGCGACCGATCCCGTGTGCGAAATGAAGGTCGACCGCCATAAGGCCCTGGCGCGCGAGTTCGGCGGGCGCGTCTTCTACTTCTGCTCAAGCGACTGTCTGCGCAGCTTCGAGGCCGAGCAGCGCGCGGGCGTGGCTCAAGACGCTGGCGCGTAGGTCAGGTGGAGCACCCCGTTCTCGAACGCCTCGTGCGCACTCAGCTTCAGCGCGAGGCGCTGCATGCCCTCCCCGAACAGCTTGGAGCCCGACCCCAGCACGACCGGGTAGACCAGCAGGTGCAGCTCGTCGATCAGTCCGTCGGCCAGCAGCGCGCGCACCAGAGCGCCGCTGCCACTGACGTAGATATCGCCGATCTCGTCCTTCAGCCCACGGATGGCCTGCGGGTCATACGGGCCCAGCACCTCCGAGTTCTGCCAGTCGTCCGCGGACTCGAGGGTCGAGGACACAACGTACTTCGGGGTGTCGTTGAAAAACGTCGCGCCGGGGTCGTCCTCGGCGGTGCGCCCAGACCAAGCCGGCGCGAACATCTCAAACGTGGAGCGGCCCAGCAGGATCGCAGAGCTGGAGCCCGTCAGCGCGGCGATCGCCCGGCCCATGCCCTCCGCGAAGCCGTAGTCCGCGGTCCAGCTCGGGTTTTCGAAGACGCCGTCGAGGCTGACAAATTCGTGCACGCGGATGCTGCCCATCTGAACGCAACATATCGGCCGTCGCTCGCGACCGCAGCGCCGACCGATGAGTTCGCCGCCGCGACGCGGTCTCAGTGTCGTAATGACTCTAATGGAGGGGCACGATGTCGGCCACAGACGTTGATGAGTATCTCCGCGATGTCGAGGAGCCCAAGCGCAGCACGCTCGAGGCGCTGCGCGGCATGATCCTCGAGATCGTTCCGGAGGCCGAGCAGATCATCTCCTATCGCGTTCCCGCCTTCCGCGTAGGTGGCAAGACGATCGCCGGCTTCGCCGCTTTCAAGGATCACCTGAGTTACCTCCCGTTCAGCGGCTCGGTGTTGGAAGCCTTGGGCGATGAGCTCGAGGGATACTCGATGACGAAAAGCGCCTTGCACTTTCCGATCGACCGGCCGCCGCCGAAGCCGCTGGTAGAGAAATTGATTGCGCTACGGCTAGAGCAAAGTCGCAGAGGTTGAACTGACGTGCCGCTCATCCGTCCGCACGAACGAACACGCTCGTCGATCAGGGGCGAAGACCACGGCGGGTCCATCTCCCTGATCCTCGATGAGAGCGAACCCGGTGAAGGCCCCCGGCTTCACCGCCACGCTTACGACGAGACATGGGTAATTCAGGAGGGCAACATCACCTTTCAGGTCGGAGAGGACCGCTTGCAAGCCGGCCCGGGCGACGTGGCGATCATCCCACCGGGCGCGCCCCACAAGTTCACCAACGACGGCCCCGGCCGGTCGAAGATCGTCTGTATTCACGCCAGCCCGACGATCGTCGGCGAATGGCTTGAGTAGGCCGCGAGCGCAGCGAGGCCAAGCGGCCAGCGCTTGGCCTCGCGGTTGACTCGTGGGCTGGGTGTGATCTGCCTCAGCTGACCGCCTGCTTCACGAGCTCGGCGATCTTGTCCTCCTCGGTGGCGGTCAACTCCTTCAGCGCGAAGTCGGTTGGCCACATCGAACCTGAGTCGAGATTCGCCTTGTCGCTGAAGCCGAACGTCGCGTACCTCGTCTTGAACTTCGCCGCGTCCCGGAAGAAGCAGATGACCTTGCCGTCCTTGGCGTAAGCGGGCATCCCGTACCACGTCCTCGGCGAGAGCTCTGGTGCGCTCGCCTTGACGATTTCATGTACCCGCTCGGCCATCGCGCGATCGTGCGCCGGCATAGCGGCGATCTTCGCGAGCACCTCCGCTTCCTCGTCAGCCTGCTTCTTCGCGCGCGAGCCGCGGCGGCTTTCCGCCTTGATCTCCTTGACGCGCTCCTTCATCGCGGCGCGTTCTTCGGCCGTGAAACCGTTCGAACTCGCCTTGCGCGTGGATTGCCGCTTGGCTGAGCGCTGCGCTTTGTCTGTGGGGCTCATGGAAACCTCCTGGTAGGTGCCGGCTTGTCACCGCTTGGCAAGATCATGGTAACGCGCTATCATGGTGTCTGTCAACCATTGACCTTCACCACCGAATCTGCCAAGTTGATGCCCATGTCCAGTCCCATCACGAGTGACATCGAGGTGGTCGAGTTCGCCGGCCAACTGTTCTTCCGGATCTGGCGCGGCCTGCATACGCAGACCGCGCAGATGCTCGATCGGATCGGGCTGACGCCCGCGCTGTTCGCGCTGCTAAATGTGCTCGGCGCGCGCGAAGGAGCGATTCAACAGCGGCTCAGCTCCGACATGGGAATCGATCCGAGCGCCATGGTCAGGCTGATCGACGAACTCGAGAGCGCGGGGCTCGCCCAGCGTCGCCGCCGCCCGCACGACCGCCGCGCATGGGAGGTCACGATCACCCCCAAGGGCCGGCGCACGCTGGAGAAAGCGAGACGTTCCGTCTTACAGGTCGAAGACGAGGTGCTGGGCGGGCTGAGCCGCGCCGATCGCGCTCAACTGGAGGCGCTTCTTCGTCAGGCACTCGCCTCGACACCTCCGCAGCCGATGTGGAGCGCCGACGAGGGAGACTGAGATCGGCGCCTGGCGCTCGCGTCTGGGGTCCGCCAGTCGCGAACGGGCGCTCCCGGCTGAGCACCGGATTCGCGCAGGCTGCGAGCCCGGCTTGGCCACCGGGCCCGCTCGTGACACGCTCCTTGGGGCTGGGGGCGCATCGCCTGCCCCGCGCCGGGCGCGGGGATTGTGGCCCCGGGCGGGTGCGGCATCACCTTAGCCCGCCCCCCGGAGATCGATGGGGGAAGGATTACCCCCGCGCGGACGTTCGGCTTGGGAGTCGAACATGGGCCGAGCGCGGCGCCTGGGAGGCCGCGTCACCTACAGGGTTGAGATCGCCGCGCCGCTTGCCGACAATGCCAAGGCGTGAGATGAAGCGAGGCGCTTTTGTCACTTCACTTCTGCTGGTGCTCACCCTCGGCGGGGGCTTGGGGCGGACCAGCGCGGCGCACGCGGGCACGCGCGCGGGCGCGCAGGATCGCCGGATGGCGGTGATGGCCGCTGCGGCGCGCGAGTTTCGTGTGCCGTTCCGGCTGCTGCTGGCGATCTCGTACGTCCAGACGCGCTGGGAGCCGATGGGCGACGCGCCAAGCGTGAACGGGGGGTACGGGCTGATGGGCCTGACTGCGGCCAATCCACCGGCTCAGAGCGCCCGCGGTGACGGCTCCCTCCCCGGCCCGGGCAATGCATCTGCCGGACAACCCGGCAGCACGCTGCCGCTGGCCGCGCGGCTGCTGAGGGTCTCCCCTGCCACGGTCGCCGGTGACGAGCGTCAGAACGTACGCGGCGCGGCGGCCGTTCTCGCCAGCTACGCGCGCAGGCTGGGACATGGTGCACTGCCCGCGTCCCTGAGCGGCTGGTACGGGGCGGTCGCGGAGTTCGAGGGCGCGAGGACGACGCAGGTGGCGCAGATCTTCGGCGACGAGGTCTTCCAGGTACTTCGGCGCGGGGCGGCGCTGAGGACATCCGACGGCCAGGCGATGCAGCTTGCCGCCACGCCCACCGTGCGCCCGGACCACGCTCAGCTGCGGCTCCTGCAGCTCGAGAACGTGGCGACCTCCTCGCGACATGTGGACTGCCCCCGACGGTTGAGGTGCACTTTCATCCCGGCCGCCTACGCGAAGGATGGGAGGAGCCCCGCCAACTACGGCAACTACTCGACAGCTCACCGCCCGAAGAACATGCGCACGCCAACCGGGCACAAGGCGAGCATGAGGATCCGCTACATCATCATTCACGACACAGAGGGCTCCTACGCCTCCGCGATCAGCACCTTCCAGAACCCGAGGTCGTATGCGAGCGCCAACTACGTGATTCGCTCCTCCGACGGAGCGATCGCGGAGATGGTCCGGCCCCGCGATGTCTCGTGGGGCGCAGGCGACTGGTACATCAACATGCACGCGATCAGCATCGAGAACGAGGGCTTCGCCGCCCAGGGCGCGGCTTGGTACACCCAGGCCGAATACCGCGCGGACGCGACGCTGGTGCGCTATCTGGCGGCAAAGTACGGCGTACCGCTGGATCGCCAGCACATCCTCGGACACGAGGACGTGCCCGGCCCGACGAGTGCAGCCACCGCAGCCCAGCACTGGGATCCCGGGCCGTTCTGGAACTGGAATCACTACATGGCCCTCGTGCATCGCGTCGGCGACCGGGTCGAGCAGCGCCGGGGAGGCTCAGCCCGCCGCGGCCATCACCATCTGGTGACGATCGATCCGACCTTCGCCACGAACAGGCCCGTGATCACCAACTGCACCAGCGCCGGCTGCAGCAGGCTCCCGAGTCAGCCGTCCAACTTCGTCTATCTCCGCATCGGTCCGGGCGCCCACTATCCCCTGTTCGGCGACCCGATTCTGCACGGCGGGGGCCCCGGCACCACCGTCGACAGCGACTGGGGCGACAAGGCCACGATCGGGGAGACGTTCGTGTTCGCCGGCCGGCACGGCGGGTGGACGGCGATTTGGTTTTCGGGCCGGAAGCTGTGGCTGCACAACCCGCACGGCCGGAATCAGACCCTCAGGTACAGGGGTGGCGAAGTGATCACGCCCAGGCCGGGGTTGCGCTCGATCCCGGTCTACGGCTCCGCCTATCCGCCCGCGGGGGCGTACCCCCGCCGGGTGCCCAGGCTCAAGGTGGTGAAGCTCATCTACAGAATCCCGGCCGGTCAGTCCTACCCCACCACCGGCCTGGTGACGACCGACTACTACTACGCGCCGACGATCAACTCGAGCCGCCCCCACGACCACACGGTCATCATCGGCGCGACAAAGTACGACCAGATCTCGTTCAACCACCGTAAGTTCTTCGTCCGCGCCGGCGACGTGATCCCTCGCCACCTCTCCTAGAGGGGCTCGACCACGGCGGGGCTCGCAGTACGAGCGTCAGAGCCCGTGGCGCAACAGCTTGTCCGGGGTGATCGGCAGATCGCGGACGCGCACGCCGGTGGCGTTGTGGATCGCGTTGGCGACGGCGGCGGCGGTGCCCACGATCCCGATCTCGCCGATGCCCTTGGTTCCCATCGGGTTCACGTGCGGGTCGTGTTCGTCGATCCAGCCGACCTCGAGCTCGCGGATGTCGGCGCACGTGGCGATGTGGTACTCGGCCAAATCATGGTTGATGAAGTGGCCGGTCGCCGCATCCATGGTGCTCTGCTCCCACAGTGCCGTGGAGAGGCCCATGGTCATGCCGCCGAGGAACTGTGAGCGGGCGGTGCGCGGATTCACGACGCGCCCGACGGCAAACACACCGAGCGCCCGTGGCACCGTGATCTCCGCCGTCTCGGGATCGATCTCGACCGCCACGAACTGGGCGCCGTAGGCATGCATCGCGTAGCGCTCGGTCGCCTCGTTCTTGGGCGAGCTACCGCGAGCTGACATGCCGGGATCAGGACTGTCTCCGTGGCGCTCGATCAAATTTTGCGCCGCGTCGTGAATCGCGGTGCCCCAGGTCGTGATGCCGGAGGAGCCGCCCGCGACGGAGGCGTGCGGCAGCGAGGTGTCGCCGATCTCGAGCTCGATCTGCTCGAACGTCACGGCGAGGGCGTCGGCGGCAACCTGCGCCAGGGCGGTCCATGTGCCGGTACCGATGTCGATGGCCCCGATACGGACGCGGAAGCGGCCGTCCGGCAGCACTTCGATGGTCGCCTCCGAGCCCGACATGCGATAGACCGGATAGGTGGACGCCGCGACCCCTGTGCCGACCAAGCGGCCGTTCGGGCCCGGCTTGCGCGACGGCGCGTGGTCGCGGTCGGCCCAGCCGAACCGTTCCGCCCCGCGGCGCAGGCAGGCAACGAGGTTGCGACTCGAATAGGGCTTGCCCGACTCGGGGTCGACCTCGGGCTCGTTGCGGATGCGGAGCTCGATCGGGTCCATCCCCAGGGCGATGGCGAGCTCGTCCATCGCGCATTCGCCCGCGTACATCCCCGGGTTCTCCCCGGGCGCGCGCATCCACGATGGGATCGGCACATCAAGCGGAGCGAGCCTGTGCGTCGTGACTCGCGCCTTGGAGTCATACATGCCGCGACTGGGGACGGCCGTTTGCTCGGCGAACTCCTTGATCCGAGATGTCTGCTCCCAGACATCGTGGACGAGGGCCAGCAGGTGCCCGTCCGCGTCCGCGGCAAGCCGCAGCCGCTGCACGGTCGGCGTCCGATAGCCGGCGACTGAGAACAGCATCTGGCGGGTCAGCGGGAGCTTCACATCGCGCCCAGGCACGGCGCGGGCGGCCAGGCACGCGAGCACGTCGTGGGCGTGCGGGGTGCCTTTGGAGCCGAAGGCGCCGCCGACGTGCGGCGCGATCACCGAGACCTGCTCGACCTCGAGGCCGAATAGCGGCGCGATCAGCTCCCGCACGCTGTGGACGCCCTGGGTCGAATCGTGCAGCGTCAGGTGCTCCGCCGTCGGGTCCCACCGCGCAACGGTCGTGTGCGGCTCCATCGGGTTGTTGTGATTGGCGGGCGTGCTGTAGGTCACGTCAATGCTCGCGGCGGCCGCCGCCAGGCCGCCCTCGACGTCTCCCTCCTCGGTGTCGGTCGGGAAGTTCGGGTTGACCGTTTCGGGCGCATACAGCTCGGGGTGGTCGGTGCGCAGTACGACGTCGTGCTCGCGTTGCTCGTAGGAGAGCGCGACCAGCTCGGCGGCCTCACGCGCAACCTGGGGGCCTTCGGCGATCACCACCGCCACGAACTGCCCGCGAAAGCACACCTCCGGCGACTGCAGGACCGAAAACTCCTTGTCCTCGACGGAGGCGAGCCTCTCGGCGTTCTCGTGGGTGAGAACCTTGATGACCCCGCGGACGGCGGCGGCGGCGCTGGTGTCGATCGCGGTGATCGTGCCGCGCGCGAAGGGCGCCTGCACCGCGTGGGCGTAGGCCGCCTCGGCGAAGGGATGCTCGGCCGCATAGGGGGCGGTGCCGGTGACTTTGGCCGGGCCGTCGCGCCGCTCCCGGTCGGCTCCGATCTCCCGCTGCTCGACGACCGCCATGACCTAGCCGCGCTCGCTCAACTCACGCAGTACGGCCACGATCGTGTTGCACGCGAGCGCCACCTTGAACGCGTTCTCCTCGGTCGGGGTGGCCGCCTTCAACTCCGCCTCGGACGCGGCCCGAAATGCCTCCTCGGTGGCCGGCCGGCCGCGCAGCTGCGATTCGGCCCGGAGCGCGCGCCAGGGCTTATGGGCCACGCCGCCGAGCGCGATCCGCACATCCGCGATCCGTCCCCCGGCGAGCTCGAGCACGGCAGCGACCGACACCAGGGCGAAGGCATACGAAGCGCGGTCGCGGACCTTGCGGTAGGCGGAGCGGCCGGCCACGGGCGGCAGGTCGACGGCGGTGATCAGCTCGCCGTGGGCGAGCGTGGTGTCGTGCTCGGGCGCGTCGCCTGGGAGTCGATGCAACTCGCCGATCGGAATCGTTCGCTGGCCATGCGGCCCCTGCACCTGCACCGCGGCGTCGAGCGCCGCCATCGCCACGGCCATGTCGGAAGGATGGGTCGCGATGCAGTGCTCGGAAGTCCCGAGGATCGCGAGCTCGCGGGAGTAGCCCTCGATCGCTGGGCAGCCCGTGCCCGGCGTGCGCTTGTTGCACGGCGTGGTGCGGTCCTGAAAGTAGACGCACCGGGTGCGCTGGAGCAGGTTGCCCGCCGTGGTCGCCAGATTGCGCAGCTGCCCGGAGGCGCCCGCCACGAGCGCCTGCGACAAGGCGGGATAGCGCTCGCGGATCAACGGGTGCGCCGCCAACTCGGAGTTGCGCACCGCGGCGCCGACGCGCACCCCGCCGCCGTTGCGCTCCGCGATGCCGTCAAGCGGCAGGCGGGTCACGTCGACCAGCAGCTCGGGGGCGGCGATCCCGAGCTTCATGTGGTCGACCAGGTTCGTGCCGCCGCCGAGAAAAGCCGCCCCGGGGCGCTCAGCGACCAGGGCGACCGCGGCCTGCGGATCGTTGGCCCGCTCAAAAGCGAACGGCTTCATCGCGCGGCTGTCCGTTCGGGCGCAGCGACGATCACCGCTCCGCCCCCTGTTCGATCGCGGCGACGATGTTCACGTAGGCGCCGCACCGGCAGAGGTTGCCGCTCATGCGCTCGCGGATCTCGTCCCGGGTGCGCTCCGGTGCGGCGGCCACGTCCGGGCTCACGTGGCTCGGCCAGCCCGCGTCCAGCTCCGCCAGCATCCCCACCGCGGAGCAGATCTGACCTGGCGTGCAGTACCCGCACTGGAGGGCGTCGTGGTCAAGAAACGCCTGCTGCATTGGATGCAGTGCCTCGGCAGTGCCGAGACCGGAGGCGGTGATGATCTCGGCGCCGTCGTGTTGGACCGCGAAGGCCAGACAGGTGGTGACGCGCCGTCCCCCGAGCAGCACCGTGCAAGAGCCGCACTGGCCGTGGTCGCACCCCTTCTTGGGGGCGCTCACGCCCAGGTGCTCGCGCAACAGGTCGAGCAGGGTGACCCGCGTATCGACCGTCTCGGTGCGCTCCTCACCATCGACCGTCAGCGTGATTTCGGTCTCCATGCCGCTGGCCTCGGATCGCTCTACGCCGCCGGCGCGAGCTCGACCTTCATCCACCCGGTCTCGCGCTTGTCGAAGCTGCGGTAGGCGTCGACGGCGTCCTCGATGTTCTCGACCTGGCTGATCACCGCGGACGGTACGACGGCTCCGGTCCCGACCAGCTCGACCAGGCGCGGAAGGTACTTGCGGTGGTTGCAGTTGCCCATGTTCATGGTGATGTTCTTGTTCCTCGCGATGCCGATCGGGAACGCCTCCATCGTGGGCGGATAGACGCCGATGATTGAGAGCGTCCCAGCCTTGGCCAGCCCTTCCACCGCCCATCTGAGCGCCTGCGACGGCGCATCGCCCGGCTTCCAGTTGCCGTTTTGGGGGGCCGTCTCGGGAGCGTTCTGCGCCACCTCGCGCTCGAACACATCCGTCAGCTCCCCGGCGTCCTCCGCCGCCGGCCCCGACTTGGGGCGCTCGGCGTCGACGCCGACGGCATCGATGACGCGATCCACGCCGATGCCGTCCGTCAGGCGCCGAATGGCCTCGACGGGGGCCTCTCGGTTGAAGTTGATCACCACGCGCTCGCCCACCTCGAAGTTGCGCACCTCCTCGCCCAGCTCCTCGATCACCCCGACGCCCTCGTGCCCGAGGATCGTGCCCGGCCGCATGCCGCTCATGGTGCCGCGGACGAAATGGAGATCGGTGCCGCAGATCGCGCTCGAGGTGAGGCGCACGATCGCATCGGTTGGAGCCTGAAGCTCCGGCTCGGGGACCTCGTCGATTCGGATGTCGCCGACGCCGTGAAAGACCACTGCCTTCATCAAAAATCCTCGCTCGCTGGTTGGGGCCTACAGCGGCGGCTTCCCGCACCCATCTGGCGTCAAACGCGCACAGCACCGTCGACCCGTCCCCTCCGTACTGCAGACTGCCAGCGTGGCGCGGTTGGTTCGTGACGGCGTTGCGCTTGCCTTTGATGAAGCGGGAGCCGGCTCGCCACCCCTGCTGCTGGTCCACGGCGTGGCGTGTCACCGCGGGTTCTGGGGGCCTCAATTGCAGCACTTCGCGCAGCGCCATCGCGTTGTCGTCCCCGACCTTCGCGGCCATGGCGACAGTGATGCACCGATGCAGCCCTACACGATGCAACTCTTCGCCGACGATCTCGAGTGGATGTGCGAGCAGCTTGAGCTCGCTCATCCCATCGTCATCGGCCACAGCCTGGGTGGCTTGGCGGCGCTCGAGCTCGCCGCCTCACATCGGTCGCGTCCAGGCGCAGTCGTCCTGATCGATTCGGTGCTGCTGTCTCGCGGCAATCGCGCCGGCACCGTGCACGAGCTCGTCACGGGCCTGGGCGGAGAAGCGCCCGAACGAGCCCTGCGCCGGTATTTCGAAGCCTTCTTTGGGCCGTGGGACTCGCCCGCTCGGAAGGCCTGGATTCTCGAGGAAGCGGTCAAGACGCCGGCGCACGTGACGAGCTCTGTGTGGGAGCAGTCGCTCGGCAGCTGGGACGATGCCGCGGCCCTGTGCCGCTGCGGAGCCCCGCTGCTCTATCTCGATGCCGGCACCGACAACGCCGACCTCGCGGCGGTAGCGCGTCTGCAACCGCGGCTGCTGATCGGCAGAACGGTCGGCTCGGGGCATTTCAGCCAGCTCGAGGTTCCCGACCAGGTCAATGCGATGCTGGCACGGTTCATCGCGCTCGTGGCGGAGGCCGGGTAGCGCCCCCGGCTACTTCCTGCGACCGTCGAGCAGCACGGTCCAAGCCTCGATCGACTTGACCGTGAGCATCCCGTTGCGGGCCCAGTTGTCCTCCGCCAGCCGGGAGCGCACCTCCTCCTCCGAGGACGCGACGATCGCGTGGAGGACGTCGTGCTCGCCCTCGAGGGGACCCCCCAGGACGATGAAGCCGTCCTCTACCAGCTCGTCCATGAAGCGCGCGTGCTCCTCGAAGCCGTCTTGCTCGCGAAGGCCCCGGGACCAATCCCAGGGCCCTCCCCGCTCGAGGCGCACGGCGAAGAACACCGGCCCGAGTCTACTTCGCCCCCCGCCGCTGAAATCACGCTCACTACGATCGGGACATGGCGTCGTTTGAGACCTCCGCGCCCGCGCAGGGCGTCCTCTCTCGCACCCCCTCCCCCGCCCTGGTCCTCGGCGGCATTGCCTCCGTGCAGTTCGGAGCCGCGCTGGCCACGACCCTGTTTGCACGCATCGGGCCGAGCGGCGCCGTCCTGCTGAGGCTGTTGTTCGCGAGCGTCGTGCTGCTGCTCATCTGGCGCCCCGCGTTGCGCTCGAGCACGCGACGCCAGCTGCTGCTGGCGTCGCTGTTCGGAGTGGTGCTGGCGGGCATGAACCTCTGCTTCTACGCGGCCCTCAACAGAATCCCCCTGGGAATCGCCGTGACGATCGAGTTCGTGGGCCCGCTCGCGGTCGCGATCGCGGGCTCGCGGCGCCGACTGGATCTTGTGTGGGTGGCGCTGGCCGCCGGCGGCATCGTGGCGCTCATGCGCGGTGATGCCCACGGCCTCGATCTGCTCGGCGTCGGGCTGGCGCTCGCCGCCGGCTGCCTGTGGGGCGCTTACATCCTCGTCAACGCGCGGATGGGCAAAGTGTTCACCGACGGCAGCGGCCTAGCGATCGCGATGTGCATCGCCTCGCTGCTCGCCCTGCCCGCGGGGATCTCCGACGGGGGCGCTCGCCTGCTTTCCCCTCACGCTCTGCTGCTAGGCGCGGCCGTCGGCTTGCTGTCCTCCGCAATCCCGTACACATTCGAGATGGAAGCGCTGCGCCGCATCGCCACGAGCGTGTTCGGCGTGCTCATGAGTCTCGAGCCGGCGATGGCCGCGCTCGCCGGCTTCCTGGTCATCGGCCAGCAGCTCAGCGCCCGCGAGCTGGTGGGAATCGCGCTCGTCGTGGTCGCGTCGGTGGGCGCCTCGAGCAGCGCCCGTAAGGCGCCGATCGCGGTCTAGTCGGGTTCCGCCCGGCACATGTGCCGGGCGGCCGGGCCGATCATGATCGGCCCGGGCCCGGGGCGCATGCGCCCCGGGCTACATATTGATGGCGCTACCGCTCTTGCTCGAGCCGGCGGGACAGCCGCGCCAGGCGCGCATCCCACTGCGCGCCCGCCGAGGCCATCCAGCTCATGGCGCCGGTGAGCGGCTCGGGCGTGAGCCGGTAGTGCGTCTCGCGCCCCTCGTGGGCGGCGCTGACGAGCCCCGCCTGCACCAGCGTGGTCATGTGCTTGGCGATCGCTTGGCGGGTCATCGGTAGCTCGTGGGCGAGGCCCGACGCCGTGACCGACTGCCGCTCCGACAGCAATTCGATCACCCGACGCCGCGTGGGGTCGGACAGCGCGCTGAACACCGAGCCGACGGGCGGCTGCTTTTCAGGGGTGGTCGCGCTCACGCCAGCGCAGCAACCATCTGCGGGCCGCGGTCGAGGCCGCGCCCTGGATCGCCGATCACCCGCGTGGCCTGCTCAAGGAGCGTGGCCACGGCCTCGAGCTGCACGACCGGCAGCTCGAGCACGACCAAGCGCGTCCCCCCGGGCACGTCATCGAGCGCGAGCTCGACGATCGTCTCGGGACCCTCTGGATCGGACCATCGCAGCACGATCCGACGACGCTCGGCCACCTCCTCGACCGTCGCCCGCACGGGCTCGCCGTCGCCCCACCGAAGCCAGCCTTCGGCTCCGACCTCGATCTCGAGCTGGACCTCGTCCGCCAGCCAGGCGGCGAGCTCCGCGGGATCGACGAGCGACGCCCACGCGGTGTCTCGATCGACCGCAAAGATCACCTCGCGCCTGACCGCGACTTGCTCGATTTCCATCTAGGCCTCCTCTCTGGATCGAGAGCCCCGATGCGCCGCCAGCGGCAAGCGCGCCGGTCCGAACCCAACGCGCAACCTCTAAGTTGCGCGTGTGTTATCGTCTATGCAACCTTCGGGTTGCAGTTTAGCCGAGACCGAGCAAAGGAGTGGAAATGCCCCTCGTACCGATGGTGGTGGAGCAGAGCGCGCGTGGCGAGCGCTCGTTCGACATCTACAGCCGTCTCCTCAACGACCGTGTCGTCTTCCTGGGAAGCGCGATCGACGATCAGATCGCGAACCTGATCGTCGCGCAGCTCCTGCACCTCGAGGCCGACGACCCCGACAAGGACATCTCGCTCTACATCAACTGTCCCGGCGGCCAGGTGTATGCCGGCCTCGCCATCTACGACACGATGCAATTCATCAAGCCGCAGGTCCAGACGATCTGCTGCGGGATCGCGATGTCGATGGGCGCGATCATCCTGGCCGGAGGGACGACCGAGAAGCGCGCGATCCTGCCCAATGGGCGCGTCCTCATTCACCAGCCAACAGGCGCTTTCCAGGGGCAGTCCTCGGACATCGAGATCCACGCGCGCGAGGCGCTGGGGCTCCGGGAACGCCTCGAGGAGATCCTGGCCGAGCACACGGGCCAGGAGCGCGAGCGGGTGCATGCCGACATGGAGCGCGACAACTTCATGACCCCGCCCGAGGCCGTCTCATACGGGATCGTCGACCGCGTCCTGCGCGACCGCAGCCCCAGCAACGGTCGCCGCAGGGCGGGCATCACCTGAGCGCGGGCCCGCATCATCCGTCGAGGTGCCGCCATCGCGCGAAGGCCGGTCTCCGCCTGGCGCGGGAGGACCTGCTCGCAGGGCCGCAACCGATGTCGTAGTCAAGGCGAGAGCCAGCGCCCAGGCACTGACGAGCAGCACGGTGGTGACGGGTCCGCCGTGCTGGAAGGCGAAGCCCACGGCCAGCGGCCCGAGCCATGCCAGGGACATGGTGGTGAGCGTTCCGGCGGCCTGGACCCGCCCCTGGAGGTGATCGGGCGTGGCCGCCACCCGGTGCCCCGAGACGAATGAGTTCGCCAGCGGCGTGGGGAACTCGGCCGCGGCGACGATCACGCCGATCAGCACGGCGCTGTGCACGACGAACAGCAGCGGCATGAGGCAGGCGAGCAGCCATGCCTCGCACACAAGTGCGGTGCGGGCCGCGATCCGTCGCCGCACGGGGCCCGCCAGCAGCGCGCCCAGCAAGCCGCCGGCGCCGACGACGGCGAACATGACTCCGATCGTCTGGGAGGAGGCGCCGTGATGCCTGGCCAGCAGGATCGCGAGCAGGTACAGCCCTGTGTACAGGGGATTGCCCGCGGCGAAGAGGAGCGCGCTCGCGCGGAAGAACGGCGCCTGCCATAGCCATTTGAGACCCTCGGCGACCCCGGCGAGCCGCTCCCGGCGGGGCGGTCGCGACCGCGCTTGGAAGCTCGCGCGGGTGGCGGCGACCGTGCCCATCGAAACGAAATACGAGCACGCGTCCGCGGCGAACGGAATTGCCCGTGCGAGCGCGAACAGCAGGCCGCCCAGCGGCGGCCCGACGATGTTGGCCGCGAATGCGCGAGCCTCGTTTTGCGCCACCGCGTCCGGCAGCTGCTGGGCTGGAACGACATGCGGCAGCGCGCCCCGCTCGGCTACGTACCTGACGGTGAACAGGCAGCCGTCGAGGAAGGCCACGGCGGCGATCTGCACAAACGGCGGTCGGCCGAGCCACAGCGTCACCGGGATGCTCGCGAGCAGCAGCGCGCGGATCGCGTCGGACCCGATCATCAGCCGCTTGCGGTCGAAGCGGTCGACCGCGATCCCCGCGGGCAGCGCCGCGACGGCCAGCGGCAGCCATTTGGCCAGGCCAACGACACCCGCCTTGGCGGCCGAGCCGGTCAGTGCCAGCACCAGCAGGGGGAAGGCAACTGTGGAGGCCTGAGAACCGAGCTGGGACAGCGCCTCGCCACTCCACAGCAGCATGAAGTCGCGATTTCGGACGAGCACGAAGCGGCGCATCGCCCGACCATACGACAGCGCTCGCGCTCAGCCATCCGCACATCCATTCCGGAAGCGTGCGCCAGATCGCTACGATCGGAGCCCGAATCTGACACGGAGGAGCGATGACTCTCACACTTGGTGATGTGGCGCCTGATTTTGAGGCGGAGACGACGGAGGGGCGCGTTCGTTTTCATGATTGGATCGGGGATTCGTGGGCGGTTTTGTTCTCGCATCCCAAGGACTTCACGCCGGTGTGCACGACCGAGCTCGGGTACATGGCGCGGATCAAGCCCGAGTTCGACCGCCGCGGCGTGAAGATCATCGGCCTCTCCGTGGACCCCACCGACGACCACGAGCGCTGGGCCAAAGACATCGAAGAGACCCAGGGCCACGCCCCCAACTACCCGATCATCGGCGACGCCGACTACCAGGTCTCAAAGCTCTACGGCATGCTCGCCGCCGACACCAGCGGCGAAGCCAGCCAGCGCACCCCCGCCGATAACCAAACCGTACGCAACGTATTCGTGATCGGCCCCGACAAAAAAATCAAGCTGATCCTCGCCTACCCCATGACCACCGGGCGCAACTTCGACGAAGTCATCCGCGTGATCGACTCCCTCCAGCTCACCGCCAAACACAAAGTCTCAACCCCCGCCAACTGGCAAAAAGGCCAAAACGTCATCATCTCCGGCTCCGTCACAGACGACGAAGCCCGCCAAACCTACGGCCACTGGGAAGCCCCCCGCCCCTACATCCGCATCATCCCCGAACCACAAACAGCAGACTCGTAGACAGGCGCTTCACGGCGACCACGGAGGGCGCGAGCAGATGGGGGCCGGGTGATCCTCGAGCAGTACTACCTCGGCTGCCTGGCCCATGCCTCCTACCTGATCGCCGATCCCGATAGCGGGGCCGCGGCGGTGGTCGATCCGCAGCGCGATGTGGATCAGTATCTCCAGGATGCCGAGCGCCATTCCTGCCGGCTCGAGCACGTCTTCCTGACGCACTTCCACGCCGATTTCATCGCCGGACACCTGGAGCTGCGCGAGCGCGTGGGAGCGCAGATCCACTTGGGGGCACGGGCACGGGCGGAGTACCCGTTCACCGCCATGCATGACGGCGATGAGGTGCGGCTGGGGGCGGTCCGGCTGGTCGCGTTGGAGACGCCGGGCCACTCGCCCGAGTCGATCTCGATCCTCGTCTACGACTCCGACTCGGACGGCGAGGGGCCGTACGCCGTCCTGACCGGCGACACGCTTTTCATCGGCGATGTCGGTCGCCCGGATCTACGCGCCGCGATGGGCTGGAGCGCGGAGCAGCTCGCGGGCATGTTGTACGACTCGCTGCACGAGAAGCTCGCGCCGCTGCCCGAGACGACGCTCGTCTATCCGGCCCATGGCGCCGGGTCGCTGTGCGGCAAGTCGCTGAGCAAGGAGACCGTCTCCACGGTTGGCGTGCAGCGAAAGTACAATTACGCGCTCCAGCCGATGAGTCGCGAGCGGTTCGTCGAGCTGGTCACCACCGACCTCCCGGACACGCCCGCGTACTTCTCGTATGACGCGGTGCTGAACGCTCGCGAGCGGCCCACGCTCGAGCAGGCGCTCGCCCGGGAGCTCGAACCCTTGAGTCTCGAAGAAACGCTCGGACGCGCTGACGAGGGGGCTCAACTGCTCGACACGCGCGAGCCGGCGGATTTCGAAGGCGCTCACCTGCGGGGGGCGGTCAACGTCGGCCTCGGCGGCTCGTATGCGACGTGGTGCGGGACGGTCCTCGAGCAGGAGAAGCCGATCGTCTTGATCACCGACCCCGGCCATGAGCTCGAGGCCGCGACGCGCCTTGGTCGAATCGGGTTCGACACCGTGGCCGGGTACCTGGAGGGCGGCATGGGTGGAGTCGGCGACGAGCCCGAGTTGATCGAGAAGACCTCGCGGCTGACGGCTCAGGCATTGGCCGAGCAGATCTCGGCGCCCGACCCGCCGCTGCTGCTCGATGTCCGGGCCCCGGGCGAATTCTCGGAAGGCAGAATCGAAGGGGCGCGCAACGTCCCCCTCGGCCAGCTCGACGATCGCTCGAGCGAGTTGCCGGCCGATCGCGAAGTCGTCGTGTACTGCGGGAGCGGCTACCGCTCGTCGATCGCCGCGAGTCTGCTGCAGCGGCGGGGTCGTGTGCGCGTCGCCGACCTGGTCGGTGGGCTGGCCGCTTGGGAAGCAGCACGGCTGCCCACCGCAAGCCCCGCATGACGGACCGTGGTGGCTTCGCCAAGCAGCTAGATTCGGCGCTCGGCAACGGCATCGAAGCCGCGGTCCGCTTCAAGCATCGGCGGCGCCTTCATCGCCTTGGCTGGGAGCGGGCGCTCGCGCCCGTGGACGGGGAGCTGTGGGCGGCGGGCGACCCTCCTCCACGTAGCGGCTGCACCCTAGACGTGCTCGTGGACGGGGCCGAGGTGTTCCCGGCACTGGCCGATGCGATCGAGCACGCCCGAGAGTTCGTGCATGTGATGGGCTGGCATGTCGCTCCCCACTTCGAGCTCGTGCGCCATCAACGGCGAGTGGTCCTCGGCCAGCTGCTCGCAGACGCCGCACAGCGCGTGGACGTCAGGGTGCTGGTGTGGGCGGGCGCGCCGCTGCCCGCGTTTCACCCCACGCGGGGGGAGGTTGGCGAGGCCGTCAAGACGCTCACGCGCCAGACGAAGATCCGCTGCGAGCGCGACCCGCGCGAGCACCCCTTCCATTGTCACCACGAGAAGGCCGTGATCGTCGACGGGGAGGTTGCGTTCGTCGGCGGGACCGACCTGACCGACCTCGCGGGCGACCGCTACGACTCAAGCGATCACCCCGCCCGCCGGCGGCTCGGCTGGCACGACGTGGGAACGCGGCTGCGGGGTCCCGTCGTCGCCGATGTCCATGAGCACTTCGCGCTGCGCTGGCGCGAGCTGACGGGCGAGCAGCTGCGCCCCGCGGAGGTGTCCCCAGCGGACGGCGATCAGGAGGTCCAGGTCGTGCGCACGGTCGCCGAGGGGATGTACGAGGCGGTGCCTCACGGGGACTTCCGCGTGCTTGAGAGCTATGTGCGCGCGCTCCGCCAAGCGCAGCACTTCATCTACCTGGAGAACCAGTTCCTGTGGTCGCCCGAGATCGTCAGGCTGTTGGCCGCGAGGCTGCGGAACCCTCCGAGGTCCGATTTCCGCGTGCTCGTGCTGCTGCCCGCTCGGGCCAACAACGGCCAAGACGATACGAGCGGCCAGCTCGGCATCCTCACCGCGGCCGATAACGGCGCGGGCCGGCTGCTCGCGGTCACGCTCCGCTCGCTCAGCGGCGAGCGCGAGGACCGCCTCTATGTCCACGCGAAAGTGGGACTCGTCGACGATCGCTGGCTGACCGTTGGATCGGCCAACCTCAACGCCCATTCCCTGCTCAACGACACCGAGATGAACGTCGTCACCACGGACCCGCGGCTCGCCCGCGAGACGCGGATCAGGCTGTGGTCAGAGCACCTCGGCGTCGATCCCGCCACGCTTGCCGATGAGCAGCCATGGGAGGTGTTTGACCGGCGCTTCAGGCCGCTCGCGGCCGAGCAGCTCGAGCGCCGGCAGCGCGGCGCGCCGCCAACCCACCGGCTGATCGAGTTGCCCGGGGTCTCGCCGCGCTCCCGGCGGCTGCTCGGCCCGCTGGTGGGCCTTCTCGATGACGGCTAACGGTGAGGTGCGTATGCGACAGGTAGTGCTCCTGCGAGGGATCAACCTCGGTCCCACCAACCGCGTGCGTATGCCCGCTCTGCGGGAGTTACTCGGCGACCGCGGTTTCTCGGAGGTCGGCACCTACCTCCAGAGCGGCAACGTGGTGCTCGCCAGCGACCTTTCGCCCGCGCGGCTCGCGGCTGAATGCAAAGCCGCAGTCGCGGACGCGTTCGGGCTTGACATCGAGGTGCTGGTCAGAACCCGTGACGAGCTGGCCGCGGTGATTGCCCGCAATCCGCTGGCCGACGTCGCCGACAATCCGAAGCGCTACCAGGTCACGTTTCTCGAGCGGGAACTCGACCGAGAGGCGGTGGAGGCACTCGAGTCGTTGGCCTCTGCGTCCGAGCGGGTCGTGGCGCTCGAGCGCGAGGTGTATGCGTGGCACCCGGATGGAGTGGCCCGCTCGCGCCTGTGGGCGCGGCTTGCAAGCAAGGGTCTGGGGGTCGCCGGGACCTCGCGCAACTGGTCGACGGTCAGGGCGCTGCTCGAGCTGGCAGACGCCTGAGCGCTGCGAGTCAGCGCGCCTGCCACTCAATCCAGGTGCCGTGCGAGTCGACCCAAGCAACCGGCTGGCGGGCGACGCACAACAGAAACGCATCGTGGCGGGCGGGCCGCCCGAATGGCTCGCTGGGAGCGTCCGGGAGGTGCTCGATGCCCTCGTTCGCAACCCACACGGCGCCGAGGTTTTCCACCGTACGTGCGAAATCCGCGCGCTCCTGTCGCTGGCGGACGTAGGCCAGTACCGCCGTGTGGTAGACCACCAGCGTCGCCTCTCTCGGAGCCTCCGCGGCCAGCGCCTCGAGGTCGCGGCGCAGGTCGCCCACGACGAGCCGCGGCGGGTGTGCACGGGCCACCTCGATCGCCGCTCGAAGACGCGGCAGTCGGTACTCCTCTCCCGGCCACACCAGCGCCTCGAGCCAGCGGACCTCCTGCTCGTCGGCGAGGTTCACCGGCCGGCGGTCGAGGCCCGCGCGCCACGCGACCTCCACGTTCCGCGGGGGCAGCGGGGTTCCCGGCGTCGCGCGGCAGGAGAAGCGCGGAGCCACGACCGTCGACGGCGTGCCCGGTTCGACCACGTGGCCGCCGTAGTCGTACGCGTAGCGGTCGGGCAGCAGGCAGAGCCCGGCGGAGGCGCCCACCTCGAGCAGCGCCAGCGGTTGCGGCAGCCGCGCGAGCGCCGGCAGCAGGGTGGCGCAGCGCGCTGGTTCGTTGGTCTGCGTCGAGCGCACGGTCATGACTTCCGCGATCTCCCGCCAGCGCTCGTGCGCCAGCGCGATGAAGTCGCGAGGATCCTCTGGCGTGCCGTACAGAAACCTGACCGCGCCCAGGAGGATGTTCGGCTGCTGCTTGGGCTCGGGCATCGCCGCGAGCCGACCCAGTATCTCCGGGTCCTCGGCGACCGCGTCAGCGATGCGCTCATACAGCGGCGAGCGACCCGCGGCGCCGAAGCGGGCAAAGCGACGGTAGCGCGTCGCTATCCGCGATCGGACCTCCTGCTCCGGGGCCGTGGCCATCAGGCCTAACGTACCGGTGCGCCTGGCCTACTCTCCGCTCAGGGGGCGCGCCGCGAGCTCGACCGCTTCCCGCTCCAGGGGGCGCACCTCGATCTTGAGCTCACGGATCGCTCCTAACAGCCTTTTCTCCACCCTGTAGGGCCGGCCCCCGAAGACGAGTGTGTCCAACGGGTACCAAAGACCCACCCAGGCGACCACGAGGAAGATCCCATCGCCAAAGAACACCTGGATGACCTGGGGCCACCCCTTGCTGGTGAAAAGCGTCGAGAGCGCCAGTCCCGCGGCGAGGATGACGGTCCCCAAAAACATCGTCTGCCATCCCTCGCGTTGGGCAGCGCTGAGTTCGTGCTCGGCGCGTTTGATCCCATCGTCGCAGTAGCTCGCCATGGCCTCCCGGATGCCCCGTTCCGTCTGCGGCGTGACGTGCTCTCGTGGGAGCAGGATCGCGAGCCGGAGCGGCCCGGGCCGCGACCCCGAGCTCAATTCATTTCGAATGCGATCGATGCCCGGGTAGGCCCCCGGGTTTCCCTCCGCAACGTTCGGCGAGCCCCAGTCGAATAGCTCGTTCGGCTCGTTCAGTCGAATCCTGAGCTCGCCCTGGTCCAGCTGGCCCCCATCCATGGCCGCCACGCTGCGCCGCGGGCGCCATGACGGCTTACGAACGCGAGCGGTTCGTAGGACCGAGCGCGAGCGCCCTACGCCGCGAGGCACTTCCTGCCGCTCCGACTGATGCTGGCGCCCTCTCTTTTGGTGACGGGGGTCACCGTGGCTCCTCCTGTCATGCCTCTATGCCCCTGACTCCAAGAGGGGTGAGCGAGGGGACTCGAACCCCCGACCGCCGGGACCACAACCCGGAGCTCTACCAGCTGAGCTACGCCCACCGTGGAGGATTGAAAATACCAGCGCGGGATGCCGCCGCCCGCCGAGTCACCCGCTCGCGGTCGCCTCCAGCGAGCGGCCGGTCGTGCTCAGACCGAGCAACACCAGTCCCGCGGTGATGAAGCCACTGATGCCCATGACCAGGAAACCGGCGGAGAACCCCCACGTCGAGGCCGCCCCGAGCACGATGAGCGGCGCGATCGCGCCCCCGATGTGTCCGAGCCCATCGCTGAGCGCGACGCCGGTCGCCCTCGCGTTGGTCCGGAAATGCTCGGCGGTGTAGGTGTACATCAGGGGCACCGTGAGGCCGATCGTTGCCGAGGCGACAAAGCCCACGCCGATGATCACGCCCGGCGAGACGGCGTAGCCGATCACGAGCAGCGACACGCCCCAACACACAGCGAAGGCGGAGATCAGGTACTTGCGCTCGACCCTGTCGCTCAGATGCGTGGTCGCATAGGCGCCCACCAAAAAGCCGATCCCGGAGACCAGCAGGTAGGTCGTGCTATCGGCGAGGCTGTAACCCTTGTTGGTGAAGAGCGTCGGAGCAAGCGTCAACCAGCCGTAGTTGCCGATGTAGTAGATGAACCAGACGGCCACGAACAGCAGCAGCCGCTTGCGCATCGGCGGCTCGAGCAGTGACTTCACGGGAAAGCGCTCGGCGGGCGCCTCCTCCGGCACGGCCTGCGGCTCGGGGAGCTGGTCGTCCGAGACTTCGCGCGCCGTCTCCTCGGCAGATTCGACCACGCTCTGCGCTTCTTCGACGCGGCCGTGACTGACCAGCCACCGGGGGGATTGCGGCAGGCCCCTGCGCATGACCAGGATCGTGACGCCCCCCAGCGCGCCGATCGCGAACAGGATTCTCCAGCCGGAGGCGAACGTCGGCACGAGGCCGCGGGCGACGAACGGTACGACTGCAAAGCCAGCGTAGGCGGCCGTAGTGGCCCAGCTCGTGTATCGCCCGCGCAGCGGCGCCGGCGAGACCTCGCCGATGTAGGTGGTGACCGCCGCGATCTCGGCGCCGATGCCCAGACCCGATATGAAGCGAAAGGCGATCAGCTCCCCCACGTTGGTGCTCAGGGCGGCGAGCACAGTTCCCAGCGAGAACACGCTCACCGACAACACCAGGCTCAGGCGTCGTCCCCACTTGTCCGCGATCGTGCTGTCGAGGAAGGCGCCGATTATGTAACCAACCAGGCTGCTGGTGACGGAAAGCGTCACCGTCGCCTTCGATACGTGGAACTGCGTCGCGATCACCGGGGTCGCGTACGAGATCGTGACGATGTCGAAGAAGGCGAAGAAGTAGCCGGCGCCGACGATCCAGAGCAGCTTGCGGTCGTATGGCCAGACAGGAATGCGGTCCAGGCGGGCGAGCAGGCTGAAGCGGCCACGGCGGGGGCGCGAACCTCTTCGCGCGGTCGTCTCCTGACTCTGCGGTGGCGTACTTGACTCCATCCCCTCGAGAGTCCTCCTCAACGCCCGGACGGTTGCCCGGTTCAGCAGTAGGGCCGCTCTACCCGACGGGCGTTGTCCAAAACAGGCGTGGCTCGGCCAGGGGCTTTTGCAGTCAGGCTGCCATGCGCCTGGCGAACAATGGCGATCGCGCCCCAAGGGGTGGGGCCGAATCGCCATTGTTCGGCAGTTGGCGGCGCGGGGCGCGGCGACGGTCGTCCTTGGCGCCGGGCCGCGGGTGAAAATGCGCCGACTTGACGGACCAGCCAGCAGCCGCCGAGCCAGAGAAACCGCGCTTGCCCGCGTTTGCGGCCCTCAGACGCGCCGTGCACGACGAATTGGACGGGCCGCTGCCGTCCTTGCTGCTCGCCTTGACGACGCTCGCCGGGGTCGTCGACGCCACCAGCATCCTGCGCCTCGGCGATGTGTTCGTGGCGACCATGACCGGAAATCTTGTGTTCATCGGCCTCGCCGTCGCCGGGGCCAAGGGCTTCGCCGTGAGCACCTCGCTGCTAGCGATGGCCGGGTTCGTCATCGGCGTGGTGATCGGCGGGAGGACGTGCGAGGGGGCGAAGTCACATCGGGGGCTGGCATTTCGCAACGTCTTGGGCGTCAAGCTGTCGTTGGCGACGATCGTGACGGTGATCGCGGTCCTGAGCGGGCCCCACTTTCCGGTTGGTGCTCGAGACGCGATGGTGGTGCTGCTGGCCGCCTCGATGGGAGCTCAGCTCGCGCTGATCCGTTACGTGAAGGTGGCCGACCTTTTGACGGTCGTGTTGACGATGACGATCACCGGAGTGATCACCGACCGCAAGCGTGGCTGGCGGGACGCCGCGATGCTGCGTCGCGGGCTTTCACTGATCGCGTTCGCCGTCGGCGCGCTGTCCGGCGCGCTGCTGATACTCGGAGTGGGCGTGGTGGCGGCGCTGTTGCTCGGCTTGGTGATCATCATCAGCGTGGCAATCGCCGCCCATCGCATCTCCCGCTCTTCAGCGCGCTGGACGGCTCGAAAAGCGACTTAACGCTCCACCGGGTCGAGCACCCCGCGAGCAGGGGCGGACGGTCACGGCGAGCCGCCCACCCCGCGAGCAGGGGCGGACGGTCACGGCGAGCAGGGGCGGCCGGCACCCCGCGAGCAGGGGCGGACGGTCACGGCGAGGCTTTCACCTCGCGTCCGCACCCGCCGGGACGGACGGGCGTTCGTCGTCCTCGGCCTGGCGCTCGCCTTCGCCGGCCTCGGCCCTGGCCGAAGCTTCGCCGCCCGCCGGAAGCGGCTGAGGCTCCGAGTCCGCGAGATTCGGCTGGGGCTCTGCGCCCTCTTCAGCCAGCCGCTGGGCGAGGTATTCCTCGCCCTCGATGCTGATCTTCGGGAGCCAGCGGTCCATCCAGGCAGGCATCCACCAGCTCCACTTGCCGAGCAGGGTCATCACCGCCGGTACCAGCAGGCAGCGCACCACGGTCGCGTCGATCGCGATCGCCACCGCGAGGCCGACCCCGAACTCCTTCACCACGGGGTCGCCGTTGAGCACGAAGCTCGTAAAGACGCACACCATGATGAGGGCCGCCGAGGTGATCACCCGGCCCGTATTCGCGAGTCCTTCCACCACCGCCTTGGTTGGCGCGACGCGACTCCTGGTAGTGCTCGTGCATCTGCGTGAGCAGGAACACCTCGTAGTCCATAGAGAGACCGAAGAGGATCGCGAACATCAGCAGCGGCACGAAGCTCACGATCGGGATCGCGTGATCGAGCCCGATCGCACTCGCGCCGTGGCCGTCCTGGAAGACAGCGGTTACGACGCCGTACGCAGCACCCACCGAGAGCAGGTTCATGAGGGCCGCCTTGGCGGGCACGACCAAGGACCTGAAGGCGAGCATCAACACGAGGAAGGAGAGGCCCACGACGATCGCGATGATCCCGGGCAGCTTCGCGCTGATACGCGCGGCCAGGTCGATGTAGCCGGCCGTCTGGCCCCCGACGTGGACCGACAGGTCGCTGCCCTTGGTCGCGTCCGGGATGGTCTTGTCCCGCAGCGTATGAACCAGGTTCACGGTCGCATCCGAGGACGGTGCCGAATCAGGCACGACCGTATACACGGCGTAGTGGCCGCCCTTGTCGAGGGTGGGCGGCGACACTGACTTTACGTCCGGCGCCTTCTTGATCGCGTCCGAGAGGTTGGTGAGCGTGGGGTCGGTCGCCGGGTTCTCGGCCTTCTTGCGCTGGCTGTTGAGCTTGTTCTGCTGCGAGGAGGTCTGCTTGTTGGCCTCAGCCTTGGCTTGGTCGGGCGTGGCCCCGCGCAGCAGCGCTTGCTGCTCGATCTGTTGTTTTTGCTGATTGAGCTTCTTCTGCTGATCGTTGATCTTGTTCAGGTTCTGCTGGTCGGGCGCGGCCTTCTTACCGAGCCTCGTGGCTACGAGCAGCGGCCCGTTGGCGCCCTCGCCGAAGGCCTTGCCCAGGGTGTCGTATGCCTGGCGCGCCGTGGTCGATTTGGGAAGCGCCCCGACGTCCGACTGCCCTAGCTCCAGGTGCAACAGCGGGATGGCGAGCGCCACGAGTACGGCGGTGCTCGCGATCAGCGAGCGCCACGGGCGGGCGGCCACGCCACGCGCCCAGCGAGCCCAGCCGTGCGGCTGGTGGTCGTCCGGATGCGTGCGCCCCAGCTTGACGCGCAGCGAGTTGATGCGCAGTCCAAGAGCGCCGAGCAGCGCGGGCAGCAGCGTCACCGCCCCAAGCACGCCCACCACCACCGCGATTGCGGCGGTGTAGCCGAGGTTTGCCACCAGTGGGATGCCCGCGACCAGGAGCGAGCAGAGCGCGATCACGACGGTCGTGCCCGCGAACACCACCGCTCCGCCCGCGGTCGCCGTGGCCCGCGCGATCGACTCATTGACGTCGATTTCGTCGCGCAACTGCAGCTTGTGACGGGTGACGATGAAGAGCGCGTAGTCGATGCCGACGCCCAGCCCGATCATCGTCGCGAGGGTCGGCGCCACGGTTGGCACGTCGGTCACGAGCCCGAGCACGCTGATCAGCGAGAGCGTGCTCACCAACCCGAGCACCGCGGTGATGATTGGCAGGGCCATGGCGGTCACGGTGCCGAAGGCGAAGAGCAGGATCACGATGGCTGCGAGCAGCCCGATGATCTCGCTCTCGTGGGTGCTCGGCTTGGAGAGCTTCTGTCCCGCGTAGCCGCCGAGCGAGGTGTTGATGCCGGCGCTGCGCGCGGGCTTGGCGGCATCCAGCACGGCCTGTGCCTGAGCGTTCGTGATGTCGCTCTGGCTGACATTCATGGTCACGGGGACGTAGGCCGTTTTGGCGTTCTTGGACAAAAACGCCGAGTTCGAGAGGGGATTCACCGCTTTGGTCACGTGCGGCGTACTGCGCACGTTGTCGACCGTCTTGTCGACGGCTTGCGCGTTCTTGGAATCGGTGAGCTTCCCGTGCGTCGCTTTCAGCACGAGCGGGTTGCTGCCGTAGGCCTGACCCGGGAGGTGGGCCTGAAGCACGTTCGTCGCCTTCGTCGAGCCCGTACCTGGCAGGCTCAGGTCGTCGCTCGTGTGGCCGCCGGCGAGATTGCCTGCGAGTGCGAATCCGATCGTCGCGGCGATCCAGACGGCGATCACGAGCTTGGAATGACGAGCGCAGAAACGGCCTATGTGGTAGAGCGGACGAGCCATTTGTTCCTCCTTGCGGGTTGCGCCTGGCAGCTTGAAACCGCCGAAGCCGCGCAACAATGGGGAGGCCCCTAGGGTTTGCCCCAGGGTTTGCGAGCGGGACTGGGGCCGTTACTCGGCGGCGGTCGCCGGTCGCAACACGGAGGAGAGCTGGAACCGCGAACGGATTCCGAGCTTTCGGTACGCGCTCGTCAGGTGAAGCTCCACGGTCTTCTCGGTGACGAACAGTTGCTGTGCAATCTCGCGGTTGCTCAGATCACCGAGAGCCCGTTCGCAGACGCGACGTTCCGCTGGCGTCAGCGCGTCCACGCCGTTGACCTCTAGTCGCGGCGGGCGTCCTCCGCCAGCGCGGATATCGCCGCCAACGCGGGCGGCGAGCGCGCTCGCGCCACACGCGTGAGCCGCCTCTAAGGCCAGCCGCAATACCTCGCGTCCCTCGCGGCGGCGGCGCTGCTTGATCATGGCTGCGCCGAGGTCGGCCAATGCGTAGGCCGCCTCGAGGCGCGCGGGCGAGCGATCGACGACTGAGACCGCCCGCTCCAGCAGCTCGAGTCCCTCCCGGCCACCGATCACCGTGCCGGCGGCGCGAAGCGAGTGCGCAAGCGCGCGCGGCGCTCCGAACCCACTCGCCACCGCTACGGCATCGCGGGCAAGTTCCGCGCCGCGGTCCACCTCACCGAGCTCCGCCAGCGCGCGCGCAGCCTCAGGCCGCCACGCGGCGGGTCGCCGCACGGCGTGTGCGCCCAGCACCTCGCCGCACCGCAATAGATCCGCAAGCCCCCCACGCGGGTCGCCCTGAAGCACGCGCAAGCGCCCACGGCTGACCAGGAACTGGTCGCCGAAGATGCGCTCGCGGGCCAGTTCGTCGCCGTAGCGCCGCATCCATCCCTCCGCGGCATCGAGATCACCGCGCTCCATCGCCACCTCCATCGCGTAGGCCACCGTTCGAGGCAGCGTCACGTGCCGCTTCGAGGCGAAACCGAGCGCGGTCTGAATATCAAGTTCGGCATCGCCGAGGCGACCGCTTCCCAGAGCCAAGCGCGCGCTCTGCGTGTAAAGGTTGGCGAGTTGGGGCGCGAAGCCGCGGGCCTGAGCGACGCCGATGCCCAGCTCGACCCAGCGGGAGGCCGTCCCATCGCGCTCGCAGGTGATCAAGGCGTCTACGGCCATGGCGATCGCCAGCACGTCCCCGGGCGGTCCGGCGGCGAGGCATGCCTCAATCTCATCCGCCACCTCCGAGGCAGGGCCGCCGCGCACCATTTGCTCGCAAGCGGCGTGAATGCGCAGGACGCGCTCGAAACGCGGATTGCCCGCCGCGCGTCGTTCAAATTCGGCCAGCCGCTCGGGCACCAAATGCCTGAGCGAGGCGTGGAGCTGCACGAGCGCAAGCATCTCCGCCTCAAGCTCCAATGCTAGTTCTTGATCGGCCGATGAGAGCTGGGCGAGTTGCGCATCCAATGCGCGGCGCGCCTCAGCGGGGCCGCCATGAGCGATGGCCTCGCGCCCGAGCCAGATCGCCGCACGCACATGGACCTCGGCCTCAGCGGTCGTCTCAATCGCCGCGAGTAGATGCCCTTCGGCGCCTTGGTAGTCCTCGGCCACGGTCTCCCACCGTCCGAGCTCGCAGAGCAACTCGCCTTTGGTGGGGCCCTCCAGCGGCTCTTCAAGCGCCCGCAGGAGATATGCCTTGGCGCTGCCGGGGTCGCCGCGGGCCGCCGCCGCCGCTGCCGCCGCCCGCAGGGTTGACACCCAGTCGGCGTCCCCCGCGGGCGGGGCATGAAGCAGGTGGGTAGCCACTCGCTCCGGGGGCGCATGGCTCGAGTCAAGCATCCGAGCGGCGTCCAGATGACGTGCGGCCCGCTCCCCCGGCAGGAGGCTCTCGTAGATCGCGGCCTGGACTACGGGATGCACAAATCGCAAGCGCTGGTCGACGGTCAGAATCTCGCTCCGTGCGAGCAGATCTGCGGCCGCTCGCGCCTCCTCGCCGCCGATCCCGGCAATCTGCGCCGCCAAGGCGGGCTCTGTCTCCCCGCCCAACACCGCCACCGCCCGGGCGAGATCGGCGGCCGCCGGGCCAAGGCGCTCAAGGCGGTGCAGGACGAAACGACTCACCGCCGCGGGGCCCGCCTCGCCAACGGCGGTCGCTCCCTCTCGAGTGGCCGGCGTACCGGCGTCTGCGAGCGCGGCTATGAGCTCGCGCAGGAACAGCGGGTTTCCTCCGGTCGCACGGTGGCATGCGCGGCAGAATTCCTCGTGTGCCTGCCCGCCGAGGCGCGCGCGGACCAGGAGGCCGGCAGCCGCTTCCGAGAGGGCGTGCGGCCGGATCACCTCGGCGACGGGGTCGCTGGCGAGCTGGCGCCAGAGCTCGTCGCTTTCTGGGTCCGGGGAGCGACCCGCGGCGGACAGCAGGACGGGCAGCCCCTCGAGTCGCCGCGACAGGTAGGAGAGAAACCCGAGCGAGGAGCGATCCGAGAGGTGCGCGTCGTCGACAGAAAGCAGCAGGGGACCGCGGTCGGCGAGGTTCACCGTGAGCCAGTAGAGCCCGTTGAGGAAGCCGAACGAGGCGTCCCCGAGCTCGGTCGTGTGACCCGGTTGCCGGTCGTCGAGCAGCGTCGCGGCCATCCCCGCCGGCCCTCCGAAAAGTTCCTCCCGAGCTTCGACCTTGCCGGGCACCGTCACGCGCTCAAAAAGCTGGCGCACCACGCCGAAGGCGAATTCGCGCTCGAGCGCAGCGCCCCGCGCCTCGAAGACGGTCATCCCGTGCTCGCGCGCGAGCGCACGAATGCCGGCCAGCAGCGTGCTTTTGCCCGCACCCGGAGGGCCTTCGATCAAGAGCACGCCTCCGGCGCGATCCGCGGCACGATCCAGGGCCGCTCTGGCGATCTCCAACTCGCGCTCCCGCTCGAGCATCTGCTGGTCCGGGTGGGCGTTGGCGGCGATCTGGATCAGGGCAAAATCTTAATCTGCGCCTCGCGTGTTTTGGCGTCCTTCGCGCGTAGACTCTGATGCCACAAGGAGGCCACGATGAATAACTTTGCTGTTGGCCCGAGTCCCGGCGTCAGCTGGAAATACGACGCCGACCAGGCAGCACTGAAGGGCCGCGAGCGGGAGGCCGAGCTCAAGGCGGAACGCTACGTCGAAGGCCGCCCGCAGCACCAGGCCGGCCTGGTCACCGCCGTCCGTCGCACGCTGCGGCGTATGCGGGCGCGTTCGTAGGGGGGCGCCGCCCAGCGCCCCCCGCCCTATTTGCAAGCGCTTTGAGCGCCCCCGGCAGGATTCGAACCTGCGACAACCGGATTAGAAGTCTGCGAGCAAGAGGGCGACTCCCGTGGTTACAGGCGATTCACGGCCGTCAAGGCCTGATTTTGCGGGGTGTATGGGCCTGAGCGTTGCCCGTGACCGTTGCCCGATGGGACCGTTGCCCGACCGTTGCCCGCTCTGCCGCATGGTGTTGTAGGGTCGCTCGGCGACCCTGGTTGACACCGCGGAAGAGTGCCCGCTTTGAAAAACACAGGCCCCCGCCCGACCGCCCGGCCATACGTGCGCATGCGCGCGAGCGGCCCGCGCTGGTACGCGAAGTGGTCTCGCAACGGGCGACCCGTCGTGCGGGCCCTGGGGCGGGCGTGGGTCGATGTCGCGGCCGACGGCAGCTGGCGGCCCAGGCGCGGCCGGCCGCCAGATGGCGTGCTATCCGAGCCGCAGGCGAGCGAGCGGATGCTCGCGCTCGCGCGCGAGCATCACGAGCTCGAGACACGCCTCGAGCGGGACGACGATGAGCGCCGCCGCCGGGGAGTCACGTTCCGCGAGCTTGCCCACGAGTATCTTCGCTGGATCGCGGATGTGAAGGACGCCAAGCCCTCCACGCTGCGTGATTACCGGTGGACGCTGGTGGAGCCGGGAAGGCCCTTCCGCCGCGGCAATCGCGTCTCGAAGGGGCTTGTCATGGCGGCGCTGGGCGATCGCCCCGCCGCGGAGATCACCACCCGGGAGATCGAGGATCTGCTACGCGCCGTGGCGCGCAACGGCGTCTCCGCCCGCACCGTCAACAAGACGCGAGCCGTGGTGTGCGCGATTTTCAACTACGCGATGCGGCCGAGCACCTACGAGCTTCCGACGAACCCCGCCGCGCAAGCCGACCGCCGTCGCCAGTCCGAGCCGCCGCCGCTTCAGTTCTACTCGCCAGAGGACATCGAGGCCCTCGCACGGGCGCTGGCAGCGGGTGCACACCGGGACGTGAGCAAGCTCACGATCGGGGTAGATGAGGCGAGGGCGCGTGCGGTGGAGGACGCTCAGGACGCCGAGCTGGTGCGCGTGGCAGCGTATGCGGGTCTCCGCCGGGGCGAGCTGATCGCGCTGCGCTGGCGTGACGTCGACTTCACGCGCTGCGCGATCACGGTCCGTCGCGCTGTGTCCGGAGGTTTTGAGGTTCAGTCGACCAAGAGCCGCCGCGCCCGCGAAGTGCCGCTTACCGACCAGGTCGCGGCCGCGCTCGAGCGGCTGAGCCGCCGAGGCGACTTCACGAGCCCTGACGACTACGTCTTCGTCAATCGGCTCGGACGCCGGATCGACCCCGTCGCGCTCACGCGACGCTTCGGCCGGGCGCGCGATGCCGCCGGACTCCCTCCGCTGCGGTTCCACGGTTTGCGTCACACGTACGGTTCCCTCCTGGTGGCGGGCGGGGTCGATGTCGCGAGCGTGAAGGCGGCCATGGGTCATGCGCAGATCTCGACCACGGAACGCTACCTGCATGCGAGGCCGGCGAGCGAGCTGGCCGAGAGGTTTACGCGCGCTCTCTCCGGCTCGTCTCAGGTGTTCGCGATCACCGAGGAGTCGACGGCGGGCTCCGCAAGGTAACTTGTTATATTGGAACCTGTAATCGCGCCCAGCGCCCTGCGCCATGGGGTGCCCGAAGAGACAATCGTGCATGCGTTCAACAACCCGATTCTCGCCGAGGATCTCGACGAGGGGCTCACGATGCTGATCGGCCCCGACACGGCGGGCAACCTGTACGAAATCGGTGTGGCCTTGTCGCAGGAGGGCCCCGTGGTCGTCCACGCGATGCCGGCTCGGAGGCAATACCTGCGCTGATGCCACGAAGCCTCGAACAAATCCTCGCTCAGGCAGATGAGCTGGCGGACCGCTTCGAGCGCCACGAGCTGGAGGGGTCGGACCTTCGCGATGCTGGCGCACTCAAGGCAGTCCGCGCGGCGGCGCTCCAACGCGCGCGGGCTGACGGCGACGTCGCGGGGGCCGTGGCACGCGCCCGCGTCGACGGCCACTCCTGGCAGGCAATCGGGGCAATGCTCGGCACCTCCGGCGAAGCCGCGCGCCAGCGGTACGGGCGGCCCGCGCGCATCCACTGAACTGCGCGCACGCGATCTCTGGCAAAGCACTGGCTCGGCCGGCGGAGATTAGAGGCGGCTGCTTCTGGGCGGTTCCGAACACCGGTCGCGCCGCCCGCTGGCAGATGCTTTCCGTTGGGGATGCCAATCCAGCGCAGGGCGTCTCTGGCGGGCCTCCTGTCCTTTGGAACATTCGAGACTAACGGGTAACATTTCGGTTTAGGCAGGTCCGAGCACAGGACGCTCGTGGAGCCCGGTAATGCCGCGCTCAAGCGATACTCCGAGATGCGATGACCTAGCGAACCATGCCCGTGATCCTCGCGTCGTCCTCCTCCTTCCTCGTCGGGCCTTCTACGTCCACTTGGCTGTTTGCGTGGGTGATCCTGATTTTGCTGATCGCACTGGGCGTGGTCTTGACAAAGCGGCATCGGCAAGGGCGGTCTTCGGCAGCCAAGTGGGAGCGAGCAAACACCGAGGCGCGGGCGATGGAGGACGAGGCGGCTCGGACACCCTCTTCGGAAGAGCTGCACGAAGATCTAAAGCGTTTCTAGGGCTCGACCGCGGTGGGCTGTATCCCCCAGTGGGTGGCTTCAGGTATCGGCGTTCAGCTTCTGGTATTGGATGTCGGTGATGACGCCGTTGGTGTGCCTGTCCTCGAGCTGCGGCGCGAGGTCGGTGAAGTAGCCGGTGCCGAGCAAGAACCCTCGCTCGATGGTCGTTCAGCGGCCGGTCCCGGGAGGCGAGCACGGGGGCCCGGGAATCGGGGGCGTCCCCGGAGGCAGCGCGTCTACGAGCTGGCGCTCGATGTAGGCGCTCCAAGACACCAGTGTGTCGACCGGGGCATAGGGCGAGGCCTCCGCCAAGAACGACTGAAAGGCGATCAGCTCTGTGGTGTCGCCGTTGAAGATCAGCTCGATCCGGTGCGCGTTCTCGACCCGGCCCAGCCCGTGGCCGGGGCGTCCGAGCTGGTCCGACAGCGCGTCGAGAAGCTCGACGCCGGGCAGCTGCCTCGCGACCTCGTACAGCGCACGGCAGAGCTCGGGCGCCATTAGCGCTTCGCCGAGGAGCCCGCGGATGTCTCGCAGGGTGATGGGCGAGCGTGCCGCGAGCGCAGCACCGAGCGCTTCGGGGTCGGCGGGAAGCGCCACCAAGCGGCGCCGGCTTCCGCCCAGGCAGCCCGGCGCGAACAGCTCCACCCCAGGGCCATGGGTCAGTTCAGGGCTGCCCGCCGCCTCCCAGTCCGCCCTGCCTGCCTCGGTATAGAAAGTCATCGGCCCGCGGGCTTCGCGGATCATCCCCGAGCCGTCGCTGCCGATCCAGATTTCGCGGTGTGAGCCGAGATGCACGTCGTAGCTGTGACGACCGTGAACGTGCACGCCGTGAGCGCCGCGAGACTTGACATAGACGTAGTCCACAGCCGATCCGGCGGCACTTTTAGAGAACTTGATCACGGAATCAACCGCACCTCTCTGAGGCGCAGCTTCGAGTCACATTGTTAGCCACTTCCGCGACCCGTTGAGGCCGGGCGCAGTCGTGCAGAACCGTGACCCCGGCGCCCCACACCCGCGCCCGTCCGATGACATGGCTGGCGGCCGTCGGCCGCGGGAGATCGAACCTCTCCGGCCACGCCCAGCTCATCCCCAGCCGCTAAACGAGCCCTCCGCGCTCGACCGCGCTCGCCGCTCCTCCGGGCTACACGGGGCTGTCTGCAGTGACGACCGCCCGCAGCTTCCTTGGATGGAATATCGGCACGTCGCCGACGCTCGCTTTCGCTCTCTGATCACCAGGCGACCTGACGACCGCTTCGCGACGCAGGCGCGGGTCTCGCCAGCGTCGGCCCGAGACTACGGCTCCACCACGTGGGTCCGATCACGAAGCGCTGATTTTCGTGATGACCGTATGCGGCGGATCGGACGGTTTAGGTGGTGTGGCCGAATGCGGCTAGGAAAGTGAGCATCCTTGGCCAGTCGCGAGCGACCGCTTGCTGGGTGGCTTCGAAGGTGCCGCCCAGGACGCCCGTGTAGTACGGGCCTGTGGTCATCGGCTCGTATGGGATGAAGAAGCCGACGCCGTGGCCGGCGCCGGGGTACGCGTAGAGCACGTGGGAGAAGCGGTCGTGGACGCTGTTCAGGTGGCTGATGATGGCCCGCCCGTACGCACAGGAGGTCCAGACTGCGTCGTCGGTGCCGCAGGCGAGGAAGACAGGGCCGCGGATGCGCTGCACGGGGATCACGGCGTTTGGATGGTCGGCGGGATGGGGGGTATCCCACTCGTTGGTGAACGGGACGGCGTGGCCATGAAACGTCCACGCCGGGCCGCGGCATCCCGGGTAAGAGCAGTTCGCGACGTCGCTTGGGACCATGCCGATCGCGGCGTTCACCAGGCGGGGAAAGTAGGCGCCCGAGAGCAGCGCCGCTTCGCTGCCGCGCGAGAAGCCGAGCACGGCGATGTGGTTGGGGTCGACCTGCGGCTGGCGACGCAGCCACTGAAGCGCGTGCTCGAAGTACTCAAGCGGGATCCGCAGAAGCCGCTGTGGAAGGCCCGGCAGCTTGAAATAGCCAAGCGCTAGAACGGGATAGCCGTGGGCGGCAAGAATGCCGCTCAACAGCGGACTTGGGATCCCGCCCCCAGACCCGCTTAGCAGCAGAACCGCTGGACGCCCGCTCGCCGTTGTTGGGTACACGAACCGGCCGACGAAGCTCACTCGTTTCAGCGTCTCGGATTTTGTCGTTAGCGCTGTCCGGGAGAACCGCCGCGTCAAGGTCGTGGATGCAAGCGCCTTGTCGCCTGCCTTGATGGTCAGCGTGAACCGCATGGGCCGGTTGCCCGCCCAGAAATACGCCCCATAAGGCGCCTTGCCGACGGGGTGCATCATGCTCAAAAGCCCCATCGGCCAGACGCCCGTATAGGCACCCGAGCGCGGCGCGGAGTGAGTTAGGTCGAGGGCGCCCGAGGAGCTCGCCGCGAATTTTGCCCGCGAGACCCAGCGAACGCGTGTCGCGTCGGTGGATGCGAGCTCGAGGGAGACCACCTCGTGCGGTGAGAGGCCGCGCACGCGGATGTGGATCGATTGATCCTCGACCGACGCAGGGGGGCTCACCGTCACGCGCGGTCGCACCGAGCTGCCCCCGCCACATGCGGCGATGCACACCGCTACCGCCAGCGCCGACAACAGCCAGCAAGGGACAGATAGCCGTCCGGTCACATTCCCTCCATTTTGGCGGCTGCAGGAGGGCCGAAAGGCTGTTGCGCGCACCCTGACCAGATCGTTGGTGAGCCCGTCCAAGCGAGCGCTGGCGCGCCCCGGCGTGGCCGGGTTCAGCGGGTCCCTGCCCCACTGGCGAGCGGTCGGCCGCAGGACATTGGTTCCGTTCGCCGACGGATATCAAGGCAACGAGCGAAGCTGCCCACTGTGCGCAAATTGCAGACGCTCGCTATCGGCGATCCAGGCGCCGTGCCGCTCACGCTCGGTTTGCGACGCAACAGCATCCCGCCCGAATGGCCATCCTGAGTGTGTTCAGTGGCCGTCGCCCAGTGGAAGACGAGCGCCCTCGCGGACCTACCTATGTACTGGACCTGCGACGGGCGAAGAACGCGGCGAACCTCGATGCGCACTCCTCACAGATAGCGACCGCTCCATCGCCAGAGGCCATCAGCGTTCCATCCTGCCTGTTCGGTTTGCCGCAGAATGAACATGCAGCGGGGGCGGCGTCGAGTGGCGCATACCGCGTCCAGCTGTCGTCCGGAGGCTCGATGGTCACTACGAGAAACGTAGCGCGCGCCAACCAAACGACCGCGCGCTCCGCCATCGTGGCGCTCAGCGACCCGCTTCTGCCTCTGAGTAAACGGGATACCCAGCAATCCCAACCCAGCAACGCCCGTCGTAGTCACCGCCGGCTTGCCTTCGGGCTCTCGCTTTCCTCAGCGGCCCGCCTTCGCAGCGGACGCTCGCTTGGCGACGGACTCGAAACTCGGAGGGGTTGCGTTTGGTGCCGAGTCTGTGTGACGCTTTGTGGCGAAGGGATCTCAGGCCGCACCGTTGAAGGGTGAAACCCGATCACAGGTGCGTCTGATACGGCCCAGCGACGAGGCTTTCGGATATCCACGGGCGGTCCTGGGTGAGCGCGCGGGCGAGAACTGACATCGCGTCGGTCCACAACATTACGCCTGGCTGGCCGGCGCGTTTTAGTCGGCGGTGTGCGAATTGGATTCCCGCGGCGGTGAGCCACCAGCGCAGCTCCGCCGCGCCTGGCAGCCAGGTATGCTCGAGGCTTTGGAGGTATCCGCTCGCAACCGATTGAGCCCGTGCGTGATGATCGCGGGCAATGAACCTTGCGGGACCTGAGCCGACGAGCGCGATAAATATCGCGCGAGCGAGGTCCAGGCCGCGAGGCGCGATCTGTGCCTCTTCCCAGTCGATGAGCGTGCCGCGGTGTCCGTTGTCGAGGAAGTTGCCCGGCCCCGGATCGCCGTGGGCGATCACCAGCGGGCCCGGCGCGGGCGGATAAGCTGAGCTCAGCCGGTCCCAATCGGCGATGCCGCGCATCGAGGCGGGTATCGCAGTGCCGAGGTCGCGGAGTCGCTTTTGGTGAGCGTCGCCGAAGGTGTTGTGATCTTAGATTGGCAGGCCGGAGCCTGTCCATGGCAGCCGGTGAGCGCGGCCAGCGTGCGACCCATCCGCCGCCAGCCTGCGTTGCTGTCAGAGACGCGGCCTTCGACGTAGTCGATCACCAGGCAGCGCGCTGTACTGCCGGCGGGCGATCTGACCGTGGAGGCTTTCCTGACCGTCGGTGCCGGTCCGTCATGGGCGCTGACCCATTCCAACGCGAGGCGTTCGATCGCCAAAGCATCCGGCACCCGTTCGATCTTGATGATGACGCTGTCGCCCGCCGCGCTCTCTACCCCGTAACACGGTGTGCCGCGTGCCCTGAGCCGGTCGATCGAGGATGTCAAACTCACTGTCATCGTCAAGGATCAGCATGTGTGGGCGGCCAAAGAAGGACCGCGTTCCTAGGAGCGCGGGGCCCGCGAATGAATCAGACGAAGAGGCAGGATCTCGTGCCCTCGAACGACGCTAAGTAGGTCGCTGCCGAGCAGTCCAAGACGGCTTGATGTAGTCGGCCGTTTGTCGCGACCACTTTGCCGGTGTCGAGTCGATCGCCACCTTCGAAGTCGGTAAGAGTCCCGCCGGCCTCTTCGACAATGACCTTTAGCGGCGCGTAGTCTCGGATGAGTCTCACTTGGATCGCGATGTCGGCCTGGCCGCTCGCGACGCCCAGCATGCTGTGACCTTGGTGGGGGCGAATACGCGCGCAGCGTCGGAAACGGTCCATAGCGGATGATCGCGATTGCCGCGCGCCAGATCTTCGCGCCAGCTGTCGTTGACGATCGCTTCGTCAAGCTTGCTGCGAGTCGAAACAGCGATCCGCTGGCCATCGTGGAAGGCGCCCTCGCCAGCCGTCCCACCATCGCTGCCCCAGCGCCGGAAGATCAACGACACCAAGCATATCTTTCGTTATGGGCTAAGGCGATGAGCGTCATCCATTTGGGATCGCACGCGATGAACGCTTCGTATCGTCGATCGGATCCAAATACCAGCGCCGCAGATACCCTTGAACGCCCGGTCTCTTCGCCGACACATGTGATCGGGACGACGCTCAGCGATCCTCTGACGCAAGGCAGCCTCGACAGTCACATCGACATCGCTGACAGGTGAAACACTTGCTGTTGAGAGCAGTCTCGAGCAAAACCGGGGCAACGAGATTGACGCCGCTAACGCCAACAGCTCGAAAGCGAACTCGAGATCATCTTCCACAGAACGCCTTGGCTGACTGCGGCCTAACTCTGTCGCTCGGCATCCCCGGCAATCCTTCCAGACGATGATCACGGGCGCTCGCTTTCGCTCGTGACGCGCCGTGCCATAAACGCGTCCTTTGCGACTCAGTGAGAGGTTGGTCTGGATCGGTGATGTCTGGCCGGTCGGTTTGGCTCTCGGCCGGTGGCGGACTGACTCTCTTAGTCGCTGTCGACCAGTTGGTCTGACCGGCTTTGGCTGTGTCGTCCGTCGCCGACCGAGGATCGCCGGCTTGACTTCATAGATGGCATGTGCAGGCGGGCCTGTCCGGGCTCGCGTGTAGGGACCTCCTCAGCTCAGGCGCGGCGCTGGGCCGCGCAGGCTTTTGAACCGTGGAGCTTGAGGAGGCCCCGTATGGCGATCGTAATGGGACTAGATCAGCATCGAGCGCAGATCACTGCCGATTGGGTTGACACCGAGACGGGCGAGGTGTCGCGCCGGCGGATCACACCGGCGCACCGCGCTGGTGTGCGTGCGTTTTGCGAGCAGTTTCGTGGTCGGCAGCTTGAGGTGGCTTTGGAGGCGACGACCGGGTGGCGGTTCGTGGCCGAGGAGTTCAGGCGGGTCGGGGCGGTGGTGCATCTGGCCGAGCCGGCGGAGACGGCGGCCAGGCGCGGGAACAAGAAGCGCGCCAAGAGCGATCGCGCGGATGCCCGCCATGTGCGGGAGTTGTTGATGATCGGCCGGTTGCCCGAGTCGTGGATTCCGTCGGATCACCTCCTGGATCTCCGCGCGCGGGTCCGGCTGCGGCACACGCTCTCGCATCAGCGCGGCGAGTGGCAGCAGCGGATCCAGGCCGTGCTCTATCACCACGGCTGTCCGCAGCGGAGCAACCTGATGACCGGCGAGGGCCGCAGCTGGCTAGCGGCGCAGCCGCTCCCCGCCGCGGCGCGCGAGCAGATCACGGTCGCGCTCAGCGTGATCGACGCGCTCGATCGGCAGCTGGGGCCACTGGATAAGGAGCTGCGCGCGTATGCGCGACGGCAGCGTGGCTGCAACGCGTTGATGGGCCAGTTCGGCGTCGGCGAGCTGACCGCGGTCACGATCCTGGCCGAGCTCGGCGACGCCCGACGCTTCTCCTCCTCGCGCGACGCGGTGCGCTATGCCGGGCTTGACATCACTGTTCACCAGTCCGACCAGCGACGCGCGGCCGGGCAGCTCAGCCGCCAGGGACCGCCGACGCTCCGGTGGGCGCTGTTCGAAGCGACGATGTGCGCCGCGCGCGCTTGCAGCCCAGACCACGAGTACTACTCGCAAGCGGCCGAGCGGCTCGGGTCCAACCGGGCGCGCCTGTCCGTGGCCCGCAAGCTTCTAAAGCGCAGCTATCACCTGCTGCGCGAGCTCGGTGAGGAGGCGCTGGCTCCCGCATGACCCGGTCGGTGCGCGCCACGCTCTTCGTCACCCAGATGCGCCGCGGCCGGCTCCACGCCCGCTCCTGCCGCCACGTTCGCGTGGACGGCCCTTATAGACCGAGCGGCCGCAACGCTTCCCCCCGCGGGATCACCCCACCAACCATCATGTCGCCGGCCAGGAACCAACCCCGGTCGCGGACCGAGATAAGGCCGAGCGCCCGCGCGCACACGAGAAGCACCACCGACCAAGCGCACGCACCACCGCCGGGCCCAGTCGTCTTCCAACAACGTCCAGGCCGCCACGGTGCGGCGAGATCCCGGCACAGATAAGGAGCGTGGCTTCGCCCCGACTGAGGTTGTGTCCGCCGGAGATCCGCTCCGTCGACCAATTCAAACGAAGGGACGATGTACATGATCGTGATCGGGGTGGACACGCACAAGCGTACTCACACGCTGGTAGCGCTCGATGCCGGTACCGGCGTGGTCCGCGGTACAGCGCACAGTCGTAGGCCAGCGATGCTGGTGCCCTCGAAGCGCTGCGGTTCGGGCGCGGGCTAGACGACGAGCGGGTGTGGGCGATCGAGGACTGCCGGCACGTCTCTGCGCGGCTTGAGCGCGCGCTGGTCGCTTGCGGCGAGCGCGCGATCCGAGTCGCTCCTGGGCTGATGGGCGAGTCCCGCAAGGCCGCGCGCGAACCGGGGAAATCCGACCCGATCGACGCGATCGTGATCGCGCTGGCGGCGATCAGAGAAGGCGTCGAGAGCTTTCCGGTGGCGTTCTTGGATGAGCGGGCGATGGAGATCCTAGTGCTGTGCGACTATCGCGATCAGCTGATCTCATGAGCGCACCCGACTGATCAACCGGCTGCGCTGTCACCTGGTCACGATCGCACCGGAGCTCGAGGCGCAGTCTGTTGCCCGCGTCGCTCAAAGGCCCTCGCGTCCGCGCTCGGCTCGCTCGTCAGCTCGGTCGGCTTGAGCCCCGCCCGCAGCTGCGAGTCGCCAAAGCGATGCTGAAGCGGATCAACGAGATCTGCCGCGAGGAGCGCGAAGCTGTTCTCTGAGCTCACGACCCTCGATCGAGTCGCACTCGCCGCAGCTGGTCGCCGAGCGCGGCGTCGGATCGGTGACGGCCGCGGTGATCATCGGCCGTACCGCCGGCGCCGCGCGCTTCCGCTCCGAGGCGTGCTTCGCTCGCCACGCCGGCACCGCCCCGATCCCAGCCAGCTCCGGCAAAACTATCCGTCACCGACTACACCGCGGCGGCGACCGCCAACTCAACCGAGCTATCCACATCATCGCCCTCTCCCGCGCCAAGCTCTATCCCGTCACCCGCTCCTACCTGCAACGCAAACACGCCGAAGGAAAAACCAAAGCTCTAGGCTATCCGCTGCCTCAAACGACACCTCGCCCGCCGCATCTACCACCTGCTCTACCTATCCGTGCCCCCCGTTCTGACCAATCGCTCGAACAACCAAATACCGAACTTCACTTGACATAGGAGCTGCGAACGCATGCGCCCACGCCCAGGTCCCCTACCGCCCGGGAGCGAGCCGTCCTGCTCTCTCCCGGCGGTGTTCGGCCGTAGGCCTGACGCTCGTGAGAGCCTTTCCAGTCGCGCAGGTGTGGCTGTTGCGCCTCTTCACTGTCCTTCCGTAGGCTGTGCAGTGACGCGGCGGGCGAACGTCCGCGGCGCTGGCGGCGCGGGCGTTCGTAAAACGTTTGCAACAAGTGACGCCGAGCTATGGACTAGCTCGCCGGCGCTGTTTACGGTGGCCAGGTTCTGATGTTCGTCTCATGCCCTGACCTTCTACCGGCGCGATCTCATCACGCGTACTAGGCCCATGATCTCACGGGCTCCGGGGCACCCCTTCGAGCGAGTGCTCGAAGAGACCCACGCGTGATGCGATGCGCCCGTCTTCTTTGCGCTCCGGCCGCATGGCAGCTCTCTAGTCGCTGCCTGTGGCCGTGTGCGAGTCTACCACCACCTATACCGCCATGACTCTCTCCCCCAGTAGAATCCGGCGGTGCCTCAACCAGAGCGACTCTGACCCGAGCTAGCAATGCCGCCTTACAGCTTATCTAGCCTCGCACCCCCGCCCTGCTCGCTGCCAACAACACTCACCAACCAGTGGATCAGACTTGAGTAGCGGCCGTTCGGCGGAGGTGGCGCTGGCGGCGTACCGTCGCCTTGTCGTCCGCAGAGCTCGCCTTCGCCTCGCCCAGACCCAGTAGCTACGCCTCTAGCTCTAGCGCCTTTCTCTCGCGCACTCTCTGCGCCGCGAGCTACAGACGCTCGCCGCCGTAGCTGCAGACCTGGCGCGCTCGGCGCAAAGCTCAGGCCTAGCTGCCTAGGCGGCCAGAGCGCGCCTGCAAGCCCGTCGCTGCCTTTCGGCCGAAGCCATGTTGCAGTGGCGGCGGTTCTCTCTCGATCTGGCTTGGCTGAGCTCGAGGCCGCAGACCGAGACTCACTGGGGTTGCGGGATGCTTGACCTTGAGTACGACCTCAGACTGCTGTGCCGGCGAAACCGCGACGTAGCGCGCATGACCCAGGCGCAGCGCGAGCAACGCTGCGGCTGATCGCGCGCGAGCTAAACGCTCTCTGCTACCGGCAGATGCGCGCCACCTCGCTCAAACCAAAGCACGTGCAGGCGCTCGTGAACTCATGGCAGGAGAAGCAGCTCTCGGCGGGGACTATCAAGAACCGCATGGCCGATTTACGCTGGTGCGCGTAGAAAACCGGCCGCCAAGCCATCATCGCCTCAGACAACACCAGCTACGGCATCGACGCGCGCGTCTTCGTCACAGACAGCTCCAAGGCGATGGCGCTCGAGCGCGACGTGCTCGCGCGCGTCGACGACGAGCACGTGCGCATGTCGCTACGCCTCCAAGCCGCCTTCGGGCTCAGGCGCGAAGAGGCGATCAAGTTCTCCCCCTCCTTCGCCGACCACGGCGACCAGCTCGTGCTGAAGGCCTCCTGGTGCAAAGGCGGCCGCGCCCGCGAAATCCCGATCCGCAGCGCTACCCAGCGCCAGCTGCTCGACCAGTGCCACGCGCTCGCAGGCCACGGTTCCCTGATCCCACCCGAGCGCTCCTACATCCAGCAACGACGCGCCTACGAGCATCAGGCGATCCGTGCCGGGCTCTCAAAGCTGCACGGGCTCCGTCACGCCTACGCCCAAACCCGCTACCAGGAAATCACCGGCTGGCCAGCACCCGCCACCGGCGGCCCAAGGGCGCGGCAGCTCACGGCCGCTCAGAAGGAGAGCGACGGCAACGCCAGACGCCAGGTCTCACGCGAGCTCGGCCACGAACGCGAACAAATCACCGCTGTCTACCTCGGGCGCTGAACCCTGGGACCGTTTGGCCCGTTGATGGGCCGGAGCATGCGGATCTCGGTCTGAGTGGGGTCGGCCGGCATCGGTTTACTTTCCCCGGTAGGCGTGAAGCCGGCTCGGCGGTAGAGTTTGATCGCTGGGTGGTTGCGGTCGTTGACCCATAGGCCGATTGTGCGGTCGCCGTGGCGGGCGGCCCAGGAGATGACGGCGTCGATGAGCCGTGCACCGAGTCGTTGTCCGCGCGCCGCCGGGTCGACCCACATGGAGATGAGCTCGGCGTCAGCCCCCTCGGCGGGCCGGTAGCTGGCCGCAATCCCGACCCACTGATCAGAGTTATCGCCGACGAGGAGGATGATGCTGCGCTCACCCTCCTCGGAGGACCGGGCACGCTGCCGCCACGCCTCATCGCTCAATCCCACCGCATAGTCATAGGTGGACGAGAACGCCGCGGGAGCTTCACGCAGTGCGGCGAGACGTACGGCGCGGTACTCGCGCCAATCGCCGGAGCGCACCGTGTGCAATCGCATCTCGGCAGCGTCCCACACCCAATCGACGAGCGTGACTCCACGAGTGCTTAGAGTCCTTGGCGGTGCCCGATTCGATCAACCGCCCTGCACAGCGAGTGTGGCGTGCGATGCCGTACGGCGCGAGGGAACGGCTCGAGGTCAGCCTGCCCGCGACGGACCTGCAGTCGCTGCTGATGAGCGTCGCGGCCGCGCGGGCCGCTCGTGTGCGCCCAGCTGACGTCGTCGCTAGGTGGCGGCAGGATCGTTTCGTGCAGCCCTCTGCGTGCGACCCGCGTCAAGTGAGCCTCGTGGAGGCCCGGCTGTGGCAGCTGCTGCCCGACGCCTTCGCCGGAATCGAGCTGTCGCCCGTCGCGCCGCTGGGCAGCTGCACGGCGGTGGCGCCAGTGAGCCAAAACCGCGTCGTCACCACCATGAGGTTGAGCGAGGTGGTCGCTGACTCGACGAACGCGCTCGCCATCGAGGCGGCGATCCGTCGGCTCGATCAGGCTGCCGACGGGCAGCTGCATCTAGCAGCAGCACACCGGCAGCTACGCGCCCAGACTTTCGCGCCGGGCGCAGCCGCGCACTTCCGCCTGTTCGCCTTGGTCTCCAGCGCACGCGACAGCGGCTCGGCCCGTACCGAGATTGATCTCCTGGGGCGCCACCTCGCGTTCTGGACGGCGGTGCTTGAGACGGTCCCCCACCGCCAGCCGCAGATCGAGCTCACAGTGTTCGACCAGCCAGTTCTCGCTGCAAAGGTTGCCAAGACGATCCTGGCGACGAGGCTCAGCGACATAGTCCAAGTTCTTGAAGACCCCTCACGCCTACACGGGCGCGGTTACTACAGCGCCCTCGCCATGCGACTGGCCGCCGATGCCGGCGAGCTCGAGCTGGGTGACGGCGGGCTGACGACCTGGACCGCGGAGCTCACCGGCAACGCCAAAGAACGCTGCCTGGTCTCCTGCATCGCCACGGAGCGGCTCGCCGAGGGGACCCGGGAGACGTGAGCGTGGTCGCGCTTACCCGCCGGATTGGGAAGTGCTGTCCTCGCTGGCACGTGCCGGGATTGGACGGGCGAGGTAGCTGCGCGTGATTCACCGCGGCAGCATCCAAGACTTGGATCTCGTTTTCTCGATCCAGCGGGAAGCCTCGATCGCTGGCTTTGCGTCGTGCGCTCGAGGCGGGCGCGGGGACCGGCAAGGCCACGGTCGAGCTCGCTCGTCGAGGGGTCCGGGTCGTGGCCTTCGAGCCAGATCCAGCGATGGCCGCGCTGGCGCGCCGCGCTGCTGAGGGCCTGCCGGTCGAGATCGAGCAGCGAGCGTTCGAGCACTGGCGCGGCGAGCCCGGCACCTTCGACCTCGTGATCGCGGCGCAGGCATGGCACTGGATCGACCCAGACAGCGGCGCCGCGGTCGCCCGCCGCGCGCTTCGACCGGGCGGCGTGCTGGCCATGTGGTGGAACGAAGCCGCAGCCTGGGGTGGCCCGATCCGAGAGGCGCTAGATGACGCCTACCGGCGCCACGCGCCCAGCCTCGCGCGGTCGATCATGCCCATCAGGCGGAAGCGCCGGAGTCGCTGGCGATCGACGGCTTCGAGCCGATACCGGCGCGCAGCTACGCATGGACCGAGCGCTACGACGCCGTGTCCTACACGGAGCTCTTGCGGACCCACTCCGACCACCGCATGCTCCCACCCGCACAGCTGCACGCACTGTGCCAGGCAGTCGCCGCCGTGATCGAGCAGGCTGGCGGCGAGCTCGTCTACCCATATCGCACCGACCTACTCGCGGCGCGACGCATCGAGCCGCATAGCGCTCGCTGAGGCGCCCCTCCCCGGACCTGGGTGATGGTGGCGCCGGCGGCGGGGCTGTCAAGGTCGCTGCGCTCCCTTGCCCTCGCCGCCTTTGGCGGCTCGGTGACAGCCCCGCCGTCCGGCGCCCTGGTGTTGCTGAGGTCCGGGGAGGGGAGCCGGTTTGTGGCTTGAGTGCAACTTCTCGCGCTCCCGGGGGCGAACTGGTGGCGGCCGCCGCCTTTCACGCATATGGGACCCGAAGCGAGGAGAGTTGGCTATGGGCGTTGAGCGAGGTCCGGCGGTGGTGCGCCGCCGCACGCAGGGCGGGTGCCTGTGGGGGGCGCTGCTGGCGTGCTGCTTTTTCCTGTTGCCGGCGCTGACCGGGGTCTCCTCGAACGTGTACTTCTTTGCCTGGGTGGCGGTGGTGGCTTACTTCAAGGTGTTTTTGCCCGCTCGGCGCGGCGTGCGCGCGGCGCGGGCGAACCGCCGCCGGCCCGCACCGACCTCGCTCGAGGGGCTGCACGAGCGCGCGCTCGAGGCCGGCGGCGGCGCTTACCTGGCCACCGGTGAGCGGGGCGAGCTGCTCTTCGCGCCGCCCGAGGCGGCCGTGCTGGTATTGGCGGGGCCACGCGCGGGCAAGACGAGCTGCGTCGTGATCCCGCAGATCCTCGCGCACCCCGGCCAAGTGCTCGCGACCTCCACCAAACCGGAGGTGCTCCAAGCCACCCTTCAAGCGCGCCGGCACCTCGGGCAGGCGTGGTTCTTCGACCTCCAAGGCCGCGGCGCGCCCGCCGGCACCCGCCTGTTGCGCTGGTCGCCGGTCCAGGGCGCACACGAGTGGCAGCGGGCGCAGCTGGTCGCCGAAGCGATGGCCGGCGCGGCCGAGATCGACAGGGACGGGGCGCACTGGCGCGAGCGCGCCGCCGCGCTGATCGCCTGCTGCCTTTACGCCGCCGCGCACTCCGGGCTGGGGATGCGCGAGGTGATCGGCTGGGTGCTGCGCCACGACCCGGCCGCGCCGCTCGCCGAGCTCGAGGCCGGGCTGATGGCCGTCGACGTGCTCGAGGGCATCAAGCACACGGGCGAGCGCGAGCGCGGCTCGATCTTCTCCACCGCCGCCAGAGTGCTCCGCGCCTACCGCTCCGAAGTCGCGCTCGCCGCCTCCGATCAACCCAACTTCGACCCCGACGTCTTCGCCGCCTCCACCGACATCATCTACATCGCCGCCTCCGGCCCCGAGCAGCGGCTGCTCGCCCCGCTTGTCGCCGGGCTCGTGACCGATGTGCGCGAGGCCCGCTACCGCCGCCACTGGCAGCTCGGCCATACCGGCCCGCCGCTGCTCCTGGCCCTGGACGAGTGCGCCAACGCGGCGCCGCTGCCAGACCTCCCCGCCACGCTCTCAGAAGGCGGCGGCCAAGGCGTCCAGACCGCCTCGATCTTTCAGGACATGAGCCAATCCCGCCGGCACTGGCCCGCCGACGCCGACGGCATGATGTCGATGTTCGGCGCGATGGTGATCATGGGCGGGATCGCCGACCGCAAGACCCTCGAGCAGATTTCCCTGCTGTGCGGCGAGTACGACCGCGAAGTGCAGACGCTCAGCTACGACGACAACCACACCACCGTCTTCGGCGGCCCGCTGCCCAACGCCCGCCAGAGCTGGACCACCCGCCGAGAGCGGCGCCTCTCCCCAGACGAGATCGCGCGCCTACCCCAAGGCAAAGCGCTCGTCATCATCGGCCCCGACTGGCAGATCGTGCCCGCCCTCCCCTACCACCAGCACCCCGCCTTCGCCAAGCTCGCCGGCGGCACGGTCCCGGCCGTCGAGCTCGGCCCGGCCACCACCCCCGCCCCCGGACCTCGCAACGGCAGGGCGCCGGACGGCGGGGCTGTCACCGAGCCGCGAAGCGTCGAGGGCAAGGAAGCGCAGCGACCTTGACAGCCCCGCCGCCGGCGCCACCATCAAAGAGGTCCGGGGGAGGAAAGATCCCACCGTGGGATGGCTCCAACGTCACGCCGCTGCCAACTTTGGCCACGGCTCAAAAGCAAGCACTACTGCGGCGACTCGATGCCGGTCCGCCCCCGGCCTTCCTGACGTGCGACGACGTCATGACGGCACCGGAGGTCGCAGAGCTTCTGCATCTGCCGCTGTCGACCGTGTACCAGTTGGCACGGCAGCGGAAGCTGCCCGCCAGCAGGCTGGGCCGCACGTGGCGGTTTCTTCGCCCGCGCATCGAACAGATGCTGCGGGATTGAAGGCCGTCAGCGCATCGCTCACAGCGCGCGACCGTTGCCCGCGACCGTTGCCCGGAGCTGTGCAGTAAACCGAGTACAACGCCCAAGATCTCGATTTCCAGGCCTTTTAGGAGCGCCCCCGGCAGGATTCGAACCTGCGACAACCGGATTAGAAGTCCGATGCTCTATCCAGACTGAGCTACGGGGGCTCGGGCGGATTGTGCCTGAGTGAAGCGACGATCAAGTGCCAGACCCGCACAAGGCACGGGTCTGATCCCGCAAACACTCTTACGCAGTTCTAACGCTCGGGTGCAACGCTCCCGCGCATGAAACGGATCCTCATGCGTCGTCCCGTCGTCATCGGCGCCACCGTCCTCGCGTTCGCAGCCGCCGGCGGGGGCGCATACGCAGCCACCCAGTCGAGTGCTAACCCGCAGCAGCCATTCCTGAATGACGTCGCAAAGCGGCTGCATGTCTCTCCGCAGCGCCTGGACGCGGCGGTCAAAGGAGCCCTTCTCGACCGCCTGAATGCGGCCGTCAAGGGCGGGAGGCTTACGCAAGCCCAGGCCGACACGATCAAGCAGCGGATCCAGAGGACCGGTTCGCTCCCGTTCGCCTTCCTCGGACCGCCTGGATTTGGTGGTCCGCCCGCCTTCCCCGGCCCGGGCGGGCGCTTCGTCGTTCCCTTTGGTTCTGGTGGACCACTGGCGGGCGCGGCGAGTTACCTGGGGCTCACCCAGACCCAGCTTTTCAGCGAGCTTCGCGCCGGCCACTCGCTGGCTCAAATCGCCAAGTCAAAGGACAAATCTGTCGCGGGGCTCGAGCGCGCGATGACCGCCGCGATCAGGTCCAAGCTGCAACGCGCGGTGGCCGCGAGGCGCCTCACAAAGTCACAAGAGCAGCAGCTCCTGAGCAGGCTGACGAGCGGCCTTCGAGGCTTCATCTCGGGCTCGGGGCTTGCGCGAACGCAGGTCGGGCCGCTCGCGGGGCCACCCCAGGGCGGCCCGTGGCATCGCCAGGGCTCCGTTCCGCCCGGGTTCTGAACCAAAATCGGGGTGGCCGGATTCGAACCGGCGACCTCCCGCTCCCAGGGCGGGCGCTGCTACCAGGCTGAGCTACACCCCGTGGGCCGTTGGCTTCGAGTTTAATCGCCGACCAGTCGGACGGAATGGAGTAGCCTCCGGCCGCCGCCATGGCAGACGTGCAACCGCTTCAGGCGCTCTACTACGACGTAGCCAAAACGTCTGGGCTCAGGAGCGTCATCGCTCCTCCCTACGACGTGATCGACGAGCGCCAGCGCGAGCAGCTCGAGGCTCGCTCCCCCTACAACGTCGTGCGCATTGATCTGCCGCGCGGGGATGGCGACGCGTACGAGCACGCGGCCGTCCTGTTCGATGATTGGCAGCGCGAGCGGGTGGTGGTGCGCGACCCCGAGCCCGCCGTATGGCCGCTGAAGCAGGACTACACGGGCCCAGACGGGCTCCGGCGCACGCGTACCGGCCTGTTCGCACGCGTGCGCGTAGACGAATACGGGCCGGGCCGGATCCGCCCGCACGAGCGCACTCACCCCGGGCCCAAGGAGGATCGCCTGCGTCTTACCCGGGCGACGAAGGCGAACCTCTCCCCCATCTTCTCCCTCTACGACGACCCCAACGGCGTCGTCGGCAGCGCGCTCGGGCAACTCGAGCAACAGCAGCCTGTCGGCGAGGCGGTCGATGACGACGGGACGCTGAATCGCCTGTGGCGCATCACCGATCCGAACACGATCGAGACCGTCGCGGAGGCGCTGGCTGGCACCGAGCTGCTGATCGCCGACGGCCATCACCGCTATGAGACTGCACGCCTCTATGCCGAGGAGATCGGGGGCGAGGGGCCGCAGCGATTCGTGCTGATGTGCCTGGTCGCGATGCAGGACCCAGGGCTCACCGTGTTTCCCACCCATCGCTTGGTGCGCGGCCTGACACAGGCACAGAGGGAGGCGCTCGCGCGGACGCTTCAAGACGACTTCCAGAGCGAGCCGCTGCGGAGCCCGGACGCGCTCGAGCCGACCGCCGACGGGAGCGTCAGGATCGGATACTTCGAAGGCGGCTCGAGAGAGCCCGCGATGCTCACCCTCAGGGACCAGAGCATCGCCGACGCTGCGCTCCAGGGCCACGCCGAGCCCTACCGCCGGCTCGACACCGCCGTCCTTGAGGCGCTCGTGCTCAAGCGCGCGCTCGGAATGGCCGACGCCCAGATCGACCATCTCGAGGGGCTCGGCTATGCCCGGGGCGCGAATCAGGCGCTCGGGCTGGTGGAGCGAGGCGACTACGATGCCGCCTTCTTCATGGCCCCGGTGCCGGTCGCCCGCGTGCGCGCGATCGCGAGCGCGGGCGAGAGCATGCCGCCGAAGTCGACCTACTTCTTTCCCAAGGTTCCCACCGGGCTGGTATTCAATCCCTTGAGCAAATGAAGGCCATCGCGCACGCCGAGCGCTCCAACAGCCTGGTCCAGGATTTGGAGATCAGGGACCACTCGCTGGTCGCCGACGAGCCATCTGAGATGGGCGGCGAGGACCGGGGACCCACCCCCCAGGAGTTGCTCGCCGCGAGCCTCGCGGCATGTACCGCGATCACGATCCAGATGTACGCGCGCCGCAAGGAGTGGGAGCTCGGAGAGATCGAGGTCGAGTGTGAGTACGAGCCCGCCGACAAAGGCGCTCCCACGGTGTTCAAGCTCGCCATCCGACTGCCGGGTGGGCTCACTCCGGACCAGATCGAGCGCCTGGAGAAGATCGCGGCCAAGTGCCCGGTACACCGCACGCTCGCGGGGGACGTGCGCTTCGAGCAGCGCACCGAGCTGGTGCAAACGCCAGCCTAAATGACCCTGACTCCCGCCTCCCGCAGCTCCGTGACCGCCCGCTCCGCGTCCCCGGGCTGAGCATCGATGGCTCGCGTTGCCTCGCCGTGTACGACGACGTCGAAGCCCAGGCGACGGGCGTCGAGCGCTGTCGCCTTGACGCAGTAGTCGAGGGCCAGGCCGCCGAGATGAACCTCCTGGACCTGGTGCTGGCGCAGGAGCTCCTCGAGCTCGGTTCCCTCGAACCCCGAATAGCCCTCTAAATCGGGCTCTTTGCCGTCGTTGACGACCGCGTCGAGATGCGCGCGCTCGAGTCCGGGATGGAGCTCCGCGCCAGCGCTGCCCTGCACGCAGTGGACCGGCCAGGGACCGCCGAACTCCCGGAAAGAGCTGTGGTTCGGTGGGTGCCAGTCGCGCGTGGCGATGACGAGCGGCGCCTCGCGGGCGAGACGGTTGAGGGGCTCGATCACGGCCTCCCCGTCGGGCACCGGCAACGCGCCGCCCTCACAGAAGTCGTTCTGCACGTCAACGACGATGAGTGCGTCCACGGCGCGCGAATATAGTCCTTCGATGGCGCCGCCCACCGAAGTGGATGGCTTTCGCGCAAAGCTTGAGCGGGTGCTCCTGACGTCGTCGGACGCGCTCGCGATCTCGGTATACGGCCGCACCGAGGCGGCGGTGCTGGTCCCTCTGTACCTCGATGGCGACGAAGTTCACCTGGTTTTCACCAAGCGCCACGAAGAGCTGCGGCGCCACGCGGGCGAGATCTCGTTTCCCGGCGGCCGGCGCGAGGCCGGAGAGCGCGACCTCCGGGCCACTGCCCTGCGCGAGGCGCACGAGGAGATTGGCCTGCCGCTCGACGCGGTCGAGATCGTGGGCGCACTCCAGCCGACGCCCACGATCGCCACCGGGTACGCCGTGTACCCGTTTGTGGGTTTGATCGAGGCGGGCCGCCAGTGGACGCCCAACACGGCCGAGGTCTCAGCGGTGATCGAGCTGTCGGTCGGGCAGCTGGCCACGGGGTACGGCCGCAGACGGCTGCTGCGACGGGGCATCCCGATCCGCACCGACACCTACCTGGCCGGCGAGCATCTGATCTGGGGCGCGACAGCGCGCATCCTCGCCGACCTGCTCGACCGGCTCGCGGTGCTGAGCTGACCCGCTAGCTAGCCCTTCTCGATCGGAACATCCACGAGGCTCCCCCACTCCGTCCAGGAGCCGTCGTAGTTCTTGACGTCCTGCTCGCCGAGCAACTCGTGCAGCACGAACCAAGTATGGGCGGAGCGCTCACCGATACGGCAGTAGGCGATGATCGGGTCGCCGGTCAGCACGCCTTTGTCCGTATAGAGAGAGCGCAGCTCGTCGGCCGACTTGAAGGTGCCGTCCTCTCTGACGGCTTGAGCCCAGGGCACGGACTTCGCGCCTGGGATGTGCCCGGATCGCTGGGCGCCCTCCTGCTCATACCCGGCGGGCGAGATCACCTCGCCCGCGTATTCCTGCGGGGAGCGGACATCGACGAGCTTGCGCGAGTTCCCGAGGGCGGCAAGGACCTCCTCGCGCCGCGCGCGGACGCCCTCGTCGCCAGGCTTGGCGGTGAAGGTCGCGGGCTCGTAGCTTGGCTCTTCGGTGGTCGTGGGCCGGCCCTCGTTGATCCAGCGCTCGCGCGGGCCGTTCAGCAGCTTGACGTCGTCATGGCCGTAGTACTTCAGATACCAGTAGGTGTACGCCGCGAACCAGTTGTTGCGATCGCCGTAGAGGATCACCTGGTGCCCGTCGCCGATGCCCCGGCTGCCGAGCAGGCGCCCGAACTCCTCCGGGCCAAGGAAATTGCGCTTGACCTGATCCTGGAGGTCGGTTTTCCAGTCGAACCCGATCGCGCCGGGAATATGTGCCTCGCGATAAAGCGCGGGGTTCTCATCCACCTCGACGATCCGGATCGACGGGTCATCGAGGTGCTGCTCGAGCCACTCGGGCTCCACCAAAACATCTCTCGCGTACGCAGCCATGATTACTCCTAATTCCGACTTGATTTCAAGGTATTCACTTTATCAAGCGCTCCGCCGCGCCCACCGCCTCTGCCAGCCAGCTCGCGTGGTCCGCAATCTCCGCCGACAGGAGCGAGTAGGGGATCTGCGAGCGTCCGCATGCCCGGCGCACGATCTCCGCACCGGTCCCCCGCGCGGCTCGAGACGTCTCGTAGACGACCCCACGGACGGTCGTGTCGATCACTCGCGTCATCAGCATCTCGAGCCGCGAACCGTGTAGGTCGGGCCCACTGGCCGATCCGAGCAGCACGCAGACGACCGCCACATGGTCGAGCGCCGGCACGAGCGTGGCGACCCGATTGGGGTCGGCCACGAACGGCTCGGCGCCCGCCGCCGCGATCGGCGCGGCGCCCGCAGGGTCCCGGGTGGTGCCGCGCACGGCGTGTCCGCGGGCGCGCAGCTCCTGAGCCAACGTCCTCCCCCGGCAGCCGCAGCCGATTATCAGAAAGCGCGCCAGGGTCTCAGGCTCGCGGCTCCGACGCAGGCCCGGAGGCGCCCGGTAGGCCGCCGAACTCGCGCTGGACGTCCTCGCGCGTGCGTTCGGGCAGGCCCCGCGCGCGGCGACGCGCGTTGGTCGCGTCGAGCAACTGGGCGAGCTCGCGCTCGGCGAGGTACGCCTCCCGGCGCCGGGAGTGCTCGTGCATGTCCGCTGCCACCCGGGTCTCGACCTCGTGAAGACTCTCCTCGCGCTGTCCTCGGGCGCGACGGCGGGCGTTGCGGGCGGCGACCATCTGCTGGACGTCCTCCACGTCGAGCGCCTCGCGTTGCTCGATCACCTCGCGCGAGCTCTTCCAGCCGAGTTGCTCCATCCCCGAGCCGGGCGTTTTGCGCCCTACAAGGATGAGCACCAGGACCAGCGCCACGAGCAGCCCGGCCATCCCCACCGCGAACGGGTCCACGCCCGCGAGTCTACTCCGCTACCGTGGCGCCCCCATGGACCTTCAACTCACCGACGAGCAACAGTTGATCCGCGCCACGGCGCGCGAGTTCACCGATAACGAGATCGTTCCTCGCGCCCGGGATAACGATCGCAACGAGCACTTCGACCTCGAGCTGATCGGCAAACTCGCAGAGCAGGGCTACCTCGGCGCGATCGTCCCGCGCGACTATGGCGGGGCGGGGCTCGATTATCTGACCTACGCGCTGATCGTCGAGGAAGTCGGTCGGGGCTGCTCGGCGATGCGCACGGTGGTCTCGGTGCAGACATCGCTGGTGTGCTCCGCGCTCGTGCGGTGGGGCACCGAGGAGCAGAAGCACGAGTATCTGCCGCGACTGTGCTCAGGTGAGTGGCTGGGATGCTTTGCTCTGACCGAGCCTGATACGGGCTCAGACGCTGCCAACCAGCGCACGCGCGCGCGGCGGACCGACTCGGGCTGGGAGATAACCGGCGCCAAGATGTGGTGCTCGATGGGAAACCACGCGCGCCTGGCGCTCGTGTTCGCGCAGACCGACCCCGAGAAGCGCCATCGGGGGATCGCCTGCTTCCTCGTCGACACGGACCAGCCCGGATTTCAGCCACAGCCGATCCACCACAAGCTCGGGCTGCGCGGATCCGACACGGCCGCGATCTCGCTTGACGGCGTCGAAGTGCCCGAAGACGCGATCTTGGGTGAGGTAGGAGACGGCTTCAAGGTTGCGATGAGCTCGCTCGACTCCGGCCGCTACAGCGTCGCGGCGGGCTGCGTCGGGATCTGTCAGGGCTCCCTCGACGCCTCCGTGCGCTACTCCAAGGAGCGCCAGCAGTTCGGTCGCCCGATCGCGAGCTTTCAGCTCGTGCAGGAAATGCTCGCGGACATCGCACTCGAGACCGATGCCGCGCGCATGCTGGTGTGGCGCGCGGGATACCTGAAGGACTCTGGACAGCCCAACACGACCGAGACCTCGGTCGCGAAGCTGTATGCGACCGAGGCGGCGATTCGCTGCGCGAACACCGCGATCCAGGTGCATGGCGGTTCCGGCTATGTCGACGACTATCCGGTCGAGCGCTACCTACGTGACGTGCGCGTCACCACGCTGTACGAAGGCACCTCGCAGATCCAGAAGCTGATCATCGGGCGAGCGCTGACGGGCATCGACGCGCTCGTCCCCAAGTGAGGCGCGGCACAGGACGAACGGATGCGCCACGGGTCGTCGGCGTCGTGGGCGCGGGCACGATGGGCGCGGGCATCGCCCAGATCGCGTCTTTGGCGGGGGCGCGTACGCTGCTGCACGACCCGCTGCCCGACGCGCTCGCGGGCGGGGTCGAGCGGGTCCAGCGGGCTCTAGAGCGCTCCGTCGAGCGTGGTCGCCTCTCACGCGAGGAAGCGACCGCGGCGCTGGCGCGGCTCCAGAGCGCCCCGGAGCTAGGCGACCTCGGGCCCTGCGAGCTCGTGATCGAGGCCGCACCCGAGTCGCTTGAACTGAAGCGCGAGCTGTTCGGACGCATCTGCGATGTGGTCTCCGAGGAATGCGTGCTCGCCACCAACACCTCCTCGCTCCCGGTCACAGCGATCGCCGGCGGGCTGCGTGGACCGGAGCGAGTGGTGGGCATGCACTTCTTCAACCCGGCGCCGGTGATGCCATTGCTCGAGGTGGTCGCGGGCGAGCAATCTGCCGACTGGGCGCTGGCTTCGGCGCGAGCGACGGGCCAGGCGATGGGCAAGCGCGTGATCGACGCGCTCGACGGGCCGGGCTTCCTCGTCAACCGCTGCGCCCGTCCCTACGGGCTCGAGGCCACGCGGCTGCTGGTCGAAGGGGTCGCGTCGGTTGAGGAGATCGACCGCGTGTGCCGCCTGGGGGGCCGCTTTCGCATGGGCCCATTTGAGCTCTCGGATCTGGTGGGGCTCGACACACGGCTGTTCGTGGAGCGATCCTTCTTCGAGCAGAGCTACGGCGAACCGCGTTGGCGACCGTCGCCGATCACGGCGCGGCTTGTGGCCGCCGGCCGGCTGGGACGGAAATCCGGGCGTGGCTTCTATGAATATCCCGCCGGCGGCGAGTATCGGCCGGCCGATACCGAGCCGCCCGCTGCCGGGGGCGGATCAGGGCTCGTCGTGATCGCCGGCTCCTCGCCACTCGCGTCCGAGTTGCGCGAGGCCGCCTCGCGGGCGGGCTTCACCGTGGCCGACCCCGAGCAGGCGGAGCGATCCGGCGAGGTCCCGGAGCTGGCCGTGGATCTATGCGACGGCCTCGATGAGCCAGGAGCTCCCCTTCAGGGTGGCCCGCAGGTGATCTGCTGCGCCGCCGGGTCGTTGGCGGCGCTCGACCCCGGCGGTAGCGCGGTTGGGTTCCTGCTGCTGCCGCCGGTCGATGACTCGCGCCTCGTGGAGCTGACGCGCGGGCCGGACAGCGCTGCCGGCACTGTCGCTGCCGCGGAGCGCTTCTTCGCAGCGCTCGGCAAGCATGTGCAGTGGGTCGGAGACTGCCCCGGGCTGGTGCTGGGAAGGATCGTGGCCCAGCTCGTCAACGAGGCAGCCTTCGCGCTGGGCGAGGCGGTGGGCAGCGCCGATGACATCGACGCCGGGCTGGTGCACGGCATGAACTATCCCCGGGGCGTGCTTGCGTGGGCGGATGAGATCGGGCTGGACCAGATTCTCGGCACGCTTGACGGGCTCTTCGACGAGCGCCACGAGGAGCGCTACCGAGCGGCGCCACTTCTACGTTCGCGGGTTTGGAGCGGACGCCTCGGGCGTCTCACGGGCGAGGGCTTCTTCGCGTATAAAGAGGCCCCATGATTGCGGCGACGGAGACGCTGTGAGGGCGGTCACTTTTCAGGGGGAGCGCTCGGTTCGCGTGGAGGAGGTCCCGGCTCCGCAGCTCGAGACTCCCGATCAGGCGCTGATCGACGTCCAGTGCTCCGGCATCTGCGGCTCGGACCTGCACATCTACCACGGCCGGGTGAAGATCGAGCCTGGGTTCGTGATCGGGCACGAGTTTGTGGGACAGGTCGTGGAGGCCGGCGATGCCGCGCTGCGGGTGCGGCCAGGAGACCGTGTCTGCGGCTGCTTTTTCACGGCCTGCGGGCGCTGCTTCTTCTGCGTGCGGGGCGAGTACCACAAGTGCGATCGCTCGCGCACCTTCGGTCACGGCTCCACGCTCGGGTCACTCCCGGGCACGCAGGCCGACCGGGCGCTCGTACCGCACGCCGATTTGACCCTGCGCCGCGTCCCGGACGACCTACCCGATGAGGTGGCGTTGTTCGCGGGCGACGTGATGGCCACCGGCTACCACGCCGTCCACGAGGCCGAGCTCCGGCCCGGCGACAGCGTCGCGGTGCTGGGGATGGGGCCGGTCGGCCTCTCGGCCGTGCAGGTGGCCCGAGCGGCCGGGGCCGCGCCGGTGGTGGCCATTGACACCGTGGCCGAGCGGCTCGAGCTGGCCCGGAGCTTCGGAGCGGTCCCGGTGCACTTGACCGAGGAGTCGCCCCGTGACGAAGTCAAACGACTGACGAGCGGTCGCGGCGTCGACGCCGCAATTGACGCGGTGGGCCACGCCGACGCGCTCGACCTCGCGCTGCGGCTCGTGCGCAAGGCCGGCACTGTGGTCGTGCTCGGCGTGTACGCCGAACCCGCCAAGGTGCACATGGGGCTGGTGTGGTTGAAGGCGCTCACTTTGCGCGCCGGCCCGGCCAACGTAATCGCACACTTCGACCGGGTGCTGGAGCTGCTGGCGTCGGGAGAGCTTGACCCGCGGCCGCTGGTGACGCACCACATGGCGCTCGATGAGGCGGTCGAGGCGTACGCGCTGTACGACCGCCGCGAGGCGCTCAAGATCGCGCTGCGGCCCTAGGCTTGGAGCGGCTTCCGAGGCCCTAGGCTTGGAGCGGCTTCCGAGGCCCTAGGCCTCGAGCGCTTCCGCGAGTACCGCCTCGGGCACCGGCCCCGCGTCGCGCAGATACCACTCCGCGTCGAGCGCAGCCTGACACCCCGACCCCGCGGCTGTCACCGCCTGGCGGTAGGTGTGGTCGACCAGATCGCCCGCCGCAAAAACGCCCGGCACGTTGGTGCGAGTCGACCGGCCCTCGGTCAGCACATATCCGCCACCGTCGACGTCGACCTGCCCAGTGACGAGTTGCGACTGGGGCTCATGGCCGATCGCGATGAAGGCGCCACCGATCTCGAGCGTGCGCTCGCTCCCATCGGCCATGTTGCGCATTCGCGCGTGAGCGAGAGAGCCGTTCTCTCCCGGCGTAAATTCCTCGATCGCATAGGGCGTCAACCAGTCGATGTTGGGCACCTGGCGGGCGCGCTCAAGCATGATCTTGGAGGCACGGAACCCCTCCCGGCGATGCACCACCGCCACCTTCGAGGCGAACTTGGCCAGGAACATCGCCTCCTCCATCGCGGAGTCGCCGCCGCCCACCACGAGCGTGGGCGCCCCTCTGAAGAAGGCGGCGTCACAGGTCGCGCAATAGCTGACGCCGCGCCCGCCCAACGCGTCTTCGCCCGGCACGCCCAGCTTGCGATGCTGCGCTCCCATGGCGAGCACCACGGTGCGGGTGCGGTAGCAGTCATCCCCGGCCCAAACCTTGTGCAGGCCGCCACTCGGTGCGAGCTCGACCTTGGTCACGTCGTCGGTCTCCAGTCGAGCGCCGAATCTGGCCGCCTGGTCGCGGAAGTGCTGCATCAGCTCCGGCCCCATGATCCCCTCCGGGAAGCCGGGGTAATTCTCGACCTCGGTCGTCTGTTGCAGCAGGCCGCCCCATGCAAACCCCTCGATCACGAGCGGCTCAAGATTGGCCCGCGCTGTGTAGAGCGCCGCCGTATAACCAGCTGGTCCGCTACCGACGATGATCACTTTTTCAGGAGCCTTTTCCATACTTCACAAAGTATAGCTTGGGTTGCTGACTGGATGCTCGCCTTCGCCGCCGGGACGCTCATGGTCACCGGCCGATCGCTCGCCGTCCCCGACCGATCGCTCGCCGTCCCCGAGCGATCGCTCGCCGGCACCGGCCGATCGCTCGCCGCCGCTGGCAAGACGCGCAGGATCACCGACCGCAGGCTCATTCCCGTCGACCGCTCGCTGGCCATCGCCCGCGACGTCTCCCGGCTCGTCGTCGGCCTCCGGCGAGTCCGCGCGCCAGCGCTGCATGGTGCGCCGCAGCTGGAGGTAGGCGATCACCCCGGGCACAGTCGGCAGCCAAAAAGAGAACACCCGGTAGGCGAGCACCGCGAGGACCGCCAGGCGCACGGGTAGGCCGAAGGCGGCAAAGGCTCCGATCATGCCTCCGTCCACGCCGCCGATGCCGCCCGGAAGCGGAAGCGTGTTGGCGAGCATCCCGACCAGGTAGGCCATCACGATCTCGCCCTTGGGCGGCGATGCCCCGAAGGCGTGAAAACACGCCCACAGCACGGCGATGTCGAACGCCCACCAGGCGAGCGCACCGAGCAGATGCACGTCGCGCGAGCGCAACACAGTCAAGGCGACACGCACGCCTTCGCCGATCGCAGCCGGCGCGTTGGCGAGCAGGCGCGCCACGCGCACGAGCTTGCCGCCGCCGCTCTGCCAGCGCGCGAAGAGCAGCTCGACATCCCCGGGCAGCAGCGTTACGCCGAGGAAGGCGGCGATTACGAGCGCGCCGAAGATCGCCGGCAAGAGCGTGATCCCGAGCGGCGCCCGGCCAGGGATCGGGCCGAAGTACAGGCCCAGTCCGCACAGCGTCAGCAGGGCCATGTAGACCCCGTAGAGCAGGACGACGAAGGCGATCATGCGCCGGGCTACCACGCGGCCGTCGAGCCCCGAGCGGCGCAGCGCCCAAGCCGCTAGCGCGATCCCTCCAGCTCCGGCCGAGGCGAAGATTCTCGTGGCGGCGACGCCGGCCATTGTGATCTGGTAGCTGACACCCCAGCTGATGCGCGTGTTCTCGCCCGCGAGGACGCCGCGAAAGAGCACCACGTAACCGAGGAACGAGCAGATCTCGAGCGCCGCGGCGAGCGCGAACCACCAGGGATCGCCGTGCTCGATCTGATGCAAGGTCTGGCGCAGCCCGAGCAGTTTCGGCAGCACGAAGTAGAGCAGCACGATCGCCGCAAGTACGAACAGGGCGATGGCGAGCAGCCGCCCCCGCGTGAGGCGCACGCGCAGCACCGGGGGCTGGGCCTGCCGTGGGGAGCCGGACCCAGAACCCACTGGTTCTAAGCCGCGCTGGGCGCGATCCGCAGTGGCTCGAGGGCCCGATCGAGTCGCCGCGCGAGGGGGAGGAACCGCGGCGCGGCGCGTTCGACGGCGACGGCCAGCACGAGCCCGCCCAGGAGGTCGACGACGTAATGCTCACCGAGGTACACCAGCGCAGTCCCGAGCATCGCGGTGTAAGTCCACCCGACGGCGCCGGAAAGTGGTCCCACGTCGGAGAGGATGCGCGCTGCGGTGAACGATGTGGCGAAATGCAGCGAGGGCATGGCGGCGAGCTGGTTCCCGCCCAGGAAATGGTAGAGCGGCCCCCAGCGGCGGCCCCAGAACACCGGGCCGTACTCGATCATCATGCGCCGGACGCTGAGCGCGCGCCCGTCCTCGAGCTTGCCGTGCGCCGCCGCCCACCACGGCGGCGCTGTGGGCGTCGTCCAGTAGAAGATTGCGCCCACGTCGAATACGCCGTACATGCGCGTGGCTGCCGAGGGGAACAGTTCGCGGTCCCGCAACAGCACATAGGCGACCGAAGCATGCGGTACGCCGAACCACAGCCAGTGGCACCAGACGAGCACACGCTCGAAGCCCCTCACCTCTCCGCGGTGGCTGAAGGCGCGCTGAAGACGTACCGTGGGAACCGTTCCCCGGCCGATCGCACGATCGATCGAGATCGGATACTCGGTGCGCACGCGCTGGGCGAGCTCCTCAGGATGGTCGTGGGGCATCTCGTACGCGGCGATGTAGGCCCACATGTTCAGCGCGCACACCGCCACGTCGCGCACAGCCGAGCGCTTGTACAGGACGCACGCCGCGATCGGCGTGAGACTTGCGGTGCCGAGCACGGCGGCCGGCGGCAAGCGCAATTGCCGTCTCAACGCCGGCGCAGCCACCCCTGTGACGAGGAGGCCCCAAGCAGCCGCTCTGATCCCCCTCCGTTTGCGCAAGGGAGGGCAGTATAGGCTCGGCCATGGCGCGTCGGGCGGGTGCCCCAGCGGAGCACGAACCCCCGGCCATGGTGCGTCGGGCGGGCGGCCGAGCGGAGCACGAGCCCGTAGTCATGGCGCCCCAGCGACCGCGCGGGGCGGGCACGGCGCGTCCAGCAGCCACCCCGGCCGGGTAGAATGCCCGGCGCATTGCGAGCGCAGCCAACACGCCCGAGCCGCCGGGAAGCTTCGCGGCATTGGGCGGCCTTCGCGCTCGTGCTTGGTGTCACGTTCGGCGGTTCGCTGCTGCTGGCGCCGACCGCTTCGGCCAACTTCATCGGTCCCAAGTCCGGCGGCTCGCCCAACGCCAACCAGATCTCCTCGCTCTACCACATCATCCTGTACATCGCGGCCTTCGTGTTCGTGGTGGTCGAGGGGACGCTGGTCTATTCCTTCTACAAGTTCCGCGCCAAGAAGTCTCGGCACGCGGCCCAGATACACGGCAACACGCCGCTGGAGGTTGGCTGGACGGTGGCGGCGGCGCTGATCCTGGTGGCGATCACCGTGATCACGTTCATCAAGCTGCCGCCGATCCTGAACCCCCCGAAATCGACCGGGCCAACCTCGTTCACGACCGCCTCGCTCACGGAACCCACGCCCCCCAAGGGCTCGAAAAAGATCATCGTGTGCGTCACCGGGCGGCAGTTCATCTGGATGTACTCGTATGGAGCCAACTGCAACAAGGCGCGCTACGACAAGAAGCTGCCGTACTCCTACCAGCAGATGGTCGTGCCGGTTCACACGACCGTCGTGCTCGTCATCCAGAGCATCGATGTGATCCACTCCTGGTGGGTTCCATCGCTCGGAGGCAAGGTCGACGCCGTGCCCGGCTACACGACATACACCTGGTTCAACGCGCTGCACACGGGCCTCTTCCACGGCCAGTGCGCGCAGCTGTGCGGTCGCCAGCACGCCTTCATGACCGCGCAGGTGAAGGTCGTGCAGCCGGCTCAATACACCGCCTGGCTGAAGCAGCAGAACGCGGGCATCAATGCCGCCAATGACGAGGTGGGCAAGCTCCGCCAGATGCTGACGAGCGAGGGCCAGCTGTAGCCATGTCCTGCGACGCTCCGAAAGCCGCCTAGCGATGGCCGTCACCACCCCTAGCACCCGGCCCGCCACCACCGAGCTGCGGCCCGTCCCGCAGGTGATCGTCCACGAGGTCACCGAGCCGCGCAAGACGCGCCGGTGGATCGACTGGGTCACGACCACCGACCACAAGCGGATCGGGATCATGTACCTGGTCCTCACGTTCGTTTTCTTCATCCTCGGCGGCGTGGAGGCGCTGATGATGCGCCTGCAGCTGGGGGTCCCGAGCAACACGCTGCTCACGGGCGAGCACTACAACGAGCTGCTGACGATGCACGGGACGACGATGGTCTTCCTGTTCGTGGTCCCGGTGATGGCCGGTTTCGGGAACTACTTCGTGCCGCTGATGGTCGGCGCGCGTGACATGGCCTTCCCCCGGTTGAACGCCCTGTCCTTCTGGCTGCTCCTGTTCGGCGGGATCGTGTTCTACGCGACCTTCTTTTTCCAGCCCCCCGAGGCCGGCTGGTGGAGCTATCCGCCGCTCTCGAGCATCCAGTTCTCGCCTTCGGGCGGGCAGGACGCCTGGATCTTTCTGATCCACCTGACCGGCATCTCCTCGCTGATCGGCGCGATCAACTTCTACGCCACGATCGTCAACATGCGCGCGCCGGGCATGACCTGGGGCCGGCTGCCGCTGTTCGTCTGGGCGATCCTCGTCTACGCGATCCTCTTGATCATCGCGCTCCCCGTGGTTGCGGCCGCGGTGACCATGCTGCTCGCCGACCGCCACTTCGGCACGCACTTCTTTGACCCCACCGCGCATGGGTCGCCCGTGCTGTGGCAGCACTTATTCTGGTTCTTCGGGCACCCCGAGGTGTACATCATGGTGTTGCCCGGGTTCGGGATCATCTCCGAGGTCATCCCCGTGTTCTCGCGCAAGCCGATCTTCGGCTACAAGGCGATCGCGGCGTCCACGGCGGTGATCGCGTTCCTCGCCACGCTGGTGTGGGCCCACCACATGTTCGCCTCGCCGGTGCCGATCGTCGTGCTCGGCTTCTTCATGCTGAGCTCGTTCTTGATCGGCATCCCGACCGGCGTCAAAATCTTCAACTGGATCGCGACCTTATGGCGAGGATCGATCTTACCCACCACCGCCCTCTACTTCTGCGTGGGCATGATCGCGATCTTCACCGTCGGCGGGATCACGGGCATCTTCCTCGCGGTCTTCCCGGTCGACTGGCAGCTCAATGACACCTACTTCGTCGTCGCGCACTTCCACTACACGATCTTCGGCGGCGCGATCTTCCCCGTCTTCGCCGGGATCTACTACTGGTTCCCGAAGATGTCGGGCCGCTTCCTCGATGAGCGCTTGGGCAAGATCTCGTTCTGGCTGATCTTCATCGGCTTCAACGCCACCTTCTTCGTGCAGCACGCGCTCGGGCTTTCAGGCATGCCCCGGCGGATCTACACGTACGAGCCAAATCTGGGCTGGTCGACGTACAACCTCATTTCAACCATCGGCGCCTTTATTCTTGGCGCGGGCGTGCTGGTCACGATCGTCAATGTGTGGCGGAGCCTCAAGGTCGGCGCGCTCGCGGGGCCGGATCCGTGGAAGGCAAATACGCTCGAGTGGTTTACGACCTCCCCACCCCCGCCCAACAACTTCGATGTGATTCCCAGGGTGCGCTCGATCGAGCCGATGCGCGACATCCGCCGCCAGATCGAGCGCCAGACAGGCGTCACCCAGAAGACCGGCGGCGGCGAGCGATACTTACGCACGTGACGGTGGCGCCGTGAGCACCCCGGGGGTACAGGTCGCCGAACAGGGCAGCGCGACGGCGGGCGGCCAGGTGCTCCCCGCTGACATCCCCGCGATCGCCGCCGGTGGCGTTCTCGCCCGGCCACGGCAACTTGTCTCCGACTATCTCGAGCTGACCAAGCCCAAGGTCCAATCGCTGCTGCTGCTGACGACGGTGGCGACGATGGAGATCGCCGGCAGCCCCTCCGCGGGCAAGATCGCACTGACCTGCCTCGGTGGCTACCTATCCGCCGGTGGCGCGGGCGCGGTCAACCATTACTACGACCGCGACATCGACGCCCAGATGCGCCGCACGGCGAATCGACCGATCCCGGCGGGCCGGGTCTCGCCACGGGCCGCGCTCGTTTTCGGCTTGGTGCTCGCCGCACTCTCCTTCATCCTGCTCTCGCTGACCGTGAACGTGCTCGCCGCCGCGCTCTCGCTGGCGGGATTCGTCGGCTACGTGGGCGTCTACACGGTGGTGCTCAAACGGCGCACGCCGCAGAACATCGTGATCGGCGGCGCGGCGGGCGCGGTGCCGCCACTGGTCGGGTGGGCCGCCGCACGAGGCTCGCTCGGCTGGACGGCCGTGTATCTCTTCTGGATCGTCTTCTACTGGACGCCGCCCCACTTCTGGGCGCTGAGCCTCCTGATGAAGGACGAATATGCACGCGTCGGCGTGCCGATGATGCCTGTCGTCCGGGGCGAGCACGAGACCCGCCGCCAGATCGTCCTGTACACGCTGCTGCTGTACGCGATCACGCAGCTGCCGTTCTGCGTGGGGGCCTTTGGGTTCACCTATCTGGTGGTCTCGAGCGTGCTGGGCCTGGCCTTCATCGCCGGTGCCGTGAGGCTCTACCGACGCGCAGACCGCCGCGCCGCGCTACAGCTGTATCTCTTCTCCCTGCTGTATCTGGCGCTGCTGTTCGGGGCGATGGTGGCCGATGTCAAGCTCTAGCTCGGCGCGCCGTGAGGTAGCATTGCTCGGCCTTCAGGCGGCCCGATAAAGCGGTCGCACAACGCCATGGACCGCAAGCTCGCACGCAAGAACATCCGCACGGGTCTGATCGTCGGCGCGATCTGCCTGATCATGTTCGGCCTCACGTTCCTGGCAGCGGCGATCTACGTGCACGCGTGAGCACCGGCCCCTCCACGGGACATCGGCGAGTCGAGATGGAGGCCGATGTCGCGCCCGTGCCCCCCGCCGGCGAGGAGATCCATCTTCCCGGTCCCACGCTGCTGCCACTGCTCACCGGCGCCGCCATCACCCTGATCGTGATCGGCACCACGATCAGCATCGTGTTCATCGTCATCGGGGTGATCCTGCTCGTGGTGTGCGTGTTTCGCTGGGTCGCCGACACAAGCCGCGACGTAGCGGCGCTGCCGGAAGAGCACCGGCACTAGCGCTCCACCGCCCGACTCGACTGCCCGCGCGGGCCGCGCCGCGGCGGGGCCGCGTCTACGAGGAGGTGGCGCCCGCCTCGGCCGGCACGTCGCAGCTAGCTCCGTCCCCGGTCCAGGCGCGCACGATGTCGCGCATCGAGAGGATCCCCGCCGGCTCGGACCCGTCGATCACGATCAGGTGCCGGAAGCCGCCCCGGATCATCGCCTGGGCAGCACGCTCGAGCGACCAGTCCGGGTGGGCGAAGGTCAGATTCTGCTTGAGGTGATTGGCGACCAGCTCCTGCGCGGGATCCTGGCCGGCACCGACCGCGTGCAGGATGTCGCGCTCGGTGATGACGCCGGGGCCAGGCGCGTCCGGGTCGATCACGACCGCCGCGCCCACGTTGCGCGAGCACATCATGGCCGCCGCCTCGTGCAGCGTATGGCCCGGGCCGACGCAGAGTACGACATCGGTCATGCCGTCGCGGACGAACATCTATGCCTCCCGGTTGCGGTCCAGTGAGCCCTGATCATACTCGTAACGATTGCAGCAAACTTAGCGCCGGGCGCGCTGGGTCCGCCCGTGTGCACCGGGTCCGGCGTGCGTTCATCGCCCTCAAGTCATACGATGCGTAACCTAAGGAGATGGAGTCGGTACTCGAGCTCATCCGTGCGTAACCGGCCGCTAGTTCAAATGATCGTGGTGGCGGCCATCGGCACCGCGATCTTGCTGGCGATCGTGCTCTCGATCAACTGGTTCCCCACGCACGCCTCCGCCCAGATCAACCGCACCTCGACGCTGTACGACGTGCTGCTGGTCGCCTCCGTGCCGATCTTCGTGATCGTCGAGACCGTGGTCGTGTTCTGCATCTGGAAGTTCCGTATGCGGCCCGGCGAGGAGCTCAAGGACGGCCCCCCGATCCACGGCAACACGCGGCTCGAAGTGGTCTGGACCGCGATCCCCGCAGTGCTGATGTTCAGCCTGGCGGGCTACGCCTACACGGTGCTGCGAGCCAACGAGGCCAACAAGCGAGGCGCGATGATCGTGAACGTGACCGCGCGCCAGTTCGCGTTCGAGTTCACTTACCCCCACCAGGACGGCAAGAACGTCGTCTCCCCCATCCTCTACCTGCCGAACGGCAGGCCCGTGGTCTTCAAGATCCGCTCCTACGACGTGGTGCACAGCTTCTTCGTGCCCCAGTTCGCGGAAAAGATCGATGCCGTCCCGGGCATCACCACCACGCTGCGGGTGACGCCGACGAGGCTCGGCGTCTACCCGGCGGAATGCACGGAGCTGTGCGGACCCGGGCACTCCTTCATGCGCGCGCAGGTGCGCGTCGTGACCCCCACGGCCTTTCAAACGTGGCTCTCCAAGCAGCCGAACAACGGGCCGCCCCCGATCGGGACCCCCCCGCCCAGCAACGGCAGCTCGACGGCCACCAAGGCCTCCCACACTCATAGCTCGAGTAAAGGCGGGAAATGACGGGCGCGCACTTCCCATCTGCTCGTCGCGCTCGTACACTTCAGGGAGCTAGTGCAGGTGGAGTGGTGCAGATGACCGGCAGTCGAGCGGGAGGCTGGTGATGGCGACCACGGTCGCCGAACCGCGCACCGCGCCAGTTGCCACGCCACGCCCGGGCGCGAAGACGCCGCTGCCGCGTAAGTTCATGCGCGGTGGGTGGTACCGGGCGGCGCTGTTCGACGTGCTCGGGCTTGGTTTCGCCGTCGGGATCACGGCGCTGCTGCGCTTCCTCAACCACCAGCACCCCGTGATCGATCCCCACGCGATCACGATCGTGGCGCTGTTCTCGGTGCCGATCTTCTTCCTGCTGGGCCTGGGCGCGTTCGACTACTGGCTCTACTGGGCCTCGGGCGCCCCCACGCGACCCGAGTCGCACGAGGACCACGGCGCCCACAGCTGGCGCGACTACTTCCGCGTGAACCCCGATCACAAGGTGATCGGCGTCCAGTACACCGTCACCTCGTTCTTCTTCCTGTTCGTGGGCGGGATGCTGGCGATGCTGATCCGCGCCCAGCTGGCGAAGCCCGGGATGAACTTCCTCACGCCGGAGGAATACAACGGCGTCTTCTCCGTCCACGCCAGCCTGCTGATCTTCGTGTTCGTGATTCCCGTGTTCGCGGGGTTGGCGAACTTCGTGCTGCCACTGATGATCGGCGCGCCGGACATGGCGTTCCCGCGCCTGAATGCCCTGTCCTACTGGCTGCTCCCGATCGGCGGCCTGATGATGCTGGCGAGCTTCCTGGCCCCGGGCGGCTCCTTCGCCACCGGCTGGACGGCGTATGCGCCGTTATCGACCGACATGCCGATCGGGCAGCTGTTCTTCTCGATCGGGGTGCAGTTCGCGGGCTTCTCGTCGATCTTCACGGCGCTCAATTTCCTCGTGACGATCATCACCATGCGCGCGCCCGGGATGAGCTTCTTCCGCCTCCCGCTGCTGGTGTGGGCCAACTTCACGACCTCGCTGCTGGTCGTGATCGCCACCCCCTTCATCGCCTCCTCGCAGTTCTTCATCCTGCTCGACTCGGCGCTTCACTTCAACTTCTTCAACGCCTTCGTGGGAGCCCACACCAACGGCAATGTGCTCATGTACCAGCACATCTTCTGGTTCTACTCGCACCCGGCCGTCTACATCATGATGTTGCCCGGGTTCGGGATCATCTCGGAGGTGATCGCGGTCAACTCGCGCAAGCCGATCTTCGGCTACCGCATGATGGCCTTCTCGCTGGTGGCGATCGTGGTGCTCGGCTTCACCGTGTGGGCCCACCACATGTTCGTGTCCGGGATGCAGCCGTGGATTCGCATCCCCATGATGGTCACCACCGCGATCATCTCGGTCCCGACCGGCATCAAGATCTTCTCCTGGCTGGCGACGCTGTGGCGCGGCGTCTTACACCTGAACACCCAGATGCTGTTCGCGCTGGGTTTCATCACGATGTTCACGCTCGGGGGGATCTCCGGCGTGATGCTGGCGATGGTGCCCTTCGACGTCCACGTCAGCCAGACCTATTTCATCGTGGCCCACATCCACTACGTGCTCTTCGGCGGCTCGCTGTTCACGATCTTCGCCGGCGTCTACCACTGGTTCCCGAAGATGACCGGGCGCATGCTCGACGAGCGCCTGGGCAAGCTGCACTTCTGGTCCACGTTCATCTTCTTCAACCTCACCTTCGGCCCCATGCACTACATCGGCCTCCAGGGCATGCCGCGGCGCGTGTACAGCTACTCCGCGCAGTTTGCCGGCTGGAACCTGTTCATCTCGCTGTGCTCCTTCATGCTCGGGCTCACGTTCCTGGTCTTCCTGTGGAACGTCGTGGCCAGCTGGCGCCATGGACCGCGCGCGGTGGCCAACCCGTGGCGGGCGCTCAGCCTCGAATGGCAGGTCTCCTCGCCCCCGCCGATCTTCAACTTCGATGAGATCCCCACGGTCGTGGGCGGCCCGTACGAGTACGGCGTGCCGGGAGCGGTGCACGGCGTGTTCAAGCCGCCCGCGGAGGCCCGACGACCAGCGCCGGTGGTGACCGCGCGAGAGTGAGCCTTTGAGCGTGAACGATCCTCCCGGAGCACGCCGCAAGACGACCCTCGTAGTAGCGAACGAGACCCTCGGGGGCAGGCGGCTGCTCGAGACCGTCCGCCAGCGGGCCGGCGAAGGCAACGCGCGCTTCGTTCTGTGCGTGCCCCAGAACCGCCCCAAGGCGGGGCTCGTGATCTACGACCACATGGTGTTCGACGCGGCCCAGACGCGCGTGGACCTGGCTCTCTCCGTGCTCCATGCCGAGAACATCGAGGCGGTCGGTGAGGTGGGCGACCCCGATCCGTACTCCGCCACCATGGACGCCGTCCACGAGCACCATCCCACCGAGATCGTGATCTCGACCTACCCCGAGACGCGCTCCGGCTGGTTGCGAAAGGACCTGATCCAGCGCGTGCGGGAGGCATCCGGTCTGCCGGTCGAGCACATCGTCGCCGACATCGACAGCGAGGGCCTGCCCTTCGACGTCACGCTGGCGGTCGCCAACCGCACCGCCACCGGCGACGAGCTCTTCGAGGCGCTCAAGCGCAAGGCGACCGAGGATATGGAGCAGAACCGCCGCAGGATCTTCATCGTCGTCGTCCCCCAGGAAGGCGGACACGGCACCGCCGCCCGGCGCGCACGAACCCGCTTGAAGCTCGTGCTCGGCCGGCTGCACCGTGCCGGCATCTTCGCGGCCGGATTGGTCGGCGACCCCGATCCTTACACCGCGATCACGAACGCGCTCCAGTACTTCCGCGTCGACGACATCGTGATCTCAACCTTCGCAGAGACCAAGTCCGGCTGGCTGCGAACCGATCTGATCGAGCGCGTGCGTCGCGCCAGCGGTAAGCCGGTCGAGCACGTCGTCCACCGCGAGCACCAGGTCAAGGCCGCGTGAATCGCGTCGCCCGGACGAGCGACTCGGCGGCACGCTAGAGGCCCATGGAAGCCGCAGCCGTAAGTCACGCAGAGCACCACGGCCCGCCCACCGCCCATCGCTCCTCGCGGGTCGAGCCCCCGGTGCTCGGCATGCTGCTTTTCATCATCTCCGAGGTGATGATCTTCGGCGCATTCTTCACCGCCTATTTCTTCATCCGAGTGGTCTCGCACGACCCGTGGCCCGCCCCCGGGACCAAGATCCCCGAGGCCGCCACCGGCGTCAACACCGCGATCCTGCTGGTCTCATCCCTGACGATCCACTGGGCCCTGGTCTCGATTAACAGGGGCAACCGCTTCGGGCTGAAGGCCGGCATGGTGCTGACCTTCCTGCTCGGCCTGACCTTCCTCTTCCTGCAGGTCAACGAGTACGTCCACCTCGGCTGGGCACCTCATGACGCCGCCCAGGCGACGATCTTCTACTCGCTCACCGGCCTCCACGGAGCCCACGTGTTCGTGGGCCTGTGCGCGCTGGCGATCGTCTCGCTGCGCTCATTCCGCGGCCACTACTCCCCCGAGCATCACCAGGGGATGGAGGTGCCGGGAATCTACTGGCACTTCGTGGACGGCATGTGGATCATCGTGTACCTGGCGCTGTACGTCATCTAGGCCGCCGCGGACGCGATGAAGGCGCTGCCGAAACCCTGGCGCTCGGAGGCCGAGGCCTTCCGCACGCTCGTTTACTTCGTGCTCATGGTCGCCGCGATCGTCGCGATCGTGGTGATCGTCGAGGCGCTCACGTAGACGGCCGGGCGCCAGCACCCGACCGGGCGCTCACCTGCGCACGGCTCCGCTCAGGTGCCCGCCTCCGTCGAGCCGGACGCCTCCCCCACCGCCTGCTGCCCGCCGGTCGCGGGGTTGGCAGCGGGCGGGTTGTCGGGCGTTGCGCCGCGGGGGGTGCGCTGGGCCTCCGGAACGCGCTTCTGCGCGACGTGGAACCAGAGGGTGAGCGCGATCAGCAGCGCGACCGGCAGCACCAACGAAAGAATGGCGCCGGCAAGGAAGCTGGCGTACGGAATCACGGGCATCGTGTCTCTCTCCTCATGTCGTGACGACGGTGCGCGGCGGCCGGGCGGAGCTGTCGGCCTCCAGCCAGCGGTAGAAGCCGACCAGGAAGGTGAGCGTGAACGCGAGCGAGCCCGGCACCCACATCACCCCGCCGGCCAGTTGCTGGTCAGTCAACGCTGAGATGCCTCCCGGGCGGTGCAGCAGGTTGGCGTAGTGGGCGTACAGCGGGTGCGGGACGAGCACGAGTGCGATCGCCAGCACCCACCCTACGACCATGGCCCCCGCCGTGTAGGCGATCCGCATCGGCCAGATCAGGCGCGGCCGCAGCGGGCCCGGGTCGATCACGCGGGCCCAGAAGAGCAGGCCGAAGAAGAAGAACATGGAGTGCTCCAGCTGATGGATCAGGTTCGAGGTGAGGGTGGCGTTGTAGGCAGCGGGGATGTGCCACGCGAGCATCGTCACGTTGAACAGGATCCAGGCCGGCAGGGGATGGGCGATCGAGCGCAACGGTGCGGTGAGGCGACTGTGCGCGATCGTGCGCCCCAGGTTCGTGCGGGTGCGGAGCGGCAGCGCGCGCCACATCCGCGGCCAGGGACGGCCGAGCAGAAACAGCGGCGGCGCGATCGTGAGCAACAGAATGTGCTGGACCATGTGCACCCAGAACAGCTCATCGGCGTAGTAATCGATCGGCGAGTTGAGCGCGATCACGATCGTGAGCAGCCCGAGGTAGAAGGATGCCGCCCGCCAAGGCTCAATCTTCAAATGGGTGCCGCGCGCGCGACCCCCCAAGATGTAGAGCACGGCGCAGAGCACCACGTAGGCGACCGCCAGATAGCCGAGTGGCGCGTCGATGCCCCAGTGAGAAAGCATCTAAAGCAGGTAGAGGATGATGAAGGCGACCACGCCGACGAACACGTAGTACGTCCAGAAGAACGCACACGCGCGGATGTTGGCGTCCGCCAGCGCCATGTCAGACGTGGGCACGCCCGCCTCCAGCGCCCGGCGCACCTCTCCCCTCCGCATCCTCCAGAGTCCCACGATCTGCGTCTCGATCCAGTAGATGCAGCCGAACATGAACACCGTGTAGACCGCTGTCCAGCCGATGTACACGCTCGCGTAGGCGCCGTTGCCGGGGCCGAAACCGAGCACCGAGTACTGGATGCACTGGAGCACGACCGCCAGCAGCGCCAGGGCCAAGGCCCCCGCCCCGAGCGGCAACGACAGCGACGGTCGCCTGCTCGCCAGCCACATGAGCACCCCACTGACGATCAGCGCCACGACGATTCCCACGCCCAGCCCGATCGAGGGATTGACGTGGTGGCCGATCTTCCAGCCTTTGTTGAGGTCGAGTGAGCGCAGGTAGAAGTACGCGAACACGAACGACACGAAGAAGAACGACGCCGCGCCGCACAGCAAGCGGACGCCGACCCACATCGCTCGCGGCTGCCACTCTGGCGGCTCCGGCTCGATCCGGGGGTGGACGGGTGCTGATGCTTCCATCGGCTAGGTCTGTCCGCCGCCCGACGCGTAGGCGGGCGCGGTGGCAGGCTCGCCATATGGATACGGGTCAGCGTCGAACACCGGTATGCGGTCGAAGTCGTGCACCGGCAGCGGCGTGGGCAGCTGGAACTCGATCGACTTCGAGTGCCAGGGGTTCGGTTCGGAGGGCTCACGCTTGATGATCAGCGACCAGACCACGTTGGCCAGGAAGATCAGCATCGAGACGCCGATGCAGTAGGCCGAGATCGAAACCACGTCATTGAGCGTCTGCAGCCCGAAGGGGTACGTCACGACGCGCCGCGGCATCCCCAGCCAGCCGACCGCAAACAGCGGCCCGAAGGTGGCGTTGAAGGCGACGAACAATGTCCAGAAATGCAGCTTCGAGAGGAAATCGTTGAAGCGCAGACCGGTCATCTTCGGCACCCAGTAGTAGAGCGCGGCGAAGAAGGTGAAGACGAGCCCGCCCATGATCGTGTAGTGGAAGTGGGCCATCGAGAAGAAGCTCCCGTGGGTCAGCACGTCGCTCGGGACATCCGAGAGAAACACGCCCGAGATCCCTCCCCAGAGGAAGTTGAAGGCCCAGGCTAAGCAGAACCACATGGGCACCGTGAACCGTATTCGCCCGCGCCACAGGGTCCCCATCGCGGACAGGAAGATGAAGCCGGTGGGAATCGAGATCAGCTCGGTGGAGAGCATGTAGAACGGGCGCAGGTCGGCGTTGATGCCCGAGACGAACAGGTGGTGTTGCCACACGAACCAGCTCAGCAGCGCCACGCCGGCCATGCCCGCCACGGCGACCCGGTATCCCCACAGCGGTTTTCGCGCGAACACGGTAAACAGCTCCAGCACGATCCCGAATCCGGGCAGCGCGACGATATAGACCTCGGGGTGGCCAAAGACCCAGAAGAGGTTCTGCCACAGGTACGCGCTGCCTCCGTAGCCGGGGCTGAAGAACGCCGTCTGGATCGTGCGGTCCATCGTCGCCATCAGCAGCGCCGCCGCCAGCATGGGCGACGCGAGCGCCATCAAAAACGCGGTCGCGAGCACGCCCCAGACGAAGATCGGCAGCCGCGACCAGGTCATCCCCGGGGCGCGCATGACGATGATCGTGGCCATCAGGTTGAAGCCGAGCAGGCACATCGAGATGCCGACCAGCGTGAAGAAGCCGATGTAGGCGTCGAACCCTGCGGTGCCCTGGATGCCGAGCGGCTCGTATCCGGTCCAGCCGGTCTGGAAGCCGCCGAAGGCGAGCGTGGTGATGAGGATCACGCCCGCGGCCATCAGCAGCCAGAAGGTGAAGGCCTCGATGCGCGGGAAGGCCATGCGCCGGGCGCCGATCATGATCGGCACGAAGTAGTTGGCGAACGGCCCCAGGATGCTCGAGGTCATCATGCCCATCATCATTGCCCCGTGCATGCCCACCAACGTCAGGTACTGGTTGGCGCCGAAGACATGGTGGTGGGGCGAGAGCAGCTCGGTGCGGATCAGCATCGCGTTGAGGCCGCCGACGCCGAAGAAGAAGCCGATCCCGACCAGGTACTGCATGCCGACCACTTTGTGGTCGGTCGAGAGGCTGAAGTAGCGCAGCGCCCCGTGCTCCTCCGCTGACTCCTTCTCGGCGAGCGTCGGCGGCAAGCCGAGCATGCGCTTGAACGGGTAGTTGAGGAATCCCAGTCCCGCCAAGAAGCCGACCACGCCGAGGAAGTAGCCGAGGAAGATCGAGATGTCGTTCTGTCCGGCCTCGGTCGTGAAGTAGGTGAAGCTCTGGCCGGTGAACTGGTTGCCGATGAAGTAGCCGAGGAACCAGCCCCCGATCCCGAGGATGATGCCGGTGATGACGTTGAACCCGATCAGGCGCCGCCATAGGGGCGACCGGGGCCGGCTCGTGACTGCGATCGCGCTCATCCACCTCTCCTCAAGGGCGCAGGGAAGTACGTCTTCGAATATGGCGGCAGCACCTTGTGCGAGGCCGCAAACTGCTTCTGCCGGGCAGCGATCCACGAGGCGAACTGGGCCTTCGTGACCACGTGGCCGGTGCCGAACATGTACCCATGCCAAACCCCGCACAGCTCGGCGCAGTGGACGTTGAACGTCAACGGTCCCTTGGTCTGCACGTAAGCGACGTTGTCGACGCCGGGGTTGGCGTCGGCCTTGACGCCGAGCTGGTAGGCCCACCATGAGTGGATCACGTCAAGCGAGGTCACATGGAAGGCGATCACCGTGTTGGCCGGGATCTCGATGCTGGAGGTCTGCACGCCGCCGTAGGTCGGGAAGCGGTAGTTGAACTGCCACTGCTGCGCGATTACCTGGACGGGGAGCACCTTGCCGCCCGTCGCAGCCGTCGGGGTGATCGGCGAGATCGGGTTCGGACCCTGGCCGCCGCCCGCCCCGTCCTGGAGCGTGCGGACGCTGCCGTATGCGGCCAGGAACAGCACGATCACGAGCGTGATCACGATCCACCACAGCTGGATCACCGGGTGGCCGCGGAGCGCGGGCCCGTCGGTCACGACTGACGGATTGCGCTCGCGGAAGACGACCAGCACGTAGCCGAAGACGACCAGCACCATGAGCGCGATCGGCGTCGAGATCCCCAACAGGACCGTGTTGTCGACGACCTGACCGGATGCCTGAACGGTGCCGTTGCCGGGGGGCATGCCCGGCGCGAGCACGAGCACCACGATCAGCGTCGCCGGGATGCTCAACACGAGCCACAGCAGCACCACACGGCGGAAGTGGTTGACTTCCTTCACCGCGGGGCCTTACGCCTTCGTCCTCATACGACCTTGAGGAAGCCGTCCATATAGCCGACCGTCTGCATCGGCCCCCCGAAGCCGGCGATGAAGCCGGCGGCGCAGGGCACGAAGCACTGCCAGCGGTACAGACCCTTGCCCGGCGTGCGGAAGGTGAAGGAAATCGTGTTGTGCGCGTTCTGCAAGCTGCAGGGCGCGTTCGCGCAGAGGTTCTTGGCGTTGGAGCCTGGGCCTTCGAGCGGCACGGTGATTCCGAGCTGCGGGACCGCGAAGACGTGGGAGGCCGTGTCGGGGTCGATCGCCACCGTGGGCTTGCCGTTGAGCAGGAACTTGCCTCCGACGGTTCCTTCGGCCTGCCCCAGGAAGTTATTGCGCAGCCCCGTCTGGGTGTCGTACTCGAAGATCGTCATGTGGATCAGCGAATGGGCGGGCAGCACGTACGTCGTCGAGTGGCGCCAGTCCTGCGAGCGCGCGTTCACCACGTAGTACGAGACCCAGGTTGGATGAGCGTCGGAGAGCTCGGCAGCGGGCACGGTCGCCAGATACAGGCTGGCGCCGGTGGGCGTCTTTGTCGCAGCCGTAGACGGCTGCGCGTTCGTCAGATACAGCGCGATGTAGAGCACGATCGCGGCCGCGAATGCGCACGTGACCACGACAATGCCCACCAGACGTTTGGCGTAACCGCTCATCCCTCTCCTGACCTAGCGGGATATATACCACTCAGGGCAGTCGATGCAAAGTGGCGGTCGGACGACTTGTCGGCGTTGGTGCCTAGATCTTGTCCCGGTCGGCACATGTGCCGACCGGCTGGGGCGCGCATGCGCGCCCCAGGGCCGGCGCACATGTGCGCCGGCCTTCCTCCCCTATTTGGCATCGGCGCTCAAGAAATTCACCAGCGCCTGAATCTCGCTGGGCTTGAGCTTCTGCTTGAAATTCGAGGGCATGATCCCCGCCTTGTAGCCGCTCGGGATATAGGCGTACGGGTTGGTGATCGCCGTGTAGATGCACTTCTTGAGCGCGGCGCCGCGGATGCGCTTTGACTGCGGCGTGGCGCAATCGCTCCGCAGCCGCGTGTCCAGATTGGGGCCGACCGTCCCCGTCGCCCCTGCGGCGGCCAACGTATGGCAGGAGCTGCACCCACCGATGCCGGTGAACACGGACTTGCCCGCCGCCGGGCTGGTACCGGCCACCACGCCGGCCTGCGCCAGCGCGCCCGTGTCCTTGCCCGGGATGGCCGCCACGGCGGCGACGTAGGCGGCCACGTCGGTCGCGTTCTGGCCCTTGTACAGGTTGGCGGGCATCACGCCGGTGTCGTTGGGGAACTTGATCCAGTAGTTGACGAGACCCTCGATCGAGTTCGACTTAAAGCCGTTGGCGCGATCCTCACGGAAGGCGTCGTCGAGATTGGGGCCACGGGTGCCGGCGGTGCCGGCGTGCGCAAGCGTGTGGCACGCCCCGCACTTGGCCACGAACAGCTCTTTGCCGTGGACGAGGTTCCCCACGGGGTGCTTGAGCGAGCATCCCGCCAGCAACAGCACAGTCACGGTCGCGACCGCGAGATGGAGACGACGCGGGCTCATCGAGAACCGTCTCACGAGCGCCGCACTCTATCCAAGCCAAGGACGGAGTCGTGCCGCTGGCGCGAGCCGCTCCCGGTAGCATCGGCGGTGAATGCGCATCCGCCAGAAGTACCGCATGAGGGCACCGTCGACGGGCAGGGAGAGGATCATCGAGGCCGAGCCCGGGCACTCCTATCGCGACCGCGAGACGGGCGAGGAGCTGACCGTCGTCGCGCGGCTGCTGCCGCTTGCGCCGACGGCCTCGGAGCTGCCGTGGTCGATCGAGAACCTCCGCTTCTGCAACTGGTGCGATCAGCAGGTGCCCAAGGACCTAAACGACTGCCCGGTGTGCGGCAGGCGGATGGACCCGATCGGAGTCGAGCGCCGGGGCGAGGAGTAGCGGCTTTCGCCGCGCGCGTCAGTCGCGCAGCTCGGCGCCGGCGGCGGCGATCTCGTCGAGGTGGCCCTCGGCGGGAATCCACGGCAGGCGCAGGGGATCGCCCTCGTAGCGAGGGATCACGTGCATGTGGAAGTGAAAGACGGTCTGCCACGCGGCTTGGCCGCAGGAGTTGAGCAGGTTCACGCCCGCTGCGCCGAGCCGCTCGGTCGCCCGCCGCGCGAGCTCCTGGGCGACGGCGAGCGTCGCCTCGAGGTGTTCGCGATTTCCAGGAGGTTGCGAAAGTGGCGTCGCGGCACCACCAGGGCGTGGCCGCGGGTGGCGGGCCTGATGTCCATAAACGCCACGGTGAGCTCGTCCTGGTGGACGATCGTCGCCGGGAGCTCGCCGGCCACGATCTTGCAGAAGACGCAGTCGCTCTCGGGCACCAAGGGCAGCCTACTGCGAGCCACTCTCGGGCACCAAGGGCAGCCTACTGCGAGCCACCCCGGTGGAGTCGTGCGGCCAACTCGAGCGCCTCCTCGCGGCTCTGCGCCTCGCCGACGAAGCTCGCCTCCGTCAGGCGCTCGAGCAGCTGCCCGAGCTCCGGCCCCGGCCCGATCTGAAGCCGACGGGCCAGCTCATCCCCTCTGAGCGGCGAGCTAGGGGGCGAGGCTCGCCAGTGCAGCGCCTCCCCGACCAGCTCTCGCGCCAGCCCCAGATGCCGCTCGATCGCGCGCTCGCGGACCGCCTCTCCCCTGGTCGCCAGACGGTCGGCGACGCTCAGGATCGTGACATCGGCCTGCACCGGTTGGCAGGCGCGCATGTAGCGGTAGATCTCGCGCCGTTGCAGGGGCATCGCGCGCACGAGGAAACCAAGCTCGAGGTGGTGCAGCGTCAGGGCGGCGACGTGCCGGCGCAGCTGGCCGCTCGCCCGGAGCCTCCCCAGCACCTCGTCCGCGAGCGCCTCCCCGGCGACGTCGTGCCCCATGAACGTCACCCGTCCGTCGGCGGCGATCGCGCGCGTCACGGGCTTGGCAATGTCGTGGAGAAGCGCCCCGAAGCGCAGCGCCTGGCCCCGGGTCAGCTCGTCCGCGAGCGGCTCGGCCAGGAAGGCGCTGACCGCCTCGGCGTGTTCGGCGAAGGCCGGCTCGGGGTCGCGCTCGAGCGCGATCGTCTCCGCCAGCACCGCCCGCGTGTGCTGGTAGACGTCGAGGTGGTGATAGGGGCTCTGCTTCACCCCGCGCAGCGCGGCCAGCTCCGGGAGCACGACCTCGGTCGCGCCCACCGCGTCGAGCTCCGCCAAGCCGTCCAGCGCCGCCTCGGCGCACACGATCCGCTTGAGCTCGTGGAAGACGCGCTCGGCCGCGACGCGTGCGATCTGCGCTGCCGCTCGCCGCGCGGCCGCGCGCGTGCCAGGGTCGATGTCGAATCCGAGCTCGCACTTTAGGCGCGCGAGCCGCAGCGCGCGCAGCGGGTCGAGCTCGAAGACTTCATCCGAGACCATTCGCAGGCGGCGCGCATCCAGGTCGGCGAGACCGCCGAAGGGGTCGATCACCTCGCCAGGGGTCCCCAGCGGCGCGGCCATCGCATTCACGGTGAAGTCGCGCACGGCCAGGTCGGGCTCGATTCCGCCCTTCGCCACGGGCAACAGGTCGACCTGCCATTGGCGGCCATGTGCGACCACTCGCCAGCCCCCAAACCCCTCCGAGAGCAGGAAGGCATGGCCTCCGGCCGCGCGCCCGAGCTCGCGCGCGATCGGAGCGGGGTCGCCCTCCACGGCGACGTCGTAGTCGGCGGTGGCGCGGTCAAGCAGGCGGTCACGCAAGGCGCCGCCGACGAGCCACGTACGGGCCGGGCTGGCGGCGAGGGTACGGAGCGGGTCGTCGTCGCTGGTCATGGCTCGAGCGGTCTTGAGTCGCGGTGATAAACGCGCGGGACCCGGCTCGAGATGCCGCACACGACCTCGTAGTTGATCGTCCCGATGCGGCTGGCGAGCTCTTCGGCCGTCTGCCGTTGGCCCCCCTCGACGCCGATCACCGTGACGCGCGCGCCCACCTTTACCCGGGTGTTGGGGCCCAAATCGAGCGTCACGTTGTCCATGCTGACCGCGCCCACGAGCGGCAGCCGGGCGCCGTCCACCAGCAGGTCGCAGTTGCCCGAGAGCGCCCTTCTGACGCCATCGCCGTACCCAATCGGCACCGTCGCGATCCAGGTCTCATCCGGCGCGATGAAGCGCCGCCCGTAGCCGACGCTATCGCCCGGGCGCGCTCGCTTTACGGCAGCGACGTAAGAGGTCAGCTCGAGCGCCGGCTCGAGCTCGCGAGCCGCCGGGTCCCCGTGCAGCGGGTCGCACCCATAGATCGCGATTCCGCAGCGGACCAGGTCGAAATGGCTCTCGGGAACGCGCAGCGTGGCCGCGCTGTTGGCGGCATGCACGGTGATCCCGGGGACGCGCTCTCTGAGCGTCTGCGCGAACGGGACGAAACGCTCGAGCTGCTTTGAGACGAACTCGAGGTCCTCATCGGCGGCCGCGAAGTGGGTCATCGCGCCCGCCAGGCCGAGCGTCGGGCCCTCCTGCAGGATCCGCTCGGCGATCGCCACGGCCTCGCGGACATCGCGCGTGCCCAGCCTGCCCATGCCCGTGTCGTACTTGACGTGGACGCGGGCGGGACGGTTCAGCTCCCGCGCGGCCGCGGCTACGGCCTCCACGAAGCGCTCGTCCCAGGCGACCACGTCGGCCTCGGCGGCGAGCGCATGGGGCAGTTCCGGCGTGCTGAGGGCTCCCATCACGAGGATGCGGGCCTCGACGCCCTCGTGGCGCAGCGCTTCCGCCTCGCGAGCGGTCGCGACCGCCAGCCAGCTCGCTCCCCCCTCGAGCGCCGCGCGGGCGGCCGGGGCGGCCCCGTGTCCGTACCCGTCGGCCTTGACCACAGCGCACAACTCGGTCCCGGCGCTCAGCTCGCGTCGCAGCCGCACGACGTTGCGCTCGATTGCCGCCAGATTGATGCGGGCGCGCGCGCGCAGGCTCACGGCAGCTTGCCCCGGAGCGCCGCCGGCAGCCGCCGGATCACGTCGCTCGCGATCACCCCTTCCGCCCCGACTTCCTGCGCAGCCAGGCGACCCGCGGCCGCATGGGTGAAGACGGCGGCACAGGTCGCGGTGAACTGATCCAGGCGCTTGGCCAGCATCGCGCCGAGCACCCCGGAGAGGACGTCCCCGGTGCCGGCAGTCGCCAGCGCCGGCACGCCGCCGCGGTTCACCGCGACGCGTCCGCCGGGCTCCGCTACGAGCGTGTCATCGCCTTTGAGCACGACGATCGCGCCGGCGGCGCGGGCGGCGGCGCGAGCCGACTCGAGCCGATGCGCGGCAACGTCTGAGCCGCCGACGCCGAGCAGTCGCGCAAGCTCCCCCGCGTGCGGGGTCAGGACCGTGGCAGCGGGACGGTCAAAGAGCGATTCGAGGCGGCCGGCGTGGGCGTTGAGGCCGTCGGCGTCGAGCACGAGGGGCGCGGTCAGGCTCGCGGCGAGGCCGCGCGCGAGCTCGAAGGTCTCCTCCGCACGGCCGAGACCGGGCCCCAGCACCACCGCGTCGGCGCGGCCGGCGCGCTCGAGCACCTCCTCGCGGGCGGCCTCGATCAGGGCGCCGTCGGCATCCGGGAGCGCAACGCTCATCACCTCGAGCAGCCGCGCCTCGAAGATCGCGTCGAGCGAGCCGGGGACGAGCGCCGTCACGTAGCCGGCGCCCGCCCGCATCGCCGCCTCGGACGCCATGCAGGGGGCGCCCGTCAGCCCCCTCGAGCCACCGCACACGAGCACCTGTCCGGCGCTGAACTTGGTCGAGTCGCGCCCGCGGCGAGGGACCGCGTCAAGCACCCCAGGGCCGATCAGGCCGATGGCCGCTCGGGCTGGACCGTCCCGTGGGATGCCGATGTCCACGGTCGTGACCTCGCCGGCGTGATGCTTGCCGGGGGAGATCCACAGCCCCGGCTTGGCGGCGTGGAAGGTGGCAGTCGCCGTCGCGCGGACGGCGGCGCCCTCCACCTCGCCATTGGCGCCGTTGACGCCGCTGGGGATGTCGCAGGCGATCACCTCGACACCCGTGCGGCCGTCGCCGGCCGCGTAGGCATCAATCGCCTCGATCGCGCCCGCCACCGGCTCGCGCGGCGCGCCCCCAAAACCGGTCCCAAGCAGCGCGTCCACCACCGCGCTCGCGCCCGCCAGTCGCTCCGTGGAGAAAGGCTCCGGCCCCTGGCCCGGCAGCCGCTCCAGATTCGCGCGCGCATCGCCCTGGTAGTCGGCGGGGTCGGCGACGCTCAGCACCCGCACCTCGCGACCCCGTTCGCGCAAAGCCCGAGCGGCGACCAACCCGTCGGCGCCGTTGTTGCCCTTGCCGCACACGACCGCGATCGGGCCTGCGGGCGCGCGCTCGGCGACCAGCGCGGCGAGACCTCGGCCGGCTCGCTCCATGAGCTCGATTCCGGGCATGTGCAGCTGATCGATCGCCCATTGGTCGAGCTCCCGCTGCTCGTCGGGAGCGGGCAACGGCTCGAGCCATTGCGGGAGCGAAGCTGTGTCCTCGTCGCGGCTCTGCACGCCGCGGAGGTTATCCGCGGCCGTGGGTCAGCCGGCGATCGCCACCGCCGCGGCCTGGCCGCGACTGTGGGTGAGCGAGACCGCGACCTCCACGCCCAGCGCCTGCGCCCGCTCGGCGGCGGCGCCCGAGAGCCGAACGCGCGGTGGTCCCTCGTCGACCACCACCTCGACGTCGCGAAAGCTCCAGCCCTCGAGCGCGAGCGCCTTCGCCACCGCCTCCTTGGCACAGAAGCGAGCCGCCAGGTGCTGCCCCGGGCGAGCGCGCGCCGCGGCGTAAGCCCGCTCGGCATCGGTGAAGAGCCGCTGCGCGAGGCGCGGCCGGCGCTCGAGCGCCCGCTCGAGACGGTCGATCTCGAGCAGGTCGATACCGACTCCGGGCGCAGCCAAGGCCTACTCCGCCGTGACCGTGTGGGCCATCTCGCGCCGCCGCCTACTCGACCGTAACCGTCTTGGCCAAGTTCCTCGGCTGGTCGATGTTCAGCCCTCGAAGGCGGGCGATGTTGTACGCGAGCAGTTGCAGCGGGATGACCGCCAGCACCGGGGCGATCAACCAGTCCGTGTGAGGGACGCGAATGACCTCGTCGGCCACCCGGTCGATCGCCTGGTTGTTCTCGGAGGCCACAGCGATCGCGTGGGCGCCACGCGCGCGTACCTCCTCCACGTTCGAGATCAGCTTCTCCAGCACCGGGGATTCGGTCGCGATCGCGACCACGGGCGTGCGCTCATCGAGCAGCGCTATCGGACCGTGCTTCATCTCGCCCGCGGCGTAGGCGTCTGTGGCGATGTAGGAGATCTCCTTGAGCTTGAGCGCGCCCTCGAGCGCAATCGGCAGGCCGACGTGACGCCCCAGGTAGAGGAAGAACCCGGCCTCGTAATGTGCCTCGGCGATCTCTCTCACCTTGGGCGCAGCGCGCTCGAGCACCTCCGCGACGGCGTGCGGGAGCCGCCTGAGCTCGGCGATCTTGTCGCACAGCGCGGGCGTGGAGAGCGTTCCGCGCAGCTCCGCGAGTCGCAGGGCCAGCAGGTACATGACCACCACCTGCGCGACGAATGTCTTGGTCGCCGCCACCCCGATCTCGAGCCCAGCGCGCGTGTACAGCACACCGTCGGCTTCGCGGGTGGCCTGTGAGCCCATGATGTTGGTCACCGCGAGCACCCTGGCGCCGCGCTCGCGCCCGGCGCGCATGGCCGCCAGGGTGTCCGCTGTCTCCCCCGACTGGGAGATGCCGATCACGAGGGCGTCCGGGCCGAGCACCGGGTTGCGGTAGCGGTACTCGGAGGCGATCTCCACGTCCACCGGCACGCGTGCCCACTCCTCGATCGCGTAGCGGCCCACCAGCCCGGCGTGGTACGCGGTGCCGCAGGCGACGATCACGATCCGCCCGAGCCGGCTGAGGAAGCGGTCGTCGATCGTGCCTATGTCGCCGAGGTCGACGCCCTCCTCACGCACCACCCGCTCGGCGAGCGTGTCGGAGATGGCGTCGTCCTGCTCGTGGATTTCCTTGAGCATGTAGGTCTCGTAACCCTGCTTTTCAGCGGTGGTCTGATCCCAGTCGATCTCGGCCGTCTCGTGCTCGACCGGCGCGCCGCTGGCGGACAGGAACTCCACCCCTTCGGGCCTCACGACCACCAGCTCGTCCTCGCCCAGGTACTGGACCTGGCGGGTCTCGCTCAAAAATCCCGGGATCGCCGAGGCGATGAACTGCTCGCCATCGCCGCGCCCCACGACCAGCGGACACTCACGCCGCGCACCGACCAATACGCCCGGCTCGTCCGCGCTCATGACCACGAACGCGTAATGGCCACGCAACTCGGCGTAGGCCGCGCGCACCGCTTCGATCAGGCTCCCGCGCGCACCGTGGTGGGCGATCAGGTGCGCGATCACCTCGGCGTCGGTCTCGGAGGTGAAGATCGCCCCCATGTCGCTCAGGCGCTCCTTGAGCTCCAGATGATTTTCGACGATGCCGTTGACCGCCACGTGCACCCGGTCGGCCGTGTCGAAATGCGGGTGCGCGTTGGCCTCGCTCACGCGGCCGTGAGTCGCCCAGCGCGTATGGCCGATACCCGTGTGCCACGGCGGCCGTTCGGCCACCGTCACCCCGCCGCCGGTTTCGCCTCGGGCGTCGATTGCGCTGCGCAGGGCGCTGAGGTTGCCGACCGCGCGGACCGCGTCGATGCGTGAGCCATTCAGCACCGAGATGCCGGCGCTGTCGTAGCCCCGGTACTCGAGGTGCTCGAGCCCGGAAAGCAGCAATGGACGGGCCTCTCGGGGCCCCACATACCCGACAATCCCGCACATAGGCGAGGCGAAGGTTAGTCCCTAGGGGAGCGCCTGCTGCACCACGCGCGCCAGCCGTCCGCTGACCTCTTCCGTCTCCCCCGGGCTCGGCGCCTCGACCATCACGCGGATCAGCGGCTCGGTGCCCGACGCGCGCACGAGCACCCGGCCCCGACCGTGTAGCGCTGCCTGTTCGTGCTCGATCGCGTCCCTCACGGCGGCGGTCTCGAGCGCCGCGATCAGCGCTTTGCGCTCGCGGGCCCTGATGTTGACGAGCTGCTGGGGCAGCTTCTCCATCACGTCGCGCTCGTGCAGCTGACGGCCGCCAAGCGCTTCGAGCGCGAGCAAGGCGCTCGCGATCCCGTCACCGGAGGGGCCGAAGCCCAGGTCGATGATGTGTCCGGACTGCTCGCCGCCGAACGACCAGCCGCGGCGGCGCAGCTCATCGAGCACGTAGCGGTCGCCCACCGGAGTGGTCGCGACCTCGATCCCGGCGGCCGCCATCGTGGTGTGAAAGCCGTAGTTGGTCATGACCGTGACCGCGACGCCGCCACCGAGCCGGTCGTGCTCGCGGAGGTGGAGAGCTCCCAGCGCAACCAGCTCGTCGCCGTCGACGACCGTCCCGTGGCGATCGACCGCCAGCACGCGATCGCCGTCGCCGTCGAAGGCGAAGGCGAGGTCGTGGCCGCCCTCGCTCAGGTGCTCGATCACGCGGGCCAGGTGGGTCGACCCGCAGCGGTCGTTGATGTTGCGCCCGTCCGGGTCGGTGGCGATCGTGTCCACCTCGGCGCCCAGCCGGCGGAAGATCTCCGGCGCGGCCAGGTGGGTGGCGCCGTTAGCGCAGTCGAGCAGGATGCGGCGGCCGCTCAGCTCGAGCGCGGCGAAGCGGACATGCAGCTCGCGCAGGTAGTCCTCGAGCGCGCCGTGAAAGTCGCGCACGCGCCCGATGCGAGCAGCGGCCCTGAGCGGTTGGCCGAGCTCCGCCTCGATCGCGTGCTCGGTCGCGTCGTCGAGCTTGAAGCCGTCTGGCCCGAACAGCTTGATCCCGTTGTCCTCGTACGGGTTGTGCGAGGCCGAGATCACTGCCGCGAGGTCGAGTCCGTGGCGGCGCAACAGCAGCGGCGCCGCCGGGGTTGGCAACACCCCCGCCAGCAGCGCGTCGCCTCCGCCCACGCTCACGCCCGCCGCCAGAGCGGCCTCGAGCATCTCGCCGGACTCGCGCGTGTCGCGGACGATCAGTACCTGCGGGCGCTCGACCGCGGTGTGCGCGACGGCCGCGCGACCGAGCGCGACCGCCAGCTCCGCCGAGAGGAAATCGCCGGCCCGTCCGCGCACGCCGTCGGTTCCGAACAGCTCCCTGACGGGGGGATTCGATGCCTGCGAGATCGCTTCGCTGCCCGGGAGGCGCCCCACCGCCATGGTTTCCGCGGCTAGTGGGCCGTCTCGAAAATCAGTACCCCATTCGCGAGCGAGAATCGAGCCTCGCCAGGACGCAGGACTGACGGCGTAGCAGCGCTACGCCGAGGTCCGAGGACGCGGCGAGACGACGATTCGCAGCCGCGAAGGGGGTGCGGATTTGAGGGATGGTTCACTACTAACGCTTCGAGAACTGCGGCCGCTTGCGAGCCTTCTTCAGCCCCGCCTTCTTGCGCTCCTTGACGCGCGGGTCGCGCGTCAGGAAGCCGCGGCGCTTGAGCTCCCCGCGCAGATGGGGATCGGCGACGATCAGCGCGCGCGAGATCCCGTGCCGCAGCGCTCCCGCCTGTGAGGCGCTGCCGCCCCCGTGCATGCGGGCCACGACGTCCATGCGGGCGTCATAGCCGACGGTCTCGAGCGGCTGGCGGATGAGACGCTGGAGCGTCTCGCGGGGGAAATACCCCTCCAGCGGCTTGCCGTTGATCGCATAGGTTCCGGACCCTGGCTTGAGGATCACCCTGGCCACCGAGCTCTTGCGCTTGCCGGTCGCGCTGTAGCGCGCACCGGCCGCGAGGTCGATGGCCGCGTCCGCGATCGGCTCCGCGTGCACCTGGTCCTCCTGCTCGCGCTCGCGCGCAGCCCGCGCCTCCGCCTCGGCCTCGGCGGCCGCGCGGGCCTCGGCGTCGAGGAACTCATCCTGCTCGGGCGGCGCGAGGTCGGGGATCAGATCCGCGCCCGGAATCTCGGGGCGGGCGCGCGGCTGCTCGGGCAGGTCTTCGGCGCGGGGTTGGGCGGTGGGCGCGGCCTGCTGCTGGGCGGGGGCCTCTGTCGGTTGTGCGGCCGGGGCGTCGGGCGGCTGGTCGGGGGTTTCCGCGGCGGCCGGCTGGGCGGGGGCTTCCGCGGCGGCCGGCTGGGCGGGGGCTTCCGCGGCGGGCGGCTCCTCGGGGGTTTCCGCGGCGGCCGGCTGGGCGGGGGCTTCCGCGGCGGGCGGCTCCTCGGGGGTTTCCGCGGCGGGCGGCTGGGCGGGGGCTTCCGCGGCGGGCGGCTCCTCGGGGGTTTCCGCGGCGGGCGGCTCTGGCTCCTCAGCTACGGACGCCGGTTCCTCGGCGGTCTCTGCGGGGATGGGAGCGTCCTGTGGCTCGGCCGGCTCCTGCGTCTCGGCGACCTCGCCGGAGGCGGGAGTCGCGTCGGAGGCACTCCCGTCCGTAGCCTCGCTCCGCGGTGGCTCCTCGGGTTCGCGCCGGGCCTCCGACGCGGACTCCGACGCCGGGACGGGCGCGTCCATCGCGCCCTCCTCTGTCAACTCCTCATCCTCGCGCCGTGCATCCGAGGGAGGGTTGGTCTCAGAACTCATCTACGAAAGCTCCATTTCTCGCGGTTGCTGCGCCTGGTGCGGGTGATCCGGGCCCGCGTAAACCTTCAGCTTGGTGAGCTGCTTCCGCGCCAACCTGTTGCGCGGGAGCATGCCCTTGACGGCCAGACGGATGACCTCCTCTGGCCGCCGCTCGAGCATGTCCTGAAGGCTTCTGGACCGCAGGCCCCCGGGGTAGCCCGAGTGGCGGTAGTAGCGCTTGTCCTTGCGCTTGTTGCCAGTGACCGCGATTTTCTCCGCGTTGACCACGATCACGAAGTCGCCGGTATCGATGTGCGGCGTGTAGGTGGGCTTGTCCTTGCCGCGCAGGGCGTCGGCGATACGAGTCGCCAAGCGGCCCAGCGTCTGGCCGCTGGCGTCGACCACGAGCCAGTTGCGCTCGCGGGTCGCGGGTGTGGCGGTAAAAGTCTTCATGGCATGGACAAGCCGCGCTTTTGCGCGGCCGACGGCCAATCATAGCCGCGATCCGGCTCGGCGGCCCCTCGCCGGGCCGCCCCATTTCCCAGCCGACGGCAGGCGATCCCTAGGCTCACGCTGTGAGCATTCCCGTCGCGATCCGCCGCCAGGCATACCGCGTGGCCCACCGGCTACTGCGCGTCTGGTGGTTCGTGCGCCGGCCGCCGTTGCACGGGGTCAAGTGCATTCTCACGGATTCAGATCGGGTGCTGCTCGTGCGCCACACATACGGCGACCGCAGCTGGGATCTGCCGGGGGGAACGGTGCGCCGCAGCGAGGACGCCGCCAGGGCGGCTACGCGTGAGATGGAGGAGGAGCTCGGCGTGCGCGTTGAGCGCTGGCACGCACTCGGCGATGTGCTGCGGTTCTCCTATGGCCACAAGGACACCTTGCATTGCTTCCACGCCGAGGTGGACGCGCCCCCGCTGAGCTTGAACCATGCGGAGCTGGCAGAGGCGCAGTGGTTTCCCGAATCCGCCCTGCCGAGCGGCACCGGGCGCCACGTCGATGCGATCGTCGAGCGCACCCGCGCCTTCCGCCGCGCGCGCACAGGCGTCAGTGGTGGCGCAGCGGGAGCGGCTGCCGAAAGGCGGCGTTCGCCTGAGCCGCCGTCAGATAGTGGTTGACGACCAGTTGGTTGAGCACATGGCGCTGGCGGAGCCGCGCAAGCGCCAGGTGTCTGAGCGGATCGTAGGCGGAGGGCGCCTGCGGTAGACCCGCGAGCAGCGCGGCCTCGCCCCAGGTCAGGTTGTAGGGAGAGGTGCCGAAGTACCCGCGAGCCGCGGCGCGGGCGCCGTAAAGGCCGTTGCCGTAATAGACGGCGTTCAAGTACATGTCGAGAATGCGCGGCTTCGAGTAGTTGATGTAGAGCTTGATCGAGAGGCCGATCTCGCGCAGGGTTCCGGTTACACCGCCGCCATGGCCCCAGAGCAGCTTCGCCAGCTGCTGGGCAATCGTGGAGCCGCCCGGGTCCTGGCTCGTGCGCAGCGTCGCCAGCGCCGCCCGCCCCGCGCCCTCCAGGATGTTGACGATGAAGTTCGAGTAGAAGTGCTCGTCCTCAACCGCTACAACCGCGTCCCCGAGCCTCGCGGGAGGCGGCATGCCGATGCCGTTGCCGCCGGCGTGCGTATCGAGGATCTGGTCCACCCGCGCCTGCGCGTCGGTCACGCCGGGCAAGGTGGTCACGTAGACGGTCATGACCGCGAAGCACAGCGCACACAGCACCGCCAGCGCGGCAACCGCCGCGATCAGGCGCCGCCCCAGGCGGCGGCCGCCTCCCGCGCGTGTGCGCCGTGATCGCCGCTCGAGCAGTGCCATCGCTATGCAGCTACCCGCAGAAACGCCCGGGCCGCCGCCGACAACGGGCCATCGCGGTGGACAAGGCCGATGCGGCGTGTGATCCGCGGTGCGCTTGGGCGCACGATCGCGCCCCGTCGCTCCGCGTCGCGTGCGAGCGGGCCCGGGAGCAGCGCCGCTCCCGCGCCCGAGAGCACCAGCGGCACGATCGCCTCGCGCGCCGCCGTCTCCACCGCGATCCGCGGCGGCGCCCCAACGGCGTCGAGGGCCTGGTCGAGCAGCATGCGCGTCGACGTCCCTCGGGGGGCGACCACGAGCGGGATCTCGGCGAGCTCACGGGCGCCGATGGGGCGCTCGTGCGCCCCATCGGCGCCCGCTCGCGGCGGCAGCACAAACAGCAGCTCCTGCTCGCCCAGCGGCAGCTCCACGAGGCCCTCGGTCGGAATCGGAAGGTGCGCGACGCCCAGCTCGCAGGCGCCCTCGCGCACCAGCGCACTCACTCCGTCGGCGGTGTCGGGCTCGAGCACGTCGACCTCGATGCCCGGGTAGCGGTCGCGGAAGCGCCCCACCAATTCGGCCACCGGGTCGATCGCGAGCGTCGCCAGGGTGGCGAGCTCCAGCGTTCCCGCGCGCAGCTCGGTCGCGCCCGAGACCGCGTGGCGGGCATCGTCCATCGCCCGCAGGATCTGCCGGGCCGGCCCCACCAGCTGCGTGCCGGCGGAGGACAACCGCATGCCGCGGCCAACGCGGTGAAACAGCTCCACGCCGAGCTCAGTCTCGAACGCGCGCAGGGCCTGAGAGAGCGAGGGCTGGGCCACCGCGAGCCGCTCGGCGGCCCTGGTGACCCCTCCCTCCTCGGCCACGGCGAGGAAGTAGCGGAGGCGACGCTCATCCATAGGCAGTTCCACCAGATTGTAGGCGGCGGCGCGGAGTTGCCTATCGGTGGGGAGGGCCCACGAACAATGGCGATTCGGCCCCACCCCTCGGGGTGGAATCGCCATTGTTCGCCAAGCAGGCGGCCGTGGCGGCCGACTCGCGACTACCGGTGGCTCACTCCCACTCGATCGTGCCCGGGGGCTTGCTCGTGATGTCGAGCACCACCCGGCCGACCGAGGGCAACGTGCCCACGATTCGCGAGGAGACGCGGTCCAGCAGCTCGTACGGAAGCTTGGCCCAGTCGGCGGTCATGGCGTCATCGCTGGTGACCGCCCGGATCGCGATCACCTGGCCATAGGTGCGCGAATCACCCTGCACCCCCACAGAGCGGATGTCGGGCAGCACGCAGAACGATTGCCATAGCTGTTGGTAGAGGCCGGCGGCACGGATCTCGTCCTGGAGAATCGCATCGGCCTCGCGCAGGGTCTCGAGCCGCTCGCGCGTGACCTCTCCGCCGACGATGCGGATCGCGAGGCCGGGGCCGGGGAAAGGCTGGCGCCATACGAGTCGCTCGGGCAACCCGAGCTCGGCGCCGACGGCACGGGCCTCGTCCTTGAACAGCGCGCGCAGCGGCTCGACCAGCTCAAGATCCAGTTGCTCGGGAAGCCCGCCGACGTTGTGGTGGGACTTGATCGTTGCCGCGCCGCTCCCGCCCCCCGACTCGATCACATCGGAATAAAGCGTGCCCTGGACCAGAAAGCGCACGTCCTCGAGCCGCTCCGCCTCCTCCTCGAACACCCTGATGAACTCCTCGCCGATGCGCTTGCGCTTCTGCTCGGGGTCGCTCACGCCCGCGAGGCGCGCGAGGAAGCGCTCGGAGGCGTCAACGGCTATCAGCGGCACTTGAAAGTGGTCGCGGAAGGCCGCGACTACCTGCTCGGCCTCGTTCTTGCGCAAGAGACCGTGGTCGACGAACACGCAGGTCAGGCGGTCGCCGATCGCGCGGTGGACGAGCAGCGCCGCGACGCTCGAGTCAACCCCGCCGGAGAGCCCGCAGATGGCGCGGCCCTCGCCCACCTGGGTGGCGATCCGCTCGACCTGGTCGTCGATCACGGAGCGAGGGCTCCAGGTCCGCTCACAGTCGCAGACCTGCTCGAGGAAGTTGATCAGCACGTGCTGCCCGTACGGGGTGTGCACGACCTCGGGGTGGAACTGAATCCCGTAGATCCCCCGTTCGGGCGACTCGAATGCCGCCACCGGCGAGGCGCCAGAGGACGCCAGCGCGGTGAAGCCGGGTGGGGGCGACGAGACCACGTCGCGGTGAGACATCCAGCACGTCTGCTCGGCGGGGGTGCCCGCGAGCAACCGGCCGGGCTTCCTGACGGACAGCTGCGAGCGGCCGAACTCCCCGACCTCGGCGCCCTGCACGTCCCCGCCCAGCTCGTGCGCGAGGAGCTGCATGCCGTAACAGATGCCGAGCACCGGGACACCGAGCTCGAGCAGCTCGCGCTCGAGCCTGGGAGCGCCGGGCGCGTATACCGACTCAGGGCCGCCGGAGAGGATCACCCCCTGTGGAGCGCGGCGGGCAACCTCGCGGGCGCCGGCGCGGTGAGGCAGGAGCTCTGAGAAGACGCCGCACTCGCGCACGCGGCGCGCGATCAGCTGGGCGTACTGACCGCCGTAGTCGAGAACCACCACTTCTTGTTGCTTTTCCGGCGCGCGCATGCGCGCGCCGGCCCGCGGCGCATGCGCCGCGGGGGCCGGCGCACATGTGCGCCGGCCAACATGACCTTGAAGATCAGTCGTCGACACCGACGGCCGCCACCTCGCCTCTGGCCCCCATGCCGACTCCCTGCTCGCGCTGGAGGGCCTTGCCCTCGGTCTGAAGCGCCGGCGCGACCAGGAGCTCCGCCCGGTTGAACTCGGCGATGTCGCGGTAGCCGGTGGTCGCCATCGAGGTGCGCAGCGCGCCCATGAGGTTGAAGGTGCCGTCGTTCTCGCGGGCCGGGCCCTTGATGATCTCCTCGAGCGTGCCGTTCGGCGTGGTGGCCACGCGTGTGCCCCGCGGCAGCGTCGGATGGAAGGTGGCCATGCCCCAGTTGTAGCCGCGGCCCGGCGCCTCATACGCGCGCGCCAGAGCCGAGCCGAGCATCACCGCGTCGGCGCCGCACGCGATCGCCTTGGCCACGTCGCCGCCGTTGCGCATACCGCCGTCGGCGATCACCTTGACGTAATCGCCGGTCTCGAGCATGTGCTGGGAGCGCGCGGCGGCCACGTCGGCGATCGCGGTCGCCTGGGGTACGCCGATCCCGAGCACGCCTCGGGTGGTGCAGATGGCGCCCGGGCCGACGCCGACGAGCACGCCCGCAGCGCCGGTGCGCATCAGGTGGAGACCGGTGTGGTAGGAGGCACAGCCGCCGACGATCACCGGGGTCGGCGAAAGCTCGCGGATGAACTCCTTGAGGTTGAGCGGCGGCCGGGTCTCGTCCGTGGAGACGTGCTCGGCGGAGACCACGGTGCCCTGGATCACGAGGATGTCCAGCCCTGCCTCGAGCGCCACCTCGTAGTACTTACGCACCTTCTGGGGCGTGAGCGACGCCGCCGCGACCACGCCGTGGGCCTTGATCTCCTCGATCCGCTGGGCGATCAGCTCGGGCTTGACCGGCTCCCGGTACATGTCCTGCATCTCGCGCGTGGCGATGTCCCGGGAGAAGGTGGTGATGCGCTCGAGCTCGGCGTCGGCGTCCTCGTAGCGGCAGAAGATGCCCTCGAGGTTGAGCACCGCCAGGCCGCCCAACTTGCCGATCACGCCCGCGGTTTCGGGCGACACGACGCCGTCGAGGGCGGCCGCGAGCAATGGCAGCTCGAACCTGTAGGGCCCGAGCGTCCACGAGATGTCGATGTCGTCCGGGTCCCTGGTGCGCCGCGAGGGGACGATCGCGATGTCGTCGAACCCATAGGCCCGGCGGGCCTTCTTTCCGCGGCCGATCTCTACTTCCATTTGCGCATCGTAGAAGTGTTCGCGGACGGCAGCGGCGGCTGGTTCATCGGTCAATCGATGCTAGCAGCGGCCCCTCGACCCGCCCCGCCGCGGCCTATAGGATCGGGCCGTGCTCGGAGGGGCGAGAAGGTGGTGCGTGGCGGCGATACTCGCCTTCGCACTGCTGGGCGCGGTTGGGCTCGCGCAGGCCACGACGGCGACGTTGCGGCTCGGTGGGCTCAGGCTGAAGCGCTGCCAGAAGACGCCGGTCACCTACTGCGGCAGCCTGCTGGTGCCGCTCGACTACTCACGGGCGAGCAGCCCACGCATTCGCATCGGTTTCCGCTGGCTGCCGGCGACCAACGCGCGGCACGCCGATGGAGTCGTGCTGGCCGTGGAGGGCGGGCCGGGCTTCGCCACCACTGGAACCGAGGGCTCCTATCGAGCGATGATGGGTTCGCTGCGGCGGACCCGCGGTCTGCTGCTGGTCAACTTGCGTGGCACCGGCAACTCGACGCTCATCGACTGCGCCGGCCTCGAGCACTTCAAAGAAACCCAGCACCAGTTCGGTCGGGCCTTCGACCGCCTCGTGGGTGACTGCGGTCAGCAGCTCGATCACACCTGGCGCTATCGGCACGGCGGCTGGGTGCATGCCTCGGACCTGTTCAACACGGCCTACTCGGCGCGGGACGTGGCGGGGGTGGTGCGCGCGCTTCACATCGGCCGCGTCGATCTTTACGGGGATTCGTACGGGAGCTGGTTCTCGCAGGTCTTCGCCTCGCGCTATCCCGGCCTGCTGCGGTCGGTGACGCTCGATTCGACCTACCAGGTGCTGCGCCTCGATCCCTGGTACACGACGACCGTGGCGACGGCGCGCACTGCCTTCGTGCATGCGTGCGCGGCATCGGTGGCCTGCGCGAGCGAGGCGAACGCCAGTCGCGCCTGGTCGCGGATCGGAGCGCTCGCGGCGAGGCTGCGGCGGGCGCCAGTGACAGGGATTACCGCGACCGCGGCGGGCTCCCGCACGCGTCTGACGGTCGGCGCGGAGACGCTCGTCAACCTCGTCAACAATGCCGGCTTTGACCCGCTCGTGTACCGCGACCTCGACGCCGCGGGGCGCGCGCTCGTGCGCCACCACGACGCCGCGCCGCTCCTACGCGAGAGCGAGCTCTCGCTAAGCAGCGACGACACCAACTACCCGCTGCCCGAGTTCAGCGACGGCCTCTACTTCGCGGTCGCCTGCACCGACTACCCGCAGTTGTTCAGCCGCACGGCACCGCCTGCGGTGCGCGCAAAGCAGTACCGGGCCGCACTGCGCAAGGAGCGCCCGCGCGTTTTCGCCCCGTTCGGCGTCAAGCAGTGGACGACCATGGACCAATACACCGAGGCCTACGGCGCCTGCCTCGACTGGCCGACGCCGACGCGCCTCGTCAAGCCGATCACGCGCCACCCGCCGCTGGTACCGCACCGAGTGCCGGTGTTGATCCTCTCGGGAACGCTCGACTCGCTGACGCCATGGCTGCAAGGCGCGACGGTCGTGGCGCGCGACATGGGCCCCTCAGCTCGCGTCATCCGCGTGGCCAATCTGACCCACGTCACGTTGCAGGATGCGAATGACGCCTGTCCGGCGTCGATCTACCAGCGCTTCCTCCGCAACCCCGCGGCGCTCCAGCGTATGAACGCCTCCTGCGCCCCGCGCGTCACGCCCGTTCACGCCGTCGGCGCATATCCCCTGCGACTCGCGGATGCGGCCGCGGCGCGGCCGAGCCGGGGTAATGAGACAGGCACCGAGGCGCTCCAGGCCGCGTCGGTGGCCGTGGCCGCGGTCGGCGATGAGACGAGCCGCTGGCCGCAGTTGAGCGGCCACCGCGACCTCGGCCTGCGCGGCGGCACGATCACATTCATGCCCGGGCGCCCGCTTCGGATGTCGTTCCACAGCGACCGCTTCGTGCTCGACGCGACGATTGACGGCACCGCCAGCTGGAACCGCCAGGCGGACACCGTCAGCGCCCGCCTGACCGTTCACATACCGGGAGCGGCACCGGTGCGGCTCGCCGCCCACTGGCGGCCCTTCGGCGCCCAGAGCCAGCTCGCGATCATCTCTGGCTCGCAGGGGTCGCGGCGGCTGGCGGCGACTACACCTGCGCCGTAGCCGCCAGCTCTCACCCCACCTGCGCGCTCGGCTCCAGGTGCTCGATCTCGACCTCCTCGAGCAGCCGGCCAACCCCGCTGCGGTCAACCACGCCCGCTCCGATATGGAGCGTTGACTCGGCGCCGCAGGCGACCGCATAGCGCAGCGCGTCGAGACGGTCGCGACCCACATAGCAGCGGGCCAGATAGCCCGCCAGAAAGGCGTCTCCGGAGCCGATTGGAGAGCGGGCCTCCTGTTCGGGGACACGCACCCGGACCACCGCCGGGGCCCCATTCTCGTTCAGCTTGGCGAAACAGCCGTCGCTGACCGTCATGAGCGCCTCGCGCGCGCCCAGCTGGGTCATCTCGACCACCGCCTCGGCGCGTCCCTGCTCGTCGTTGAACTCGTGGCCCACGAGCTGCTCGGCCTCAAGCTCGTTGGGCGAGACGATGCTCGGCTCGGCACGCACGCCCAGGCGCAGCGGCTCGCCCTCGGTGTCGAGCACCGTGGTGACCCCCATCTTGTGCAGCTCGCGGATGAGCTCGCCGTAGAGATCCGGCTCGACGCCGCGCGGAAGGCTGCCGGCGAACACGCACACGCTGGCGCCCTTGGCGAGGTAGAGGAGGCGCTCGCGAAACAGATCGAGCTCCTGGGGAGAGACATCAGGGCCACGCTCGTTGATCTCCGTGTGTATGCCCGTGGTCGGGTCGAGCACCGCGGTGTCCGTGCGCGATTCCTCGCGGATCGGCACGAAGGCGTTGACGATGGCCTCCTGGCTGAGCGCCTCGACGATGCGAGCGCCGGTGGCGCCGCCGGCGAGACCGGTGGCGATCACCGGCTGTCCGAGACGGCGCAGCGCACGGGCGATGTTCACCCCCTTGCCACCGGGCATGGTCGTCTGCCCCACGGTGCGCAGCCGCCTGCCTGGGGTGAAGTTGGGGACTTCGAGCGTTTTGTCGAGCGCCGCGTTGAGCGTGACGGTGATGATCATGCGCGTACGGACCTCACTCGCCGCCGGGAGCGCCACAGCACGGTCAGTGCGACGGTCGCCAAGATCACGATCAGGGCAACAAGGCTAATGGGCTTCGTGATGAACCTCGCCACGCGGGTGGGGAGGCTGAGGCCGCCCAGCGCGCGCTCCAGCACCAGCGGCACGTGGCCCACGGGTTTCGTGCCGTCAAAGACCGTGGCGCTGCCCACGCGGGCGTGCCGCTTGAGAGGGCCGTCCAGGTTGTGGGCCAGGCTGATGCGCAGCCGCACGTGGGCGCCGCGAGGCACCGCCCAGGCGAAACTCCGCGTCGAGATCACGGGCGTGTGGCGATCCGAGTAACCGTTGGCGGTGGGCCGCGCGAGAACCGTTCCCGCCGTGAGCGGCCGCGCCATGCGGAAATTGGCGTAGCCCCAGTCGAGCAGCGACAGCGTGCTGTTATCGCGGGCCGTCTCGCTGGGAGTGCCAAGCACGGCACTCAGCAGCGTCAGGCCGTCCTTGCTGCCCTCACCGACGAGCACGTAGCCGGCACGGCTGGTGTGACCCGTCTTCACGCCATGGATCCAGCTGAAGCGAGCCACGAGGTCGTTGCGGTTGATCACGTAGCGAGGGTGGTTCCCGGTCTTGAGCGTCGCCGCAGGCGACGCCACCACACGGGCGAAGAACGGATAGTGCTGAAGCAGGTAGCCGGCGAGCTTGACCAGGTCGGACGCGCTGGAGTAGTTGCCCGCCGTGTCGAGGCCGACCGGCGTCGAGTAATGGGTGTGGGCGAGATGCAACGCTCGCGCGCCTTGGTTCATCATCGCGATGAAGCGCTGCAGCGACCCTCCTCCGACGTTGTAAGCGAGATCCTCGGCGGCGTCGTCGGCGCTCGGGAGCAGCATCGCGATCATCAGATCGTGGATGCTCATGCGCTCGCCCGGGGAGAGGTAGATCTGCGAGTCCTCTGCGGCAAAGTGAAAGTCGGGCTCGGTGACGATCGTGTTCAGCGAGGCGTGCTCGAGCACCTGGAGGGCGGTCATCAGCTTGGTGGTCGAGGCGATCGGGCGCTCCGCGGAGGCGTTGAGGCCGTAGAGCTGCTGGCCCGTACCGAGCACTGTCAGCACAGCGGCCTTCGCGGGCAGCTGCGGAGGCGGCGATACGCGCGGCTGGGCCGCACCAGCGGCGCTCGCGAGGGCCGCGCTGAGGAGGGCCGCGGCGGCGACGCCGGGCAAGGCGAAAGCCCCACGCACGGCACGCGGACGAGACAATGCGCCGTTCCCCATCGCGGAGTGGAATCCTATCTTGCGCTCTTAGCGGGCCGGGGCCTGCAGCTAGCGCTTCAGGTTCCAGGCGAGCTCTCGTAGCCGAGCCGCCTCGCGACGTGCAGCGTCCGCGGAGGCGGGCCGTTCGCCGGCACCGGGGTCGACTCGCTCGCCGGCAGCCACGATCGAGCGTGATGCGGTGATCAGCAGCGAGGCCGGGTGGTCGCCCAGCGCCGGCGCGAGCGTGTCCACCCGTCCCCCCTGCGCGCCGACGCCGGGCAGCAGGAAGGGGGCGTGGGGCATCAGCTCGCGCAGCCTCGCGAGCCGCTCGGGCACCGTAGCTCCCACGACCGCGCCCACGTCAGCCAGCCCACTCTGGTCAATCCCCTCGCGTCCGAGCCCATCGACCAGCTCCGCCAGACGCTCACTGACGGTGCCGCCGCCTTCAAGGCGTCGGTCCTGCACGTCCGCGGCGCCGGGATTCGAGGTCCGAACCAGCGCGAATATACCCGCGCCGCGCTCACGCGCGGCTCGCACCAGCGGCTCGAGCGAGTCGAGGCCGAGCAACGGGTTGACCGTGAGGGCATCGGGCGCGAGCCCGGGGGCGTCGCCATAAGGCGTGGGCGTTGCGCCGAAGTACGCCTGCGCGTAGGCGACCGCGGTCACATCGATATCGCCACGCTTGCCGTCGGCGAGCACGAGCAACCCCCGCTCGTGGGCGCGCCGCACGGTTTCGGAGAGCGCCGCCCACCCCGGCGGCCCGAGCCGCTCGAAGCAAGCCACCTGCAGCTTGACCGCGACCGCGTACTCGGCGACCGCCTCGATCACCAGCTCGCAGTGGGCCGCTACCGCGAACGCTGCCCTGCCGGCCGGCTCCTGCACGCTGTCGAGGTTGCGCTCGACCAGCTCGTGGGCGCGCGGCCACAGCGCCGTCGGGTCGGGATCGAGCCCGACGATCAATTGCGAGGCACGCGCGCTGACGTGGCTCGCCAAGCGCTCGCCGAAGCCACCGCGCCCGGGGCCCTCGGTCACGGGGTTTGCCGTAACCGAGTTCGTCCCTATGTCATCCGGCGTTACTTGACCGCCTTCTTGAGCCCAGCTCCGGGCGTGAACTTGGGCACGCGCGAAGCGGCGATCTGGATCCGCTCGCCGGTCGCGGGATTGCGACCCTCGCGGGCGCTGCGGTTGCTGACGCTGAACTTGCCGAATCCGGAGAAGACGACCTCGCTGCCACGCCGCAGCGTGCTCTCGATCGTCTCGAGCACGGCGTCAACGGCCTCGCCAGCGTCTCGCTTGCTCAAGCCGGCCCGGTCGGCAACCTGGTCCACAAACTCGGATTTCGTCACTTGGTCTCCTCCTTCGAAGGTTGAGGGCCCGTCGAAGCTAACACGGCTAGCGGACGGGAACGTGCCTCGCGCAAGCGTGCATGCGGGGGTTTTGCCGCATTTTGCGAAGATCGCACGCCTATGGCTGCTACGACCTCAAGCGCCTTCGAGGGCACGCCGCGCTCCGGACGTGGTGAGAATAGCCCCGTGGACTTAGGGCGAATCGCGTGGCTCGCGACGGTGCTGATCTGCCTGATCACGGTCGTGATCCTCGTGCTCGAGGGTTATTACGGGTATGCCGGAGTCACCTTCGCGGTCGCGATCGCCGCCGGCATCAACCTGTTCTGAGGTCGGCCTCTGGAGGCGCTTCGCCTCTACAACGTCTCCCCCGGCCGCACGCGGTCCTCTGGCTCGATGTGGATGAGGACGTCCGCACGCGGAAGGCGGGCGTCGATCTCCTCCTGAACCTCATGGGCAGTGCGGTGGGCCTGCTCGAGCGAGGTTCCCGCCCGGAACTGGAGGTGGAGGTCAACGTAACGGCGATTTCCCGCCTGGCGGGTGCGCAATTCGTGATAGCCGACCACGCCGCGGGGGGCGAAGCTCTCGACCACGTATCGGATCTGATCGACCTCGTCGCGCGGCAAAGCAGTGTCGACGAGCACCTGAGAGGCCCTCGTCAGCACCCGCACGCCGGTGATCACGATCACCGCCGCAACCGCCAGGGCGACCGCGGAGTCCACCCATTGCGCACCTGTCACCTTCACCAACACGAGTCCGACCAGCACCGCGCCGGACGTCATCGCATCGGTACGCAGATGCGCGGCATCGCCCTCGAGCGCGGGGGAGCCCGTGGTGCGGGCGCGCCGCGCAATCACGGTCGAGACGACCACGTTGGCGAACACGGAGAAGCCGATCACCCCCCACCCCACGGGGATCGATTGCAGGTGCGAAGGCGAGAGCAGCCGGCGAATCGCCTCGAATGCGATCACGGCCGAGCCGACAAGGATCAGCATCCCCTCGATCGCCGCGGACAAGTTCTCGATCTTCTCGTGGCCGTACCGGTGTGTCTCGTCGGCGGGCTCTCCCGCCTTGCGCACCGAGGCGAAAGCGACGATCGAGGCGACCAAGTCGACGCTCGAGTGCACGGCCTCGGTGAGGATCGCGATCGAGCCGGTGATCGAGGCGGCGATCGCCTTGAGCACGATCAGCAGCGAGTTCGAGGCGACCGAGAGGGTCGCGGCGCGGACCTTGATGCCGCTCCCGTTCACGGCTCTTGTTGGCGCGCCCTCGCCGGGCCCTGCCCGGAGGCTGCGAGCCACTCGACGAGCGAGCGCGCGGCCCGGCCGCGGTGACTGATCGCGTCCTTGTGCTCGGCGGGGAGCTCGGCCATGGTGCACCCATCGCCCTCGTCTGCGGGCACGAAGGCTGGGTCGTAACCGAATCCGCCGGACCCCCGAGGTGCCGCCGCCATGCGCCCGCGGCACTCCCCTTCGAAAAGATGCTCCTCGCCGCTGCGAGGATCGACGTGGGCGATAACGCACACGTAGCGCAGCTCGCTGCCGGCCGGCGCCTCGCGCACGAGCTTTTCGAGATTGGCCTCGTCGCTCGCGTCCTCCCCCGCGTAGCGCGCCGAGCGTACTCCGGGGCGCCCGCCGAGCGCCGCCGCCTCGATTCCCGAATCGTCGGCGATCGCGGCCCTGCCCGTCGCGAGGGCCGCGGTGCGGGCCTTGGGCAGCGCGTTCTCGGCGAAGGTGGAACCATCCTCGGGAGGAAGCTCGATCCCTTCGGGCAGGGGGCTGACCGTGAAGCCGCCGGGCGCGAGCAGGCGCTTGAACTCCCGCAACTTGTGGGGATTGCGCGTGGCGAGCAGGAGGTCGCGCGGGGCGGGCACGGCCGCTAGCTAGCTCAGCCGATCGCGGCCGCGACCGCCTCGTCTTGAAGCGCCCGCAGCCGCTCGATGCCGCCGGCCGCGAGCGCCAAGAGCTCGTCCAGGTGCGCGCGCGACAGCGGCGTGCGCTCGGCCGTCGCCTGCACCTCGACGAGGCCGCCATCGCCGGTCATGACCACGTTCGCGTCCACCTCGGCGGTTGAGTCCTCGGAGTAGTCAAGGTCGAGCAGCGCGGTGGCGCCGACGATGCCACAGGAGACGGCGGCCACCGTGCCGATCAGCGGCGAGCGCTCGAGCAGGTCGCGCTCGAGCAGATGCGTGCAGGCTAGGCGCAGCGCGACAAGGCCGCCTGTGATCGAGGCGCAGCGCGTGCCGCCGTCCGCCTGGAGGACGTCGCAGTCGATGTAGATCGTGCGCTCTCCCAGGGCGTTGAAGTCGACCACACCGCGCAGAGCCCGGCCGATCAGGCGCTGGATCTCGACCGTGCGGCCATCCGGCCGGCCGCGCGAGGAGTCGCGCTGCTTGCGCTCGCCGGTGGACGCGGGCAGCATGCCGTATTCCGCTGTCACCCAACCGCGACCGCTGCCCGCGAGCCACCGCGGCACGCTGTGCTGGGCCGAGGCGGTGCAGATCACCCGCGTCTCGCCCATCGAGATCAGTGCCGAGCCCGTCGCCGTCCGCACGAATCCGGGCTCGATCGTCGTGGGCCGGAGCTGATCGGGCGAGCGGTCGTAGCTGCGGGCGGGCACGGTCAAGCCGCCATCCGCTCGGCCAGCTCAACGTGGACGACTTCCTTCAGCGGCATCTGCAGGAAACGCGTGCCGAGAGCGCGGAAGGACTCGACGTCGGCGGTGCACTGGAAGCGGTAGGTGCCCTCCCGGTCCTGTGGATTGAGGAGATGGCGCGCAGCCAGGGCCCGCTCCGTGCTGCGGGCGACCCCGGCGCCCGCGGACACCAGCCTGACGCGCGGGCCGAGCATTCGCTGGAGCATCGGCGCGATCATCGGGTAGTGGGTGCAGCCGAGGATCACGGTGTCGACCTCGGCCGCGCGCAGGGGCGCACAGTAGCCGCGCACCGTTTCCACGACCTGATCGTCGAACTGGAAACCGCGCTCGATGATCGTGGCCAGATCCGCACAAGCGACGCTCTCCAGGTGGACGTGCGGATCGGCGGCGCGTACGGCGCGCTCGTAGGCGCGGCTGGCCACGGTGGCCGGCGTGGCGAGCAATCCCACACGGCCGGTGCGGCTGCCCGCGACAGCCAGCTGCGTGGCGGGCGCGACCACGCCGATCACATCGATCGAGCGTCCGCTCTGCGCGAGGTGGCGCTCGAGCGTCTCGAGCGCCGCGGAGCTCGCGGCGTTGCAGGCGAGGACCAGCAGCTTGGCGCCCTGCTGAAGCAGGTGCTCCGCGATCTCGAGCGAGAACGCGCGCAACGCCTCCGGCGTACGGTCGCCATAAGGGAACCGGGCCGTGTCCCCCAGGTAGAGATAGTCCTCTCCCGGCAGCGAGACCAGCAGTTCGTGCAGAACCGTGAGCCCGCCCACGCCCGAATCGAACACGGCGACGGGACTAGCGGCTTGCGGGGCCATGCGGCCATGGTGCCAGAGCCGACGGCGGCGGTTGGGAAGTTAGGCTCAGTTTCCCCCTCATGCGCGCGCTCGTCGTCACGAACATGTATCCCAGCCGGGAGCGACCGGCCCACGGCAGCTTCGTGCGCGACCAGGTTGAGGCGCTGCGGCGGCTCGACGAGCTCGAGGTGGAGGTATTCGCGTTCGGTGGCGGCAGTCCGCGCGCCTACGCGCGCGCCGCCGTGGACCTTCGCCGCCGCCATGGCCGAAGGCAATTCGACGTCGTCCACGCCCACTTCGGCCTGACCGCATGGCCCGCCCTGTCCGCTGCCGGCCGGCATCGCGCGCTCACGCTGCACGGGACCGACCTGGCCCATCCACGCTCGCGCGCGATCACACTCACGGCCTTGCGGCGCTACGACCTGGTGGCGACGGTGTCGTCCGCGCTGGCGCAGCGGATTCCCGGCTGGGCGTGGCCGGGCGAGGTGGCGGTGCTTCCGGCGGGGGTCGACGTCACGCGCTTCCGGCCCATCCCTCGTGCGGAGGCGAGAGCTGCGCTGGGCCTCGACCCGCGCGGACCGTTGCTGCTGTTCCCCGCGGACCCCGCGCGCCCCGAGAAGCGCTTTGACCGGGCGGTTGAAGTCGCCGGCGAAGTTCCTCTGCTCTCGCTGCATAACGTCGAACCCGCGCAGGTGCCGCTCTGGGTCAATGCCGCAAATGCGGTGCTGATCCCGTCCGAGCGGGAGGGGTTCGGCATGGCCTTGCTGGAGACACTGGCCTGTGACGTGCCGGTAGTGGCGACGCCGGTGGGGATTGCCCCCGAGGTCCTGCCCGGGCTCGCCGGCACCTTCTGCGGTCCATTCGAGGCCACGCGGTGGCGGGCGGCCGTGGCTCCTCATTTGAGGATCGAGGAGCCGCGTGTGGACGGTCGGGAACGGGCGGAGCGCTACGCGACCGACCGCATGGCGAGACGCGTGCTCGCGGCCTGGCGTGCGTTGGGCTGAGGGCGCGCTCGGATTAGGCCGGCGTCCCAAGGGCGGGCGCGGTCACGCCCCGAACGGCGTGCATAAGTCGCCAACCGCGCAGCGGTCCTCCGAGCGCGGCGCTTTGTGACCGCGCAGCGGAACATTTCAACCGTGGGCGGGCCAGCGGTGCAAGGTTGGCGAGTTGTGCACGGTCGGTCCGGTTGTGCACGGTCGGTCCGGTTGTGCACGGTCGATCCGGTTGCGCACGGTCGATCCGGTTGCGCACGGTAGATCCGGTTGCGCACGGTAGATCCGGTTGCGCACGGTCGATCCGGTTGCGCACGGTCGATCCGGTTGTGCACGGTCGATCCGGTTGCGCACGGTCGGTCCGGTTGCGCACGGTCGATCACTGGCCGGTTCAGGCCGCCAGGTCCGGCCACCAGCGCGCGAGGCGCTCGCGCGCCTGTGCCGCGGCAGGCACGGACGGCGTGGGATCGGGCGCCGGCGACGGCGGCGAGGAAACGAGCGCCGCCAGCGTCGTCGCGACCGAGCGCGCCAGCGGCTCGAGCGCGTAGCCGCCCTCGAGCACGGCGCCAACAGGAACCTCCAGTTCGCGCGCTAGCGCGACCACGGCCCTGGTCATGGCGTCGAAGCCGGCCTCGGTCACCAGGCAGCTGGCCAGCGGGTCCTCCCGGTGGGCGTCGAAGCCGGCCGACAGCAGCACGAGTTGCGGCTCGTACGAGAGCGCCAGCGGCACCACTACCTGGTCGACGAGCGCGGAGAACAGCTCATCGCCGGCGCCCGGCGCCACCGGCAGGTTGATCGTGAACCCGGTGCCCTCGCCCGAGCCCACGTCCCCGGCGCGCCCCGTGCCGGGATACAGCGGAGACTGGTGGATCGAGATGTAGAGCACCTCCCGGCTCGCGTGGAAGATGTCGTTGGTGCCGTTGCCGTGGTGAACGTCCCAATCGAAGATCAAAACCCGCTCGAGGCCGCGCCGCTCGAGCGCATGGTGGGCCGCGACCGCCACGTGGTTGAACAGACAGAAGCCCGTCGCGCGCGCGGCCGCGGCGTGATGGCCGGGTGGGCGGTGGGCGCTGAAACCGGTCGTGACGGCGCCGTCCAGCAGCAGCTCCACCAACTGCACGGCTCCGCCCGACCCGTGCAGCGCGGCTTCGAACGAGCCCGGCCCGACGATCGTGTCGGGGTCCAGATATGACCCGGCGGAGCTCTGCTGCTCGATCCAGTCGACGTAGCTTGCGGGGTGAACCGCCTCGAGCACGGCCCGCTCCACGGGTTTTGACTCGAGCCGCTCATAGCCGAGCCAATCGCGCGCGGCCAGATCGCGCTCGATCGCGGTGATCCGCGCGGCGCGCTCGGGATGCGCGCCCGTGTCGTGCTCGAGCGACGAGGGATGGCATAGAAACACGGGAGCGGCGGCCATGTGCGGGCTACCGTACCCGGCGTGAGCTTCCATCGGTCCGAGCTGACTGAGAGCGACGTGTGCGTGGTCGGAGCCGGTGCCGCCGGCCTCTACGCGGCGCTGTGCGCCAGCCGGGCGGGGGCTCGCGTGACGCTGGCGTCAGCCACGCACCTGGCTGAGTCCTCGAGCTATTGGGCCCAGGGCGGCCTGGCGGCGGCCCTGTCGGACGATGACAGCCCCGAACGCCACCTGGCCGACACGGTCGCCGCGGGTCGAGGGATGGTTCGACCCTCCGCCGCCGAGGTGCTGTGCGCCGAGGCGGCTGAAGCGGTCAACGACCTGACGTCGCTCGGCGTGCGGTTCGACCGAGATCCCGGGGGCGCCTTTGCGCTCGCGCTCGAGGGAGGGCACTCGGCGCGCCGCATCCTGCACGCCGGCGGCGCGGCCACGGGGCGCCACCTGCTGCGGAGGCTCTCCGAACTGGTCGCCGAGGACGGCCGCATCCGGGTCATCGAGGGCTGCCGCGCCGTGGCGCTGCCGACCGCGGGTGGGCGCTGCGCGGGCGTGCGCCTTGCCGACGGGCGCACGATCGTCGCTTCCGCGGTGGTCATGGCCACGGGCGGGGCGGCGGCCCTGTGGGCGCGAACCACCAACCCCGCGGGAGCGACGGGCGGTGGCCTGCTGCTCGCCTATCGCGCCGGCGCCGCGCTCGCGGACCTCGAGATGATGCAGTTTCACCCCACCGCCGTGGTCGGCGCCAACGGCGCCGATGGCTTCCTCGTGACCGAGGCGGTTCGCGGCGAGGGTGCGCGCCTGCTCAACGCGGCCGGGAGCCGCTTCGTCGACGAACTCGCCCCCCGCGACGAGGTGGCCCGCGCCATTCACCGCGAGATGCGCACAACGGGAGCGTCCGCGGCATATCTGGACATGCGCGCGGTCGATGCCGCGCGTTTTCCCAACGTCGTCCGCGCCCTGCGCCATGCCGGCCTCGACCCGGCACACGAGCTCGTGCCGGTGGCACCCGCGGCCCACTACATGATGGGCGGGATCGCCACCGATCTCGATGGCCGCTCAACCGTGGCGGGCCTGTATGCCGTGGGCGAGTGCGCGTGCACCGGCCTGCACGGGGCCAACCGGCTGGCCTCGAACTCGCTGAGCGAGTGCTTCGTGTTCGGGGCGCGCGCGGCGCGGGCCGCGGTTTCAGAGGAGCGGCTGGCGCGGGACGCAATCGCCGACGCCGCGCAGTGGATCTCGGGGCACGAGGATTCATCGCCGCCCTCGGCGGGAAGCCGGCTCGCGCTGTGGCGCGCCGCGGGGCTAGAGCGCGAGGCGGCGGGACTGATTGAGCTCGCGCGCGACCCGCATCCGCTCGTGCGGCTGATCGCGCAATGCGCGCTGATGCGCGAGGAAAGCCGGGGCGCCCACCGCCGCGTCGACTTCCCCTCTCGAGAGCCCGGCTTGGACCAGCGGCACGTGGTCGTGCGGGTCGCGGCCAGCCCGGCCTGGGAGCTTTGGCGCTAGCCCGCCCTCATACACCAGTTTTCCACTTAACGTGGAGTTAACACCGAGCACGTCCTTCGCTTCACATCCCGGGGGCATACTCGCGCCGGCCTAAGGGAGAACAGGCTTGTGGCGGGAGAGCCGAAAGGAGTGCTTTGCATGTACCGGTTTAGCCGAGCTATCTACCGAGAGCTTGCGGGCGAGATCATCGAGAATCCCCTTCACCGGGGCGGGCACTCGAACCACGAGCATCAGACGAACCACGAGCTGGTGCTCCGCGCTTGCGAAGCCGCGGTGGAGCGCTTGGCCACCGACCGCCATTACTTCGCGCATCCAGCGCGCACTCTTTTCAAGGACATTCGCGTCTACTTTCCTCTTCAGTCGCAGGCACGCGTATTGCTGGTGATCGAGCGCTACCTCGAGTACGCCGACGAATTCCTGGCTAACCAGCCCAACAACGGCTACGACGTCTACGGAAACCCGCTCCGCTGTCGCGCGAGCACACGCAAGGGCACGCCGTGTCAGCGCATGCCGCTGCCGCACAACGGCTACTGCCCCTCGCACCAGCACCTGGCGGAAACCGAGCAGCTGACCCCCGCGCTCGCGGCGTAAGGCAATCGCCCCCGCGCTCGCGGCGTAAAGCCATCGCCCCGCGCTCGCAGCGTAGGGCAGTCGCTCCGCCGGTCGCGGCTAGCCCGCGCTGGGCGACCATCGCGCACTCCGGCGCCCGCAGACGGCCGCTGCCCACCCAAGCAGGCCGCCGTGGGCACCCTCTGTCAGTTACCTTCGCTCCATGCTCTTGGGCGTGGACGTCGGTGGCACCTTCACCGACGCCGTGCTTGCCGTCGACGGTCGCCTTCTCACCGCCAAGACGCCCACCACTCCCCAAGATCAATCCGAGGGGGTCATGACCGCGGTGGAGACCGTCCTCGAGCGGGCGGATCGCTCGCCCCGCGAGGTGAGCGCTTTCGCCCACGGCATGACCGTCGCCACAAACGCCCTGCTCGAGGGGCGCGTCGCGCGCACGGCCCTCGTAGTGACCGAGGGCTTCACCGACGTGATCGCGCTCGGCCGTCAAAATCGGCCGGAGCTGTACCGGTTGTGCGCGGCGTGGCCCGCGCCGCTGGTGCCAGATGAGCTTCGCTTCGGCGCCCCCGAGCGCACCGGTCCGGAGGGAGAGCTCGAGCGACTCGAGCCCGAGGCCGCGCAGGCGCTGGCGGACAAAATCGCTCAGCAGGACCCGGACGCCGTGGCCGTCGTGCTGCTGCACTCCTACCGGCACCCCGAGCACGAGCGAGTGCTCGGCGAGGCCCTGGCGGAGGCGCTCCCGGACGCGCACATCTCGCTCTCGCACCAGGTCGTCGGCACCTTCCGCGAGTTCGAACGAGCCGCGACCACCGAGATCGACGCGGCCCTCTCCCCCCTCCTGCGGTCCTACCTGCGCCAGCTCGTGTCGCGCGCGGGCGCCAAGGAGCTGCTCGAGCCCACGATCATGCAGTCGAACGGCGGCCTGATCGATGCCGAGACGGCCGCCGACCACGCATCTTGGACCGTGCTCTCGGGCCCGGCGGGAGGCACCTCGGGGGCGGCTTTTGTCGCCGCTCAGGCCGGTAGCGAAGACGCGCTCTGCTTCGACATGGGCGGAACCTCGTGCGACGTGTGCGTGGTCGAGGGCGGCTCCGTGCACGAGCGCGGCTCCGGCTGGATCGGCGGGCGCCCCCTGGCGCTGCCGATGGTCGCGGTCCACACCGTCGGCGCGGGCGGCGGCTCGATCGCGTGGCGGGACGCGGGCGGAGCGCTCCGCGTCGGCCCCCGGTCGGCGGGCGCCGACCCGGGCCCCGCCTGCTACGGACGCGGAGGCAGCGAACCCACCGTGACCGATGCCAACCTGATGCTCGGCTACCTCCCGTCCGATGTGGCGCTCGGCGCCGCGGTGCAGCTCGATCCGCGCCTCGCCGAGGAGGCGGTCGAGGAGCTGGCGCGCTCGCTCGAGCTCGAGCCGATGGCGTGCGCCGAGGGCATCGTCAAGGTGGCCAACGCCGAAATGGTCCGTGCGCTGCGCGTCGTGACGGTCGAGCGCGGCGTCGACCCGCGCCGATTCGCGCTGCTCGCCTTCGGGGGCGCGGGCCCGCTGCACGCGCCCGCGATCGCCGAGGAGCTCGGCATCACAGAGATTCTCTGCCCCGCGGCCTCGGGAGTGCTGGCGGCGCTCGGGCTGGTGGTCTCGCCACGGCGGCGCGACGCGCAACGCACCGTGTTGCTGAGCGGCGACGAGCTGACGCGCGAGCGAGTTTCCGAGATCGTGGAGGAGCTCGCGCGCGCCGGACGGGACGGGCTCAAAGACGGCGATGCCGAAATCGCCGCGACCTACGAGCTGCGCTATCGCGGGCAGGCGTTCGAGTTGCCTGTCGACGCCGAGCCGGGCTGCGGGCCCGAGGAGCTGCGCGAGGCGTTCGAAGCCCTTCACGAGGAGCGCTACGGATACCGCGATGCGGACCAGGAGATCGAATTGGTCACGATCCGCGTGAGCGCCGCCGTGCCCGGCGCGAGCGTGGAGCTCGCCGGTCCCGAGGCGGAGCAGGGCTCGCTCGAGCGGGGCCGGCGGGAGGCCGTCCTCGACGGCGAAAGACTCGAGCTCGAGACCCTTCGAGGTCTGCCCGCGCCGGGCACGACGATCGCGTCGCCGGCGGTGGTGGAGCTGCCCTCCTCGACCGTGCTCGTGGCGCCCGGCTGGAGCGGCGAGGTGGACCGCACGGGCACGATCCGGCTCCTGCGCGACCAGCAGGAGCGGCGCGGATGATCGATCCCGTCCAGCTCCAGGTGCTGACGGGCGCGCTGCGCGCAGTGTGCGAGGAGATGGGCGCGGTTCTGATCCGCTCCGCTCACTCGGCCAACATCAAGGAGCGCCGGGATGCCTCGACCGCGCTGTTCGACCCCGCCGGGCAGATGGTCATGCAGGCAGAGCACATCCCGGTGCACCTGGGCGCGATGCCGAGCGCGGTGGCCGCGGTGCTCGAGCAGGAGCACGCGCCCGGGCGCTCCTGGATCCTCAATGATCCCTACCGCGGCGGCACCCACCTGCCGGACATCACCGTGATCACGCCCGTCTACGCGGGCGACGAGCTCGTCGCGTTCGCCGCCAACCGCGCCCACCACGCGGACGTTGGCGGCCCCACGCCCGGCTCGATGCCGGCCGATAGCCGCACGCTCGAGGAGGAGGGCGTGATCATCCCGCCGCGCGTGCTCGATGACGAGGCGCTCAACGAGCTGAGCTCGCAGATGCGCCGGCCCGAGCAGCGCCGCGCGGACCTACGGGCCCAGCTTGCGGCCAACCGGCTCGCCGCCAGGCGGCTCGCCGAGCTGGCCGAGCGAGCCGGGCTCGAGACCATCAAGGAGGCATTCAAAGAGGTGCTCGACTACGCCGAGCGGCGCACGCGCGCATGCCTGGAGGAGCTCGAGGACGGATCGCGCCGTGGGCGCGACGTGCTCGAGGGCGCCGACGCCGACCTGGAGCTCGTGCTCGAGGCGAGTGTGGAGGGGGACCGCCTGGTGCTCGATTTCAGCGGCAGCGCGGCCCAGCACGATGGCAACCTCAACTGCCCCCTCGCGGTCACCCAGTCGGCGTGCTACTTCGCCCTGCGCGTGCTGACCGACCCCGACATTCCGCCCAGCGCGGGCGCTTATCGCCCGGTCGAGGTGATCGCTCCCGAGGGGTCGCTGCTCAACGCCCTCTCGCCCGCGGCGGTCGTGGGCGGAAACGTCGAGACCTCCTCGCGGGTGGCCGATGTGATCCTCGGCGCCTTCGGGCACGCGCTCGGGCAGGGGACGATGAACAACATCACGCTCGGGTCCGAGGAGGTCGTCTATTACGAGACGATCGGCGGCGGGCAGGGAGCATGCGCGGACGCCGACGGCCCCAGCGGCGTCCACGTCGCGATGAGCAACACGCTCAATACGCCGATCGAGGCGCTCGAGCTCGAGTTTCCGCTGCGCGTAGTGGAGTACGCGCTCAGACGCGGCTCGGGTGGCGACGGCCGGCAGCGGGGCGGCGATGGCGTGGTGCGCGAACTCGAGGCGATCGCGCCGCTGCGCTACTCGCTGATCACGGAACGCAGGCGCCACAGGCCGCCGGGCGCAGCGGGCGGCAAGCCGGGCGCGCCCGGGCGCAACCTCCTCGATGGCCAGGACCTCGACCCGAAGTCGATCGGGCGGCTCGAGCGGGGCCAGCGGCTGCGGATCGAGACCCCCGGGGGCGGCGGGTTTGGCGCGCCCGAGTAGCGGCTCTGTAGCGCGCGCGTCCCCTTGGGACTGGAAACGCCTTTGCGATTAGCTTAAGCTCGATATACCCCTTTCTGGGATATCAATGTCGGGAATGAGTCTGACTCAGGGAAGAGATCGCCGTGGCCAGGCCGAGCGGGGCGCATCGGGGCTGCTCGAGCGCGAGGCGCTGCTGGCGGCGATTGAAGAGACGCTCGAGCGCGCCGACGAGGGCCGCGGGCAGGCGCTGCTGATCGAGGGTCACGCGGGAATCGGCAAGACGCGCCTGTACGAGGCGGCCCTGGATGCCGCTCGGCGGCGGGGCTTCCGCGTGCTGCGCGCGGCGGGAGCCGAGCTCGAGCGACATGTGGCCTTCGGTCTCGCGGCGCAGCTCCTGGCGGCCCAGCTTGACGAGCTCTCGGCCGCCCGGCGGCGGGCGCTGCTCGCCGGCCTTCCCGAGCACGTGCGCGCGCTCATCGACCCCGAGGCCGATGGCGGCAGCGACGATCAGGGCAGCGACCTCGGGCTCGTGCATGGCGTCTTCACGGCGCTCGTCACGGCCGACGAGACGCGCCCGGCGCTGCTTGCGATCGACGATCTGCACTGGTGCGACAGCGCCTCGCTGGAGCTCGTCCTCTACCTGCTGCACCGGCTCGCCGAGCTGCCCCTGGCCTTGGTCATGACCTCGCGCATCGGAGTCGAGGAGGCCACCACCGTGCTCGACAAGATCGCCAGCCAGCCGCCCGTGCACCTGGAGGCGCTCGCGCCGCTGGGCCGCGACGCGGTCGCCCAGCTCTCCCGGCGCGAGTTGGGCGAGCGTGCGGACGCCGAGGTCGTGGAGGCGTGCCTAAAGGCCACGGGCGGGAATCCCTTCTTCCTGCGGGAGCTGCTGCGTGCGCTGGGCAACGAGGGCGAGCTCTCGAGCGCGGAGCTGACGCGCCGCGCCGTCACGCTCGTGCCCGATGCGGTCATCCGCACGCTGCGGGTGCGGGTGGGGCGCCTTGGCGGAGAGGCGCGCACGCTGGCGCGGGCGGTGGTTGTGCTCGGCGATGACGTGCCCCTGCGCCACGCCGCCGCGCTCGCCGAACTGGAGCTCGACGCCGCCGTACCGGCCGCCGACGCGCTCGCCCAGGTGGCGATTCTGCTGGCGCGCGAGCCGCTGCGCTTCGTCCACCCGCTCGTGCGCCAGGCGCTCGAGCAGGACATTCCCGCCGCCGAGCTCGGCATGCGCCACTTCCAAGCCGCGCAACTTCTCCAAGCGGAGAACGCCGGCCCCGAGCGTGTCGCGGCACACCTGTTGCTGAGCCACCGGCGCGGGGACCCCTGGGTGGTCGCGCGGCTGCGCGGTGCCGCCCGCGAGTCGCGCGCTCGCGCGGTGCCGCAGTCGGCGGTGCGCTACCTGCGCCGCGCGCTCGAGGAGCCGCCGGCGGACGACGCGCTGCGCGCCGAGGTCCTGGCTGAGCTCGGGATCGCCGAAGCGGCAGCGGGCCTTCCCGAGGCGCCGGGACGCTTCGCGCAGGCGATCGCGGCCGCCGCCGTGCCCCTGCGCCGCGCCGAGCTGGCCTTGGAGCGGGGACGGTGCCTCGACAGCCAGGGTCTGCACGAGCAGGCGGCGAGGGCGTATGACGCGGGGCTCGCCGAGCTGCCCGGCGAACCGGGGAGCTCCGCGGAGCTCGAGCTGCGCGATCAGCTTGAGGCCGACTTCGTGGCCACCGCCAGCGTGGTCCCGTCGCTCCAGCGCCAGGCGCTCGAGCGCTCAGCCGACCTCCTCGACCGCGCCGCCGAGGGTCCGAAGACCCAGGGCCAGCGGCTGCGCCTGGCGCAGACGGCGCTGCGGGCGACCTTCAACGGCGAGCTCGCGCGGAACTCCGCCGACCTAGCCGAGCGCGCCTGGGACGAGGGGCGCCTGCTCGAGCACGGGACGCCGCAGGGCATCGGCTGGCGGCTGGTCTCGAGCGTTTTCCTGCTCGCCGGCGAGCTCGAGCGCGCCGCCGCGATCGCCGACGCGGCCCTCGAGGACGCTCGCCGCCGCGGCTGGCCCTTCTCCCTCGCCACCGCCTCCTATGTGCGCGCGCTGCCGCTCCTGTGGCAGGCGCGGGTCGACGACGCGCTGTCCGAGCTCGACGTGGCCCGCGAGGCCCGGCGGGTGGGCTGGCGCCAGTTCGCGCGGGCCTCGGCGGCCCACCATACGCTGGCGCTGATCGAGAAGAACGAGCTTGAACGGGCCGAGCAGATCCTGCTCGAGGATGTGCCCGCGGCGGTCACGGAGAGGCGCGCCGAGGTCCCTACGGGCGACTGGGGGAAGCTGGCGGAGACTCCGCCCAGCGCCTTCACCAACCTCGAGGACGCGATGCGGCTCTACTCGCTCGCCCGGCTCCGGCTCGCCCAGGGCCAGGCCGAGGAGGCACTGAAGGCCGCGCTCGCGTGCGGAGCCGTGGTCGAGGCGACCGTCGGCTACTACGGCTACTGCCCGTGGCGCGTGGCGGCGGCGGAGGCGGCTCTCAACCTGGGCGATCGCTCGCGGGCGCTCGAGCTGGCCACGCTCGCCGCGGAGCGGGCCGAGCGGACCCAGGTGCTGCACGAGCGAATCCGCACCCAGCGGATGCTCGGCCTCTGCCAGGGGCCCAAGGCGGGGCTGGCGGCACTCACGGCGGCAGCCGAGCTTGCGGACGGCGCCCCTCCGCGGCTGGAGACGATCCGCACGCTGGTCGAGCTCGGCGCGGCGCTGCGCCGCGCCAACAAGCGCGTGGCGGCCCGCGAACCGCTCCAGCGAGCGGCGGATCTGGCCTGGGCGGGGGGCGCGAGCGCGCTGCATGAGCGCGCCCGCACCGAGCTGGCCGCGACCGGCGCCCGGCCACGGCGCGCGATGCTGCTGAGCGGGCCGGATTCGCTGACGCCCAGCGAGCGGCGGATCGCCGAGCTGGCGGCCACTGGAGCCAGCAATCGCGAGATCGCGCAGACGCTGTTCGTGACCCCCAAAACCGTCGAGTACCACCTGCGCAACACCTACCGCAAGCTCGACATCGACGGGCGCGAGAGCCTGTCGACCGTGCTCGTGGCGTAGGCGACGGTGTAACGAGCGCACCTGCGGGGAAGCGAATATCCCCGCATGGGTTCGCGCAACGAGCTGAAAGACACCGTCGCGCTGGTCACCGGCGCCTCGAGCGGCATCGGCGAGGCGAGCGCGCTTGAGCTGGCCAGGCGGGGCGCCGCGGTCGCGCTCGTCGCCCGTCGCAGCGATCGGCTGGAGCGCCTGGCAAAGCAAATCGAAGACGAGGGTGGGCGGACGCTGGTGATCCGAGCGGACGTCGGCTCGCAGGAGGAGGCCGAGCGCGCCGTAACTCGCGCCGTGGAGGAGCTGGGCCGGCTCGACACGCTCGTCAACAACGCCGGCGTCATGCTGCTCGGGCCGATCGAGAGTGCGCCGCTCGAGGAATGGCAGCGGATGCTCGCGGTCAACGTGGCCGGGCTTCTCTATTGCGCCCGCGCTGCGCTGCCGCACCTGCTGCGCGCGGCCGAGGAGGGGCCGCGCGGCGTGGCGGACATGGTCAACATCAGCTCGGTGGCGGGCCGCATCGCCAGGGCCGGATCGGGCGTTTACAACCTGACCAAGCACGGGGTCGGCGCCTTCAGCGAGGCGCTCCGCCAAGAGGTCACCGAGCGTCATGTCCGCGTCTCGGTGATCGAGCCCGGGGCGGTCGAGACCGAGCTGCCCGACCACAACCGGGCCGAGATCCGCAAGGGCATCGGCGAAACGTTCGCGGACGTCGAGGTGCTTCAAGCGCCGGACATCGCGGACGCGATCGCGTACATCGTGACTCGGCCCCGCCATGTGGCGGTCAACGAGCTCCTGATTCGCCCGACCGAGCAGCAGCGCTGAGCGGACGCACAACGCTCTACTTTCTGGTTCCGCGTCAATGGCTCATTTGTCCGCGATTTGCAGGGGATTTGCAATTTACACAGGCTTCCCTAAAATCGACGCTCCCCCGTGGTGGTCGGTGCAACGGCTTGCGCGCACGGGGCCCCCGGTAAATCTCTCCCCCTTTTTCGTTCTATGCCGATTGCTTTTAAAGACTGGGCCGTGACCGTGCGGGCTCTTGCGGAAGGCGAGCAGCTGCTCACCCTGCGCAAGGGTGGTATCCGCGAGCCCGACAAGCACTTCAAGCTTGATCATGACCGCTTCTTCCTGTACCCGACCTTCGATCACCAGAGCTCGGAGCTGGTGCGAGCCTCCCATCACCCGGAGCTCGAGCGCGCGCTCGAGGAGGGTGTCTGGAGCGACGGTGAGCCGCCGCCGCACGCGTTGCGCGCCGACCTCCCGGTCCCCCAGCCCGACCGCGTCCGCATCCGGGCCTGGGCCGAGGTGGCCGCTCACTACACGATCACCGATCGCCGCACGGTGGACGCGCTGTCGCCCTTCTACGTGTGGACGACCGACTATGCGGAGAAGCGGCTCGCGTGGAAGCGGCGCCATCCGCTGCACGTGATCCTGCTGCGCACGTACCGCATCCCGCGGCCCGTGACGGTCAAGGTTCGCGATGACTACGGCGGCTGCCGCTCCTGGCTCGAGCTCGCGCGCGAGCTGCCCTTCGAGGGCACGCCCGTGCTCTCGGACGATGAATTCGAGCGGGCCTCCGAGGAGATCGCAGGGATCGCCTCGGATCGCGAGCCGGTCCTGGTCTAGGGCCGCCAGGTCCTGGTCTAGGGCCGCCAGGTCCTGGTCTAGGTCCGCAGGTCCTGGTCTAGGTCCGCCAGGTCCTGGTCTAGGTTTGGGCGGGCCGGGCCCCTTTAGTTCCCGGCGCTAAGGCACCTCGAGCTGCGCGTCCTGCACGCGTCCGTCGCGGATCGTATAGGCGCGCACCAGCGGCTCCTCGCCGCCCAGGCCGACGATCACGTACAGCGCGTCGGGATAGAAGGCCAAGTTGATGTCGGTCTGGGAGGGATAGGGCTCGGTGCGGGTGTGCGAGTGATAGATCGCCCCGAGCTCGAGCCCCGCATCATCGATCTGCATCTGGATGCGGTACTGCTCGGCGCCGTCCAGCTCGTAGCGCAGCGGGCTCGCCGCGGCGTTGCGCGCGCGGTAGAGCTCGACCGCCTCCCCGTCACGCGTGGCGATCATGCCGCAGCACTCGTTGGGCGCCTCCGCGCGCGCGTGAGCGATCATCTCCTCGTAGAGGTCGGCTGAAATGCGCATCGTCATCCGCTGAACTGCCCCACCAGCGGCACGAACGCGTGCGGCACCGTGTTCCCGGGCTGGCCCTGGTGCAGGATGTTGCTGAGTCCCGTCCAGTGCTGTCCCTCGCACGCGAGTATCTCCGCGGCCAGGGCCAGCAGTCCTGGGCTGGAGAGCCGCTCGATCGCCGCGTAGTAAAGATTCTGCCCCGCCCCCTCTACCGAGATCAGCAGACGCACCGCGGCGTCCTCCTGGTGGGCCTCCTGCAGGCGGGCGCTGACGCCGAGCCGCCCGAGCTCGCGGTCGGTGGCCGCCACACCTTTCTCCGGGGCATACAGCTTTTCACCACTCGCCGCCAGGGCTCTCGAGAGCAGCCTGGCGTGCGTGCGCTCCTGGCCGAGGAAGCGCGCGAAGGTTCGCTTCGCCTGCGGCGAGAGCGTCGCCGAGCGCGCTAGGTACGAGTAAGCGGATTCGGCCACCTGCTCGTAGTCGCGCAGGCGCACAAGCAGCTGAGTGTCACCGCGGACCCCCTGCAGCGGCGCCGTGGATCCCAGGGCCGATTCTGCCGCCACCCCCAGGCCGGCCAGGGCGGCCCCGCCCGTGAGGGCACCGCGCAGGAAGCCACGCCGCGTCGCGCTCATTCGTGCTCCGTGACCAGCGCAGCGGGCACCGGCTCGAGCCCCAGGACCATGCGCAGGACCGAGAGGTGCTGCCCCTCGTTGGCCATGATCGACGCGGCGATCGCCCGCAGCTTGCCGTGCGAGAGCCTCGGGATCGCGTGCTGGTAGGCGCGGATGGCGGCGTCCTCCTGGCGTCGGAGGATGCTCAGCACCTCGTTGGCGGTGGAGGCGCGGCCGAGGCGGAAGGATCCGGCCGAGGTGTTCGGCTCCACATGCGCGCTCTCGAGCAGGGTCGAGATCGCGGTCACGTGGGCGAGCTCCTGATGCACGAACCAGCGCGCCAGCCGTGTTCCCACGATGCTCCGGTTCAGCGGGGGCAGGCTGGCGGTGTAGGCGTAAGCCAGGCGGTACTCGATCCGCAGCAGCGAGGCGAGGATGGGCACGTCCGTCCGCTCCACCTTGACCGTGATCTTGCTGAGCGGAGGCTTCGTGGTCGGGATCAGGCCGCAACCGGAGAGCGCCGCGACCGCGCCAGTCGCGCCCGAGGCGCCGAGCAGCCGGCGCCTGGACAGAGTCGCGCTGGGATTCACCACCAGACGGTGGCGTCCAGATCCGCGAGCTCCTCGAGCGGACGCGTGTAGATCCCTGACGAGAGGTATTTCCACCCGCCATCGGCGACGATGAAGACCACGTTGCCCTCGTCGAGCTCCGAGGCAATCCGCGCCGCCACGCGTGCGATCGCGCCCGTGGAGACGCCCGCGAACAGCCCCTCCTCGTCGAGCAGCTTGCGCGTGAACACGATCGCGTCGGAGTTGGTGACGAAGATCTTGCGGTCGAGCAGCTCCAGATCGATGATCGGCGGGATGAAGCCGTCCTCGAGCGAGCGCAGGCCCTGCACCGGCTCGCCCTGCATGGGCTCGGCCGCGACGACCTTGACCTGGTCGCCGAGCTCCTCCTTGAGCCGGCGGCCGTTGCCCATCAGCGTGCCACCGGTGCCGAGGCCGGCCACAAATGCGGCTACCTCGTCGAGCTCCTCCAGGATCTCGAGCGCCGTGCCGTTGTAGTGGGCCTCCGGGTTGGCCTGGTTGCCGTACTGGTAAGGCATGTAGTAGGAGGCGTCTCGCTCGGCCATATCGAGCGCCAGCTCGACCGACCCGTTGGAGCCCTTGGCGGCCTCCGAGTAGACGATCTCGGCCCCGTACATCCGCAGCAGCTCTGTCCGCTCGGGGGTCACGTTCTCCGGCATCACCACCTTGAGCCTGTAGCCCTTGCGCGAGCAGATCAGCGCCAGCGAGATACCCGTGTTGCCGGAGGTCGGCTCGAGGATCGTCTGCCCCGGCCGGATCAGGCCCTTCTCCTCAGCGTCCTCGATCATCGCGCGCGCCACCCGATCCTTGACCGACCCGGTGGGGTTACGGGACTCGAGCTTGGCCCACAGGCGCACGCCCGGCTTTGGGCTGAGCCGTTTGCACTCAACCAGGGGCGTGTGGCCGATCGCCTGGACCAGGTCGCCGTAGCGGCCGCCGCAGGGCTTGTTCTGGAGCGGCTCCAGGGCCATTGCTTCAGGAAGAATAGCGAGGCGCGCTGGGCGCCCTCAGCGCCGGCCGCCCGCCATCGCGGGCAGGATCACGAGCGTGTCCGACTCCGACACCTGCGTGTCCAGGCCGTCCAGCACGCGCACGTCCTCGTCGTTCAAGTAGACGTTCACGTAGCGGTTGAGCTGGCCGTCTCCCGAGAACAGCTGCGACTCGGTCTGGGGGTGCTGGGCCGCGAGCTGGCGCAGGATCTGGCCGACCGAGGAGCCGTCCGCCGAGAGCTCCTTCTCGCCCCCAACCGAGGGGCGCAGGACCGGTGGGATGCGGATCGTCGCCATCGCTCGTGAACCCTAGTGGGCGCCCGCGCAGAACGCCTCGTAGTCCGGGAAGACGCCCAGCTCCGCGTCGGAGATCGACTCCGGCTCACGCGAGCAGATCGGGCAGCCCGGGTCGCGGCGGACCCGCACCTCGCTCACGCGCGCGCCGAGCGCGTCGTACATCAGGAGGCGCCCGATCAGCGGCTCGCCCTCGCCCAGGATCAGCTTGATCACCTCAGTCGCCTGGAGCAGCCCCATCGTGCCGGGCAGCACGCCAAGCACGCCGTTGGCCCCGCACGAGGGCGCGAGTTCCGCCGGCGGCGGCACCGGGAACAGGCACCGATAGCAGGGCCCCTCATAGGGCGCGAACACCGATAGCTGGCCCTCGAAGCCGAGGATCGCGGCCGAGACGACCGGAATCTTCAGCCGCACCGAGGCGTCGTTCAGCAGGTAACGGGTGGGGAAGTTGTCGAGTCCGTCGACGACGATGTCGTAGTCGCGGATGATCTCGACGATGTTCTCCGGGCCCAGCCTGACCGGGTGCTTCACCACGTTGACGTCAGGATTCAGGGCCGCGATCGTCTGCTCGGCGGAGTCGACCTTGGACACGCCGATGCGCTCCGAGGAGTGGATCACCTGGCGCTGGAGGTTCGACAGGTCTACCTCGTCGGAGTCGACGATCCCTAGCGTGCCCACCCCGGCGGCCGCCAGATAGAGAGCGGCGGGCGATCCGAGGCCGCCGGCGCCGAGCAGGAGCACCTTGGCGTCGAGCAGCTTCTGCTGGCCCTCCAATCCGACCTCAGGCAACAGCAGGTGGCGCGAGTAGCGCTCGCGCTGCTCGGCGCTCAGCGTGCGCGGCACCTCGACCTCGTAGCCGTGGTCCTTCCACAGCGTGATCCCGCCGCGCATCGACTCCACGTGCTCATAGCCGAGGTCCTCGGTGAGCGTGCGGGCGGCGTAGGCCGAGCGGTTGCCGGAGGCGCAGTAAAGAATCAGGTGCTGCGAGCGATCGGGGATCGTCCCCTCGATGCGCGACTCGAGGTAGCCGCGGGGCACGTGCTTGGCGCCAGGGATGTGGCCGGCGGCGAATTCCTCGGTCTCGCGCACGTCCACGAGCACGGCCCCGTTCGAGGCCAGTTCGCGCGCCCGCGTGGGCTCGATCTCAGTGATTCGGTTCTTGATTTCGCGGAGAAGGTCCGCTCCCGAAGTGCTCATCGCCACAAACTCCTCAAATGCACCCGGCTTTCAATACTTCAGTCAGTATAGCCATGGGCGATAATTGGCCCAGTACGCCTATTCGTCTGCCACCATTCTGTTCCCATAACACAAGGAGGTGCGTAGATGATTGCTTTCTTAGTGCTGTTGCTGATCTTGGCCATCTTCGGTGGGCTCGGGTTTGCGATCCACATTCTGTGGTTCGTGCTGATTGCCCTCGTGATTCTGTGGCTGATCGGCTGGTTCGTGGGCGCGAGCGGCTCCGCATTCGAGCGCGGTCGCAGACGCTGGTACCGCTGGTAAATAGATAAGGGGTCGGCCCGGCACATGTGCCGGGCCGCCGGGCCGATCATGATCGGCCCGGGCCGGCCGCGCATGCGCGGCCGGCGCTGGCGCACATGTGCGCCAGCCACAATATTGATGTGCGTCCCCCCGTCGACCACATCGAGGCGCCGCCCTTCCCGCTTGGGCTCGAATGGGTGAACTCGCGACCGCTGCACATGCACCGGTTGCGCGGCGGGCCGGTATTGGTCGAGTTCTGGGACTTCTGCCGGCCGAACTCGATCCGCACGCTGCCCTACATCAAGGCCTGGCATGAGCGCTACGGACCCGCCGGCCTGCAAGTCATCGGTGTGCACACCTCGGGCTTCCCGCCCTCGGGCGATCCGGACGCGGTGCGCGCGGCGGTCGCGAGGCTGGGGATCGCCCACCCCGTGGTGATCGACGCCCGGCTCGAGCTCTGGCAGCTCTACGGCAATCTCGGCTGGCCCGCGCGCTACCTGTGGGGCCCCGAGGGCACGCTCGTCCACTACCACTACGGCGAGGGCGCCTACGGCGAGAGCGAGCGCGAGCTCCAGGAGCTGCTCGGCGTCAACGGTCCCGTGGTGCCGCCGCTACGGCCCGAGGACGCCCCTGATGCCGTCTTGCGACCCCAGAGCGAGGACCGCGCGGGCCCCTACTCGGGCCCCTACGAGGCCGGCGGCGTGTGGGCGGTGCTCGAGGGCCAGGGCGCGGTCAGCGCGGGTGGCCGCACGCAGCCGGTTGACGGACCGGGCTGCTACGAGCTGGTCTCGCACCGCCGCAGCACGCGCGGGCGGCTGAACATGGAGCTCTCAGACGGGGTCCGCTGCCACGCGGTCTGCTTCACGCCGGGCATCGCCTGAGGACCCCGGTCCGCCTGCATGCGCGACCCCGTGCGCCGCGTCGAGCAGGTTGACGAGCCTGGGGGCGCCGTCGGCGTCGAGGAGCACGCAGAATCCCGGCCGGTAAGGGCTCGCCTGCGGCTCCCAGGTGAGGAAGGAGCGCTCGAGCAGCCACGAACCCGTGTTGTGGAGCCGCGCTCCCGCCGCGGTTCGCCAAGGGCCGAGATCGTCGCCCGGGAAGCGGGCCGGCGCGATGGGTGTGACCGAAGATCACGTGCTCGGCGGGGATCGCGAGCCGCTCCGCCATCAGCCGGGCCCCGTAGAGGCCGCCCTCGCGCAGGGCGACCCCGGAGAGCTCGGCCCGCAGGGGGCCGAGACCCGCCCGGTTGAGGCCGGCGACGGCCACGGCGAAGCCGCCCTTCAGCGCTGCCCGGCGCACGCCGCTGCGGCCACCCCGCGCACTCAGCCGACCCCAGCTCCGCACCTGGAAGGTTTCGCTGCCCTGATCTAGCGTCGGCGGGCGGCGGCGGACCACCGCGTCGATAAAGGCGTACATCGGCGCGAGCGCGCCCTCGTAGTCGTCGGGCACGGCCGGCCCCGCGCCCCGCTCGCCCACGATGCGGGCGACCAGGCCCGCTCCCAGCCGCTCGAGCAGCGGCACCGTGTTGTGGCGGTCGGTGTAGTGGCCGTGGGTCGCATAGACGTGCTCGCGCAGCCACACGCCGGGATAGGCGGCGCGCACCCGGGCCGGCTCGAGCGCCCCCGCCAGCGCGGCGAGCGACTCTCCCTCGCGCCAGTCGACATCCGACTCGAGCTGGAGCGCCGGCACGGGGGCGGCGGCCGCCCGCCGCTCGAGCCAGGGCGCCACGAGCTGGTGGTCGTGGTTGCCGGGCACGATCACAACCTCGCCGGAAGCACCGAGCGTCGCTGCGATCTCGCTGAGCGCGGGGCGGGCCGCTTCAAGCGCACGGTGAGCCGGACCGTGGCGCAGCTCGAGCACGTCGCCGAGCAGCACCAGCCGCTCGCAGTCGGCGAGCACTTCCAGAAACGGCTTGCGCGCATCGGCGGCGCGCATGAGGTCGTTCCCCGGTGCCGCACCGAGGTGCAGGTCGGAGACGACGAGCGTCCGCAGAGAGCCGGTGGAGGCTACGCCGAGGCGGCGGCGAGCGCCTGGCGGATCGACTTGGGCAGCATGAAGCGGACGTCCTCCCGAATCACGTCGAGCTCCTCAATCTGGGTCGTGCCGCGGCCGCGAAAGAACTCGACCAGGCGCTGGACCAGCTCCTCGGGCGCGCTTGCCCCCGAGGTGATGCCGATCTGGCGCTTGCCCTCGATCCACTCCTCCTCCACCTGGCTCTCATTGTCGATCAGGTGCGACTCGGCGCCGCACTCGCGCGCGACCTCGACCAGCCGGTTGGAGTTGGAGGAATTGCGCGAGCCGATCACCAGCACCAGCTCGCATTCACGCGCGAGCTGCTTGACCGCCGCCTGACGGTTGGTGGTGGCGTAGCAAATGTCGTCCGTGCGAGGACCCACGATCTCCGGAAAGCGCGCGCGCAGGCGGTTGATGATCGAGCGCGTCTCGTCGACCGAGAGCGTGGTCTGGGAGATGTAGGCCATCCGCCCCGGATCCTTGACCTCGAGCCGGTCCACGTCCTCCTCGCACTGCACCAGCACGATGTTCCCTGGGGCCTCTCCCATCGTCCCCTCGACCTCCTCGTGACCGTCGTGGCCGATCAGGACGATCGTGTACTCGTCGGCCGCGAACTTGCGCGCCTCCACGTGGACCTTGGTCACGAGCGGGCAGGTCGCGTCGATCGTGCGCAGGCGGCGCTGCTCGGCGTTGGCGTGCACGGTCGGGGCGACGCCGTGGGCGGAGAAGACCACGGTGGCATCCTCCGGGGCTTCTTCCTCGGAGTCGACGAATATCGCCCCGCGCTCGCGCAACTGGTCGACCACGTGCTTGTTATGGACGATCTCCTTGCGCACGTAGACGGGCGCGCCGTAGAGATCGAGCGCCCGTTCGACCGCCTGCACGGCGCGCTCGACCCCCGCGCAGTAGCCGCGCGGCGCAGCCAGGATGATCTTTTCCGGGGCCGCCGTCATCGCTTCACAGTCTAGGCAGGGGTGGCTGGGCGAGAGTTAGTCTTCGCATAACCCATCTCCCCTTAATACGCGGGCAATCCTTCCATGGCTCAACAGCATCTCGACCGCCTGACTTCGATTGACGCGTCTTTCCTGCACCAGGAAGGGCCGGCGTCGCACATGCACATCGGCGCGGTGCTGCTGTTCGAGGGTCCGCCGCCGGCGTTCGAGGATTACCTCAGGCACGTACGCGGGCGCCTGCACCTGGTTCCCCGCTACCGGCAGAAGCTGGCCACGCCACCGCTGCAGACGGGCCGCCCGCTGTGGATCGACGACCCCGATTTCAACCTCTCCTACCACGTCAGGCACACCGCGCTACCGCAGCCGGGCACCGAGGAGCAACTGTTTCTGCTCGCCGGGCGGATCGCCTCGCAGCGGCTCGACCGCTCCCGGCCCCTGTGGGAGAGCTGGCTCGTGGAGGGCCTCGAGGGCGATCGCTTCGCGCTCATCTTCAAGACTCACCACGCGCTGGTCGATGGCGTCTCCGGGGTCGACCTGGCTACCGTGCTGCTCGATCTCGAGCGGACGCCGCAGCCGCCCGAAGGGGAGCTCGAGCCGTGGCACGCGCACCGCGAGCCCTCGCCGGCCGATCTCGTGCTCGCGGGCGCCCGCGCGTTCGTTGGCACAGGCGTGCACTTGATTGAGCGCGCACTCGGGGCGGCCGCCGACCCGATGGGCACCGCTGCCGATTTGGCGGAGGCCGCGGAGGGGATCGGGGAGCTCCTGTGGGCGATCCTGAATCCCGCGCCCGAGACGCCGCTGAACGTCGAGATCGGCCCCCACCGCCGCTTCGCGGTCGTGCGCCATGAGCTCGATGATTACCGCGAGATCAAGAGCGCGCTCGGCGGCACCGTCAACGACGTCGTGCTGAGCGTCGTGGCGGGCGCACTCGGGCGCTGGCTCGAGTCGCGGGGGGTACGCACGCAGGGGCTTCAGCTGCGCGCGCTCGTGCCCGTGTCGGTGCGCGGCGAGAAGCAGCGCCACACGCTCGGTAACCAGCTGACCGCGATGCGCGGGCCCCTGCCGGTGTATATCGTCGATCCCCGGGCCCGGCTGCGGTACGTGAGCCGCGCCATGGACGGCCTCAAGGAGTCAAAGCAGGCCGTCGCGGCGTCGACGATCGCGCGCGTAAACAACCTGGCCCCGCCGACGATCCTTGCGCAGGCGGCGCGGCTCCAGTTCTCGACGCGCCTCTTCAACCTGCTGGTGACGAACATCCCCGGGCCTCAGTTCCCGCTGTATGTGCTCGGGCGCCAGCTCCAGGATCTCTTCCCGGTCGCGTTCCTGCCCGCCCACCACGCGCTGGCGGTGGCGATCATGTCCTACAACGGCGGCATCGACTACGGCCTGCTGGCCGACTACGACGCGCTCTACGACATTGACGAGCTGACGGCCGGGATCGACGAATCGCTGGCCGAGTTGCTCGCGGCGGCGCGGGGAGACGCGCCGAGACGGGCGCGGCGGCGCGGGGCCACGGCGAAAGCCGGCGCGACGTCCGGGGGCGTCGAGGGCGTGGAGTTCTCCGGGGGTTCGGAGGGTGCTGAGGGCTCCGATCAAGTCGCGCGAGAGCCCGCCTCGCTCGTGCCCGCCCAGAGCTCACGTCCCAAGCGCGGTCCGGCCGCCGACATGCGGGCGCGGCGCACCCGCGGCGGCCGCGGCGGCAACGGTGGCGCGCCCCAGGAGGGCCCGAAATGAGCGACGAGAACCTGATTCCACCGGGCGGCATCGCCTACCACCTGGAGCTGACCGCGGCTCAGCTGAAGATCGTGCACACGGCGCTGAAGACGCTCTACGACGACCTTGGGCACGAGGAGCGCGACATCAAGCAGATCGTCTCCGCCGTGCTCGCCAAGCTGCCCGACGAGCACGACATGCGCGCGATCGACCTGCGTCAGGAGCTGCGGCGCTCGTCCTAGGGGCTGGCGGGGCCGAGCGCGGCCGGTGAGATCCGAGCGCGGGCCGCTATCCGAGCGCGGGCCGAGCGCGGCCGGTGAGATCCGAGCGCGGGCCGCTCAGAACCCGAGCGCGAACTTGGCGTCCTCGCTCATCCGCTCGGGGGTCCACGGCGGCGAGAACGTCATCGTCGGCTCGACCCGCTCGACGCCGTCAAGCTCGCCCACGAACTCCTCCATCTGCTCGGACACGTGGGGGCCGATCGGACACGCAGGCGTGGTCAGGCTGTAGGTGATCTTGACCGTGCCGCCGTCGACATCGATGTCATAGATCAGACCAAGCTCGACGAAATCCAGCCCGAGCTCGGGATCGATCACGTCCCGCAGTGCCTCTGTCACTTCGTCCACGGAAGCCATGCCAGCAGTGTAGGGGGTCCGAATCTCCCCTGGGGCCTGGGAAACGGACGCTTTTCGAGCTCGATGCCGCTTGGTGCGAGCGCCTTAATCGGCACTGTCGGACATTTTCTGCAGAGGATTTTTCTCACCTTGCAGGCCCACCGGGAGTTCAAATACATTGGCTCGATCGTCGACTTCTGCGAACAGCCCCCCGTGCTGCGGTGTCGCGGAGACGAGGATCGAGCCACCCAGGGCCGACGGCGACAGGCGCTCGCCCGTGCCTTCCGGGCCCAGGGCGACCTCGTCGTGGACCTGACCGAGCTCGTCTTTGCGGACGTCTCGCTGATGGTGGATCTGGCGATGCTGGCTCGCCGCCTGCGCCGGAGGGGGCGCGCGATGTGGCTGCGCGGCGCCCGTCCGCAAATCCGCTTCCAGATCGAGCGCGCCGGGCTGCACCGCATCGCCGGCGTGCGTCTCGAGGGCTCGCAGGCTTTCGCGTAACGGGTCGCGGGGGTCCCCGTGTGGGCTCGGTTCCGGGTTCGCCACGAGGCCGCGGCTACGCTTGGCCCGATGTCGCTCCGAGCCGTCACCTTTGCCGACCTGCGCACCGGCGTATGGGGCGCCGCGTGGAGCCTTCATCCCGATCTGCCCTCCTTGGCGGTGATCGGGCCCGAGCGCGCGGTCGTCGCCGTGGATCTTCGAACCGGGCCCGCTGCCGGCGCTTCCCAGGGATTTGATTCCGGCCCTACCGCCACCCCTGCTTCCGGCTCCGCCCCCACCACCGCCCCCACCGAATGGACGATCGTGGGCGAGGGACTCGAATTGCTCGTGGTCCCGCAGACGGCGGGCATCCCCGACCAGTTGGTCACCGTCCGCGGCCGGGCGTCCGAGCGCGAGTTCGAGTGCGCGGGGGCTCGCAGTGAGCGACCTGACGCGCTCGAGCCGGGCCGGTTTGCCCTGGCGCGCGACGTGTCCGCCTGGTTTGCCCCCGACGAGGGGTTCGCGATGATCGCGTTGCGCCCCCGGAAAGCCTCCGGTCACGGCGGCGAGCAGACGCACGCGACGCTGTTCTCGCGCGGGGAAACCGAACCTGTGGCTGAGCCCCGGCTCTCGACCACCTACAACGACCAGCAGCAGCCGGTGCGGGCGACGCTCGAGATGTGGTTCCCGGACGAGGAGGAGCCCGCGGACGACGAGCAGGGGCGATCGGTGAAGTATCCGCGGCGTGCCGCCGGCCAGGCCGTGGGCGCCGGGATCGCCCACACCGCGGATGGAACCGGCGTGCGCGCACAGCCGTTTCGCTGGCGCGCCGAGGGCCGCGAGGGCGCCGGCGTCTACCTGCTGATCATCGCGCGGTGAGCTCCGAGCGAGCTCATGGCCCGGACGCCCGCCGGATCGAGGCCGTGATCAGCGACTTCGGCGGCGTGCTGACCTCGCCCATGCTCGATTCTTTCACCGCCTTTCAGGACTCATCGGGGATTTCGCTCGAGCAGTTGGGCAAAGCGATCGGGGCGCTCCTTGAGCAGCTCGGCGCCAACCCCCTGTTCGAGCTCGAGACGGGCCGCATGACCGAGGCGCGCTTTCTGCAGCTGCTCGGCTCGGAGCTTTCCGCCCAGCTCGGACACGAGGTGGCGATGCACGAGTTCGGGGAGCGATATTTCGAGCATCTGCATCCAAACGAGCCCATGATCTCGCTGATGCGCGGCCTGCGCGACCGCGGCTACAAGCTCGCCATCTGCACCAACAATGTCCGCGAGTGGGAGCAGCGGTGGCGGGCCAAGCTGCCGGTGGACGAGATCTTCTCGGTGGTGGTCGACTCGGCGTTCGTGGGCACGCGCAAGCCTGAGCGACGCATCTACGAGCTCACGCTCGAGCGTCTGGGCGTGCGCCCCGAGACGGCGCTGCTGATCGACGACATCGAGCTCAACTGCGACGCGGCCCGGGAGCTCGGCATGGAGACGGTCTGGTTTCGCTCCAATGAGCAGGCGATCGCGGAGATCGAGGCTCGCCTTGCGGAAGCTGGCCGCCTTTAGTTCTCGGCGCCGAGCCGGTCCCAGCAGTAGAGCTCGAGGCACTCGCGCGCCAGCTCGATACAGCGCTCGTTGGAGAGCCATGGCAGCACCGTGTCGAGAGCCTGCTCCTCCCCCACGCCGGCCTCGAACGCCTCCTCACCGCGGAAGCCGGCGGCGATCTTCAGCGCCTCCCGCCGGTGCTCGCCGAGCGAGGGGAACACGTTGACTAGAAACTCCTTGTTGGGCACCGGATGGCCGACCTCGAGCGATGCGTGCCACGCGGCCAAAAGCGACAGATCGTGTTCGTCGAGGTCGGCAACCGCCTTCGCGTAGTGCGAGTCGAGCTCGGAATCCGGGATCTCGTCGACCCACGCGCGCACGACCTCGCCGAGGATCTGGCGCCGGGCCTCCCGGCCCACGGACTCGGAGATGACCCTGATCGCATTCTGGGGTTCGATGAAGCACAGTGACATTCGCGGCTCCGTCTCTGGGGCTGCCGACGGCGCCAAAGGTAGGCGGTGCCCCGGACGGACACTGCGGCGGCGTCGCTGATCTCGCAGCGCGGTCGCATCACGCACGCGTGTCGACGCGCCGGGCGATTCTGGCCCAGCCTCGGCCCCGCCCCGCCCCTCCTAGGGACAGATCGGCTTCGGCTTGAGATCCGTCTTCGGGCAAACCGGCAGGATCACCGGCGCGCGCGGCCGTCGATTGAAGTTGAAGTCGCGCATCAGGCTGCCCAGCTGCGGTAGCGCCTCGCGCACGTCGGGCCTCGGGTCCGGCCGGCCATCTGTGGCCGGGTTGAGCTCGGCTCCCTTGAGGAAGTCTTCCTCGATGAACTTGTTGTAGGCGTCGAAGCTGAGCCTTTGATGGTCGATGAAGCCTCTGCGCGCATAGGGGCTGATGACCAAGCCCGGCACCCGCATGCCATAGCCGTTCACGTCCACCGCGGGCGGCACGACCTGGTCGTAGAAGCCGCCCCAGTCATCCCAGGCCAGGAAGATCGCCGTGCTCTTCCAGTCGGGGCTCTGCATGATGTCGTCTATGAGGCCCGTGACGTATGACTCGCCGCGGCTGACCAGCGCCGGGGGGTGCTCGGAGAAGCGGTAGTTGGGGACCACCCAGGAGACCTTGGGCAAATTCCCGGTCTGGGCGGCGCTGTAGAACTGCGAGATCGGGCGGATGTTGCTGAGCTGATGGTCCTGCCAGACGTCCGTGAACTCGGGTAGCGGGTTCCAGATCCCGGGCGTGCTGGCGCCCTGTTTCACCGCCGCGCAGCTCATTTGCCCGTAAGCGCAGTCGGGCTGGTCGCCGCTCATGAGGTAATAGCCCCAGCTCACATGATCGTGGTGCAACAGATACGTGATGTCCGTCCACGCGTACTGGAGCCGCCCGCCGTGGCTGGGGCTCTGAAGGGCGTTACGGCATGAGAACGGCTGGAACGCGTTTGAGCAGCGCGCCGACCACTCGGACACCATGAAGAGGTGCGCGGGGAGACTCCAGGAGGCGTTTGAGGCGAACATGTGGTCCTGGAGCACGAAGTCGTGCGCCCAGCGCCAATAGTTGGGGATATCGGCGCCGTTGTGGTATCCGACCGCGTCCAGGCACCTGCCCCGCTGATAGGTCTTGCAGGGGCTGCAGTTGGGGTTCGTGCCCGAGCAGGCCGCGCCCTTCTCCGCCTCAGCAATGAATCCGTTCATCTGGCAGCCCGCATGCCGTCGCGCGTTGATGCAGTCCATGTCAGCCTTGGACGCGATCGCGGAATGTGGACCCCCATAGTTCCTGTCCTGGGTGTCGTGGAAGGGCTGATCGCAGCCGCCGTTCTTGGGGTCCGGAACGCACGGCTTGTGCCCTTGGTTGCCCGCCACACCGGGAATCCCCTTCGCTCCGGGGAAGGTCCCGAAGTAGTTATCGAAGGAGCGGTTCTCCTGCATGATGATCACGACATGCCGGATCTTGTGGATGCCCGCCAGTGAGACCGATGTCGCGTTCCCACCGGCAGCCGGCGCGTTCGTAGCTCCGGCGGCCAGCGCTCGCTGCGGTCCGGACGAAGCCAAGGCAGCCGTGCCCGTCACCGCGGCCGCGGTGATGATCAAGAGCAAGACCAGCGAACGTCGAATCACTTCTCACACCCCGCTTCCAGCGAGTTGTCCACACCTCGCCTCCAGCGCCGCCCCCCCGGCGGCCCACATAGTAACCCGAGCGGGCGGGGCGTGCTTCGTTACAGCTCGAGCCCCGCTCGTACAGCTCCCAGCGCTTGCGGGTCGGGAGCGGTGCCGGGCGCCAGCCCGAGGTGGGCACGCTGGCCGCGCTCCCAGTTGTAGAGGCCGAGATCCAATGCGGCCAGCGGCAGCTCGCAGGCCTGGGCAAGGGCGGCCGCCCGCGCCTGGAGCAATAACGGATCGCCGATGCCAAACACCCGCTTCGCCGCGACCGTGACCTCGCCCGCTCCTCCGAGCATCAGCTGCTCGGGCCTCAGCTCGACCACGCCGAGCCGGCCAAGCGTCACGAGCAGGTCGAAGCGCGCATCGCGGTGCAGACCGGGCAGCGCGAGGCGCTCAAAGACGCGCGTGAAGCGCCGCTCCGGCGACCAGTCGGCGTCGCCCGTGAAGCCCGCGAGCTGCGAGCCGCTGCGCGCCGTCCAGGCGCGATACGCATTGATGGTGCGCAGCGGGTGGCTCGGGTCGTGTGCGCTGCGGGGGCCGGTCGAGACCTCCGTGAGGTCTGGTAGCTCGGGCGCGCCCCATGGCGTCCGGACCCGCCGGATCGCGGCGAAGGGATCGTCCTCGTCGAGGGGGCAGAGATAGGCGATTAAGAACGCGAGCCAGATCCGCTCCTCCGGATCGCCGGACGCTGCGACTTCCGCGTACAGGCGCGGAGGTTGTTGGCTGAGCGCGTGCAGACGTGCTGCGGCAAAGGCGAGCTCCTCGGCCAAGCGCTCGGCCTCGGTGCTCGAGCGCAGCCCTGGCGCGAGCCCCGAGCGGTAGCCGTCATCCGCCCCGCGCTCGAGGCGCCGCACGCGCATTGCGGCGGAGCCGCCACTAGAGGCGCGGCGGGCGCCGCTCCGAGCTTCCTGGCGGCGTCGACTCGTCGCGCCAGCACTGCTCCGGGTCGGGCGCTCGCCGTCCCCGAGGCCGGTTCGGGGCGCGCTTGGAGAGATCAGTGGTGTGAGCTCGACGTCCTGCTCTCGCGCGCAGATCGGACAGTGCTGGAGCAAGCGGTTGTGGCGGCAGAAAGTGGGCATGCAACGCCCACAGCTTGGCAGCAAACCATCCGGCTGAAAAAGAACCGGGGGGCCCAGATCCGTCTGGGCCCCCCGGAGAGCCAGGGAAGTGGGGGCGCAGTTCCCTGACCGACAGGGGCGAGTTTCCCCGTCCCAAGCTGAAGCTAAACAGCCCCCTCCTCTGCCGAGCCTTCAGGCTCCACCACTATTTCCCGGCGGGCGAAGCGTACAGGTCGTGTGTTCGCATTGCAAATAGTCCGTGGCGCGAAGTCCAGCGGGTCCGGCGAGGCGGCGGCTTGCGGTAGCGCTGGCGCCGACCGGGCCGTCAGAGCCGCCGGCGCGTGCCGGGGCCGCTGAAGCCGCACACCCGGGCCGTCAGAGCCATGGGCGCGTGCCGGGGCCGCGTCAGCCGCACACCCGGGCCGTCAGAGCCGCCGGCGCGTGCCGGGGCCGCTGAAGAACTCCTCCCCAGGGCGCACCGTGCCGGCCGCCTCGGCCTCGTGCCGCAGGGTGCGATCCGCTTCACCGCTCCAGGCGCCCAGCGCGAGCCTCTCACGGTCAGCATCCATCGGGCTGCCCCCGAGATCCTTGTTCACGACCCGCGCGCACTTGCGCCCCTCAGCGATCGCGGTGACGACCAGCGACTGCCCGATGCGCGCATCGCCGCACGCGTACACGCCGTCAACCGAGGTGCGGTAGGTCTGCCGGGTGCGAATGTTCCCGCGGCGGTCGAGCTCCAGCCCCAGCTCCTCGACCAGGCCCTCGTGCTCGGGATGCTCGAACCCGATCGCGATCAGCACGAGATCCGCCTCGAGCACGAACTCGCTCCCGGGAACGGGCGTGAGATCGCGCGAGGAGATCCCCGTCACCCGACGGGCGTACACGTGGCTCACGTGCCCCCCACGCCCGCCGAAGCCCGTGACCTCAGTGCCCCACCAGCGCTTGCCTCCCTCCTCGAGCGCGTAAGTGGTGGGAGTCCGCTTGGGCGGCAGCGGCCAGGGGTGAAGGGGATCGGCGCCGCTGGCTTCGAGCGCGGTGTAGACATCGAGCATCGTCACAGCCGCCGCCCCCTCGCGGTGGGCGTTTGAGATGCAGTCCATACCGGTGTCGCCACCGCCTACCACGACCACGCGCTTGCCCGCGGCGGCAATCTCTTCTTCCGGCTCCGTGGGCCGCGAGGGCCGCCCCTCCTGGGCTGCCACCCAGCGATTTCGCTGGTACAGGTAGTCCATCGCAAAGTGGATCCCGGCAAGGGCCCGCCCGGGCGCGTCGAGATCGCGCGACACCCGGGAGCCGATCGAGACGACGAGGGCGTTGTAGCGCTCGCGCAGCTCGGGAACGGAAACGTCGCGGCCCACGTCGACGCCGTAAACGAACTCGATCCCCTCCGCGGCGAGCACCTCCACGCGCCGGTCGATGATCCGCTTCTCGAGCTTGGCATCCGGCACGCCGAAGCGCATCAACCCGCCCGGCCCCTCGTCGCGCTCGTAGACCGTCACCTGGTGCCCCGAGTGGTTGAGTTCCGCCGCGGCCGCCAGTCCCGCGGGCCCCGCCCCGACCACCGCCGCAGTGCGGCCCGTGCGACGGTCGGGCGGCTCGGGCACAACCCAGCCTTCGGCGAACGCCCGCTCCGCGATCGCCAGCTCGATCTGCTCGATCGTCACCGGGTCGTCGTTGATCTGGAGCACGCACGCCGACTCGCACGGCGCCGGGCAGATGCGCCCGGTGAACTCGGGGAAGTTGTTGGTCGCGTGGAGCTGGTCGATCGCCTCATGCCACTTGTCGCGGTAGACGAGGTCGTTCCATTCCGGGATCAGGTTTCCCAACGGGCAGCCCTCGTGGCAGAAAGGGATCCCGCAGTCCATACAGCGGGCGCCCTGCTGGCGCAATTCCGACTCGGGACGCAGCTCAAAGTACTGCCGGTAATCGCGCACGCGCTCGGCTGGATCGCGCTTGTCGAAGCCGACCCGATGAATCTTGAGAAACGCGCCGAGCTCGCCCATTGGAGCCGCCGAGGGTACAACGCCCCCGCGAACCTAGAGGGCGTCCCGCCGCGCCCGCGCAAGCGCAGTGGCGACCTGGCCGATCACGTACAGCGGCCGGAACTCGACCTCGTCGCGGGCGACACGATTGGGATCGAGTGCGGCGGACTTGAGCGCCGCATCCTTGCGCCGGTCGCGGTTGAACGCCCTCCTGCTGGAGTGGTATTTGTGGCCGTCGATCTCGAACACGACGCCGACATCGCGCCACAAGAAATCGATCCGGAAGCCCTTGAACGGCACCTGCGTCTCGGGCAGCGGCAGCTCCGCCTCGCGAATCAACGCCAGAAACCGCCGCTCGGCCTCCGACTCGGTGAGGGTCCCTCCCTTGCGGGTGGCCAGAAGCCCGCGGAAGAGCGCTGCTCCGCAGCGATACCGCGCCCGCTCGACGACGTCCTCGAGGTCCTTGGGACGCACGATCCCGAGCACCGCCAGCGCGTCGTCGAGGGCGCGCTCGACGATCCGCGGCGGGGCGGACGACGAAAGATCGAGCAGGGTCCGAGCAGGCGAGGTGATGGGCAGCCCCTGATGGATCGCGGTGTCGCACGCGAGCAGCCGCGCCGCGCGATGAACGCGGATGCCGGGCCGCTTGCGCCCGCTGTCCCCGCCGACGACGGTGACGTCCACGGGCCCGTCGGGCACAGGAATCAGGCCCCAGACGGCGGCGGCCGAGCTGTGGCTGAGGATCGCGCCGCCGTGACACGCCAGCAGCGCGGACGTCTCGCGCCCCCACGGCACCGGCGGCGCCGAGCGGAGCACGTAGACGCCTGCATGCTCAGGCTCCAGCAGCCCCCGGCGGAGCATGTGGTTGATCGCGTTACTAGTCAGGCCCGCGCGCAGGAGCTGTTTGCGAGTGGCCCGTCCTCGCTGCAGCCGCGCGATTGCGGCGACCCGCTGCTCGCGGTCTCCGGCGACCCGCAAAAGACCCTTTCGGCCGAGGATCCTGACTAGTGAGGGCGGATCCTCATGATGTGGCGGGGGCTGACGCCCCACGCCTGCCGATTTTCGCTTCGAATGGGGCCTTTTGTGGACTTGGGGGTCGTGGGACCGCTCCGTGGCGCTTTCCGCCCGGGGGTCGTGGGACCGCTCCGTGGCGCTCTTCGCCCGGGGGTCGTGGGACCGCTCCGTGGCGCTCTCCGCCCGGGGGTCGTGGGACCGCTCCGTGGCGCTCTCCGCCCGGGGGTCGTGGGACCGCTCCGTGGCGCTCTCCGCCCGGGGGTCGTGGGACCGCTTCGCGGCGCTGTCATCCCCGGGATCGCGCGGCCGCTCCACGCAGCGACGATCGCACGCATTGCGCGCGCGATCGCGACGCAGGCGAGCAAAGTCGCGATGAGATGACGGTTTTGCGACGCGCCGTTACACGTGGCCGCGCGTCACACAGCCGCGGCCTCTTCCAGCGCGACCCGCTCGGCCAACGTGGCCAGGGCGCGGCGGTAGTCGGTCGGCATCACCTTCACGAACCGCTCCTGGACGCGCGGCCACGAGGCCAGCAGGTTGCGGGCGACCAGGGAGCCGGTGCGCGCGGCGTGCTCGGTGATCAGCGCGCGCACCTCCGAGGCGTCCTCGTCGGACAGCGGCTCGAGCTCGACCAGCTCAAGATTGCACCGCCGCTCGAAGCCCCTGTCGACGTCGTACACGTAGGCGATTCCGCCGCTCATGCCAGCGGCGAAGTTGCGCCCTGTCCGCCCGAGCACGACGACGCGGCCGCCGGTCATGTACTCGCAGCCGTGGTCGCCGACGCCCTCGACGACCGCGCGGGCGCCCGAGTTGCGCACCGCGAAGCGCTCTCCCGCCAGCCCCCGAAAGAACGCGCGGCCGGCAGTGGCCCCGTAGAGGACGGTGTTGCCGACGATCATGTTCTCCTCGGCGCGGAAATGGGCGCGCTCGGGCGGGCATACAGACACGACCCCGCCGGAGAGCCCCTTGCCGGCGTAGTCGTTCGTCTCCCCGCGCAACGAGAACGTCACCCCGCAGGCCAGCCAGGCGCCAAAGCTCTGCCCCGCCGACCCAGAAAACCCGATCTCGATCGTGCCCTCGGGCAGCCCACGCGCGCCGAAGCGACGCGCGATCTCGCCGCTCAGAATCCCCCCCACGGCCCTGTTCACATTGCGCACCGCCACCGGCCCGAGGCGCACCTTCTCGCGCCGCTCCAGAGCCGGTGCGCACGCGGACACGAGCCGCCAGTCGAGGGCGTCCTCCAGCACCGGCTCTGGGGCGCGCGTCCGCCGTCGTGGCACCTCGGCGGGCAGCTCGGGCGTCGACAGCACCGAGCTCAGATCGACGTGGCGCGCCTTCCAGTGCTCGACCGCCGCGTCCGCGTCGAGCAGGTCCGTGCGACCGATCAGCTCCGCGAACGACCGCACTCCGAGCAGCGCCATGATCGAGCGCACCTCCTCCGCCACCAGCATGAAGTAGGAGACGACCTGCTCGGGCGTGCCGCGGAAGCGCCGGCGCAGTTCGGGGTCCTGGCTCGCGATCCCCACCGGGCAGGTGTTGAGGTGACAGACCCGCATCATGATGCAGCCCATCGCGATCAGCGGCGCGGTCGAGAAGCCGAACTCGTCCGCGCCCAGCAGCGCCCCGATCACGACGTCGCGCCCGGTGCGCATGCCGCCATCGACCTCCACCGTGATGCGCGAGCGCAGGTCGTTCAAGAGCAGGGTCTGCTGGGTCTCGGCCAGCCCGATCTCCCACGGGACGCCGGCTGACTGGATCGAGGACTGGGGTGAGGCGCCGGTGCCGCCATCGTGGCCGGCGATCGTGACGTGGTCGGCATTGGCCTTGGCCACGCCCGCCGCCACCGTCCCCACGCCCACCTCGGAGACCAGCTTCACCGACACGGACGCGGCAGGGTTCGCGCAGCGCAGGTCGTAGATCAGCTGCTTCAAGTCCTCGATCGAGTAGATGTCGTGATGCGGAGGGGGCGAGATCAGCCCCACGCCCGGGGTCGAGTTGCGTAGCCAAGCGATGTATTCATCGACCTTCGCACCCGGCAATTGCCCGCCCTCTCCCGGCTTGGCGCCCTGGGCCATCTTGATCTGAAGCTGGTCGGCGTTGACCAGATAGTGGGCGGTGACGCCGAAGCGTCCGGAGGCGACCTGCTTGATCGCCGAGCGGCGCTCCTCGCCGTTCGGGTCGGGCTCGTAGCGCGAGGGGTCCTCGCCCCCCTCGCCGGTGTTGGAGCGCGCGCCCAAGCGGTTCATCGCGATCGCGAGCGTCTCGTGGGCCTCGCGGCCGAGCGCACCCAGCGACATGGCGCCGGTGGTGAAGCGCTTGACGATCTCGCCCGCCGGCTCGACGTCCTCGAGCGCCAGCGGCTGCTCCGCCAGGCGGAAGCGCATCAGCCCCCGCAGCAGGGAGCGGCGCACCGCCTGATCATTGACCATGCGCGCGTACTCGGCATAGGTCTGGCGGGAGTCGCGCGCGCCGCTCCCGTTCGCCGCGGGCAGGCCATCAACAGGCTCCGCGGGCGCGCCGCCCACCGCGTGCTGGAGCTTCGCGACCGTGTCCGGATTCCACACGTGACGCTCCCCGTCGCGGCGCCACTGGAGCACGCCGCCCACGGGCAGCACGTCGCGGCCGGTGCGCGGGTAGGCGCGGAAGTGGCGCTCCATCGCCTCGGTCGAGAGCTGCTCGAGCCCCACGCCGCCGACGCGCGAGGCCGTGCCCGTGAAGTAGCGCTCGATGACATCCCGATCGAGGCCGACCGCCTCGAAGATCTGAGCCCCGCAGTACGACTTGATCGTGGAGATACCCATCTTCGAGATCGTCTTCAGCAGGCCCTTGCCGATCGCGCGCACGATCCGCTTCTCCGCCTCCTCGCGCTCCAGGTCGACCGGCAAGAGCGAGCGCTCCGCCAACTCCTCGAGCGACTCGAACATCACGTAGGGGTTGATCGCGGCGGCGCCGTAGCCGATCAGGCTGGCCATGTGGTGGATGTCGCGCGGCTCGCCGGACTCGATCACGAGCCCCGTGCGCGTGCGCGTGCCGCTTCGCACGAGGTGGTGGTGGACCGCCGCGACCGCCAGCAGCGAGGGGATCGCCACCCGCTCGGGTCCCAGGTTCCTGTCCGACAGGATCAGGATGTTGGCGCCCGCCTCCACGTAGCGCGCGGCCTCCCCGCAGACCGCTTCGAGGCGCGCCTCCATGCCGTCCGGCCCTTCCTCGATCGGCCAGGTGATGTCGATCGTGGCCGCGTCGAAGACGTCGTGCGAGACCTGGCGCAGCTTCTCGAGCTCGTGGTTGCGCAGGATCGGCTGGTCCATGACGAGGTTGTGGGCCTGCTCGGGAATCTCGGCGAGCAGGTTGACCTCGGCGCCCACCCCCGCTTGGAGATCCATCACCACCGCCTCGCGCAGGGGGTCGATGGGCGGATTGGTGACCTGCGCGAAGAGCTGCTTGAAGTAGGAGAACAGTGGCGGCTGGCGGTCCGAGAGCGCCGCCAGCGCGGCGTCGTTGCCCATGCTCGCGACCGGCTCCTCGCCGCGCGCGGCCATCGGCGCGATCACCAGCCGCAGGTCCTCCTGGGAATAGCCGAAGGCGAGCTGCTTGGAGCGCAGCGGCTCGACCCGGGGCGCCCGGGGCTCGCGCTCGGGCAGATCGTCGATGTGCACGACCGAGCTCGCGTACCACTCGCCGTAGGGCTTGCCCCTGGAGACGCGCCGCTTGACGTCCTCGTCCTCGACGATCCGCCCCTCCTCCAGATCGATCAGGAACACCTTGCCGGGCGCCAGCCGTCCCTTGCGCTGGACGTCCTCGGGCGGCAGCTCGATCACCCCCGTCTCGGAGGCCAGCACCACGTAGCCGTCGGCGTCCTGGATCCAGCGACCGGGCCTGAGTCCATTGCGATCGAGCACCGCGCCCGCCACGCGTCCGTCCGTGAAGACCACCGCCGCGGGCCCGTCCCACGGCTCGATCAGGCAGGAGTGAAAGTCGTAGAAGCCCTTGACGTCGGGGTCGATGTCGGCGCGGGTGCGGTAAGCCTCGGGCACCATCATCATCACCGCGTGCGGGATCGAGCGGCCCGAGAGGACCAGCAGCTCGAGCACGTTGTCGAAGATCGCCGAGTCGGAGCCACCCTGCTGCACGACCGGGATCACCTTGTTCAGGTCGTCGCCGAAGACCTCGGAGGCGAGCTGCGACTCGCGAGCGCGCATCCAGTTGACGTTGCCGCGCAGCGTGTTCACCTCGCCGTTGTGGGCGATCATGCGGTAGGGGTGGGCGAGCCCCCAGCTGGGGAAGGTGTTGGTCGAGAAGCGCGAGTGCACGAGCGCCAAGCGCGAGGCGACGCGCAGGTCGCGCAGGTCGGCGAAGTAGCCGGCCAGCTGCGGCGCCTTGAGCATGCCCTTGTAGACGAGCGTGCGCGAGGAGCAGCTCGGGATCGCGACCTCAGCCCCCGCGACGCCCTCGACCACGCGGCGGATCACGTACAGCTTGCGCTCGAACGCCTGCTGGTCCTCGATCTCCTCGCCCGCCGCGATCACCAGGTGGCGGATGACCGGCGCCGATACCCGGGCTCGCTCGCCGATGTGGCGCTCGTCGACGGGCACATCGCGCCACTCAAGCGGCGTCTGCCCCTCGGCGCAGGCAGTCTCCTCGAGCAGCAGCTCGAGCCCGCGCCGCCGCCCGGCGTCGTGGGGCAGGTAGCAGACCGCGACGCCGTAGCGCCCGGGTGGCGGGAGCTCCACATCCTCGAGCTCCGCCCGCAGGAAGGCGTCGGGGAGCTGCAGGAGGATGCCGGCGCCGTCGCCGGTCTCCGGGTCGGCGGCCTCCGCCCCCCGGTGCTCCATGTTGGCGAGTGCCGCTAGGGCCTTCTCGAGGACCGCGTGGCTGGCCTCGCCCCACAGCTTGGCGACCAGCGCGATCCCGCACGAGTCGTGCTCGTTGGCGGGTTCGTAGAGGCCAGTGGCCCCGGGCGGAGCGCTTGCGTGCATGGGGGATGATTGGGGATGGCCAGTGGTGGCACGACGGAGCGCAGAGGGTACCAGCGCAGCGTCATGCTCCCTGGTCGCGAGAGAGGATCAGCCGGCGGTGTGCTATAAGCCCCGCGGTGCAAATTTTGAGCGCGCGGCGCCTGGCGGCGTCTGTGGGGGGATTGGTGGTGCTGACGGCGAGCGCAACGGCACTTGCTGCCTCCAGCCCGCCGGCAGGCTCGGTCCATCAGGCATTCGGCAAGGCCGGCTGCTACACGGACGGCGGCGCGAGTGAGGCGGGGCCCCACACCTGCCGCAATGTCCGTGGCGCCAACGGCGCGACCACGGTGGCGATCAGCCCCGACGGCCGTTTCGCCTACATCGACGGCTACGGCGGCAACAAGACCACTGCGCCGCCCGCGCTGGCCGTGCTGAAGCGCGACCCGAAGACCGGCGCGCTGAGCCAGCTTTCGGGCAAGAGCGGCTGCTTCTCGGGCGACGGCTCGAGCACGGCCGGCCCCAATACCTGCACCAAGGCGCGCGACCTCGGTTCTGGCGACGCGACCTCGGTCGTGATCTCGAGTGACGGACGCTTCCTCTACGTGGCCTCGCAAAACACCACCAAATCCGCCAACGTCGGCGGCATCGCGATCTTCAAGCGCAACCTGAAGACCGGGACGCTACGCCAGCTGAGCGGGACCGGGGGCTGCGTCACCGCCGTCGCGTACAAGGGCTGCGCGATCGCCCGCGAGGTCGACGACACCGACAGCCTCCACATCACTCCCGACCAGAAGTACCTCTACGCCTCGAACTACGACGACTCTCCGCACGGCGGGCTCGCGATCTTCAAGCGCAACGCCAAGACCGGCAAGCTCAGCCAGCTGAGCGGCGCCAACGGCTGCATCACCACCGACGGCACCACGACGCAGAGCGGGACGAACAAGCTCTGCGAGGCGATGCCCAACATCTCCGAGCCTTGGGACGTGGCGACGCCCGACAACCAGTTCGTCTACGTCCCGGCCTCGTACGGACCGAGGCTGGTCCAGGTGTTCAAGCGCAACGCGCAAGGCGGCCTGGTGCCGCTCAAGGGCAAGGGCGGGTGCATCTCGGACACCGGCACGAGCCCGGCGGGCATCTGCGCCAAGGGCCACGGCCTCTACAACCCCGAGCGCGTGGTGCCCTCGAGCAACGGCAAGTTCCTCTACGTCGCGAGCTATCAGGCACCCTCGCCGATCGTCGTCCTGAACCGCAACCCCAAGACCGGTTTGCTGCGGGAGCGCACCGGCCCCACCGCGTGCATCAGCGTCGACGGCACCACCGGCGACAACGTCGGCAGCTGCCGCACCGGAACCAATCTCGAGGGCGAGTACGCGGGCGCCCTGTCCCCGGACGGGCGCACGCTCTACTTCAGCGAGAACGGGTTCGGGTCCAGCACAAGCACCGGTCTAACGATCTTCCGCGTCTCGCCGACGACGGGCAGCTTCGCGCAGCTCTCCGGCAAGTACGGCTGCGTGACGCCGGATGGCTCGAGCGAGAAGGGCGCGGGCACCTGCGGCGTGGGGCGCGCGATTGCGGGCGCCTACCAGGTCGCGCTCGCGTCGGGCGGCAGCGACGTTTACGTCGCCGCCTATGGCGACAACGGCGTCGCGCTGTTCTACGCCAATAAGTAGGTCCCGGGCCGATCATGATCGGCCCGGCCGGCCGGAACATGTTCCGGCCGGGGCCGGCGCACATGTGCGCCGGCCAACAGAACGAGTTAGGCCTTCGCGCGCTTGCGCGAGCCGGTGGTGTTCTTCGACTTGCCCGCCTTCGCGCCGTTGCCCTTGGCCGGCGCCTTCTGCTCGTCGTCACTGCGCACGGCGGCCAGCGAAGCCTCGAGCGCGGCCATCAGGTCCGGGGCCGCGGCGGGCTGCTCGACCGGCGGTTGCACCGCGATCTCCTCCCCCGCGGCCTTGCGCTCGATCATCTGGAGCACGCGCTCGCGGTACTCGTCGTGGTATCTCGAGGGCTCGAACTCCCCCGAGAGCGACTCGATCAGCTGCTCGGCCATGCGCAGCTCGCGCTCCGTGGCCTCCGCCTCCTCGACCGCGTCGAGCTCGTCGAGACGGTCGGGCGGCACCACCTCGTCGCCGAACAGCATCGTCGAGAGCGTCAGCACCTCGCCCGTGGGGCGGAGCGCGCACAGCTGTTGCTTGGTGCGCAGCACGAGCCGCCCGATCCCGACCTTGCCCGCCTCGCGCATCGCCTCGAGCAGCAACCGGTAGGCCTTGGCGCCGCCCGCCGCGGGCGCGAGGTAGTAAGAGTGGTCGTAGTAGATCGGGTCGATGTCATCGAGGTTCACGAACTCCTCGATGTCGACCGTCTTGGTCGCCTTCGGGTCGAGCGCCTCGAGCTCCTCGGAGGAGATCAGCACATAGCGGTCGGGGCCAACCTCGTAGCCCTTTACGATCTCGTCGTAGGGGACCTCCTCGCCGGTCGAGGGATCGACTCGCTGCTGGCGGATGCGCGTCCCGGTCTTGCTCGAGACCTGGTGGAAGCGGACCGTCTTGGGAGACGTCGCGCTGTAGAGCTTGACGGGCACGTTGACGAGCCCGAAGCTGATCGCGCCGGTCCAGATCGCGCGGGGCATGTTGGGGTGTATACCGGACTGCCTGCTTTAGGCAAGCAATGGGCGCCTGCTTGCCGGGGCTCTAGCGGTTGACGACCGACATGTCGGGATAGCGCTCGCCCTGCGTGGCGCCGGCCGGGGCCGCCTCGTCGAGCGCGCGCAGCTCCTCCTCGCTCAGCTCGAGCTCGGTCGCCTGCACGTTCTCCTCGAGGTAGGAGCGGCGCTTGGTGCCGGGGATCGGCACGATGTCCTCGCCCTGGTGAAGGACCCAGGCGAGCGCAAGCTGACCCGGCGTCGCGTCCTTCTCGCGGGCGAGCTCCTTCACGCGATCGACCAGGCGCAGGTTGGCGTAGAAGTTCTCGCCCTGGAAGCGCGGGTTGCGGCGGCGGAAATCGTCCTCGGGGAAATCGTCGGGAGATGAGAAGCGGCCGGTGAGGAACCCCCGCCCCAGCGGGCTGTAGGCGACCAGCCCGATCCCGAGCTCGCGCAGCGTGGGCAGGATCTCGTCCTCGACGTCGCGCGTCCACAGCGAGTACTCGGTCTGCAGGGCCGCGATCGGGTGGACCGAGGCCCCGCGGCGGATCGTCTCCGCCGCGGCCTCGGAGAGGCCCAGATAGCGCACCTTGCCCTGGTCGACGAGCGTGGCCATGGCCCCCACCGTCTCCTCGATCGGCACCTCCGGGTCGACCCGGTGCTGGTAGTAGAGGTCGATGTGGTCGACGCTCAGGCGGCGCAGGGAGGCGTCACACGCCTTCAGCACGTACTCGGGTCGGCCGCTGATGCCGCGACCCGCGGGATTGTCGGGGTCGCGCACGATCCCGAATTTGGTCGCGAGCACGACCTCGTCGCGGCGAGCGGCGATCGCCCGGCCCACGAGCTGCTCGTTGGCGCCGCGGCCGTACATATCGGCGGTGTCGAGGAAGTTCACGCCGACCTCGAGCGCGCGCTGGATGGTCGCGATCGCTTCGCTCTCGTCGGCGGCGCCATAGAACTCGGACATGCCCATGCAGCCGAGGCCGAGCTCGGAGACGACGAGTGGTTGATTTGAGAGTGTTCGCTGGTCCATGTGACCAGGCTACCCAGGCGGCTATTTCGCTCTCGGGAAACCTCGGAGCAGCCTCGAGAACAGCTGGCGCAGCGTCTCCTTGCCGTAGGGATGGCTGCCGTCGTTCATCGTCAGCACCGCCAGTGAGACTCGTGCGCAGCCGCGCGTGAGCAGGGCCACCTGGCTGTCGATCAAGCCGGTGGCGTAACCCCAGCCGCCTTTGAAGTAAAGCCGCCAGCCCTCGTGGTCGATCTTCCCGATTCCCCAGCGCTGGGACGGCGTGATGCTGTTCAAAAGCCCCATCGCGTAGAGCCGGTGGCTCGAGGGCATGTAGCTGTCGATGTGCAGGAAGTACTTGGTCTGGTCGTGGGGGGTGAGCAGCGTCTCGCCCCAGATCCGGTCTGGATTGGTGGCGAAGTGCGTCATGCCGACCCGGTGCGCGAGGGCCTCGAGACCGCTGTTCCCGACCTGGTCGTAGATCACCTGTGCGTCGTCGTTGTTTGACTGCGTGATCATCGGACCGAGGATCGACTTCTCGCGCGCGGTGAGCTTGCGGTGGGCGACGGAGGGCTCGCTGATGTAGGCGACGAGCAGCATCGCCTTGACGATGCTGGCCGACCACTCCTGGTGGTTGGTCCTGTAGCCCCAGTGGTGGTTCTCGGTGCGCACGGCGAACGCGATGTCGCCGCGGCGAGCATGCGCGTAGCGGATCGCCGCCTTCATGTCCGGGCGCCACAGCCGCCCGAGCGGCTTGCCGAAGTTCGGCACCACACAGCGATCGGCACCTGCGCTCGCGCCCGTGGAGCTCGCGCGGGTGCTCGCCGTGACGCCTGGGGCGGCGAGTAGGGCGAGCGCCATTCCCAGCAGGATCGCCGTGGCGGCGTGCCTTCGCACGGGCCGATCAAACCAGGTTCGCGCCAAGATCTCACGAAATCTCGCGCTCGCGCGTTTCATCCTCAGTGACGCTTCCGCCCTTCCAACAGCTTCTTGACCGGCACTCGGCCGACGTGTTGCGCTTTCTGGTCGCGACCGTCGGCCGCGGAGAGGCCGAGGACTGCTACCAGGAGACCTGGATCGCGGCCCTCAGGGCCTATCCACGACTGCGCGATGACTCCAACCTGCGTGGCTGGGTCTTCACCGTCGCCCACCGCAAGGCGCTCGACCACCTGCGCGCGGCGCGCAGACGTGCCGAGCCCGTGGGCGATGCGCTGGAGCGGGCGGCGGGGGCGGCCGAGGGCGGACGGGACGGGCTGCCCGAGGTGTGGAGCGCGGTACGGGCGCTGCCGTCGAAGCAGCGGACCGCGATCGCGCTGCGCTTCCTCGCGGGCTCGAGCCACGCCGAGATTGCGGCGGTGATGGGCTCGAGCGAGGAGGCCGCCAGGCGGAACGTCCACGAAGGACTGAAACGACTGCGAAAGGAGTACCGCGATGAGCGCGACTGAGAACCTGGAACAGGAGCTGGCGCGGACGGCTGACGCGCTCGGTTCCGGAGAGGCGCCCGAGGTGGCTGCGGCCGCGACGGAGGCGGGGGTGCTCGACATTGCCTACGCCACCCATGACTCTCCCGTGGGCAAGCTGCTGCTGGCGGCGACCCCTCGGGGGCTCGTGCGCATCGCCTATGTCGAGGTGGAGGGGCAGGAGGTCGAGGCGGTGCTCGAGCGGCTCGCCGCGCGCGTCTCTCCGCGCATCCTCTTGGCCCCTCGACGACTGGATGAGGACCGCCGCCAGCTCGAGCAGTACTTCTCTGGCCGGCGCAGGACCTTCGAGCTGCCGCTCGATTGGCGGCTGTGCGCGGGCTTCGGTCGCCGCGTGCTCGACGCGACCGCGCGCGTCAGGTTCGGTGAGCTCGTGACCTACAAGCAGGTGGCCACCGAGGCGGGCAGTCCCCGGGCCTCGCGCGCGGCCGGCAACGCCCTGGGCGCGAACCCGCTGCCAATCGTCGTGCCCTGCCATCGCGTGGTCCACTCGGGCGGCGGGCTCGGGGGCTACACCGGCGGGCTCGAGCGCAAGGTCGTGCTGCTGGGCGTAGAGGGGCACGCGCTTTAGTTGCGCGACGTGCAAACTTGCATTTTGTGCATGGGTTGTGCGACGATGCCCCGATGGAGATCGTTGCGGCCGGACGGCGCGAGCGCAAGAAGCTTCAGACGCGAGCGGCCCTGCATTCGGCGGCGCTTCGGTTGGCGACCCAGCATGGCTTCGACCGCATGACCGTGGAGGAGATCGCAGAGGCCGCAGACGTCTCAAACCGCACGTTCTTCAACTACTTCTCCTCGAAGGAGGAGGCGGTCATCGGCCACGACCCGGACGAGGCCGCGCGCCTGCGATCGGCGCTCGCGGACCGCCCCGCCCGCGAATCGCCGCTCGACTCCCTGCGCGTTGTCCTTTCCGAGCGGGCGCGCCGACTGGTCGGCGAGCGCGAGGATGAATGGAGCACGCGGCGGCTGGCGCTCGAGGCCGAACCGCGGCTGCGCGCGGCGCTGCTTGCCTCCTGGGGAGCGCTCGAGCGCGCCCTGATCGAGGGTGTAGCCGCACGCACGGGCACCGACCCGGATCGCGATCCCTATCCCGCCCTCGTGGTCGGCGCCGCGGCCGCTGCCACCCGGGTGGCAGTCACGATGCGGCTGCACCGCCCGGCGCGGCACTCGCTCGACGAGCTGCTGAAGCGCGTCTTCGCCGAGCTCGACGAGGGGCTGAAGCCACCGAGCCGCGGGCGGAGGAGGTCAGGTTGAGCGCGTCCGCCGAGGGGCCGCTTAACGTCTCGGGACGGCGGCTGTGGCTGATCATCGGCGCGCTGCTCGCGGGCATGCTGCTGGCGGCGCTCGACCAGACGATCGTCTCGACCGCGCTGCCCACGATCGTCGGCGATCTCGGCGACGCCTCCCACCTCTCCTGGGTGGTGACGGCCTATTTGCTCGCCTCGACCGCCTCCACGCCCCTGTGGGGAAAGCTCGGCGACATGTATGGGCGCAAGCTGTTCTTTCAGGCGGCGATCGTGATCTTCCTGGTCGGCTCGGTGCTCTCCGGCATCTCGAGCAGCATGACCGAGCTGATCGCGTTCCGCGCGCTCCAGGGCATCGGCGGCGGCGGCCTCATGATCGGCGCGCAGACGATCATCGGCGACGTCGTCTCGCCGCGCGACCGCGGCCGCTACCAGGGCCTCTTCGGCGCAGTGTTCGGGGTGACGAGCGTGATCGGACCGCTGATCGGCGGCGTGCTCGTCGACGACCTCTCCTGGCACTGGATCTTCTACATCAACCTCCCGATCGGCGTCGCAGCCCTTGCGATCACCTCCGCGGTGCTGCCCAGGCGGCTGTCGCGTGTGCACCACGTGATCGATTACCTCGGCGCGGTGCTGGTCGCGCTCGCGGCGACGAGCTTCGTGCTGCTGACGAGCCTCGGTGGCACGACGTACGGCTGGGGCTCTGCTCCGATCGTGATCATGGGCGTCGCCGGCGTGGCGCTCACGGTCGCGTTCGCGCTCGTCGAGCGGCGCGCCCCCGAGCCAGTGATCCCGCTGAAGATGTTCGCGAACCGCGTGTTCTCCGCCGCGAGCGCGATCGGCTTCGTGGTCGGCTTCGCCATGTTCGGCGCGATCACCTTCCTGCCGCTGTTCCTGCAGATCGTCAAGGGCGTCAACCCGACCGTCTCGGGCCTGCGGCTGCTGCCCCTGATGGCCGGGCTGCTCCTGACGTCGACCGGGTCGGGGCAGCTCATCAGCCGCTACGGCCGCTACAAGGTGTTCCCGATCCTCGGCACCGCGTTCATGACGCTCGGCCTCTTCCTCCTCTCGCGCATGGACGCATCGATTGGCACGGTGCTGAGCTCGGTCTACATGTTCGTGCTCGGGGTGGGCATCGGGGGGGTGTTGCAGGTGCTGGTGGTCGCGGTGCAGAACGCGGTCGACTACGAGGATCTCGGCGCGGCAACGTCCGGAGTGACCTTCTTCCGCTCGATGGGCGGTTCGTTCGGCGTCGCGGTGTTCGGCGCGATCTTCGCCAACGTCCTCACCGGCAATCTCACTCACTACCTCAAGGGCGTGAAGCTGCCCTCGGGCCTGACCGGCGCGAGCGTGAGCCCGCAGTCGCTGGCGAAGCTGCCCGCAAGCGTCCACAGCGGCTACGTGCAGGCCTATGCCCACTCGCTGCAGACGGTATTCCTCGTGGCCGTCCCGATCGCCGCGGTGGCGTTCGCGCTCTCCTGGCTGTTGCCGGAGCTGCGACTGCGCAAGACCACCGAAACCGCCGACCTGGGCCACGCGTTCGCGCTGCCCACCGACCGCAGTTCGGTCCAGGAGATGGAGCGGGCGCTGACCGTGCTCGCGCGCAAGGAGAACCGGCCCGAGCTCTTCCGGCGCCTGGTCGCGCGGGCCCAGCTCGAGCTGGAGCCCGTGGTCGCCTGGTTGCTGTTGCGCATCGACCGCCATCCCGAGTACGACGTCGCGCAGCTCGCCCGGCCGCCGCGGGTCAGCCTGGAGCGCGCGCGCGAGCTGGTGGAGCAGCTGGTCGGCGAGGGCTTCCTGGTGGCCCAGGACGGGGGGCCGCCTCAGCTCACCGCGGAGGGCCGGGCGACCGTGACGAAGCTGGCGGAGGCCCGTCGGGAGGGGCTCTCCGAGCTGCTCGACGGCTGGTCGCCGAGCGAGCACGACGAACTCGTCGCGCTGCTGCGGCGGCTGACGGCGGAACTGCTCGACGACGACCAGCAGCGACCGCCCCCGCGGATGCCTGAGCCCGCAGTCTCGCAGTGAGGGGCTGCAATGCGTGGTTGGGGGATGGCCGTGGCGGCGTCGTCGGCGTCCGGCTTGACGCCCACGGCGGTCACCTTGACGGTGTCGCTGAGCGGCCCCACCTTCGTGGGCGTGCCGAGACCGACACGTAGCGGACGCTCGCAATGCGCGTGGCCCTAGCGTCGCGTCAGCGCGAGCGGCCAGGGGCACAGTCCGCCCTCCGCGGGGCAGCCTGCGCAGATCGCGCGGCAGGGTTCCTGGGCGACCGTGAAGTCGCCGCGGGCCACGCCGTCCACGAGCTCCCCGAGTGCGCGTTCGAGCCTCCCCTGCTGCGCATGGGAGAAGCTGACCACGGCCGGCTCGCGGGGCCGCTCGAGGAACACATGCGCGACCTCGACCTCGACGGCGCCCGCCCGCAGCGCGGCGAGGGCGTAGACGAGCCGCTGGGTGGCGTACGCGCTGCGCACCACCGGCTCTGGCTCCTGGCCCTCGAGCCGGTCGCTCTTGTAGTCGACCACCAACATGCGCCCGCCGCCCTCGGCGGCGATGGCGTCGAGCGCGCCGGTGATGAGCGGCCCGTCGTCTCCCAACACGAACGAGAATCGCTCCTCGCGCCGCACCCAGTCCGCGCGCGCCAGGCGCTCCGCCAGCGGTGTCTCGGTGAAAGCGAAGACCAACTCCGCGAGCTCCTCGTCGGGCGGTTGCGGCACCCCCGCGCGCTGGGCGGCCGTGGCAAGGTCCTCCGCGCTCGGCCTCACCGGGCGGACGAAGTCGAAGGCCGCCAGCAGCTCGTGCGCGATGAGGCCCCGCTCCGCGGCGCCCCTTCCCTCCGCGGCATCCCTTTCCTCCGCCGCACCCCTTCCCTCCGCGGCACCCCTCCCCTCCGCGGCGCCCCGCGCCGACCGCGGCTCCAGCGGGCGCTCGGCGCCGGCGTCCGGGAGGCCCAGCAAGCGCTGCAGGTAGAAGCGGTAGCCGCAGCGCCGATACTCGGTCAGCGAGGAGTAGCTGAGGGCGGGAAGCGGGCGGGCGGGGACGGGGATGGATGGCTCTGGCTCGAGGTGCGGCTCAGGGGGCGCCGGCGGCCTCGGTGTGGGCACCGGCTGTCCGGAGGGCGCCCCGGGCGCGCTCTCGGGCCGCACGATCACCGGCGCGACGCCCGCGTCCTTGAGCGCGTGCGCGACCCATCCGATCGGCGCGCCGCGACCGTTCGGCGCAAGCTCGCCGTCGGCTTCGAGCTTGGCGGCCCCCGAGACGATCAGCCGCTCCCGCGCGCGCGTCATCGCCACGTAGAAGAGGCGCCGCTCCTCGGCCGCCTCGGCCTCCAGGGACTCCTCGCAGAGCTGCTTGTGATCGAGCATCGGCACCGACCGGCCCGTGCCCGGCGAGGCGACGCGCAGCCCGACCCTGCCGTCGGCCCCCACCCGCAGGACGTCGGCGGAGCGTCCCCGGGGCGTCTCGCGACCCAGGTCGGCCACGCACACGATCTCGAACTCAAGGCCCTTGGCGCGATGGATGGTCATCAGCCGCACCGCGTCGAGCGCCTCCCCCTCCACGGGCGCCTCGCTCTCCTCGCTCCCGCCCGAGCTCACCGCCCGCTCGCGCGCGGAGTCGAGGAAGCCGCGCAGGTCGGCGCCGTGGGCGACGGCGTACTCGCGCCCGAGCCGCATCAGCTTGCGCACGTTCGCCAGCCGGCGCTCGCCCCCCGGCAGCCCCAGCATGTAAAGGTCGTAGCCGGTGCGCTCCAGCACCCGCTCGATCAGCTCCTCCGCCGACGCTCTGAAAGCCAGCTCGCGCTCCCCACGAAACCAGCCGGCGAACCCCTCGAGCCGACGACGGTCGTCCGAGGAGAGCTCGTGCGCTTGCTCGAGGCCGTGGCCGATCACCCACCAGGGGTCCTCCCCCTCCGCCCCACGCGCGGCCGCCGCCACGAGCACCAGAGCATCGACGGACGCGCCCACCAGCGGCGAGGCGATTACGGAGTAGAGGGCCTGCTCGTCCTGCGGATTCGCGAGCGCGCTCAGGTAGGCGAGCATGTCCACCACCTGCGGCTGAGCCCAGTAGCCGCGCCCCCCGATCACGTACGTCGGCACGCCCAGGTCCTCGAGCGCGCGCTCGTAACAGCGCAGGTCGGTGGTCGCGCGCGTGAGCACGACCACATCGCGGGCCCGCGCGCCGGCTCTGAGGAGCGCTTCGACGCGGGCGGCGAGCGCCCGTGCCTCCGCCACGCGCCACGGGGTATGGAGGCCTCCGTCCCGCGGCCAGTCGGCGGACTTGTCAACGACCATGAGCTCGACCAGTCGGTCCGCACGGCGGTCCGGGTCGTCGGCGCTCTCGGGGAGGCCGCGGGCCCCGGATACCGGCGAGATCCCAGCCCGCAGCTCGCGGAAGCGCTCACCGAGCTCGGCGGCGAAGGCTCGATTGATGACCTCCAGGATCTCCGGGCGCGAGCGGAAGTTGGTCTGAAGCGTCATGCGCCGGTCCTTGCGGGCGAGCGCCTCCCCCAGGCCCTCGAAGAGCTCGACGTCGGCGTGCCGGAAACCGTAGATCGACTGCTGGGCATCGCCGACGGCGAACAGATTGCCGCAGGCGACGGCCTGGATCAGCTCGAGTTGGACCGCGTTCACGTCCTGTAGCTCATCGACCATGACGCGGGCGAAGCGCCGCGCGTAGCGCTGCCGGATCTCCGGCTGCGAATCAAACAAATCGCGTGAGATCAGCTCAAGGTCGGCGAAATCGAGGCCGGAGTGCTCGCGCTTGCGCTCCTCGTAGAGCGTGCCGAAGCGGCGCAGCAGGCGGTCCAGCAGGTCGTAGATGATGCGCGCGTGGGCATCGTCGCAATCGCCCGGGAACGGCGGTAACGCGGGCGCCCGCTGGCCGCGGGAGCGCAGCTCCGCGTAGGTGCCGAAGATGGCGCCGCGGAGCTGATCGGGCCGGTAGGAGGCGATCAGCTCCGTGCCTTCCGGGGCGCCGGCGGCCAGCTCGGCGAGCGCGGTCTCGAAGGCCGCGAGCGCCAGGGAGCGGGCGTCCGGCTCGTCCAGGACCGCGAACTCGGGGTCCACCCCGGCGCCGAGCGCGTGAGCGCGCAACACGCGCGCGCAGAAACCGTGGATCGTCGATATGAACGCGCCCTCGGTAGCACGCGCCTGTGCTGCCGCGCCGAGCGAGCGCAGCCGGTTCCTGATCCGATCTCGCAGCTCGGCCGCCGCCTTTTCGGTGAACGTGATCGCGAGCATCTCGGTCACGTCGAGCCCGTCGGCTACGACCGCGCGCGCGAAGCGCTCAACCAGGACCGTGGTCTTGCCGCTGCCGGCGCTCGCGTCGAGCAGCAGGTCCCCCTCGCGCATGGCGATCGCGCGGCGCTGCTCCGCGGTCAGAGGCAGTCCACCTGCCTCGTCGAAGTCCTCCGAGCCGCCCGAGACCGGCGTCACGAAGGGCAGCTCAGCCTGCACGACAGATCCCGGGGTACGCGCAGCCATAGCGCGAGCAGGTATCGGGCTGCGGCGGGATTCGCCCGGCACGGAGGCCCGCGGCGAGCTCCGCCGCACGGGCGGCAGTCCCCTCGAGCACAGCCGAGAGCTCCTCAGGCCCGCGCTCGTCCGTGGCGAGCACCCCCTCGCCGACCGGCGCTCCCTCCGTGAAGACCCCGCGGGGACGCAGGTCGTCGCCGCCGAGCGGCTGGTAGAACCCGGCCACGGGCTCGAGCCCGAGCAGCTGCTTGACGGCGAGCATGTACAGGGGAACCTGGAGCTGCCGGTCGGGCTCCCAATGCGAGCCCTGGAACTCGGAGCGGGTGCCGCCCGTCTTGTAGTCGCGCACGATCGCCCGTCGCCCGCCCGCGGCGCCGCGGTGGGCGGGCTCGACGTCCACCCGGTCGATCATGCCGCGCACGCGAGTGCCGCCGGGCAGCTCAAAAGCGGGCAGCGAGGGCTTGGGCTCTCCCGGCGCGTCGCTCCCGTCCTCTTCCTGCTCCTCGTCATCCTCCTGCTCGTCCTCAAATCCGAAGCGCAGCTCGAGCATCTCCGGTGGCCACGTTCCTGCCGAGGACGCCTCGCACTCCAAAAAGCGCCCGATGTCCGCCTCGATGCTGCGCACCAGACCGGCGCGGATCGCGGGCGGCTGCCCGGCGCCGACCGCTCCGGCGTGCTCGGCCAGCAGTTCGCCGACGATCTTCCGGGCGCCGCCGAGCGAGGCCTCGCTCAGCGGCGCCCCGAGCCGGCGATAGAGCAGCTCGAGCACCGTGTGCACGACCCGGCCGCGGATGAAGTAGTCGGCCTCGGGCGCGAGCGGCTCAGGCCGGAGCTCGCGCTCCACGAGCCACTTGACCGGACAATCGGCGTAGCACTCGAGCGCGCCGGCGGACACGATCCGGTGGTGGCGCACATGTCCGAGGGCGGCCTCCCCGAGCGCGGGAAGCTCGTATGAGCCGGATGTCGCCGCTGCCGTATGGGCTGCCGCCGCCGCGAGCGCGCGGGCGCGCGCGGCCTCGCGGGCAGTGGGTGCCTCGGCGAGCGGCCACACCACGTCGGCCAGCAAGCGCCGGCGTCTGCGGGCCATCCACCCGCTGTCGAGCAGGTCTGCGACGTCGGCGATGAAGGGCGAGGGCAGCTCGATCCCCCCTTCCTCGTCAGAGCTCCGGTAACTCAGCACCACCTGTTCGGTGGCGCGCGTCACGGTCGCGTAGAAGAGATAGCGCTCGTGCTCGAGCGCGTCGGCGCGCAAGCGCAAGCGGACCGGTCCGCCGGCGCCGGCGGGATCCAGAGAGGCGCCGTTGCAGTTGGCGCTCGAGGGCGCGGCGAGCTCGCGGCGGAGCTCGTCGCTCAACAGCGGGTCGGGTCCACCCAGCCGTGGAAACTCGGACTCCTGCAGGCCTCCCACGAACACCACGCGGAAGCGCTGGGCGCGAATCTCGAGCGGCTCGGCGATCAGCACCGCCCCCTCGGACGATCCACTCTCCACCGGCACCGTCAATCCCTCGAGCACCTCGACCAGCTCCTGACCGCGCACGGGCCCGTCGAGCTCGCGGAGCTCCTCGAGCGTGCGCAGCAGCACCGAGAGGGCTCGCGCGTCGAGCTCCTCGCGCTGCTCGAGGACCGGAGCGAGGCCGCGGCGGTGACTCGAGAGCAGTGCTCGCGCCTGCCTCGCCAGCTCGTCCAGCGGGTCGCGCGCGTCACGCAGGAGCGCGATCTCGGCGAGCCGCAGCTCGCTTCGCTTGAGCGCCTGCGCGGCGTCACGGATCCCCTTCCGGCGCACCATCGCCTCGACGCGGTCGGCCACTTCCGGCTCCGCGAGCACCCCGGGCGTGCGCAGATACGCGAGCAGCTCGTCGACCCCGGGGAGGTGCTCTCCGAGCAGCGCGCAGCGCACCAGAGCGGTCAGGCCCCGGCCGAGCGCCGTGTGGGCGAACGGCACCGCGCGCCTGGTCGAGATCGGGATCCCGGCCGCCGTGAAGACGCGCTCCAGCAGCTGGCCCGCCCACCGCAGCGAGCGATACACCACCACGATCTCGCCGGGAGGTACGCCGGCGCGCAGCAGGGCCAGCACCTCGGAGGCGATCAGCTCCACCTCGGCCCGCTCCCCGCCCGACTCGAGCAGGCGAACCGCCGAGCCGGGGTCGATGCGCTCGCCGGCATCGGTCTCAAACAGCCGGCGCTCGAGGTGGTGCAGGACGGCGGCCGCTTCCGGCCGGTAATAGTCGGCCAGCGGCGGCAGCTCGACCACGGAGCCCGCGACGCGCTGGAGCGCCTCGAGGGTCTCGCCCCGCGCCTTGAGCGCAGCGCGCCCGCGCTCCCAGGTGAGCGAGACCACGACCTCTGCGCCCGCGGTGCCGGAGAGCGTCTCGAGCGCGAGCCGCTCGAGCGGCGTGAGGTCGTCAAACCCGTACACGAACACCGGCGCCGCCTCCCACGACCGGGGCAGCGCGGCCAATGCCTCGAGCGCCCCCCAAGCGAAGCGCTCGTCGTCCACGCGGCCGAGACGGCGCAGTTCGCGCACGTAGCCGCCGTAGAGCGTCGCGAGATCCTCGGCATAGCCACGCCGGCGGCGGTCGCGCGCCGCCCACGAGTCGAGCGCGGCCGCGAACCGCTCGGGCGCCACCAGCGAGCGCTCGAGCTCGGAGATCAGCCTCCAGGCGGCGTTGGCGAAACCCGGCGAGCGGGCCGAGCGGGCGCTGACGGTGAAGCGAAGCTCCGCGATCACACGCCGCAGCACACGCTCGCGCTGCGCGTGCGTCAGCCGCGGCGGCCCGTACCCCGCTCGCCGCCCCAGCTCGCGCATCAGCGCCGAGAAGGTGACGACCGAGGAGCCGAGCACCGCGCCACGTTCTGCGAGCTCGCGGGCATAGCGCCTCACATCCTGTCCGGTAGGCACGACCAGCACCGCCCTGTGCCCCGCGGCCGCGGCGCACGCGCCCAGCACCTCCCCGGCCTTGGCCGAGTTCGCGGGACCCAATACGAGCTTCAAAGGCATGAACGAGACATGGTGGCGCGCGCCGAGGACGCGTACGCTTGACCGCGTGCCGGCGGCATCCGCCAACCCCTTGCCCTCGCCGCGCAAGCGCCACGCGATCGAGTTGTTCGCTGGGCTGCCGGGGCGCTACGACCGTATGGGGGCGGCGCTCAGCTTCGGGCAGGACCCGCGCTGGCGCCGGGCGCTGGTGGAGGCGATCGCCCCCCAAGCGGGGCAGCGCATCCTCGACGTCGCGACGGGCACGGGACTGGTGGCGCGGGCGCTCGCGCGAGCCGCCCCCTGCGAGATCGTGGCCGTCGACCAGAGCGCGGAGATGCTCGCCGGCGCCCGCTCACGGCTGGCGCTGATGCCCGAGCTCGCCGCTCGCATCACGCTGATGCAGGGCGAGGCGGAGCGTTTGCCTTTTGGCGACGGGGAGTTCGACGCCCTCACCTTCACCTATCTCCTGCGTTACGTCGAGGACCGCGAGACCACGCTGCGCGAGCTGGCGCGCGTGCTCAAGCCCGGCGGGCGCATCGGCATGGTCGAGTTCGGAGTGCCGGCCAGGCCGGTGCTGAAGGCGCTCTGGCGCGCGCACACGAGGGTCGGTTTGCCGCTGCTGGGCCGCGCGGTCTCCAACTCTTGGCGGGAAGTCGGGGAGTTCCTCGGGCCGAACATCGAGCAGTTCCACGCCGCCGAACCCGACCTCCCTGGGCTGTGGCGACGCGCCGGCATCGCTGACGTGCGGCTCAAGCCGATGAGCTTCGGGGCCGGGCTCGTGATGTGGGGGACCCGTGATGGCGAGCGCGCCGCCTAAGCTCGACCGGCTCGACAGGCCGGCCTTCTATGCGCTTCGGCCGGGCGGCTGGCGCGATCTGATCACGGTCCTCCATCCCCCCTACACCGCCTGGCACCTGAGCTACGTGGTGCTGGGCGCCGCGGTGGCGCCACACGTGTACCCGCTGCGCCTCGGCGCCACCCTGGGCGCGTTCTTCCTCGCCGTCGGCATCAGCGCGCACGCGCTCGACGAGCTCAACGGGCGGCCGCTGCGGACCCAACTGAGCCAGGGCACCCTGATCGCGCTGGCGATCGCCGGGCTGGCCGGCGCGATCGCGCTCGGCGTCTACGGGATGGTCGTGGCCTCGCCGCTGCTGGCGCCGCTGATCGTCCTGGGCGCGCTGCTCGTCCCCGCCTACAACCTCGAGCTGGCGGGCGGGCGCTTCCACAACGACGCCTGGTTCGCGCTCGCCTGGGGCGCCTTCCCCGCGTTCACGGGCTACTTTGCCAACGCGCTCACGGTGCGCCCGGCCGGCGTGCTGGTGGCAGCGGCATGCTTCTTGCTGAGCCTCGCCCAGCGGCGTCTGAGCACCCCGGTGCGCCAGCTCCGCCGGCGCACGCTCGAGGTAAGCGGCTCGCAGCATCTGAGCGACGGTCGCGTGCTCGAGCTGAGCGCCGAGCACCTCTCGGCCCCGCTTGACGGAGCTCTTCAAGCCCTATGGCTCGCGCTCGTACTGCTCGCGGTGGGGCTACTGGTGCTGCGGCTGTAGGTGGAGTCCGGATAACAGACGCGGGCTTGCTCACGGCCTCCCCCTCCCGTGCCTGTTCATCCCGCAGGCACCCTCAGCCTGCACCAGGTGCCGGCGCCAGGCTGCAAAGGCACCCCCCGCCCAGCTCCAACCACTAAAGGCCGATGACTTCGGCGCGGCGCGCCGGTCGTAATGTACGGGCGCCCACACAATGTGGGCGCCCGCGCGCGCGGCGCGCCGAGCCTACACAGGAGGTCAAGATGCCCGACCACAGGACAGGAACCCGCGAGGAGTGGCAGGCCGCTCGCGATGAGCTGGCAAAGCTCGAGGCCGAGCACGCCGAGCTCGGGCAGAAGGTCCTCGAGCGCCGTCGCCAGCTCCCCTGGGTCCCGGTGGAGAAGCGCTATGAGTTCGATACCGAGGAGGGGAAGAAGACGCTTGAAGAGCTGTTCGAGGGGCGCTCGCAGCTGCTCGCCTACAACATCATGTTTGGTCCCGACTACACGCTCGGCGCGTGCCCGGGGTGCACCAGCCTGGGCGATGAGCTCTCGGGCACGCTTGTGCACCTGGGCCACAACGACGTGACCATGATCTGCTTCTCGCGGGCGCCGATCGAGCGCCTGATCGAGTACAAGCGCCGCATGGGTTGGGAGTTTCCGTACGTCTCCACCTATAACACCGACTTCGCCTTCGACTTCGGGCTGGCGCTGACGCCGGAGCAGCTGGAGAGCATTGCTCCGCTGAAGGAGATGGTCGAGCACCCGCCTGCGTTCCTCGCGGACTGGTCGAAGCAGGTCGGCGCCGGCTTGAAGGACGGGCTGCGCGAGTCTCCGAGCTTCATCGCCTTCGCGCGTGAGAACGGGACCGTCTACCACACGTACACGGTCATGGCGCCCGACCCCTTTGTGGCCCCCTACCACTCGTTCCTGGCCGAGCGCACGCCCAAGGGTGGCGGCGACGAGACCAGTATCCGCCGCAAGGACGAGTACTCGGACTGAGACGCGGGTGCGGAGGACGCGCGCGGGTGCGGAGGACGCGCCCCGCGCAGCGAATCTGGAGAAAGATGTCCCTGGACTTTCGAGGGGTGAAAGCAAAGGGACATCGACCGGGGCCGCTACCCCCCGCGCCCGCCAATCACCGCGTAGCGCCCCGGGTCCGACTCGAAGCGGGCGCGGCACGCCGGGCCGCAGAACCAGTAGCGCACGCCGTCATGGAGCGCTGCCTCTCCGGCCTCGAGCGTCGCCACCGTCATCCCGCACACCGGGTCCACGGCCTCCGCCAAGCTCTCCGCGGACAATGACCCCGGCGACCCTCGCCGGTGCGCCCACGACACCAGCTCGGCGAGGATCGCGACGGCGATCTCCTCCTGGCCCACCGGCCCGAGGTCGAGCCCCGCCGGGCTGTGCACGCGCGTCAGCTGCTCCTCGGCGAACCCTCGCTCGCGGAGCTCATCGAGCACCACGGCCGCCCGGCGGGAGCTCGCGATCAGACCAACGTAAGGCGCTCCGGTGCGGAGCGCGGCCGCGAGCACGTCGGCGTCCATCTGCCCCATCGTCGCCACCACGACCGCGTCGGGCGGACCGGTGAGCTCCTCGGACACCCGCCAGGAGATGACCGCCGCCAGCTCACCGAGCGTGCGCGCGGCCGGGCTGTCCCCCACCACCGCCAACAGCGGCCTCGGCAGCTGGGGCTCGACCAGCACCTCGACCACCCCCTCGGAGGCGCACTGGCTCTCTGCCATCACCACGCCGGGATCCGAGCCCAGCGACCCGGGCGGCCCGATACGCACCAGCCGCGAGCGGCCGTCCCCCAGCGCGCGTAGCGCCTCGCGCACCACGATCGGCTCCGAGCAGGCGCCGCCGACCCAGCCGATCAGCCGTCCCTCCGGGGTGATCAGGCCCTTATCGCCCTGGCGCGTCGACGCCGGCCGGCGCACGTCGACGACCGTGGCCAGCACGCAGGGCCTGCCCTCGGCGGTCAGCCGGCCTGCCTCGACCAGGACCTCTGCGCGAGCCGTCACTCGGCCAGCCCGGCCTCCGCCAGCGCCTGCCACACCCGGTCGGATCCGAGCGGCATGTCGATATTGCGCACGCCGGCGTGCGCAAGCGCATCGATCACGGCGTTGACGTACGCCGCCGGCGAGCCGACGGTGGCGGACTCGCCGACCCCCTTGGCGCCGATCGGGTGGTGCGGCGAGGGCGTGACGGTCTCGAATAGGTCGTAGTGCGGCGTCTCCCAGCTGGTCGGCAGGAGGTAGTCCATGAAGTTCGAGCCGATGCAGTTGCCGTCCTCGTCGAAGGTGATGAGCTCCATCGCCGCCATGCCATACCCCTCGGTGAGGCCCCCCATGATCTGGCCCTCGACGATCATCGGGTTGATGCGCACGCCGCAGTCATCCACCGCCACCACCTTGCGCACGTGCCACTCGCCCGTGCCGCGATCGATCTCGACCGCGACCACGTAGGTGCCGAACGGATAGGTCATGTTCGGGGGGTCGTAGTAGTTGACGCCCTCGAGCCCGGGCTCCTCGTCATCCGGCACGTTGGTATAGGCAGCGAACGCGATCTCGCCGATCGACTTGGCCTTCTCCGGAGAGCCCTTGACGAAGAAGCGCCCGCGCTCCCATTCGAGGTCCTCGGGCGCAGCCTCGAGCAGGTGCGCGGCGATCCGCCGGGCCTTGTCGCGCACCTTGCGCGTCACCACCGCGGTCGCGGCGCCCGCGGTCGGCGTGGAGCGCGAGGCGTAGGTGCCGAGCCCGTAGGGCGTGTTGTCGGTGTCACCCTCCTGGACGGTGATGTCCTCGGGCGGGATCCCCAGCTCGTCGGCGACGATCTGGGCGAAGGTGGTCTCGTGGCCCTGGCCCTGGCTGCGCACGCCCAGCTTGAGGATCGCCTTGCCCGTGGGGTGCACGCGCAGCTCGGCGGAGTCGAACATCTGGATCCCGAGGATGTCGAAGTGGCGCCCCGGCCCGGCCCCGACCACCTCCGTGAAGCTCGCCAGGCCCACGCCCAGCAGCCTGCCCTGCTCACGCGCCCGGCGCTGCTCCTCGCGCAGCTCGTGATAGCCCGATTCGGAGAGCGCCTTGTCGAGCGCCGGCTCGTAGTCGCCCGAGTCGTAGACGAAGCCCGTCGCCGACGTGTAGGGGAACTGCTCTGTGCGGATGAAGTTTTTGCGCCGCAGCTCGGCCGGGTCGATGTCCAGCTCGTAGGCCGCGCTCTGCACGAGGCGCTCGATGAAGTAGGAGGCCTCGGTGACGCGGAATGAGCAGCGATAGGCCACGCCGCCCGGCGCCTTGTTGGTGTAGGCGCCGTCGGTGACCACATGCGCTGCGGGGATGTCGTAGGAGCCGGTCACGATGTGGAAGAGGCCGGCCCTGAACTTGCTCGGCTGAGCGTCCGCATACGAGTAGCCCTGGTCGGAGAGCATCCGCACGCGCAGTGCGAGCATATTGCCCTCGGCGCTCAGGGCGAGCTCGCCCTGCATGTGGAAGTCGCGCGCGAAGCCGGTCGAGATCAGGTTGCCGGTGCGGTCCTCGATCCACTTGACGGGCCGCCCGATCAAGAGCGACGCGGCGGTCGCCACCACGTAGCCGGGGTACACCGGTACCTTGTTGCCGAAGCCGCCGCCGATGTCAGGCGAGATGATCTGGATGTTCTGCTCGGGCAATCCGGTGACGAGCGCGAACACCGTGCGGTGCGCATGCGGCGCCTGCGAGGTCATGTAGATGGTGACCTTGCCGCTCGCGGGGTTGACGTCCGCGACGCAGCCGCAGCACTCGAGCGGCGAGGGGTGACAGCGTGGATAGAACGTCTCCAGCGACACCACCCGGTCGGCCTGCTCGAAGGCGCGGTCGGTCGCCGCCTTGTCGCCCGCCTCCCAGTGATAGACGCGGTTGTCGGTCTTGTCCTCCTTGTCGTCGCGGATGATCGGCGCCCCCTCCTCGAGCGCTCGCTGGGGCGTCGTCACGGGCTCGAGCGGCTCGTAATCGACCTCGATCAGCTCGAGCGCGTCATGGGCGACGTACAGGTCCTCGGCGATCACGCAGGCGACCTCCTGTCCCTGCATCCGCACCTTGTCGGTGGCCAGCACGGCTTGGGTGTCGCCCGACAACGTCGGCATCCAGGCCAGGTTGTGCTGCGCGAGCAACTCGCCGGTCACGACCGCGACCACACCCGGGAGCTCCATTGCCGCGGAGGAGTCGATCGAGTTGATGCGCGCGTGGGCGAAGGGGCTGCGCAGGATCGCCATGTGCAGCATCCCGGGCAGGCTGATGTCGTCCACGTAGTTGCCCCGCCCCTGGATGAAGCGGTCGTCCTCTTTGCGCTTGATCGACCGGCCCAGCCAGGGGGCCTGCTGCTCCTCGACCGCCATCTCTACCTCCTCAGGTTGCTGGGTCGCCGGCGCCCTGGCCGGCGGCGCCGTCGCCGGCGGTCTCGCCGCCCGATTGCATCTTCTGAGCCGCCCACTGCACGGCCTTGACGATGTTCTGATAGCCGGTGCAGCGGCAGATGTTGCCCGACAGCGCCCAGCGGATCTCCTCCTCCGAGGGGTTGGGATTCTCCTCGAGCAGCGCTTTCGAGACGAGCATCATCGCCGGCGTGCAGAAGCCGCACTGGAGCCCGTGCTCCTCCTTGAAGCCCTCCTGCAGCGGATGCAGCTCGCCGCCCGCGCGCAGCCCCTCGACCGTGGTCACGGAGCGTCCGTCGGCCTGGACGGCGAACATCGTGCACGACTTCACCGGCACGCCGTCGAGCAGCACCGTGCACGCGCCGCAGCTGGTCGTGTCGCAGCCGATGTGCGTCCCGGTCAGCCCCAGCTCGCCGCGCAGCACATGAACGAGCAGCATGCGCGGCTCGACCTCGGCCGCGAGCGCCTGCCCATTGACGGACAGCTCGATCGCATGGGTGCGAGCTTCGGCCACCTCTGTGTCAGCCATCGTCTTTCTCCCTCACCTCGTCCATCACACCCTCCACCGTCTCCTCGCCCGCAAAGTAGTCCTCGCCGCTCTCCTCCCCGCCGCGCGTCTCGGGCGCACGCGGCACGTCCGCGGAGGGAGCGTCGGACGACGGTGATCCGGCCTGCTGCTGCGCGGTATCGGCGCCAGGCTTCTGGAGCGTCACGCTGGCCCCGCAGTGGGGGCACTCGACCACGCCCGCGCTGGGGGTCAGCGCGTGCTGGCCCGCCTCGGAGGGCACCTCCGCGCCGCAGTTTGGACACCGCTGCTCGGCCACCGTCCGCTACTCCGACCCCACGGAGGCCGCGACCTCGCGCAGGCCCCGTTCGACGAACACCCGCACCACGCCGCGTTTGTACTCGGCGCTGCCCCGCAGATCGCTCTTGGGATCCGCGGCCTCGGCCGCGAGCCGCGCCGCCGAGGTGATCGCCTCATCATCGAGGGCGACGCCCTGGAGCGCCTCCTCGGCCGCCGTGGCGCGGAAGTTGATCGGTCCTACCGCGGTCAGTCCGATCCCGGCGCGCTCCACGCGGCCGTCCGCCATCGAGACGTGCAGCGCGACCCCGACCGTGGCGAAGTCGCCCACCTTGCGCTCGAGCTTCAGGTACGTGCCCCCCGCCCGCGGCCCGGGCGAGGGCACGCGCACCTCGGTCACGATCTCGGTGGGCTCGAGCGCGGTCGTGAATGGCCCTCGCAGCAGCTCCTCGACCGCGAGCGTGCGCTCGCCGGCCGGACCGCGGACGACCACCTGCCCCCCGATCGCGAGCATTGCCGAAGCCCAATCGCCCTGCGGATCGGCGTGGGCGAGCGAGCCCGCGACCGTGCCCAGGTTGCGCACGATCGGGTCGGAGATCTGGGGCGCGGCGGCGCCGAGCACGCCGAAGCGGCCGCGCAAGGCGCTCGAGCGCTCGCATGCCTTGTGGCGGACGAGGGCTCCGATCCGCAGGCCGCCGTCGTCCTCCTTGATCCGGTCGAGACCGGGCACGCGGTTGATGTCGATGAGCGCGGCGGGCGCCGCGAAGCGGAGCTTCATCAGCGGGATCAGGCTCTGGCCGCCCGCCAGCACCTTGCCGTCCTCGCCCAGCTCCTCGAGCAGCGAGAGCGCCTCGTCGAGCGAGGTGGGCGCGTGGTAAACGAAGCGTGACGGGTACACCCTCAGACTCTCTCCGGTGGCGCACTCTACGCCGGTGCGCCCGCCGCGACAAGGAGGGCGCCTGCCGGAGGCGCCCGCCCGCTTGCCTACGCCGCCGCGCGCCGGCGCCGGCCGCTCCTGCGCCCGGCTCCGGTGGGGGCGCCGGCCGCCTCCTCCTCGGAGGCCTCCGACGCCTCGGGGGCTTTACCCCCTTCGCGCGCCCAGGGCTCGTCGAATTCCACCCGCCAGCGGCCTTCCTCGTCCTGCTGCAGCGCCAGCCGCGCGCGGAAGCTCCGCCCCGAGCGCCCGCGAAAGCCCGAGACGGCTTTGTCGGTGCGGCCGGTCTTGATCAGCTCGCGCGCCACCGACACCGGCAGCTGCTTGGAGGCCTTGCCCTTCCAGATCACGAAGCCGCAGCCCGGGTCCTCGCGCGACCAGCACGAGTAGCCGCGGCGGTTCTCCACGATCTCGCGCCCGCACACCGGGCAGGGCCCGAGCGTGGCGCGCGGGATGCGCACGCCCTTCAGTCGCTCGTCGAGCTGGCCCACGGTGGACTCTGTGAACTTGACGATGTCGCCCATGAAGGCCTTGCGCGAGTCGGCGCCCGCCTCGATCTTGGCCAGCCGGTGCTCCCACTCCCCGGTCAGATCGGGCGAGGTGAGCGCGTGCTCGCCCAGCAGGCGGACCACGTTCAACCCCTTCTCGGTCACGGTCAGGGCACGGCCGTCGCGCTCCACATACCCGACCTGTATCAGCCGCTCGATGATCGCCGCACGGGTGGCGGGCGTGCCGATGCCCGACTCCTTCATCGCCTCCCGCAGCTCCTCATCGTCGACCAGCTTGCCGGCGGTCTCCATCGTCCGCACCAGCGAGCCGTCGGTGTAGCGCCGCGGCGGCTTGGTCTCCTTCTCCTCCGAGCCGACTTCGATCACCGCCGCCCCCTCGCCCTGCTCGAGCTTCGGCAGCTGCTGCTCGCGACCCTCGTCGTCGTCGCGGCCCTCGTCCGTGTCGGCCGTCTCTCCGTAGGCACTGCGCCACCCGGGCACCAGGATCCGCTTGCCCCGCGTGCGGAACACGTGCTCGCGCACGGTGGTCTCGACGCGCGTGTTCTCGACCACCGCGTCGGGATGGAAGACAGCCAGATAGCGGCGCACCACGAGGTCGTAAACCTTGCGGTCGTCGTCGGAGAACTTCTCGACCGGGTGGCGCTCCGCGAGCGTGGGGATGATCGCGTGGTGGTCCGAGACGCGCGCGTCGTTGATCACCCGCCCGAGCGGCAGCACGTCGAGCCCCGTCACGTAGTCCGCGGCTGCCCCGTAATCGGAGCGGCTGACACCGCCCACGAGCCGCGCGATCGGCTTCAACTGCCCCACCATGTCGCTCGTGAGGAAGCGCGAGCTGGTGCGCGGATAGGTGAGCGCGGCGTGCTCCTCGTAGAGCCGCTGCGCGGCTGCCAGCGTGCGCCGCAGCGTGAAGCCGTAGCGGCTCGAGGCGTCGCTCTGGAGCGACGTGAGGTCGTACAGCAGCGGCGCGCGTTCGCGGCGCTCGGACTTCTCGAGCTTGGTGATCTCGCCGGTCTGCTCGCTGCAGGCCGCGACGATCTTGGAGGCCTCCTCGGCGGCCTTCAGGCGCGGATTCGCGCCTTTGTGGAAACGGCCCTCGTACCGTCGCCCGCCCGGCTCGGAGACCGGGTCGAAGGTCGCATCGATGATCCAGTACGGCTCGGGTTTGAAGGCTCGGATCTCTTCCTCGCGCTGCGCCAGGATGGCCAGCGTCGGCGTCTGCACCCGCCCGAGCGAGACCGCGCCGTCGAAGGCGGAGCGCAGGCGGATGGTCGCCGCCCGCGTGGCGTTCATGCCGACGATCCAGTCGGCCTCGGAGCGCGAGCGCGCCGCGGCCTCGAGCGAGTGGAGCTCTTGACCCGGCCGCAGGCGCGCGAAGGCCTCCTTGATCGCCTGTTGGGTCATGGAGTTGAGCCACAGGCGCTTTACCGGCTTCTGCGAGCCCGACTTCTCATACAGGTAGGCGAAGATCAGCTCGCCCTCGCGGCCGGCGTCACAGGCGTTGATCACCAGGTCCGAGTCATCACGATCGAGCAGCCGCTTGATCACGTTCATCTGCCGACGCGAGCGCTCGTCGCGGACCACCAGCTTGAAGCGGTCGGGCACGATCGGCAGGTCCGCCATGCGCCACTTCTTGAAGCGCTCGCCGTACTCGTCGGGGTCAGCCAGCTGAACCAGGTGTCCCACGGCCCAGGTGACGATGTGCTCGGGGCCTTCCAGGTAGCCCTCGTGCTTCTCGAACGCGCCGGGCAGCACTCGCGCCAGGTCGCGACCGACCGAAGGCTTCTCCGCGATCACCAGTGTCTTCGCCATGAGTCCCGGGAGGGTAGCGCCGCTCGTCTAAAGCTCCCAAATGCGGGGCGGGAACCCGAGCCCCTAGCCCGCGCAGGCGCCCGTCCTCACGGGGCTCTGGCGGCCCGCCGCGAGACGCAATTGCGCCCGCACCAGCGAGTTGGGGACCGCGAAGCCGCCGTGGCGCGGCGTCGGCGTCGCGATCGCCGCAAACACCGTGGCCATCACCTGACCGGCCGCGTTGACCACGGGACCGCCCGAGTTTCCGGGCCGGACCAGTCCTCGGAGCTCCGTCACGGAGCGCAGCACGGGCCCCTGGCCGTAGGCGTTCTCGGTCTCCACGTCGCGGGTGTCCCCGACGCGGGCCGGCTGGGCGTTGAAGGGGCCGTCCTCGGGGTACCCGAGGATCGCCGCGGACGCGCCCGTGGGAGCCGAGGCGGCGATCGGGAGGGGGCGCAAACCGAGGCCCGGCACGCGCAGGATCGCGACGTCGTCGTGGGGGTCGAAGTCAAGCGGCTCGGCGGCGAGACCGGACCCGTGACCCCCCACCTCGACGCGCGTGTCGCTCTCGCCCGCGACCACGTGCGCGTTGGTGACCACGATGTCCGGAGCGGCCACCCAGCCTGACCCTTCGATCCCGAGTCCGCAGGCGGTGCCCACGATCCGCACCACGCGTGCGCTGGCCGCGTGCACGCCCGCGCTCGCCAGAATCCCGCGCGTGGGCGGCGCGACCGTGGCCGCCGGCCCGCGCAGAACCGGCAGCGGGTCGAAGTGGGCGAGCGCGTTCAGGATCGGACCCGAGGGCGGCAGGATGTTGTTGAGGTCCTGGAGGATCGCCGACTGCTGGATCTGCTGGCGCAGCGACGGCGAGCTGGTCGACTGGACCACCACGGCGCCGACGATCCACGCGATCCCCAGACCCACGCACGCCGTCAGCACCGCGCCGAGCACCCCGTCGACCGTCTGCAACCCCGGCAGGCGCAGCCTTCGCCGTGCGCGCAGGCCCAGGCCCTCGAGCCCGGTCGCCATCACCCCGCCCGCGAGCAGCGCCCCGAGCAGCCCGAACAGCGGCGCATACTGCGAATGAGAGCCGTGGGGCAACAGCAGCGGCCCCACGCGGGTGCCGATGAAAGCGCCCACCGCGAAGCCCAACAGCGACAGCGCGCCCACGATGAACCCCTGCAGGAAGCCGTAGATGGCGAGCAGCGCGCAGAAGGCGACGATCAGCCAGTCGATCGTGGTCACGGTGAGCGGAGACTACGTCTCTCCGCGCCGCTAGAGGTCGAGCGAGATGGTGGCCGCGACCTTAAGCGTGGAGGAATTGCGGATTTGAAGCGTCAGCGGGCGGTTGTCGTAGACCGAGTTGTTGCCGTACGCCGGCAGCTTGAAGAGCAAGAGCCTGCCGCCGGCCGGCCCCACCCCCGCGGTCGTAATCGGGTTGGGCTCGGTCCCCCCCGGCGCCAGCGAGGCCGAGGTCCAGGCGTATGGGTTCAGTGACGCGTTCAGCGGAATCGGCCGATAAATGTTGCCGATCGAGTCGATGATGTCGAAATCATCACTGGTCGTGATCGTGCGGTTGGTCTCGTTCTTGGCGAACAGGAACACCCCGTACCACATCTCGTTCGGCGCGAGCTTCGAGGCGCTCTTCGGCAGGCCCTTGATGTACGCCGAGTCCTCCGAGCTGTACGGATTCAGGGCGCGCGAGAGCTCAAGCTGGTAGGTCACCAGCCCGGCGTTGATGTAGGCGCCGTTGTTGTTGGCATCGGCGTGATGCATCGTGTGCTCTCCGCACGCCGCGATCAGCGGGGTGGCCAGCAGGACCGAGGCGAGGGCGAGGAAGCGTCGAGTTCTCACGCGGCCTTGGATTTTAATTGCGTCCCGCCACCGTGGCGCGCCGACCCCGCCCGCGATTCTCCTCGAGGATCCTGCGCAGGCGCCGCATCGCCTTGGACAGCTGCCGTCGCGTCCAGGCGCGCCCCCCGACCATCTCCATCAGGCGGTCCGAGAGCATCACCGGCACGGTCTCGACCGTGTACTCGACCACGGTTGAGTCGCTCGCGCCGGGCGTCAGCGTGTACGTCGCGAGCATGCGCACGCGGTTGTACTTGCCCATGCGGCCGTGCTCGAGGATCCGAAAGGGCGGCTGCACCTCGGCGAACGTGACGTCACCCCAGGCGAAGCGCTGCAACGGCGCCTTGACGCGGAAGCGCGCCCCCGCGCCCCGGCCGTAGGGGTCCTCGCGCGTCAGCCGCCAGTCGACCAGGTAGTGGTCGGTGAACTCCGCGTGGTTGGAGATGTCCGCGAGGTACTCGAACACCTGCTCGCGTGGGCGCGAGATCGTGGCGGAGACGGTGATCGGATCCACGGCGCGGCAGTCTACGGCGCGCGCCCCCTCCGACAGCCGCGAGACGGCCGCGGCGGCTAGGCGAATCCGCGCCGGTCGATGATCCGGATCGTGTGGCCGAGCTCGGGCCCGTGCACGAGGCGCGATTCCCCCGGCGGCTCGGACTCGAAGCCGACGCACAGCGCGCACACGATCCGCTCGGGTCCGCACGCGAATACGCGCTCACCCGAGAGAACCGTGCGCCGGCAGTGGGCGCAGCGCTCGAAATCCTCGGCGTGGGCGTGCATGCTGCGCCGCAAAAGCGCGACCTGCAACAGGGGCATCTCTCGGATGGGGACCTCGCGGAGGTCGATTTCGGCGGCCGGCAAATCCATGGCCCCCAGTTCGGCGCGCCGGATCTCTCTCCTGCCGAGACCGCCGTTTCCGCCTCTCTGGACATTCTCGGCGAGCGTTTATCGCCTCTTTGACAGGGACGTTAGGATCGTGTTTACGAGCGAGGCTGGCCGCTTCCCCGTCCAGGAGTCGCCAGCGCCACCTCGCCGTCCCCCAACAAGGAGAAGTCCCATGAAAGCGTGGTTGTCGGGCAGTGTCGCGGGGACCGGCACATTTCGTTGTACTGAATGCGATTACGCCCTGTCGCTGGACGCGGTCGACGAGCTGCCGACGTGTCCCAACTGCGGGGGCAAAGAGTTTGTGAGGGCTTCGCTGTTCACCACCGCTCAGACGGCGATCGTCGAGGTGCCGAGCGACCACGAGGACCGTATGTGGCTGGAGGAGCTGCGCCGAACCCTCGAGGAGCCCGGCCAGTACCTGGCCTATCGCTCGCCCTCGGGCGAGGTGCGTGCGTTCCCGCTCGAGCGCGAGTGGACCCGCATCGGTCGCAGCCTGGCGGCGGACGTCCGCTTCGACGATCCGACGGTCTCGCGCCGGCACGCCCTGATCGTGCGCCAGCCCGACGGGCTCCGCGTGCTCGACGATCGCAGCCTCAACGGCGTGTTCGTGAACGGCGAACGCGTCGAATGGTCGACGCTTGCCGACGGCGACGAGATCGTGATCGGGCGCCATCGGCTGCACTTCGTGGACGTGCCGGTCGTGTCCGGCATGCGCTTCACGGTCGCGGCCGAGGAAGAGCACCAGCCGGCCTGATTACTTTGCTCCGGGCCGATCATGATCGGCCCGGCCGGCCGGAACATGTTCCGGCCGGGGCCGGCGCACATGTGCGCCGGCCTTAACACCTATATTCGAGCCGCACATGGCGAAGACGATCGCGGTTCTCTCGCAGAAAGGCGGCACCGGCAAGACCACCGCCGTACGGACGATCGCCGACATCCTGCAGCGCATCGAGGTCGCCGTGCTGGCGGTCGACCTGGACCCGCAGGGCAATCTCTCCGACTACTTCGACATCGACCCCGATGCCGCGCCCACGGTCGGCGACGTGCTGAGCGGCCGCGCCCAGGCCGCCGACGCGATTCACGGCAACCTCATCCCCGCCAACCTCGGGCTGGCCGAGGCGGAGTTGATGCTGTCGGGCAAGATGGGGCGCGAGCTGACGCTGAAGCGCGCGCTGCGCGAGGTCGCGGCTCCCTACGAGGTCGTGTTGGTCGACTGTCCGCCGGCGCTCGGGCTCCTGACCGTGAACGCCCTCGTGGCCGCCGACTACGCCTTGCTCTCGGCCGAGGCGCAGTACTTCGCCCTCCAGGGGGTCGAGCAGGCGCTCGAGGTCATCGAGCTGGCGCGCGAGAGCCTCAATCCCGAGCTCCAGTGGCTGGGCGTGCTGCTCAACATCGCCGACATGCGCACGCGCCACTCCCGCGAGGCGTTCGCGTCCTTGCGCGAGCACTACGGCGAGAAGCTCATCGACACCGCGATCAGGGCCTCGATCGCCTACGCCGAGTCGGCGGAGCGCGCCGTCTCGATGCTCGACTACCGTCCCGACCTGGCGGCCGACTACCTGAACGTCACGGACGAGCTCCTGCGGCGCCTGCAGCTGGACGAGGCGCGCGCGCGGCTGGGCGCGCTCGTCGGCGGCACGCGCGCGCCGGCCTGAGCCGCCGGCCGCGGCAACTGCTCTATACCGAGCGCTGGTAGGTCCTGAACGCCCGCGTGGCGAACGCCAGGCAGACCAGGAAGAGCGCCGCCAGAAAGCCCGCCCGGGAGGCCACGACGCCCCAGTCGGGATTGGCCGAAACCGCCGAGCGCCCCGCCACCACCGCCCAGTTGACCGGGTTGAAGTCGGCCACATGCTGCATCCAGCGAGGGATCAGGTTCTGCTGCATGAAGGCCGAGGACAGAAACGTCAGCGGCAAGAGCAGGAAGTTCATCACGGCGATCAGCGTCTCCTCGCGGCGCGCGAGCAGCGCGAGCCCGTTGGAGAGCGCGCCGAAGGAGGCGCCCAGCAGCGTGGCCACCACGATCAGCACCACCACGCCGCCGACGCCGCCGGGGAAGCTCGCGCCCACGATCAGGCCGAGACCGATGATGATCAGCGACTGGATCACGATCGTGGCCGCCGAGTTGGCGATGCGACCCGCGATCAGCGCGCTGCGCTTCACCGGCGTGACCAGGAAGCGGTCGGTCACACCGCGCTCGATGTCGTCGATCAGCGGCATCCCGCCCCAGCCGGCGGAGAAGATCGCGGTCATGACCACAACTCCGGGCGCCAGGAACTCGATGTAGGAGCCGGTGTGAAAGCCGGGGATCTGCACCACGCGCTTGAACAGCGCGCCGTACAGCAGCAGCCAGATCACCGGCTGCACGAGCGTGACCGCGATCCACCAGGGCTGCCGGAGCAGCTCGCGCACATGGCGGATCGTCATGTAGAAGCTGTGCTGGGCGAGGGTCATTTGCTGTCCTCCGTGGTCTCCGATTCGGCCTCCTGGAAGGTGCGGCCCGTGTAGCGCAGATAGACGTCGTCGAGTGAGGGGCGCGCGATCCGCACCGAGGAAACGGCGATCCCGCTGGCCTCGAGCGCCTGCAGCACGGTGGGCACCGCGCGCGCGCCGTCGTCGGCGCGGGCGTGAAGGACACGTCCGTCGAGCACGATCTCGCGCGCGGCCGCGACCGGCGCGAGCGCCGCCCTGACGCTCGAGTCCTCGGCCACCTCGGCCAGCTCGACATGGATCGCGTCGCCGTGGAGCTCGGACTTGAGCTCCTCGGGGGTGCCCTCGGCGACCACCTTGCCGCGGTCGACGATCGCGACTCGCGCCGCCAGCTGATCGGCCTCCTCGAGGTAGTGGGTGGTGAGCAGCACGGTCTTGTCGTGCTCCGAGGCGAGCGCGGCGATCTGCTCCCACATGTCGGCGCGCACCTCGGGGTCGAGACCGGTGGTGGGCTCGTCGAGGAACAGCACCTGGGGGTCGTGGACGAGCGCCATCGCGATGTCGAGGCGCCGGCGCATGCCGCCCGAGAAGCCCCTTGCGATGCGGTCGGCGGCCGCGGCCAGCCCGAAGCGCTCGAGCAGCTCGGCGGCGCGCTGCTCGAGCGCGCGCCCGTGCATGCCGTAGAGCTGCCCCTGGAGGCGCAGGTTCTCGCGCCCCGTGGCCTGGATGTCGACGCCGGTGCCCTGCGAGACGACGCCGATCGAGCGGCGCACGCGATCGGGCTGGGCGAGCACGTCGGTGCCGGCGACGAGCGCCCGGCCCTCGTCGGGGCGGGTGAGCGTCGTCAGCACCTTGACGGCGGTCGACTTGCCCGCGCCGTTGGGCCCGAGCAGCGCGAAGATGGTGCCGCGCGTGGCGACGAAGCTGAGTCCATCGAGCGCGCGGACGCCCTTCTCCCCCTTGCCGTAGGTCTTGATCAGCCCTTCGGCCTCAATCATCGCCCGCTCCTGGGCGACGTCCTGCGAGTGGATTTGAGTAGCGGTCTCCATTAGCATTCTCTTCTTATATCAGATTCTTGAAAGCTAAGCGATTCGTGGATACAACAAAATTACATAGAGCCGACCTGATGCGCCGCCTGGGCGAGGAGATCCGCGCTTCTCAGCGCGCGACCGACGCGGTTGACGAGCTGGTGATACAGCTTCTCGGAGTCAACCGCACCGACTCGCGCTGCATCGACATCCTCGAGCAGCACGGTCGCATGAGCGCCGGACAGCTGGCCTCCCTAAGCGGCCTTTCCACGGGCGCCGTGACCGCGGTCGTGGATCGACTCGAGCGCGCGGGGTACGCCCGGCGCGTGCCCGACGCCAACGATCGCAGGCGCGTCCAGGTCGAGCTCACCGAACGTGCGCAGGAGCTGATCTGGGAGCTGATGGGCCGTCCCATGCGCGAGGCCGCAACGCCCGTCATGGAGCGCTACAGCGACGGAGAGCTCAAGCTGCTGACTGAGTTCCAGCGCCAGGCGCGGGAGTTCCAGGAGCGCCACGCGGAGTGGCTGAAGCAGCGGTTGGCGGACGGGTCTTCGGACTAGAGCCCGCGCACGTACGCGCCCTGGGACTCGAAGGTGACGCGTTGGGCGCGCGCCCAGCCGCGCAGCTCGCGCTCGAGCAGCTCGATCACGGTGCCGGTGTGCTCGAACTGAGTCCACACGAGCACGCTCGGGCCGGCGCCCGAGATCGTCGCGCCCAGGGCGCCGAGCTTCGGCGCCCGCTCCAGCAGCGCCCCGGAGCGGGGAAAGAGGTGCGCTCTGCGGGGCTGATGCAGGCGGTCCTCGAGCCCGGCCGCGATCAGCTCCCAGTCGCCCTGGCAGAGGCCCAGCACCAGGGTCGAGATCGCGGCGAGGTTGCCGACGGCGTCCCTGAGCGGCACCGCTTCGGGGAGCGCGGCGCGCGCGCGGGCGGTGCTCAATGCCTCGTCGGGCACGACCAGGATCGCCTCGAGCCCCAGGGGCGCATCGAGGCGGTGCGCGCGAGCGCCGTCGGAGATGACGAAGCCGCCCTCGAGCGAGGCGGCGGCGTTGTCCGGATGGCCCTCGAGCTCGGTCGCGAGCGCCAGCAGATCGGCGTCGAGCTCGAAGATGTGATCGGCGGCCATCAGCCCCGCGACGACCGCGGCGCCGCTGGCCCCGGCGCCGCCGGCCAGGGGGATGCTCGAGGAGATCCTGAACGCAAAGCCGTCGGCGGGGTGCAGGCGCTCGAAGGCGCGCACGACGAGGTTCGAGCGGTCGCGGGGGATCTGAAGCTCGGTCTCGACCGCGAACGCGCCGGTCTCCACGACCTCGAGCTCGAGGTGCAGGGCGAGCGCGGCCGCCAGCACGTCGAAGCCCGGCCCGAGGTTGGCCGAGGAGCCCGGCACGCGCACCAGGCGGCGACGCCCGAGGCTCAAGTGAGCACCGCCCGCTCGAGCGCGGCCAGCTCGGGCTCGCACGGCACGATCGGGCCCGCCTCGGCCAGCGCGACCTGGGGGTCCTTGAGCCCGTGGCCGGTCAGCACGCAGACCACGCGCTCGGCCTCGCCGGCCCCGTGGGCGAGCAGGCCGGCGACGCTCGCGGCCGATGCCGGTTCGCAGAAGATGCCCTCCTGCGCGGCCAGGAGACGGTAGGCCGCCAGGATCTGCGCGTCGCTCACCGCCCGGACCGTCCCGTCCGAGGAGGTCATCGCGTCCATCGCCTCCTCCCAGCGGGCCGGGTTGCCGATGCGAATCGCGCTGGCGACCGTCTCTGGATGCTCGACCGGCGCGCCCTGCACGAGCGGCGCCGCCCCGGCGGCCTGGAAGCCCAGCATGCGCGGCCGCCGCGTGGATGGGAGCGACTCGACGAAGCCGCGCCAGTAGGAGGTGATGTTGCCCGCGTTGCCGACGGGGATGCAGAGCGCGTCGGGGGCCTCCCCTCCGAGCTGCTCGAGCACCTCGAAGGCGGCCGTCTTCTGACCCTCGATGCGCAACTCGTTGACCGAGTTGACGAGCGCGACCGGGTGGCGCTCGGCGAGCTCGCGGACGAGCTTCAGGGCGGTGTCGAAGCTGCCCTTCAGGGCGACCACGCGGGCGCCGTGGATGAGCGCCTGGGCGAGCTTGCCCGTGGCGATCTTGCCCTCGGGCACGATCACCGCGCCCCGCAGCCCGGCGCGGGCGGCGTAGGCCGCGGCCGATGCGGCCGTGTTGCCGGTCGAGGCGCAGACGATCGCCTCGACGCCCTCGCGCACCGCCGCGGAGACGGCGCAGGTCATGCCGCGGTCCTTGAATGAGCCGGTGGGGTTGGCCCCCTCGAGCTTCAGCCATACCTCCGCCCCGGCCCGCTCCGAAAGTCGCGGCGCGCGGACCAGGGGCGTCGAGCCCTCCCCCAGGGAGACGACGGGGTCCCGGGCGGCGAAGGGCAGCCGCTCCCGGTAGCGCTCGATCACGCCTCCTGCCTCGTGCGGGCCGCCGATAGCCATGCGGCGCCAGCATGCCAGAGGCGCTCGCGGGCAGGACGTGCGCCCCCACACAAACTGCTGAGCTTTACCTCTCGGTCACATCAGCCGCCCTCGGATGTGCGAGAACTCAGCTCGTGCTTCGGGCGATGTGGAGTCAACGGCACACAAGCGAACCCGTCGCGGACGGCCGGCAGTGAGCGGTTTCCGCGCACACTTCGCGTCGGCGGAGGCAGCCTCTGCGTCTCGCCGCTCGTCCTCCTCTCTCGGCGAGCGTTAGAGCCCACACCCCCCCGCCGGACCCCACATCCTTCAACCGAAGCCCCGAGGCCGCCGCGAGGCGGCTTCGGAAGTTAAGGAGGCGCCGGTGCTGGCTACCTCGTGCCCTCCGCTGGGGCCGAGGGGTCGTTCTGCCAAAGCCCGAAGTCGTTGCCGTGCGGGTCAACGCAGACGGCGAACCAACCCATGTTGGGGATCGGTCTTACGTCGCCAGCTTGACCGCCGAGCTCCTGCACGCGGACGACACCGGCGTTGATGTCGTCGACGTCGAAATAGGAGCGCAGCCCCTTTTTCCCCGGCTCCATATCGGTCAGCGCGGCCCCCGCGTTGTCGGCGATGCGAGTCATGTGGTACTCGTATGGGCCAGGAAAGGACTGAAACTCCCACCCGAACAACGGCCCCCAGAAGCCGCGGGCCCGCTCGATGTCATCCGCCGGAATCTCGGTGTGGACGATGCTGCCAGGCATGTCTCTCCTCTTCGGTCGAGTGTGCGCGCCGCGCTCCGCGCCGCGAGTCTGAACCTACAGACCCGGACGGGCGCCGAAAGTAATCGTCGCGTGAAGCCCGCTCACTCGAACTCCTCCTCCAGCACCCTGATCGCGCGCGGGGGCGCGCGCAGCACCTGCAGGTCACCGAGCTTGAGCATCGCCGCTTGGAAGCGCGACTCGAGCACTCCGTGGAGCACCATCACCAACCGGGCTTGATCGCCCAGGCCTTTCTGGACGACGGACCTGACCGAGACGCCATGGCGGGCCAGCAGGTCGGCCACCTGTGCGAGCACCCCCGGCTCGTCGGCAACCTCCAGATGCAGGTAGAAGGAGGAGACGACATCCTCGACGATCGGCAACTCGTGAGCCGCTGCTGGAGTCGAGGCAGGAGGGATCATGGCGCTGATCACGTCGCCGAGGACGGCGCTCGCCGTCTGCGGGCCGCCGGCGCCCGGACCCGACATCGTGATCTCGGTGATCGTGTCCGACTCGACAGTGACCGCGTTGAAGGATCCGCCCACCGAGGCCAGGGGATGCCCTGGATACAGGAAGGCGGGATGGACCCGCACCGAAAGCCCGTCGCCAATGCGCTCCGCGGTTCCGATCAGCTTCAGCCCGAGGCCGAGCTCGCGCGCGTACTCGAGGTCATCCGGCTGGATTTGCTCGATCCCCTCGTAGCGCACCTGGTCTATGTGCACGGGAGTCTCGAACGCGAGCCGCGCGAGGATCGCCATCTTGGCCGCCGCATCGCGTCCGTCGACGTCCTCGGCGGGGTCGGCCTCGGCGTAGCCGCGCCGCTGGGCCTCGGAGAGCGCCTCGCCGAAGGTGCCGCCGGTGCGCGCCATCTCCGTGAGAATGAAGTTCGTGGTGCCGTTGACGATCCCGTGCACGCGCTCGATGCGCGCGCCCGCCAGCGACTCCTGGATCACGCGGATCACGGGGACCACGCCCGCGACCGCCGCCTCGAAGCGCAGCTGGACCCCTTGCGAGCGCGCCACCTCCCAGAGCTCCTCGCCGTGGCGGGAGAGGAGCTGCTTGTTGGCCGTGACCACGTGGCGGCCCGAGCGCATCGCCTCAAGCACGTAGTCGCGCGCGGGCTCGAGGCCACCGATCAGCTCGACGATCAGGTCCGAGCGCTCGAGGATCTCTTCGAAGCTGCCGCTGCTGCGCGTGAGGACGCCGGAGAGCTCGGGAGCCAGCCCCGTGATGCGCTCGATCCGTTGCGCCTGCTCGGGCAGCAGCTCGGCGAACGCCGCGCCGACGGTGCCCCGGCCCAGCAGGCCGACCCGGAAGCGCCCGTCAGTTGAGATCACGGCCGCTTTCGCGCCGGGACCGGCAGACGCCTACTCACAGTCACGCGCCGCCAGGTCCGCGTAGCTCTCGCGCCTGACCACCGCTCGCGCGGCACCGTCGCGGCAGAAGACGACAGGCGGTCGCGGCACGCCGTTGTAGTTGTTGGCGAGCGCGTGGCCGTAGGCGCCGGTCGCGGGGGTAACGAGGATGTCCCCGGGCGCAGGATCCGGCAGGCTGACGTCGCGGGCGATCACGTCGCCGGACTCGCAATGCTTGCCCGCGACGTGGCAGCGCTCCGGGGAGGCCGCGAGCGGGCGGTCGGCGATCAGCGCCTCGTATGCGGCCCCGTAGAGCATCGGGCGCAAATTGTCAGACATGCCGCCGTCGACCGCGACCCAGGTGGAGACGTTGCGCTTGACGGTCTCGACCCTGTACAGCGTCACGGTCGAGTTCGCCACCAGGGCCCGGCCGGGCTCGAGCAGCAGCCGCTTGTCGGCTCCCAGGAACTCATGCGCGGTCTCGACGAGCGCCTCGAGGTACTCGGTGACCGAGGGCGCCGCGTCGGCTGCGGTGTAGCTGACGCCGAGGCCGCCGCCGAGGTTGTAGAGCTCGAACTCGCCCAGCTCGGCCAGCGCCCGGATCGCCGCCCGGAAGGGCTCGAGCTCGAGCAGCTGCGAGCCGATATGGGCGTGCAGGCCGACCAGCTCCAGGTGGGGCGTCGTCCGTGCCCGGGCGATCGCCTCGGGTGCCTGGCGCAAGGAGAAGCCGAACTTCGAGTCGGCCTGCCCGGTCGAGATCGCCTCATGGGTCTGGCCCGAGACATCGGGGGTGACGCGAATCAGCACCCGCTGGCCGGCGCCCTGGGCTGTCGTGCCGCGGCCCAGCTCCGCGGCGATCCGCTCCAATCGGTCGAAGTCGTCGAAGGAGTCGAGCACGATGTGGCCGACCCCCGCCCGGAGAGCCTCGCGCAGTTCGCGTTCGGATTTGGCGTTGCCGTGCAGGTAGATCCGCCTCGGGTCGAAGCCGGCCTTGATGGCGAGCGCCAGCTCGCCGCCCGCGGCGACGTCACAGGCCAGCCCCTCATGCGCCAGGAGCCGGTAGACGGCGGTGCACGGAAAGGCCTTGGAGGCGAAGAGCACGTCGGCGTCGGCATGTCTGCGCTTCAACTCGTCTACAAAGCCGCGCGCGCGGGCGCGCAGGTCGCCCTCGTCCACCAGGTAGGCGGGCGTCCCAAACTCCGCCGCCAGCTCGACCAGGTCACAGCCGCCGATCTCCAGCCGCCCGCGGGCGTTGACGCGGGCGCTTGCCGGCAGCACGCCCGCCAGCCGTTCGAGGGCCGCGGCAGTGTCTGTCCGGCGCTCGCCGGGGCGCGGGCGTTGATGTTGGACTGCCGCTTCCACGGGCCGCCGATCATGCCATGATCGGCTCATGCGCCGGCTCGAGCGCACCGTCAACGCGCCGCTTCCGGCAAGGAGCGGAGTTCATGACGGGCTGGCGTATTCGCTGTGGCCGCCGGCGGGCGACGAGCAGCCAGTGGGCGGGGTCGTCGTGCTGCACGGCGCCGGGTCGTGCAAGGAGAGCCATCACGACTACGCGCGCTCCCTGATCGCGGCCGGGCTGGCCGCGCTGATCTTCGACCAGCGCGGCCACGGCGAGAGCCGCGGGCCGATGGACGGCCGGGTGCTGTTCGACGTGGCCGCGATGGCTTCGCTGCTGCGCGCCGAGTGCTCATCCTCGGAGCTACCGATCGCGCTGCGCGGCTCGAGCATGGGCGGCTGCCTGGCGATCTTGGCGGCGGAGCTCGCGGGCGCCGGGGCGGTGGTGGCGATCTGCCCCGCGAGCCCCGAGGGGCTGCGGCGCGGCCTGCAATCGGGGCGCTTGCAGTTCGAGGCCTCCGTCGACACGCTCGACGCGCTGCTCGCCGGAAGCGACCTCTTCCGCGCGGTCGAGACGCTCGGCGTGCCACTGCTGCTGCTCCATGCCGCGGGCGACGAGCAGGTCTCGGTCGGGCACTCGCGCGAGCTCGCGCAGCATTTCCGCGCGCCGGGAAGCCGCCTGATCGTGGTGCCGGGCGGCCACCATCGCTCGGTCCAGCACGACGCCGAGCTGCAGGCCGTGAGCGTGAGGTTCATCCTCGGGGCGCTCACCGGCATGCCGGCGTCGGATGAGCCGGCCTCGGAGATCTGAGGCGGTGGGTGCGGATTACTCAGGCGTCGAGGCGCGCGTGGGTGTCATACCACCCCGGAAGCGGGCGTCCAAGCGCGATCGAGAGCGCCCGTCTCACGGCCCGTGCGGGCTTCCGGCGGTCAAATGGGCTGCCGTCGCCGAACACCCTGTATTCCCTGAAGATCGTGCGATACCGGGACAGGGCGCCCGCCATGTCGGTCCATGGCTCGGGCACGTCCTCGCCGAACGGGCCCGACGCGTCCTGCTCGAATGCGTACGTGAGCGGCCTGCCGTCGCGCGTGGTGGTGTTGATCGTGCGCCCGGCCATGCCGTCCTGCTGGCAAACCGCAAAGCGCGTGTAGCCGAGGCCGGCGAGTCGCCGAAGCTCTGAGACGAGCTCCGCTGGGTCGACCTTCTCGGACTCGATCGAGATGAAGCGCGGGCGCTCTGAGCGCGCACCCACGGCATCGAGACAGACGCGGTCGGCCCCCTCGATGTCGACCTTCAGGTAGTAGGGGGTGCCGTGCTCGCTGAGGGCCTGGCCGAAGTCCACGGCGTCGACCTCGATTCGCGAGCTGACGCCGCGGGGCGCGTTGCGCGCCGCCCAGGCTTCGTCGGTCGTACCCCAAACGGTCTCGGTGTGGTGCACGTAAAAGGGGACGGTGTCCCTGCCGCGATCGTCGATCGCCCCCTCGATGATCGTCATGCGGCCTTCCGCGAGTGCCGCCTCGAAGCGCTTGCGGCAGTGCGCCACCAACCCGGGGTTGGCCTCGAAGGCGACGACCCGGTAGCCCTTGCTCAGGTAGTAGGCGCTGTCCTCGCCGAGGTGCAACCCCACGTCGAAGATCAAGTCGTCGGATCGTCCCCCGCCCTCCACAGCGCCGCGAGTATAGAGGCGCCCTTGTGGCGATCCGCGATCGTTGGCTCGCGCGCCCATGAAGCTCACGCAGAACCTTGAGTCAACTCTTATCGCTTCTGCCAACATTCATTGCAATGGCTGGACCATCGAAATCTTTCGGTCGAGATCGCGGACTCCAGTTCCGCATGCTCACGACGATGTTCCTGCTGGGGCTCGTGTATGCGGTGCTCATCGGCGCGCTCGTGGCCGCCGGCACCGGCGCCGCGGTGATCGCGGTCGTGGCCGCCGGCCTGTTCCTGCTCCAGCTCTTCACTTCAGACAAGATCGCGCTCTACTCGATGGGCGCGCGCGAGGTCTCGCCGGAGCAGGCGCCGCAGCTGCACGCGATCATCGAGCGCCTGTGCGTATCGGCCAACCTGCCCAAGCCCAAGGTGGCGATCTCGCAGACCGCGATGCCCAACGCCTTCGCGGTGGGGCGCTCGCCGCGCGCCGCGACGGTGTGCGTCACCACGGGGCTGCTGCAGCTGCTCGAGCCTTCTGAACTCGAGGGCGTGCTCGGCCACGAGCTGACGCACGTGCTGAACCGCGACGTGATGGTGATGACGATCGCGAGCTTCTTCGCTTCGATCGCCGCCTTCATCACGCAGATGGGTTTCTGGTTCGGCGGCGCCTTCGGGGACGACAACAATCAGGGCGGGGCGATCGGCTTCGCCGCCGTGATCCTGATTTCGGCGGCCGTCTACATCGTGTCGTTCGTCCTGCTGCAGACGCTCTCGCGCTACCGCGAGTTCGCCGCCGATCGCGGGTCGGCGATCATCACCGGCCGCCCCAGCGCACTGATCTCGGCGCTGATGAAGATCTCGGGGACGATGGGCCGGATCCCGCAGCGCGATCTGCGCGCCGCCTCCGGCGAGCTGGCCGCGTTCTACATCTTCCCGCCCAAGGCGAAGCAGTCGATCGCCACGCTGTTCTCGACGCACCCGCCGCTGGAGAAGCGGATCGAGGCGCTCGAGCGCCTCGAGTCGCAGCTGCAGGGCACGGCGGTCTAGGAGCAGCGCGGGGCGGCCGCAAGGTCGCCAAGCAGGTCGCGCACCAGTGCATCACAACTTCCTCGGCGCCTATCCGGGCCTCACCGTCGAGAAGCTGGTCAAGAAGCCCTATCAGGACTTCTTCGCTGTGCCGCGGTTCGCGCGCGTCAACAACACGCTGATCATGAGCCGCACGGGCACGCCCAACGAGCCGCTGTTCATGGGCGTCGGCAACGCGGACGGCACGGGCGACGACGTGATGGTCGACGCCGACGTCGAGGCGCTGGCCCACACCTACTGCAAGCGGGGCGCCTCGGTCCAGTTCAGCGAGTACAAGAAGGCCGACCACACGCAGGCCGCCGTGCCGTTCGAAGCGGATGCGCTCGCGTTTCTAAACCAGGTCCTGGCGGGGCAGAAGCCCGCCAACGGCTGCGGCTCGATCAAGCGCGGCAACTCGCTCGCGCCCCTGCCGGTGGGACGGACGGATGTCGGGTTCCGTAGCGTCGGACCCGGCAAGGGCGGGTTTGTCATCGAGCTGTGCTCTCGCCACGGCCAGCTCAGGGGCTCGCGCTCAAGCTCCGCCAGCTCGAGAACCTCGTCGACACCGTCAAGATCAAGCGGCTGACCACGGCCTGGCACCGAGTGGTGCTGAAGGTCGCGGGCAAGGCGCCCGCCAAGGGCTATTACACGATCACGGTGACCCAGGGACCGAAGATCGTCCTCTACCGGATGCGGTCGCTCGGCTAGCTGACGCTCAGCTGCTTGCGCGAACCATCTTGTCCTAAATAAGCCGTAGATCAGCTGCCCAACGTAAGCGACCCCACCCCCAGCCGGTCAGCGTCCTCCTATGGCTGGCTGACCGCGACCCCCTCTATACCGGTCTGGCCGGTGGCGATTGTCTGCTGGCCGGTGCCGTCGAGGTTGGCCTCGATGACTTTCCCACCGGTGTTGTTGGTCCAGTACAGGTGACCGCCGCCCACGACCACGCCGTAGGGGTGGCCCTGGCCCGTGGCGATCATCCGCTGGTCGGTGCCGTCGAGGTTTGCCTCAACGATCGCCCCACTGTTGTACCTGGACCAGTACAGGTGGCCGGCGCCGACCGCCACCCCCTCCGGATCGCTCTGCTTGGTCGCAATCGTGTGCCGGCCGGTGCCGTTGAGGCTGGACTCGACGACCGTCCCGGCACCGGAATTGGTCCAGTACAGGTTGCTGGAGCTGACGGCCACCCCGAACGGCTGGTTCTGGCTACTCGCGATCGTTCGCTGGCCGGCGCCGCCGAGGTTGGCCTCGATGACCTTCCCACCGCCGGAGTTGACCCTATACAGGTGCCCGTCGCCGACCGCCACCCCGAACGGGACGCTCTGGCCAACGACGATCGTGTGCTGGCTGGTGCCGTTGAGCTTGGCCTCAATGATCGTCCCCGCGAGGTAGTTGGACCAGTACAGGTGGCCATTGCCGACCGCCACCCCGGTCGCGCCGTTCTGATGAGTGGCGATCGTCTGCTGGCCGCTGCCGTCGAGGTTGGCCTCGACGATGTTCGCCTTGTCAGAGTTGGCCCAATACAGCTCACCAGAGGTCCCGGCGCCGGCGCTCGGCGCCCCTATCAAGCACATTGGAACGGACGACAGCACCATCGCAACCACCAACGACCGCCGCCGCGCCGCCAAAACCGACAGCACTCGACGCCCCCCACCGACAAACCCCGAAACCATTGATCCCCACCTTAGTGGCCAACAAAAACCGCAGTCGGGCCCCGAACTGCCCAGGCTGCGCCGTCACCATCGTACCAGCGCGAGCGTCGTCCACAGTCGTTTTCGCGCGTGCGGGGACGCAGGATGCAGCCCGCCAACCGTCCTACCGGATGCGGTCGCTCGGCTAGCTGACGCTCAGCTGCTCAAGCAGCGGCATCTTCTTGCGGGCGGCAGCCAGAACTTTGAGCCGCACGTAGCGCACCGTCCCTGGGCGCACTTGCAAGCGGTCGGTGGTCCCGCTCGTGCGGCTCACGGTCGCCACCGTCCGCCAGCTCCGCCCGTCGCTTGAGACCTGGACGAGGTAGCGGGTGGCGCGCCGCACGATCACCGGCCCCGGCGGCGGCTTGACGTTTGGCTTCGGCGGGGGCGGCCACTGGCGGCCCCAGACGATCACCAGCTGGTGGATCGAGGCGGGACGGCGCAGCGGAGCGGTGAGCGTGGCGGGCAGGGCGGTCGGCTGCCAGTCCGTGGCCACGCTGCCGTCGACCGCCGCCAGCGCCGGCGCCCCAGGAACGGCGCTGCTGGCCCGAGCTGATTCGCAGCGCACGAGATCGCTGGTCGGCGTGGCCTGCGGCCGGGCCGTAGGAATAGACATGGAGGCTCCGCTCGACACCGTCCGGCGGCCCTGCGGCGTGCTCAGCGGCAGCGGCGCGCCGCTCTGTAGAGAGACGGTCGTCCGGGACCGGCCGACGCTCACCGTGAACGTGCGACCGTGCCAGCGCACGTTGCGCAGCACGACTCCGCCAAGCGCCCCGCTCAGGCTCGGTGCCAGGCGCACGAAGCGCTGCTCGAGGCGCATCCCCGAGTAGCCGTATACGAACTCCTGAAGGAACCCGCCGATCCCGGTGATGAAGGTGAAGGCCCCGCCCGTGCTCGTCTCGGAGAACTGCCTGAATACATCCCTGATGAACGGCTGGTAGCTGCGCTCGGTGTAGACGTAGCTCGCGCAGCCGGGAGCCTCAAGCGCGGAGGTGTCGATCGAGTTGATCGCGTCGCTCATCGAGGGACCACCCGGATCGGTTCGCGGCACGTAGTAGTTGAGATCGCCAAGCGCCAGGCTGCGTGGCATCGGACGCCCCCACGGGTACTGGAGCATGGTCACGTCAGCCTGCTTGACCATCTGGCCTTTGTAGCCCGAGAACTCCGGGTGATGTGGGGGGTTCTGAGCCACCGGCAACACCAGGCCGCGCGCGATCCGGAGCCAACCGGCAGGACTCGATCGGCCGAGCACGCCCGCCGCCGCGATCGCATCTCGAAGGACGGTCGCAGCCGCGTTGTTCGTGTACGCCTCGTCGTTTACGTCCGGGTTCTCCTCGTCCGGGCCGGTCACGTGGTCGATGTGGTACGCGCCGTTGCGTCCGGCGGTCACGCGTGAGGCCCAGAACTGCGCCGCCCGCGAGATCACAGGCCAACCGTCGCGTGCGAGCCAGCCCCGATCGCCCGTGGCGAGGTAGTACTGCCACTGCGCCAACGCGACGTCGGCGGTGATGTGCTGCTCGTAGAGCCCCTCGCTGTTGATGGACGGCGGCGGCGGGATCTGCTCGGTGCCGTTGAGGGCGCTCTCCCAGGGGAAGCGAGCGCCGCGATAGCCCGTCGCGCGCGCGTGCTGCTCGGCCTCGGGCAGCCGGGCCAGCCGGTAGGCGTTGATGCTCTTGGCGAGATCCGGGTGCTGTGCCAGCAACGATGGATACATCCACGTCTCGGCATCCCAGAAGATGTGGCCGTCGTAGCCATTGGACGAGAGTCCGGCCGGCGAAATGCTCCAGTCGACGCCGTCGCGGGTGTTCGACCACAGATAGAACTGACTCGCGTTCACGTCGGTGGCCAGGGACGGGTTTCCGAGCAGCTCGACCCTGGAGCGCCACAGCCGCGCCCAAGCGCCGTCGTTGGCCTTGACCAAAGCGCGATCTCCGCTGGCGGCAGCGTGCGCGGCGGTGCTGCGCGCCGCCCCGACCGTGTCGTGGGCGTACTGCGAGTCGCCGACGCCGACGTACTTGACAAGCGTGTAGCTCTGTCCCGCCTTCACCGGAAAGGTGATCCGCTGGGCGACGCTCCCGAATGGGGCGTACGCGGGGACGACGGCACCTTGGATGTTCGTGCTCTTGCCGAGCACGCTGGCGAGCGTGGCACGTACACCGGTGGTCTGGGCGGCGATCGAGACCCAGTCCTCCCCGTGAGCGTGTCCGCTGCGGCCGGGGGTTGTGAGCGGGGGAGCGGTACCACCGGAGAGCGCCTGCTTCGAGCCGTCGATTAGATCGGTGACGGTGGCGTGCCCGCTCCACTGCGGCGTCACCGTCAGCGACACAAGCCCGATCCACTGGTCGGCTCGGTCGGTCAGAACCTGGTAGCGCAACCGGGTGACGCGGCCATCGGGCGCTTGCCAGGTGGCCCCCGTGGTGATGATGCCGGTGCGCAGGTCGATGCTCTGGCGCCAGCCCATGACCTTCCCGGTCGAGAGCGAGAACGTCTTCCCCCCTACGTTGAACTTCAGCGCGCTCCAGTCCGGGATGCTCGCGCGCTGCTGGACCGACTCGGACGCGTTTGGGGGGTGGGTGGGCTTGGCGTAGTACCCCGCCAGCTCCGCCTGGGTCGGGACGCTGCCGCCCTCGTAGCCCTGGCCGCTCGCCGGGACGCGGATCCCCAGCCGTCCGTTGCCGGTGAAGGTGGGCGCGTAGTGGGCGGCGGCCGTGGGCGCCGTGGCCGTGAGCACGAACGAGCCGGTCGCCTGGCCGGGCAGTGCTCCGGTCGCCTGGCCGGCGGGCGAGGTGGACGCTGATCCGATCGCCGGTGGCGCCAGGGACAGGGCGATACCCGCCACGAGCGGTAGCCCGTACTTGATCGAGCGCACTTTCTCCCTCCTCGCCTCGGGAATGCCGTACGCACTGCTTTACCCCTCCTGGAGGCCCGCCACACCGGCGAGGTTCCGGCGTCGCTGACGTGCGGAGCTTCGGGGTTGGCGCGGCCGTGTGCCGTGGCGGGGCTAAGGACCGTCGGTCGCGGCTGCTGCCAGGGCCGCGTGAGCGAACGCTTCGCGCGCCCGCAGCGCGCCCGCGACATCCACGATGTCCGCGCGAGAGTGGACGTCCAGTTTGCGCATGATGTTCTTGATGTGCATGCGGACAGTCGCCATCGAGAGCCCTAGTGCTGCCGCCATCTCTTGGGTGGAGCGCCCCAGGCAGAGCTGATCGACGGTCTCCCACTCGCGCCCGGTCAGCACGCTGCGCACGGGCCGCACCCCCACCTGCCCCTCGGGGAGCGCCCGCAACCGCCGGGCGAGGTCGCAGACGATGCTCGGCGAGAGCGCGGCGCGCCCCTCCCCCACTTCGCGCATCACGAAGCGAAGCGAGGTCAGGTCCCTGCGCTTGTCGACGCAGCCGAGCACTCCTCTGCGCAGAGCCGCGAACGGAAGATCGGCTTGCCCGGGCCCGCAGAGCAGAACGACCCTGGCATTCGCATTTGTGATGAGCTCTTGCGCCAGATCCAGGGCGTCGCCGCCGAGCAGCGCGGCGTCGAGCACGACCAGCTGGGGCTGGTGGTCATGGACTGCGGCCACCGCATCACGCGTGGTGTGGCTCTCCCCGACGACGCGCATGCCGGGCAGCCTGTCCTGAATCAGGCGGCGGACTCGGGGATCCTCGCCAACGATGAGCACGCGCGACCCGCCCATCGGGCCCCGGCCACGCCCACGCCATCTACCTCGCCCACGCTCACGCCGCCCGCCTCTCCCGCTTTCGGAATGCATGTATGGGGGTAAACAACTACACCATGGCGCGGACCGACCCTTCGCAGCGCCTCGGACCGCGCAAGAACTGGGGGCTCAGGGCTCCTCACCGGGCTTCGGACGCGCAAAAACTGGGGGCCGGCGATCCTCGCCGGCCCCCAGTTGCGCCACCCCCTGGCTCAGTGGATTAGACGCTGCTGCACGGACTGCCCGTGTAGTCAGCCTGCGATTGGGCCAAGATGACGAGCATCTTGCCGCCCAGGTCAATCTGGACCGCACGCTGCGTGAGCGAGTGCTTCGTCCTGATCGTCCTGTTCAGCCAGATCGTCGCCAACGGTCCGAGCGGGATCTTCACCGCCTTGTTGCCGATGATCATCTTCTTGCCGTCGATCGTGATGCTGGCAACCGTGGAGGTTGCAGCGCGCGCGAGCTTCAGTCCGCCGGACTTGCTCCTCACGCACATCTCCGTGACCTTCGAGGAAACGACCCCGAGGCTGATCTTGTGGCCCGGGATCGCGCCGATGCTGGCCTTGGCGACCCTCGCCTGCGTGGCAGCGGTGTCGCCCGCTTTCGGCAGCTTGCCCGCCTTGAGCTTGGTCGCCGAGCTCACAGCATGCGCCGTGATTGCCAGGCTCTTCTTGCCGCTGACGTGCAGCACGTCGGCGTGGCTGGTTCTGCAAGGCGAGTCCTTGGCGTTGGAGACCGCAAACATGAGCGTCAGGACCTGCGCTCCGGTTCCCTTGCACGAGAAGGTCCCTGCGCGGTGACCACCATGGTGGTGGCCCTTCACCCACACCACGCTGACCGCATTGGAGTTGATGGACCCGGTCGGGTTCCTGGTGCTGGCCCGCAGCCGGTCGGTGCCGATCTTCGCGCTCGAGTAGGTGTAGTGCGCTTGGCCCCGACTGTTGGTCACGATCTTCGAGCTTTTGCCCTTGTTCGGCCCCGAGAGGGTTCGGAACTTGACGATCGCGCCCTGGAGCGGCTTGCCACAGTGCCGGCCGCCGCTGTTTCGCAGCGTTGCAGTGACGGTCGCCGCCGTGTGGATGGCGTGCTTCTGGCTGGGCGGGGCGAGCGACAGCGTGGCGCTCGGGCACCGCTGGCCACCGATCGGCGTCCATTGGCTGGACTCGTTGTTCTTTGAGCCCTTGGGGCACTTCGCGCTGTCCACCCCGCCTGTATTCAGCACCTTGCCGCTGTCGTGCAGGGTCTTTGTGCCGCCCGCGGTGGTGACGATCACCTCTGGAACGACCCCGGACTGATGGCAGTTGCCACTCCAGTACCTGCCGTGAGGGCCGACCTCCGAGGTATCAAAACCGTCGATCTTCTTTGAGCATCCCGACATCCCCTTGCGGCCCTCGTTGCCGAGGATGATCTCCTTGCCGGCGCCGATCTTCATGTTCTTGGGCCACGACTTGAACGTGCAGGTGCTCAACTTGACGACAACGGATTTGACCGTCACGGCCTTCTTGCCGTCATTAACGAGGCGAACGGCCCCGTTGTCGCAGGACTTCTTGATGCAGGTGTTGCCGTAAACCCGCACCGCCGGCGCCCATGGCGTCGGAAAATGCGTCGGAGCGGCACGCAAGGTGTCGGCATATCCGACGTAAACGCGCACTTGTGCCCCGGCAACGGACGCGGTCGCACCAAGCGCGACCAGTGCCGCGCCGGTCACCAGCACTAGCCGGCACACCCGGCTTGACGACCAGATCAAACGCGCCGGTCCCCAACCGCCTCTGCGAGGCCGGTCCACTTCAGCCGGGTGTCCCTGCGAAAACCCTCGATCCATTCCCTTCCCCCTTTGGTTGACCCTTGGCGCCGATAAAGCGCCGTGGGGTAGCTAAAGCCCCTTCTACTCCCACTTAGGATGTTTATATATGGGGTAGGATCGTAACCCAGGTTTCAGGCGCATTGCAAGTGTGAACCGTTTCTTGCGTGCGAAGGCGTCTGCGTCGCGACCCCCAAACCGCTCGATCTCGGCGGGCTGCAGGAGCTGCTCCCGCATGTGAATATCCGCGCAAATGCCCGATGGGTCTCTGCGACCGCCTCCTGTCGCCATCCTCTGTGGGGGCGTTGGCACTCGCCTTCGCGGACGGGGAGGATCCCTACCAAAGCCGCTGGTCGAGATTGGAGATCGACCCATCGTGTGGCACGTGATCCAGATGCACCTGGCGCGTGGATTCTCCGAAATCCTCCTGCTCACGGGGTTCCGCGCCCCTGCAATCGAGCGGTTCGCCGCCGATCAGAAGTGGCCCGAAGGCGTCACTGTGCGGTGCCTGGACACCGGCGCGCACACCCCGACTGGGGGCCGCCTGCTCCGGGCGGCCGTCGCGCTCGAGGGCAGCGAGCTATGCGTGAGCTATGCCGACGGCGTGGCGGACATCGATTTGCGGCGCCTGCTTGAGCATCACCGCTCCCATGGCGCAGCGGGCACGATGGCGGTCGTCCGCCCCGAGCTGCCCTTTGGGGTTGCTGAGCTCGACGGCGACGGCATCGTCCGCGGCTTCACAGAGAAGCCCCGCAGCGAGCACTGGGTGAACGGTGGCTTTTTCTGCTTTAAGCGCGAGGTGCTGGAGCGCCTCGAACCCGACTCGACGCTCGAGCGCGAGCCGCTCGCTCGGCTTGGCCGCCGCGGGGGAGCTACGCGCCTTTCGGCACGAGGGCTTCTGGCGCTGCATGGACACCTACAAGGATGCGGTGGCGCTCAATGACCTTTGGCGACGTGGCAAAGCGCCATGGAACGTCTGGAGCTGAACGGACATCGCGTGCTCGTCACGGGCGGCTACGGCCTGCTCGGCTCGTGGCTCATCGACGCGCTCCTTCACGCCGGTGCTCGCGTGTGCGTCGTACGACGAGACCGGCCGGCGCACTCGGCGCTCGTCAGCCTGGGGCTCGAGTCGCAGGTCGATGTTGTCGAGGGCGATATCTGCACGCCGGGGATCGTGGCCCGGGCGATCGCGGAGTACGAGGTGCGCTCGGTGTTCCATCTCGCCGCGCAAACGATCGTTGGTACGGCCCGCCGCGCCCCCCTCTCGACCTTCGAGACGAATATTGGCGGCACCTGGATGGTGCTTGAAGCCTGCCGGCAACTGGGGGTCGAGCGAGTTCTCGTGGCCTCCTCCGACAAGGCCTATGGGAGTGTTGGGCGGCTGCCGTATCGGGAGGACCACCCGCTCCAGCCGCGGTTCCCCTACGACGTGTCCAAGGCGGCGGCCGACATGATCGCCCGCTCCTACTGGCACACCTGGCGGCTTCCCGTGGCGGTCACACGTCTCGCCAACCTCTACGGAGGTGGGGATCCGAACGGCTCACGGCTCGTACCGGAGACTGTAACTGCCGCACTGCGCGGCAGGGCGCCGCTGATCCGCTCCGATGGCACGCCGGAGCGGGATTACCTCTTTGTGACGGACGCCGTCAATGCCTATCTGGCCATCTGGGTGGCGCTCGGAGATGCTGCCGCAGAGGCCGACGATGGCGTTCAGGTCGCCGGACACGCATTCAATGCCGGCGGTGGAAGGCCCTACGCGGTGCTCGAGGTCGCCGAGATCATCTGCCGGCTCGCCGGGACGGGTGTCGTCCCGGATATCCGCGGCAGCGGCACCCCCGCCGGCGAGATCGAGCGGCAGTGGGTCGACTTCGCCAAGCTCCGAGCCGTGACCGGCTGGGAGCCCAAGGTGGGCTTGGAGGAGGGCCTGCAGCGCACCATCCATTGGTACGAAGAGCATCCCGAGTGGCTCGGGATCGGCGTCGCGCAGGGGCGCCGGTAGAGACGCTGCGTTCGTTGAGCAAAGCCAGCCGGAGCTGAGGCCCTAAGCTGAGCGGCGATGGGACTGCTCGATGTGATCCTAGGTCGGCGGAAGCTGCCCGGCCCCGCACCGGACCGGTTGTTTGCGATCTCCACCGCGTACGTCACGTTCGAGACCGAGCTTCAGGTCACTTCCCGCGAGGCTGCCGGCATCGTCTTTCACCCCCTCCAGACAGCGGACTTCCTCTCGATCGTGCGCGACATGGAGGAGGTGGTCCGCGCGACTGCGTCCGATAGCGCCACGACCGTAGAGAGCTCGGACGATCCCTACGGCTATCGCTGGCTGATTCTCCGTGGCAAGGACTTCGATCAGCTCGTGGTCGGCATCAACGCGGTCAGCGGCGCGCTCGAGAGCGGCGGTTACGGTGATCGCGTGCTTTGCGCGGTGTTCTCGTTCCAGGACGAGCGCAAGCGCCCGATCTACTGGATCTACAACTACAAGCGGGGCTTCTTCTACCCGTTCGCGCCAGTCGCAGCCCCGGCCCCGCCAGGCACCAGGCACCTCGACGCAGATCGCCGGCCAAGCCTCCTCGGGCGATACACAGAATCGCGACAACGAACGAGAGCTGGTGCTGAAGGCGCAAGTGGGGGCCGAGCTGCCCGTGGAGCCGGAGTTGGAGCGATGGTTTCCGCTGTGGGGGATTCCGATTTAGGGACGAGCTCGACCGTTGGCCTTAATTTGACCTACCACTTCAGGCTGGCGTGTTCTCCCGCGTGGCGCTCGGAGCCGACGGCCCCTACCGGGACCATGAATGCGAGCGCCTGCTCGCGGTCGAAATCGCGTTGAGCCGCACCTCGGAACGTGGTTCGCACTTCGGGGGATACCGTTCTGAGACCGCAGGTATGTGCGTCCGCCGAGCGGGCGTCACGCGGGGCGCGGCTATCCTGCCCGCACCGTGACCTCGATCGTCCTCGTCTAGCGTGCCGGACACGGTCGTAGTGACCGGCGGCGCGGGCTTCATTGGCTCGCACGTCACCGACGCGATGCTCGCGGAGGGCAAGCGGGTCATCGTGGTGGATGATCTTTCCACCGGCGATGCGGCCCGCGTCAGCTCCGCAGCAGAGCTCGAAGAGATCGACATCACCGATCGCGCGGCGCTGCACTCGCTCCTGGATCGCGCCTCGCCGACCGCGATCTATCACCTTGCGGCCCAGGCGTCTGTGACCGCCTCGGTGAGCGACCCCTACCGGGACTGCCGCGTCAACGTGGAGGGGACGCTCAACCTGCTCGAGGCCGCCCGCCGCCATGGCGCGCCGCTGATCTTCACATCCACGGGCGGCGCGCTGTATGGAAATGAGGCGCCGATTCCGACGCCGGAGAGTTTCATCCCTGCGCCGCTGGCGCCGTACGGAGCGTCGAAGTGGGCCGCCGAGGCGTACATCAACACATGGGCCAACTCCACGCGCCTACCACACGCCGTCGCCAGGCTGGGAAACGTGTACGGCCCGCGGCAGAGCCCGCACGGCGAGGCGGGGGTGGTGTCGATCTTCAGCCACGCACTCTGGCGTGGCGAGCGACCGCGCATGTTTGGCGAGGGCAAGCCAACACGCGATTACATACACGTGGCGGACGTGGTCGCAGCGATGCTCAGGACCACCGGGACGCGCGGCACTTTCAACCTCGCCACGGGGATCGAGACCTCGGTGAGGCAGCTCTACTCGATCCTCACCGAGGCCGCTGGAAGCGCGCTTGAGCCCGAGTTGTTTCCGCTACGTCAAGGTGAGCTGGAGCGCTCCTGCATGGACCCATCTCACGCTGAGCGCACGCTCGGGTGGCGGGCGCAGATCAGGGTCGACGAGGGGCTTCCCCGCACCTATCACGAGCTGGTGATGGAGTTCGAGGAGAAGCGGGGAGCCTCGCGATGAAGCCGTTGCGGGGCCGTCCACGTAGTCCTCGGCAGCCCTCGTTATGCTGCGCCCGCCGGGGCGCTTGCGCGTGCCTGGCGACGTGCAGGCCAACGACTAACCCCGTGGGAGTGGTGAGATGACGGACACGTTTGTGGTCACGGGAGGCGCCGGATTCGTCGGCTCACACCTGGTGGACGCGCTGCTCGCCGAGGGCAACCGGGTGGTCGCGATTGATGATCTTTCGGCCGGAGATGCCGCCCGCCTCAATCCCGAGGCGGACTTCGAGCGACTCGACATCGACGATCCCGAGCGTCTCGACTCGGTCATCGACACAGCGGCGCCGACGATCATCTATCACCTCGCCGCTCAGTCGTCGATCACAAAATCGGTAAAGGACCCTCGCCGGGACTGCGATGTCAACGTCCGGGGCACCTTGAACCTGCTCGAGGCGGCCCAGCGGTGCCAGGTCCCGCTCGTGTTCACCTCAAGCGCCGGCGCGTTGTACGGGAACCTGGCGCCACTGCCGACGCCGGAGCGGTTCGTTCCATCACCGATCGCGCCCTACGGCGCGTCGAAATGGGCAGCCGAGGCGTACATCAACACATGGGCCAACTCCACGCGTCTTCCGCACACGGTGTTGCGGCTCGCAAACGTCTACGGAGCGCGCCAGAGCCCCCGGGGCGAGGTGGGCGTGGTGGCCATCTTCAGTTATGCCCTGTGGCGTGAGGAACGAGCCCAGATGTACGGTCACGGCAAGCCGACACGGGACTACATCCATGTGGCTGATGTAGTCGAGGCCATGATCCGGGCGAGCGGCGTGCGCGGCACGTTCAATGTCTCCACGGGATTCGAGACATCCGTGGAGGACGTCTACGCGACGCTTGCGGCCGAGGCCGGCAGCTCGATCGAGCCCGACTTGTTGCCCCTCCGTGACGGGGAGCTACGACGCTCCTGCATCGACCCGTCGCATGCCGAGCGCACGCTCGGCTGGCGCGCCCGGATCGGCGTGAAGGACGGTCTGCGCCGCGCCTATCGCGATCTCGTCCAAGAGTTCGAGCGCGAGCAGTCGGCAGTCTGATACAGGCCGCGACCGGCGTGCCGCCGGGCTTGCCGGCGCCGCGAACCGAATGACTGGAGGCCGGCGAGTTCGCCGGCCTCCAGTAGCACTACCTAACTCAACTGCTGCCCGTGGTCAAAGAACCCCGGCGCTTGCATACCCGATATCCACCTCAGCGCCCTTGGGCAGGTGGGCCGAATTGTGCGGGTTGCCGATGATGAGCTGAACCATGATCACGATGATCCCGCGTCCGGTCTTCACCTCGCGATGCAGCCACAGAGTCCCGAGACCTGCCAGCTTGATCTTGGTGTTGGCCTTGACGTTCAACAGCGGCTTGCCGTTGATCTTCAGGTTGACGAAGGTCGAGTTATCGCGCAGCTTGGGTGGGTTCCCACTTGCGCTTACCCCGGCCTTGATGACCTGAGCCGTGATCGTGCCGTGCAGGAGGTTGAGACCCTGAATCCTTGACGAGGTCTTTGCGAGGACCTTGGGGCTGATGGTGCCCTCTGCGGTCGACTTGATCGTGCCCGTCTTCAGCAACAGCGGGACGTGGCTCGAAACCGCCGAGTTGGTCAGAGTCTTGCCGTCGGTGCCGGTGCAGCCCAAGCCCACGGGGAACGTGGCCCCGACAATCAGCAGCTTGCCGACGTTGGCTTTGGCTCCATATGCGCCGCCGACGAGAAGGCCCTTGACCGGAGCAGTCAGCGCGCTGCCGGCCGCAGCCACCACGACCTGGGTACCGATCTTCGCACGCTTATTGCGCGCGGTCACGATGACGTGGATTCCCTCCACCTTGAAACCCTGCGTCTTATACGAGTTTGCCGGTGATTGCTGATTGAGGATTACGTAGCCGATTCCCGGCAGGCTGATCCTGGTGTTGGGCTTGGGGGTGACCTTGATGTGATGCCCGGCGATCACGAGGTCGACGAACTTCGTGCCCCTGGCGGAATTCGAATAAGCGCCGGTGGAGCTGTTCCGGGCTGTCGTCGCGACTGCCTTGACCGCTGTCGCCCTAATCAGGCCCTTGAGCAGGCTGACGTGCGCGATCCGCGACGATGCCGTGGCGGCCACGCCGGTGTGCGTCTTCCTGGACGCCGCGCTGTTATCTATCGCGCCGGTCTTAAGAAGCGGCGAGACGTTGAGCGTCGCGAGTGTGTTCTTGTCCGTGACGCCGGTCTTGGTAGTGCAGCCGCCGCCGCCAATGCCGGCCGCTGCGGAGGGGCCTGACTTGACGACCCCTAGCAGCTCGACGCGGGTCCCGTAGGCACCCGCCTCGAACCCGATCTCCTTCTTTCCCGAAGCCGCCGCCGGCCAGGCGATGAACCCACCGGCCATGAGCGAAATGCCCGCCACCAGCAGCGTCTTCCGGGCCAGCCCGAATCGCAGCATGGAAAGACGCGGCTTTATTACGGTCCGGCATCCCCGCCGAGCTCGTCCAGTCATTCCTTGTCCCCTTTTCCTTGGACTTCGATTCGATGGACGAGGGAGGCTCCCCAACGGGGTAGAACAACCCCCCACCTCGCACATCACCGTCGCTGTTGCCTGGTATAACAATAACCCATTTTTAGGCAAATTGCAACTCTGCACCCTCGGTTGCACGTCGGGGGTCATCCCAAGGAACTCAAATGGGCCGAGAATCGACGGCGGACGCGCCGCGAGGGAACGGGCTTCCTAGCGAACGGGACGGTTATCCCGGCCCCGGAAATAGCGCGCCAGCACGAAAACCTCGGCATGAGGACGGAGCTCACGGGCGCGGAGATAGTCACGGATCGCCGGCCTGAGCTGCCCCAGCTCGGTTTCGATCCGTGAGCGGATGAGCCAGTGGCGGTAGTTGTATGGCTCGTTGTCAATCGCGTCGCTCAACTCCTGTTTGGCCTGCCTCAGCCGGCCCGCGGACTCGAGTACGAGCCCTTCCTGCTCGTATGCGCTCGCCGACCACGGCTCGGCCTTGACAGCGTCGCGCGCCCATGTCAGCGCGAGAGAGGCCTTGGCGGCGTGCTCGGCGGCCTGGCTGCGGCGGATCTCAGAGGTGGAGAGGAGACCGGGAAGTTGAACCAGCCCGCACACGACCGCGATGAGCGCGGTCAACGCCCGAATGGGCAAGCGCAGGCGAAAGCGATCTCCGGAGAGCCTTGCCCCAGCGATTGCCATCGCCCCGAGCGCAAACACCGTCACCGCGGTCGACTCCCACATCCAGTCGACGCTCGCATGAAGGAGATAGACCACGAATACCGCGAGCAGCGCTCCAGCTACGCCGGCGGTCGTCGTGCGCCGCGCCCGCTTACGCCCGGTCACGCCGACGACGATGGCTGCGAGCACAACGGCGACGATCAGAAGGAATCCCGGGACGCCGAGGTCGGCAAGGTTCTCCAGCCAGATGCTGTGCACGTTTCGCACCGCCTCACCGGTCGTCCCATGTTGGTTCCACCAGAAGGCGAACGTGCCGGCCCCCGTGCCACCAACTGGGTGTGCCCGGAAGTCCTTGAGCGCGGATTTCCATAGCGGGTAGCGGCTCCCTGATAGCGAGGTCAAACGTGCGGTCGGGTTCGTCGCGGAGGCCGTTGCGACCGGACTCGTGAAGGAGTGCCAGCCTTTGCTGATCAGGTGCGGTCCGAAGGCCACCGCGGGCACGAGCACGAGAATCAGGCCGGCAATCGCCAGGGGGGTGACAAGCGGACGTGGGACGCGCGCACGGTCGATGCGCAAGAGGCGGGTGAGCAGCGCGACGCAGACGCATGCAGCAGCTGCGACCAGCAGCGCCCCGAGGACGGTGAAGGCTCCGTGGGTACCCGTACTTTGGGCGATCTCGTGTTCGGACCGGACAGCGACGATCGCAAGTGCTGTGCCGCCGGCAGCAATGCCCGCGTGCAGGAGCGTGGTGATCCTGCTGCGACTGAACACGAGGGCCGCAATCACAGCCAGGGCGGCCCCAGCGACGCCAGCACGCGAATAGGTCAGATAGATCGTCAGGCCAGCCACCGGAACGAGCGCGAGCGCAATGGCCCGCCGCACCAAGGAGTCGTCATGGGCGCTCCACGTCAGCGCCAGGGCGACGCACATGGCACCCCAGGCCGCGACTGCGTTCCAGTATCCGAACGGGACGCTCAGCCGATCGATGTGGTAAGCAGCATCGATTTGGTCGTGGCCGAAGAACGTCGGGTCGAGCCGGCTACCCACGGCTACGACGCACACCAGCAGCGCTCCGAATCCGAGACCCGTAGCGGCCCATCGCCATGTGCTTCGGCCCAGGGTCAGACCGAGCAGCGCGACCAGCCCGAGGTAATCGAGGGAGCGCGCAAGTTCCTCGGTCGTCAGCTCCGCACTCTGGGTCCACGCCAGGCTGAGCGCAGTCCAGCCGGCATAGGCCGCCAGGGCACCGATCAACGCCAGCATCGGCCATGCCGGACGGCGACGGGGTAGCAGGCCCAGGGCGATGGCGATCGCCAGGATCCACCAGACCGCGAGTCCGTACTCCTCGAATGTGACGATGTCATACGAACCGCCGCCACGAAGGGCATACAGCAGGACCAGAGCCGCCGTCGCGGCGAAGGCAAGCGCGCCGGACAGGCGAAGCTCGCTCCTGTCGCGTTTCACGCCCCGACGCTTCTCACGCTCTACTTGCGGTGCAGGTCGATCGGCTAGCATCCGGCGTGATTCAGGACGGCCATGGCGCGGCACGTGCGGAAACCCCTACTGGCCATTGTGCCGATCGCCCTGGTCGTCGTCCTCGGGATCGTACTGCTACCCGGGGGCTCGGCGCGCAAGGCGGCGGCGGGGCCGAGCTGCAACAACCCGGCGGACAGTGCGCTCAACCAGTACTGCGACTCGGTCCCCGGAAGCACGGGGGCACACACACCACGGGCGGGGCAGCAGGCAGTCGCGGCCGTTCTGTCCCCAAGCTTGGTACGCCGGATCAGACTGCAGCACGGGCTTGCAGGCCACGCCTCGCTCACTCTGCCCGCGCCTGGCAGGAGGCATCATCTCGGCCCAGCGGTCCAGTCGGCAAGCGTGGGAGGATTGTCGGCACCGATGATCATCGTGCTCGCGGCGCTGGGTGTCGCGCTCGGCGCGATGACGGTCGCTACGAGGGCGTGGCCCGGCCGACGCTCGAAAACGGAACCGCCTCGGCATAGATAAGCGCTCAGGCGCCACGAAGGTAGCCGTTCACTGATCGAATCTCTTCGCGGCCGCGCCGAGCGCGTCCAGGCTCGGCTTTGGCTGTCGTCGCAGGGTGAGCAGGCCAAGGTGATATCCCCACCAGCTTGGATCGGGCCCGTAGACATGGTCCTCCAGGCTGTACCACATGACCTCGCGCAGCCCGAGCCGAACACGGCTGCGGGCGACCCAGTCGAAAAAGGAGCTGATCGCACTGGCCTGGGTGCGCGGGTTGACCGCCCACGGATCTGGCGGCCCGCTCGCCCAGGCGAGCTCCGTCGCCCACAGCTGGGCATGCTGGGCGCCGAAGCGGTCCATGATCTGGCGTGCCAGCTTGAGCCGCTGGGGCGCCTGCGTCGGCGAGTAACTGTGGATCGCGAGCGCATCGAAGCTGCCCACCATGCCCGCCCGAAAGAGCTGGGTCAGGAACGACCGCTCTCTGCCCGCAGTGAAGAACGGCATTCCAGCCGTAACCACCGTCGCGTGCGGATCTACCGCCTTGATTGCCCGATAGGCGCTGCGCAAAAGCCGGACGTAAGCCGCGGCGTTTGTGCGCGGCCTCCAGGACTGAACGAGGTTCGGCTCGTTCCAGATCTGCCACGCCAGCACCGGGTAATACGGCAGCTTCGGATGCGCCCGCCAGAATGACCCACCTGGTCCATAGCGCCGTACGCATGACGCGGCGAAGGAGGCGAACTTCGTGGGGTCCGCGGGCGGATACGCGGCGAAGCGCTTCCCGCCTGCTGGCCCGGTGGAGATCCATCGAGGGCTTCCCAATAAGCCCGGCAGGAAACGCATGTGGTGCTGCGCAAGCTGCGTGACCAGCTGGTCGTAGGGTGCGAAGTTGTACGTGCCCGGCGTAGGCCGAACCTGCGGCCACGAGATGACGCCGCGAAAGTAACCGATGTGCTCGGCGGCCAGAAGACCGAGCGCGCAGCCCCGCTCGCTCGAATAGGTCTCCACAAGCGGATCGGTCAGGCCGACGAAAGCGCTGTGGCCTGTGAAGACGGCGGCGCGGTGCGCGCAATAGTGAAACGACTGACCGCTCCTCGAGTTGAGCCCATGACCTCCTGCCGCGGAGCGCTGGCGAGCATTAGGCCCGGAAGAACCGGAGATGAGAATCACGGACAGCGCCGCAACGAGGGCGGCTCCAGCCACAACGAGCCAGCCAACAATTCGCCAGGCGCGCTGGCGCTCCGCCTGAGGAGCCTGAGTCGGCTGCGCCATCAGGCGGTCATCGTGTCAAATGAACCGCACCCCGACCAGGTAATATCGCGTCCGCCGGACGTAGGATCGGAACTTCTTCGGAGTCCTTGCCGCCGGTACGCTCTCGCGACCGTGGTTCGGCGATGACTGAGGGGTTTGACGGTCGGCTCGTGCTGGTTACCGGAGGCTCGCGCGGCATTGGCTTAGAAGTGAGCCGCGAGCTTGCTCGGCGTGGAGCGTCCGTGGCGGTCGCGGCACGAAGCCGCGAAGGAGTCGAGGCCGCGGTTGGGACGCTGGGCGGCAGTGGGCATTTTGCCCTGGTGCTCGATGTCTCCGATCCCGCGGCTTGGCCGACTGCCATGGCAAGGCTTGATGCTGAGGGACAGGTTTATGGGCTCGTCGCCGCAGCTGGTGTACTGGGCCCGATTGGAGAACTCGACGCGATCGATCTGCAAGATTTCGCTGAGGCGATCCGGATCAATGTTCTGGGTACGGCGCTCGCTTTGCACCACACGCTCCCGCGCATGCGCTCCACCCGGGGCCGGGCGGTGACGTTCTCGGGGGGAGGGGCGACCTCGCCGCTGGCCGGCTACGACGCCTATGCCGCCTCCAAGGCGGCCGTTGTCCGGCTGACCGAAAACGTGGCGTCCGCGCTGGAGGGGGAAGTTGAAATCAACTCCGTCGCGCCAGGGTTCGTCGCGACCGAGATCCATCGGGGGACGCTGGCGGCGGGCCCGGCGGCGGCCGGCGAGGAGTACCACGCGCGGACGACGTGGGAACTCGCGCGTGGCGGCTTTCCTGTGAGCGAGGTGAGCGAGCTCGTCTGCTTCCTCCTCTCCGAGGAGGCCGTAGGCATCAGCGGACGTCTGATCAGCGCTCAGTGGGATCCCTGGCGCGAGCAGGCGTTCCGCGAACGGCTCCGAGACGATAAGACGCTCGGGACTCTGCGGCGAATTGACGGAATGCTTTTCACGACAGCGGAATGAGAGCGGAAGCTGGGAGCTGGGATGTGATGGCAGACGTCCCGGGGATCAGCTACGGCGCCTCGGGCGCCGCCGGCTGAGAGGTGCCGTTCTGCAGCCGCTGATTCTTGGCACCGAGCGCCTCGACCTCAAACCAGGTGTCATTGGTTTTGCCGGTCCTGACCGGGATCTTCGTCTCAAAGCCAGACCCTGACGCAGGAGAACCGAGGGCGGTATAAGTGCCCGCCTCGCTGGTAGCGCCCAATACTTGCCACTTCGCCACTTGAGTGGCACCGTTCCAGCTCGCGTAAACATCGTAGGCATTCGTCTTCGAGGTCGACCGCACAGCGATCGCCGGTGGGTACGTTGGCATGCCGGTCCACGGGAAACGGTAAGCACGATACGAGCTCACTGGCCACACAAACGACCCCGCGAAGATTTGATGGCCGTTGGGTGAGTACTCGGAGTACCCAGACGCCATGCCCTTGGGCACAGTGCCCCAGCCCACGAACACATTGTGGTTCGGCAGCAACTGCACATTGCCCTCGCTGTACGCCTTGAGCAGCGGCTTGTGAGTGAACGCATACACGAGCATCGCCTTCTTGTGGCTGGTGCTCAGATGTAGCTCCAGCGCGCGCGCTTGCTTCTCCTGAGCACCTCCGTCGTCGAAAACGGTCAGCCGATCGTGCGGATGGAGCTCAGCGTCGTGCTGCCAGTAAAAGCGCGTTCCGGAGCCCATCTTGAAGGTCGAATGCTTGCCGCCAAGCTCCCACACGATGTGTCCCGTCTTCTTGCTGATCTCATACACCGCCCAGGTGTTCCGCATCGAAATCAGCAGGTTCCCGCTGGGAAGCTGCTGGATCGAGTTCAGATGGAAAGCGTCATAGGGCTGACCTGGGATGTAGGCCTGGTAGGAATCCGTGATCGGCACGTGACCAAGCGAATGCCACTCCCAGACCACCTTGCCGGTACGGACATTTATCTCTTGGATGATGCAATCCGTGGCCTCGCCATTAGCTGGTCCTCCTACCGACGTGAGGTTGTGTTTGGTGGGGGCAACACGGTCACGAGCGCCGTGCCTCTAGAGGTCACCGTCAGCTCGTGGGCATCGAGACCGTCTTTGGCGTAGCCGTTCCCAGCCTGAATCGTCGCAATTTGCTGGTAAGCGTGATCGAGAATAATGCCGACACCGTCACCGTCACCGTCACCTTTGAGATAGCCCTTCCAGTAGGTCAACACTGACTGCCGGGGTTGGCCCGGCTTAATCGCGTACTTCTGCACTCGAAGGTCGGTCGCCAGGTAGCCGCCGGTGTTCTGCATCCACACGAGCCTGCCGTGAGGATTGAGGATGTAAGGTCCGTTGGAGGCACCCAGATGCGCGAATCGGGGAAAAAGCCGCCCGCGGCCGGATCCGAAACCTTGCCGGCGTACTTGACTATCGGTGAGTGGATGTTGGGCGCGGAGACATACGACCGAGTGGTCTTACGCGACGCGGCCTTATTGGTTTGAGCCCGCCGCGAGGACTCCGTCACCGGCCTGGCAACGGTGAACGAAAAGCGCAACGCCCGCCCACCAGGCGCACCGGACGCGCTCGCCACCACCGCCGAGCGCAATGCCGCAACAACCGCCACGCGCTCCCCGGGCGTAAACGGCCGACTTGGCGCAAAAGCACTCCCCCGCCCCCCCGGCTGAGCACTCAAGCGGCCCCCATGCAGGCCGCTGCGCGACCCCCTCACCCTCACCCAAGCCAGCTCAGAGCGCGCAACCGCCGGGAACACGACGTGGGTCCCAGGAGCAGCATCAGGCGTCCCGGGAAACGGCAACGCATCCAAACCTCTCAAGCCAGCAGACCGAGCACCCAACCCCCCGCCCCGCGCCACGGCACCCGCACCAGAAGCCAACACGGCGAGACCCCCAACAACAGCCATCACGGACAAAGCCCGCCCAGCCACCGAACAACCCGCCCCGATCGCTTGACTCCATCCACGAGTGCTACGGCGCCTCCGGCGCAGCTGGTTGAGAGGTGCCGTTCTGCAGCAGCTGGTTCTTGGCACCGAGCGCCTCGACCTCAAACCAGGTGTCATTGGTTTTGCCGGTCCTGACCGGGATCTTGGTCTCAAAGCCAGACCCTGACGCAGGAGAACCGAGGGCGGTATAAGTGCCCGCCTCGCTGGTAGCGCCCAATACTTGCCACTTCGCCACTTGAGTGGCACCGTTCCAGCTCGCGTAAACATCGTAGGCATTCGTCTTCGAGGTCGACCGCACAGCGATCGCCGGTGGGTACGTTGGCATGCCGGTCCACGGGAAACGGTAAGCACGATACGAGCTCACTGGCCACACAAACGACCCCGCGAAGATTTGATGGCCGATGGGTGAGTACTCGGAGTACCCAGACGCCATGCCCTTGGGCACAGTGCCCCAACCGACGAACACCTTCCCATTCGGCAGTAGCTGCATGTTGCCCTCGCTATAGGCAAGCAGCCGCGGCTTGTGCTCGAACGCACGGACCAGCGTGGCCTTCTTGTGGCGCAGGTCAAGATGGATCTCGAGGTCGAAGATTGCTTCTCCTCAGGGGGCGTCGCGCCGTCGTCGAAGACCGTTTAGCAATCCGTGGCTATGGAGCTCAGCGTCGTGCTGCCAGTAAAAGCGCGTTCCGGAGCCCATCTTGAAGGTCGAATGCTTGCCGCCAAGCTCCCACACGATGTGTCCCGT
>CAWGLB010000011.1:0-204816 GCA_963823315.1 uncultured Solirubrobacterales bacterium | reverse complement strand
CATAGTTCTGCCGCGTAGCTCTTGTAAGCGCGCGCCAGCCGCCGATAAGTTGCCGTTACCGAGCCTGGAAATGGTGACCACCTCTCCCCCATGCACCTGATCGCACCGATCGCGCCCATCGCCTCGATCACCCTGCGGCTGGGGATCGGCTATCTCATCATCCTGCCGTTCTGGATCGCCGCGATCAGCGTCGTCAGCACCCGTGTGCTCGGTGTCAACATCGGCCGCTGGCGAAACGCCATCGCCGCAACGGTGGGGTGGCTCTGCGGGCTGACGGCGGGAGCGTTGGCGCTGGGGCCGAAGCACAGCCATCCGCTGCTGATCGTGCCGCTGTCGATCTTCTTCGGGGTGCTCGCGTCCTTGCCGACGGCGATCGTGCTCGATGTCGTGACCCGCAGCACCCGGAGGCGTCGGAGATCGCGGCGGTCATTGCGACACCCAGCCCGTGCGATTCGCTCCGTGGTCTCTCCGCTGGGCCGCTTCCGAGAGCTCGTCGCAAATGCGCGTCACGAGAACCTGCTCCACGTTCGCTACAGAACGGCGGCTGCGCTGGCGTCACCCGATTTGGCGCGCCGCGTGCGGCTCGTGCTCGAGCGCTCCGGGGGCATGTTCATCAAGTTCGGACAGATCGCGGCCACTCGCAGCGATCTGCTTCCGGCGACGCTGACGAGCGAGCTCTCGCACCTGCAGGCGAACGTGCCCCCGATCCCATCCGAGCAAGTCCAGGCCGTGCTGGTCGCTGAGCTCGGTGAGTCGCCGGACAAAGCGTTCGCGTCATTCGATACCAAGCCCTTGGCCGCAGCCTCGATCGGCCAGGCCCATCGGGCAAAGCTCCACGATGGACGGCCCGTGATCGTCAAGGTGCAGCGCCCCGGACTCGATGAGCTGGTGCGGCGCGATGGGTCGGTGCTGTCGTTCGTCGCACGAGAGCTCCAGCGGCGCGTCGAGTCGGCTCGCAGAATCGGGGTGCGCGCGCTCGCGGACGAGCTGATACGGAGCATCGAAGCCGAGCTCGACTACGGCCGCGAGGTGGAGGCGGGGGCGCGACTGCGGGCGAACCGCCAAGAGGACACCGGAGTGCAGATTCCGATCGTGTATCCCACGCTCTCGAGCGAGCGGCTGCTGGTGATGGACGAGGTGGTCGGCCGCTCCGTGTCCGACGCGGAGGCCGTGGATGCCACCCCCATTCCGCGTCCCGAGCTCGCCCGACGGCTGCTGGCCTCCTTCCTGGCCCAGATCCTGCGCGACGGCTATTACCACGCCGACCCGCATCCGGGCAACGTGTTGGTGGACGCGGACGGCATCCTGTGGCTGCTCGATTTCGGCGCCGTTGGACGCATCGACCCCGTCACGCACGAGGCTTTGCAGGGGTTCGCGCTCGGTTTCTCGCTTCGGGACGCTTCCCTCATTGCGCGCGCCGTCCGCCACCTGGTCGGCGACGATCAACTCGACCTGCGGCTGCTCGAGCGAGACATGCAGGTACTGCTTGGCGAGGTCCAAGGCGGCGGCCTCGGTCCCGCCGCCATGGCGGGGGTGATGGACGTGATGGAGCAGCACGGCCTTCGCCCGCCGAGCTCGATGCTGTTGCTTTCACGCACGTTGCTCACGCTGGAGGGCACGCTGAGGACGATCGACTCCGGGTTTGATCTCGCCTCCGAGGCCGAACGGCTCGTGAGCGTCGACCACCGCGAGGCGCTGGGCAGTCCCGAGGAGATCGCCCGCAAGGAGCTCGTGCGCGCGCTGCCCGCGCTGCGCACGCTGCCCGAACACGCGGAGACCCTGGCCACGCAACTGCGTTCGGGCCGGCTCACGATCAGGACCGAGCGCTATGCGGGTTCAGATCGCGCGGTCGTCGAGGGATGGCTGAGCCGGGTGCTGTTGGTCGCGGCGAGCGGCACCGGCGCGGTCACGTCGGGCGCGATCCTGATCGCGGGCTCCCTCACCCGCAACAACGTCGTGCGCGACACGATGTGGACGCTCGGCTTCGCCGGTTTCACAGGCTCCGCCGTCCTGCTGCTGCGCACGGTCGCCCAGGCCCTGCACGGCGCGCACGATCGGCGGCTCGGCCGCGATCCCTGAGCGCGACCGCTCTTGGAGGCGGATGGTTAGCCGCGCGTCACGGGGGTGGATCGGGGTCCGAGGAGGTGCCATGCGGCGGTCGCCCCAGCCACCACCGCGACCGTCACGCCGACGATCGTCACGGCGCTCGAGAGGCCATAGCCATCGGCCAGCAGGCCCGTCGCCACGCTGGTGATCGTGACGCCGGCGTACAGGCAGCTGATGAAAGCAGCCGTCACCTCGCCCCGCCGGTCCCGCGGGGCCAGCAAGTTGATCTCCTTCTGGGCTCCGAAGAGGGCAACGCCGAGTCCGAGGCCGGCCAGCAGCGCCGAGGCGATCACCGCCTCCAGCGAATGCAGCGGGAACGCCAGTACGAGCAGGATGACGCCGCCCACCATCGCCGCCAGGCCGCCTGCCTGGGCATTGCGCGGCGTCATGTCGAACCTCAGCAGCGCGATTTGCGCGAGGCAGGAGCTCGCCAGCATCAGCGCCGTGATCGCGCCGAGCAGCGCCAGGTCGCTGGTTTGCAGCAGTTCGGCGGCGTACGAGGGGACGACGGAGAGGAAGAGCGCGCCCACGGCCCACACGCTCGCTCCGCTCAACGAGGCCCTGGCAAATCGGACTCTGATCGCCGCCGGAACCGACGGGCGCTGCGGCCGCCACTGACCGCTCGGCTGCACCGGGTCGCGGATCGAGAGCACACCCAAGACGGCGAAGACGATGCAACCGATGCCCACGAGGTAGCACAGCACCAGCGGGTCGGGCGCCCATTGCGCCAGCACCCCCGCCAGCAACGGCCCGGCCCCAGAACCGCCGTTGTTGCCGAGCACCGTGGCCACCGCCGCGCGGCCATGGTGGCCGCTGGCCTGGAACTCCACCAGGGCCGCCGCAGCGGCCGCGGTCATCAGCCCGGTGGCAATCCCCTGGACCGCCCGCGCCGCGAACAGCCACGGCGTGCCATTGGCCAGGGCGAACAGGGCGAGGCTGACCGCACCGCCCGTGAGTCCCACCGCGATCACGCGGCGGCGACCCAGGCGATCCGAGAGCTGACCGAACAGCAACAGCGACACGACCAGGAAGATCGAATAGGTCGCGAAGATGAGCGTGAGCTCGACCGCCGAGAAGCCGAACTCGTGCCTGTACACGGCGTACAGCGGCGTCGGCAGGTTGGAGGCCATCAACATCACGAACAAGCCCACGGCCACAACCAGGAAGGGGCGTCTCGCGCCGACCCGTAACCACCGGGCTTGCGTGCCGCGAAGTGAGTAGTCCGAGCGCTCCGACAGCTCGCAGCCCAGGGTCAGGCGAGCGGCGCCGCGGCTGGGACGGCCGCCTTCTGCGAGGTGGCCACGATCTCCGCCACTGAGGGCGTGACTCCGAACATCACTGCGATCTCGATCATGCACCTTTGTCGATCTACCCGTACTGCTCGTGAAACGCCGCGGCGGCTTGCTCGAAGCAGGCCATGGGCGGCGAGACGAGCCCGAAGCCGATCATTCCGCGTCCCGCCTCTCGATGCAGCATGACAATGTCGATCAGCGGTCGGCGCCCGGTGTCGAGCACTTTGAGCATGTCCACCCCCACGGGGGCGCCGCGGTCGCCCAGCACAGGCACCTTGTAGCGGGGATGCTCGGCCAGTGCGATGCTGGTTGCATCGTCATGAATCTCACATGCGCGCCGCTCGTCTACCCCGAGCAGCGGCCACAGAGCGGGCGCCGCGGGCAGGACCGAGGCTCCCAGCCCCGCGCACTCGACGAGCAGCGAGTCGCCGCACGCCGGCGCGGCGTCGGCGTCGGACGCACCTTCCGCGGGGACGCCCACGGGGGTCTCGGCCGCGGCCACGAACCAGCGGTCCCCCAGGCCCGAGACCTTCAGTCCGCAGTGACGACCGTTGGCTCCCACGGCCGTGACGAGGCTGGAGCCCTCGATCCCATGGCCGGCGTCGAGCATCAACTTGGTCGCGGCGAGCGAGACCGCCACGAAAAACTGGGGGTTGGCGCTAAGGAAGGCGAACACTCTCTCCTTGACCTCGAGCGAGATGCCCGCCCGCGCGAGGCCCGGCGCTAGCTGCTCCGCAAGCATCGAGGTCGCGGCGGCGTTGCGGTTGTGCAGCTCGTCGCCACGTCGCAGCGCCTCGCCGATGATCGCGTCGCAGTCGATGCCTCCGAGCGCCTGGAGCGCGGCATCGAGGGCCGGTGCCGCCTCGTCGCGCAGCCAGCGCAAGCGCGCGAAGACGTCATCCCCCGTCATCCCCAGGATGAGCGTGCGGCCAAATCCCTCCATCAGGAAGTGGTAAGCGCGCCGCCCGGTTGCCTCGTCCTCGACCACTACGACGGGCGTCGAGGCGGTGATCGCGCCGGCCCCGCCGGCCATCGCGCCGTGGTCCTGGGCAGCCGCGAGTTCCAGCTCTCCGGTGGACAGGCCCTCGAGTTCGGCTGCGCCCCGCAGCGCGGCCTCAAGCGGCGCCGAGAGAGACTCGCCATCGAGCGGAGGCGCCGCATGCAGAACGAGCTCGCGGCGCATCCCGGGCACGACCTCGAGCGCGGGCTTGACCGCCACCAGCCGTGGCTTTGTGGCCAGCGTCTGCTCGATCGCGCGGGCGTTGGCGGCGGTGGCGTCCATCCAGCCACAATCTAATCCAGCGCTACGGCGATCAACGGTCAGCGGCCGGCGGCGCGCGCGCGCGAATATGATCGCCGACCATGATTGACAGCCATCGTTCAGCACGGGCATGACGACCGGCTCGAAGCTTGGCGACGCTGCGGAGACCTTGTGGCAGGCCTGGAGCTCGGGCCAGCCGCTCGCATCGCTTCCCGAAGAGCTTCGACCGGCCGACCTCGCCGAGGGGTACGCCGTGCAGCGCGCGCTAGACGATCTGGCCGGGCCTCCGACGGGCTGGAAGATCGCGGCGACGAGCCGCGCCGGGCAGCAACACCTCGGCGCACGCGGCCCGATGGTGGGGCGCCTGTATCGCTCTCAGGCGCGCCCATCGTCCACCAGCCTGTCCGTGCGAAACATGCGCATGCGCTCCGCCGAGCCGGAGTTCGCCTTCGTGCTGTCAGGGGACCTCAAGGCACGGCCCGGAGGGCTCGAGCGAGACGATGTCCTGGCCGCGGTGGGCTCGCTCGTGCTTGCGATCGAGGTGCCCGATTCGAGGTTCGTCGATTTCAAGGCCGTGGGTGTTCCTTCGCTGGTCGCTGACGCGATGTGCGGCGGCCATTACATCTGCGGTAAAGCGATCGACGAGTGGCGCTCGCTTGACCTCGCCGCGCAGAGCGCGCGGCTGCGGTGCAACGGCGAAGAGCGCTCGGCAGGAAGCGGCGCCGACGTTCTGGGCGATCCTCGCGATGCACTCACCTGGATGGCCAATGAGGTGCTGGGGCGGGGATGGGAGCTGGCCGCGGGCGAGATCATCATGACCGGAGCGAGCTCGCCTCCGCTGCCGGTGGACGACGGCGATGTGATCGAGGCGATGTTCGATGGACTGGGAAGTGTCACCGTGACGTTCACCGCATGACGCGAGTCGGCTGGATCGGCACGGGCGTGATGGGGGCGCCCATGGCGGGTCACCTGCTCGACGCAGGGCACGAGGTTTCGGTCTTCAACCGCACGCGCGAGCGAGCGCGAGGATTGGTGGAGCGCGGCGCAACGTGGCACGACGCGCCGGCGCAACTCGCCGGCGAGGCGGAGGCGATCTTTCTGATGCTCGGCTACCCCGGCGACGTGCGCGACACCGTGCTAGGCCCGGGCGGAGTGCTCGACGCGATGCGTCCGGGCTCGCTGCTCGTCGACATGACCACGAGTCTTCCCTCGCTGGCGGTCGAGATCGCAGCCGCGGCGAAAGAGCGCGACGTCGCCGCGCTCGACGCTCCGGTCTCCGGCGGCGACGTGGGCGCCCGCAACGCGACGCTGGTGATCATGGTGGGCGGCGAGCAGGATGCGTTCGATCGCGCGCTGCCGCTCCTCTCCCTACTCGGGCGGACGGTGACGTTGCAGGGGGAGGCCGGGTCGGGCCAGCACACCAAGATGATGAATCAGGTCGCGATCGCTTCGGGCATGATCGGCGTCTGCGAGGCGCTGCTGTATGCGCACCGGGCGGGTCTCGATGTCGAGCAGGCGCTCGAAACGATCAAGGACGGCGCCGCCGGTTCGTGGTCGCTGTCGAACTATGGCCCGCGGCTGCTCAACGGCGACCTCGAGCCCGGGTTCAGGATCGAGCATTTCCTCAAGGACCTGGGGATCGCGCTGTCGGAGGCGCGAGAGATGAACCTCGCACTGCCGGGCACCGCGCTCGCCGAGCAGCTGTACCTGGCGGCACGCAGCCAGGGACTTGGCGCCAACGGCACCCAGGCACTCGCGCTGGCGCTCGCACGCCTCTCGCACGAGGAGTGGCCCGCTCGGCAAGCGTGAGGCGCCATGGAGGGAGCGCAGCGCAACATTCGACTGGGGCTGTTCCTGTCGGGTCAGCACCCGCCGGAAAGATCGGGCGACGCCGCGGTGCGCGAGCACCTTGAGCAGGTCGAGCTAGCCCGGGAGCTCGGATTTTCATCGGTCTGGGCCGGCCAGCACTTCCTCTCGCAGCCGTTTCAGATGTTCCAGAGCGTGCCGCTGCTGGCGCGTATCGCCGCCTCCGCCGAGGGCATGACCGTGGGCACGGCGATCGTGCTGCTGGCGCTCCTGAATCCGCTCGAGGTTGCGGAGAACGCCGCCACGCTGGCCGCCATCGCCGACGGCGATTTCGTGCTCGGCGTGGGTCTTGGGTATCGCGCCGTCGAGAATGCCGCGTTTGGGCTCGGCGACACGACCGCGGGACAGAGGGCTGAGCGCTTCGAGCACAAGCTCGACGTCGTCCGCCGGTTGCTTTACGGCGAGACGGTCACCGCGCACGGAGCTGACTTCGGCCTGACCGACGCCCGCCTGGCGCTCGTACCGGAGCGCCGGCCTCCCATCTGGATCGCGGCGAACAACGACAGGGCGGTCCGCCGGGCGGCCCGCCTGGGCGACGCCTGGTTCGTAAACCCCCACACCCGCCTCGAGGAGCTCGAGCGCCAGATGCAGATCTACCGCCGCACCCGCTCCGAATGCGGCTTGCCGGCGCCGACCGTCACGCCCGTGCTCAAGGAGGTGTGCGTGGCGGACAGCGACGAGGCGGCGCTGGAGATAGCGCGGCCCCATCTCAAGAGCAAGTACGAGGCATACGTCGACTGGGGACAGAGCGATGTGCTGCCGCGTCGCGACACCTTGCGGCGCGAATTCGAAGACCTCACTGCGGGCGGCCGGTTCGTGCTGGGCTCTCCGGACACCTGCGCCGAGATCCTGTCCGATCACATCGAGCGGCTCGGCGCCGACCACTTCGTCTGCAGACTCCAATGGCCCGGGATGCCGCAACCGGCCGTACTCGATTCGATGCGGCTCCTGTCCGGCGAGGTGCTGCCCGCGCTGCGAGCGCGTGCTCACGCCGCCTCTCGCTGATGCCCCGCCTCCAGGACAGGCGCGTGATATCGCCGACGCATTCGCCTACCTGGCGGGCGACGCCGCCCGCTGGATCACGGGCGCGACGGTGACGGTCGACGGGGGTCTGACAGCCGGTTTTACACCGCGCTGAAGTCCGCCCAGACGGGCACGCGGAGCCGATATAGTGGCGCTGCATACGCTCGCATACAAAACGATCTGCGGGCATCGAGGAGCGCCCGCGCGCGGTCGGCGAGCAGATCAGGGACGAGGCGACCCGGTGGACTCGATGAGGGACAAAGCGAGGGAAGAGCGGTGACGATGAAGCTTGGAGTCGACGTCGGCGGCACCTTCACCGACGTGTTACTGCTGGCGGAGGAAAGCGGCGAGCTGACGATCGCCAAGGTGCTTTCGACGCCCGAGGATCAGTCTGCGGGGGTGATCGCGGGGGTCAGGCGGGCGTGCGAGACGCGCGGCATCTCCCCCGCCGAGCTGTCGCTGATCCTGCACGGCAGCACGGTGGTCACGAACATGATCCTCGAGGAGAAGGGAGCCGCCGGCGGCCTGCTTACGACCGCGGGACACGAGCAGATCCTGCACCTCGCGCGCGCCTGGACGCCGGGCCCGCTGTATGCCTGGATGGGGATGGTCAAGCCGGACCCGCTGGTGCCGCTGTGGCGGACCCACGGGGTACCCGAGCGCATGGGAGCCGACGGCGAGGTGGTCGAGCCGCTCGACGAAGCAGCGGTACGGGAAGCCGTGCAATCGCTGATCGACGACGGCATCGAGTCGCTGACGATCGCGTTTCTAAATGCGTACATCAACCCCAAGCACGAGCGCCGCGCGCGCGAGATCGCGCTCGAGCTGAACCCCCGACTCCCCGTGTCGATCTCCTCCGACCTGATGTCCGAGTATCGCGAATACGAGCGGGCGCTCACCGCGGTGCTCAACTCCTACGTTCAGCCACAGGTGCTCAGGTACGTTGACCACCTCGAGTCCGAGCTGCGCGATGAAGGGTTCACCGGTCGCTTCAACATCGTGCGCTCCGACGGCGGCACGATGAGCGCCAAGGCCACCAAGGAGCGGCCGGTCGACATCGCGTTCTCTGGCCCTTCGGGCGGAGTCGTCGGCGCGGCGTACCTGGCTCGTCAAGTGGGCGTGCCCAACGTCCTCACGCTCGATATGGGCGGCACCTCCACCGATGTCTCGCTGTGCATCGACGGCGCCGTGACGATCAGGCGCGAAGCGCAGCTCGGCTATTACCAGTTCCAGGCCCGCGGCGCGGACATCCACAGCGTGGGCGCGGGCGGCGGCTCGATCGCATATCTGAACCTGGCGGGCGCCTTGCGCGTCGGTCCGGTCAGCGCCGGGGCGGACCCGGGCCCCGCCTGCTACGGACAGGGCGGCGAGGATCCCACGGTCACCGATGCGAACGTGGTCCTGGGGCGCATCCCGGCTCAGTCACGGCTGGGCGGATCGTTGGAGCTCGATGTCGACGCGGCGCATCGCGCGGTGGAGAAGGTCGGGTCCGGCCTGGGGATCGATACGGTCGCCGCGGCTCAAGCGATCATCGACATCGCGAACGAGAACATGCATGCGGCGCTTCGGGTGGTCAGCGTCGAGCGCGGCTATGACCCCCGGGATTTCGGCCTGGTCGCCTTCGGCGGCGCCGGGCCGGTCCACGCGAATGCGCTGGTGAAGCTGATCGGCGCCAAGCCTCTGATCATCCCCTCGGCGCCGGGCGTGCTGAGCGCGTACGGCTTCATCGCGGCCGACGTGCAGAACGAGTTTGCGCGCACCTACCTGCGGACGACCGAGGTCACCGGCGCCGAGGAGCTGAGCGCGGCCGTCGACGCACTCGTGGCCGAGGCGCGGGAATGGCTGGCAGGAGAGGAGGTCCGGCCCGACGACCAAGAGTTCGAGATATACGCCGACTGCCGGTACTACCGGCAGGACATCCAGATTCCCTGCACGCTTTCCTCCGACGGGCTGGGCGACGGGTATGCAACCGCGCTGCGAGCCGACTTCGAAGGAGAACATCGGCGGCGTTATGGCTTCGATCTCGACTCGCCGATCGAGATCGCGACATTGCGGGTCGTGGGCCGCGGTGTGACTCCGGATCTCCCTCGAGCCCCCGGCCGCGCCGACGAGGTGAAGCTGGAGGACGCCGTCGACCGTCAGGAGACAGCAGTCTTCGACGGTCAGCCGACACCCACTCCGATCTACGACCGCGAGCAGCTGCGCTCGGGCCACCACATCGATGGTCCGGCGATTGTCGTCCAGGACGACAGCACCGTCGTGATCGAGCCCGGCTACGCCGGTACCGTGGACGATTACGCGAACATCATCATCACCGCAAGCGAGGCACGATGAGCGTCACCGAGAAGCCCCAAGCCGAAGTTCCCGACTTCGTCAGGGAACACGACATCGACCACGTCACGCTGGACATCATCGAGAACACCCTGTCGAACACGCGCTACGAGATGGACAGGGTGCTCGAGACGACCGCGGTGAGCCCGGTGATCCGCGAGCAGTCCGACCAGTTCCCGCTGATGGCAGACCGCAAGGCGCGCATGGTCATGGGGCAGTTCGGGTGCGCGATCAAGACGATCATCGACCACTCGCCATACGAGGTGGAGGATCTCCGCGACGGCGACGTGATCGCCCTCAATGATCCCTACCTGTGCGAGGGGTCGATCTCGCACACGCCCGACTTCATGCTGCTGCGCCCGGTGTTCTACGACGGCGACTTGGTGGGCTACACCTCGCAGTGGGGCAACCTCATCGATGTCGGCGGCACCGCCGCCGGCAGCATGCCGATCAGCGCCCGCAACATCTACCACGAGGGCATCCGCATGCCCCCGATCAAGCTCTACGACCAGGGTCGCCTCAACGAGGAGGCGCTGCGCATGTTCTGCCACAACACGCGCGTGCCGGCGCATGTCGAGGCAGACATCAAGGCGATCGCCGCGGGCACCGCCGCCGGCGCCGCGCGCATCATCGAGCTGTGCGAGCGCTTCGGCAAGGAGACCTACCTGGAGGCGTGCGACGCGATCCTCAACCGCACTCGCTCGGCCGTGATCGAGTTGATCCGGACGCACCTGCCCGACGGCGAGCGGTTCAGCTTCGAAGACCTCGCCGACGATGACGGTCTGGGCACCGGCCCGATCAAGCTCCGCATGACGATGTGGCGAGCCGGAGACACGCTCAACGTGGACTGGGAGGGGTGCGACCCGCAGGTACCGGGGTCGGTCAACTTCTACCTGAACCCGGAGATGTTCAAGATGTTCTGCGGCGTCTTTTTGATCATGGCGTTCGCTCCCGACGTGGCGTTCAACGATGGCTACAACGACATCATCAACGTGCGCATCCCGGAGGGATCGGTACTGCGGCCCCACTTCCCTGCGCCGCTAGGGAACAGGCTGACGCTGATGGCGCGCCACTTCGACGTGGTCGGGGCCGTGTTCTCCAAGGCCCTGGCGCAGTTCTCGGTCTCCGGCAGCTACGGCACGAGCCCCAACTTCGTCTATTCCGGGGTCGACTCGCGCGGCGAGCCATACCAGATCCTGGAGATCCTGTACGGCGGAATCCCGGCCCGACCGGTGGGCGACGGGCTCGATGGACACTCCTGGTGGCCTCTGTTCAAGGCCGTCCCGACCGAGTATCTGGAGAAGTACTATCCCCTGCGCGTCGACGCCTACCGCACGCGCCGGGACTCGGGCGGCGCCGGATACCACCGCGGCGGTCACGGCGTGAACAAGGTGTACACGTTCCTGGAGGACGGGCAGATCAGCTTCCAGGACGACAGAGCGCACACCTTCCCGTGGGGAGTCGCCGGTGGGCGCTACGGCGCCAGTTCGCTGAAGCGCCTGCTGCGCGTGGACGGAAGCGAGCAGGACCTTCCCTCCAAGGTCGAGAACCTTCCCGTCCGCCGCGGCGACAGGCTCGTCTTTGCCACCGCCGGCGCGGGCGGCCTAGGCTCGCCGTTCGACCGCGAGCCCGAGCGAGTCGCCAAGGACGTGCGTGCCGGGCTCGTGAGCAAGGAGGCCGCCGCCGAGCAATACGGGGTGATCCTGGGCGAGGACGGGGAGCCCGACCTCGAGGCCACCGAGTCGAGGCGGGCCAAGCTGCGAGAGCGCGCCTCCGGCGAGCAGTTCGACTTCGGCCCGCTGCCCGAAACGGATCAGCTGCGCTCACAGATCGCGCAGGAGCGGCGGGACTTCGACGCCGCAATCGCCGCGCGCGAGGAACTCCGCGGCTGAGAGCTTGCGGATCGCGATCGTCGGGACGGGAGCCACCGGCTCCGTCTACGCCGGGCTGCTCGCGTCCGCCGGGCACCAGGTGTGGGCCATCGACCGCTGGCGTGAGCACATCGACGCCATAAAGACGGGCGGCCTGCGGGTCAGCGGCGCGAGCGGGGAGCGCGTCAGCAGGCCCATGGCGGCCACCGATCCGAGCGAGGCCGGCCCCGTGGACCTGGCGGTGATCGCGACCAAGGCCTCAGACGTCGAGCCGGCCGCGCGCGCCACGCTGGGCGTGCTCGGCCCCGAAACGGTCGTGCTCCCGATTCAGAACGGACTGGGCAGCCGCGAGCGCGTCGAGGCGATCGTCGGCTCGGAGCGCGTGCTGGCCGGGGTGATCGGCGGCTTTGGAGCGTCCGTGGTGGAGCCCGGACACGTCCACCATCACGGCATGGAGCTGGTCCGCCTAGGCGAGCCCTCGGGCCCAGTGAGCGAGCGCGTGGAGGCGGTCGCGGAGGCCTGGCGAGCAGCCGGCTTCAGGGTCCGCACCTACGACGACATCGATCAGCTCGTGTGGGAGAAGCTCGTCTGCAATGTCGCCTTCAGCGGCACCTGCGCGGTAACGGGGTTGACGATCGGCGCAGCGATGGAGGACCAGGACGCGTGGTCGATCGCCCGTGCGTGCGCGAGCGAGGCTTTCGCGGTGGCTCGGGCGCAGCGTATCGCGCTCTCGTTCGATGATCCGGTCGCCTGGGTGCGTGCCTTCGGCGAGGCCATTCCGGGCGCTCGTCCCTCCATGCTGCTCGACCTGCGGGCCGGCCGGGCAACCGAGGTCGACGTGATCAACGGGGCGATCCCGCCCCTGGCGGCGAACCTCGGGCTCGAGGCGCCCGTCAACCGAACGGTGACCGCGCTCGTGCACGCGCTTGAGCGGGCGGGGGGCGCTTAGGCGCCCTCCTAACCGCCCGACTCCTCCCCATCGAGCTCCGCGAAGATCGCACGCGCGTGGCGGAACGCCTCCACGCCGGCCGGAATGCCGGCGTACACCGCGAGCTGGATCAGCGCGTCACGGATCTCCTCACGCGTGCACCCGTTTCTCAACGCCCCGCGGAGATGCAGCTTGAACTCGTCCGCGCGGCCGAGCGCGCCCAACATCACCAGGTTCAGCAGGCTGCGATCGCGCCGGCTGAGCACGCCGCGGCCCCACGCCGCGCCCCAGCAGTACTCGCTCACCAGCCGTTGGAAGTCGCGGTTGAAATCGTCCGTCCCGGCCAGCGCCGCATTGACGTACTCGTCGCCGAGCACCTCGCGGCGGACCGCCATTCCCGTCTCGTAGAGCTCGTCGCTCATCGCTCTCCTCTCTCGATCAGTCAGCCACTTCGGCCTGTGGTTCAGGGCTTCTCCGCAGCACCGTGACTCGCGTGGGCTGGAAGAACGACCAGCCGTGCTCGGGTGTGGCGCCCGGCGGCATAGAACCGCTGCTCGATTTCCGTCGCGCGAGTCTCCAGGATCTGCGCGCGCTCGGGGTCTGTGAGCACCATCCGCCTTTGGAACGCGGCGAAGTCGCGGAGGTGGATGGGGGCCTCGTACTCGAGCTCCTTGGCCAGCTCGAGCCCCCTGCCTTGTGCATCTCGCAGGGCACGTTGCGCCGCCGCGCGCACAGCCGTCTCATCCTCGATCAGGCGAACGAGCTCGAAGTAGTGGCCCTCCGCCAACGGCTCCTGCACGTACAGGACACCGCCCGCTCGCAGCACGCGGCGGGCCTCAGCGAGCGCCTGCGCCAAGGCCGCGCTGCCGACGTGGTGGAGGCTGTTGAGAAACGTGACCGTGTCCGCGTGGCGGTCCGCGAGCGGGAGCTCCTCGGCCCGACCGACCACGTAGCGCTCCCCGGCCCCCGCGTTGGCCGACGCTTGCGCAATCGCCGCAGCGGAAGGGTCCACGCCCACCGTGCGCGCGCCGTCCGCGGCGAGGCGGTGCGTGAGCGCCCCGCCGCCACAGCCCACGTCGACGATCGTGCTGCCGGGCAGGCGAAGCTCGGAGCGAAGTACCTCCAGATGCGTGCGCTGCGGCCGCACGCGGCTACGGCGTCATCACCGCTCACGCCGCCACTGGCGCGAAGGCGCCGGCCTTGTACGTCTGGCCCGGCAGCTCCTTGTCAAGCGCCGCGGCCAACCAGGCCGCCGTCGCGATCAGCGCGTCCAAGTCGATACCGGTCCGATGCCCCATGCCGTGGAGCAGATAGACGAGATCCTCGGTGGCGATGTTTCCGGTCGCCCGCGGCGCGAACGGACATCCCCCGGTGCCACCACACGACGCATCGAGCAGGCGAACTCCCGCTTCGACCGCCGCGAGCGCGTTCGCGAAGCCGGTGTTGCGTGTGTTGTGGAAATGGCAGCCGACCGACGCGCCAAGGGCGGATACGCCACCGACCAGCTCTCGCACCTGCGAAGGCACCCCCACCCCGATGGTGTCCGCCAGCACGATCTCGTCAGGGCCGTGGGCCTGCACGTACTCCGCCAGCTCGAACACCCGCCCTGGCTCCACGAGCCCTTCGAAGGGACACCCGAATGACGCGCCGATCGTGACCGTGATCCTCAGCCCATCGGCGTGCGCCCTGTCGCACAGGCGGCCGGCGAGCTCGCGCGCGCGAGCTAGCGTGGTGCGCTGATTGCGCTCGCAGAACGTATCGGTGGCGGGGAAGGCATAGTGCACCTCGTCGACGCCGGAAGCCACGGCGCGCTCGTAGCCACGCTCATTGACGATAAGCCCCGCGAAGATGGTCTCGCCGTCGCGCTCGAGACCGGCCATCACCTCCTCGGCTCCGGCCATCTGCGGAACCAGATCGGGGTGGACGAAGCTGACCGCCTCGACCCGCGGCAAGCCGGCGTGCGCAAGGCGGTTTGATAGCTCCGCGCGCACGGCGGGAGGCAGCGCGCGGGCCTCGTTCTGTAGGCCGTCACGGGGCCCCACGTCACAGATGACGATCCGGTCCTCGCGGACGGAGGAACTCACCGCGCCATCAGCTTCGTATGCAACTGCACACCAAGAACCCTAGTATGCCCCTCGACCTAACTCAACCGCCTCAAGGAGGCAGTTCGCTGGACAGACTGCAGGAGGCCGCGCGGCTGGGCGAGCCGCTCGACATCGCCGACGGGTTCGTGTACCTGGCCTCCGACGAGGCCAGGTACCTCACCGGCACGGCGCTGGTCTTGGACGGAGGCCTGACCTCTGGAATCTGGTCGGGCGGGGAGAGCGGCGGTGGCTGACGGCGCCGCGGAAGACCACGTAACCGAAGACGAGCTTCGCAGTGGCGTACGCGAGCTGTGTGCTCGCTTCCCCGACGAGTACTGGCGCCGGGTCGACCGCGAGGACGCCTACCCGCAGGAGTTCGTCGGGGCGCTCACCGAGGCCGGCTGGCTCGCGGCGCTGATCCCGACCGAGTACGGCGGCGCGGGGCTGGGGCTTTCGGAGGCCGCGGTGATCATGGAGGAGATCAACCGCTCCGGCGCCAATGGCGGTGCTTGCCATGCACAGATGTACATCATGGGCACCCTTCTGCGTCACGGGTCGGAGGAGCAGAAGCAGGAGTGGCTCCCGCGGATCGCATCGGGCGAGCTGCGTCTCCAGGCTTTCGGGGTGACCGAGCCCGACGCCGGCCTCGACACGCTCAGCATCCGCACGCGCGCGCGGCGCGAGGGCGAGACTTACATCGCGAACGGCCAGAAGATCTGGACCTCACGCGCGCTCCAGAGCGACCTCATGCTGTTGCTGGCTCGCACCAACGAGGCGGACGAGGATCACCCGCGGTGGTGGGGGCTATCGACATTTCTGGTGGACCTCCGCGCCGCCGTTGGCGACCAGGTTCGGATCCAGCCGATCGAGACGATGCTCAACCACAACACCACGGAAGTGTTCATCGACAACTTGGAGATTCCGGCGCGCAACCGGATCGGCGAGGAGGGCATGGGCTTCCGCTACATCCTCGACGGGATGAACGCGGAGCGCATCCTGATCGCGGCTGAATGCGTTGGCGACGGGCGCTGGTTCGTCGAGCGCGCCGTGGCCCACGCGAAGGAGCGGGTGGTGTTTCGTCGCCCCATCGGCCAGAACCAGGGAGTGGCCTTTCCGATCGCCTGGGCGCACGCGCGCATCGAGGCGGCGGACCTGATGCGCATCCACGCCTCAGAGCTCTACGAGCGCGGTGAGCGCTGCGCAGCCGAGGCAAACATGGCTAAGTTGTTGGCGGCCGACGCCTCATGGCAGGCGGCAAATGCCTGTCTGGACACCTACGGCGGTTTCGGCTTCGCGCGGGAATTCGACGTCGAGCGCAAGTTCCGCGAGAACAGGCTCTACCAGGTCGCCCCGGTGACGACCAACATGATCCTGTCGTTCCTGGCGCAGAACGTCCTCGGGCTGCCGCGCTCCTATTGATCGGCGGGCGGGCGCCGCCCCGGTGTCCACATGCTCTTATACGTGCGGCTCAGGTAATGCAGGTGTCCGTCCATCGCGGCCGCGGCAGCATCGCCGTCGGCGCGCTCGATCGCCTCCAGGATCGCGCGGTGGTCGCGGTCGACCCGCTCGGCGAACTGGGCGCTCAGGGCCTGCCGGGTGAGGTTGGTCTGGAGGATCGAGAAGATCGGCTGCGCGGCAATTCGCAGCAGGGTGTTATCCGCCCCATCGAGCACGGTTCCGTGAAAGTCCTTGTTGTGCAGGAACTGCTCCTCCACTGGCAGCCCCGTCGGCTCGACCACGGTGCGACGCAGGCGCTCGAGGTCCGCGTCTGTGCGACGGATTGCGCACTGGCGGGCCGCAAAGACCTCCAGCAGGCGCCGGGCCTCCAGGAACTCCTCGAGCGTCACGTCGTTGGCCTCGGAAAGCAAGGCGATGTTGGCCTGCAAAAAGGCGGAGATATGGTCGACGGTCGGCAGCGTCACGAAGGTCCCCCCGGTGGCGCCCTTGGCGGTCCGCACGAGGTTGTGCGCGGCCAGCGCACGGAGGGCCTCGCGGACGGTCCCACGACTGACGCCGAACTGACGCGCGAGCACGATCTCGCCCGGGAGGCGCTCCCCCCGCTTGAGCTCACCGCGCAGGATCAGCTCGCGCAACTGGTCGTAGACCTGCTCGTAGGCCCTGCGCACCCGCTTGACGGGCGGGGCGTGCGGCCCGGATTCCAGCCCGCCTGCGACCACGCGCATCGAGCGGCGAGTCGTCGTGCCCTCGGTGCTATCGCGTCCGGCTGTCATCACGCTCGAGCAGGCGGCGAGCGATCACAAGCTGCTGGATCTCGTTGGAGCCCTCCCCCAGGATCAAGACGGGGGCGTCCCGGTACAGCCGCTCGATCGGATACTCCTGCGAGTAGCCGTACCCGCCGTGAATCCGCATCGCCTCCAGGGCAGCCTCCTCGGCCACTTCGGTCGCGAACAGCTTCGCCATGCCGGCCTCGAGATCGGCTCGTTCGCCCGAGTCCTTGCGTCGCGCGGCGTCGAGCATCAGCAGCTCGGCCGCCCGGAGCTTGGTGGCCATCGTGGCGATCTTGGCCTGGATCAGCTGGTGCTTGGCGATCGGCTTGCCGAACGTCTCCCGTTCCCGCGCATAGCGGATGGCGTTCTCGAGCGCCGACTCGGCGATGCCTAGGCCCCTGGCGGCGACGTTCACGCGACCGAGCTCGATGCCGGCCATGAACTGCTTGAACCCCTGACCGAGCTGCTCCTCGCCGCCGAGGATGCTTTGCGCCGGCACGCGAAAGCCGTCGAAGATCAGCTCGGTGGACTCGACTCCCTTGTAGCCGAGCTTTTTCAGTGGCGCGGGGATCGTCAAGCCGCGCTGCTGCGCCACGCCGGGCTCCTTCTCGACGATGAACGCGGTCATGCCGGCGTGACGCGGTTGGGCCGATGGATCCGTGACGGCGAGCAGCATGACGATGCCGGCCCTCAGGCCATTGGTGACCCACATCTTCTGGCCGTCGATCAGGAACTCATCGCCGTCGCGCACGGCGCGCGTCCGGATCGCCTGGACATCGGAGCCCGCATGCGGCTCGGTCATGGAGAAAGCGCAGCGGACCTCGCCCTGAGCCATGCGCGGCAGCAGACGCTCCTTCTGCGCCTCCGATCCGAAGGTCTTGATCATGAACGACGCCATGAAGTGCGTGTTGAGCACTCCGGATAGGGAGATCCATCCGCGGGAGAGCTCCTTCACGATCAGGGCGTAGGTGGTGAGGTCGAGCCCCAGTCCTCCATAGCGCTCGGGGATTGTCACCCCGAACAGCCCCAGCCGATTCATCGTCTCGACGAGGGGCCCCGGGAACTCGTCCTCGTGGTCATAGCGCCCGACGTTTGGCAGGACATCGCGATCCACGAAATCCCGGATCGTCCGCAGGATCTCGCTCTGCTCTGCGCTGAGCTCGGCGGTGGTCGTCATGCGACCGCGAGGCGCTGAGCTCGGGCCGTCCGAGATAGCACCTCAAACGCGCGCAGATCGGCGCAGCGCTCGAGCGTCATGACCGTTTCCTCGAGCGCATCCACCTCGTCGCCGGACAGCGCCAGTCCCGCGTTGGCGCGGAACTTCTCACGCACCTGCTCGGCGGTCATCGGGTTGTCCGGACCGCCCCGCTGGTAGGGAAGCTCGGCCTCCAGCTCGCGGCCGTCGCGCGTGCGGATGCGGACGCCGCCGGGCAATGCCCGGGGGAAGGTCTCGTAGTCCTTGACCTCGTAGCGGACCTTCGCCGCGAGCGCCAGCACGTCGGGATCGGTGATCGCCTCCTCCGTGTACGTGGCGACCCCGACCTCGCCACGCAGGAGCAGCGAAGCGATCGAGTAGGGAAGGCTGAACTTCGCCTCGTACAGCGTCCGCGGTCGGTGCTTATCCGCGAGCGGCTCGAGCACCAGCGAGACGCCGGCCTCGGTGCTCAGCGCGATGATCTCTTCGATCTCCTCGACGGAGACCGGCGTTTCGTCAACGATCTGCGCCGTCGCGTCGAGCGACGCGTGCACGTAGTGACAGGCCGGGTAGGGCTTGAAGGCAATCTGGGGTGTCTCCCAGCGCTCCCCCAGGTCGGCCGTCAGCGCGGCCGCGTCAACGTCGCTGCCGACGAAGGCGCCGTAGAGCCCGAAGCGACCCTCGAACACCGAGCTAGGACCACTGGCGCCGTGCGCGGCCAGCCGGGAGGCGATGATGGCCGCGTGCGCCGCCCAGCCCGGGTGCAGCTGCTTGGTCGATGAGCCGTCGGCGAGGTACTCGAGCAGGCCCGAGGACATGCTCCCGGCGATGCCCAGGGCATTGGTCACCGTGTCGGTGCCCAGCGCTTGCAGGCGCGCGGCGGCGGCGGTGGCGCCGAAGACTCCGCACACCGAGGTGGGATGAAAGCCACGCGCGTGGAATGCTGAACCCACGGCCCCACCCAAACGAGTGACGACCTCGTTGCCGGCGATGGCGGCGAGCAACAGATCCTCGCCGCGTGCACCATGCGCCTGGGCGGCGGCGAGGGCTGCCGGAACGACCGCCACGCTCACGTGCGCGATCGCTCCGGTGTGGGTGTCGTCGTAATCGAGAGCGTGACAGGTGACCCCATTGACGAGCGCGGCCTCAGCGGGCGGCAGGCCCCCGGCCACGCCGATCGCGGTGGCGGGCCCTGAGACGCCCGTCTCGGTCATGGCCTGGCGCGCGGCGGGGGCGGCCTCCAGCGCGTCGGCGGCGAGACCGCAACCGAAGGTGTCGAGCATGTGCAGCTTCTCGGCCTCGAGTACCTCTTCCGGCACCTGGTCGAGGGTGAGCGATGAGCTGAATGCGGCGAAGCGTTGTGCGGCTGTGTCCATGTGGTCCTCTCAGACGGTCCAATCGGTGTCGGTGCCTGGAAACGTGCTGCTGACCTCGGCGGCACCCCGCTTGTAAAGCATGAACGTCCGCTGAAACTCAATCACCACCTCCCGGCGCTGGTTGATACCGCGACAGCGAACGCCGACGATGCCCACCTCCGGGCGCGAGCGCGACTCGCGCTTAAAGAGAATCTCGGTCTCGCACCACAGCGTGTCTCCGACGTAGACCGGGTTTGGCAGCGTGATATCGGTCCAGGAGAGATTCGCGGTCGCGTTCTCACTGGTGTCGGGCACGCTCATGCCGGTGACTAGCGCCAGCGTGAATGTGCTGTTGACGAGCGGCTTACCGAACCGTGTTCCGGCCGCGAACTCGTTGTTGAAGTGAACCTGGTTGGTGTTGAGCGTCAGGCACGTGAACCAGACATTGTCGGTCTCGGTGACGGTGCGCCCGAGCCTGCTCTGGAAGACGTCTCCGACCTCCAAGTCCTCGTAGAACCGGCCTCGCCAAACCTTCGGTGCGGAATCGCTCTGGGCGGTCATTTTGCTCCTCTCCTGCTCGGCTGGCGTGGCTCCGGCCCGGCCCGCTGACCACCCGCTAGCCGGGGGCGCACCAACCGCTAGGTTATATGTCAGACATCAGCCGGTGTCAACTGTGGCAAAGGGATAGGCAGGCGCAAGTTACCGCCGTGATCGGCCTTGACAGGCGTAATGTCGGGCATAAGAATGAACGACCGGCCGGGCGCCAGGCGTGACGGAGGGCGTCCCAGCAGCTAGAGAAAGGACGAACGGCGTGAGGGCTGTGCGGATGCACGGGTTCGGCGGTCGGGAGGAATTGATCGTGGAGGAGGTTCCCGACCCCGATCCAGGGCCGGACGAGGTCAGGATCAAGGTCGACGTCTGCGCGCTCAACCACGTAGACGTCGACATCCGCGAGGGGATCTCCCGCTTCGAGATATCCCTCCCCCACATCCTCGGCCTCGAGGTGGTAGGGCGGGTCGAGCGCCTGGGCGAGGGCGCGCAGGGCTTTGCGCTCGGCGAGCGGGTGATGCCCTATCTGCTCGGGGGCGATAAGTTCATCGGCGTCAGCGGTCCTGGAGGTTTTGCCGACTACGTGCTGGCCCCCACCAAGCAGCTCGTGTCCGTGCCCGAGTCCATCTCCGACGAGCAGGCGGGCGCCCTGCAGGTGGCCTTCGGGACCGCCTGGCACATGCTGTTCGGCCGGGGCGGGTTGCGAATCGGAGAAACAGTCTTGATCAACTCGGTCTCCAGCGGCATCGGCTCCGCCGCCGTGCAACTGGCGCACCTGGCCGGCGCGTTCGTGATCGGTACCTCGAGTTCCCCGGAGAAGCTCGAGCACGCCCGGCGCGATGGCATGGACGCGGGCATCGACTACACGACAGAGGACGTCCCCGGACGGGTCATGGAGCTCACGCGCGGCCGCGGGGTCGATCTCGTTTTTGAACACGTCGGGGGCGAGCTTTTCCAGAAGGCGATCGACTCACTCGCCCAGAACGGCCGCCTGGTCACGTGCGGCGCTCACGGCGGGGAGGTCGTCCCCTTCGACATCATTCCGTTTTTCCGAGCCCAGCACACGATCGTGGGCTCGTTCGTCTACGAGCACGAGGAGCTCGAGAAGGTGCTCGACTTCGCGGCCCGCGGCCTGCTCGAGCCGCTCGTGGCCCGCACATTTTCGCTGAGCGACGCGCGCGCCGCCTTCGAGCTGATGGAAAGCCGCGAGTTCTCTGGAAAGATCCTGCTGCGGCCCTAGAAGCATGACCCGGCCCACTAACCCATCCTGGAGGGCGCCATGAAACGCCTCGGAGTGGACGTCGGCGGCACGTTCACCGATCTGATCTACGTGGACGACGAGGCGGGGACCATCCTGATCCACAAGATCGCCTCCACGCCCGACGACCCCTCGCGCGGGACGGTGCAGGGGATCAAGGAGCTTAGCGAGGAGGCGAAGGTGACCCCGGCCGACCTGGATCAGGTCTTCCACGGGACGACGATCGCCACCAACATCGTGATCGAGCACAACGGCGCCACCGTGGGCATGATCACCACGGAGGGCTACCGGGACATCCTGCACATAGCCAGGCACAAGAAACCGCTGAACTTCTCGAACTACCAGGACCTCCCCTGGCAGCGGTATCCGCTCGTGCGCCGTCGCTATCGGCTGACGGTGCCGGAGCGGATCACGGCCGAGGGTGAGGTGCTGGTCGCGCTCGATGAGGAGCGCGCCCGCGAGCAGGTCCGCCGGCTGAAGGAGCTGGGCGTTGAGGCGGTGGCGATCTGCTTCTTGTTCTCGTTTCTGAACAGCGACCACGAACGCCGCGTAGCCGAGATCGTGCGCGAGGAGTTCCCCGAGGCCTTCCTCTCGGTTTCCTCCGAGGTGCTGCCCCAATATCGGGAGTACGAGCGCTTCTCGACCGTCGCTCTGAATGCGTTCGTGGGCCCCAAGGTGGCCGGTTACGTGCGGCGGCTGGAAGACGAGCTGCGCACGCTCGGGGTGCGGACGGGGCTGCACCTGATGAGCTCCGCGAGCGGGGTGGTGACCGCGCACGGCGCCATCGAGCGACCGGTCAACCTGCTCATGTCCGGGCCCGTCGCGGGGGTCGTGGGCGGCATCTGGGTGGGCCGCCAGGCCGGATTCGAAAACGTAATCACGCTCGATGTGGGCGGTACCTCCGCCGATATCGGACTGTCGCAGGGCGGAAAGCTGCGCATGAAGCACTTGCTGGATACGCGGGTGGGCCCATACCAGGCGATGATCCCCATGGTCGACGTTGACACCATCGGGGCCGGCGGTGGTTCGATCGCATACGTCGATGCCGGCGGGATCTTCCGCTCGGGGCCCCGTTCCGCGGGCGCGGTGCCCGGGCCCGCCGCCTACGGTCGTGGCGGTGAGGAGCCCACCTCGACCGACGCGATGGTGAACCTCGGATGGCTCCAGCCTGAAACCTTCCTGGGCGGCACCATGGACCTTTCTCCCGAGCTCGCGCGGCGCTCCTTCGAGCCGGTGGCGAAGGAGCTCGGTATGACCGTTGAGGAGGCTTCGATGGGGGCGATCCAGATCGCCAGCCACTCCATGGTGCAGTCGATCGAGGAGAACTCCGTGCGCAAGGGCTACGACCCGCGCGACTTCGCGCTGGTGGCCGAGGGCGGCGCCGGGCCGATGTTCGCGGCGAGCATCGCCGCCGAGGTCGGCACTCCGGCCATGATCGTCCCTCCCTACCCCGGCGTGACCGCGGCCCTTGGCCTGCTGGTGACCGACTCCGTGTACGAGTTCGTGACCACCACTTATCAACGGCTGTCGCAGCTCGACGCGCAAGAGCTCGAAGCCCGCTTCGCGGAGCTGGAGGAGCAGGCACGGGCTCAACTCGACGCGGACGGGATCCAGGAGGATCGCCGGGTCATTCAGCGCGTGGCGGACTGCCGCTACCTGGGGCAGGGCTACGAGCTTCGTGTGGAGGCCGGCTCTACGGAGATCGACGCCGCCTGGTCATCGCGGCTTGCGGCCGACTTCCACGACGCCCACGAGCGCGAGTACTCGCGCCGCTTCGAGGAGTCGGACATTGAGATCCCCAATATCCGAGTGCGCGGGATCGGCCTGATTCCGCCGCTGGAGATGCCCGAGGTGCCCCGCGCCGGTGAGTCTGGAGCCGCGGCATCGCGCCACGAGCGAGAGGCATGGTTCAGAGTCGACAGTGAGCTGAAGGCGCTGCCCACCCGCTTCTACGCGCGTGAGGATCTCGCCGCCGGCCACAGAATCGAGGGCCCGGCTGTGATCAACCAGTACGACACCACGACCGTCGTTCCCCCCGGCCTGACGGCGGAGATCGACCGCTTCGGGAACATCGTGGTTTGGATCGACCAATCGGCTCGCGACGCCGTCCTCGGTGCGGCCGGCGTGGCGACGGGCTCCTGAGCTTCGGGACGAGACGAGCGAAAGAGAGGACTGAAAGCGATGTCAATCGTCACATATGAGGTCGGCCGACCGCCCGGCGCCCCCAGCCGAGCCCGGGTCGATGTCGACCCGATCACGATGCGCGTCCTCGGGGGCGCATTCCACGCCATCGCCAAGGAGATGGCCGGCGTGCTCTTTCGCATGTCCTACTCCTCGATCATCCGCGAGTCGGAGGATCTCGGCGCCGGCATCTTCGACGCCCAGGGTCGCGAGCTGTGCGAATCCGACTCCACGCCGATGCACATCGGCTCGCTCCCTTGGTACATCCGCGGCTTTTTGGACCGCCTCGAGGACGACATCCGAGACGACGACGTGATCGTGCATAACCACCCCTTCCTGGGCGCCTCGCACAGCCCTGACGTGGCGGTCGCGGTACCGATCTTCCACGACCAGGAACTGTTGGGCTTCGCCGCGGTGACAGCACACGTGCTCGATGTGGGCGGCTCTTTCCCAGGCATCAACGCCGATGCCTTCGATGTCTATGCAGAGGCCAAGCTGTACAACGCGCTGCGCTGGTACCGCCAGGGCGAGCTGAATGTTGACGTCGATCGCATGATTTTCGACAACGTGCGCACCGAGACCATGAACCGGGGCGACATGAACGCGATGATGGCCGCCTGCCAGCTCGGGCGGGATCGATTTCTGCGGCTCATCGACCGCTACGGCTCGGAGACTGTGATGAGCGCCGCATACGGCTGGATGGACTACTCCGAGAGCATGCTGCGCGAGCAGATCGGGAAGATCCCGGACGGCGAATACGTCGCGCCCACCGCGTGGCTCGACGACGATGCGCGCAACCGCGGCCGGCGACTGCGCGTCGAGACCAAGGTCGTGGTCGAGGACGACAGCATCACGATCGACCTCACCGGGTCAGAGGCGGAGGTGCCCACCGGCTTCAACGTGCCCTTCGAGGGGTCGCTGCTCGTCGGGGCCTACTACGCGGTCCGCACGCTGTTGCTGGACGAGACCACCTTCCCCGAGCACGTGCCCCAGAACGACGGGGTCTTCCGCCCCGTGCAGGTCATCGCGCCCAAGGGGACGATCTTCAATCCCAACTTTCCGCGGGCCTGCTTCTCGCGCTTTTGCCAGGTCCAGCGGGTCGTCGACAACACGATCCTGGCGCTGGCCGAACAGCTCCCAGAGCAGGTGACTGCGGGTAACTCGGCGGGGATCCACTTCTGCTCGTATTCCGGCTTCCAACCCGAGACGGGCGAGTACTGGCTCTACCTGGAGGTCAACGAAGGCGCCTACGGCGGCCGCCACGGCAAGGACGCAATGGACTCCGTCGACAACCTCATGGCGAACACGCGCAACAACCCGATCGAAGAACTCGATCTCCGTTTCCCCGTGCGCTGTGATCAGTACGAGCTGCGACCCGAGCCGGCCGCGCCGGGCCGCTGGCGGGGCGGCGTGGGCATCATCAGGCGCAACCGCTTCCTCGTCGACGGGACCTACTCCTGCGAGGGAGACCGCCAGTGGGACCCGCCGCGGGGCGTGTTCGGTGGCTGGGACGGGCTCGTCGCCTCGGCCCACAAGAACCCGGGGACCAGCAGCGAGGAGTACGTCGAGGCGAAGGTCACGGGCGTCCCCTTCAAGGCAGGCGAATACATCGAGTTGCGCGAACCGAACGCCGGCGGCTACGGTAACCCGCTCGACCGCCCGCCCGAGCTGGTGCGCGAAGACGTGCTCGACGACTTCACCACGGTGGAGCTCGCCCGCGATGCCTACGGCGTGATCTTCGGCGACGAGCGGTCGCTCGAGATCGACACCGAGGCGACCGAGCGCCGGCGCGCCGAGCTGCGGGCCGACCGCAACGGCGAGGGCTCATCGCTGAACGCGCTGTTTGACCGCAACGAAGGTCGTCTGCTGCCGTCCGTCAGTCCCGTGTCCGAAGCCGGCAACCGGGCCTTCGGGCTGAGTTAGAGCCCGGGCGCGGTGCAGTTCGGCGAGGCGACGAGCTCAGCGCCGCTCGACCTCTCGATCGCCCGCGCGCGCGAGCTGATCCGCAGCGGCGAGCTGTCGCCCGTCGCGCTCGTCGAGGCCGCGCTGCGCCGCATCGACGAGGCCAACGATGAGCTGAACGTGTTCAGGACCGTGCTGCGCGACAGCGCGCTCGAGCAGGCACGGAGGGTGGAGGAGGCAGCCAAGCGTGGCCATCCCCTCGGCCCGCTGGCCGGCATCCCGATCGCCCTGAAGGACAACATCGAGGTGGCGGGCGTGAAGATGACCGCTGGTAACCCACACTGCGGCGACCCCGTCCCCGACTCGGACGCGCCCGTATGGAAGCGGCTGCGCGGAGCCGGGGCCGTCCTCGTGGGCAAGCTGCACATGTCGGAATGGGCGATCGGAGGCACCACCCAGAACGTCCACTATGGCCCCTGCCGGAATCCCTGGGATCCCGAGCGGGTCGCGGGCGGCTCCTCGGGCGGCTCCGGGGCCGCGCTCGCGGCAGGCATGGCGATGGCCACGCTGGGCACCGACACCGCCGGCTCCGCGCGTATTCCGGCCGCTCTCTGCGGGGTGTGCGCGCTGCGCCCCTCCGCCGGGCGAGTGAGTAACCGCGGCAGCATCCCGGTGGCCTGGACCTTCGACGCAATCTGCCCGATGGCCCGTCGTGCCGAGGACGTTGCCGAGCTGCTCTCGCTAATGGCCGGGTTCGACCGCGACGACCCGGCTTCCTTGAACGTGCCCGCCGAGAACTACGTCGCGGCGCTCGAGCGCGGCGCCGCAGGGTTGCGGATCGGGCTGCTGATCGGCGACTGGCTCGAGCAGCTGTCGCCGACTATCGCCGACGCGACCCGAGAGGCCGCCGCCATGTTCGAACGGCTCGGCGCCACGGTCGAAGAGGTCGAGCTCGCGGGCCGGAGCGAGGCATTCGATCTCACAGGCGAGCTCGTGCTGGCGGAGGCGGCCTGGTTTCATCGCGAGCGCCTGGAGCAAACTCCGGAGATCTTCGGCGACGACGTGTTGACGAGGCTCCGTCGCGGCGCCGCGATCACCGGCCCTCGCTACGGCTGGGGGCGCCAGCGGCAGCGCGCTTGGCGCAGGCGCGTGCTCGATGCGCTGGGGGGACGCGACCTGCTGCTGGTAGGAGGCTGTGGGATTCCGGCGCCGCGGCTCGATCAAAGCGATCCGCTCGAGATGACCGCACGGCTGACGCAGACGATCTCGATGTGGGTGCTCTCACGGACGCCCGTGATGGCGCTTCCAGTTGGCTTTCACGAGGGCCTGCCGATGGGCATACAGCTGGTCGGCCGGCCGTTCGCGGAGGCCACGCTGCTGGCGGCGGCGCGGGGATATCAGGAGGTCACGGGTTGGCACCTGATGCACCCGCAACGGGTGGCCGCGGCCCCTGAGGCTTGATAAAGCGGGCGCCTTGAGTCTCTGCGCTGACTGATCGGGCGCCTTTGGGTCCTCGCTCGTGCGCTGACTACGCGGGCGCTTCTAGTCCTGGCGTCCCAGCGTGCTCGGCGCCGAACGTACCCTCTGCCCGCAGCTCGGCGATCCGCTCACTGGAGTAGCTGCAGACCTCGCGCAGGACCTCGTCGGTGTGCTCCCCCCGATAGGGCCCGCGTCGAAGCGGATTGGGCTCGCCGCTCACTCTCAAAGGTGAGGCCACCTGCCGCACTGCCCCGAGCTGCGGATGCTCGAACTCGACCACGTCACCTCGAGCCTGGGCCTGACGATCCTCGAGCGCCTCGCCGACCTCGTAGACCGGCCCGTGGGGCACTCCGGCCGCCGAGAGCAGCTCGATGCATTCCTCGGTGGTGCGGCCGCCGATGTCGTCGCGCAGGGTCGGCAGCAGCTCGTCCCGGTTGAGGTTGCGTCCGGCGAAGTCGGCGAAGCGCTCATCCTCGAGCAGCTCCTGGCGGCCCAGCGCCGCGCACAGCCGCTCCCAGAACTTCTGCTTGGCACACGCGATCGTGATCCACCCGTCGGCGGTCTGAAAGGCCTGGAACGGCACGATCGAGGGATGCGCGGATTCCGGCATCCGTCGCGGCTGGTAGCCCGCGCTGGCGGTCCAGGTCGACACGTACATGAGCTCGTGCAGTGCCGTCTCATACAGCGAGATGTCGCAGTCACAGCCGACACCGTCACGACGTGCGCGCCACAAGCCGCTGAGCAGCGCGATCGCCGATACGTATCCGGCGGAGAGGTCCACGAGTGAGAGCCCGCTCTTGGTGGGCGGACCGTCGGGATCGCCGGTGAGGCTCATCCAGCCGGCCATGGCCTGCATGACGTAGTCGTAGCCGGCCTCGCCGGCGCGCGGCCCGCTCATCCCGAACCCCGAAAGCGAGCAACATACGATCCGGGGGTTGACCTCGCGCAGTTGCTCGTAGGTCAGGCGGAGCTTGGCTGGCTGGTCGCCGCGCAGATTCGAGTAGACGGCATCCGAGGCCGCCACGAGCGCCTCCAACACCTCCCTGCCACGCGCCGAACGGAGATCGAGAGAGATGCTCTTCTTGTTGCGATTGAAGGTCTCGAAGAACAGCGAGTCCTCGCCCTCCTGGTAGGGCGGCACATATCGCCCCACATCACCGCCGGACTGCGGATCCTCGATCTTGATCACCTCCGCGCCGAGGTCCGCGAGCTGCAGGGTTCCCCAGGGGCCGGCGCCGTACTGCTCCACCGCGATCACGCGCACATCCGCCAGCGGCAGCGTCACGGTTCTACTACGCCCACGCCGGAGGCCGCCGCGTCGTTGGTCCTCGCGGGGGCCGAGATCTGTGCTGGGGAAAGTGCCGTAGTCACCTGTCGAAAGGTCGGACTTTTCGCTTTGTACCCACCGTGATCTGAGCTGTCAACCGGTCCGCCACGAGGGCGCCTCCCACTGCGCCGAATACGTCGGTGCGCCACCGTTTCCGCGGATGTCTGACATATACTCTCGCGCGCACTGTCGGAAGACGAGAGCATGGCGGCCGAAGGAGGAGAGTATGGCTGATCAGTTCACCGACGTGAACGGCGCGCGGCTGTGGTATGAGATCAGCGGCGACGGAGAACCGGTCCTCCAGATTCACGGCGCGGGCTTCGGGCACTTCAACTTCGCTCCGGTTACACCGCTGCTCAAGGGCGAGTTTCGCGTGATCGACTATGACCAGCGTGGCTATGGGCAGTCCGAGAAGCCCGAGCAGCACTACGACCTGGAGGTGTGGGCGGATGATGCCGTGGGCATGCTCGACGCCCTCGAGATCGGCAAGGCCCATATCCACGGGACCTCCATGGGCGGCATGGTGGCCACCGTACTGGCGGGGAAGTACCCGGATCGGATTCAGTCGGTGGTGATCAATTGCGCCGCCGCCAAGCTTGGCTTCTCTGGGCGGCTGGTGTTCAAGAACTGGATCGACCTGATCGGGCTGGAGGGCGTCGGCAGCCGCATCCTTGCCGAGCTGATCTCTTGGCAGTGCCTTTCGAAGGCATACATGGAGACGCCCGAGGGGCAGGCGGGCGTCGACACGATCCAGCAGATCCTGCGCGACTCGAATGTGCCCCGGGTGATGATCGCCGCGTGCGAAGCCATGAACGCGATGGACAACCGAGACTGGGTCAAGAGAATCACCGCGCCGGCGCTCGTCGTGGGCGGAGATGAGGACGTCATGACACCGTGGGACCAGGGACCAGAGGGCGCGGGGCAGCAGTGGATCGCCGACAACCTGCCGAATGGCGACGCCTACGTGGTCAAGGGGTCAAACCACTCGACGATCTTCGATAACTCCGAGGAGCACGCGCGGGCCGTGGCCGACTTCTTTCGCCGCCATCCGGGCGCGGGCTGATCGCGGGGGTGGGCGCCGGGTCGGGGCCTCCCGTCCGGGCGCGGGCTGATCGCGGGGGTGGGCGCCGGGTCGGGGCCTCCTCGTCCGGGCGCGGGCTGATCGCGGGGGTGGGCGCCGGGTCGGGGCCTCCTCCGTCACCTCTCCCGCGTGCATAAGTCGCCAACGTCGCACGGCCCCACCGAGTTGGGCGATTTCTGCGCGCTTGCCGGGCAGAAATGCGCTGCGAGTACCGCGCGTGCGCAGGTTGGCGAGTTTTGCACGCCCAGGCGCCCGCACGCCCAGGCGCCCAGGCGCCCAGGCGCCCGCACGCCCAGGCCCCCAGGCGCCTGGGCGACCTCCCGCCGGCGGCACTCGGGCGCGTCGCCAGGAGGCTGCCTGTCGCAGACGTCGTCGCTAGGAGCTGCGGCCCCGCGGAGTGCTCATGCCGCCCCCGTGCGCCGCTGGGCCCACGGGATCAGTCCCCCCACGTCGTGGAGCTCGAGCACGAAGCGGGGAACGGGGTCAGCCTGGAAGCGCTCTCCATCGACTTCGACCTCGCCGCTACGCGGGTCGACGCCGATCCTCGATCCTGAGCGAGCCGCTGCGGCCGCATCCGCGCACGCCAGCGCCGGCAGTCCGAGGTTCACGCAGTTGCGCCGGAAGATCCGCGCGAAGCTCCTGCCGAGCACGCACTGCACACCCCAGGCCTTCATCGCCAGCGGGACGTGTTCGCGCGAGGAGCCGATGCCGAAGTTCCACCCGGTCACGATGATTGCGTCCTCGCCCAGCTGCTCGCGCAGCGCCGGGTCGTGGCCCTCAAAGAGGTGCTCCTTCATCGCATCTGGATCCTCGATGTTCAGGTACTGACCCGGATACATGACGTCCGTATCGACGTTGTCGCCTTCGATCACGACGGCACGACCTTCGATGATCAAGCGCGCACCGCCGTCGAGAGCTCCGCGGGGTCGACGATCTCCCCCGCCACCGCCGCCGCCGCCGCCACGTAGGCGTTGGCCAGGTGCACCTCCGCCTCGGGGGAACCCATGCGGCCGCGGAAGTTGCGATTGGTAGTGGTGATGGCTCGCTCACCCGCGCCCAGCAAGCCCATGTGGCCGCCGAAGCAGGCCCCACAGGTCGGCGTCGAGACGATTGCTCCAGCCTCAACAAAGGCATCGAGGAGCCCCTCCTTGAGCGCTTGGCGATAAATCTGCTGGGTGGCGGGCACCACGATCATGCGGCAGTCGCGGTGGATTGTGCGGCCGCGCAGAATTTCCGCCGTCTGGCGCAGATCGGTCATGGTGCCGTTAGCGCAGTTACCGATATAGACCTGGTCGATCTTGCGCCCGCAGACATCGCCCACGGCGGCCACGTTCCCCGGCAGGTGCGGGAGGGCGATCAACGGGGAGAGGCCCGCGAGATCGATGCGCACCTCGCGCGCGAATTCGGCATCTGGGTCGGAGCGCTCGGCCGTTCCTGAGTGCCGGGTGCGCCCTTCCAGGTAATCCGCGGTCGTTTCGTCGGCGCCGAACAGTCCCGTTTCCGCCCCCGCCTCGACCGCCATGTTGGCGACCGCCAGGCGCTCGTCGATCGACAGCGCCTCCGATCCCGGGCCCGCGAACTCGAGCGCGGCATTGGTCCCCCCTCCAACCCCGATCTGGTCGAGCACCGCGAGGATCAGGTCCTTGCCTGTCACGAACGGGCCCTTTTCGCCCACGAACTCCACGCGGATGGTGCTGGGCACGGCCTGCCAGAATTCGCCGAAGGCGAGGCAGGCCGCGATGTCGGTCGAGCCGAGGCCGGTGCCGAATGCGCCAAGCGCACCGTAGGTACACGTGTGGGAGTCGCCTCCGGCGATCACGGCCCCCGGCCATACCCACCCCTCCTCGCATAGGAGCGTGTGCTCTATGCCTCCACGCCCTTGGCCGTAGAACACCACACCATGTTCGTCGGCCCAGGCCTTCAGCCGCTTCTGAAGCTCCGCCGAGCGCGTGTCCTTAGCCGGCATGAAGTGGTCGGCGACGATCACGATCTTGGCCGGGTCGAACACCGTGGTGGCGCCCATCTTCTCCAGCGCCCTGAAAGCAACCGGTCCGGAGACATCGTTGGCCAGCACGACGTCGCACCGCGCCATAACCACATCCCCCGGCCGCACCTCGTCGACGTCGCAATGCGAGAGCAAAATCTTCTCAGCGAGCGTGTGGCCCAGGACGTTTCGCATACTAACGTATGCAACGCTTTCGGCCCGTAGTAGACTCGCCGCCGTGCGTGTTGCGGTCGCCCAGACCGAACCGAGACTCGGCGAGAGGGAGCGCAACCTCGAGGCATGCGTGGCGCGGCTTGAAGAGGCGGCAGGAGCGGGGGCGGAGCTGCTGGTCCTGCCCGAGTGCGCGATCTCGGGGTACATGTTCAACAGCGCCGAGGACGCCCTCCCCTTCGCCGACGAAATTCCGGGGCCCTTGACTGAGCGCTTGCAGCGCGAGTGCTCGCGGCTCGGCATGCACGTCGTTTGCGGACTGCTCGAGCGCGCCGGCGATGTGCTGCACAACGCGGCGGTGCTCGTGGGGCCCGACGGCCTGCTCGGCACCTACCGCAAAACGCATCTACCGTTCCTGGGGGTCGACCGGTTCGTGGTCGCGGGCGACGAGCTGCCGGTGTGGGACACCACGCTGGGCCGCATCGGAATTGAGATCTGTTACGACCTTCGCTTCCCCGAGGCGACCCGCACGCTGGCCCTGCGCGGGGCTGATTTGGTCGCGCACCCGACCAACTTCCCCGTCGCCGCGCGGCTGCAGACCGAGTTCATCACGCGGACGCGGGCGGCGGAGAATCGCGTCTACCTGCTGACCGCGAATCGCGTCGGCAAGGAGCGCTGGGGAGAGTTCTGCGGCTGGAGTCAGATCGTGGATCCATACGGCGAGCGCCTTGCGGAGGCGGGCGCGGATGAGGAGGCCCTGCTGGTCGCCGACTGCGATCTCCAGCGCGCCCGCGACAAGGACTACGTCGTCCCCGGCGAGTACGAGCTCTACCTCTTCGGGCACCGACGCCCCGAGCTCTACGGAGCGCTGCTCGAGGAGACCGTGCCCGCCTGAGCCGCGCAGGTGCCGCCGCACGGCGCGCCCTGTTTAGCCGTTCACCGAGAAGCTCGAGTCGGGATTGATCTCCCGCAACCGGGAGTAGAACCCGGCGTTCAGCTCGACACCCGTGTGGCGCGCCTTCATCCTCACGGGTTCGACGTCGTGGTCCTGGCCCCGTTCTACCCGGTCGATCAGCTCGGCCATCAGCTGGCCGGCCACGGGTGCGTTCTTGAATTGGTTGCCGCTCGTCCCCACGGCCATGTAGAAGCCCGGCAGCGCGGAGCGGTCGTAGATCGGGATCCAGTCGTCGGAGACGTCGTAGAGATCGACCACGCCCTTGCGCTGGTGGGGAATCGGCAGCGTCGGGATGCGCTTGGCGAGGCGGTACACCTGTGCCTCCCATTGGGCCTCTGTGACACCGCGATCGAAGTTGTCGGGATCGCTCACCCAGACCTTGGGATCGCATGCTGGATCCTCGGAGCCCACGAGGATGTTGTTGCCGGCCTCGGGGCGGAAATAGATGCCGGTGTCGCCATCGGAGGTATGGAATCCGTCGGCCTCGAAGTTGAAGCCAGGCGGCGCGGGCGCGAGATGGACTTCGTGGCGCAGCGGACGGGTCCTGACGTTCATCTCCTGCTCGACGCCGGCCAGTCTGTTGACCAGGAAGGAATGGGGACCGGCGACATTGACCACCACCGGAGCGTCCAGCTGCTCGCCGTCCTCCAGGGTGACTCCGCGGACTCGCCCACGATCGCGGCGGATCTCGACGACCTTCTCCCTGAAGCGGAATCTGCCCCCGTGGGCCTCGGCGGCGCGCTGGAGATTGTGGGTCGCCAGCTGAGCATCGTTCACGTACCCAGAGCCCGGGGTGAAGACGGCGCCCTCGAGCTGCCCGCTCGGGGGCTGCCAGAAGCCCGGATCGCTGGGGAGCCGCGGGGGTCCGAAGGCGCCGGTATCGAAGATGGGCATCCGGCGCGCCAGCTCCTCGGTGTCCCAGTCCTCGAACTCGACGCCGAGATCGCGGTAGTGCCGCAGCACGGTCTCGTGATGACCGGTGGCGTTTTTGAGCAGGACCGTCCCCGAGCGCACATAGCGCGCGAGCCCCGCCTCGTCCTCAACTCCGAGGTAGCGCTCCCACTCCTCCCAGCAAAAGAAGCCTTCGTGCGCCATCGCCACTCCGTCGCGAGACGAGTAATGGGCGCGAACGACGGTGGTCGAGCTGCTGGTCGATCCGTACCCCGCCGCCGGCAGCCGGTCCAGGTTCAGCGTGCAGTAGCCGCGCTTGCACAACTCGAAGGCGATCGCGGCGCCGATCACGCCGGCGCCGATGATGATCGCATCGGCCCCGGTGGCGCCTGACCGGCCTGCCGTCATACAGCGCCTTCGACCGTCTCCCGCTCCGCAAACGTCGCCGCCCTGAGCAGCGCGAGCGCCTGCTCGGTCGAGACAACGTCACCGTACTTGGCGTCGATGTCGAACAGGTTGGCCTCGTGCGGGGCCTGCGCCCGGTCCGCCACCGCCTCCCGGGGAACGACCACCCGATAGCCGTGCTGCATCCCATCCACCGCGGTGGCGCGCACGCACCCCGAGGTCGACGCACCAGTGACGACGATCGTGTCGCAGTGGGCAGCGGCCAGCATCGGCGCGAGCGGGGTGCCAAAGAACGCGGAGGCGAACAGCTTCAGCAGCACGGGCTCCTCGGGCAGCGGGGCGATGCGCTCGTCGATCTCGGGCCACGGAGTGTCGGGCGCGAGCGTGAGCAGCGTGGGGACCTTGTCGATGAACGCCTTGGCCACCCGTCGGCCGCTCTCGTCGTATTGGATCGTGGTGAACGCCACCGGACAGCCGCTGGAGCGGGCCGCCTCGAGCAGGCGTGCGGTGGCTTCCACGGCCCCGTCGGTGTCGCAGTGCAGGGGCGAAGACGGGTCGGTGAACCCGCGGTTGAGATCGACGATCACGAGCGCTGGGCGTGTCCCGGCGCCCTGCCGGCCACCCAACCCCCGGTCGCTATACAGCTGTCGCGTTGCGTCATCCATGGCCTCTCCTCTGTGGGCTCCGCGCACATTGTCCGACATCGTGAATATGGGCCGTTGGCACGCCCGACGCGCTCATTCCCCTCCCGCAAACAGCTTGGCCACCGCGGAGTAGTCGAGCTCGCCGAGCTGAGCCACCTGCGCCTCGCGGTAGCGGCCGAGCGCCACATCGGTGAGCGGCAGCGTCAGCCCATGTTCCTCCGCGGTCGCCAGTGCCAGCGCGACATCTTTGGCGATCAAATCGACCGGGAACAACGGCGCCCAGTCATTGCTCGCGGGGGCGTCTGGGAGCACCCCCGGGACCGGGTAGCGATTGCGCAGCACGCGCGAGTCGCCGGTGCCGTTCGAGACGATCTCGTAGACCGCCGCCGGATCCAGTCCCTCGCTCTGCGCCAGCGCGACCGCCTCGGCCAGGACCGCCATGTGGGTGGCGGCGAGCAGATTGTTTGTGAGCTTGGTGGCCTGACCGCTGCCAGGCCCTCCCATGTGCCGCACGACCTGCCCGAGCGCCTGGAACAGCGGCAAGGCGCGCTCGAAGGCGCTCGTCTCGCCTCCCACCATGATCGCCAGCGTTCCCCGCTCCGCTCCGCGCGGTCCGCCGCTGACGGGCGCGTCCAACACCGGCACGTCTCGCTCACGGCCAGCCCACGCGAGCCGCCGGGCCAGGCTGGGAAGCGAGGTGCTCATGTCGATCAGGATCCCGTCCTTGGGAGCTCCGGCGAGCGCGCCTCGCTCGCCGAGCACCACGCTCTCCACGATCTGCGGGGTCGGCAGGCAGGTGATCGTGAACTCCGAGCTGGCCGCCGCCTCGGCCGGGCCTGGCGCGCGGCCCGCTCCCTGGTCGCATAGATCCGCAGACGCCTCGAGCGAGCTGTCGTACACGGTCAGCTCGTGTCCAGCGGCCAACAGCCCCCGCGCCATCGGCGCGCCCATGCGGCCGACGCCGATCACGGCCACGCGGCTCATCGCTCCGGCCCTCCGTAAACAGGGCCCATGCCGAGCGCAAGCGCGTGGCGGAGGCACTCGATCTCGATCACCATGGTGGGAATCACGATCGCATAGAAAGAGAGAATGCTGGCGATCGAGGCGGCTTCGGCGGCGGTGCAGCCGAGCGCAGCGGGGGCGGGCGCCCCTTCGCCGACCATCTCCACCGCCAGCGAGCGCACGGCCTCACAGGCGTGGGCAAAGCCGGCCTGCTCGGGCAGCGCTCGCACCAGGCTCCAAGCGGACGCCGCGTGCTCGGGCCAGGCCGCGGCGAGCTCGCGCCAGAACCCTGGAAGCTTGAAGCTGCCATGACAGGCATCGATGTCGGCCAGCAGCGCACGGCGGTCGGACCGCGTGGGTCGCGGCGGTAGGGGCCGCTCCATGATCCGGAACGAGCGCGTGGGCGCGGGCAACAGGAAGAGTGTGAACAGCAGCGAGGGCGGGTTGACGACGTTGTAGGCGTCGATCAGGGACCCGATCTCGCGCGCAGAAGCGTCGAGCTGCCAGGGACGTTGCATGAGCCGTGCGGCGGCATCTGCGCCCAGCAGGCGGATCGCCTGAGCATGTTCCTCCATGGCGTCCAGCGGCTGGGCCAGAAATGCCTCCGTCGCCGCGCGCAGATAGCGCTCCTGGCCGGCAAGCAGGATGAACACGGTGGGCAGGAAGCCCATGCCGAGGGCCTCCTCCAGGCGGCGCGCCAGGTCCGGCGCCACCGACCCCTCAACGGCCGGCGGCACCGACGCCGCGACGGCCGGCGGCACCGACGCCGCGACGGCCGGCACCTTCGCCGCTTCCTCAGTCACCGACGCCGGTGCCGGTGCCCGCGAGCTCGGGCTCGCCAACGTGCTTCCAGAGGCGCACATATGTCTCGCTGAGCATCGCGAGATGCGCGCGCATGCATTGCTCCGCGGCGTCCGCGTCGCCGCGCTCGACCGCGGCAAGGATCTGGCGATGATCCTCGTTGACCCGCGCCAGCGTCTGCTGCTCGATTTCGCGCCGGCGCATATTGGTCTGGAGAATCCCGAAGACGGGCTGCGCGGCGATCGCGAGCAGGGTATTCCCGGACGCCTCGAGCAGCGCCGTATGAAAGCCCGTGTTCTGCGCGTGTTGGCGCTCGGTACCGAGCTCGAGCGGGTCCTCGATGATGCATGCCCGCAGCCGCTTGAGGTCGTCCTGTCGCCGGCGCCGGGCGGCCATGCGCGCGGCGAACGATTCCAGCAACTCGCGGGCCTCCAGCATCTCCTCAGCCGAGACTTCGCGCGATTCGTTCAGCAGGCGGATATTCGCCTGCAGAACTTCGGAAACGTGATCCGCCGTCGGCAGCGTCACGAAGCTGCCGCCACCAGCGCCCTTTGCGGTCCGGATCAGGTTTTGGGCCGCGAGCAACCTCAGCGCCTCGCGGACGGTCCCGCGGCTGACCCCGAACGCGCGCGCCAGCGCAGCCTCGCCCGGAAGCCGCTGCCCGCGCTCCAGCTCGCCATGCATGATGAGCTCGCGCAACTGGTCGTAGACCTGCTCGTATGCCTTGCGGACGCGCTCAAGCGGCGCGCTGAGGGTCTCCTCGCTCATGCTCGTAGCGCCCTGGTCACGATCGGCCGAGCAGTGAGCATATCTCCAGCTCCGGCAGTCGCCTCGAGCCCGCTGGCGCGCCCACGCCGCGTGCCGAAAACGCATTTCAGACCGCCGTATAGCCACCGTCCACCACCAGGGCGGAGCCGGTCACGTAGGCGGCGTCGTCGCTGGCCAGGAACAATGCCGCGGCCGCGATCTCGGCGGGGGAGGCAAGGCGGCCGAGCAGCGTTGACTCAGCCAGGCGCTCGCGCACCCCTGGGTCGCCCGCCTCCTTGAACCAGTCCTCGAGGCCCGGCGTCAGCGTGGGCCCTGGACAGAGTGCGTTGACCCTGACTCCGTGCGCACCCGTCTCTCCGGCGAGCGAGCGCGCGAAGTTGATTGCCGCCGCCTTGGCGGACGCGTACGCGGAGGCGCCCGGGAAACCGACAAGCCCGAGCTGGCTGGCGGTGAGGATGATCGAACCGGAGCGCCGCTCCAGCATGCCCGGCAGAAACGCGCGGCACACCAGCCAAAGGCCCTTCACGTCAACTTCGAAAACGCGCTCCCAATCCTCCTCGGGCATCGTCATCGAATCGCGATGACTCAGAACCCCGGCGTTCGCGAACACGATGTCGACGTGCCCCAGGCGCTCGAGCGCGTGCGCAGCGAGTCGATCCACCTCGGCGGCGACCGTGACGTCGCAGCGGACAGGCTCTTCGCCGTCGTCCCCCGCGCGGACGTCCGCGACGATCACCGTCGCTCCCTCGGCGCGGAAGCGCTCTGCCGCCGCACGGCCGATGCCGGACGCTCCACCCGTGATCACCGCCGTCTTGTTGGCGAGCCTGGCCACGTCGCTGCCCCCTAGGCCGGAGTCCACGACCGCTCGGTCGCCGCCTCGGCCGCGAGCACCTCTTCAAAGAAGGCGGTCACGACTCTGACCGCTTCACCCGGCACCTCGAGCAGATCCGCGTGCCCGATATCGGGGAACTCGTGCAGCCGCGCAAAATCCGGCACGCGCTCGATGATTTGGCGCGCGCTAAAGCCCGATGGGGCAAGGTCGGGCGGGGTCATGATGTCGCGCGAGCCGTTGGTGAACAGGATCGGACGGCTGATCCGCTCAACGAGGGGCTCGAGGTCCATCCGCTCCATCGCCAGGCACGCTTGCCGGACGGTGTATCCAGAGTTGAGTGCGACGATCCGCTTGACGTTGTCGAACACTTCTGGATTGGCCTCCAGGAAGCCCGCCCCGACGGCCTGGATCGTCAGCAGATCGCAGAAGTCATCGAGCGGGAGCGCCTCGCATTGCTGGCGCCAGTTGCGGAACATCACGCGCCTGTACGTATCGCACCGCGCCATCGCGCAGTCCGCACACGAGGCGATGGTCTTCTCCGGGTACATCGCCGTGAACGCCAGCGCGATCATGCCCCCCATCGAGGTTCCGTGGGTGAGTGCGCGCTCGATCCCCAGCGCGTCCAGCAGCCCCGCCCCCTCCTCCGCCCATTTGACGACGCTGTACTCCACCAGTGGCTGAGTGGAGCGGCCGTAGCCGGAGGCGTCAAAGCTCAACAGCCGGAAGTTCTCGCGAAAGCCGTCGTTGACCGCGTCGAAGTTCTGGCGGCCAAACAGGGATCCGCCGAATTGAAGGATCAGAGGCGCGTCCTCAGGACCCGTGAACTCGTAATACAGCCGCACATCGTCCACGTCGGCGAACGGCATCGCTGCTCCTCTCTCGGCGGTTGCAAGCTAGACCGGCGCGGCGCCTTGATCGCACGCCACAGCGAACTGTATGCGATTGCACACGGTATGTTGGAGGCCATGGCCAGGCCGAGTTCGATCGCGCGGCGGTGACGGGCCACGCTTACGCCCGGCTGCGCGCGGACGCGCTCGAGGCGATCGTCTCAGCGCTGCGAGCGAGCGTGGGCGTGAACCGCTGCACTCTGCGGCTCGACGTCGCGGGCGAGTACTTCCCCGTCGTGCACGAGTCGCGGACGACGGATGCGGGAACCCTGATCGGGGACCGCGAGGTCTCGCTCCAGGGTCAACCCGTCGTGGAGGCGATCCTCGGGGGCGCCACCCAGGTTGTGCAGCCGGATACCGCAACCGCCTCCGAGGACCCCGCCTTCCAGGCGATGCTGGCGCACTATGGGGGCCTCGGCGCGCAGATCGTGACGCCGGTTCGCGACCAGGGGAAGCTGCTCGGGATCATCTCGCTGCACCACCTCGGGGGGTCCCGCGAATGGTCGCGGGGTGAGCGGGAGACCGCCCTCGATGCCGCCGAGCTGGTGCGGCGCCTGATCGCCGCAGGTGACCCTGCGACCGGGGAGCCAGGGTGAGCCCGCGGATCTCCGTGCAGCGGGACACCTCGATCGTCCACAGCCCCCACCACAGCCACAACCGCATCTGGCCGGAGCTCCAGCCGATCGCCACGATCGAACCCGGCGAGCAGATCGAGCTTGAACTGCGCGACGGCATGGACGGCCAGCTGACCCCGAGCAGCGACAGCGCCGCGCTCGATTCAATCGACCTCGACGCCAACCACCCGCTCACGGGGCCGATCGAGATCCGCGGAGCCGACCCCGGCGACGTGCTCGTGGTCTCACCGCGCCGGATCGATTGCGACGGTTTTGGCACGACCGCGGTGATCCCCGGCTTCGGCCTGCTCGGCGACCTTTTCCCCGAGCCGTACCTGGTGCGCTGGAAGATCGAGGATGGGCTCGCCCGCTCGGCGGACCTCCCGGGCGTGGCGATCCGCTGCCGCCCTTTTCTGGGTTGTGTGGCCGTTGCGCCCTCGCGTGAGCTGTTCGAGCGCGCGGCCCAGCGCGAGCAGGCGCTCGCGGACCGGGGCGGGGCGGTGCTCGCTCCTCAGCCGAGGTCGGCGGTACCCGCCCACGAGCCATACGCCTCGAAAGCGCTGCGCACGATCCCGCCGCGGGAAAACGGCGGCAATCTCGACATCGCGCAGGTGCGGGAGGGCAGCCGGCTGCTGCTGCCCGTGTACGTGCCGGGAGGGCTGCTTTCGGTGGGCGACGCACACCTGGCCCAAGGCGAAGGCGAGGTCTGCGGGACAGCCATAGAGGTGGCGGCGACGGTGACGCTTGAGGTTTCGCTGCGCCGCGCGCACACGCTGCGGTGGCGTCAGCGCCTCCCCGCGATCGAGTACACCCAGCCGCGGAGCGAAGCTTCGCGTCCTTGCTTCGAGACGACCGGGATCCCGCTGGACGACGAAGGAGCAAACGAGAACATGAGCGCGACCGCCGCCGCCAGACGCGCGCTGCTCGAGATGATCGAGTGGCTGGGCGCCGAGCGCGGCTTGAGCCGCGAGCAGGCGTACGTGCTCGCCAGCGTGGCGGCGGATCTGCGGATCGCTGAGGCGGTCAACATCCCCAACGTGCTCGTTACCTGCCGGCTTGCGCTTGACGTCTTCGAGCACTCAGCGCCGCCCCGGTAGGGACCAGCGATCAGCGCACGCTCGGCTGCGAGACCTCGGCCCCGAGCTGCTCGCGGATCGCGTCCGCGGCGACGCGGGTGCTGGCCGACCCGCCTAGATCCGGCGTCCGGGTCTGAGGCTCGGCGGTGCTCGCGCCGACCGCGCGCTCGATCGCGGCCGCGCACTCAGCTTGACCGAGGAACTGGAGCATCAGCGCCACGGACAAGATCTCGGCCACGGGATTGGCGACTCCGCGGCCGGCGATGTCGGGGGCCGAGCCGTGAATCGCCTGAAACAGGCTGGGATGAGACCGGGACGGATCTATGTTGGCGCTGGGAGCGGTTCCGAGGCTGCCGGCCGCCGCCGCGGTCAGGTCGCTGAGCACGTCGCCGAACAGGTTGCTGGCAACGATGACGTCGAGCGAGTCGGGGGCGCTGATGACTCGCGCCGCCAGCGCGTCGACAAGCACGCTCTCGTGCTCGATCTCGGGATAGTCAGCGGAGACCTCGTCCATCACCTCGTCCCAGAACGGCATCGCATGACGCAGGGCGTTTGACTTGGTCGCGCTGGTCACGCGGCGCCGGCCCCCCGCGCGCGCGTATTCAAACGCGTAGCGGATCACCCGTTCGGTGCCGGCGCGAGTGAACACCGAAACCTCCACTGCGACCTCCTGTTCCCGGTCGCGATGCACTCGCCCGCCGGCCCCTGAGTACTCACCCTCGGTGTTCTCACGCACGACGACCATGTCGAGCATGCCCGATTCGAGCGTCCGCAGCGCGCCCGGTACCCCCGGCAGCGAGCGCACGGGGCGTAGGTTGACGTACTGGTCAAAGCGCTGCCGCAGCGCCAGAATCGTGCCCCAGAGGATCACGCTGTCGGGCACCCGCGGATCGCCAAACGGTCCGGCCAGAAGGGCGTCGAATTCCGCCAGGCGCTCGAGTGCCCCTCGCGCAATCGGCTCGCCGGTGGCGAGATGATGAGCTCCGCCCGCCGCGAACTGCTCGAGCTCTACGCCGAAGCCGTAGAGCTCGGCCGCCAGCTCGAGCGTCGCCTGCGCCTCGCGGATCACCTCCGGCCCGATGCCGTCGCCAGGCAGGACGGCGATTCGATAGCTCGCGGCGGTGCCGCCGGCCGCCATTGCCGAGTGCTCAGGCAGGCGCCTGCTCGCTTTCGGCGGCGGCGCGCGCCATCGCCTCGATCATGGGCCGCTTCTCGACGTTGGGCCGCGGGTAGGCCTGTCGGCTCTGGGTGAGTCCAAGCGACAGCATCGTCTCCGCCAGCTTGTAAGTCAGGGGGCCGGGATTGATCACCGGCACGGGGAGCTGCTCGCTCAGATAGCCGTGAGCCTGGTGCATGGTGGTCGAGCCCAGGCAGATGACGTCGGCTCCGTCCTCTACGCACTCGAGCCCGGCGTCGCGAAGCTTGGGGAAGACCACATCCTCCTTGCCGCCGAGCAGGTTTTCGACGTCTGGAGGGGTGTTGATTGAGCGCACCGAGACCAGGTGATCCTCAAGGCCGTACTCGCGCACGCCCTTTTTGTACAGGGCGATCCAACCGTCCCACTGGGTGAGGACCGAGAATCTGTGGCCCAGCATCAAGGCCGTCAGGTAGGAGGCGCGGCCGGGGGCGATCACCGGGATATCGAGCAGCGATCGAAGCGCGTTCGCGCCGGAGTCGCTCATCGTGTCGATACACAGCGCCTCATAGCCCTCGTCGGCGGCTTCCAGGCCGGCCTCGAGCATCGCGAAGTCGGCAAGCACGTAATCGTGGTAGCTGTCGTATAGGGCCGGGCCGGCCCTGACGGGCTTGTAGTCAAGCTCGACGTCCGGCGACAACCTGACCGACTGCTGTTGCTGACGCCGGTTCGCGAGCCCCTTCTCATCGAATGCGAATGGCACGAGCACGCAAACTCTGGGCACCGTTTCTCTCCTCTCGAGGACCGCTCGCGATCATCCTACGCTGCCGCGGATCTGGTCGACGATTGGGCCATGCTCACCAGGGCCACGCCGGCGATGGCCAGCGCCATGCCCGCGATCACCAGCGCCCCGGGGGCGCTCCCGCGCACCGCTTCCACCGCCACCGCGACCACGGGCGCCAAGAACTGCCAGGCCGTGGCGCGAGCCGCCGAGATGCGACGAAGCGCCATGTTGAAGCACACGGAAGCGGCCGCCGAGCTCCCCAGCGACACCCAGGCGACAGCTCCCCACAACGCCCCAGAGCTCCAGTCGGTGCTGCCAGGATGACCGTAGATGCCGACGAGCGCAATCAGCACAACGGAGCCGACGATGTATTGCAGGGCGGTGAAGCCGAGCATGTCGAGCTCTGGGTCGCGTGCTGCCGTGTGGGCGATGACCAGCGCCCCGGCGGCGAAGCCGGCCGCGGCCAGCAGCGCAATCGCGCAGCCCAAGAGCAGGTGGCCGACCGAGCCGCCGCCGAGCTGACTGGAGACCATCACGACCACGCCCGTGAAACCGATCACGAGCCCGCCGATTGCGACGCGCGGAGTGCGAGCCCCTAGCGCCAGGCGGGCGAAGAGCACCGTGAAGAAGGGCGCCGAATTGGTGAGCACGGCGGCGTTGCCCGGCCCCGCCAGCTTGGTTGCCTCGGCGATCCCCTCGAACGTGAGCGCGACGGTCAAGATCCCGGAGACGACGGCGAGGCCCTGGGTGCGTCGAGCGCGCGGCAGGCGCGCTCCGGTGAGCGCGACCACAACCAGCAGGGCGAGCGTCCCCGGCAGCGCTCGCAGGGTGGAGAAGACTACAGGCGAGGCGTGTTGCGCCCCGATCGCGGTGGCGCGGAAGGCGGTCCCCCAGAAGAACATCGTCACCCCGAGCAGCGCCGCGGGTCCGACGCCGATCGGTCCGGCGCCGCTGCGCGGCGCCACCTCTGAGGACGGACGCGCCCGCGCGCTCACTGCGATCCGTCGCCGCGCGAGCCGGCGAGCCCGGCCCGGGGCGGCACGAGGCGCTCCAGCACCACCGCCAGCAACACGCCCCACAGCATCGGGTTTATGAGCAGCTGCGCGGTGGGCGCCAGTGAGCTGCCCACCGCGATCCACACGAAGCTCGGGATCAGGGCGGGAAGCACCACGAGACCCACGACCACGCGTGGCTCGCGCGCGAGCGCGGCGGCCGCGTGGACCAGGATCAGCACCAGCAGAACCGCGAGCAGCGCCGCGGAGACACTCAGCGGGACCGCCGCGACAAGGTGGACGAACGGACTCACGAATGCGAGCGCGCCGACCACGGCGCCGCAGAGCAACAATGGCGCCCGCCCCCGGTGATCGAGCAGGCGGGCGATCGCGAGCGAGTCAACCCGGGACACGGTCCCCACGAGGTTGCCGAACACTGCCGTGCCCGCCTGCGCCGCACCATGCATCAGGAATGACCGGCGCTGAGCGCCCGGCCGTACGGCCAAGCTGTGGGCCGCCGAGACGACCTTGCCCGAAGCCACGGTGTTGAAGGCCGCCAGCGCGCCGGCGACCAAGAACGGCAGCAGCACGCCGGCGCTGACTCGCGGCGGGCCCCAGGGAAGGGCCGCAGGCGCGACGAATCCGCCGTCGAGCTTTACTCCCGGCGTTCCCGCCAGCGCAAGGTAGGTGGCGGTGCCGGCGACGAGGGCGACCAGCAGGCTGTACGGCACCAGGCGCGGAAAGCGCCTCAACGCCAGCGCGGACAGCACCACCACGATTGTGGCGGCCCAGGCCGCCGGCCGTCCGGGAAGCCCGCCGGTGGCCCCCACCGCCCGCTGAAGGGTCTCCGGGATCACCGCGAGGGTCACGGTCAGCACGAACACATTCGCAACCAGCGGCGTGAATGCCTTGGCCATCAACCGATCGGCGCCGAGCAGTCCCAGCAGCGCAACGAACACCCCGGCGGCGATCAGTCCGCCCGTGATCGCGCCGAGCCCTTGCCGGGCCTCGGCAGCCACGACCGTGATGGCCGCCAGGTATGCGGCCGACGGCCCCTCGTACATCGGCAACTTGAAGCCGAAGGCGACCTGCAGCAACGTTCCGATCGCTAGCCCCAAAAGCGAAGCTGCGACGAGCCTCGGCGCCTGTGCGGGCGTCACTCCCGCGACCGACCCCGCGACCAGCCAAAAACCCATCGCCGCCGGAATGACCGCCACCATCCACAGCGCGGCGACGACGACGTCGCGCCGGAGCGCCGGCGGCCGAGGTTCCCCGAGCCCTCTCGCCGGCGGCGCAGGGCGCTGGGCCGGCGAGCCTCGCGGAGGTGTCGTCGGGACGGTCACGATTGCACGAAAACCGGCACAGCCGCCGGATCCGGTGGGCTGCGCCATGCGTAATGTACTGTTCGCGTATGCCATTGCATACGGCCACTGAGCTGGGAGTTGCCGACCTTTACGGCGCGCCCGCGACGCCTGGCGAGGAGACCTATTTCGCGATTCGCCGCTCGATTCTCGATGGCACGCTCCGGCCTGGCGAACGGATCGTGGAGCAGCAGTTGGCGGAACGCCTCCACGTCAGCCGGACACCCGTGCGCGAAGCCCTACTGAAGCTCGAACGCGAGAACCTCGTGGCGCGGGTCGGGCGAGGCATGGCGGTGCGGCGCTACTCGAGCGACGAGGTGCGGGACATTTACAAGCTCCGCGCCCATCTCGAGAGCTTCGCGGCCCGCATGGCCGCCGAGCGCATTACGGAGGCCGAGCTCGGCGCGTTGTCGCTGATCCAGGACGACATGGATGAGGAGCCCATGGACATGACGCCTGACGTGATCAGGGCCCTCTCGCGTGACAACCAGCGTTTTCACGCCATGGTGGTGCGCTGTGCCCGTAACGCTCCGCTCGATCGCTGCTTCGTCCAGGTCTTCCAGTTGCCGCTGCTGTACAAGGCTTATGTCTATTTCGATGAGCAACGGCGCCGGCGATCCGATCAGGACCACCGCGAGTTGATCGACATGCTCCGAGCGGGCGATGGCGAAGCTGCCGAGCAACACTGGCGCAGCCATTTGCGCCGGGGCGGGGACGTTCTGGCGCAGCATCTCGCCGCCGGCGAGGCCGGGGAACTCTGAGTAGCCCTCCGCTTGCATGAGCTGGGTGACGCCGCCCGTCCTCGTCGGGCTGAGCGTTTCCGTGGCCGCCATGGCCGCATGGACGCAGTGACCCCGATGGATTGGCGCGAGCGGTTGCTGCGCGCGGTCCTGTTCGCACCCGGCAACGACCTGCGCAAACTCGAGAAGGCGGCGATGAGTGGGGCGGACCTAGTGGTCTCCGACCTGGAGGACGCGGTGGCGGAGGCCGAGAAGACTGGGGCGCGAGAAATAGCCCGTGAGGCCGTCGATCGCATCTCGCCCGAGGCCCCGGTCGCGGTGCGCGTCAACGGCATCGAGACCTCGCGCTTACGAGCTGACATCAAGGCGGTCGCACACGCGGGCCTCACCGCGATCGTCGTGCCGAAGGTCGAAACGCCGGACACGCTGCACGTGGCCGCACAAACGCTCGAGCTGGTCGAATCCGAACGGCAATTGCCCGTGGGCGGCATCGCCCTGCTCGCGCTGCTTGAGACCCCACTGGGGATCGCCCGGTGCGAGCAGATCCTGCTCGAAGCCCCCGCACGCACGGCCACGGCGATGTTCGGCGTGGCTGACTTCTCGGCCGCCCTCGGCGTTGACCTGACCGACGAGGGGATGGAGTTACTGTACGCACGGGGCCGCCTGATCGTGGCCGCTCGCGCCGCCGGGATGCCGGCGCCGATCGATGGGCCCTATCTGCGCATTGATGACAGCGCGGGGCTCCTGGAAGACAGCAGGCGGGCTCGTGCGCTCGGCTTCCAGGGGCGGGTCGCGCTCCACCCCAGACAGATCGATCCGATCAACCGGGCCTTCTCGGAGCTGAGCTCAGAGCAAGCAGCAGCCGCAAGCCGAATCGTCGAGGCTTTCGAGCGGGCGGAGGCGCAGGGCACTGCCTCCATCCGCGTGGACGGCGGCTTCGTGGACTACCCGATCTACGAGCGCGCGCGCGCGAAGCTCCGCCGTTACGAGGCCTACCTGCGCGCGGCCCGCTAGCGCCGTGAAGCTCCTCCGGGGAGGAGGGCTATGGGCGTGCGCCGCTGGCGAAACGAGGCTGGCGGCAGGTGCCTCACTCGCTGTATGCTGCGGTATACGAAGTTTGCCGCGGTCCCGGAACACCGCCTGGCGTGAGGAGAGTGCCAGATGGAGAGAGTTGTAGGCGAACAGCGCAGCCCCGGCCCCGAAACCGCGGACACGGTCGCCTCCCTACCGGACGGCCCGCTCGCGGGCCTGCGCGCGGTGGAGTTCGGACAGCTGCTGGCCGGCCCCTACGTGGGCACGCTGCTGGGCGACTTCGGGGCCGAGGTCATAAAGGTCGAACCGCCGCCGCGCGGAGATGCCATGCGCGAATGGGGGCGGCTGCGCCACAACGGGCATTCTCTGTGGTGGTCCATTCTCGCCCGCAACAAACGCTCGGTCACGCTGAACCTGCGCCTCGAAGACGGTCAGCGAATCGCACGTGAGCTTGCCGCCAGCGCCGACGTGGTGCTCGAGAACTTCCGGCCGGGGACCATGGAGCGCTGGAACCTTGGTCCGGAGGACATCCACGCCCTCAACCCAGACGTGGTCTACGCGCGCGTCAGCGGGTACGGCCAGAACGGCACCTACAAGGATCGTCCGGGATTCGCGGCGGCGGGCGAGGCGATCGCCGGCCTGCGTTACATCAACGGCTATCCCGACCAGGCCCCGCCCCGGTACGGGATCTCGATTGGCGACACGCTGGCCGCCCAATCGGCGTTCACGGGCATCGTGCTCGCGCTGTACGCGCGCGACGCGCGCGGCGGCAGAGGACAGGTGGTCGACGCTTCGATCACTGACGCCTGCTTTGCCGTGACCGAGTCCTCGACGCTCGAGTACGAGAAGACCGGCGTCGTGCGTGAGCCCACCGGCACGCGACTGCCGCGGATCGCGCCCTCGAACGTCTACCGCTCGAAGGACGGCCACTGGGTCGTGATTGCGGCCAATCACGACACGCTGTGGCGGCGCCTGGCCGCGTTGATCGGAAAGCCGGAGCTGGCCGACGATCCCCGCTTCAACTCTCACACCGCCCGCGGCGAGAATGAGGATCTCCTCGACGAGCTGATCGGCGAGTGGGCGTCCCAGTACACGGCCGTGGAGCTCGATCAGATCGTCAACGAGGCCGGGGTCGTATGCGCGCCGGTCAATACAGCGGCCGACGTCTACCGCGACCCTTACTTCCGTGAACGCGGTCTGCTGATCGAGTACGAGGATCCGATACACGGGACCGTGACCGCGCCGGGCGTCGTGCCCCAGCTCAGCTCCACCCCCGGCCGGGTCCGTTCGGCGGCGCAGTGGACCGTCGGCGAGGACACCGCCGCAGTGCTCCAGGACTTGGGCGTTGACGAACAGCAGGTTGAACGGCTGCGGCGTGATGGCGTCATCTGATGCCGCCGTTCGATCCGGGCCGCGGCCCTAGCTCCAATTCAGCGTCCGCCGTGGCGCGACCGCCGGCGCTCGCGGCGAGCGCGATGGTGGCCTCCAGCCAGCCCACCGCGACCGCGGCTGGGCTGGGCGTGCTCCGGCGCGGGGGCAACGCCGCCGACGCGGTGCTGGCGGCGGCGGCAGTGCTGTGCGTGAGCGAGCCGACGGCCACCGGGCCGGGGGGAGATCTGTTCGCGCTGGTTTTCGATCGCGGCCACGTGGAGGGCATCGATGCCGCCGGTCCTGCGCCGCGGGCCGCGGTTGCCGGCGAAGCTGCGGAGCGCTATGGCCCGCGCTCTATCACGGTGCCGGGAGCGGTCGCCGGTTGGTCGCTGCTCGCCGAGCGCCACGGGCGCCTCGGTCTGGAGCGGTGCCTCGAGGATGCGATCGAGCTGGCGGCGGATGGCTTCGCGGTTGGTCCTCGCAGTGCCGCCGCCTGGGCCGATGCGCCCACGGTCCCCGTCGGCTTCGGTCCACCTCCTGCCGTCGGCACGCGGGTGCGACTGCCCGACCTCGGCCGGACGCTGGCGGAGATCGCGCGGCAGGGCGCGTCCGCCTTCTACCGGGGGCGCGTGGCCGAGGCGATCTGTGCCGCGACCTGGCTCTCGGAAGAGGACATGACGGACTTCCGCGCGCGCCTCGTCGAGCCGCTCGCGACCACCTACCGGGAACACACGGTGCTCGAGCTGCCTCCACCGACGCAGGGCGTCGCCGCGCTCGAGGGTCTTGCCCTGCTGGAGCGCACCCCGGGCACGCTCAGCGACCAGATCCGATGCTGCCGGCTGGCTCTGGAGGACGCGTTTCGCCACGTCCGGGACGGCGCCGACGTGCGCCCGCTGCTCGAGCCGGAGGCCCTCGCCCGCCGAGCGCGCGAGCAGGCACAGTTGGTGCAGGAACCGGCCGGAGGCACCGTGTACGTATGCGCGGTCGACTCCGACGGCATGGCGGTGTCGCTGGTACAGAGCGTGTTCGAGCGCTTCGGCTCGGGCGTCGTCGCTCCCGGAACCGGCGTCATCCTGCACAACCGCGGCTTTGCGTTCGCGGTCACGGACGGCGTGGAGCCCGGGCAGCGCCCCTATCACACGATCATCCCCGGCATGCTGCTGCGAGACGGAGAGCTGGCCGGGCCGTTCGGCGTAATGGGCGGCTTCATCCAGGCTCAGGCGCACATCCAGCTGGTCCACGGGCTGCTCGGCGAGCGCCTCGATCCTCAGGCGGCGCTCGATCGACCGCGTTTCAGAGTCTCGGGGAGGCGGGTCCTGCTCGAATCCGGTCTGTGGGACCGTGCGGACGAGGTCGCCGCGCAAGGACTGGAACCCGTGCGCGAGTCGGACACGTATCTGTTCGGCGGTGGGCAGGCGATCATGCGGACCCCCGCCGGTACCCTCATCGGCGGATCCGACTCGCGAAAGGACGGTCATGCCGGCGGCTGGTGAGATCGCGTTCTATTACGACGTGGTGTGCCCCTACTCATATCTCGAGTCGAACGTGATCGAGCGGGCCGAGGAAGCGGGACAGGTGAGCGTGGAATGGCGCCCGTTCGAGCTGCGTCCCGCACCACGGCCGCTGCTCGAGCCCCGCGGCGATCATTTGCGCGTCGACTGGACCCGCACGGTCTATCGGCGCGCGCTCGAGCTCGGAGTCGAGATTCACCTTCCCCGTTACCAGCCGCGCTCTACGCTGCCGCTGGCGGCCTGCGTGTGGGCGGCGCAGGCGGGGCGGCTGCGGGCCTTCAGGCGCGCCCTGTATGAGGCGTTTTTCTGCGAGGGCCGCGACATCGCGAGCGACGCGGAGATCGCGCGCGCGGCGGAGCGCGCCGGCCTCGACCGCGACGATGCTCTAGCCGCAGCCTATTCGCCGACCATGATCGGCCGTCTAGGCGAGATCCGCGCCGAGGCCGAGGCGGAGGAGGTTCGCGGCGTCCCCTCGGTGCTGACCGCCGACGGTCAGACCCACTGGGGCATGGGTGGGCTCGAGCGGCTGCGCACTGGACAGCCGCTGATCCCCCGTCCGGCCTAGCGAAGGCCGGGAAGGTCGCCGTCACTCCGCCTGCTCGGTCGGGCGGTGTCTGGGCCGCCGGGCTCCGTGAACCTGGGACGAGAAGTAATACTGAGTGTGGATCATGGGCGCGCTCATCACGCGCTCGGCCGCCGCCCCGCACACCTCGCAGCGAACGGCCGGCTCCTCCCCCGCGCGGTGGAAGACTTCAGTTTTATGGCCGTCAGGACAGCGGTATTCGTACAGCGCCACGGCGAAACTGTAGTCCTTGATGGGACACGGCGGCTCCGTATACAGTCGTACGCAGCACACCGGTTCAGCTAAACAAAGGGAGATAGCGGTGCCCAAGGAGATCATGGCGGTGTTCGGCGTCGACATCGACGCCGTTGGCGGTTGGCTCGGCTCATACGGCGGCGAGGATTCGCCTTCGGATATCCAGCGCGGGATGTTCTCGGGCGAGATCGGGACCCCCAGGCTGCTCAAGCTGTTTCAGAAGCACGACATCCCCGCGAGCTGGTTCATCCCGGGGCATTCGATCGAGACCTTCCCAGATTCGGTCAAGTTGATCGTTGACGCGGGACACGAGATCGGCGCTCACGGATACTCGCACGAGAATCCGATCGCGATGTCGCCCAAGCAGGAGGAGGACGTGCTGAAGAAGTGCGTCGAGCTGATCGAGCAGGTCTCGGGCAAGCGACCCCGAGGATACGTCGCCCCCTGGTGGGAGATGTCCAATGTCACGGCCGAGCTCCTGCAGAAGTACGGCTTCACATATGACCACAGCCAGGGGTACAACGACTTCACGCCGTTCTACGCGCGGGTTGGCGATCAATGGACGAAGATCGACTACACCAAGGAGGCCGCCGAGTGGATGAAGCCGCTTGAGCGCGGCAAGGAGATCGATCTCGTCGAGATCGGGGCGAACTGGTACGTCGACGACCTGCCACCGATGATGTTCATCAAGGGCTCGCCAAACAGCCATGGATTCGTCAACCCCCATGACATCGAGGAGCTGTGGCGGGACCAGTTCGATTGGGTGTACGCGAACATGGACTATGCCGTCTTCCCCTTCACGATCCATCCGGATGTGAGCGGCCGGCCACAGGTGCTGCTGATGCTCGAACGACTGATCGAGCACGTCAACGGGCACGAGGGCGTCAAGTGGGTGACGATGGAGGAAGCGGCCGATGATTTCCGCCGCCGCCAGCCCTTCGGGGGCTAGGCGCCACGCCGGTCCGAGCCGATCGCGATGTGCATCCTCTGTTACGGACTGACCGGCGAGGAGCACTGGAGCGATGCGCCCGTCGGCACCGAGGCCTCGGCCTCGGTGCGGGCCCGGCGGCGGGCGCTCATGAGCCGGGTCATGGCCCTGCAGGGCCTGGACTACAGCGATGATCCCACCGGAGTGACCTCGCTGATATCCGACCGCAAGGGCAAGGTGCTGCTCGCGCGGAGCCTCGGCGAGGTCTGGGCCGCGTCCGAGCAGCTCCTGAAGCGCCCGCTGGATCCGCTAGCGCCGGCGCTCATCGAGCGACTGACCAGTGAGGCGTCGGGGCCTTGACCAAGGCCGGTCGGATTCCCGTTCTGGTCGTGGGGGGTTTCCTCGGCTCCGGGAAAACCTCGCTGCTGAGGAACATGCTCGCTGGGGACGGCGAGACCGCGGTCATCGTCAACGAGTTCGGGGCCGTCGGCCTTGACCATGAGTTGCTGCGCGCCTGCGAGGAGCGCGTCGAGCTCTTGGGCGGCGGCTGCGCGTGCTGCACCAGACGCGTAGACCTCGTTCGCATCCTGCGCGATCTGCTGAACGCCCGCGATCGCGGCACGCAGAAGATCAGCCGCGTGGTGATCGAGACAAGCGGCCTGGCCGATCCAGCACCGATCGTCTTCACGATCACCAATGATCCGATGCTGCGCCATCACTTCGAGATCGAGCGGCTCGTCGTGACGGTCGACGCGGTCAACTGGGCGGAGCAGCTGGCTTCGCATCCAGAGCCGCGCAAACAGGTGCTCGTCGCGGATCAACTGGTGATCACGAAGGTCGACCTGGTGGAAGCCGAGGAGCCCGGACGGATCGCGGGGGCGCTGCGGGCGCTCAACCCCGCGGCGAGCGTGCGCACGGCGGTGCACGGGGTACTCGCCGGCGAGCCGCTCGCGGTCGATCAGCCGGCGGCGGTGGGACCAGGCCGGGGCGCCGAGGGCCCACGGGATGCCGACATCTCGGCGCATACGGATGACATCTCGAGCCTGTGCCTGCGGCTCGATCAACCTGTCGACTGGCTCGGCTTCGCGGTGTGGTTGAGCATGCTGCTGCACGCGCGCGGACAGGAGGTGCTGCGGGTGAAGGGACTGCTCGAACTCGAAGACGGCACGCTCGTGTCGGTCAACGGCGTGCAGCACGTCGTCCACACCCCCGAGCACCTCAATCGCGATGCGATCCCCGAGGCCGGCTCGAACGTGGTGTTCATCACCCGGGGCATCGACAGTGACCGTCTGCGCGAGTCGTTCGATGCTTTCCAGCGCCTCGCTCGGGCGACGGCGGGCCTGCCGGCCGCGTGAGCACAGATTCTCCCCCCTCGGTGGTCGTGCTCGCGCTCGGAGGCACGATCGCCTCGACCGGGTCGGGAACCGGCGTCACGCCCAAGTTGACCGCCGAGCAGCTGGTCGAGAGCGTGCCGGGACTCTCCGAGGTCGCTCGGATCGAAGCCGAGACGTTCAGGCAGGTTCCCTCGCCCGAGCTCACCCCGGCGGACCTGATCGCGCTTGCCGACGAGGTCGAACAGCGCGTTCAGGGCGGCGCGACCGGCGTGGTCGTCACGCAGGGGACGGACACGATCGAGGAAACGGCTTTCGTGCTCGACCTGCTGGTGCACGCCGACGCGCCGGTGATCGTGACGGGCGCGATGCGCAATCCCACGCTGGCCGGAGCGGACGGTCCGGCGAACCTGCTGGGGGCGGTGCAGACCGCGGTCAGCGAACATGCTCGCGGGGTGGGCACGCTGGTCGTATTCGCCGACGCGATCCACGCGGCGCGCTTCGTGCGCAAGGCGCATACCCAGAGCCTCTCCCCCTTTCACTCCGCTCCGGCCGGGCCGATCGGCTGGGTGAGCGAGGGCGCCGTTCGCATCGGCTCGCGGCCGGTGGGGCGACGCCAACTGAAGCTCACCGATGGCCAGACCGCTGCACCGGTCGCGCTGCTCACCTACGGACAGGGCGACGAAGGGCTGCTGGCGGGGGCCGTGGCCTCGGCGGGCTACGGTGCCCTGGTGATCGAGGCCACAGGCGGGGGCCACGTGCCCGCCCACACGGTAGACGCGCTCGAGCGCCTGGCCGCGCAGATGCCCGTGGTGATGGCGTCGCGCACCGGAGCGGGCGAGGTCCTGCGCCGCACCTATTCGTTCGTCGGATCCGAGGCGGACCTCGCGCAACGCGGGCTGATCCCGGCGGGGGCCATGCCGGCGTCCCATGCTCGGATGCTCCTGCGGCTGCTGCTCGCGGCAGGCGCGACGCTCGACGACGCGCGCGCAGTGTTCGAGGCCCTGGGAGCTCCCGGGTCTCCGGCGCAGCTGCTCGGCGGCCGCTTGGTCGTCACCGACTGAGCTCGGTGCCGCTCAGCGGATCGGCATCCGCCGCAGCTGCTCGGGGTCCATCTGCGCCGCTCGGTTGAGCCGCGGCTGGAGCACCAGCGGGATCAGAGCCGGCACGACGAACCCAAAAACGCATACCGCCAGGTACAGCGCGGTGGGAAGCGGTTGGCGCGCGGCGATCTCCACGCGGGCCACGACCCTCGCCTGCGCGACCGCGTAGGGGATTACGAGCAGCATGCCGGGGAACAGCATCATCATCCACAGCCACGGGTCCGAGCGGTCCTCGAGCAGCCGCTGGCATTCGCGTTGGGCACGGTAGTACCAGAAGAAGTAGCCCAATAGTGACAGCGACAGGATCGTCCACAGGACCGTGGAATGCGGCTGGATCACCCGCTCCTGAGGAGGCCCGGCTCCGGAGCGCAGACGCAGCTGATCCTGAGGGCGCTCCGCGACCGGCGTCAAGCCGCGCATGCGGCCTTGCGGCCGCGGCTGCTGGAGCGCATCATCCACGGCCCGCCTCTTGCAAGGTCCTTTGGACGAGCTCCTCCAGGGCCCGCACCGCGAGCACCAGATCGCGCTCGTCGGTGTCCTCCTCGCGCGTGTGCGAGAGGCCACGCTTGCTGCGCACGAACATCATCACGGTCGGCACGCCCGTTTCTGCGACGCGCGCGGCATCGTGCAGCGGTCCGCTCGGAAGACGCATGTCTGACCCCTGCAGGTCCCGCACGATCGAGGCCGCCGAGTCGATCAGGTGCTGATCGAAGGGAATCGGCGCGATCCGGAAGAGCGGGGACCATCCCACCTCGACCTTCTCCTCCTCGGCGATCGCCCGGCTTGCGCGCTCGGCCTGCTCGCGCACATCGGCGAGCGCCTCGGCATCGGCATGGCGCTGGTCGACCAGCGCCGTGGCCACGCCGGCGACCGCGGTCGGAATTCCGGGCTCGGCGTCGATCCGCCCCACCGTGCCCACGCCCCCGCGGTCCCGGGCCAGCTCCCGCACCTCGAGCGCGAGCCGCGCCGCGGCGGAGAGCGCGTCGCGTCGCTGGTCCATGGGGGTTGACCCGGAGTGGGAGGCCTGGCCGGTGAACCTCACCGCCCAGCGCTCCGTGCCATAGGTTCCGGTCACAACGCCCAGGGGGAGATCGCGGGCTTCGAGCACCGGGCCCTGCTCGATATGCAGCTCGATCAACCCGATCGCTCCCTCGAGCCTGGACCGGGCTTGCAGCATGTTCTCGAGCTTGACGCCGTGTGCCGCCATCGCCTCGGCGGCGGTCGTCCCCTCGGCATCCCGAATCTCACGCAGGGATTCCGGTTGCAGGGAACCCGCGGCAGCAGCCGAGCCAACCAGGCTGGTGCCGAAGCGCGCGCCCTCCTCGTCCGCCCAATCCACCAGCTTGAGTGTCACCGGCGGCCGTCCCGAGCCGGCCACGCCACGCAACACCTCAAGCGCCGACAGAACCCCCAGGCAGCCGTCGAGCCAGCCCCCGTCGGGGACCGAGTCGATATGGCTGCCGATGATGAGGAAGGCCGGATCCTCCCCCTCGAGCGTGGCCCACTGGTTGCCGGCCTCGTCGATCTCCACCGTCACGGGCAGCTCGGCGAGCAGTTCTCGCTCCCACTCCCGGGCCTTCGCCCAGGTATCCGTCCAGGCGACGCGTTGGGCGCCTCGTTCCGTGCCCGTCAGCTCCGCTAGGACCCGCAGGTCGCGGAGCATGCGCTCCGGCTGAATCGACATCAGTCCTTGTTGTAGTCCCAGGTCAGCCAGTGCTCTGGCGTGATCGTGACGATCGTCCGACCCTCGGCCATGATCGGGTCGAGGTAGGCGGTCGCCTCGGGGCCAAGGTAGCGGACCAGAATCCGCTCTGTGACATCGCGAATCAACTGCTCGTCCGTCGAGAGCTCAGCGATCCCGAAGCCGACCACGGCGCGCGCCCCCGCCTCGAGACCGGCATCGAGCCGCGGATCCTCGTCCACGCAGATGGTGGCGTGGGGGTCGGCTCGCAGGTTGCGCAAATGCCGGCGGCCGGCGCCGAGCGTGTGACGGAAGCAGCCGTCCTCCCACGAGTACCAGATCGGCGTGATGTGCCACCAGCCGTCGCCCCTGTTGGTGCCGAGGCGCGCGTCCTGGCGCACCGCCAGCAGCCGATCGCGCTCCTCGGTGCTGAGGGCGTTCTCCTTGGTTGCCGTGGACTTGCTGCGGGGGTTAGGCATGGGCGGGCTGACGGCCCACTGTCAGGCGCCCTCCAGCGCGGGAGTCGTGCGTGCCTCCTCGGCGGCGCTCACGGCTGTCGCATCGGTCTGGAAGGCCGCGGCCTGGGTGCGGGCGGTCCGGCGCACGATCACGGCGACGACGATCAGCATCAGCAGCACGATCACAATCGTGCCGAAGGTGGTTATCACGCCGAGGGCGTAGAGATTGGGCTGCAGCGCAGCGCTCGTCAGCTGCCCGTAAATCGCCAGCGGCAGCGTGTTGGTCGACGAGATCAACAGCGTACGCTCGAACTCGTTCCACGAGAGCGTGAACGCGAACAGAGCCGCCCCGAAGACGCCGCCCCACACGATCGGCAGGGTCACGCGCGCGAACGTCTGCACGACCGAAGCGCCCAGGTCGCGTGCCGCTTCTTCGACCGCGACGTCATAGCGATTGAAGATCGAGAGCATCACGAGGAAGCCGAACGGCAGGGCCCACACCACGTGCACCCCGAGCCCCGCGGGGTACAGCGACGGGTTCAGCCCGAGCAGCTTCCACCACAGGATCATTCCCAGGCCGAGCAGGATGCCGGGCGTCATCAGCGCCAGCAGCACCAGATACAGCAGCGCGGCTCCCGCACGGCGGCGCATGCGCCGGTAGGCCATGATCAGCGTCAGCGACAGGGTGCCGCCGATCAGTCCGACGATCACCGCGAGCACCAGCGAGGTGGCCATCGCCGTGCGCAGCGTGGCCGAGTTCGGGCCGGTGAGGTAGTTGTACCAGTAGCCGGTGGGGACGCCCACCGCCGGGAAGCCCGCCCCGCCCCGCTCGCTCTGCAGGGACAGGATCAGCATCACCAGCACCGGCCCGTAGAGGAAGAGGAGGAAGGCGGCGAACCAGACCCCGAGCCCGACCTTCGATAGCCGCTCCCTGAGCTGCTGCGTCATCCCTAGATCTGCTCCTGGAGCTTGGCGAAGCGAAGCAGCAGCACCACGCCGACGACCATCGCCACCACGAGGATCGCGGCCTGGGCCGCGGCCTGGGGATAGTTCAGCAGCGAAACCAGGTTCTGGATGTTCAATCCGATCGAGCCGACGGAGCCGCCGCCGATCAGCTTGTAGGTGGCGAAATCGCCCATCGAAAGGACGAAAACGAACACGCAGCCGATCATGATCCCGCCCCGGGTCAGCGGCAGCGTCACGTGCGTGAACACGCGAAAGCCATTTGCGCCGAGGTCGCGGGCGGCTTCGATCGCGCTGCGGTCAAGCGCCGCGAGCTGAAAGAAGATCGGCGTCACCATGAACAGCACCAGCAACTGGACGAGCGCGACGATCACCGCGAAGTTCGAGAACAGCAGGATGCCCAGCGAGTGATGGATGACGCCGATGTCCTTGAGGATCGAGTTGACCGCCCCGTCTATCGACATGGTCGGGACCCATGCCTCCGCACGGATCAGCGTGCTGGTGAAGAAGGGCGCGAGCGCGATCAGGAACAGCCCGAAGGCGTACTGGACCTTCTTCACCTTCACGGCCAAGAAGTACGCCACGGGGTAGCCGATCAGAAGGCACACCGCGGTCACGATCGCCGAGTTGCGCGCCACCGTGGCGAGCGTGCTCAAGTAGGTGGACGAGCCGGAGAAGATCGTCGTGTAGTTGGAGGTCGTGAATACCTCCTTGAAGCCGGTGATCGTGCCGGTGAAGAAGGACACGACCAGCACCACGATCACGGGGGCGACCAGGAAGATCAGCAGCCAGAGCGCTCCGGGCAGCATCCACAGGAAGGTGACCAGTCTGGAGGCTCCCGGGGGCGCTTGCGCGAGTGTGCTCCCCTGCTCTTCGCCATAAATTTCGGCGGCCACCTCGGACGAGAGCACCGCGTCGCCGGGGAGATTGCGCTCATCCTCGAGCGGATGGACCGCCTCTTCAGTCGCGCCCCTGTCGGTGGATGCGGGCTCAGTCACGCAGGAGCTGGACGTCCTCGGCGTCCCAGCTGGCGGTCGCAGACTTACCGGTGAGCCCGACCAGTTCGCTGTAGCGGGCCTCCGGCGCCTTCGCGAGGAGGGAATGCTCGCCTGCGCGCATATGCACTTTCACGATGTCGCCCAGGTACTCGATGGCGGTGATTGTGCAAACCAGTTCGTTGGGAGCTTCAGTCTTCTCGCCGGCGGCGAGGCGCACGCAGCTGGCACGCACCGCCAGGGTGACCTGATCGCCGACGCTATGCGGGGCGCCCGCGGTCGGCCTGGCTAGATGCCCGACGCTCGCGTCGACCACCATCTGGCCGTTGTTGACCTCGGTCACCTCGCCCTTGAGGATGTTGTTGTCGCCCATGAAGGCGGCGACGAACACGTTCGAGGGGCGCTGGCTGATCTCCGCCGGCGTGCCGACCTGCTGGATGTGGCCGCCCTCCATCACCACGATCCGGTCGGCCATCGACAGCGCCTCCTCCTGGTTGTGGGTCACGTGCACGAACGCGATCCCAAGCTCGCGCTGGAGCTCGCGAAGCTCCACCCGCATCCGCAGCTGGAGCAGACGGTCGAGGTCTCCAAAGGGCTCGTCGAGCAGCAGCAGCTTCGGCTTGGTGACAAGCACGCGCGCGAGCGCGACTCGCTGCTGTTGACCACCTGAGAGTTCCTGCGGCTTCCGGAAACGCATCTCGGAGAGCCCCACGAGGTCAATCATCTCGAGCGCGCGCTTGCGACGCTGCTCCCTGTCAACCCCCTGCATGCGCAGCCCGAACTCGACGTTGCCCAGCACGCTGCGGTGGGGGAACAGCGCAAAGTGCTGGAACACCGTGGTCGTCGGGCGCTTCGCCGGAGGCACCCCGACGAGCGACTTGCCATCCAGCAGCAGGTCGCCCCCGGTGGGATGCTCGTGGCCGCCCATCATCCGCAGGATGGTCGTCTTGCCGCACCCCGAGGGGCCCAGCAGCACGATGTACTCGCCGCCCGCGATCTGGAGGGTCACGTCCTCCACCGCGACGACGTCGCCGAAATGCTTGGTCAGCCCTCGCAGCTCGACGCCTGCGCCCGACTCCTCGGCCGCCGCCCTTTCCTCTTCGGCTTCCGCGGTCACCCCCCCATCCGCGATCTGATCGTTGCTCGTCAAGTGAACGCTAGGCAGAGATGAAGTTATTCCACTGGGTTCCCATGTAGGAGTTCTGTGGCTGCGTCGTGTTCCAGGCAGCGTAGCGCCGAATGCGCTGCGTAAACGAGCCGCCCTCGCGGACCGATCCCTTGGGGATGGCCGCCTTGCCGTCGGGGCCGACGAGGTTGGTGGCGGCCGGCTTGCCGCCGTACCAGTAGTCCCACTCCGCGGCGGAGAGGAACTTCTTGGCGGTGTCGGGGCGGGGGCTGTAGTACGCCTGGCGGGCCATGTTGGCGCCCGGGAAACCGGAGAGCCACCAATTCAGGTACTTGTACGCCGCGTCCAGCTTGGCGCCGGTGACGTGCTTGTAGATCACCGTGCAGCCGCACCAACCGCGGAAGCCCTCCTTGGGGGCCGCAAAGCCCACATCGTGGCCACCCTCCAACAGGATCGTCTGCGCGGGTGACCACATGCTCTCGATGACCACCTCGCCCTCCGCCATCAGGTTGACGGACTCGGTGAAGGTCGACCAGAAACCGCGGAAGAAGCCTGTCTTCTTCATGTCGATGAGCAGCTTGATGAGGTTGTCAATCTCCGTCTTGGTCATCGCGCCGATGTTCCCGAAATGGAGCTTGCCCGACGCCTGAGCCGCGAGCGCGGCGTCGATCGGCCCGATCTGGGGATCGTTGATCAGCGCGACGCGCCCCTTGTACTTCGTGTCGAACAGCTGCGCCCAGCTGTCGACCAGCGGGATCACCTTCTTGTTGTAGCCGATCGAGTCCACGTTGAACACGCCGGGCATGCCGAACAGCGTGTGGGAGGGCGCCGGGGTCGTGGACAGCGCCGCCGCGAACGGGCTCGAGCCGGTGGCCAGCGTCTTTGAGTCCTTGAGCGGGATCATGCGGAAGGCCGCATCGCCTTCGCCGTAGGACGCCTGGGGGTTGTTGGTGAGCTTTCCAAGCGTGAGGATCGGTGCGATCCCGGGCACCACCTTGGGGTCCTGGAAGCCGGAATCGGACAGGGACGCGTTCGACGGCGACGATGAAGGCGCCGCCCACAGCTTGGTGCCGCCGGTCCAGCCGTGGATTTTGCTCGTGTTGAGCGGCTGGGTCACCCCCGCGGGCAGGATCTGCGGGACCTGGTGCACGTACAGGTGGCCGACGTCGAAGTTCGTTGGTTCCGTGATCGACTTCTGAGTCGTGGTCGGCGTGTCGGTGATCGTGTAGTTAAGGGTGATCCCGAGATCCTTCTTCGCCTGCGCCTTGAGCACCGGGTTCTGGTCCACGCCGATACCGATCACGTTGAGTGTGTTGGCGCCGCCCCCCGAGCCGCCGGAGCCTGACCCGCTGCTGCCGCAGGCGGCAAGAATCGGGCCGGCGCTGATGGCGCCGAGCGCGGCGGCCCCGCGTCCAACGACCTGTCGGCGAGTGACGCCGTCGCTTTCCTCGCCCCGACCCTCGACAGGAGGAGGCTCGTCGACAATGCGGATTCTCATGAGTGTTCCTCTCCTCGTTGCTCGCCCACCCGGTGTGGCCCGAGGGGGGTACCGCAGCTTTCCGACCCGAGCGTCGTTCGGTATGCGCTGGTATACCTCATGGCGATCGGATCGTCAATACCGGCCTCCAGGAGCAACCAAGTCCTAATGCCCGCCGAGGCGATTCGAGGTCCGACCGCAGGCTCGGCGGCCCGCCCGGCACGCGGGTGCGGGCACCTAGGCTGGGGCAAGTCCCGCCTTCGCGGCAACGGGCAACTGCTCGCCGAACCGAGCCCGGCGCACGAACCGGCCCGCTCCGGGGGAGGCCACCAACTCATCGCCTTCGACCAGAACCTGCCCGCGGAGCAGCACGACCTCTGGCGCCCCGATCACCTCGGTCCCCTCGAACAGGTTGTAGTCGACGTTGCTGTGATGGGTCGCCGCCGAGAGCTTGAGGGGCTTCTCCGGATCCCACACGACGATGTCGGCGTCGCTACCGACGGCGATCGTGCCCTTGCGCGGAAACAGGCCGAACAGCCGGGCGGGAGCCGTGCAGCACAACTCCACCAGCCTGTTCATCGTCAGACGGCCCTCGCGCACGCCGAAGTGGTGCAGCATGTGAAGACGGTTCTCGATCCCCGGACCCCCGTTCGGGATCTTTGAGAAGTCGTCGCGGCCGAGGGTCTTCTGATCCTGCCAGCGGAAGGGGCAATGGTCCGTCGAGACCACCGAGAGCACGCCTGTCTGTAGCGCGCGCCACAGCAGTTCCTGGTTGTGAGCCGGCCTCGGCGGCGGCGTGTAGACGTACTTGGCCCCGGCGAAGTCGGGCTCCTCGAGCCGGCGCTCGTCGATGAACAGGTACTGCGTACAGGTCTCCCCCCACGAGCGCCACCCGGCGGCACGAGCGGCCGCCACAGGCTCGATCGCTTCGCCGCACGATACGTGCACGACGTACAGCGGACAATCGGCGAGCCGAGCGAGCTTTATCGCACGGGAGGTCGCCTCGCCCTCGGTGATCGGAGGCCGTGTCGCCGCGTGCCAGCGCGGCTCCGTCTTGCCTTCCGCGAGCGCCTGCTTGACCAGCACGTCGATCGCATCGCCGTTCTCGGCATGGACCATCACGAGCGCGCCGGTCCGCGCGGCAACCTGCATGGTCCTGAACAGGGTCTCGTCGTCGACCATGATCGCGCCCTTGTAGGCCATGAACAGCTTGTAGCTCGTGACGCCCAGATCCGGCACCTGCGCGACGTCCTCCAGACGGCCGCCGTCGTGGAGGTCGGTGATGGCCATGTGGAAGCCGACGTCGATCACCGGGGGGCAGCGCTCGAGCTTCTCGTGCCAGGTCGCCAGTGCGTCGGGAATCGATTGCCCCGGCGCCTGCAGGCAGAAGTCGATATGCGAGGTGGTGCCCCCGAACGCGGCCGAGATCGTGCCCGAGGTGAAGTCGTCACAGGTGACGGTGCCGCCGAACGGCATCTCCATGTGCGTGTGGGGATCGATGGCCCCCGGTATCACGTACTTCCCGCTCGCGTCGATCACCTTGTCCGCCGAGACGTCGAGCGAGGATGAGATCGCGGAGATCGTCTCTCCCTCGATCAGGATGTCGGCCGCATAGTCATCGGCGGCCGTGATGATCCGTCCATCTTTGACGAGCACGCTCATGGTCTCTCCTCTCGCTCGGCGCCTACGGGAGCTCGCCTCCCAATGCGCGCAACCTTACTCGCATGCTGTGCGCATTTGGCCGCGGCGCGCGCCAGGTCGTAACCTCCCCGCGTCAACGAGGATTGGAGTGAGGGATGATCGTGTGCGACCTGGGGGACCGCTGGCAGATCGTGATGCAGACCGACCACGCTGACCTGTCCGGGGCGCTCGCGCGGCGGTGGCTCGAGCGCGGCGAAACCTCCGATTCCGTGGCCATCGCGGCCGAGCGCCACGACGATGGCTGGGCCGTCTGGGAGCAGGCTCCCATGTGCGATCTGGGAACCGGCACGCCGGTGAACTTCCTCGACGTGGGCGTGCTTTCCCACCTCGCCTTCTATCGGGCCGGCATCGCGGCCGTCACCGAGCAGGATCCCTATGCCGGCCTCTTGGTGTCCATGCACGGCGCCGGCATCTACCAGGGCCGGTACGGCCAACAGCCCGAACTTGGGCTGACGTTCGCCGATGATGCCCGCGAGCAGGTCGACGCATTCGTGGCCGAGCAGGAAGGTGACTTCGCCCGGCGCGAGGCGGAGGCGGGCGTCACCGGGGACCAGCGTCGCGCGGACTACGAGCTGCTGCAGATTTACGACCGCATGTCGCTGCTGTTCTGCACAGCGGACACACTCTCGCCCTCCGCGAACGACTTCTCCGGGTATCGCTTCACCCCGGACGGGGCCGGGACGATTGCGATGGACCCCTTTCCCTTTGAGGACTCCGAGCAGCGCTTTTCACTGCTGCGCCGTCTGATTCCCAAGCGGCGCTGGCGGGACGGAAGCGAATTTCGCCGGGACCTCCTGGATCGCGAGCCTGAGCGGACCGAGATCATGATTCGGGCCCGGCGCGGCTGAGCGCTTTGCCGCTGAAACGGGAGGCGGGGTGAGCGGGCGTACCGGTCTGCTGTTCCTGGGCGCTCCCGCCGTCACCGAGATGGTCTCCCTCGCTCGGCGAGCCGAGGCGGCAGGGTTTGAGTCGGCGTGGGTCGCCGAGACCCGCCTGACCCGCGACGCGATCACGCCCGCAGCCGCGATCGCCCTTGAGACCGAACGGCTGCGCGTGGGCACCGCGATCGTCAACGTCTACACCCGCGAGGCGGTCGTGATCGCGCTCACGTTCGCGACGCTCGACGAGCTCGCGCCCGGCCGGGTCGTCATGGGCCTGGGAACGGGTTCGCCGTTGGTGCTGGCGCCGCAGGGAATCTCGTTTGAGCGGCCCCTGACCCGCCTCAAGGAGTACTGCGATGTGATTCCCCCGCTCCTCGCCGGGGAGGCGGTCACCTATCAAGGCGCCTCGGTGCACCTGGAAGGGGCGCGCATCGAGGACGTGCTGGCGCGCGAGCGCGGGCCGAGGCCCCGCGGGCGCATCCCCCTGTACCTCGCAGCCACGGGACCGCGGGCGGTCGAGCACGCCGGCGCGGTCGCCGACGGTGTGCTGCTGAACGTGTGCTTGCCGCCCGACTATGTGCGGGAGCGCAGGAGACGGCTTGCCTACGCAGCGCGCCGTGCCGGACGCTCGCCTTCACAGATCGAGGTCGCCATGTGCATCGTGGTCTCGCCGCATGCCGAATCAGGACGGGGGCGCGACGCAGCGCGCCGCTTCATCGCCGTCTACCTCTCGATGTTCCCGAACGTGGCCCGCGAGACGGGACTCGAGCCCGAGTTCGTGGCGAGCCTGCGGGAGGCGTTTGCCGCGGGCGGCGTCGAGGCGGCCGCGGCGTTAGTGGGCGACGAGGTGGTGGGCCGTTTGAGCGCATCCGGGACCGTTGAGGAGTGCCGGCGTCGAATCGACGACTACCGTGAGGCGGGGATCGAGCTTCCGATCCTGGCTCCCGTCGAGGGCGCGCTCGAGTTGACCATCGACAGCCTCGCCTGAGCCACGCCCGTTCAGCGGGCCGCGGTATACGCTCGACTACGATGCGGATCGCGGTCATAGGAGCAGGCATCGTCGGTGTGCACCTGGCCGACACGCTCACCCGCCGGGGAGCCGACGTCACGCTGATCGACCGCGGCGAGCCCGGCGGCGGCACCACGGCTGGCAGCTTCGCCTGGATCGACGCGAGCGCCCCCGGGGTCGCGCCCTACCTTGAGTTGCGCGTGCTCGGCGTACGCGCCTGGCGCGCCCAGGCAGAGGCACTAGGAGGACCGGAGTGGCTCGCGCTTCCCGGCACCCTGATCTGGAGCCGGACCGCGGATGAAATGCGGGCGCTCGAGGAGCACGCGAGCCGGCTCGCCGCCGTCGGGCATCCGGTGCAGCGGCTGAGCCCCGAGCGTGCCCTTCAATATGAGCCAGATCTCCGTTTGCCGCCGGGGGTCGAGTGCGTGTACCGCTTCGAGGGCGAGGGATGGGTCGACACCGGGCCGGCGATTGCCGCCCTGCTGGCGCGAGGTACGGCGTCCGGGCTGAAGCTCCGCACGGCATCCGAGGTGAGCGAGCTGAGCCTCGACTCCCGCGGCGGGCTCGGAGACCTGACGCTCGCTTCCGGTGAGCGCGTTCCAGCCGACGCCGTCGTCTGCTGCCTTGGCCGCTTCACCCGATCGCTGCTTTCGACGGCCGGCGTCAACGTGCCGATGCTGGAGCCCCCGACCGGGCCCGTGCCGGTCGCCGGCCTCATCGTGCGCACGACACCCATCGCGTCCCGGCTGGCAGGGGTGACCCTGGCCGACGGCCTCCTGATGCGACCCGAGCGAGGCGGTCGGCTGCTGCTGCACAGCGATGCCTGCGACGCCGAGCAGACCGGCGAGGCACCACGACCCGGGGCGGGCGAGGACCTCATGGCGATGCTCGCGCGAAGGTTGCGCGGGGCCGAGCGGGCGTGCGTCGAGGACACGCGGGTATGCGTGCGCGCGCTGCCCGCCGACCTCCTGCCGGTGGTGGGAGAGGCGCTCGAAGGGCTCTACGTGGTCGCGACCCACAGCGGCGTCACGCTGGCGCCCGCGCTGGCCGAGCTCATCGCCGCGGAACTGCTCGACGGGGCGCGCCATCACGAGCTCGAGCGATTCCGCCCGGCTCGCTTCGGGAGCGTCGCGGTTTGAGCGATCGCGGCGACGACGAGGAGATCACGGTCGAGGCCGCGCTGCGGCTTGCGCCGCTGAGCGGCGGCGTGCCGGAGGTGCTGGCAGGCGCCGGTGCGCTCTCCAACCGCATCAGGTGGGTTCACACGGGCGAGTGGCTGGAGATGGCCTCGGTGCTGCGCGGTGGCGAGCTGCTGCTCACGACCGGGATGGGACTGCCCGACGACCCCTCGACGCAGCGCCGCTTCATCGTGTCCCTCGCCGAACGGGGGATCGCGGGCCTCGTGGTGGAGTTGCATACCTCGATCGAGCGCATTCCGAAGGCCGTCGTTGTGGAGGCCGAGGCCCGTGCTCTGCCGTTGATCGCGTTGCATCGCGAGATCGCCTTCGTGGAGGTCACGGAGGCGCTGCACCGGGAGATCGTGGGGCGCCAGGCTCTGGCGCTGGAGCGCGCTGAGGAGGCGCATCGGCGCTTCACCGATCTGATGCTGGAGGGCGCCGGCGTGCCGGAGGTGCTCGAGGCCCTGGCCGAGCTGATCAAGAATCCCGTGGTGCTGGAGAAGGCGGAGCAGGGGGTGCTCTACCACCAGCCCTTTGAGGCCACCGATGCGGCCGTCCGCGCGGGCTGGGACGCGGTCGTGCACCGACTCTCCGGCGCGCCCGACCATTTGGCGGTGCCGGTGAAACTGGCGCGCGGGCAGAGCTGGGGAACGCTCAGCGCGCTGGCGCTGAGCTCGCCGTTGCGCCGAGGCGATCGGGTGGTGCTGGAGCGGGGCGCGAGCGTGGTCGCGCTGGCGATGCTGCAGCGTGGCGGCGAGCAGAGCCTTGCCGCGCGCCACCGCGGTGAGTTCATCGCCGGCTTGATGAGCGCAGACGCTCCCGTCGCCGAGCGCGACGCCACCGCCATGGCCGCCGACCTCGGCTTCGACCGTCGCGCGCTGTTGCGCCTGCCGTTCGTGGCCGTCACGCGCTACCGCTGGTCGCTCGACGGCGAGCAGAGCGAGCAGTCGGTGTGGCCGAGAGTATGGCGCGAGGTGACGCGCGAGCTCGAGAGCATGCGGATGTCCGCGGTCGCGGGGATCCTGCCGCGCGAGGGCCTGTCGCTGGTGGTGGCGTTGCGTTCACCGGGCGATCGCGACACGGTCGCGGATCGCATCTCAAGGATGCTGCGGCGGGCCGCGCAAATCAGCTTTCCAGGGACCGAACTGGTCGTCTGCGTCGGCTCCGTGAGTCGCTCCTGGGCCCAGGTGGGAAGCGAGCTGCGCGACGCGCTCGAGCTGAGTCACGCGATCGCACATGGGCCGCGCCAGGAGTGGTTTGACTCGGGCTCCGCCAGGATCGAGCGGCTGCTGTGGGCGCTGCGCAACGACGAGGCTCTGCAGGGGTTCCTCTGCCGGCGCTTGGAGCCGCTTGCCGACCACGACCGCGAACACGGCACGCACTTCGTCAGCACGGTCGAGTCCTATTGCGCCCACGGCGGTCGGATCGCCGAAACGGCCCGTGACCTTCACGTCCAGCGGCAATCCCTCTACAAGCGCATCGGGCGGATTGAGGAGTTGCTCGGCGAGACGCTCTCCGATCCAGACACGCGCCTGGGCCTGCACCTAGCGATCCGCATGCGCCGCTACCTCGAAGGGCTTCAGAGTGCAGGTGAGATGTAGGCGCATCTGCCACCAGCGGCGCCGGCAGAAGCGCCGGAGAGGACACCGTGCAATCCCGCGGCGCCATGTTGGATACGAGTTGTCACTGGCTTGCCCCGCCCCGGTCGGCCAGCATCAGCTACTACCCGAGCAGGAGTACGACATGAGCACCAGACCGTTCGCGCCGATCGAGTGGGAGCTCGTCCCGAGACGCACCGCGCTGGTCGTGATCGATCCTCAGCGAGATTTCCTGCACCCCCAGGGCTGGTATGCGACAAAGGGTGTCGACATCGAGCACATGCGGCGTTGCATCGAGCCGATCAAACAGCTTGTGGCGGCCTGCCGAGACAGCCGCGTCCCGATCATCTGGACGCGGCACGGATTCCGGGATGCCGAGGATGGAGGGTGGCTGGTGTCGATGCGTCCCTTCCTGCGCGACGGCGGACTCAGAACCGGGACGTGGGGTTATCAGGTGCTGGACGAGCTGGGCGCGCGTGAGGACGAGCGCTACGTCGAGAAGAACCGCCTGAGCGCCTTCTACCAGACCAACCTCGAGCTGCAGCTGCGCGCGCTCGACGCCGAGACCGTTGTGATCGCCGGCGTGCTCACCAATCAGTGCGTCGCCGCGACCAGCAAGGACGCCATGTTTCGCGACTTCAAGCCGGTGGTGGTGGAGGAGGCGACCGGGACCACCCTCCCCCATCTTCACGCGCCCGCGCTGGAGATGATGCAGGTCGGCTGGGCCGAGGTGCGCGGCCTCGATGCGACCCTCGCCGCCGTGCGCGCGCTGGCGATGCCGAGGGAGCCGGTCCACGCCTGAGCGACCCAGCAGTCGCAGATGACCCCCGACCGGCTTCCGCCACGGACCCGGGTCGCGGTGATCGGCGGCGGCATCGCCGGGTGCAGCGTTCTCCACCACCTGGCGCTCCGCGGCTGCCATGACGCCGTTCTGCTCGAACAGAGCGAGCTGACGGCCGGCTCGACCTGGCACGCGGCTGGGCTCTGCACGCAGTTTGCATCGAGCCTTCGCACCATGCGGCTGCTGAAGCGCAGCCTCGATCTCTACGAGACGCTCGAGCAAGACACCGGCCAGTCGGTAGGCCTGCACCGCTGCGGCTCCGTGCGGCTGGCGGAATCCCAGGACCGCCTTGACCAGTTCTGGCACGTGGGCGGCATCGCTGCCCAGGCCGGCGTGCCGCTTCGCATCACGAGCCCGGAGGAAGCCGCCGAGCTCTTCCCGCTGATGGTCACGGACGGGGTGCTGGCGGCGGCGCACCTTCCCACCGACGGGCACGTCGATCCCTCCGGCGTGACCAACGCGCTCGCCACCGGAGCCCTCGCGCGGGGCGCGCAAATTTTCCGCCATGCCACGGTCAACGCGCTCGCCCGCGAGGGCGGGCACTGGTCGATCGAGACGACGCGCGGTCGCGTGCATGCCGACTCGGTGGTCAACGCGGCTGGTCAATGGGCGCGCGAGGTCGGTCGCATGGCCGGCGCCGAGCTCCCCGTGGTGCCGCTCGAACATCACTACGTGGTCACCGAGTCGCTTGCCGAGCTCGCTCAGCTCGACGCGGAACTGCCGGTGCTGCGCGATCCCGCAGCCTCGTTCTACGCCCGACAGGAAGGCGGGGCGCTGCTCGTCGGACCCTTCGAAGCAAACGCCAGGCCGTGGTCGCCGGACGGCATTCCAGCAGGCTTTCATGGCAAGCTGCTGCCGGCGCGGCTGGATGCGATCGAGGACGTCCTGGTGGCGGCCGCCGAGCGCATCCCGTGCTTCGAGTCGGCTGGACTCAAGACGATCATCAACGGGCCCGACGGCTATACCCCCGACGGCCTCGCGCTGATCGGTCCGGTCCCGGGGCTGCGCGAATTCCACGTGATCGCAGGCTTCTCCATCTTCGGCATCGTCTTCGCAGGGGGCGCCGGCGCGCTCGCCGCCGACTGGGTGCTGGACGGGGAGCCCAGCGAGGATCTCGCGGAGCTCGACGTGCGGCGCTTCGGCGGCTACGCCAACGCCAAGCGGTTCCTCATTCCCAAAGCGATCGACGCCTACCGCCGCGAATACGCGATCGAGTTTCCCTACGAGGAGCGGCCGGTCGCCCGAGCGCTCAAGACCTCGCCGCTGTACGACAAGCTTGCGGCGCGCGGGGCCGTGTACGGGGTTCGCTCGGGGTGGGAGCGCCCCGCTTGGTTTGGCCGCGGCAAGGCCGTGGAGGAGTACAGCTACCGGCGCCCGAGCTGGTACGAGGCGGTCCGCGCCGAGTGCGAGGCCGTCCACAGCGGCGTCGGCGCGCTGGACCAGACCAGCTTTGCCAAGTTCGAGGTGAGCGGACCCGGCGCCGAGCAGTACCTCGACAGGCTGTGCGCGAACGCCCTGCCAGCGACGCCGGGCAGGATGGCCCTGACCCAGATGTGCAACCGCTCCGGAGGGGTCGAGTGTGACGTCACGGTTACGCGGTTTGATCAGGAGCGCTTCTACATCGTGTCCGCCGCCGCGGGGGAGGCGCACGACGAAGCGTGGCTCGAGGCCCACCTTCCCGACGACGGATCCGTGACGCTTGAAAACGTCACCTCCCGCTACGGGGTCCTCACGCTCGCGGGGCCGCGGTCGCGGGAGCTGCTTGCGGCGATCACCGATGCCGACGTAAGCCCCGAGGCGTTTCGCTTCTTCCGCTGCCTGCAGATCGAGGTGGGCATGGCTCCGGTCCGCGCCCTACGGGTGTCCTTCGTCGGCGAACTGGGCTACGAGCTGCACCATCCGATCGAGTACCAGCGCCACATCTACGAGCGGCTGCTCGACGCCGGCCTCCCGCTCGGGCTGGTCGACTTCGGCTACCGGGCACTCGATTCGATGCGGCTGGAGAAGGGCTATCGGATGTGGGGTCTTGACCTCTCGGTCGACTTCACGCCGCTTGAGGCGGGCATGGACCGCTGGGTGCGCCTCGACAGGGCGTTCATCGGCCGCGAGCGCCTGCTGCACGCGTCCCGCAACGGAGGACCGGAGCGGTGCCTGGCGTGCCTGGTGGTAGATGTGGATGGTGCCGATGCTCACGGCTTTGAGCCTGTGCGGGCGGGTGATCGGCTGCTCGGCTACGTCACCTCGGGCGGCTACGGGTTCCGAGTCGAGCGCTCGATCGCGCTCACCTACCTGCCCCGTCAGCACTGCGAGCCCGGGACGGAGCTGACGGTGGAGATCCTGGGTAGCAGGAGAGCGGCCGAGGTGGTCTCCGCACCGCTGTATGACCCGGCGAACGAACGGCTGTTGAGCTGAGAGGAGTTGGCGATGAGGCTCGGAGCGCAATTCCTTCCCGAGAACTTCGATGAGTACATCGCCTCCGTCCGCAAGGCCGAAGCGTGCGGCTACGAGCTCGCGTGGCTGGTCGATTCGCAGATCCTCTGGCAGGACGCTTACGTGTACCTCGCCCATGGGCTGGAGGCGACCGAGCGGATCACCTTCGGTACCGCGGTCACCAATCCCGTTACCAGGCATGTGACCGTGACCGCGAGCTTCTTCGCGACGCTCGCCACCCTGCATCCGGAACGGGTGATCGTCGGCATCGGGAGAGGCGACAGCTCGCTGCGGACCATGGGCATGCCGCCGGCCCGCACGGCGCAGCTTGGTGACTACGTGCGCTCGCTGCGGAAGCTCGTCTCGGGAGATCTCGCCAGGCTGGGCGAAGCGGAGGTGGGGCTGCGCTGGCTCGGACGAGACCCCGGAATCCCGATCATGATGTCCGGTACGGGACCCAGGAACCTCCGGCTCGCGGGCGCCCTCGCCGACCGAGTGATGCTGTACGTGGGCGTGACCCCAGAGGCGGTCCGATGGGCGCTCGGGCACGTTCATGAGGGGGCGCGATCGGCCGGACGGGATCCCGGCGAGGTCAAGGTCTCGATCCTGTGCGCAATGCATGTCGCGGACGACCATGACGCAGCAGCGACGGCGTGCCGCTGGGCGCCGGCCGCGTGCGCGAACCACGTCGCGGACATGGCTCGGCACAACCCCGACCACGACATGCCCGAGGTGATGCAGCGCCTGCTGTCAGCCAGGGATGCCTACGACTACTACCGCGGCCACCTCGACTCGGATGCGGACCACACGGCCTACCTCACCACCGAGCTGGTCGATGACTTCGCGATCGCAGGGCCGGTCACGCACTGCCTCGAGAAGCTCGAGGCGTTGGCCGAGGTCGGTGTGGACGAAGTGTCGGTGGCGTATAACAATGGTTCGTTCGACCAGATGGAACGGGTCGGCGCCGAGATCGTTCCCGCGCTGGCCGACTTAGCGACGACGCGATGAACGAGGAGCAATTGATGGCAACCACCCAAACAACTTTGAGCCACTGGATCCATGGCCGCGAGGAGAGCTCGCGCTCCGAACGCCGGGGGGAGGTGACCAACTCGGCCACCGGGGAGGTTGTGACCCAGGTTCCCTTCGCCGACGCCGAAGAGGTCGACGCCGCCGTTGACGCGGCGCTCGCCGCAGCTCCGGCGTGGGAGTCAGCATCGCTGTCCGAGCGCACCCGCCTCATGTTCGCGTTCCGCGAGCTCCTCCACGAGCACCGGGACGAGATGGCGCGCGTCGTGACGCTCGAGCACGGCAAGGTGGTTGCCGATGCTCGCGGCGAAGTCCAGCGAGAGCTGGAGCTGGTTGAGTTCGCCTGCGGCCTCGCACAGCTGTTGAAGGGAGAGCACTCCTGGCAGGTCTCGCGGGGCGTCGACAGCTACACGCTGCGGCAGCCTCTCGGAGTCGTGGCCGGCATCACGCCGTTCAACTTCCCGTCGATGGTCCCGGGTTGGATGTTTCCGCTCGCGCTGGCAGCCGGCAACACGTTCGTGCTCAAGCCCTCCGAGCAGGACCCCTCCGCCTCGATGATGCTCGCCGAGTTGCTGGCCGAGGCGGGCATACCCGAGGGCGTCTTCAACGTGGTGCACGGAGACCGTGACACCGTCCAGGCGCTGCTCACGCATCCGAGGGTGAACGCGGTTTCGTTCGTCGGCTCGACGCCCGTCGCCAAGTACGTCTACGAGACCGCCACCACGCACGGTAAGCGAGCCCAGGCGCTCGGAGGCGCCAAGAATCATGCGGTCGTGCTGCCGGACGCCGACCTCGACTACACCGCCGATCAGCTCGTGGCCGGTGCCTACGGCTCGAGCGGCCAGAGGTGCATGGCCGTCTCGGCGGTCGTGGCCGTGGGCGAGGCCGGCGACAAGCTCGTGGAGAAGATCGCCGAGCGGCTCGACCGGCTCGTCGTGGGTCCCGGCGACCAGCCGGACTCCGACGTCGGACCGCTGGTCAGCGCAGCTGCCCGGGAGCGCGTGCGGAGCCTGGTCGATGCCGGCGTTGACGAGGGCGCCGAGCTCGTCTGCGACGGCCGCGATGTCGTCGTCGACGGCCACGAGGAAGGCTTCTTCGTCGGTCCCACGCTGTTCGATCGCGTCTCGACCGACATGCGCATCTACACGGAGGAGATCTTCGGACCGGTGCTGGTGGTGAACCGGGCCGCGTCGCTCGACGAGGCGATCGCCGTCGTGAACGCGAATCCTTGGGGCAACGGCTCGGCCATCTTCACCCGCAACGGCGGCGCGGCGCGCGCATTCCAGCTGCGCGTCAGCACGGGCATGGTGGGGATCAACGTTCCGATCCCGGTGCCGATGTCCTATTACTCCTTCGGCGGCTGGAAGGCATCGCTGTTCGGCGACATCCACATTCACGGCCCCGAAGGACTGCGCTTCTACACGCGCGGGAAGGTGGTCAGCTCTCGCTGGCCCGAAGCCGCCGAGGCGAAGATCGACCTCGCCTTCCCCACCGCGACCTGATCGCCCGCGCCTGCCCATGAACCTCTAGCAAAGCGAGCACTAGATGAATCCTCTCCTTGAAGACCTGGAGGACGCCGCCCACGAGCATCTCCTCATGCACTTCACCCGCAACGGCGCATTCGGCCCCGGACGCCAGCCGGTCCTCGTGCTCGAGCGTGGCGAGGGTCCGTACGTATTCGACACGCACGGCAACCGCTACTTCGACGCCCTCTCGGCGCTGTTCTGCTCGCAACTGGGCTACTCCTACGGCGAGGAACTGGCCGCGGCGGCCTCCGCCCAGATGGCAACGCTCCCCTTCGCCACCACCTGGAGCATGGCCCACCCCACGGCGGTGGCGCTGGCCGAGCGGCTATCCGGGCTCACGCCGCCGGGGCTCGACCATGTCTTCTTCACAAGCGGCGGCTCCGAGTCCGTCGAGTCGGCGTGGAAGCTGGCGCGGCTCTATCACAACGCGACGGGCGGAGAGGGCCGGACGAAGGCGATCGCGCGGCGCGTCGCCTACCACGGCGCCAGCCTTGGAGCGCTCGCGCTCACGGGCGTTGAGAGCTACCGCGTCCCCTTCGCACCCCCGGCCATCCAAGTGCGGCATGTCTCGCCCACCAACCACTTCCGCCTGGGTGAGGACCCCCGGTTCGGCGACGCGGTGAACGACGAGGCAGCCTTCACCCGCGCGCTGCTCGACGAGCTCGAAGCCGTCGTGCTGGAGGAGGGGCCCGAGACAATCGCGATGTTCATCGCGGAGCCGGTGCAGAACGCCGGTGGCTGCTTCGTACCGCCGGCGGGATACTGGCGCGGGCTGCGCGAGCTCGCCGACCGCTACGGCTTCTTGCTGGCGGCCGACGAGGTGATCACGGGTTTTGGTCGCCTGGGCGAGTGGTTCGGCTCCACCCGCGTGGACGCCCAGCCCGACCTGATCACCGTCGCCAAGGGGCTCACCTCGGCGTACGCGCCGATGGGTGCCGTGTTCGCCTCGGAGCGCGTGGTTGCGCCGCTGTACGAGGACCCCAAGCGCTCGCTGATGCACGGCATCACCTTCGCCGGGCACCCCCTGTGCGCCGCGATCTCGCTCAAGAACCTCGAGATCTTCGAGCGCGACGGGGTGCTCGAGAACGTCAGAGGTCTCGAGGGCCACCTCCACGGGCGCCTGCAGGAGCTCGAGTCGCTGCCGATCGTCGGCGATGTGCGCGGCTGTGGTTTCTTCTGGGCGGTCGAATTGGTGGGCGAGGACGGGCGCCGCTTCGACGCGGACGAGCGCGAGCGACTCCTGCGCGGTTTCATGTTCGGCCGTCTGATGAAGGCCGGGATGATCGCGCGCCCCGACGATCGTGGCGACGCCGTCGTGCAGGTAGCCCCGCCGCTGATCTCAAGCGCTGAGCAGCTCGATGAGATGGTCGACGGCTTGGCCGAGGTGCTGACCGAGGCCGGCGAGCTCATGAACCTCGGGGTGCGGACCGCGGGGGGCGCCGCGTGAAGATCCTCGTCATCAATCCCAACACCACCGAGGCGATGACCCGTGACATCGAGGTCCAGGCGCGTCGCTACGCGGGCCCGGACTCCGAGGTCGAGGCGATCTCGCCCCGCTGGGGTCCCGCCTCCATCGAAGGCCATCTCGAGGACGAGCTCGCGGCGGTGGCGACGCTCGAGGCGGTGGCTGAACGCGCCGGCGACTACGACGGGATCATCATCGCCTGCTACGGAGACCCCGGTCTGTACGCGGCGCGTGAGCTTTCGCCGGTGCCGGTGGTGGGGATCGCCGAGGCCTCGATGCTGATGGCGTGCATGGTCGCGCACCGCTTCTCGGTGGTCACCGTGCTGCCCCGGATCAGGCCGCTGATCGAGGACGTGGTGGCGCGCTACGGCCTGAGTGCGCGCTGTGCCTCGGTGCGCGCTACCGCACTCGCCGTGCTCGACATCGAGCGCGATCCCGATGCCGCCGAGCGAGAGATCACCGCGCAAGCGCATGAAGCGATCGCCGAGGACGGCGCCGAGGCCATCTGCCTCGGGTGCGCCGGCATGGGGCCGCTCGACCGCCGCGTGCAGGCAGCGCTCGATGTTCCCGTGATCGACGGCGTCGCCGCCGCGGTCAAGATGCTCGAGGCGCTGGGGGGCTATGGACTCGCCACCAGCCGGGTGGCCGCCTTCAGGCGGCCCGAGCCCAAGGAGCTGCTGGGCGAGACCGATGTGCTGCGTCCGTTTCGCGCCGCCACCACGGCCACCGAGCCCCTGCCCGCCTCATTGCCCACCTAGACCAATCAAGGAGGACCCCTGATGGCCACAGAGACCCAGACCCTCAGCCGCAATCAGCTTGCGGCGCTACCCGCGAGCTATTTCAAGGCGGTCGACGCCAAGGACGTCGACGGCGTGGTCTCGCACTTCGCGCAGGATGCGACGCTGTCGGTCCAAACCGACCACGTCACGTTCACGGGCGCCGCTGAGATCCGGCGCATGTTCACCGATTTCCTCGGTGGCTCCAAGTCGGTCAGGCACGAGATCACGAACATCGTCGTCGAGGAGGCCGCCGGGAAGGTCGCGACTGAGCAGGACTACGTCGGCGAGCTCGTCGACGGGACCCAGAACGACATGCACAACTGCAACTTCTTCGATGTCGGTCCCGACGCTAAGTTCACGCGCGTGATTATTTGGATGGCGGGCACGAACCCGCTCAAGTAGCCCGCGCCCCGGCGCCCGCGCGCAGGCGCCGCGTGGCCTCGTGGTCGATGGCTCGCCGTTCGGGATCGAGCACCACGCCGTAGTCCCGCGCGGCGAGCTCGACCGTCGTGTAGCCGTCGAGCACGTCCGCCAGCACCAACTCGGGCTCGCGCTCGAAGGGGTCACCGTACCCGCCCGCGTTGGGGACCACGACTTCGATCGTCGAGCCGGCGGAGAGCGTGTGGCCCGTGAACTTCGAGGGCCAGTACTCCACCTCCCCGTCGGGCTTGGTGATCTTGGTCTGAGCGTTGGCGCCCTCGTGCCCACCGAAGACGCCCCAAGGAGGATCCGACTCGGTCCGCTCGCCCTCGCAGGTCACGATCGTGTCGACGAGAAAGCGGTTGGTGCGCACCATGCCGATCCCGCCGCGCCACCTGCCGGCGGCGCACGGCTCGTCGCGCAGCTCATAGCGCTCGGTGCGCATCGGGAAGCGCCACTCGAGCTCCTCGATCGGGTTGTTGCGGGTGTTGGCGATCAGGCAGTCGATCGAGTCGAGACCGTCTTTGTCGTGGCGGCCTCCGTAGGAGCCCTCGTCGACCTCGAGGTACACCCAGTACTCGCCCTGCTCCTCCAGGAATCCCGAGTAGGAGATGAAATGCAGGTGAGCCGAGTTGCCGGCGGTGACCTTCTCGGGCGCGATCGGCGCTAGCGCGCGCAGCGCCAGATCGACCGCGCGCTGCACCTGGCAGAAGCGCGCGAAGCAGGCGCGCGGAAAGTTGGGGTTGAAGATCGACCCCTTGGGAGCGATCACCTTGACCGGCCGCAGCATCCCCTCGTTCTGGGGCACGAACACCGGGTAGGCGACCTCATCCAGGAAGATCATGCGCGTGATGAACGTCATCGCCGAGACCGTGGTGCCCTCGTAGGGACAGTTGAATCCGGTGGGGACCTCGGCGCTTGAGCCGGTTAGGTCGAAGGTGATCTCGTCTCCCTCGATCGTGACCGCCACCTTGATCGGCAGCGGCACGCCCCGCGTGCGACCGTCGTCGTCCAGCCAGCCGACATCGGTTTCATATGTGCCGTCGGGCAGCTTCTCGATCTCCTGGCGGAGCATCCGCTCGGAATAGTCGAGCCAGCCTCCCGCGGCCTGGAGCACCGTCTCGGCGCCGTATCGAGCGAGCAATTCAAGGTAGCGGCGCCGAGCCAGCTCGCAGGCGGCGATCATCGCCTCGATGTCGCCGCGGTTGTAGGTGGCCGTGCGCGTGTTCTCGAGGATGTGGCGCCAGATCTGATCCTGACGTACGCCCCGCTCCGAGAGCTTGATCGCGCGATAGATGTTGCCCTCAGACCAGTTGTCCACCAGGTCGATCGCCAGCCCCGGGTAGGCGCCGCCGATATCGAGCAGGTGAGCCGAGGCCCCCGCGAAGCCGGCCAGCTCGCCTTCGAAGAAGATCGGAATCACGATCGCGACGTCCGGCGAGTGAGTGGCGCCTCCGTAAGGGTCGTTGTGCAGGATGACGTCCCCCTCGTGGATGCCGCCGCCCAGCAGCCTGATCACGTTCTTGACGATCTTGGGCATCGCGCCCATGAACATGGGCGTCGAATCCGACTCGGCGAGCACATTGCCCTCGGCGTCGAAGATGCCCGCGCCGAGGTCCTCGGACTCGCGGATGATCGAGCTGTACGACATGCGGAAGAGCACGCCGGCCATCTCCTTGGCGATCGCCGTGCAGGCGCCCCCGATCACGCGCATCAGGATCGGCGTGGCCAGCTCGACGCTCGGCTGCTGCGTGCGCGCGGCCGCGGAGCAGTCGATCACGATGTTGCCGTAGTCGTCGATCTCGGCGATCAGGCCGGGTGGGATGACGGTCGTGGTGTCGTACTGCTCGACCACCGCCGGTCCCTCGATCCGGTCCCCGGCCAGCAGCCTTTCGCGCTCATAGAAGCGAGTCTGACGGCGGTCCGGCTGGCCGCCCGCGTCGAAGACCACCTCGCGCTCCAGGGTGAGCGCGCGCGCAGGGTCGCCGTCGCCGCGGTCCAGGCGCTCGGGGCGCAGTTCGGGGATCTGCCCGATCGCGATCGTGCGGATGTTGACCAGCTCGATCTCCGCCTCGAAACGGTGCCCGTATTCGGCCTGATGCGCGCGGTGGAAGCGATCCGCCAGCTCCGTCAGCCAGCGTGAGTCGATCTCGCCGGCGGGGACGTCAAAGCGAACTTCGTAGCCCTGTCCCACGTAGCGGCAGTCGGCCAGGCGGCGCACCAGCCGGCGGTCCTCGGGCACACCGTCCTGCTCTAGCTGGCCCTCCGCCTGCGCGGTCAGCTCCTGGAAGCGGGAGCGCAGCCGCTCGAGGTCGGCGCCCGAGAGCTGATGCCGCTCGGTGGCCACAAACTCGTGCTCAAGATCGGTTGCCAGCAGGCCGGTGGCGGCCACGATCCCGGGATAGCTGGGCACGAGCACCCGGGATATCTCGAGCTCCATGGCGATGTCGCAGGCGAACAGCGGCCCGGCTCCTCCCGCGGCGACTAGCACGAACTCGCGCGGGTCATAGCCTCGTCTGACCGAGTTCAGCTCGATCGCCTGCGTCATGCCGAACTTCTGGATTTGGAGCGCACCGAGCGCGGCCTCCTCGAGCGACATCCCGAGGCGCTGCGCGAGCCTGCGCATGGCTCCCTGCGCGAGGTCAGGCTCGAGGTGCATATCGCCCCCCAGCAGACCGCGGTCGCCACGCAGCCTCCCCAGCAGGAGCTGCGCGTCGGTGGCGGTGGGCTCGGTGCCTCCCCGGCCATAGCAGGCCGGTCCCGGCTCGGCGCCGGCCGATTGCGGTCCGACCCGGAACACGCCTCCCTCGTCGACGTAGGCGATCGAACCGCCGCCCGCGCCGATCGTGTCGATGTCGACCATGGGGATCATGGCCTGGTAGTCACCCACCTTGGTGTCGAGCAGGTGGCGCATCCGCAACTGACCCTCGGCGGCGACGCCGATGTCGGCCGAGGTGCCGCCGATGTCCAGCGTGACCACGTTTTCGAAGCCGGCCAGACGCCCCGCCCAGATCCCGCCAATCAGTCCCGCCACAGGTCCTGACATCAGCAGATTGACCGGCCGCAGCGTCGCCGACTCCACCGTGGCCATGCCGCCGGCGGACTGCATCAGGTGAATCCCGTGCGCGAAGCCGTCGTCGCGCAGCGCCTCGTCGAAGCGCGCGACGTAGCGGGACACCTGCGGGCCGACGTAGGCGTTGAGGGCGACCGTCGAGAAGCGTTCGAATTCGCGATACAGGGGCAACACCTCGTGGGAGACCGACAGGTAGCAGTCGGGATGCTCCTCGAGCACGATCTGCTTGATGCGCTGCTCGTGAGCCGGATTGAGATAGGAATGGAGCAGGCAGACCGCGATCGCGTCGACGCCCGCGGCGCGCAGCTCCCGCACCCGCTCGCGGACCTCGTCCTCGTCGAGCGCTATCAGCACATCGCCATCCGGCACCGTGAGGCGCTCCTTGACCGTGAGGCGGTTGCGCCGCTTCACCAGCGGTCGCGACTGCCAGGGAAGCTCGAGCTGCAGCGAGAAGTTGTAGGGCTTCTTGTGCCGAGCGATGTGGATGATGTCGCGGAAGCCCTCGGTCGTGAGCATCCCCACCTCGGCGCCCGTGTAGGTGAGGACGATGTTGGTCGCGACGGTGGTCCCGTGCAGCAGGTTGTCGACCTCGGAGAGGGCCACCGCTCCCTTCTCGCAAAGCGCGCGCACGCCCTCAACGACGGCTCGGGCGGGGTCCTCCGGCGTCGAGCGAAGCTTGTCGACGGTGATCCTGCCCCCCTCCTCGTCGACCAGGATCAGGTCCGTGAATGTGCCGCCGACGTCAACACCGATGCGCTTCATCTCTTCCTCCGCAGACCGTTGGGAGCAGGGCGCGGCACGCCCGCGTACTACTGATACTTAACGCAGGAGATCACCTCAAGCGACGAGCTGTGCGGTCGCCCGCCGCCCCGGGTGACAGGTTGGCGGGACCCCCCACTCAAGCGGCCACCGTGGCGCTCTCGCGCGCCGCTCGGGAGCGTGCCAGCGTGTCCAGCAGCTTCGCGCATGCGTGGCTCGCCTCCACGTGCGGCACGGCAACGCCCACACGACCGGCCAGCTCGATCACGGCCCCGCTCATGCAGTCGAGCTCGAGCGGCTTCCCCGCCTCCAGGTCCTGGAGCGTCGAGGTCTTGTGGTCACCCACGTCGATTCCGCGCTGGAGCCGGCGCTCGATCGACACGGGCAGCTCGACGCCGAGCGCGCCCGCCACCGCCGCCGACTCCTCGAGCATCGCCCGCAGCAGATCCTTCATCTCGGGCAGCATGCCGAGCTCGCCGAGTGTGGCTCCGGTGAGGGCGGTGACCGAGTTGAAGGCCACGTTGCCGATCAGCTTGAGCCAGATCTGCTCGCGCAGGTTCTCCTCGACCGGGCACTTGAGGCCCCCGGCCACGAAGGCCTCCGAGATGCGCCGGCAGCGCTCGCTGAGGCTGCCCTCGGGCTCGCCGATTGCGAAGCGCGTGCCCTCGGTGTGCCGGATCACGCCCGGCTCGATGATTTCGGTCGAGCAGTAGACCACGCAGCCAACGATTCGCTCGGGCTCGATCGCGCGGGAGATCACCCCGCCGGGGTCGACGCTCTCGACGGTCGCGCCGGCGAGCGGTCCGGGATGCGACTGGAAGTACCACCAGGGGATTCCGTTTTGAGCTGGAATCACCACGGTCCGAGGCCCGAGCGCGCCGCCGATCCGTTCGGCCAGCGCGGGCAGGCTGTAGGCCTTGAGCGCGACGAACGCGACCTCGGCGTGCTCAAGCGCGTCGAAGTCGTCGCTCACGGCGGGGTGCGCCTCGAAGTCGCCTCGCGGACTCAGCACGCGCACGCCGTGCCGGCGCATGGCCTCGAGATGGGCGCCGCGCGCGATCAGCGTCACGTCGCTCCCGCCCCGATCGAGCGCGGCCCCCACATAGGCGCCGATCGCGCCGGCTCCGAGCACGACTACCTTCATACGCCCTCCCCGGCCGGCGAGGGCTCTGCCGACGGCACTCCGGCCCCGCCCGCCTCGGTGGCGAACAGCTCCTCGTGCAACTCGGCGTTGTGCTCGCCGAGCAGCGGGGAGCGCACGATCTCGACGGGCGAGTCAGACAGCTTGAACGGGCACCCCACGGTCTTGAACCTGCCCCGCTCGGGGTGGTCGACCTCGACGATCATGCCGGTGGCGGCGAGGCCGGGGTCGTCGAGCAGTTCCTGCGTATCCATCACGGGCCCGCAGGGCACGCCGATTTCATTGAGCTCGCCGAATGCCTCCCACTTGTCCTTGGTCAGCGTCCACTGCTCGATCGTGGCGAATATCTCGCTCAGGCGTTCCAGGCGCTTCTCCGGCGTGGCGTAGTCGGCGTCCTCCGCGAGCTCGGGACGGCCGATCTTCTCACTCAGTACTGCCCAGACCTGCGGCTGGATCACGAGATAGAGGTAGTCGTTGGGGCCGCCGCCCTTGCAGCGCACGGCCCAACCCGGATGACCTCCACCGGAGGCGTTCCCGGAACGGGGCACGGCATCGCCGAAGTCGCGGTTCGGATACTCCCGCAGCGGTCCGTGCTCGAGCCGCTGCTGATCGCGCAATTTCACCCTGCACAGGTTGAGGATCCCGTCGCGCATCGCGATCGTCACCCGCTGCCCTCGGCCCGTGTTGGTCCGCTGATACAGCGCCGCGCAGATCGCCCCGAACAGATGCACCGCGTTCCCTGAGTCGCCGATCTGCGCGCCGGTGACGGTCGGTGGCCCGTCCTCGAAGCCGGTCGTGCTCATCGCGCCGCCCGTGGCCTGGGCGATCGGCTCATAAGCCTTTGCGCGTTCGAGCGCGCCCACCCCAAAGCCCTTCAGCGAGGCGAAGATCAGCCGCGGGTTGAGCTCCTGCAGGTGCTCCCAGGTGAGCCCGAGCCGGTCCATCGCCCCGGGCGCGAAGTTCTCCACCAGGACGTCGGAGCGGCGCAGCAGCTCCTCGCACACACGCTTGCCCTCGGGCGTCTTGAGGTCCAGCGTGATGCTGCGCTTGTTGCAGTTGAGCATCGTGAAATAAAGGCTGTCCACGTCGGGGAGATCCCGAAGCTGGGTGCGAGTGACGTCGCCCCTCGGCGGCTCGACCTTGATCACATCGGCGCCCAGCCACGCCAACAGCTGCGTGCAAACGGGCCCCGCCTGGACATGCGTCATGTCGACCACGCGTACGCCCTCGAGAGCTTTGCTCAATCTCCCTCCTTTCCTGCCGCGGCCGCGCACGCAGCGCCTGCGGCCTGAAGTCGGACATTAATAGCAGTGGCGAGATCGCGGAAGTAAGCTCCGGCGCCAGGAGCGATGAAGACCGTCGGAGTGGACATCGGAGGGACCTTCACCGACCTGATGGTGCACGACAGCGAGTCCGGGGCGGTCCACGTGCACAAGGTCCCATCGACGCGCGAAGCGCCCGACAGGGCCATGGTCAGGGGGCTGGTCGAGCTCTGCGAGCGGGCCGGACTGGACACCGCCGAGCTGGACGCGGTCTTCCACGCCACCACCGTCGCCACCAACGCCGTGCTCGAGCACGACGGCGCCTTGGTGGGCATGATCACCACCAGGGGCTTCCGGGACATCGTCCACATCGGACGCCACCAGCGCCCCCAGCACTATTCCGTGATGCAGGACATCCCCTGGCAGGTGATGCCGTTCGTGCGGCGCCGCCATCGCAAGGTCGTGACCGAGCGGATCGTCCCGCCGCGCGGGGAGGTGCTGACTCCACTCGACGAGGAGGAGGTCCGCGCCGCGGCTCGCGAACTGCGGGCGGAGGACGTCGAGGCGGTCGCCGTCTGCTTCCTGCACTCTTACCTGAACCCCGAGCACGAGCGGCGCGCCGCGGAGATCGTGCGCGAGGAGATGCCCGGAGCGTTCGTCACCACAAGTGCGGACATCGTCCCTCAATTCCGCGAGTTCGAGCGCTTCACCACCGCCTGCATGAGCGCCTTCTTGGGGCCGAAGACGGGGCTTTACCTCGAGCGGCTCGCCTCTGCCCTGGAAACGGAGGAGGTGCGCTCGGACCTGCACGTGATGATCTCGAGCGGTGGCCTGGCGAGTGTGGAGAGCGCCGCCGAGCGGCCCGTCACGCTGCTGCTGTCGGGGCCGGCCGCCGGCATCCTCGGCGGCCAGTGGGCCGGAGCGCTGACGGGGCGCCGACGGCTGATCACCTTCGACATGGGCGGCACCTCCGCCGACATCGGGATCGTGACCGAACAGGGCATCGGCGAGGCCTCGGCCCGAGACACTTGGGTGGGGGGCTATCCGCTGCTGGTCCCGATGCTCGACGTGCATACGATCGGCGCCGGCGGTGGGTCGATCGCGTTCGTGGACGCAGCGGGCGCGTTCCGCGTCGGCCCGCGCAGCGCCGGCGCCGTACCCGGCCCCGCGTGCTACGGCCTCGGCGGCGAGGATCCCACCGTGACCGACGCCCACGTCGTGCTCGGCCGGATCGATCCCGAGCGCTTTCTGGGCGGGCACATGCAGCTCGATGTGGAGCGCGCGAGCGCCACCTTCGAGCGCCTGGCGGGCGAGCTGGGGCTGGGTCTCGCGGAGGCGGCAGAGGGGGCCATCACGATCGCCAACGCGAACATGGCGCGCGCGATCAGATCGCGTACGGTGGAGAAGGGACACGATCCGCGAGAGTTCGCGCTGGTGGCCTTCGGCGGCGCCGGGCCGCTCCATGCCGCGGAGGTGGCCGATTCGCTTGACATTCCCGAGGTGCTGGTGCCGCCCTACCCCGGCATCACCTCGGCCAGCGGGCTGCTCACCTCCGACCTCAAGTACGACCGCATGCAGACCGTTTTCATGGTGCAGGGAGGCGTCGACGAGGCGCGGCTCAACGGGGCTCTGCAGCAACTCGAGGAGGAGCTGCGGGGGTGGCTCCGGCGCGACGGGGTCGCCGAGAACGACATCGAGGTGGCACGGATGCTCGACTGCCGCTACGCGGGCCAGGGCTACGAGCTACGGCTGACTCTGAGCGACGGGAAATTCTCCGAGCACGATCTGGAGCTCTTCCACGCCCTTCACGAGCGCGAGTACGGCCACTCGTTCAAGGATCCGATCGAGATCGTCAACGCCCGCGTGAGCGCGGTCGGAAGACGGCCCGAGCTGACCCGGTTGCGCGAGCCCACCGCGACTGCGGATACCGGCCTGGTGGGCGAGCGCGACAGCGTCTTCCGGGTCAACGGCGCGCTCGAGTCCCTATCTACGGAGTTCTATGATCGCCAGGCGCTTCAGATCGGCCGGCCGCTGCCGGGCCCCGCGATCGTCTTTCATCCTGACACCACCACGCTCGTGCCGCCGGGATGGACCGCCGCCGCCCACGAGTCGGGAAACCTGACCCTGAGGAGAGTGGCCTGATGAGCACCGTCCGGAGCCGCGTCGACCCGGTCACCGCCGCCGTGATCGCCGGTGCGCTCGACTCGATCGCCGTCGAGATGGGCCACAAGCTCGCCCGTATGTCCTTCTCCTCGATCATTCGCGAGTCGGAGGACTTCGGCTGCGTGATCTGCGACGAGCGGGGCCGGCAGCTGTGTGAATCGTCTCAGTCCACGCCGCTCCAGTCGGGCCCGATTCCGGGCTATATCCGCGGCATCGAGCGGCGCTTCGCCGAGCTGGGGGCGGAATGGAGGCCCGGCGACGTGGTGATTCACAACCACGCCTACTACGGCGCCTCGCACCAGCCCGACGTCGGCTTCTGTGTGCCGATCTTCTATCGCGACGAGCTGGTGGGCTTCTCCGCGACCACGGCGCACCACCTGGATCTCGGGGCGCTCACCCCCGGCACCTGCGGGATCGTGGACGCCACGGATGCGTACGCGGAAGGCCTTCAGTTCGCCGCGATCAAGGTCGAGGAGCAGGGGCGACGCAACGAGTGGGTGTGGCAGCTGATCCGCGACAACGTGCGTGCTGAGCACGTGGTGGTCGGCGACATGGCCGCGCAGGTGGCGGCGGCCAAGGCTGGCGCGGCGCGCTTCCTCGAGCTGGTCGAGCGCTACGGGCTTCAGACGGTACGAGATGCCAGCGAGGACTTGATGGATTACTCGGAGGCGATGCTGCGCCGGGAGATCGAGCGGCTGCCCGACGGCACCTACCGCGCCGAGGGGTATCTCGACGGGTTCGTCAACGATCCCGATCCCGCGCACAAGGACCTTCGTATCGCGGTCGCCGTGACCATCGAAGGCACCGAGATCGAGGTGGATCTCAGCGGCACCTCGCCGCAGATCGACCTACCGGTCAACATGCCGTTCGTTGGCACGGTCGACATCGCGGTCTGGATGACGCTGCGCTCGATCCTGCTGGACTCCGCGACGCACGACCCGGTGCCTACCAATTCTGGGCTCTTCAGGGCGATCTCGATCAGCGCGCCCGAGGGCTGTCTGGCCAACCCCCGCTTTCCCGCCCCCACGATCGCCCGCTTCTGTGGCGGCAATCTCGTCGCCGACACGCTGATGCGGGCGCTGGCGCCGATCGTGCCTGACCGGGTCAGCGCCGGGGTGGGGAACCTCAAGGTGATCGCCTACTCGGGCTTCCGTCAGGGTCGCCACTGGGTGCACATGGATATTCACGAAGCCAGCTATGGCGGTCGTCACGGCAAGGATGGCCTGGACGCGGTCGACACCCTCTACGCCAACACCCGCAACAACCCGATCGAGGACATCGAGTCGCACCTGCCGCTGCGCGTCACCCAGTACGAGTTGCTCGAGGATGGGGCGGGCGCGGGGCGCTGGCGGGGCGGCCTCGGCACCGTGCGCGAGGTGGAGTTCCTGGACGCCGCCGGCTACTCGCTGGAGGGGGACGGCTCCGTCTGGGCGCCGCCCGGGCTGTTCGGGGGACAAGCTGGCGCGCCGGGCGCGGTGTGGGTCAATCGGGGCGGCGACGGCGAGCTCGAGCTGCCCTCGAAGTTCCCGTACCGGAAGGCGGCGGCGGGCGACAGGCTGTGCCTGGTCTCGCCCTGCGGCGGTGGCTACGGCGATCCGCTCGAGCGCGAGCGCGAGGCGGTGAGGGCCGACGTCGACGAGGGGTACGTCAGCCCCGAGTCGGCGCGAGAAAAGTACGGGCTGAGCGAGGAGTAGGCGGGCGGAGGCGGCTCGGGCGGGCAGCGCGGGCGCGCGCGGCGCGGGCGGCCGCCGCGCACGCTGGGGGGCGGTGGCCGCGGGCGTGCAGCGCGGGCGTGCGCGGCGCGGGCGGCCCCGCGCGGCGCGCGGTGGCCGCGGGCGCGCGGGGGGCGGTGGCCGCGGGCGCGGGGGCGGTGGCCGCGGGCGCGCAAAAGTCGCCAAACGAGCAGCGGCGTCAGGCTCGTGGCCGATTAGTCGCGCCCGGCGAGAGCAACTATCCAAACGTCTCAGCCACTGCGGCCGTGGCGAGTTATTCCCGCCCTAGCTTGCGCCTAACCCGCCGCGGCCCGGGCCTGCGCATCCCACGTGCCCTGGGCGACCTGGTTACGACGCCATTCCTGCGCCACCTCCAGGTGCGTCGCAAACCACACTTCGCCGGAGCTCCGGATGTACGAGATCAACTCGTCGAGCATCGCCATCCGCGGATGACGCCCGATGCAGAACGGGTGGATGACCAGCAGGAAACAGCCTCCGGCGCGATAGGAGCCGTCGAACTCGGCCTTCCAGATCTCCAGCACCTGGCTGGGGGTGCAGAAGCCGGACATGTAGGGGAAGAAGTTGAAAAGGAAGTAGGGCGCGTCGTCGAGCTCCCAGCTCACGGGCAACTCGACGAAGTCGCGCAAGGGGCCATCAGTGATCGGCACCCGGGGCCGGTACGGCTCGTCGTGGCCGAACAGGCTCGAGTCATAGGCGAATCCGAACTCCTCCAGCAGCTCGGCCGTATTGGGCCCCAGGGCGAACGGCGGCGAGCGGTTGCCCCGAGGCCTCGAGCCGAATGTCTCCTCGAGCCGGGCCATGCCTCGCTGCATCAGCTCGCGCTCCTGCTCGACCGGCATGTCGAGCACGCTCTCGTGGTGGTAGCCGTGGTAGCCGACCTCGTGGCGCCCCCGCTCGGCGATCTCGGCACAGGCATCGGGGTGCTCGTCAACCACCTGAGCGGGGACCATGAAGGTCGCCGGGATCTCGTGCCGGTCAAATAGCGCGTGGATGCGGGGCAGCGCCGCCCTGATGTCGTAGTCGCCTCTCGACATCGGGCTGGGCGTGTTCAGGTTGAACGTCCCGCTCCACAGCGTCTCGGCGTCGAAATCCACCGAGATCGTCGCCGCACACCGGTAGCGATCAAGCCACACGCGGGCATCCTCCCCAAAGGCCCCGGCATAATCAAGGCGGTGGAGGAGATCACGTCGCTGAGCGCGCTCGAGCTGCTCGAGGCCTACAGGCGACGGACACTCTCCCCGGTGGAAGCGCTCGCCGCGCACGCCGCGAGGATCGAGGAGCTGGCCCCAGCGCTCGGTGCCTTCACCACGCTGTGCTTGAACCGGGCCCGTGAAGAGGCAGCGCGCGCGGAGAGCTCCTATGCGGGCGACGCGGAACCGGGGCCGCTGGCGGGGCTCCCCATCGGCGTCAAGGATCTGTTCGACACGGCCGAGGTGAGGACCACCTACGGCTCCCCGATGTTCTCGGACCACGTTCCGGCCGCGGACGCCGAAGCCGTGCGCCGTGCCCGCGCGGCCGGCGCGATCGTGGTCGGCAAGACCCAGACGCACGAGTTCGCGTGGGGAATCACCTCGGTCAATGAGCTCATGGGAACGACCCACAATCCCTGGGCGCCCGAGCGCATCTCGGGCGGCTCGAGCGGCGGCTCGGCGGTCGCGCTGGCCACCGGGATGGTCCCGCTGGCGCTCGGCAGCGACACGGGGGGATCGATCCGCGTCCCCTCGAGCTTCTGTGGCACCGTCGGCCTGAAGCCGAGCTACGGGAGGATCGCTCGCGCGGGGCTCTTCCCGCTCGCCCGCTCGCTCGACCACCCCGGGACGATGGCCCGTACCCCCGCCGACGCCGCGCTCCTGCTCGGCGTGGTCGCCGACCCGGGCCCCGCCGGCAGCGCGATTGCGAGGACTCTCCCGCGCGCGGACGGCTTGCCCGGCGTGCGCGTGGGGCTGTGCCAGGACCTGCACCTCGTGCCACTTGCGCCCGAGGTGCAAATGGCCTACGAAGCGGCCGTCGACGCGCTCGTGGACCTCGGCGCCGAGCTCGTCGAGGTGGCATTGCCGGAGGCGGCCGGCGCGTATGAGGCATTCGGCTGGTTGCAGCGGTGCGAGGCGCTGAGAACGCATACGGAGGCGGGGCTCTTTCCGGCACGGCGCTCGGAGTACGGCAGCGATGTCCTCGACCGGCTCGAGCTCGCCACCACGACGACGCTCGAGGACTACCTGAAGGGCGCTGCGCGCAGAGAGTCGCTGCGGGCTGGCTTCAACCGGCTCTTCGGCCAGGTCGACGTGCTGATCACGCCGGTTACGGCGGGTTCCCCCGCTCGCATCGGTCACGAGCGCGTGCTGCATCTCGGCGAGGAGATCGAGTTCCGCGAGCTCGTCATGAGCTACACGACTCCGCAGGATCTGGCGGGACTGCCCGCGTGCACCGTCAGGGCCGGGTTCGACGCCTTGGGCATCCCCACCGCCGTACAGCTCACGGGTCGGGCATGGGACGAGGCGGGCGTGCTCACCGTCGCCCAAGCGCTGTTCGATGCGACCCCAGATATCCAGGCGCCATCTCCCGAGTTTGCACATGACAACCAAGGAGTCGCGCGATGACCAGCCAGAGCAGCAACGGGACCATCATCGAGTGGCTGGTCAACCTCGATCAGCTCCTCGGCAAGGGCGAGTTTTGGTTCGCCGGCTATCCGCTCATGTGGCTCGGCGAAACCGGCAGCCCGGTGCGGGCGATCGCCAAGACCTGACCCACGAGCGCGAGAGGAGGAGAGCATGCCCCAAGAGCGATTCCTGGAAAAGCTCACCTGGGAGGAGGTGGCGGAGCGCATGCGGGCGGGCGTCGACGCCGTGCTCCTGCCCATCGGAACCACGGAGCAGCACGGCAGACACATGCCGCTCGACACCGACTGCGTGATCGCGCGGGGTCTGTGTGACCGCGCGGCGGAAGCTGCAGCCGCCGCGGGGCTGGACGTGCTGATCGCGCCGACGCTAAACGTGACGCTGTCCTGGTACCACATGCAGTTCCCGGGATCGCTGCGCCTGCGCACCGACACGTTTCTGCGCGTCTTCGAGGAGGTGTGCGAGTCGCTGCATCATCATGGGCTCGACAACGTGATCGCGGTCAACGGCCACGGCGGAAACGTCGCCGCGCTGACCGTCGCCGTGAACCGCTACTTCGAGACCACCGGGCGGCGTGTCTTCCTGCTGCAGTGGTGGGAGCTAGCCGCCGACGTGGTGGGCGCGATCGAGGGCCCGGTGATCCACGCCGAGGAGGCTGAAACGTCGGTCGCGATGGCGCTCGGGCAGCGGGTGATGATGGAGCACGCGGCGCGCGACGCGTATGACCGCGGGGCGGCGGTGAGAGACGCGGGCCTCCCCTGGACCTCGCTCGGCAAGTACGGCCTCACGCATCGCGGTCCCGGCGTGGTGGTGCCGATGGACATGCTCGGCGACATCTCCGAATCCGGCGTGATCGGGGACGCCACCCGAGCCAAGCTGGAGACAGGCCGGGCGATCGTCGACGCGGTTATCCCTCGGGTCGTGCAGGTGTTGCGCGATATGGGCGAAAGCCGTCAGGCGGACGCCGGCTGAGAAGCGAGCGACTGGATCGCGCCGAGCATCACCTGCACCCCCAGAGCCGCGTCGTCGGGATCGGCGTCCTCCTCGGGGGTGTGGCTGAGACCATCCCGGCAGGGCACGAACACCATCGCCGACGGCACGCGGTCGGCCACGCACATGGTGTCGTGGGCGGCGCCGGAGACCATCGTCGTGAACGGCTCCCCGGTCTGGCGCGCGGCGGCCTCCAGGGCCGCGACCAGGCGCTCGTCCAGGGGCGTGGCCGGCACCGTCTGCCGCTGGCTGTAGGCGGCGGTCAGCTCCCGCTCGGCGGCAACTCCTTGGGCGAAGCGCTCGACGTCTCGGATCACCTGGTGGACGCGATCGTCATCCGGACCGCGCACGTCGAGCGAGATCCGGGTGCGCCCTGGGATCGCATTGATCAGACCCGGCGCGACCTCGACCTCCCCCACCGTACCCACGGTTCCAGACCCCGCCGCGCGCGCCAGCCGCTCCAGCTCGACGATCGTCTCCGCGGCCACCACCGCGCTGTCGCGGCGCATGTCCATCGGCGTCGCGCCGGCGTGATCGGCCCGTCCCTGCACGGTGATGTCGCCGTGGACGTAGCCCGCGATCGCCTTCACCACGCCCACCCGCCGACCGGTGTCCTGAAGCACCCTGGCCTGCTCGATGTGTAGCTCGATCCAGCCGCTCAAGCCGTCGAGGATGTGCGCGCACTCCCTGAACCGCTCCGGGTGATAGCCAGCCTCGGTGGCGTGCTCCCAGAAGGAGCGCCCGTCGTCGATCGCGCGGATCTCCTCGCGCAGCTCCTGCTCGCTCACCCAGCCGGCCACAATCCGGCTGCCGAACACCATCTGGCCGAAGCCCGAGCCCTCCTCCTCGAGGAACGAGATCGCCTGCAGCGGCAGATCGAGCCCCAGCTCGGCGCTGGCGCGGCAGACCTCGAGCGCGCACACCACCCCCAGCGTCCCATCCCACTTGCCGCCGTTGCGGTTCGAGTCGCAGTGCGAGCCGATCCCGAACACGGGCTCGCCCACAGGGCGATTGCGCGCCACCAGGTTGCCGACCGGGTCCTCGCTGACGGTGAAGCCCAGCTCACGCCAGGCAGCGGTGAAGTAGTCGAGCGTGGCTCGGTAGACGTCGGTATAGGCGTAGCGGCGGATCGCCTCCGAGGAGAGCGTGAAGTCGGGACCTGCCAGCGTCTCCACATCGGTACGGATCCGCTCGGCGCTGCGCCGGAGATCGATCGTGGCCGAGGCCATGGGTTCCAGGAGGCTATAGAAATGGCGCCTGCTCGATCCGCCATGTAGGGTCGGCGCCCACCGACCGTCTCACCTGGGAGGTGGCAAGTTGCCACGGAGAGTCATCGACCTAAGCCAGCCGCTCAACCGCAGCACGCAGGTGCACCCCTTCTTCAACCCGCCCCAGATCGTGCGGGAACTGATCCACGCCGACTATGCCTCGGAGGACCCGTCTTTCAACGCAGAGCTGATCATCACCTCAAACCACGCCGCCACGCACGTGGACGCGTTCGGCCATTACGACCGCACTCCGGGCGCGGCAGCGATCGCGGAGATGCCGCTGGAGACCTTCTGCGGCCCCGCCGTGTGCATCGATGTGCGCGAATATGGTGGTAAGGGCCACAACGTGACGCCCGACGAGGCGGAGGACGCGCTCGGCAAGGCGCAGGCAGCGCTCGAGCCCGGTGACATGCTGCTGTTCTGCACCGACCACTTCAACCAGACCGCCGGGACGCCCGCATTCCTGGACGGCTTCAGCGGGGTCGCGCCCGAGACCGTTGCCTGGATGGCCGACCGCGGCGTGAAGATCTTTGGCGTTGAGACGATCAGCCCCGACCTCGTCTACGAGTACGGCGACTATCGCACGCACCGCGCATGCGCGAAGCACCGGATCACGCACTACGAGAACCTCAACAATCTCGTTCAGGTGGCCGGGCGGCGGTTCGAGTTCTATGGTTTCCCGCTCAGGCTGGAGACCGCATACGGTTCCCCGGTGCGCGCCGTCGGGATCGTCGAGGACTAGGAGCGAGATGACAACCGTCAGGGAAATGGTGGACGACGCCAAGACGCGCATCGAGAACCTCTCGATGCAGCAGGTGGAGAGCGAGCGCAAACAAGGCGATGCCCTGCTGATCGACGTCAGGGATGTCCGTGAGCTGTGGCGGGAGGGAACCATCCCCGGCGCACGTCACGTGCCACGGGGCATGCTCGAGTTCTGGGCGGACCCGGAGAGCGAATACCACAAGGACTTCATGCAGCCGGACGCCCGTGTGATCCTCTACTGCGCCGGAGGGCTGCGCTCCGCGCTCGCCGCCGACGCGCTCAATCGCCTCGGCTACAAGGACGTGGCGCACCTCGAAAGCGGCTTCGACGAGTGGAAGCGCCGCGGCGGCGAGGTCGCCGAGGTGCCGCAAAAGCGGTAGGTCGGGCGCTGGCCTCCTACGCCGAAGTACATGCACGATCGCTGCGCGACCCAGAGCGGTTCTGGGGCGAGATCGCGCAAGGGATCGAGTGGACGCGGCCGCCCACGCGGGCGCTCGACGACGACAACCCGCCGTTCTACCGCTGGTTCGCGGGCGGGATGCTCAACACCTGCCATAACGCCCTCGACCGCCATGTCCAGGCGGGCCGGGGTGATCAGCCCGCGCTGATCTACGACAGCCCGGTCACCGGGAGCTCCCGGAGCCTCAGCTACGGCGAGCTGCGCGACTTGGTCTCCAGGTTCGCCGGTGCCCTGCGGCGGCTCGGCGTCGACACCGGCGACCGGGTAGTGATCTACATGCCGATGGTGCCCGAGGCGGTCGTCGCGATGCTCGCCTGCGCGCGGCTTGGCGCCATCCACGCCGTCGTGTTCGGCGGTTTCGGCGCGCCCGAGCTGGCGGCGCGGATCGACGATGTGGAGCCTCGGCTGATCGTCAGCGCGTCGTGTGGAATCGAACCTCAGCGGGTGGTGGAGTACAAACCGCTCCTGGAGGGGGCGCTCGAGCTGGCTCGCGCGCAGCCCGAATCGTGCGTGATCTTGCAGCGGCCGCAGGCGCCGGCGCGCCTCGTGGAGGGTCACGATCTGACCTGGGAGGAGGCGCTCGAGGGGGCCGAGCCGGTGGAGCCGGTGCCCGTCCCCTCCGAGGCGCCCCTGTACGTGCTTCACACCTCGGGCACGACCGCGGCGCCCAAGGGCGTGGTACACGACAACGGCGGCCACGCGGTGGCCCTCAACTACAGCATGGATGCGATCTACGGGGTGCGAGCGGGAGATGTCTATTGGGCGGCATCTGACATCGGGTGGGTGGTTGGCCACTCCTACACCGTGTATGGGCCGCTCCTGCACGGCTGCACGACCGTGTTGTACGAGGGCAAGCCGACCGGCACGCCCGACGCTGGGGCCTTCTGGCGCGTGATCGCCGAGCACGGCGTCAACGTGATGTTCGTCGCTCCGACCGCGCTGCGGGCGATCAAGCGCGACGACCCCGAAGGGCTGCTGGCGAAGCGCCACGACATGTCATCGCTGCGCAGGCTGTTCGTGGCGGGCGAGCGCTGCGACGCCGACACGCTGCTCTGGGTCCGATCGCTCACCGGCGTTCCGGTCATCGACCATTGGTGGCAGACCGAGACGGCTTGGTCGATCGCGGCGAACCCGGTGGGCATCGAGCAGCTGCCCGTCAAGCCGGGCTCGGTCACGCGGCCCGCTCCCGGCTACGACGTGCACATTCTCGACGACGAGGGCCAAGAGCTGCCCGAGCGGGAGGCCGGCAACATCGCCGTGCGGCTGCCGCTCCCCCCGGGAAGTCTGCTCACCCTGTGGCGCAACGACCCGGGCTTCGTGGCGGCGTACCTCGAGCGCTTTCCCGGCTACTACGCGACCGGGGACGGCGGCTACCTCGACGAGGACGGCTATCTATGGATCCTCGGCCGCGTGGACGACGTAATCAACGTCGCCGGTCACCGGCTCTCAACCGGCGCCATCGAAGAGGTGATCGCCGCTCACCCGGCGGTGGCCGAGTGCGCCGTCGTGGGACTGCCCGATGAGCTGAAGGGCGAGATCCCCGGTGCGTTCGTGGTGGTCAAGGAGGGCGAAGCTGCGTACGGCGACGAGCTCGGCGCGGAGCTGGTGCAGCGGGTGCGGGAGCGCGTGGGCCCCGTTGCCTCGTTCAGGGTCGTGAAGGTCGTCCCGCGCCTGCCGAAGACCCGCTCGGGCAAGGTCCTGCGTGGCACGATGCGCTCGCTCGCGGAGGGCAAGCGCGCGCAGCCGCCGCCCACGATCGAGGATCCTGCGACGCTCGAGGACATAGCCGAGGCGCTCCGCGAGCTCGGCTACCCGCGTCAGATCGCCGCCTCGCCGAGGCCGAGCGCGCGGTCATGAGCCCTTTGCGCCGGAGCATGCCGGGAGCCATCTGGACAATCACCCCTTGAGGCCAATCCAAGCACGACCTGCAGCATCAGCTCCGTCCCTACCGCGATGTGCTTCGGATCAGCGCTCTCGGCGGGGGCGTGGGAAAGCCCCTGGCGGCAGGGGACGAACACCATCGCGGCGGGACCCAAGGCCGCCACGTGACCCGCGTCGTGGCCGCCTCCGCTCACGGTCTGAAGAGCCTCAACGCCGGCGGCGGTCGCCGCCTGCGCGAGCATCGCGCGGAGCTCATGGTCAAGCTCGACGGGGGGAGTGCGCGAGATTTCGGTGAACTTGAGCGCGAGGCCGCGCTGGGAGACGGCCTCGGCGACCCGCGCCTCCAGCTCGCTCTCGATTTGGTCCAGCGACTCATCGTCAAGCGCGCGGAGCTCGACCGTCGCCGCGACCTCCCCTGGGACCACGTTTGCGGCATTGGGCGTGACGGCGAGGTGTCCCACAGTCCCCACGAACCCGTCCCCGTCCTGGTGATCGCGAGCCAGGCGCTCGACCGCAAGCACCAGCTCCGCGGCGCCGGCGAGCGCGTCGTGGCGGGCATCCATCGGCGTCGTGCCGGCGTGTGCCGGAGTCCCGGCGAGTCTGACCTCGTAGCGGCGAATGCCGACTATGCCGGTGACGATCGCGACCGGTGCGCCGGCCCGTTCTAGGACGGGCCCCTGCTCGATGTGCAGTTCCAGATAGGCGCGCAGCGAGCCGCGCGCGCGCAGCGGAGCGCCCAGTTCCTCGGGACGCCCACCGACCGTTTGCAAGGCCTCCCGCAGCGAGGTTCCCGCGTCGTCGGTGCGGGCAAGATCGGCTTCTGAGAGCTGCCCCGCCATCGCCCGGCTGCCGATGCAGGAGACGCCGAAGTCGCTGGGCTCCTCGCTGAGGAAGTCGATCACCTCGAGCGGGAAGGGAAGCTCGACGCCCGCCTGCTCGATCAGACGGGCTACCTCCAGCCCCGCCACCACGCCGGCCACGCCGTCATAAGCCCCCCCGTCGGGAACCGTATCGATATGCGATCCGAGCACGACTGAAGCGCGATCGGGCCCGCACCTGCGCCCAACGAGGTTGCCCCCCGCGTCGATCTCGGGGTCTAGGCCCGTGTCCGCCATCGTGGCCGACAGCCATTCGCGGGCCTGCGCGTAGATCGGCGTGAAGGCACGTCGTGTGTACGGCCGGTCGGGCAGCGTCAAGGCCCGCAACGCCTCGATGTCGGCGGCGATTCGAGCGGCGTCGGCCCGGGGAACCTCGGACCCTGCTGCGGCTGCTCCCGGGCGGCCTTCGCTCATCGCGCGGGTAGCGCGCCGGCTCGCTCCAGCGGGACCGAGCGGTTGACGCCCACGTCGCTACCGAGTGCCTCGAGCCAGCCGGCGCGGACTCCACCGAGCAGCTGATCGCCGATCTCCCAGGCTTCATCGTGGCGGCTCAGCACGCTCTTCGCCGCCTCGCGGATCTCCGCCAGGATGGCCGGCTCGTCGACGCCGGTGACCTTGCCCTCGCGCAGAACCCAACGGCCGCCGATCATCACGTTGCTGACGGCGGTCGTGGTCGAGCCGAAGACGACGTGGTGGAGCGGACGCGCCAGCGGCGTGAACACGGCGCTGTCGAGGTCAAGCAGGACGAGATCAGCGCGCGCGCCCGTCTCTATCCGCCCCAGCCCCGCCGCGTCGCCTGCGGCCTGGGCGCCGCCGGCGGTGGCCATCCGCCAGGCTTCCTGCGCACCGAGCCAGCGCTCGTAGTCGATGTCCCACAGCTTGTGGAGCAAACCGGCGACCTTGAGCACCGCGAACATGTCGTTGCCGTCGTTGGAGGACATGCCGTCGGTTCCGAGGGCCACGTTGACATCGTGGCCGAGCAGGGTCGGCACGGGGCAGATCCCGCTTCCGAGCTTCATGTTCGAGATCGGGTTGTGGACGATCGTGGTGCCGGAGTCACGTACCAGCTCGATGTCCCCCTGGGTCAGCCAGATCCCGTGTTCGAAGTTGACCCGCGGACCAAGGAACTCCAATGCCTGGAGGTGCTCGGGCAACGTCCGGCCGTACATCTTCTGCCCGCTGAGGGCCTGCATCCGCGTCTCCAGTACGTGGATGTGAATCTGAAGGTCGAGCTCGTCCGCCAGCGCCGAGCACGACTGCAGGAAGTGGTCCGTGCAGCGCTGCGGCCCCGACGGCCCCAGCCCGATCGAGATCCCCTCGTCGGGGCGGTGGTAGCGTTCGACCGCGCTCCGGGTGAATGCCTCCCATTCCTCCCATGTCGGTGGCCTTTCCTTTTCAAGCCGCTCGATCAGCGACCGCTCGACCAGGCCCTCGTCGAGCACGACCGTCTCGTGGTAGGCACGGTCGCCCATCCCGAGCACGATCAGGGCGCGCAGTCCGAGATCGCGGTATGCCTGCGTCACCGCGGCCAGCGACTCATCGGTGAATCCGGCCATCTCGTAGAGGAAGTCCACCGCGCAAGTGGCACCCGAACGAACCATGTCGAGGCCCCCGATTAGGGTCCGGAGGTAAGTCTCGCGCGCGCTCTGCACCGGCCCCGCAATCGCCGGATACGAAAACAACATCCACGGCTCCAGGGGCAAGTTGTCCCACCGTCCCCGAAACCAGTTTTCGTTGGAATGGCAGTGGGCGTTGATCATGCCCGGGACGATCGCGAACCTCGTGCAGTCGAGAACCTCAGTCGCGTCGGCCGCCGCGTCACCCCCAACCGCGGTCACGCGGCCCGCCTGTATGGCCAAGTCCGTGCGCTCGAACTCCCCGCTCCCTACGTCGACCAGACCACCCTTCAATATCACGTCGGTCATAACTCTCCTATCCATGAGCCGCGAAGCGCGAACGCGCCCCGGAGAGGATGCGCGGCGGCTGATCTCCGCACCGGTCCGCTCCGGGGCCCTTCGCCGAAGAAGCCGAGGCGCAACTATATGACAGGATGGACCCCTGGATCCAAAGTACGATCGCCTAGCTGCCGTGAGCACACCCGCTGAACAAATCACGATCACGAGCCTGGCCGACGAGATCGCGCTTCGAATTCAGGGAGCGATCTTGGCCGGGGAGCATCCGCCCGGGACACACCTCTTCCAGGATGAACTGTGCGAGCGCTTTGGCGTCAGCCGAACGCCGGTACGGGAGGCGCTTCGCAAGCTCCAGGCCAAGCATTTGGTGGTGCTGGTGCCAAACAAGGGCGCGACCGTCCGAGTTCCTAGCCGCGACGAGCTCATCGACGTTTGCAACCTGCGCTCCGAGCTCGAGGGCTACGCGTGTGATCTGGCGCGCAGCCACGTTAGCCAGGAGCTTTTGGACGACCTTGACAGAGCGACGGTCCTCGTGACCGAGGCCGTCATGATCCATGGGCAAGAGAAGCTTGCCGGCGGGGCCCAGGACTCGCTCGACAGTCAGCTTGCTCGCGCAAACGCCGAGTTTCACGGGGCCATCGCCCGGGCCTCTGGCAATGGGCGGCTCCGCTCTTTAATCGCCGAGCTACAGGACTTCTTTCCCAAGGACTACGTGTTGCGTGCTGTGACCTCGGCCGAGGAGATCCGCGCCCTCAATCTAGATGAGCACGCCCGCATCCGCGATGCGCTTGCCACTGGCACCGCCTCACGCGCGCGTAGAGAGATGCGCAACCACATCCTCCACGCTTCGGAGATCCTGCTCGACTACCTGGACCGGCTCCAGTTCTGGCATTAAGAGACGTCTCTGACGTCAGCGAAAAGCGGGCTGGCGGAATGCCACCTCTCCCGCGAGCTCGCCGGCCATGACCTCCCGCTGTGGCGCGGTGGTGCGCGCGATCACCCGGCCGCCCCGCACGACCGCCAGGCGCGCCGGATGCGTGCGCAGCGCGTCGATCACGTCATGGGCATCGAGGAGCACAGCATCGGCTCCGCAGCCAGGCGCCAGTCCGTAGCCCTCGACCCCGAGCGTGCGGGCCCCGTTGACGGTGATCGCCTCGAACATGCGCGGAATCTCGTGCTCGCCCGACAGCTGGCAGGCGTGCAGGCCCATGAAGGCCACGTCGAGCATGTCCGCCGCGCCGAGGGGATACCACGGGTCGAGCGTGCAATCGTGACCGAAGCTGACGGTCAGGCCGGCGTCCATCAGCTCCCCCACCCGCGTCAGGCCACGACGCTTGGGATAGGTGTCAGCGCGCGCCTGCGTGATCATGTTCAACAGCGGGTTGGACACCACGCGCAGCTCGGACTCGACCAGCAGACCCAGCAGCTTGGCGAAATATGCGTTGTCGACCGAGTGCAGCGAGGTTAGGTGGCTGCCCGTCACCCGACCCTCCATCCCCCGCGCAACCGTCTCCCGGGCCAGAACCTCGACGAAGCGGGAATTGGGATCGTCGGTCTCGTCGCAGTGCATGTCGACGGCCAGGCCCCGTCGCTGCGCCCGTTCCATCAGGGCGGTGATGCTCCGCACTCCTTCCTCGCGGGTGCGCTCGTAGTGGGGGATCCCGCCCACCACGTCGACCCCGAGGTCGAGGGCCTGATCGAGCAGGCGCTCGCCGTCTCGATAGCGCAGCAGCCCGTGCTGGGGGAACGCCACCAGCTGCACATCGATCAGGCCCCGCAGCTCCTCGCGAACCTCCACCAGCGCACGCACCCCCAGCAGCGATGGCTGGCACACGTCGACGTGGCTGCGCAAGTAAAGGACGCCCTGCGAGATGCACCAGCGCAAGTACTCGCGCGCTCGCTCCTTGAGGCCCTCGGCCGTGAGCAGCGGCTGCAGCTCGCCCCACAACGAGATTCCTTCGAGCAGCGTCCCCGAGGAGTTGCGCCGCGGTGTCCCGCCGTAAGGACGGCGTCGAGGTGGAAGTGGCTGTCCACGAACGGCGCGGTGACGAGGCGGCCCCCCGCGTCGAGCTCGGCGGCAGCTTCGTCCTCGAGTCGAGGCTCGACGGCAGTTATGCGGCCATCGGCCATGCCGATATCTACGAGGCCGTGCTCTTCCGGGCGACGGGCGCGCCGGATGATCAGGTCGAGGTCATGGCGGGGGTCCTGCGCGTACATGGATGTACCTCCATCGCTTGTATTCATCCGAGCTTCACCTTAAGCTCCACATTGCATCAACGGATCCAAAATTGGAGGACTAAAGGATGCCCGGGACCAGCCACGGGGAGCAGGGCGACCACGGCGCGGAGCATCTGGCGCGGGAGGTCGAGGACTACTTCGCCAGCGATCTCGAGATCGAGCGCGAGACGATCCAGGAGTCGATCGCCCACGACTACTCCACGGGCATCGTGCCGCTCAACAAACGTCGCCCCATCACCCACTTCATCTCGCTCTGGACCACCTTCGCCGCGGGCTTCTCGTTCCTGTTCGTGGGGACGGAGGTCCATGACGCCGGCTTCACCCTGCCGGGGACCATCGGCGTCACGGCGCTCGGTCTCGCCATCTACTTCGCCTACGCGATCTTCGGCGCGTACTTGGGCTCCCGCACTGGACAGACGATGTCCCTGCTGACCCGCTCCATCTTCGGGGTCACGGGCTCGTACATCGTCTCGGCGCTTCTGGTCCTCGGCTCCCTCGGGTGGGTGGGATTCCAGGGCGGTCTGATGGTCCAGATCTGGAACGGCCTCTACGGCTGGGGCGCCGTGGAGCTTTTGACGATCGTGCTCTGCGGCGTGATGATCTTCAACAACCTCTTCGGCTTCACCGGGATCAGCACGTTCGCCCGCTACATCGTGACGCCCCTGATCATGCTCTGGGTGGCCTACATGGTCATCCGCGGCTTGATCGACCACTCGGCGATGCTCGGCGCTCACCCCAAGAACGCGACCGGGCTCGCCTTCTGGCAGGTGGTCGGGACCGTGCTCGGCTTCGCGATGTGGGGCAACGAGCCCGACGTCTATCGCTACGGCAAGCCAAAGTTCACCTGGCCCATCCCCGCGTTCGCGTTTGCGCTCGCCGTGGGCTTCCTGCTGTTCACGATCGGTGGCTGGATGATGGCCCAGTTCGCCGGGTCCACCCAATTTGGCACCGTCGTCAGATACTCCACCCACTTCTCGCTGTTCGGCGCCTTCTGGCTCGCCTGGATCCTCGCCACGATCAGCCAGTTTGCGATCAACGACGGTAACTACTACGAGGCCATCAACGCCTTCCAGAACATCTTCGGCAACCTGCGGTTCTGGAAGCGGCTGTACTCGTGCCTGATCTGCGCCTGCATCGGCGCTCTGGCCGGTTACCTGGTCAACTACGTGCTCACCAACGGCTTCCTCAAGGTCGCCGCCTTCCTGGCCGTGACCGCTCCATGCGCGACCACGATCATGGTCGTCGATCACTTCGTGCTCCCACGGCTGTTCGGAATCTCCCGACCGCTGATCCGCATTCCCAAGTGGAGGGAGGCATCGATCGGCAACTGGCCCGCGATCGTGGCGCTGGGCATCTCGGTCTTCTACGGCGCCTGGGCCACGGGCATCTTCCCCGGTGAGAACCCCAACCGCTATTGGGGGCCTGGCCCGCTGGAGGCCTGGGTCTTGGCCGCCGTCTTGTATGTCGCGTTCGTCGCGCTCAGCCGCGCGCTGGTGCCGCGGGCCGCCGGGCTGAAAAAGCTGCTTGGGTTCTCGCGGGTGGTCGAGGACACCCCGCTGCCGAGCAGCGCGATCGTCAACATCGTCTCGGTGCATGACGGCGCCGCCCGGCAAGCGACGCCGGTCTACGCCGGCACCGCCGCCGGCGAGGACTCCTAGCCTTTACGGCGCGAGGGAGACTCGCCCCGATCACGTGATGGCAATGCCGGCACACGCCGATCTCGCACGGTGGGATCTCGAGCATGTGATCCACCCCTGGAGCTTCCCGGGCTCCTCGCTGATGCTCGTCCGCGGCCAGGGCTCGAGCTACTGGGATGCGAGCGACCGTTGAATACCTGGACGCGCGGGGCGGGATCCAGCTGTACGAGAGCGGGCATGGTCGTCGCGAGCTCGGCAGAGGTGGCCGCCGCCCAGATCGGCGAGCTTGAGTACTCGCCGCTGTTCTGGAACTTCGGCAACGAGCCGTCCGCCCGCCTCGCGCGCGGCTTGTGGACCTGGCGCCCGCCGGCATCGACTACGTGTTCTTCACCAAGACGGGTCGGAGAGCTGCGAGAGCGCCATCAAGATGGCGCGGCTCTACCACTATCTCCGCGGAGAGCCCGACCGCACGATGATTCTCTCGCTGGGCCGTTCCTGCCACGGGATGACCTATGGGCGTTCGCGGCGACGGGGGTGGAAGGCATCAAGAATGGATTCGGAGAGCTGCCCGGTGGTTTCTTCCACCTCACGACGCCCTGCCCCTACCGCGATGAGCTGTTCGGAGGCGAGGATCCGTTCGAGTTCTGCGTGCGCGAGCTGGAGGAGACCATCGAGCGGCTGGGAGCCGAGCGCATCGCCGCTACATCGGCGAGCCGGTGCTGACGGTCGGCGGCGTCATCGTGCCCCCACGCGACTACGGGAAGCGGTCACCGAAATCTGCCACCGGCACGGGATCCTCCTCATCGCCGACGAGGTGGTCACGGCGTTCGGGCGCCTCGGCGCCTGGTTTGCATCGCCTTCATATGGGATCGAGGCCGACCTCATCACAACTGCCAAAGGGCTTACGAGCGGCTACCTGCCGCTCGGCGCGGTGCTCGCCTCGGGCGAGGTCGGCTCGACCATCAAGAACTCCGAGACTGGCTTCATGCGTGGCTACACCTATTGCGGGCATCCCGTCGCCTGTGAGGTGGCGCTGCGCAACCTGAACATCATCGAGCGCAAGGACCTCGCCTCAAACGCGCTCACCGTGGGCGCGAGGCTGCTGAGCTCGCTCCAGGGCTTGCTGGAGCTATCGGCGGTTGGCGACGTGCGCGGTGCAGGCCTACCGGCGTCGGTCGAGCTGGTCGTGGACAAGGAGACCAAGCAACCCTCGGCCCGTCGCCAGGAGATAGCCGATCGCGTCCGGGACGAACAGGGAGTGATCGTGCGCAGCATCTACCAGAACGTGATCATCGCTCCGTGCCTCGTTCTGAAAAGCGACCAATATGATGCAGGATCAGGGCCTTTGAGCATGACATTGTGATGCAAGAAGGCGACTTCGTCTCTATCCCTCTCCTTACAATCGCAGGCACATCAGACGTTGCTTGGGTCTGAACGCTGGAGGCACATCTGTGTGGCTATCCCGCTATAGCCTGAACGGTCAGCAATGCGTCGGCGCGGTTGCCGAGAGCAGGGTGCGCGAGCTCGACTTCGGAATTCGAGATGCGCTCGTACTCGCGGCAGCTGGATGCACTGACGCCATCGAGCAGGGACTAAACGGGCGGATCCACGAAATAACTGACGTGACCCTCTTGGCCCCCGTGGCCGACACCCTACGGGGCGTAATTTGCGTCGGCAGCAACTACCTTGAGCATCAACCAGACTCAGCCGATGCTTTGGTTGCTGAGGCGGCTACGAAGCCGGTCATCTTCCTGAAGTCCGCAAGCGCCGTGGCTCCGCCGAATGCGGAACTCGAATTGTCGACAAAGGTCTCTTCAGAGTTCGACTGGGAGGTTGAGCTGGGTGTCGTGATCGGTGCCCCAGGACGCTATGTGCGCCGAGAGGAAGCCGGTCGGCTAATCGCCGGCTATACGGTCATCAACGACATCACCTCCCGTGATCTTCAGCGAGAGCACGTCCAGTGGTTCATTGGCAAGAACATTGACGCCGCCACTCCGGTCGGGCCATGGGTGGTCACACGCGACGAATTGGGGGTCACTCCCGACCTTGAGATCAGCCTGGAAGTCAACGGCCGGCGGAAGCAACTGGCGCGCACCAGCCAGCTTCTCTTCGATGCCGGGGCGCTTATCGAGAGCATTTCGCGCGTAACAACTTTGGAGCCGGGCGATGTGATTGCCACCGGTACCCCTCCTGGGATTGGCTTGAGAAGCACGCCGCCGGAGTTCCTGGCCGACGGCGACACCATCGAAGCCACCGTCGAAGGGATTGGGACCCTGCGCAACCGAGTCGTGGCGCAACCCGTCTCCATGAGGAGCGACGCTGAAAGAGCCTTACGAAAAGGAATCCCGGCGTGAGCAGGCCGATGATCATGGCCGTCGAGGGCGTCCCTGCCCCCATTGGGCTGTACTCGCACGCTGTCGCAGCCCCGCCGGGGGCATGCGTGGTGGCAGTCGCCGGGCAGGTCGCCGTCAACTCGGAAGGTGAGCCATTTGCGGGATCCTTCGAAGGCCAGATGCGAGCCGCGCTCGGGTCGCTCGAGACCATCCTGGCGGACGGCGGCGGCCTAAAGTCCGTACTGAAGTTTACGACCTACCTGGTGCGAGCCGAGGACATCAGCTTGTTCTACGCAGAGCGGGCGCGACTTTGGCCGGCCTACTTTCCCGACGGGCGCTATCCGGCTAACACGCTCCTGGTGGTTCAGCGGCTCGTGCGACCAGAGTTCCTGATCGAGATCGAGGCGCTCGCGATCGTCTCCCAATCGATGAGGGAGTCGAGTTAATGGGCGGACAATGACGAAGCCGCCTGGCGCTCGAGGTCGAGCTCGGTCGACGCCCCGAGGCGATGTAGAGCCACGTTTGCTGCATCAAGGCTAACTGCGCCAGCCACTGCGCGTGATAGTCGACCGGTCGCCCGAACCGTCGAGTCGACGTCAAGATAAACAGTGAGGGCTGCGATCGACGACAGCTCAAGCTCTTTGGCTCCGTCTCGGATCTTGGCGAGCCCCGAGGCGCCGCGAAACGCCCGTAGCGCTTGGGCGCTCGCCTCTGTCGGCACGACCGACACCGCTTCCTCGAGCCGCTGCGCGACCGGGCCCGTGAGCCCGCGAGCACCGCAAAGGCCTCCGGCGGACGCGACCAGCGCAAGCCGCGCGAGCACCTCGCCGAGTGTTAACTCCGCGTCGCAGGCAATCCCGAATATCCCCAGCAGTACGGGATAGCCTGCAGACGCGAGCCGTGAGGCAGCGGCCAGCATCAACGCATCACATAGTGGGCTGCGTAGTCCCGCCTCATCGCCACGGGCCAGGACATCGCCTCCGACGTCAACGAACACGATCAGGTCGCGCTCTAGGCGGGCGATGCCTTTGGCAAGTCCCCGAGCGATCGCGGCCGGACCGTCGTGGACGTCAACAAGCAGGGTGGATTGCCGGAGAAGCCCTGCAATCCGAGACTCCGCGAAATACACGTCCCTCCCGCGCACTCGCGTCTCGGGGCCCGTGAGCATGATCCCCGGCGCGATCTCCTCTACATGCTCGATCTCGGCGAACCTACGTGGGCCAGGGACAGGATCGACCGAACGACGCTCCCACGAGAGGCCGCCGAGAATCGGTTCTGCGCCGTCATAGAGGCGCATGAATTCCGCAGTGGCGAGTGCGCCTACTACGTCCCCGCCGCCGCCCATGCCAAGAACCAGGGGCCGAGCCGAGCGACGAAGGAGCGCTTCTGCATCGAGCACCGGAATGGTCGTATCGCGGTCGGTCGGCGGTACCAACGACCCGATCCGGGGCGCGCGCGGAGCGACTCCACCCAGACCAGGCGAAGTATCCCAACACCCGAGGTCGGTGCTTGACACCATGCGTCTAAAGTAATACAAATTGCGCGGTTCCGCCCCTGCGTTGCCACAAATCTGTGTTGCGTTGAGAGACGTCTTCTGTGCCGGCGCAGATCGCCCACGCAGGAAGCCAGTCGAGCATTGCGGACCTGCAGTCGCTAGCCTCGATGTGCCGAACGCGCTCATCGGACGCCCGTGCCACGGGCCTCCAACAATGAGGTCCCGAAGGGGGTTCAGACGTTCGCGGCGGGCGCCCACCGCGCGATCGACGCCGGGGTCGACGGAGTGCACGACCTGGGACAAGGGGTGCCTGGCGACGGGGCGGCCCCGCGCCCGCCTGCTACGTCCGACGCACGGGGGTGATCGCTGATGCCCGCCCTCGGAGCCCGCGTTCTGCGCAAAGAGGACGCTCGTTTGGTGCGTGGGCGGGGGCGCTACGTCAGCGATGTCATGTTGCCGGGGCAGCTGCACGCCGCTTTCGTGCGCAGCACCAACGCGCATGCCAACGTGCTGGAGGTCGATGTCTCCACTGCGCGCCAGCTGCCAGGCGTGGTCGCGGTGTTCACCGCGGCCGATTTGGCCAGCACCGTGCGCCCGATACGGGCGATCTCCCGCGCGCCGGGATACCGGCCGTGCGACACACCTGTTTTGGCGCACGACAAAGTCCGGATGGTCGGCGAGCCGCTGGCACTGGTCGTGGCGGAGGACCGCTACCGCGCGGAAGACGGAGCAGCGTCAGTGCGGGTGACCGTGGATCCCCTGCCGGCGCTGCTGGCGATGGACGACGCCCTGGCCGAGGGGGCGCCGCAGATCCACGCGGAAGTACCCGAGAACCTGTTCAACAGCTTCGAGCAGAGCATCGGCGACGTGGCAGGCGCATTTGCGCAGGCGGATGAGCTGATCGAACTCGAGATCAGACAGCAGCGCTACTGCGCAGCGGCGCTCGAAGGCCGCGTCGCGGTAGCAAGCTACGACCCGACGGCCGGGACGCTGACCGCGTGGCTCTCGACGCAGGTCCCCCATATCGCACGCACCGGCCTGGCACGCCACCTCAACCTGCCGGAGAACCGGGTGCGAGTGATCGCGCCGGACGTCGGCGGGGCTTCGGCGCCAAGTGCGTGCTCTACCAAGAGGATGTGGCGGTAGCGGCTGCCTCGACGCTGCTGAGAGCGCCGGTCAAATGGGTCGCTGACCGCGCTGAGGACCTCCAGGCGACGACTCACGGGCGTGAGCAGGTCAATCGGATCCGCGCCGCCGCCACGGCTGACGGCGAGTTGCTCGCCGTAACCGCCGACATCCAGGCCTCGAACGGCGCGTACGCGCCCTGGCCTTTCACGGCGGGCCTCGACTCCGGCCAGGCGTCCGAAACGTCACCGGCCCTTACGCGATTCCCTGCTATGAGCGGCGTGTGCGCGCAGTGGTGACCAACAAGGCGCCGATGGGCCCGTACCGCGGCGTCGGGCGGGTGCTGGCGGCCCTATCGATGGAGCGGGTGATGGACGAGCTCGCTCGGCGGTTGGGGATCGATCCGCTCGAGGTGCGCCGCCGAAACCTGGTGCGGGAGTTCCCCTATACCACCGCGACCGGGCTCGTGTTCGAGTCAGGCAATTACTTGCGGATGCTCGACATGCTCGAGCAAGCAGTGGACTGGCAAGCCACCAGGGCCGAGAACCACGCGCAGCGCCTTGCCGGGCGGTTCCGTGGCCTGGGGCTCGCTTTTGCGGTCGAGCAATCCGCGTATGGGGCGAAGACGATGGGCTCGCGACAGCTCGAGATGACCTTCGGCTACGACACGGCGTCGGTCAGGTTCGAGCCCGACGGACGCGTGCGCGTGGCGGTGGGGCTGCACAACCACGGTCAAGGCCACGAGACGACGATCGCGCAGATCGCCGCCGGGGAGCTTGGCGTCGCCGTAGACGATGTCGAGGTCGTCTACGGCGACACCGCGATCGTCCCCTACGGCCTCGGGACTTGGGCCAGCCGAAGCACGGTGTGCTGCGGTGGCGCCACGATCATCGCCGCCCGCGAGCTGCGTGAGAAGATCCTCTCGCTCGCCGGCGAGATGCTCGAAGCGCGTCCTGACGACCTCGTCGTTCAGGACGGAGCGGTCGTCCTGCGCGGCAGCCCCTCGCGCGGCATGCCGATCGCGGCGGTGGCGCGGCGCGCTCTGCACGAGCCGCATCTGCTGCCGGCGGGAGTGGAGCCGGGGCTGGAGGTGACCCGGCGGTTCATGCCCCCGGAGCCCGGTTCGTTCTGCCGCCGCGGTCCACGCCGCGCACGTGGAACTCGACCCTGCCACGGGCGCAGTACATTTGCTGCGATACGTGGTGGTCGAGGACTGCGGCAAGGTCGTGAACCCGATGATCGTCGACGGGCAGGTCCAGGGCGGGGTCGCGCAGGGCATCGGCGGCGCCCTGCTCGAGCGGCTCGTCTACGACGAGAACGGAACTCTCGTGACGACGAGCCTCATGGACTACCTGCTGCCGACCGCAGCCGAAGTGCCCGCGATCGACGTGCGTCATCTGGAGTCGCCCTCGCCGCAGGTGCCGGGCGGCTTCAAGGGAATGGGCGAGGGCGGCGCTGTCAATGCCCCCGCCGCCGTCGTCAGCGCAGTCAACGACGCGCTTGCGCCGTCGGGGATCGCCGCCAACCACACGCCGTTGACGCCGGAATGGGTACACGGCGGCACTTGCCCGCGCCACTACCCTCGCCACCGCCGGCGTTACGCTCGCACCCAACGAAGGAGAAGCAGTAGCCCCGTGAAACCTCCACAGTTCGATTACCACGACCCGCGATGCCGTCGACGAGGTGCTGGCGCTGCTCGCCGAGCACGGCGAGGACGCCAAGGTCCTCGCCGGCGGCCAGAGCCTCGTCCCGCTGCTCAACTTCCGCCTCACCTACCCGGACCACCTGATCGACCTCGGCCGGGTTGCCGTCGCTGTCCTATATCCGCCGCCGGGACGGGGTGCTGCGGATCGGCGCGATGACGCGCCAGGCCACGCTCGAGCGCTCGCCGCTCGTGGCCGAGCACTGGCCGCTGCTGACCGAGGCGCTCGGCTTCGTGGCGCACGCACAGATCCGCAACCGCGGCACGGTCGGCGGCTCGGTCGCCCACGCCGATCCCGGCGGCCGAGCTGCCGGTGGCGTTCACCGCGCTCGACGCGACGTTCCACGCGCAGCTCGCGCAAGCGGGCGGCGCGCGCATCAGGCTGCGACGACTTCTTCATCACGCATCTGACCACGGCGCTCGAGCCGGAGGAGCTGCTGTCGGAGATCGAGGTCCCGCCGGTGCCCGAGCGCACCGGCTGGGCATTCACCGAATACGCCCGCCGCCACGGCGACTTCGCGCTGGGCGGCGCCGCGGCGCTGATCACGCTGCGAGGACGGCGTCTGCACGCCGGGCGCGGATCGCGTTGCTGGCGGCGGCCGACACGCCGCTGCGGGCCGAGGCGGCGGAGCGCGCGCTCGAGGGACGCCCGGTAACGAGGAGGCGGCGGCCGAGGCCGCGCGTCTGGCCGTGGCCGACATCAACCCCACCGGGCGACATCCATGGCGGCAGCGAGTACCGGAGGCAGCTGATCGAGGGGATGGTCGCGGCGCGCCATCGGACAAGGCAATCGAACGAGTCGGGAGGCAGCCAAAACGATGCCCGACACGCGCAAGGTCGCAGTCGAGATCAACGGCACGCGCTACGAGCGAGAGGTCGAGCCGCGGCTCCTGCTTTCGGACTTCATCCGCCATGAGGCCGGCCTGACCGGCACCCACGTCGGCTGCGAGCACGGCGTCTGCGGCGCCTGCACGGTCCAGCTGGACGGCGAGCCGGTGCGCTCCTGCCTGATGTTCGCGGTCCAGGCGGAGGGGCACTCGATCCGCACCGTCGAGGCGCTCAACGAGGGCATGGACGGCGAGCTGCACCCGCTCCAGCAGGCCTTCCACGAGTGCCATGGCCTCCAGTGCGGCTTCTGCACGCCCGGCTTCCTGATGTCGATCGAGCCGCTGCTGCCGAGCCGCCGCAGACTGGGACGAGCGCCAGATCCGTGAGGCGCTGGCGGGGAACCTGTGCCGCTGCACCGGCTATCAGAACATCGTCGCGTCCGTGCAGCTTGGCCGCCGATCGGATGAGGCGCGGAGCGCTGCGGCCGCCGGCAAACGCGGAGCTCGCCACACCGCCGGACTGATGCAGATCATCCGCGGTGTCCGTCTGCGCGGGCGCGAAGGCACGTTCGACGTCGCGATCGAGGATGAGCGAATCGCTGCCGTCGAGCCGACGGTGCAGGCCTCGGCCGAGCAGGAGTACGACGGCGGAGGAAACCTGCTACTTCCCGGCCTGGTCAACGCCCACCAGCACCTGGACAAATGCATGCTCGGAGCGGGGATGCGCCCCAACCGCTCCCAGACCCTCCAGGAGGCGATCTACATCACCTGGGACCACAAGCGCAGTTACACGGTCGACGAGATCGTGGGGCGCGCGACCCCTGTCGTGGAGGCGGCGATCCGCAACGGCACCACGGCAATGCGGGCGTTCGCAGACGTCGACACGATCGGCGGGCTGATGCCAGTGCAGGGGCTGCTGGAGCTCCGGCGTCGGTTCGCGGGCATGATCACGCTCGAGGTGGTGGCGTTTCCGCAGGAGGGGATCATCCGCAATCCAGGCTGCGCCGAGCTCATGGAGCAGGCCATCGAGCTTGGCGCCGACGTGGTCGGCGGGCTGCCGTGGTATGAGCGCCTGGACCGCTACGTACACGAACACATCGACTTTTGCCTAGACCTCGCGGCGCGCAGCGGCAAAGACATCCACATGTTGGCGGACGACACCGATGACCCCACGTCACGCAGCCTCGAGTACCTGGCGGTCCGGACGATCGAGACCGGCTACCAGGGCCGAGTCACCGCGAGCCACTGCGGAGCGCTCGCCGCCTACGACGACAGCCATGCCGCCCGCGTGATCCAGCTGGTCCGCGAAGCCGGGATCACGATCTCAACAAACACCCAGATCAGTCTGGTACTCGACGGGCGTAACGACCGGGGCATGATCAGGCGAGGGATCACGCGCGTGCGGGAGCTGCTGGATGCCGGCGTAAACGTGATCTCGGCCCAGGACGACGTCAATGACCCGTACTACCCGTTCGGCAAGCCTGACCAGCTCGAGGTGGCGCAGTACACCGCCCACGTCGCGCAGCTAACATACCCGCCGCAGCTGGACACAGTGCTCGACATGGTCACGGTTAACGCGGCGCGGGCGATGCGTCTGCGGAATTATGGCACCGAACCCGGCGATCGAGCAGACCTTGTCGTGGTCGCGGCTCCGACCGTGCACGAGGCGCTGCGGCTGATTCCGCCGCGGCGGCTGGTCTTCTACGGTGGGCGGCTGCTCGCGGAGAGCAGGCTCGAGTCAGTGCTTCACGCTCGCACCGCGTTCGCCTGAGCGCTGACCGCCGAGGTCGCCGAATGTCGCTAGATCGATCTAGAGCGGCGCCTCAACGTGAAGACAGCCGAAAGTTAGCCCATGGAAGGCGCTACTCGACGGCGCCCGCCTGGGCGCTCGCCGTCACCCGGCCCAGGAACACCTCGCCGAGATCCTCTCGCTCTAGAAGTTCGGAGGCGCTGCTCGACAACACCGTGCGACCGCCCGCCAGGACGTAGCCCCAGTCGGAGATCTCCAGGGCAGCACGCGCCTTCTGCTCCACGAGGAGCACGGCGGTTCCGGTATGTGCAAGGCCACGGATATCCTTGCTGAGCAACTCCCGTGAGAGGTCGCCGGCCAGCCCTGAGGTCGGCTCATCGAGCAGGAGCACGTGTGGTTTGCCCATCAGCGCTCGACCCACGGCGACCATCTTGCGCTCACCCCCGCTGAGCTTGGCGGCGCGCCGCTTGAGCAACCGCTCGAGTAAGGGGAGCACGGACAGGACGAACTCGATGCGTTGCTTGATCTGCGAGCGCGAGAGCAGATACCCGCCCATCTCGAGGTTCTCGGTTACCGTGAGCGGCTCGAAGACGTCGTCGTTCTGGGGAACGTAGCCCAGGCCCCACCGCGCCACCTGGTGCGTGCGGACATTCGTGATATTGCGCTCACCTAGCGTGATCGACCCCGATTGAACGCGCAACAGGCCCGCGATCGCCTTGAGCATGGTGCTCTTGCCGGCACCGTTTGGTCCCACCACCGTCACGATCTCACCTTCTCCAACCCGCGCCGTCACGCCGCGGATAATTGGTGGGCCACCGTAGCCAGCGACGATCTCGTCAACCACTAGCGTCGGGGCGGCCCGTCCCGAGGATTCAGTCGCCGAGATAGGCATCCAAGACCTCGCGCCGCTTACGCAGTTCGCTCATGCTGCCGGTGGCGATCACCCTCCCGAGGGCCATCACCACGACCTTGTCAGAGATCCGCTCCACCACGTCGAGTTCGTGCTCAATGGCTAGCAACGTGAGCCCCTCGCGCGCGAGCGCTACCAGGTCGTCCTCGATCGAGCGGGCCAGTGTGGGATTGACGCCCGCCATCGGTTCGTCCAGCAGGAGCATCTTGGGCTCGGCCATGAGCGCGCGCATAATCTCCACGAGCCGCTTCTGACCGCCGCTCAGGTTTCCCGCGTACTCGTCCTCCTTCTCGGACATGCCAAAGCGCTCGAGCAGGGCCCGCGCGCGCATGACCAACGCCTCTTCCTGCCTACGCCAGTAGCGTTTGCCGAACAGCAACGTTCGCAGGTTTTCCCCTCGCTGTCCGGGTGCTGCCACCAGCAGGTTCTCAAGTACCGTGAGTTTCCCAAACTCGCTTGAGAGCTGGTATGTCCTAACCAGCCCTCGCCGCGCGCGCTCGTAAGCCGGAAGGCTGGTGATGTCCTTGCCATCGAACAGCACCCGGCCACCGTTCGGCCGGATCGCGCCACCGATGATTCCCACCACCGTTGACTTGCCGGCGCCGTTCGGGCCAATCAAGCTCGTGATCGACCCTGCTGCCACCGCAAAGCTCGCACCGTCCACAGCCCAGACCCCGCCGAAATGGCGGCGCAGGCCTTCGACCTCGATACTGGCGCCGGCCCGCGTCGCCAGCGCGGCCGAGAGGTTGGCGCCGAGCGTCGTGCTCATCGGCGATCGACGAGGTAGGCGCTGTCGGGCACAGCCGGCTCCGTGTCCTTGGCGCGCGGCGCCTGGACCCGCCGAAACCGCCGCCGCCGCTCGGGAATGATGCCGCGGGGCCAGAACCACATGAACACCAACGCCAGCAGTCCGATGACGATCCACTGCAACGCGTCGATCAGGCCGGGCCTGCCGATTTGTGGCAGGTACCGCGTCGCCTCGTTGAAGGCAACTGGCACCAGTAGCGCGCCCAGCATGACCCCGGCGTTGTTGCCGGTCCCGCCGACAATGATCGCTGTGAGCACGACCAGCGTCTCAACGTAGAGCCAGGAGCCAGGCGACCAGGCGCCAATGAACTGCACGAGCACCGCACCGCTGATCCCCGCGATCACGTTGCCGAACACGAAGACGAACAGGCGCAGCCTTGCAACATTTTTGCCGAGCGCCTCCGCCGCGGCGTCGTTATCGCGCGAGGCTCGTAGCGCGCGGCCCAGCGGCGAGGCCGTGACACGGTGGACGAACAGGTAGACGACCGCACAGACGAAAAACGTGATGCCGACATAGAGCCACTGATAGTTGACCGAGTCCGGACCCACCCAGTTCGACAGCGGCTGCGGGATCAGCGCGAGACCCGCCGGGCCATTGAACAGCCCGGTCGCGTTGGTGACGACCAGGGTTGCGCAGACCGAGATGACGAGCATCACCATCGCCTGGTAGTCGGTGCGAAGTTTGCGCAGTGCCACCCAGCCGAGCGCCAGCGCCAAGATCCCGGCTGCCGCCCCTCCTGCGAGGACCGGCAGCGGCCAGGGCAGGTGCGCTCCGAGGACGTAGCTCTGGAAGCCGCCATTGCCCGAGGCCGGTCCGAGCGTCAGCACCCCCGCGACGTACGCACCCACGGCCTGAAAAATGATGAACGCGAAGTTGTAGACACCCCCCACTCCGTACTGAAGGTTGAGCGCCCAGACGGCCATGATGTCGACGCCGAGGTAAACCAGCAGTGTGGTCAGATAGAACGCAGTGGCATTCATGCCGAAGCCTCTCGTTTCACAGCACCCTGGGCAAAGATGCCGGTTGGTCGCACGAGCAACACGATCACCAGCACAGCGAAAGCGAATACCTCCTTGTAGTTGGGCGAGATGTACGCGGCTGACACCTCGGTGACGATGCCCAGAACGAGTGCGCCGATCATTGCCCCGTTTGCGCGACCGACGCCGCCGAGCATCGTCGCCGCGATGATCACCACCAGGAAGTCACTGCCCGTGGTGCTCTGGAACGTGATCGTGTTAAGCACCAGGACCACCCCCGCGAGGCCGCACAGCAGCCCGGATAGCAGCCAGGCCACATCGACCACTCGGTCGGCGGCGATCCCGCATGTCATCGCCAGGCTACGGTTGGCCGCGGTGGCACGCATCGCCTTACCTAAGCGGGTCTGAGTCAGCAGCAGATGCACTACCACCATCGCGACAACTGCGAGCGCCATGATCTCCAGCTGCGAAGTGTTAAGGTCCAACCCGAGCGGATGAACTGTCGCACCCACGTTGAAGCTGTACGTGTAGAACGTCGCTCCGCCGATCGCCAACAGAATGTTCTGGATGATGATGCCCATCGACAGGCTGATGATCACCATGCCGAACAGCGGCGTTCCGCGCCGCAGGAACGGTGAGTAAACAAGCCGATTAAGCAGCAGCGACGCGACGGCGCAGAACACGCCACCCGCGGCAAGTGATTCAACGATGCTTCCGCCGTGGCGGTTTACCAGATAGCCAACATACGCGGAGGCCGTCATCAGGTCTCCGTAGGCGAGGTTAAGGATGTTCGTCACCCCGAACTGGAGCGTGAACCCGACCGCGGCGAGCGCGAGGATCGACGCCGTCACAAGCCCGAAGCCGATCGAGGGGACCAGGATCGAGGCGCTTATCACGTTACTCTGACTGCGTAGGGTGGCGGGCGTCCTGCCATCACTTCTCTACTCGGGGCGGCGTCACGCGGTCGTGCCCCTGGTGGATCATATTCTCCCCGGAGACAGGCGACGGACCGCCTCCAGGATATCGTCCGTGCGGGCCGGCTCGCATGCGAAGTGGATCGATCACCTCGAACTCCTTGGGGTCCCAACCCGGCCCCACGACTTGGGATTCGTAGGCCTGCCATCGGTCGTCTTGAACCCGGTTCGCGCGCTGGAAAGACTCTCCAGGTACACCGGCGCGCTGAACCTCACCCGATCTGCGAGGACTTCCTTCTTCGTCAGCCCTATCATTGGAGCTGTCGTGTGCAAAAGGGCTAACGCGCCGGTTCGGAGGGCCAACGCGCCCGCTGAGAGCAGAGATTGACCCGTGCATCGGAGGAGATCCGGGGGGATCTTGCCGATCGATCCGCGGGATCGACCGCAGACGAGTTGCACAGCTACTTCAGCCACGTCGCCGACGCTCGCTATGCGATCCGGAAAGTTTTTCGGCTGATCGATGAGCACGCGCGGAGGGTCGGTCTCGATCCTCTTGAGCACCAGGCACTGATCCAGGTCTTCGGCTCCCCCGGCCGGACCCTCCAGGTAAAGGATCTGGCAGACAGACTCGACGTCGGTCCTGACGTGGCCTCGAAGCTCATCAGCTCGCTCGAGCAGCACGGTTACGCTCGGAGGATCCGGTCAGATAAGGACCGCAGAGGCATAAATGTCACCTCGACCGAAGCTGCCGAGCGGTTGCTGGCATCGATCGACGTCCGCGTCCGGGAGCAGATCGCCCTGTTGCAGCGCGACTGGGCGCGGTCGATGCAATTGACAGCGCTCCAGACATTCGCCTTCTATGTCGGCCTCGCCATCAACGCCGAGGTGCTTGCCGGCATCAGGGTACGGCCGATCTCGGTCGCACCGTCTTGGGCCGAGTCGGCCGAGGCGCAGAAGTGACGCTGCATGTCATCGATATGCTTGAGCATCGCGACACGCGCCCCCGCGGCGTCACCTCCCCGTACTAGGTCGAGAATCGTCTGGTGTACGGCAAGCACCTGCTGTGCCCGGAAGGGATCTGTTCGTGACTCGTAAGCGAACTGCTGTTCCGCCCGCAGCGACGCCGCAACAGTTTTCAGCGTCGCGTTCCCCGAGGCCTCCGCGAGCGCCGCGTGAAACTCGAGGCTGAGCTCAGTGAACCGCCGCGGCTCGCCCGTGACCGTTGCCGCCGATTTCAGTAGCGAGGTCAGGCGCCGGAGATCGTGTGGGGTCGCGCCAGCCGCCGCCAGCTCGACAATTGTCGGCTCGACCGCCCGCTGGACGGCGAGGAGGTCCGCTTGCCGCGTACTCTCAGCGTCTCCTACGGCCGCTCCCGAAGCACCGGCTTGTGGCAGCCCGAGTCCGTGATAGCAGCCTTCGAAGTAGAGGAGAGGCTCCCCTCCCGACTCACCCGCCGCGACCACTTCTCCGACCAGGATCCGGTGATCCCCCCCGGGGAGGATCGCGTGCAGCCGGCAGTCGAAGTAGGCAATGCATCCGGCTAGCACGGGTGCGCCGGTCTCGACCGGGTAGCTCGCCGCGACCTCGAAATGCTCCACTCCCCGCTTTCTGTTCGGAGTCGCAAAGTACTGGCATAGCTCGCGCTGGCTTCGCGCCAGCACACTGATCGCAAATACCCGGGCCGATTCGACGAACTCGATCAGGCGGCTCCGATGGTCGACCGCCACGGCGACGAGCAGCGGGTCGAGCGAGAGCGACGAAAACGAGGAGGCGGTGATGCCGTGTACGCAATGTCCGTCGCGGGTCGTCACAACGGTCACACCGCTCGCGAAGCGCCGCGCCGCTGCCTTGAAGCGCTGCTGCTCTCGCTCAGCGCTCATGGACCCAGATCAGCGTGCGTCGCCGCGAGCGGTATGCCCGAGGCGACCTGCTCCAGCTTCGTGGCATCGGCCGCCTGAAGCGCCGCGGCTCGCTCGAGCACGTCGCCGGCATGGCGCGCCGGCACCACGACCACTCCGTCTTCGTCCGCCACGATGGTATCGCGTGGTTCGATTCGAGTCCCACCCCAGTCGACTGGCTCGTTGGTCGCCTCCAGGCGCGCGTTGACTCTTCCCGATCGTGGTGTCGCTCCGAGCGCAAACAGAGCAAAACCGAGCTCGCGCGCCTCGGCGACGTCACGGATGTCGCCGTTGACGACTGCTCCGCGCGCACCTCTGCGAAGCGCCTCTGCCGCCATCAGCCCGCCAAAGACACTGATCCCGCGCCGCCCGCGGTTGTCCACGACCACGACCGACCCATCGAACAACTCATCCAGGTAGTCGTTGAAGGGTCGGTCTGACTCCTCCGGCCCGCAAAGGCGAACTGTGAGTGCCTTGCCGACTATCACGAGATCGCTGTACGCGCTGATTCCGGAGACGACCCCGCCACCGTCTGCCCCCTGGAGCGCATCTGCTACAGATGTTGAAGTCAGCGTATGTTTGGGGGCGCCCGCGGTGATCTGCGCTTCCACGCCCCTAAGTATGCCTTAGGCCATTGACAAAATGCAAGGATTTGTTAGGGTCATTTCCCTTGAGCCCCGTCAACCTCAGGGCCGTCCGCTGGTGAGAGCTGCCCGAACCATGCGCCGATGACGCGGACGGGCGCCGAATATCTGGAGGCAATCCGCGACTCCAGGAAGCTGTACCTCGACGGTGAGCTCGTCCCAGATGTGACGACGCACCCAGGGTTCGCTGCAGTCACTCACACCGTGGCTTCGATCTATGACCTGATCGCGGCCGACAACGGCAGACTGCTGACCTTCCCGGCCCCGGAGACGGGACGTCCAACCAGCTGTGCATGGATGGTCCCGAGGAGCTATGAGGACCTCGTAGCGCGCCGCGAAGCGCTGAAGCGGATTGCCGAGTGCACCTTCGGGCTGCTCGGGCGGGGGCCAGAGCACGTCGCCGGGTTCCTGTCGGCATTCGCCTCGAGCCGGGACGTCTTCGCCCGGGGTGGCGAGGAGTTCGCTGACAACGTCGTTCGCTTCTATCGGGAGGCGAGGGACAACAGCTGGTACGTCTCGTATGTGCTCGTGCCTCCTCAGATCGACCGCTCCCGTGCTGCTCACGAGCAGGAGGACCCGCACCTTTATGCGGGCGTCGCAGCCGAGCGCGACGGGGGCATCGTGATTCGCGGCGCGCAGATGCTGGGAACGGGCGCGCCGCTGTCGGACTTCATCCTCCTGAGCTGCATCCATCCGCTGCGTCCGGGTGACGAGGCCTACGCCATCTCGGTTGCCGTGCCGACCGGAGCGGAAGGGGTAAAGCTCTACTGTCGGCGTGCATATGCCACCGCCGCCACGAGCGTCTTCGACTATCCGCTTACCAGCAGGTTCGACGAGAGCGACTGCTTCGTCGTGTTCGATGACGTTTTCGTTCCGTGGGAGCGGGTGTTTGTCTATCGCGACATCGACATCGTTCGCGCCCAGTTCTTTGAGACGGGCGCGCATATGCTTGGCAACAGTCAGGCTCAGATCCGCTTCTGGACGAAGCTCGAGTTCATCGTCGGCCTCGCGTCGCGCATCGCCAGAATGAATCGGGTCGATACGCAGCCCGCGGTCCAGCAGTCGTTAGGTCATATGGCCGCATATGCGGCGATGGTGGAAGGACTTGTCAGGGCCCACGAAGCCCACTGTGAGATCGACCGCAATGGGATGGCCCGGCCTGGTCGCGCGGAGCTCTACGCCAACATGACTCTCCAGTCACAGGTCTATCCGACGTTGCTCCATATGCTCAGGGAGCTTGCCGGTGGAGGATTACTGCAGCTACCCTCCTCAGCCGACGACTTAGCCAATCCTGAGGAGATGGCCGACTTCGACCGCTACATTCAATCCCCGGGAGTCCCTGCCGCCGAGCGCATCAAGCTTCTAAAGCTGGCCTGGGACGTCGTAGGCTCAGAGTTTGCTTCCCGTCACCACCAATACGAGATTTTCTACGCGGGGGCGCCGCACATCGTCAAAGGATTCATGTACCGCAACTACGACTTCGGGGCGACGGAAGATCTGGTGGCTCAGGCGCTTGCAGGCTACGACTTGCCGTCCGCGGCGCCGCTCGACGGCGCAGTAGCTCCGGCTTGAGGCAGCGACAGCGAGACGGTTCGTCGGCGCTTGGACCGAAGTTGATAATCGCTGAATCGGCACAGTCCTCGGTCAGGTGCGTCTACGCATCCGAGCCGTCCGGCGATGTTCCGAGCGCTCGATGCGCCGATCGTGATCGCCAGTCCTGACCGCACCGCTGCGGCTGCGCCACCTCGAGCGCAACGCATGGGATGCGTTCCTGGATGCTCACAGCTGCGGCGGAGGTTGCAGGTGCCCACGCCACGCAATGCTTTCCTCGCGGGCCTGTGGGGAATCACCCCGGTACCGGCGCGAGATCGTGCGTCGGTTTGTCACACAGGCGCCGCTTTGGTGTGCACACACAGAGAAAGAGAGGCCGATGAGCTACGACCTGGTGGTCCGTAACGCGACCGTCGTGACCGCCCGAGGCCGCTACCGGGCGGATCTCGGAATTACCGACGGCGTCTTCACCGCGATTGTCTCCCCTGGGGACATCGAGCCTAAGGACGCCGAGCAGTACGACGCTGAAGGAAGCATGGTGCTTCCAGGTGTCATCGACGCACATGTCCATTTCCGGCAGCCCGGATACGAACACGAAGAAGACTTCATGACGGGTTCGCGGGCAGCCGTACACGGCGGCGTGACGATGGTTTGCGACATGCCGAACACAAATCCGCCCACCAGCACCGCCGAACGGTTCGCCGAGAAGAAGACGCTGGCGGATGATCTCGCCTACTGCGATGTCGGCCTGTACGGTCTGGTCGGCCGCGAGAACTCAGCCGACATCGTGCCGCTGATCGAAGCCGGTGCGTTCGCGTTCAAGTGCTACCTGGGCGAAACAATCGGCAAGATCCCCGCGCCGAGCGATGGGGTGCTGCTAGACGCACTGCACGCCGTTGCACCTTACGGCGTCCGCGTTGCCTTCCATGCCGAGAACGACGACATCCTCCAGCACGGCATTCGTCGAGAGAAGGCGGCAGGTCGCACGGACCACCTGGCGCACGTCGATTCCCGGCCGATCATCTGCGAGCTCGAGGCGATCAACCGTGTCGGATTGTTCGCGAAGGAGAGCGGAGCCAAGGTGCATATCGCCCACCTCTCCTCGCTCGACGGTCTTCGGCTGATCGAGGAGTGGCGGACCCGGGGAGTCGATATGACCACCGAGACGTCCGCCCATTACTGCTTTCTCTTCGCCGAGCAGATGGCCGAGCTCGGCGCTCGGATGCGCATGAATCCACCAATCCGGTATTCGGGTCACGGTGACGGTTTGCTCGCGGCGCTAGTAGCCGAAAAGATCAACGCCATCGCGACGGACCACTCACCGCACGTGAAAGAAGAGAAGCTCAAAAACAATTGTTGGGAAGCGATATCTGGCTTTGCGGGGGTCGAACTCAGCCTGAGGCTCTTCCTCACTTATGGCGTGAATGCCGGCAGGATGACACTTGAACAACTTGCTCGCGCGACGTCCGAAGGGCCTGCACGCATCTGGGGTCTTTATCCAACGAAGGGCGCGATCGCAATTGGCTCCGACGCCGACCTCACGGTGGTGGACGTCGCTGCCGAGGGGGCGATCGACGAGGACCAGCTGCACGGCAAGAACAATGTCACGCCATTCCACGGCCGCGCCACGAAGGGACTTGCGGTGGCGACAATCGTGCGAGGACAGGTCGTGATGCGTGATGGTGAGCTCACCGCAGTGCGCCATGGCCGAGTCGTGACGCCTACGAGAGTTCCGCTAGGCGCGGCTCCGAGCGCCATTGCCACCGGAGCATCATCGGGGGACGTCAAGGCCGGCTAACCCCACAATCGGCCCAGGTCACACCGGCAGTGGCCGACGGCGGCCAAGCCGTTAGGTCAATGAGCGCACCGTTAGACCTTGTCACAGCGCATTTTTTTAGACGCTCTCAGGCGACCTTTGCTCGCAGGCGCTGGATGTCAGCACCGCTGATCGTCTTGACGACCGTCTTCAAGTTGGAGGCGATTATTTCGAACGCACCGACTGAGTTATGCCATTTGTCAAACAGGACAGGCCCGTACGCTCCCACATACTGGATCCTCTTGCCTCGGCTCAGGGCCTGCTTACCCGCGGAAAACGTATGCACAACCACCGCGCCCGGAGCGGCCGCGACGACCTTCGGTATGAAGGAGTTGTAGACCTTGGGATTCGTTGACTTTGCGGCGAGCATGGCAAGGGCCATGATGTTCACACCATCGTAGTCGCCCATGCTGTACGAGTCTCCAAGCCATTGCGAGATAGGTTTCGTGAGCTGCGAAGCGCTAGCCAGCACGCTGGCCTTGAACACCTGGTAGGCGGGACCACTCTGCGGAGCGTATGCCTGGGCGCCAACGTAGTACTTGTTAAATGTCGCAGTACCCAGCGCTTTGCGCACCGGTCCTACCCAGGTTCCCGAGACTGTCCCGTCGGTTCCTATGATCGGGATCATGTGGAACTGCTGTTTGAGCTCGCTGTAATAGGTAGAAGACGTCTGCGGGCTTGCCTCGGTGAAGATCACCTGTGGCTTCGCCGCTGCCAGCGCCACCACCTCGGTGCGATACGAGCTCTGCTGCTCGGCGATGTGCTGGTTGATCACGACCTTGCCGCCCAGCGCCTTGAATGCTTTTACGACTGATCCGGACGACCCCTCCGCGGAGATGTCGTTGCCGAAAACGGCCGCGGCTCGCCGGTAGCCGTGGTCCCAGGCGTAGAGAGCCATTGCGTATCCGGTCGTCTCGTCAGGCGGAAAGAGCCTCCAGTAATAGGGGTACTTGTTTTTGTCAAACACCGACTGCCCGGTGTCGGTGAACATTGGCAGGTGCGCCCGATTGAACAGCGGAATCGTCGCGCTCGCCGTGTTGGAGTCAGGGCCGAGGATGCCAACGAGTCCGCTGGTCGCCGAGATCAACTGCTCGGCGGCAGGTACCGCGTCTGCCGGGTCACCTCGGTTGTCGGATACGAGGCACGAAACCTTATGGCTGAGCACCCCGCCGGCCTGGTTGATTGCGTGGGCGGCCGGCACGCATCCAGCCTGCATCTCAGGCCCGAAGGGCGCGTTTGGTCCACTGAAGGGCTGGGCCATCGCGATGACGATCTTCCCCCCCTTCCCGGCCTGGCTGCCGCCACACGCGGACACTACGATCGCGGACGCGATCGTCAGCCCAACAATCGTCACACGCCGCGCTCGCACCATCCGGCCGCGCTGGCGCCCCTCCTCCATCGCGGCGCCCACCCGAGCCTGCGCAGACGTTCCGGCGCGAAGCAATCTGAGCGCGGTTCGAGACAGGCACCGCATAGGGAGGCAGAACCTAATCGCGCCATTGCATTTTGTCAATGGCCTGAGGCACACATTTGAGAGGCTTAACCTCGTGGCAACGAGCACGCTATCGCGGCGCGGTCCGCGGTCGAGACGGCGCTCACCGGGCTTATCGCTGGGTCGATCTGCCCGCGTCCGGGCCGGTCCACGAGCGGTTGATGGATCTGCTGATGCACCTCCCCGACTTCCTCGGACACGGCCGTCGCATGGACGTCGCGGGTTTCGTGCGACGTGGGGACGATAGGAACCAAAAGATCAACGAACCCGACCCTGGCCAGCCATATACACCCCGAGAAGACCGCTTGAGAGCCATATCGTGTGTATTACTTAGTGCCAGCCAGATGCCACGCGGCCACGAGGCCCAGCCGCGAAAGGCGCGATGAGGGCCAGGTCCTGTGGGTAAAGAAAGGAGAGACAATGGATCTCGGGCTCGACGGAGCAACGGCGCTCGTGACCGGCGCCAGCAAGGGGATCGGCAGAGCGTGCGCGCGCCTGCTTGCGCAGGAGGGTTGCAGCGTCGCGATCAACGCACGCGACGCTTCCCGGCTTGGTCAGGCAGCGGAAATCGACCGGCAAGAAACGGGTCGGCGGGTCGTTCCTCTCCCCGGCGACATGAGCGTTCCGGGCGAGGCGGAGCGGGTTGTCCAAGAGGCAATCGGCGAGCTCGGCGCGCTCGACATTCTGATCACCTGCGCGGGCGCCTCCCCGGGGGGGCTGATCGAGGAGCTGACCGAGGAGCACTGGGCGGTCAGCCTTGGCTTGAAGTTCATGGGATACGTCCGTTCGTGCAAGGCGGTGTTGCCGCACATGCGCGAGCGCGGTCGGGGCAGCATCGTGCTCGTAGTCGGGAACGACGGACTCAAGCCAAGCTACTGGGAGGTGACTGCCGGGGCAGCGAACGCCGCAGACATCAACTTCGCGGCGTCGATGGCAGAGCAGTACGGGCGTTACGGCGTCCGCGTCAATACTGTCAACCCGGGGCCGGTCAACACCGAACGCTGGGACGGGCTGGAGAAGGCATTCGCGCGCGATAAAGGCGTGGACCAACAGCGGGCGCACGAGCTGGCAGTCTCAAGCATCCCACTGGGGCGGATCTGCCGGCCCGGGGAGGTCGCCAGCGTGGTGGTCTTCCTGGCCTCACCGCGCGCGAGCTTCGTCAACGGTGCGCACATGCCAATCGACGGAGCGCAGCGCAAGGCCCTGATGGATCTGTGAGCAATGGCCAGCGCCGAGTGGGACAACGATCAACATCCACTCGCACTATCTGGCCAGTTCGCTCGTGCGTGCGCTCGAGGCGCGCACGGAGCTAGGCTTTCCGAAGGGCCGAACGGCCGCCAGAACGAGTACGGCAAGCGCAACGTCCATCCGGTGCTGCCGGCGATGGGCGACGGGAAGCTGCGCCTGGGTGAGATGGACCAGCAGGGAATAGACCCGGCGCTGCTGAGCCTCAACGTCCCGGGCGTCGATTGGTTCCCGGTCGCGGATGGGCCTTCGGTGGCACGCGAAACAACGATGACCTTGCGGAGCTGGTGGAGCGCTATCCGGACAGGTTTGCTGCATCTTCCGACGCTGACGATGCAGGCGCCCGACGCAGCGGCGGCTCAGCTTGAACGAACCAGCGCGGCTGGGTTTCGCGGCGCCATGATCTACTCGAACGTCGCCGGGCGTCCGCCCGACGATCCCAAGGTGCAATCCGTGTTCGATACGACGGCGCGCCTTGAGGCGCCGACTTCATCCATCCGACCTTCCCGCTGAGCGCAAGCAGGTCGATGCCTTCGCACTGATCCCGACGCTCGGTTTCATGTTCGACACGACGACGGCCGCGCTGAGGCTCGGTGCTCGGGGGCCTGTATGAGCGCCAGTCGGACGTCCGGCTGATTCTCGCCCATGCCGCGAGCCTTCTCCCACAGCAGGTCGGCCGGATCGACTACGAGGCCGGGCGACACGCAGGCGGGCGCGCCGCAGTCAACGTCAACCCCAGCGATCACCTCCGCCTGCTGTATCCCGATGTCGGGCCTATCTGCCGCCCGCGCTGCCCTCGACGATCGAACTCGTCGGACCAGAGCGGGTGATGCTCGGCACCGACTATCCGTTCTGGGACCCAAACCGGACCCTTCGAGACGATCGAGCGCGCCGGGCTGAGCGAGACAGTCGTTCGGGCGACCTGCAGCAAGAACGCCCGGCGGTGTTGGGCTCGGCTAGCTTTCGGGAGAATCGCCCGTCGCTTAGGGCTATCCTACTTCGTAATACAAAGCTACACGAGGCAGTCAGTGGGGCGTAGCCGAGTGGCCGCCGCGACCGCGCCGAACGAGACAGGAGTCCGAATGTTGGAACGTCTTGAGAACAGGCCGCTGGCGGTCAAAGTTCGCGACACCATCCTTCAGGCGATTCTCGACCAGAGCTTCGACGGCGGCCGGCTGCCTTCAGAGGACGAGCTGGCGAGCATGTTGAACGTCAGCCGTACCACGATCCGCACGGCGCTGCACAGCCTCGAGCAGGACGGCATCATCACCCGTCGCCGCGCCCTGGGCACGACCGTTAATCAGCACATCAGGCCTGACCTCGTCGCACTCCAGCGGCTGACGGGGTTTGATTGGCTGCTGCGCGAGAAAGGCCACGACGTCGAGGTGGACGTGACCTGGAGCAGGTGCCCGATCATCAAGGAGCTTCGTGTGCTGTTCGGCTGCGAGGCCAGCGGCGACTGTCTCCTCACCGAGAAGCTGTTCTTCGCCGACGGCGAGCTGGCGATCTACATCCGCGACCTCGTCCCCTGGCAAGAAATGTCCACTCCGCCCCGTGGGAAGGTGTCGGCGTCGCTCTTTGAGTTCAGCGCTCGACATCTCCGCCAAGCGATCGACCACGCGATCGTGGAGATCGAACCGGCGGTCAAGCGTAGCGAGGAGACGACCAGGCTCACGCTGGGGGTCGGCGAGCCGTTCGCGCGGCTGCACGAAAGTCACTTCTCGCTCGAAGGACAGCCGATCGCCTACTCGGTGATCGACGTAGACGATAAGTTCATCCGCTTCGAGGTGTTCCGGCGGCAATGAGCCAGAGCGCGGTCACCTCCACGCATGGCGTGGCGCTCGAGTGGCTCGAGCGGGGCCACCAAGTGGTGGCGGCGAGCCTGATCGAGACAGTTGGCTCTGCGCCATTCGATTCAGGCGCCGAGATGCTGATCGATGACTCGGGAAGGATCGAAGGCTCGGTCACCGGCTGCTCGACGGTGAAGCCGCGGGGGCCAAGCTCGCGGTCAGCGACCACGAGACAGCGAGCGGCCGTGGCGGCATCGACGTGTTGAAACCTCGGTCAGGCGCGACGCCCTCGGGTGTCTGGAGGAAGGGGTGTCGACCGTCCGGCGATACAGCGCCGCCGGAGAGGTCATGGGTCTGAGCTCGGGGTCTAACACCCAGGGCTTTGCCTCGTCTCCGGAGATGGTCATCTTCGGCGGGATTGACTTCTCGATCGCGCTGGCCCAGGCAGCGCGCGAGCTCGGCTACCGGGTCACGATCTGCGACGCGCGAGCCCCGTTCATCGGAAGCTCGCGCTTCGCGCACGTCGCCGAGGTGGCGGTGGACTGGCCCGACCGACATATGGCGCAGCGTCAGCTCGGTCCCAGGGACGTGGTCCTCGTGTTCACTCACGACCCCAAGTTCGACGAGCCGGCGCTGGTCGCCGCCCTGCAGAGCGGCGCCGGATACGTGGGCGCCCTGGGTAGTCGCCGGATCCACCGGCAGCGTTTGGCGCGGCTGCGCGAGACGGGCCTCGACGAGGGCCAGCTGGCACGGATCGCGAGCCCCTCTGGGCTGGACATCGGAGCCCGCACGCCCGCCGAGACCGCGATCTCGATCCTGGCCGAGATCATCGGCCTCCGCACGGCAAGTCAGCCGCTGTCGGAAGCCAGCGGCTCGATTCACTCCCGCGAGCTTCAGATGCCGTGAGCCCCAACGAGACCATCGGCCGCGCGTCGCCCTGGTCGGTGAGCGAGCTGAGCGACCGCCTGCGGGAGCACTCATACCTGGTCGACGAAGGGCTCGCCACGGTCATCTCGGTAGCGCTAGCGCTGCGAAAGCCGCTGCTGCTGGAAGGCGAAGCAGGAGTCGGCAAGACCGAATGCGCGAAGGCGCTCGCGGACATGCTCGGGGCTCGCCTGATTCGCATGCAGTGCTACGAGGGCATCGACGTCTCGCACGCGTTGTATGACTGGAACTACGCGCGCCAGATGCTCTACATCCGGACGCTCGAGGCAGCGGAGGCTGTCTCCCCTGGCGCGGTCACGGACGTGTTCGGCGCGGACTTCATCGTTCGCCGGCCGCTGCTCGAGGCGATCGACAACGATGAGGTCAGGCCGCCGGTGCTGCTGATCGACGAGATCGATCGAGCCGATGACGAGTTCGAGGCATTTCTGCTCGAGCTGCTGTCCGACTTCCAGGTGACGATCCCGGAGATCGGGACGATCCGCGCCCGGCAGCGCCCAGTCGTCATCCTCACCTCCAACCGCACGCGGGAGCTGCACGACGCGCTTCGGCGCCGGTGCCTGTTTCACTGGATCGGCTACCCGTCGTTGGAGCGGGAGGTCGCCATCGTGCGGGCCAGGCTGCCGGGTACCCCGGAGCAGCTGGCTGCCGAAACGGCGGCGTTCGTTGCGCGGCTGCGTGACGGCGGCCTGTCGAAGGCGCCGGGCATCGCGGAGACACTGGATTGGATTCAGGCGCTGCGCTCGCTCGATGAGGTGGCGCTTGAGCCGCACGTCGTGGAAGCGACGCTCGGGGCAGTCTTGAAAAGTCACGAGGACCTCGAGCACGTGCGGGAGGACGGGCTTTCCCAGCGGGTCCTGGCCGCCAGGTCGCTAGCGACCAGAGTGCCGTGAGCGTGGTCGAGCTCACGGGCGAGCGGATGGTCTCATGCGTGGCCCGCTTCGGGCGGATGCTGCGCACCGCCGGGCTGGAAGTCGGGCCGGGTCGAATCCAGGACGCGCTGGCCGCTCTGGCCACCATCGAGCCGAGCTCGCGACGCCAGGTCTACTGGGCGCTGCGCTGCACGCTGCTCTCAAGCCACGGTGACGTCGAGGCGTTCGATCAAGCGTTCGCGCGCTTCTTCGAGGCCCTTCCGGTGCAGCAGGAGGACGGCCGCCCGACGGCTCCGCCACTGCGTCCGGGAGCTGTCGAATCGGCCGCGCCACAGGCTGGCCGCGGCTCGGGGCGCGTCGAAACCATCGCCGACGGTGAGGCCGCACCGGATGATCCGGAGGAGGCGGTGGTGGGGATGCGTTGGTCGGCGGTGGAGCGGCTGCGCGAGCTGGACTTCGCCAACTACACCCACGACGAGCTGCGCCGCGCGGCACGGCTGGTCGAACGGATCGCAGCGGCAGCGCCGCTCCGCCGATCGCGCCGGCTGCAAACCACCGGGAAAGGATGGGCGTTCGACAAGCGCCGCACGTTGCGAGGCGCGATGCGGACCGACGGCTATCCGGTGGTGTGCGTGTGGCGAGAGCCGCGGCTAGTGCCGCGCAAAATGCTCTTCGTGGTTGACGTGTCAGGGTCGATGGAGCCGTACGCTCGCGCGATGATGATGTTCGTTCAGGCCGCCGTCCGCCGCGGTCGCAGGGTAGAAGGGTTCACCCTCGGCACCCGGTTGACACGGGTCACACGCGAGCTCGAGGGACACAATCCCGACCGGGCGCTGCAAGCGGCCAGCCGCGTGGTCAGCGATTGGGCAGGGGGAACCCGGATCGGAGCCAATCTGAAGACGCTCAACGACGGGTGGGGGCGACTCGGAGTCACCCGCGGCGCGGTTATCGTGATCGTCTCCGACGGCTGGGAGCGGGGGGACATACCTGGGCTCGACCACGAGATGAGGCGCCTTCGTGGCAGCGCGCACACGATTGTGTGGGTCAACCCGCTGGCGGGCGAGCCGGGGTACGAGCCGCTCGCGCAGGGAATGTCTGCCGCCCTCCCGTATGTGGACCACTTCCTTCCGGGCCACAACCTGCGCAGCCTGGAGACGCTCGCCGAGGTGCTCGAAACGCTCCCCGCCGCCCGTCCTCGCGATCGCCGCCGTCAGGCCCGCAGATAGGCATCGAGCTCGAGAACGCGCTGGTCGATCCGCGCATACATCTCGGAACCACCCGCTCGAGTCGCTGCGACGCCGGGCTGGCGGTGCCGGTGAGCACCTCGTGCCTGTGGGTCCTCACGGCCTCGAGCAGTCAATCGGTGTTGATGCCAAGCAGCTTGCCGGAGTGCAGCACCACCCGCCCGTCGACGACACCGTGTCGATGTCGCGGCTGGGGACGCCGTAGACCAGCTGCCTGACCGAGTCGCTCAGGGGCGCGAACGCCAGCGGGTCGTGGCGCAAGAGCACGAGGTCACCCTCGGCCCCGGCGCGATCCGGCTGAGCCACTCGCCGTGGCCGGAAACTGAGTGGCCGCCAAGCGTTGCCATCATGAAGGCATCGGCGGCCGTCGGCCAGGAACGGTAGTCCCCGCCCCGGACCTTGTGCACGAGCGCGGTCATCTTCGTAAGCTCGATCATGGTCGAAGCGTCTCGTCGCAGCCGCGGCCGTCGGTGCCGAGCGCGAGCGGCACGCCGGCTCGCTGCAGGGCCAGCACCCGCGCGAACCCGTCGCCGAGGCGGAGATCCGGCGAGCACCGCTTGGGGTGGACGGCCCAAGCCCGATCCGGATCAGTCCCCGGGACTCGTCCCAGCGTGTGACCGCGGCGTCCGCCAAATCCAAGCTCGAGCCTAAACTCGGCGGAGCCGCCTCCCGGCCGGCCGCCACCGCGGCGTCTCCGTCCAGGGGAAGCGACTGCGCAAACGGGAGATCGGCGATTCCCAAAAGAATCGTCGCGCTCATCCGGCATCGCTATATGCCTGGATCATCGGCGCAAGCGTGTCGAACGTGATCGTGGGAACTCCATAGATGGAGTGAACGGCCGTCGTCGTCCCGGTGCGCAGCATCAGCGCGGCGCCCAGCAACGTACGCACGTAGATCGCTCCCGGCTCGGCGGCTCGCTGCGCGTCACCTGATGCGAGCGCCCGAACAGACGTGCAATAGGGAGGTTCTCGTACAGCCCCGGGTTGAAGTTCTCCCCCGAGTGCATGTGCGAATTGATCATTCCCGGCACGACCACCATCCCGCGGGCGTCGAGCTCCTCGGCGCCGGTGCCATCCCACCACTTCGCCGACAAAGATGATCTTGCCGCGCTTGATCAGGATGTCGGCCACTTGTAGGCGGCCATCCGCGTCGACCACTCGGCCTTGCTGAACACAATGCGTTCGGCCATTTGCTATCTCACTCCCAATAGCTCGGCAGCATTTCTGTGGGCTGCCGACCTCTCGTCCCCGTCGACTCTGGCTACAGCAGGTGTCCCTTCACCGCGAGCCGATAGACATCGGACCTCCTGTCCGCCAGCGGATTGACCAGCAAGCCGCGGTCATGGGCGAGCCGCACCTGCTCGAGATCGATCGTTATAACGGCCAGCTCGTCTCGATCGGGAGGGAGCGGACCCAGCAGCACTCGGCCATACGGATCACACACGACCGAGGAACCGAGGAACTTCTGTTCGGACACCTCTCCTGCCTGCGAGGCGCAGGCGATGTAGACCTGATCAAGGTTCGCCTGAAGCTGGGCGCCGCGGGCCTGCGGAGCGAACCCCTCGCCGTCGGAGCTACGCTGGTCGAAGCCGGTCACCCACGCCGTCGGCACGCAGATCAGCTCGGCGCCCCGCAAGCCCAGGATCCGGGCGGTCTCGACGAACCGCAGGTCGTAGCAGATGCACAGCCCTACCACGCCGAACGAGATCTGCGCCACGGGCAGACCGAGATCGCCAGGCGTGAATACCTGCTTCTCCCCCCCGAAGGTGTGCAGCTTGCGGTAGTGCAGGACCACGCCCTCCGGGCCGACCAACACCGCGGTGTTGTAAAGCCGATTACCGGCTCGCTCGCAGAGCCCGCCGGCCACGTAGCCGCCGGTGCTGCCGGCGAGCTCGCGCCACGCTCGGACGGTCGGTCCGTCCAGCGGCTCCGCGCTGGCGCACAGGAAATCGGCGTCGAGTCGATAGCCGGGAACGACCAGCTCCGGCAGCACCACGAGCTGTGCCCCCTGGTCGAACAGCGCGCCAGCAGAGTCGAGCGTCAGCCGCCGGCCCGCGTCACCGTCCGCGCGCGCGGTTATCTGCGCGATCCCGAGGGTCAGCTCACGCATCGCGCCTGCGCAACCCGTTCACCGATCGCCGTACACTGCTAGCTCACTCCTCATCGATCGCGGCGCCGCCGAGTTCCGCAACCTGCTCATCGCTCAGTACGCCTGCTCGGTACAGCCCGGCGATGTCTGCGGGACATGGACCGCCGACGCTCTCGAGCGTGCTTCCGCGGTCGGCCCGCACCCGATGCCGGATCCCGACGGGAACGTGTACGACCTGGCCCGCGCCGAACGGGTGGTCGACACCGTGCGTCAGGTCGGAGATCGTCCCCTGGCCAGCGAACACGACGAGCGTGTCCTCCGAAATCGGATGCGCATGCGGCACGTTCCCCTCCCCCGGCGTCATCAGCACATAGTTCATGTTGGCGGTGATCGCGCCGACGCCCGGCCATACGACCAGCCGCGCGTCGCGGGCGACCATCGGCAGGCGAACGGTCGCTTCGTCACGGTGGTAGACGTGGATCGCCATCGCTATGTCACCTCCTCGTACATCGCGGCGTCCGGCGGCGAGGGGCCACCGACCAGCAAGATTCCGTCGTTCCCAGCGCTCAACACGTACGCGGTGCCCCGATCGATGTGCACCATCGAGCCGCGCCGCAGCTCCTGCCGCTCGCGCGAGTCGGGGTCGATCGCCTTGCCGCTTCCCTGCATCACGTAGTACACAGCCTCCGAGGGGTGGCGTAAGTTGACCGTGCGGGCGCCGCGCGCGAGCTCGATTCGGTGAATCGACCGCAGCTGCGCACCCATCCCCGGCCAGATCACTGCATGCGCGCTCCCCTCACCGTTCACGATCGGGAGGGGAGCTCCCTCGTCCAGCGAGATGACCTGAATCTGCTCGCTGGCCTGCATCAGCCGACCACCGTGTAATCGTCGGCCGATTCACGGCGCGGAGTTACGATCGCCACAATCCCAGCGCCTTCCGGCCCGGCCCGCAGGCCGTGCTCGAGGTCGGGCTCGATTACCGACCAGTCCCCGGCACACAGCGGCTCCACCTGATTGCCGATAGTCATTTCCACTTCCCCGGCTTCCACGAGTGTGATCTGCTCCTGCGGGTGACGGTGCAGCGGGAAGGCTGCGCCGGGTGCGAACCTGTAGCTGGCGACGGTCGCCTGGGCTGAAGTGAAGCTGCGCCGCTGGATCCCGGGATAGACCTCCTCGACTGGGAGCCCGTCGAATCGCCCCCAAACAGTCCGCCTTCGATCGACCTCGTGCACGTCAGTCCTCTATGAACGCGACCACACGGCAGGGAGACGCTTCGCCGCCCTCGATCGGGATCGGAAACGCCCCGATCCGACAACGGTGGCCGACCGCTTGCTCGATATCGCCTCCCATGTTCTCCACGTGCAAGACGCCGGCCGGAAAGGGCACCTTGTGCATCACGAAGATGTCGTCCTCGGGGAAGCGCTCCTGCAGGTTGATTCCGGTCTCGCGCTCGAAGCGGCGGGCTGCGTCCGGTCGCTTGTAGCGGATCGTAGTGTTCATCGGGTGATCGGCCGAGCCGCAGTCGAACCCGGTCCAGGCGAGCTCCATCTCGACGAGCCACTCGGCGAAGTTGCGGTCCCCACCAGGGTGACGCAAGAAATAGCGCTCTTCATCCTCTTCCGGAGATCCATTGAAGTAGCGGTGGTAGCCCGTGCGGTAGATCAGGATGTCGCCCTTGCGGACTTCGGCGCGGTCGGTGATGTGCTCCGGCCTGATCACCGCCCAGTCGTGCATCTCCTCGGAGATGTCCACGATCACGCCCTCGCGACAGAGGGAGTCGATCGGTAGCGAGGCGATGTCCGCTCCGCCGGAGACGATGTGCATCTCGCTGTCGAAATGGGTGCCGGAGTGCAACGGGAGTTCCAGCCATTGCGACACGATGCCGTTTGTCGCATGACGCTGGAAATACGACAGCTTGGGCGACGGGTACCCAACCCATCCTGGTGTATGGATCGAGAACGTCTGCGTCAGGTCGACCAATTTCATCTCTCACCTCCTCCTCGATCGGGTTTCATGCGGCCAGAAGTCGCTTGGGCGTGCAAGCTCGAGCACCCGTGCCGGCGTGAGGGGCAGTGCGGTCACTTCCACGCCGAGGGCATCTGAGACCGCATTGGCAACCACAGCTCCCGCCGCTGCGGTTCCGCCTTCGCCCGCTCCCTTTGCCCCCAGGGGCGTCAGCGGTGTGGGGGCATCCTCAGTGATCAGCACCTCGACGGCGGGAACATCGCCCGCAGTCGGCAGCAGGTAGTCCATGAACGACGCGCTCGCGAGCTGACCGCTTTCGTCATACGCCAACTCTTCGAGCAGCGCCCCACCGATACCCTGAGCCACCCCCCCGACGATCTGCCCGTCGACCAGCTGTGGATTGATCGCCCGGCCGACGTCATAGGCGACCGCATAGCGGTCGATGTGCACCGCGCCGGTGTCGAGGTCAACCTCGAGCGCCGCTAGGTGAAGGCCGTAGGGAAAGCTCATCTGCTCGGCATCGAACACCACTTCTTCCTCGAGCCAGGAATGGCCGGCGAGCAATGTCTTGAGCGGGACCCGCGCCCCGGGAGACCCGGCCACGACGACGGCGTCTCCCTCGAGGGCGAGATCGCGAGCCGATGCCTCGAGCCGCTTGGAGGCAAGGTCCAGGATGCGGTTGCGCAGCGCGCCTGCCGCCTGCATCACTGCTGCACCCCCGAGACTCGTGGCCCGGCTACCAAATGAGCCCATGCCCCTCGGCACCCCGTCGGTGTCGCCATGCGTCACCTCGATCTGGTCATACGGTATGCCCAGGGCGTCAGCGCAGATTTGGGCGAGGACCGTTTCGACGCCCTGCCCGACCGACGCCGAACCGGCCAGCACCCGTGCGCGACCCTGGCACGAGATTCCCACGCGCGCGTACTCCCAGCGCGCGATTCCGCTCTTCTCGACGAACAGCGCGACGCCTAGGCCCCGCCGGCGGCGGGGCGCGGCGTAGGCGGCCCGCCACCGCGCGCATCCGATCGTGGTCAAAGTGCTTCAGCCCTCGGTCCACGAGGAGTCCGTAATCGCCACTGTCGAGCATAATCGGCTGTCCCTCGGCCTCAGTACCGATCAGGTACGGCATCGAACTGGCCGGAATCAGGTTACGCCGGCGAAGCTCAAGCGGCTCAAGCCCGAGCCGTCGCGCCGCGATGTCGAGCATCCGTTCGCGGACGAAGTTCGCTTCGTAGCGTCCGGGTGCCCGGTAGGTACCGGCGGGGGTCTTGTTTGTAAGGACCTGACGTATGTCACAGCGATAGCGCCCGCCACCGATAAGGACCCGGCAACAGCGCGGCCGTGAGGCTGGGCACCACGCTGCCGTGGGTCCGCACGTACGCTCCAGTATTGAGGAGGAACGCTGTCGCGAAGTGCCAGCAGGGTCCCATCGGCGCCAAGCGCGAGGGCGACTTGATGCACCTGCTCGCGGGAATGGTTGAGCGCCTTCAGGTTCTCGGCTCTGTCTTCCGACCAGGCGACCGGACGCCTCAACCGGATAGCGCAAAACGGGATCAGGAAGTCCTCGGGATAGAACTCACCTCGGGCGCCAAACCCACCGCCGACGTCGAGTTCGACGAACCGGATGCGGTCCTCCTCCCATCCCAACAGCGAGCTCAGGATCCGTCGGTTGGTGTGAACAACCTTCGCCGCGCCCCAGACGGTTAGTCGCCCGCTCCGTGCCTCGATTTCAGCGCACAGCCCGCGCGGCTCGAGCGGCACCGAACCGTGGCGATGGCAGGCGCAGTCGCTCCTCGATAACGAGGTCAGCTGCGGCAAACTGCTCGTCCACGTCGCCGTCTCGATCCTCCAATCGCGCGGCAATGTTTGAGCCAGCGTTGGGGTGCAAGAGCGGTCCGTCGGACCCGGCCGCTTGCTCCACGTCGAGCACCGGCTCGAGGGGCTCGTAGTCGACGTCGATCAGCTCCAGCGCATCCTCGGCCGCGTAGGCCGAATCGGTCACGACCACGGCCACGGGCTCGCCCACGTACCGCACGATGCCCTCGGCGAGCACCGGCTGCAGCAGTCGCTCCATTCCGGGGCGGGCATACATCCGCATCGGGATCCGCGCGGTGCCGGCGGGCACATCAGCGGCGGTGACCACGTCGAGTATCCCCCGCCCAGAGAGCGCGCGAGCGGTGCCGATTGAACGAATCCGTGCGTGCGCGTGGGGACTGCGGAGGATGCATGCCCGAACCGATCCGAGGCGGTGTAGATCGTCGGCAAAGCAGCTGTTTCCGGTGAGCAGCCGCAGATCCTCTTTGCGTCGCATCGACCGCCCGATGGCCTGGTCACCGGCCAGCCCCGGATCCTTACGCGCCGCTTTAAGCGCCGAACTCAGGAGCTCACCGTCTCGGCGAATGGCGCCGGCCGACGAGTCCGCGGAGCACCAACAGAAGCATCATGATGCCGCTCGCCGTGGCGAGGCCTCGTCGGACTTTAGGTTCTTGAGCGCGCTGGACCGGCGCGGGCGCTTGCTGCATCCGCTCCGAAAGGTCCTCAGCGACCTGGTCCACGAGCCGGCGCGCTTCAGACCGCACTACCTCGTCAACCGGCCGATGGCCGCTGGATCGGACTTCGGCGCTCAGCACGATTCGGGCTGACCCGTTGATGGGCTCCACCCGCCCTTGGAAGGTGACGGAGCCGATCGCCGGTCCGCCCAGCTGGCGCCCGTGCACGGAGAAGGTCGCGACCTGCTCGTCGTCGTCCCGATCGATCATGCGCAGCAGGGCCTCGCACCAGATTTGGTCGCCGGCATCGGAAAGCTTCACCCGTCCAGCATGAACTCCGTCCACAGGACGTAGCTCGGCGCCGGGCAAGCAGCAAGCGATCGTCTGGGGGTTGGTCAGTGTGCGCCATGCCCGCTCCGGGGAGACGCCAACACTGAACTCCTTCCTCAGCTCCATCTCGGCTCCTGCGATTGGTCCATCGTATTACATTCCGTCATGACGAATGACGGGGGATTGAGCGGCTGCGCGACGCACGCGCTCGGGCGTTAGGGGAAGCTCGTTGATCTCAATTTGGAGCGCATCGGAGACCGCATTGGCGATGGCAGGTCCTGGCGCCAGAGTCCCGCCTTCGCCCACGCCCTTGGCGCCGTTCGGCGTTCCGGGTGCCGGGATCTGCAGGTGCTCGACCTCAAGGCTGGCCAGGTCGCTAGCGACAGGCATCAGATAGTCCATGAGCGACGCGGTGAGGAGCTGACCCTCCGCGTCGTAGACGATCGCTTCGTATAGGGCGCCCCCCACACCCTGGGCCACCGCACCGTGCGCCTGTCCCTCCACAATGAGCGGGTTGATGATCCTTCCGCAATCCTCGGCGACGACGTAACGTTCGAGCTTCACCGCTCCGGTTACCGGTTCCACCTCCACGATGCAGGCGTGTGTGGCGTACGGATACGCGGTCGTGTCGGGGTCAAAGGCGGCCTCCACTTGGTAACGCGCCGGGTCGGTCGTGGCAAGCTCGGCGAAGCTGACCTGACGTCCCGGGGATCCCCGGACGCCGACAGCCCCGGCGCGCAACTCCAGGTCCTCCACGGCCACCTCGAGCAGGTCGGAGGCAGCTTGGAGCAGTCGGTCCCGTAGATCGGTGGCCGCGGCCTTGATCGAGCCACCGCCTACGATCGCTGTTCGGCTGGCGAACGTTCCCGTCCCAGTGCCAGCGCCCTTCGCGGTGTCGGGCTGGCGCACCCGGATGGATTCGGGTCCGACCCCGATCTGGTCGGCCGCCAACTGCGCGAACGTCGTCGCCAGCCCCTGCCCGATCGACGGCAGCGTCGTCATGACGGTCACGGTCCCGTCGCCGTCGAGCGACAACCACGCGCGGTCGACGCCTGCGATTCCAACCATGCCCCGACTATGGAACACGGCCGAACCCATTCCCGTGTACTCCACATAGCAAGCGATCCCCAAGCCCAGGGCTCGGCCCTGCCGCCGAGCCCGCTGTTGTTCGTCCGCGAACTCCTCGTAACCGACCGCGTCTAGGGCCCGCTCCAATGCCATTCGGTAGTCGCCACTGTCATAGCGCTGATGCGTGACCGTGGTGAATGGAAGCTCCTTGGGGCCGATCAGGTTGCGGCGTCTGATCTCGGCTCGGTCGATGCGGAGCTCACCGGCCAGCACATCCATCAGCCGCTCGTGAACAAACGTGGAGACCGGCAGCCCGACCCCGCGGTATGCCCCCTCGGGACATTTGTTCGTGGCGACCGAGCGGGCGCGCGCGCGGAGGCGGTCGAGTCGATATGGCCCCGGCACCATCGCCGGGGTGCCGAGCGCCTCGAGGATGTGCCCGTGGGGATAAACGCCGTAAGCGCCGGTGTCACACGTGACGTCGACTTCAACTGCGACGAGCCGGCCCTGTTCGTCGGCGGCGGCCCTGGCCCAGACGACCTGATCGCGCGCGTGGCTGGACGCCGCCAGGTTCTCGCTGCGATCCTCCACCCACTTCACTGGGCGCCCCACATGCCGTGCAAGCCAAGCGACCACGATCTCCTCCGGATAGGTGTGCGCTTTCTGGCCAAACCCGCCCCCTATATCAGGCACGGTCACGCGAACCTGGTCCAGCGGAAGAGCGAGCAGCTCGGCCGTGGCCCGGGCCAGCGCGTGCGGCGCCTGGGTCGAGCTCCAGATCCGGATGCCCTCGCCGTCATCGGCAGCGACCGCCCCGCGCGGCTCGATCGGAGTGGCGCACTGCCGGGGGCTGCGGAATTCCCGTTCGACAACGGTCGCGGCCCGCGTAAAGGCCTCCGCGATCTCGCCGGCCTCACTCCTGCTCTCGAAGAGCACGTTGGTCTTCGGTGAGTGGAGTGCGGCCGGCGGCTCGGAATCGAGTGGGTCTCCGGCTACCGGCAGTGGGCGCAAGCGCAACTCGATCGCGTCCGCGCCGTCCTCCGCCGCGTACGGCGAGTCGGCGACCACAACTGCGAGCGGCTCCCCGACGAACCGTACTCTGCTCCGGGCGAGCAGCGGGCGTGCGGGCGTGTGCGCGTCCGAGCTCTCGATCGGAGGCAGCAGCGGAGCCAACCCCAGATCCTCCTCAGCGAACACACCCCGCACGCCAGAGACCGAGCGGGCCGCGTCAAGTTCGATCCCAAGCACCTCCGCATGCGCTGCTGGGCTACGAAGGAACCGCGCGTGGAGCATTCCGGGCAGATCGATGTCGTCGACGAACATCGCCGTGCCAGTCAGTAGCGACCGATCCTCGACCCGCAACAGGCGACGGCCGATCGTCATGTTTGCATCGCGCTCATGGCCGAAAGGTATAATGTTGGACTTAGTGAGTGGGGTCCTGCTCTTGAGGGCGCGGTGAAGCTCAGCAATGAGTTCACCGTTGCCGTTCCGCTCGAGCAAGCTTGGGAGACGCTGCTCGACATTGAGCGCGTGGCTGGATTTTTGCCCGGCGCGAAGGTCGAGCCGTCCACCGAGGACGGCGTGTACCGGGGGTCGATGAAGGTGAAGGTCGGTCCGATCGTCGTGGACTATGAGGGCAACGCGCGGCTCCAACGGAGCGACGAGAACGAGCACGTCGCCGAGATCGCCGTGGAGGCGCGCGACACGAAGGGACAGGGAACCGCGTCAGGCGTGATACACAACCGGCTGATTCCCCACGAAAACGGGACCCGCGTGATCGCAGAGACCGACCTCAGCATCACCGGCCGGCAGGCGCAGTTTGGCCGGGGCATCATGCAGGACATAGCGGGGCGGATGCTCGATGACTTCTCTCGCAGCTTCGAGCGGTACCTGCTCGGCGGCGACGAGCGCGACGCGGCAGCGGCACCGGCAACTCCAGCGGCGGAGACAGCCGTGGGCGTTGGCGCGACGGCACCTCCCCGAGATGTGCTCGATGTGGGCTCGCTCGTCTGGGCGACGCCCTCTGTACGCCGCGCCCTGGTCGCATTACTAGCCATCTTGACAGTCGCAATGATCTTGTTTAGCCGTCGGCGCTCACGATCGCACTGAGCTCGATCGGACGACGGTCCGCACGGGTCCGTACATTGTTGACTTGATGCACGGATGTGCTACTGTGGTCGCCGCGTCTAGGCGAATCATGTAGCCGTGCGCCTGCCCCGGACACTCCCTTTATTACAGGACTTTGTGCGGTAACTATTGGTCGTTGCCCGTGTCACTGGTGATGGCGTTGATGACTTCGCTCGCTGGAAGGCGTTTTGACACGAAGTGCGTGTAGTGCAGGTTCGGATTCTTGAGGCCCGGGGACAAGAGCACGGGGCCCGAGTTCGGTCGGACGAAGTTTGAGTAAGGGAGAAGGCGATATGGTGACCGACCTCGAGAGGGTTCTTGGCGACGTTCCGTTTGCCAGCAATGTCCGGGTTCCTGGCATGCTTCATTGTCGAATTGTTCGATCGACAATGCCGCACGCGCGCCTTACCGGAATTCACACATCGGCCGCCCGGCGGATGCCAGGTGTCCACGCAGTAGTGACCGGGGATGATCTGTGTGCTCACACCCGCCTTCGTGTCCTGTATGGACCCGTCGTGCACGATCAGCCCGTGCTTGCGCTGGAGAGGGTGCGGTACGTCGGTGAGCCGGTGGCGGCGGTGGTCGCCGAGACGCCGGAAGACGCCGACGAGGCCGCCGCAGCGGTTGTGGTCGACTACGACGAGCTGCCGGCGGTATTCTCGGTCGACGAGGCGATGGCGCACGGCGCACCGCGGCTATTTGAGGCCCAGCCGGAAATCGCCCCGAGCTTCGTGGACGTTGCAGTTCGCGGCGCACTCGAGCGAAACATCTGCAGCACTTACCGGATCGCTCGCGGTGACGTCGATCAGGCCCTTGCCCACGCGGACACTGTCTTCGAGCATACCTTCTCGAGCCCCGCCGTGCAGCACGTGCCGCTGGAATCTCACGCGTGCGTGGCGATCTGGCGAGGGGGCCGTCTCACGGTCCACTCTGGAACGCAAACCCCGTTTATCGTTCGCTCGCAACTGGCAGAGATCTTCGGAGTACCGCATAGTCGTGTTCGTGTAGTGGCGCCGCCTCTCGGGGGTGGATTCGGCGCGAAGACGTACGCCAACATTGAACCGCTTGTGGCGGCCCTCTCCTACTTGATTCGCCGTCCCGTCCGACTGCACCTCTCCCGTGATGAGGAGTTCGTCACGGTCACGAAGCATGCCATGCAGGTAACGCTGACGACAGGCGTCAGTCGTGATGGCCTCTTGGTGGCACGAAAGGCAACCGGATACTACAACGCGGGCGCGTACGCTGGGATTAGTCCACGCAAAATTATGTTCGGCGCGTATGGCGTCACAGGTCCTTATAACGTGCCCCATGTTCGCAATGAAATGTCTGCTGTCTACACAAACACGCCGCCAGCGGGTGCATACCGCGGGTTTGCCATCAATCAGTGTGCCTGGGCATATGAGAGCCAGATGGACATGATCGCCGCCTCTCTCAAAATCGATCGTGTTGACTTCCGCCTGAAGAACGTGCTGCGGGAGGGTGACCGGTTCTGCACAGGTGAAGTGATGGGAGACGTTCGTTTCGCCGACGCGCTGAGGCGAGTTGCAGTCGCGATTGGATATGGACAGCGTTCGGCCCCGATCAGTGGCGATCTGGCCCGCGGAATTGGATTGAGCTGCATCATCGAAGGAACAATTACGCCTTCGACCTCGACCGCCCTGGTCAAGCTCAACATGGACGGCAGCGTCGACCTCATGACCGCTGCGGTTGAGATGGGTCAAGGGATTCAGCAGGCCCTCCGCCGCATCACCGCGGCGGAGCTCGGCATCGATATACAGTCAGTGTCGGTCGCCGAGGTCGACACTGACGTAAGTCCGTACGATCAACAGACGACAGCAAGTCGATCAGTCTTCTCTGTGGGCCGAGCAATTCAGCTTGCCTGTGAGGAGATCCGCGAGCAGCTGGCCTTGCTCGGGGGACGGCTTCTCGGCACGGCCACCGATGTCAGTGTTGAGAATGGGCGCATCTTTGTACGTGACGATCCAACACAGGCCCTGACCTATGGGCAGGTCGTGTCACGGTCGGGAGTCGGGAACGTGATGGGAAGAGGAACGTTCCGTACTGAGGGCGGTCTTGATCCCGAGACGGGACAGGGCGTGGCATCGGCTCAGTGGCACCAATCGGCCGGCGCCGCAGAGGTGGAGGTCGACCGACGAACCGGTCATGTGCGCGTTGTGGCCTATCGCAGTGCGATCAACATCGGACGCGTAATCGATCCTGTCGGCGCAGATCTGCAGTGCGAGGGCGCCATTACTTTTGGTATTGGCAATGCGCTGCTTGAGGAACTCGTTTTCGACCACGGTTCGCTGATTAACGGCACCCTTGCCGATTACATGATTCCGGCGCTCAAAGACGTTCCCGAGGCCCGCTCGTCTGAGTTACTGGAGGCTTTCGACGGGGCCTCCGCGGAGCCGCACGGCCTCGGAGAAATGCCTTTACCTCCAGTCGCGCCCGCAATCGGGAACGCCGTGTTCGATGCTGTTGGCGTGCGGCTGACGGACCTTCCCTTGTCCGCGGAGAAGGTGTTACGTGCACTTCGGGAAAAGGACGCGCGCGATGTGTCCCCGTCCAGACACGACACCCAGGAAGCGGTCGCATCACGATGACCTTGGAGCGAGCGTGCCTGGAGAGCCACGATGTTGATGCTCCAGTGGCCATTCGTCTTGAGGTAAACGGCGTCAATCACGACCTCGCCGTCCATACCTGGGAGCGTCTTCTCGATGCTCTCCGCAATCAGCTTGAGCTTTACAGCGTCAGAGACGGGTGCAGCGTCGGCATGTGTGGAGCATGTACCGTGCTTGTCGACGGCCGGGCTGTCAGTAGCTGCCTGACCCTCGCCGCCCTATGTGACGGCTCGAGGGTGCTGACCGCTGAGGGACTAGCGACTGGTGACAAGATCGACCCAGTTGTCGAGTCGTTTCTCGAGCATAGAGCCTTTCAGTGCTCGTACTGCACGCCCGGATTTGTCCTTGGGCTGAAGGCCCTTTTGTCCGTTGAACCGACACCGAGCCACGAGCGACTTCGATCCTGGCTCTCCGGGCATCTCTGCCGTTGCGGCAGCTATTCACGCATCTTGGCCGCCGCCAGCGATCTCGTCGAGCGTGGCGGGACGTCGGCAGGTAGCGCAGAGTGCACGGCGCAGGACGTGGCGCGGTGAGAAGATCACCTCGGCTGCTGCTGCCGGCGACTCTGGAGGAGGCAGTAGACTGCCTTCAGCGCGACGACGGTGAAGCTCTGGTTGTCGCTGGGTGCACGGCGGTGTCCCTTATGCTCCACCACCGGCTCATTGAGCCTTCCTCACTCGTTGCACTCGCACGTATTCCCGGCTTATCCGATATCACGGTGTCGGACGGCGTCATGACCATCGGCGCGCTTGTGAGACATCAGGAGATCGAAAGAAGCAGTCTGATCACCGATACGCTCCCGATCCTCGCAGATACGTTTCGCGTCGTCGCGAATCACCGCGTCCGTGCAGCTGCCACGGTCGGAGGCGTGCTGGCTGAGGCCGACTATGCCTCCGACCCCCCAGCCACTCTACGGGCCCTTGATGCCGCTGCCGTAGTCGTCGGTCCTACTGGTGAGCGAAGAGTTCCAGTCGCCGACCTTCTTACCGGCTTCTACCAGACGTCCCTGCGTATCGGCGAGGTGATCCGCGCGGTGGAGATTCCACTGCTGGCAGTGGGTACGGTTGGCTCGTACCGCAAGTACCGGTCCACCGCCAGCGAGGATCGGCCGTGTGTTGGCGTGGCGGCGCTAGCTCAACTCGACGAGGATGGCAACTGCCAAGAGGCGCGCGTTTGCGTTGGCGCTGCCTCGGCAATCCCGCTGCGTCTAGCTGATGTCGAACAGGCGGCAGGTGGACGCCCGCTTGACGCTGACGCGGTAGAGGAGATTGCCAACGCGTACGCCAACGCAATTGAACCTTTTGAGGATGTCCGCGGAACTGCGTGGTACCGGCGCGAAATGGTCCGTGTCTTTGTCACTCGTGCACTGCTTGATTGTCGGTCTCCTACGCTCACGCCCTCTGACCGCCCGGTCTCGGCGTGACTGTGCGTATCGATGTCCACAACCACGCGTTTCCCGAGCCGGCGCTGGAGCTCCTGCGCAGCGACCCGGTCTATGGCGTAACCCTCACCGGCCGCCAGTGGCACGGCGGGGTCCACGTCGACTTCGAGATCACTCACGCGTCCGTCGATCCTGGCGCCATGCTCGACGAGCTTCACTCTAAGCAGCTCGGCGGTGCGGTGGTCTCCTGCGCACCGCCGCTCTTCTACTATCACGTCGGCCTGGACGCGGGCGAGATGATGGCGAGGGCGGTCAACCGCGGACTGGCCGAGATGTGCGCGACCGCCCCCGACTACCTCGCCTGGATGGCGACGGCACCGCTGCAGGACCCCAGCGTGGCAGTCGCGGTTCTCGATGACGCCGCGGCGGCCGGTTGCGTGGGGATCCACGTCGCAACGGCCGTGGTCGACCGGCGCATCGACGACGAGTCGTTTGAGCCTTTCTGGTCGGCGGCGGAGCGACTGGCGCTTCCGGTCATGATCCACCCGATGTACAACGAGCCCAACCGGTCCCTCGCCTCTTTCTACCTCGACAACGTGATCGGCAACCAACTCGAGACGACGGTCGCCATCGAGCGGCTCATCTGCGCGGGCGTGCTCGAGCGCCACTCCGGGTTGCGGCTGGTGCTCGTGCACGCGGGCGGCTACTTCCCATGGCAAGCTGGTCGTCTGCGCCATGCGCGGACGGTCCGCCCGGAGCTAGCCGACAGTCCCGTAGACCCATGGGCGTATCTCGACCGACTGTGGTTTGACACGATCACCCACGATCGCGCAGCGCTGCGCTATCTGATCGAGCGCGTAGGTCCGTCCCAAGTCGTGGTGGGCACGGACCTACCGTTCGACATGGCCATGCCCGATCCCGTCCCGGCCCTTGTGGACGCCGTCGGCGAGCAGGACGCGTACACGATCTCGGAGGCTAACCCCGCGGCCCTATTTGGACTGAATGGGATCTGACCCGGACAATCAACTCCCGCCAGCCACGCGGCCTACGGTGAAGGTCTGGGACGTCGGCTCCATCGACGGCGCGTCCCCCGGCGCGGGCTGCTTGATCGCACTCGTCCGGGACCGCTGACGTGCACGCAATGGCTGTTCAAGCCTATGGCGAGCCGCTGGTAGCCAGCGAGCGCCCCGAGCCGACTTTGCGTCCGGGGTGGGCGCTTCTGGATGTCCTGACCTGCGGGGTCTGCTTCAGCGACGTGAAAACGTGGCGTGGCAAGATGCCGTTCAGCGATCGGCTCGTGCTGCCCCACGTGCCGGGACATGAGATCTGCGCGCGTATCGTCCGAAGCGATCCGCCGCTGCTTCTGCCGGGCACCAAAGTCGTCGTCTACCACCTGTGGCCGTGCCGTCGCTGCGAGCGGTGCCGTGCCGGCATCGACCATCAGTGCTTGGACCCGCAGGGCTGGGCGGGGTTCACGACGCCGGGCGGCTTTCAGGAACGGATGGTGGCGCCGCTGGACCGGCTCACCGTGGTACCAAAGTCAATTGATCCGCTCCACGCCGCACCGATGACGTGCGCGCTGGGGACGGCATACCGCTCTGTGGTGACACGCGGGCGAGTGGTGGCCGGTAGCCGTGTGGTGGTGATTGGGCTGGGCGGCGTGGGCATCCACGCGCTACAGATCGCCCAAGCCGCTGGGGCGACGTCGGTGGGACTGGACATCTCCGCTCGCGCGCTCGAGGCCGCCCTAGACCTTGGGCTGACCGCCGTGCGGGCCGATGATCCCGAGGCCGAGGAGCAGGTGCTGCACCATCTCGGCGGTAAGGGTGCCGACGTCGTCATCGACATCGTCGGGCACGAGCCGACAATCGCGCAGGCCTATCGGCTCGTGCGACCGGCGGGCCGGATTGTCGCGGTGGGCTACTCGATGACCTCCAATTTCGTGCTCAACTCGGCGCGTATGGTGTTGAGCGAGATCGAGCTTGTCGGCTCGCGCTACGTCACCCTCGATGAGCTCGACCGCGCGATTCAGCTCGTCGCCGACGGGCGTGTGACCACCGTTGTGGACCGTGTGCTCCCGCTCAACCGCGTCAACGAGGCAATCGAGGTGCTAGAAGCCGGCGACGTGGCCGGTCGTGTCGTGCTCGACGTCGCCGGGGTCGGCTGAGTACACCGTAGCCGGCCCGGGCGCGTCGGGGCTGTGGAGGATGCTCATGTCTCCCTCGCCCTGGCGACGGCGGTCAGCGCCAGCATCTCGAACGCGATCGTGGCCCCCTGGAGGGCGGTCACCTGGCCGGGTCCATCGTAGGTAGGCGAGACCTCGACCACATCGAAGCCGACAAAGGAGATGCCCGCCAGCGACCGCAAAAACGCCTGCGCCTCGTGGGAAAGCAAACCGGAGCTCTCCGGCGTTCCGGTGCCGGGCGCAAACGCCGGGTCAAGCACGTCGATGTCGAACGAGAAGTAGCCGGGGCCCTCTCCCAGCCGCTCCCGAACCCGCTCCGCGTAGCGCTCCGGAGTCCAGGTCCGAAGCTCCTCGCAGCTCACGATCTCAAAGCCCCACTCGCGCGGCTGCTCATAGTCGGCGGCGTCGTAGAGCGACCCGCGCATGCCCGCGAGCAGTGAACGGTGGGGATCGATCAGGCCCTCGTCGAGCGCGCGGCGAAACGGGGTCCCGTGCGTGTAGCGCTCGCCCCAATAGGAGTCCCAGGTGTCCGCGTGGGCGTCGAGCAGCACCAGGCCCAGCGGTCCATGGCGCCGAGCGTGCGCTCGCAGCTCGCCGAGCACGATCGAGTGGTCGCCACCCAGCACCAGCGGCACCGTTTCCGCCGCAATCAGCGGCTCGAGCTGCTCGGCGATCATGGCCGTCGTGCGCTCCGCGTTGCCGGGCACCGTGTCCATGTCGCCACCGTCGATCACCGAGAGGGTGTCGAACACGTCGATGCGGAGGACGGGGTGCCAGCGGCGAATCATCAGGCTCATTTCGCGGATCGCGGCCGGGCCGTAGCGGGCGCCGGGCCTGAAGGTGGCGGCGGTGTCGAACGGCACGCCGATGATCGCCGCATCGGCGTGACTCCAGTCCTGCGAAAGCGGACAGCGCGCGTACGTCCGCACGCCGGTGAAGCGGGGGCTCACCGACGAGTCGGCGGGCTGGTAGCGCGGGGAGCGCTCGCTCATCGGCGGCCGTCAGCCGGGAGGCCCACCTAGACCACCGCCGAGGGCTCGAACTGGGGAATGATCTCCCGCCCGTAGCGCTCGATCGTCTCGTCGATCGACGAGGTCATGACGTACAGGTTGACCTGCCGGACACCGAGTTCCTCCAGCTCGCGCAACTGCGCGATGTGCTGCTCAGCATCGCCGAGCAGGCAGAAGCGGTCGACGATCTCGTCGCTGATGTACTTGCCGTGCTCAGCGCCGACTCGGCTGTGTTCGCTGTAGTCATACTCCTGCACTCGTTGGGCGAAATCGGTCAGCGCCGTGGGGATCTCGCCATTCGTCCCGTAGCGCGCAATCAGGTCCTTGACGTGGTTCGAGACCATCGCGGGGAACCAGCGTGTCTCGTCGCGCCAGCGGGGGACGTCGGCGTCGACGACCGCGGGAGCGCACACGATCGGCGCGAGCGCGTCGGCGTCGCGTCCCGCCTCCACGGCCGCAGTGCGTGCCTTCTCGATGATCCAGCGCGTGATCTCCGGATCGGCGAGCTGGATCACCACACCATCGCCCACGCGGCCCGCGACGCCGAGTGCGCGGGGCCCGTAGCCGGCCACGTACATGGGGATCTCGGGCTCGGTCCGCGCCCATTCCAGGTGCAGGTCCTGACCATTCCAATGAACCTCGCGCCCGTTCATGAGGTCCTTGATCATCTCGAGCGCGGCCTCGAACTCGCGCACCGGCACGGGGTCCAGTCCGACCACTCGGCGAGATGAGTCGCCGCGCCCGATTCCCATCGCCATGCGGCCGTCGCTGATGTCGTGCAATGTCGCGTAGGCGCTGGCGGTGACGGTCGGCTCGCGGATGCCAGGATTGGTCACGCAATGGCCCAGCTTGATCCGGGAGGTCGCGGCTGCCGCCAGGGTGAGGGTGATGTAGCCGTCCTGCCAGAGGATATGCGAGTCGTAGGTCCAGCCGTAGCGGAAACCGAGCTGCTCCGCTCGCACGATCCGGTCGACGAACAGCTGGGCGGGCGGATCCGGAAGGAACGTCACCCCGAAATCAAGCATCTCTTCTCCTCCAAGGTCGGGCGGCGGCCTCCTCGGGACCCCCTCAAGCGCATTTCTATCAGAGCACCGATAGGCCAGCACGGCGGCGATCGAGGCGTTGGTAGAGTCGTCGCGGATCGCCGCCATCGACGCGCAAGGGAGTTCCTATGCACGAGCAAATAGAGGCCGCCCTGCAAACGATTTTCGCCGCCGATACGGGGATCTACCAGAGCCGCGGGTTCCAGCGCCGCGTCGGTTTCGGGCGCTCACCCGCGCTGATTCACATCGATCTGGCGAACGCCTGGACGAGGCCGGGCCACGCGTTCAGCTGCGACGGGATGGAAGTGATCATCCCCGCGGTGCAGAGGCTGAACGAGGCCGCGCGCGCCAAGCAGGTGCCGATCGTCTATACGACCACCGCCTACGCGGTGACGGCGGGCCCGAACACCGACATGGGCATCTGGCACCACAAGATTCCTGTCGAGCAGCTCCAGCTCGGCTCAGACGAGGTGGCGATTGACGAGCGCATCGCGCCGCTTGCGGGCGAGCAGGTGATCGTCAAGAAGCGAGCCAGCGCCTTCCACGGCACCTACCTGTCGGGTTTCCTGAAAGCCAGCGGCGTGGACACGGTGGTGATCACCGGGGTCACCATGGCCGGCTGCGTCCGCCACACCACCGAGGACGCGATTGCCGAGGGCTTCCGACCGATCGTCGTGCGGGAAGCCGTTGGCGACCGCGTGCCCGGTGTCGTCGAATGGAACTTGTTCGATATCGACTCGAAGTTCGGGGACGTGGAACCGCTGGAGCGCGTTCTCGCCTACCTGGAGGAGCTCGAGCCGGCCCAGCAGACCGTGGGGGTGCACGCATGACGAGCACCGGGACAGCCCCCTCACTTCAGGAGTACCGGCTCTACATCGCCGGGGAGGACGCCGCGCCGAGCGCGGGCCGGACGTTCGCGACCACCAACCCGGCGACGGGCGCGGCCTGGGCGCGAATTCCCGATGCCTCCCGCGACGACGTCGACCGCGCCGTGGCCGCCGCGCATGACGCCTTCCAGGCGGGCCCCTGGAAGACCCTCTCGCCGACGCGGCGAGGGCGCCTCATGATGCGCTTGGCGGATCTCGTGGCCGCCCATGCGGAGGAGATCGCCGCGATCGAGACCCGCGATAACGGCAAGCTCTACAAGGAGATGCTCGCCCAGCTCCGCGTGGTGCCCGATTGGCTCTACTACTACGGGGGTTTGGCCGACAAGATCGAGGGACGCACGATCCCGCTCGACCGCACCAGCGTCCTCAACTACACCAGGCGCGAAGCGGTGGGCGTCGTGGCGGTAATCACGCCCTGGAACTCTCCGATTCTGCTCACGATGATGGGCGCGGCCCCAGCGCTGGCGGCGGGTAACACCGTCGTGATCAAGCCGTCCGAGTTCACCTCGGCGTCGATCCTGGAACTGATGAAGCTGGTGCCGGAGGCCGGCTTTCCTCCGGGTGTCCTCAACGTCGTCACGGGGGGCCGCGAGGCTGGCGAAGCGCTCGTTTCGCACCCCCGCGTGGCCAAGGTGACCTTCACCGGCGGAACCGACACGGGGCGCCGGATCGCCGTCTCCACGGCCGAGCGCCTGGCGCCTGTGACGCTTGAGCTGGGTGGCAAGAGCGCCAACATCGTGTTTGCCGACGCCGACCTCAAGGCCGCCGAGGCAGGGGTGCTGGCAGGGATTTATGGCGCCGCCGGACAGACCTGCATCGCCGGCTCGCGCGCGCTGCTCGAGCGACCGATCTACGACGCGCTCTTGGCACGGCTCGTGGAGCGGGCCCGGAGCATCGTGCTGGGGGATCCGATGGACTCCTCAACGCAGATGGGCCCGGTCGCCACTGAGTCACAGCTGGCGAAGATCGAAGCCTCGGTCGAAGACGCCAGGCGAGACGGCGCGGAGGTGCTCACCGGCGGCCGCCGCGCCGAGGTGCCGCAGTTTCCCTCCGGACTGTTTTACGAGCCGACGATCATCGGGCCAGTGGTCAATGACAGCCGCGTGGCCCAGGAAGAGCTGTTCGGCCCTGTGCTCGCGATCATCCCATTCGAAGGCGAGGACGAGGCGGTCAGTCTCGCCAACGACTCGCGCTATGGGCTCGCGGCGGGCGTGTGGACGCGCGATGTGAAACGCGCTCACCGAGTGGCAGGTCGGCTCGAGGCCGGCACGGTGTGGATCAATCTCTACCGCGCGCTCACCTTCAACTCACCTTTCGGCGGCTACAAGGAGAGTGGCATGGGCCGTGAGAACGGCCTCGAGGCCGTGAACGAGTACCTCCAGACGAAGAGCGTCTGGGTGGAGCTCGGCGACGAGATCCAGGACCCGTTCGTGCTGCGGGTCTAGGCCGCAGCGCCGACCGGTCCCACCTCGCAACCGGCATCCTCGATCGCTCGCCGCGCCGCTCGCACCACCTCGAGCGCATTCGGCCCATCGCCGTGGATGCAGACGCTCTCGGCATCGACCTCGACCCGGGTCCCGTCGGATGCTTCCACCACCCCGTCCGAGAGCCACAGCCGCACCTGCCGGTAGGCCTTCTCGACATCGGTTTGGTGCTTGGTGCGTTGCAGAATGAGGGCCCCGTCGGGGCTGTACTCGAGATCCGGATAGGTCTCACCCACTACCCGGATCCCGCGCTCCCTCGCCGCCTGCGGAAGGGCGGCGTTGGTGGGGGCGGGCCAGTAGAGCATCTGCCCCGAGCCGATGTCCGCAATCGCCCGGGCGATCGAGTCGGCCACCGCCGCGTCTGTGCGGGCGATCGCGTACAGCGCGCCGTGGGGCTTGATGTGATGCAGCGAGTCGCCCATCGGGTTGAGGAATCCCTGTAGCGCTCCGGCCTGGTAGATCACGTATGCGTACGCGTCATCGGAAGTGAGAGCCATCGCGCGCCGCCCGAAGCCAAGCAGGTCCGGCAGCCCCGGGTGGGCACCTATGGCTACGCCGTGCTCTTGGCAGCGCCTGACCGCTTCGCGCATCGTGACCGGGTCCGAGGCGTGAAAGCCGCAGGCGACGTTGGCGCTCGTGATTTCCGGGATCACGAGCTCATCGTTGCCCATCGTCCAGTTGCCGAAGCTCTCGCCCAGATCACAGTTGATGTCGATCGTGCGCATGTGTGCTTCTCGCCAGAAAGCCTCGCTCACTGCGCGAAAGCCGGCATCACCGCCCGCGCGAACAGCTCGACCGACCGCAGCGCGACGTCGCCCGGTAGCCCCGGCAGGTGCATCCAGCTGATCAGCTCGGTGGTCTGGAGCTCCTTGCGGTAGCGCTCGATTTCCCGGCAGGCATAGTCGGGGTCGCCGATGATGTAGCGGGACTTGAAGTGCTCGAAATTGACCATCTCCTTGGCGGTCACGGCCTCGCCGCTGTCGGTGCGCAACTCCCGCTCGCCGGCGGCCGACTTGGCGCCGTAGAGCTCGCGAAACAGGTAATCCACGGCGGGAGCCGCGATCTCCTCCGCCTCCTGCTGGCTATCGGCCACAAAGACCTCTCGGATCAGCGGCCGCTCGGTGATCTCAAACCCGATCTCGGCGGCCTCTTGCTCGTAGATCGAGTAGTGCTCCTTGAGCTCGGCAAGTCCATGCCGCGGCGAGGCGATCAGCGTCGCCCGTCTGCGAGCCGCTCGTCGGAGCGATCTGGGGCCAGAGACCCCGTACCAGATGGGAGGGTGGGGGCGCTGCACCGGGCTCGGCGTCAGCTGCGTCTCTGGTTGAACTCGGTAGAACCGACCGGCGAATGAAAATCGCTCGTTCGTCCAAGCCGCCTGCATGAGATCGAGCGCCTCCTCGAAGCGCGCGTGGCGCTCCTGGCGAGGCACATCGTGCGCTTGGAACTCCTCGGAGACGTAGCCCGGCGCGACGCCGAGGACGAATCGCCCGTTCGAGAGGTTGTCGATGACGGCGACATCCTCAGCCAGCTTCATCGGCGCGTACAGCGGGACGAGTAGGACCGCCGTGCCGATCCGCATCCGCTCCGTCACGGCCGCCGCACCGGCCATCGCGACCAGCGGCGACGGGCAGAGGCCGTCTACCTGCACATGGTGGGAGACGCAGAAGGCGGAGCTGTAGCCGAGCTCCTCGGCCCTGGGGCAGGCACGTGAGCATGTCGCGGTATGGCTCGTGCCACGGAACCCCGGCCTCGGGCGGGGTTTGGAACGCAAACAGCAACCCGAACTTCACCTGACACACCTCCTTGCCTCAGCTCACGACCCCGCACCACTCCATCGCCAGCAGCGCAAAGGCCCGCGTTGCACACATCACTTCGTCGATCCGCACGAACTCGTCATCGGCATGGGCCACGGCGAGGTCGCCCGGGCCGTAGCTGATCGCCGGGATGCCCTCGACGGTAAGCCAGGAGGCATCGTCGACGGCGGGGAAGCCGCATATCTCCGCCGGCCCCGCGAATCCACTGCTAACGGCCGCCCGCTCGTGCGCGGCGCACATCGCCGTTGTGATGTCGTCGGCCTCGGGGGAGTTGGCGGGCCAGTGCAGGCGCCATTCGATCTCTGGCTCGTGCTCGCGCAGCCACGCGTCGCTTCCGGCGAGCTGGCCGATCTGCTGCTCGACCTCCTGCTTCACCTGCGCCGGGTCGTCGTCGGGCGGGTACCAGATCAGATATTCGATCCGCATCCCGTCGGGCACGAACAGGGGGAACTGAATGCCGCCCGTGCCCGCCTCGAGGATTCCCGGCATGATCGTGAACTGCCCGGGCCGGTAGTGGGGATGGCGTTTGGAGAAAGCCCACTGTTGCTCGAGCCGGCGGAGGCCCTCGAGGATCACGAGGCCCATGTCGATCGCGCTCACGCCGGGCGGCGCCCCCGCGCCGCTTGGATGCAGCGTCTGTCCCCGGTTGGCGGCGTGGGTGGCCTTGCCCGTCACCGTCAGCGTGAACCACAGCTGGCCCGGCGACGTGGGCATTACCGCGAGCGCGGAGCTCGCCGTCGTCGGCTCGGCCACCACCGCGGCGTCGGCCCTGTATCCGCGTTCAATTGTCGCGCTGACGCCGATGTCGTTGTTCATGCACTCCTCGCCGACGACCGCCTCCAGGATCAGATCACCGCACAGCCGGACGCCGCTGCGCACGAGCGCGCGGGCGGCGAATGCCTGGGCGAGCACCCCCGCCTTCATGTCGGTGGACCCGCGCCCCCAGATGCGCCCGTCGTCGATCCGGCCCGAGAATGGATCGTGGCGCCAGTTCTCTACGCGGCCAGCCGGCACCACGTCAACATGGCCGTTGTAGATCAGCGATCGACCGCCGCCGGCGCCCCGGATCAACCCGACAGCGTTCTCGCGTCCCGCCTCGAGGCCGAAGACATCGACCTCGGCGTCCATCTGGCGGTACACCTCTGCGACCAGCTGCGACACCTGCCCCTCACCGCCGACGACCTCGTCGTACGCCTGTCCCGGATAGCGCGGGTTCACGCTCGGGATCTGGACCGCTCGAGAGATAGTGCGAAGCAGCTCCTCGCGTCCGGCCTCGATTTCTTCGAGGACCCGCTCGACGCGCTGAGGAGTGGCCGCTTGCAGCTGCGAGGTGGCCATGCGCTTAGAGCACGAGGTTTAGCGGAGACTCAAGCAGGGTCTTGACCTCCGCGAGGAAGCGGGCGGCGTCGGCGCCATAGAGGATGCGGTGGTCGGCGCTGAGCGTCAAAGTCATCGCGCGCTGATCGATGATCTCTCCCTCCATGCGGGCAAGGATCTCACGGATCGCCCCCACGCCGAGGATCGCCGCCTGGGGGAGGTTGATCACGGGCCTGATCGCGGTCATCCCGAACATGCCCAGGTTTGAAACCGTGAACGTTCCGCCCGCGAGCTCGGGTGGGGTGATCTCGCCCGCTCTCACGCGTGCGGCCAGCCGGCGCGTCTCGCCCGCGATCGCGTGCAGCGATTTGGCGTCGGCGTCCCTGACCACAGGGACGATGAGCGCGTCCTCGGAGGCGACCGCGACGCCGACGTTGACTCGCCGGTGCAGCTTGAAGTTTCCGTCCGCATAGGAGGCGTTGACGCGCGGATGGCGCTGTAGCGCGATCGCGCACGCCTTGACGACGAAGTCGTTGAGTGAGGGCACGGCCTCCCCATGCTCTAGCTCTTTGAGCTCCTCGCGCATCGCGATCGCTCGGTCCATGATCACGTCGAGCTCCACCTCGAAGTCCGGGACGGTGGCCTTCGCCTCCGCCATGCGCCGCGCGATCAACCGCTGGATCCGGTTCGGCTCCTGGATCTCGAACTCAGCCGAGCGCTCGGCGGCCCCGTCCCCCGTTTCGAGCGCGGGCTCAACACCCTGGGCCTCGGCTCGCCCGACCTGCTCCGCAGGCTCCGCGATTCCGGCCGCCGTGAGCACATCGCCGCGGGTGATCCGTCCCCGCGGGCCGCTGCCCCGTAGTGCGCCGAGCTCGATCCCGTGCGCGCGCGCCACGCGCCTGGCCAGCGGCGTCGCCACGGCGGGCGCATCCTCAGGAGCGGCCGTTGCCCCCGCACCGTTGGCGCCCGCGCCCGAGGAGGTCGCTTCGTCGTCGCCGCCCGCGGGCGGCGGCGTGGGCACGTCCGCGGCCGCGGTGCTGGCGGGCTCGTCGTCCTGCACCGCCGCCGGGGCCGGCGCAGCGGGTGCCTGAGCCGCTCCGACGCGCGCGATCACCTCGCCGACCGCGACGGTGCTGCCCTCCGGGACCACGATCTGGAGCGTGCCCGCGGCCTCGGCGGCATAGGCGACGGTCGCCTTATCCGTCTCGATTTCGAGCAGTTCCTCCTCCGCCTCGACGTTCTCGCCATCGTGCTTGAGCCAGCGCAGGATGGTCCCCTCCTCCATCGACTCCGACAGCTTGGGCATCGTCAGATCATTCATGGGGCTGCCTCCAGGAGGTCAAGCGCGGCGCCGACGATCGTGCCCGCGTCGATACCGAAGTACCGGTAGAGGTCGGCAACATCGCCCGACTGGCCGAAGTCCGCGACGCCAAGCGCGGCGACCGGCACGCACCTGACGCCCGAGAGAAAACTGAGCGTATGCGGATGGCCGTCGAGCACGGTGACCATCGGCGCGGCCCGCTCCGGCGGGAAGAGCTGATCGAGGATCGCCGCTTCTCCATCGCCGAGGCCCCGTCGCGCCTGCAGCGCGCGAAAGATGAGGTCGGCCGAGGTCAGGCAGACAAGATCGCATTCGATGCCACCCTCGGCAAGCTCCTGCACCGCTTCGATCGCCTCTGGGACCACGGCGCCCACGGCAACCACGGTGATCGCCGGCGCCTGCGCGGCGATCCGCACTGGATAGCCCCCGGCCAGCGCCAGCGCTCTACGGCGCTCGCGCGCCTCGGGATCGGTCGGGATCCTTGCGAGCCGCTGATCAATCGGGCGCGTCGTCAGGCGGAAGTAGGCAGAGCTTCCGTCGGAGCGGCCGAGCTGTGAGAGCGCGTGCAACAGCGTCCACTGGAGGTCCTGTGCGAACGCCGGCTCCCAGGCCACGCACCGCGGCTGCTCCACCCCCACCGACGGGGTGATGATCGACTGGTGCGCGCCCCCTTCCGGCGCGAGCGTGACCCCGGAAGGGGTCCCCACGAGAATGGACTGGGCGCCCGCGTAAAGGCTGAACGACCAGGGCTCCAGCGCGCGGTTGACGAACGGGTCATACAGCGTTCCGATCGGAAAAAGCGGCTGCCCGTCGCGCGACCAGGTCAGGCCGAGCTCGGCGAGCAACCCCACGAGGTTGCCCTCCGCGATGCCCAGCTCGACGTGCTGCCCGTGCCCCGAGCCACGCCAGCGCACCAGCGTCTCGGGGTCGTCGGCGAACCAGTCGATCCGCTCCCCGAGCTGCCACACGCCAACGCGGTTGATCCACCCGCCCAGGTTCGTCGATGACGCCACGTCGGGGCTCACCGTCACCACGTGCCGCGCGACGTCCGGAGCGTCGTGCGCCAGGTCGACGAAGAAGCGACCGAACGCCTGCTGGGTCGACTCGCGGCCGGCGTGAGTGCGGCCGAGGTCCTTGGGGACCGGAGGCGGCGGGGCGGGAGCAGTCTGCTCGCGGCACAGTCGCCGCGCGGTCGCCTCACACAGGTCGTGCGCGGGCGTGCCGGGCTCGAAGGTAGCCCAGGGGTCCACCGGGTCGGCGCCGAGCTCATGCGCGAGTCGCTCCCACTGCTCGACGGTCAAGAGTGCCGAATGATTTGCCGGATGGCCCTGGGTCTGAAGCCGCCAGGCCTTGATCGTGTATGCGAACGCGACCGAAGGCCTGTCCGACACCCGGTCGGCTTCCGCGAAGGCATCTCGGAGCTTCACCAGGTCATGGCCGCCCAGATCTCGGATGGCTCTCAGCAGCTCTTCATCATCGAGCTCTGAGATCAGCCGTGCGAGCGCCCGCGTTCCCCGGCCCTCGCCGGGCAGCCGCTCGCGTAGCTCGGCGGCGTCAGCGCGCAGCAGCCGCTGATACTCCTCGTTGTCCATCGCGTCGATCCGACGCCTGAGCGCCTCGCCGCCGTCGCGCTCGAACAGCTGCTCGAGCCACCTCCCGTACTTGACGTTGACCGTATGCCAGCCGGCGGCCTCGAACATCGAGATCAGGCGGTTGGCCGCGATCTCCGGCACGACGCGATCGAGCGACTGGCGGTTCAAATCGACGATCCACAGGACCTCGCCGAGCCGCGGGGTGACCGGGTCGACGATCGCTTCCCAGCATGCGCCCTCATCCAACTCCGCGTCCCCCAGCAGCGCGATCTGCCGCCCGCCCCGCGGCACATCGAAATGGCCAGCGACGTACCGGTGTGCGATCGCGCTCCAAATCGTGGCCGTCGCGCCGATGCCCACCGAGCCCGTCGAGAAGTCCGCCGCGACCGGGTCCTTCTGGCGGCTCGGATAGCTCTGCAGGCCGCCCATCTCCCGCAGCGTCGTCAGATACCGCCTGTCAAGCCTGCCCAGCAGGTACTCGATCGCGTGCAGCACCGGCGAGGCATGCGGCTTGACCGACACTCGGTCCGAGGGCCTCAGATACTCGAACCACAGCGCGGTCATGATCGAGACCACGGATGCCGAGGAAGCCTGATGCCCCCCCACCTTCACTCCCGAGGGCGTCTTCCGGACCCGGTTGGCGTGATGGATGATCGAGGTCGCGAGCCACAGCACCCGCTCCTGCACCGCCTCCAGCGTGCTGAGCGCCGTATCAGGATGCTCGATCGTGGCCACGCGAGCATTTTCGGCCATATCGCCGTCCCGCGCGGTGGAGGTCACCGCATGCAAGGCTCCCTGCGGGTCAGGTCTTCTTCCCCGGGTTCATCAGGTTCTTGGGATCGAAGGCGCGCTTGATCTCGTCGTGCAGGGCAAGCGCCCGCTTGTCCCACTGGAGCGCGAGGCGCCCGCGCTTCTGCCAGCCGAGCCCATGCTCGCCCGAGATCGTGCCCCCGAGTTCGACGGCGAGCTCGTGCAGGCGCCTGCCGCCCGTATGGGCCTTCTCCAGATTTCGCTGATCGCGGACATCGACGAGGAAGGTGGAGTGAAGGTTCCCATCGCCCGCGTGGCCCCAGCTGCACGCCGGCAGCCCGAGTTGCGCGCCGATCTCGACCGTCCGCTCGACCGCCTCGCCCAGCCTCTCGAGGGGCACGGCGATGTCCTCGCTCACCTTTCCCCCTCGCTGCGCGGCGACCGCGAGCGAGACCCCCTCTCGCCACCGCCACACGGCAGCCGTCTCCGCCGCGCTCTTGGGAGCCCACAGGCTCAAGGAGCCGGGCTCGAGCGCCGCCTGAAGCTCCTCCCGGCTGCTCGCCACCTCGGCCGGCCGTCCGTCGACTTCGGCGATCACGAGGAAGGTGACCCCCTCGGGCAGTGGGCGTGGAAACGATGACCGCGAGGCGTCCACCGCGGCCCCGTGGATGAACTCGATCGCGGCGGCGACCACGCCGGAAGCGAAGATCGCCTCGATCGCCGCGCAGCCGTCGGCCGGTGTGGCGTAGCCGGCCAGCACCGGCAGCTTGCTCTCGGGTGCCGGTATCAGCCGCAGCCAGGCGGCGGTGATGATTCCCAGCGTCCCCTCGGATCCGATCAGGAGGCTTTTGAGGTCGTACCCCGCCACGTCCTTGCGCACCGGACCGCCCAGCTGCACCAACTCGCCCGGGGGGATGACCGCCTCGATGCCGGTCACCCACGCCCCGGTCACTCCGTACTTGAAGGCGTGCGGGCCGCCCGCGTTGGTGGCGATGTTCCCGCCGAGCTGAGATTGCTCCGAGGCCCCGGGGTCCGGCGGGAAGTAGAGGCCGTTCTCGCACGCCAGGCGATGGACCGTGGCCGTCGTCAGCCCGGCCTCGGCGTGCATCCGCCACAGGCCCGGGTCGAGCGCCCGCAGCCGGCTGAGCCGCGTGAGATCGACGACCAGCTCACCGTCGACGGGGACCGCTCCCCCTGCGAAGCCCGTGCCGCCGCCGCGCGGCACGAGTGGGACGTCGTTTCGATACGCCCACTCCACCAGTAGGCGGACCTGCTCGGCGTTGCCCGGAGCGACGACGGCCTCCGGGACCGACACGAGCCCTTCCAGCTCGGTCGCGTCGTAGCCGTACTTCCGCAACGATCCCCTCACCAATGCCTCCTCGCCCAGCAGCTGGACAAGGTCGGTCGCCATCGAGCCGATCACGGCAGCGAGCATATGATCAAGCCGTGGATGGTGATAGTCACAGCCTCGGCTGGCGCGGCCGCGTGGTCTCACTCCACCTCGCCAGCCGGGCGGCCGAGCCGATGCTCGAAGTGCCGATGGTGAAGGCGGTTGCGGGTCGCGGCATCGAGGGTGACCGCTATTACCTGGAGACCGGCTTTTATTCCGACAAGCCCGGCCCTGACCGTGAGCTGACCCTGATCGAACTCGAGACGATCGCTGCGCTGCGCCACGAGCACGGGATCGAGTTCGCACCCGGCGAGGCTCGGCGCAACGTCGTCACCGAGGGCGTGCCGCTCAACCATCTCGTGCACCGCGAATTCTCGGTCGGCGAGGTCATCGCCCGGGGGATCCGCCTCTGCGAGCCGTGCACCCACCTGGTGGAGGTCACGGGGCGCAGGGTGCTGGGTCCGCTCGTGCATCGCGGCGGACTGCGCGCACAGATCGTCCGTGGCGGCCATATCCGGGTGAAGGACACGGTTGCGCCCGCCCTGAGCGAATGAGGGAGATCTCCGATCCTTCCTTGAGCCCGTCTCCCGTGGGCGCAGGCCGCCTCCGCGGCCGTGTATGGCTCCCGGGAATCGCTGCCGCCGTCTTGATCGGCGTGCTGATGGCGATCGTGATCAGCTCGACCGGCAACCGCGTCACCGGCCCCTCCCCGGCGCCCTCGCAGGCGGAGATCACGCGCGACATGCAGGAGACGACGCTGGTGGGCGAGCCGCTCGAGCATTTCGAGCCGGCGGGCCTGCTGAAAACCGTGGCCGACGGCACCGGCGGACAGCTCACCGCGGCGGTAGGCACGAGCGTTCCGACCACCGACGGCAACGGGCAGCTCGTCTTCTTCTGGCACGACCGGCGCTTCGTGGGCTGGGACGCCTCAACCGACGCGATGGAGATCCTCTCGCTCCACGCGGTCGGCGTCGGGCGCTTCCGCGTCACCTACTCGAACTACGCGCGACGCGACCCCGCCTGCTGCCCCTCGCTGGTCCCGGTCAGCGTCGTGTACAGCTGGCGCGGTGACCACTTCGCGGTCGACGGCACGCCGCCCGCGGTCAGGCCGGTCCCCGCTCGCGTGCGCTTCAGCGGCTGAGGGGCGCCTTGAGCGGCTCGACCCCAGGCACCGCCGACGGTCCAGCGTGCGACTTCGCGGTCGTGGGCGCCGGCATCCTCGGGCTGGCAGTAGCGCGGACGCTGCAGCGCCGGCACCCCTCCGCACGCGTGATGGTGCTGGAGGGCGAGCAGCGGATCGGGGCGCACCAGACGAGCCATAACAGCGGCGTTATCCACGCCGGCCTCTACTACCGCCCGGGCTCGCTCAAAGCGCTGCTTTGCCGCCGGGGTGCCGATGCGCTGTATGCCTACTGCGAGCAGCGCGGGATCGCGACCAGGAGATGCGGAAAGCTCGTGATCGCCCGCACTCCGAAGGAGATCACCGCCCTCGAGGACCTCGCGCGCCGGGCGCGCGCGAACGGCGTTCCTGGACTCGCCCGCCTCGGCGCGGACGAGATCGCCCACTACGAGCCGGCCGCGCGCGGCGTGGCCGCGCTCCACTCCCCCACCACCGGCGTGGTCGATTTCAACAGCGTCGCCGCGGCGCTGGCCGCGGATGTGCGGGCGGACGGCGGCTCCGTCGTGACCGGCTGTCGTGTTCGTGGCGCCCGGCCGGCGACCAGAAGCCTGGTGCTCAGCCACGACGGAGGCGAGCTCGAGGCTGGCTTCGCCGTCTTCTGCGCCGGGGCTTGGTCTGATCGGCTCGCGCTCAGCTGCGGCGCGCAGCTCGACTATCGCATCGTCCCCTTCCGCGGCGCATACCTGCGGCTGCGGCCGGAGCGAAGCGAGCTCGTGCGCGGCCTGATCTATCCCGTGCCCGATCCGCGCCTGCCGTTCCTCGGCGTGCACATCAGTCGCCACATCGATGGCACCGTGACGATCGGGCCCACCGCCCTGCCGGTACTGTCGCGGACCGCCTACAGGCTGCGAGAGGTGCGCCTGCGCGACGCGGCCGACACGCTGCGATGGCCCGGGACATGGCGCATGGCGAAGCGCTGGTGGCGTACCGGCATCGCCGAGGTCGTCGACGCGGCCAGCCGCGCGACCTTGGTGTCCAAGGCGCGCGCGTACGTGCCCGGGCTTGCGAGCGACGCCGTCGAGTCGGTGGCGGAGGCGGGCATCAGGGCGCAGGCCGTGGCCCGCAGCGGCGCGCTCCTGGACGACTTCGTGCTCGCGAATACCCCCCGAGCCCTCCATGTGTGCAACGCCCCCTCCCCCGCGGCGACGGCGTCACTGGCGCTGGCGGACCACATCGCCGAGCTCGTCGAGCGCGCTCAGCGCTAGGGCATACTGGCCGGGTGCCCGATCGGAACGTGCTCGGTGGCCCGCTGGAGACTTGCAGCACGGAGCCGCTGACCGGCTTTTACCGCGACGGCTGCTGCCGGACAGGGGCCGAGGACATCGGCAGCCACACGATCTGCGCGGTCGTCAGCGCCGAGTTCTTGGAGTTCCAGCAGAGCATCGGCAACGACCTCTCGACGCCCGCGCGCGCATTCGGCTTCCCGGGTCTGAAGCCCGGCGACCGCTGGTGCGTGACCGCCTTGAACTGGCTGCGCGCGCACGAGGCAGGAGTCGGGGCGTACGTCGTCCTGGCCGCGACCCACGAGCGGGCGCGAGAAGTGGTTCCGCTCGAGGTGCTGCGCGAGTATGCGGTCGACGTCCCCGCTGATCCGGGCGCGCTGGAGGGGTGAGCCGATGGGGACTGGCCGTCCGCATACCAGCGCCGTAGCAGCCGAGATCTCGAGCCAGCCGTCCGTCTGGCGTCAGGCTGCCGCGCTCGCCGAAGGGGCGCCGCTTCCACCCTCGGGTCAGAGCGTGGCGCTGATTGGCTGTGGCACATCGCTCTTCATGGCGCAGGCCGTCGCGGCTTGGCGAGAAGCCGCGGGGCATGGACTCTCGGACGCGTTCACGCCGTCCGAGATGCCCAGAGGGCGCACCTACGACTCGCTTGTCGCCATATCTCGCTCGGGGACCACGACCGAGGTGGTGCGCGCGATGGACTCGCTCGCCGCGCCCCACAAGGTTGCGATCACGGCGACGAAGGACAGTCCATTGGGGGCGGTCGTGGATCGGCTCGTGATGTTGCCGTTCGCGGATGAGAAAGCGGTTGTGCAGACCCGCTTCGCCACCTGCGTGGTGGCCCTGTGGCGCGCATGGCTTGGCCATGACCTCGAGCAATTGGCGCTCGAGGGGGAGAAGAAGCTCGTCGCCGACTTGCCGCGCTCGCTCACCGGCTTCGAGCAGTTCGTGTTCCTGGGACACGGCCCGGGCGTGGGACTGGCCAGCGAGGCGGGGCTCAAGTTCCGTGAGGCCGCACTGGCGTGGAGCGAGGCCTACCCGGGAATGGAGTTGCGCCACGGCCCGATCAGCGTGCTCGGTCCAAGGAGCCTGGTGTGGTCCTTGACCGAGCTGCCCGAGGGGCTTGCCGCCGAGATCACGGCCACGGGAGCCCAGCTGGAGACAAACAATGGGGATCCGCTGCCCGAGCTGGTGCGGATCCACAGGGCGGCGATTGCTCTCGCCCTCGCCAAGCGGCTCGATCCGGACCGGCCGCCTCATCTCGAGCGGTCTGTTGTACTGAGTTAGAGCAAGACATTCGCGTGTGCCGCCGAATGTGTCGAAAGCTAGCCATGTCCGTCCGACTGATTGCCCTCTCGCTTGCCTTCGCCGTGCTGCTCAGCGCCTGTGGCGGCAGCGGCCACCCGAAAACGACCAAGGGCTCGACGTCCCCGGGCGCTCAAACCGCCGCCTCGGCGACGCCGCCCAAGCCCTCGCCGCCCAAACGCACCTCATGCCGCTCGGTGGTCTACATCGGTGACTCGACCTCTGACGGCGAGGCATCGGCCGAGTTTGTTCCCCAGGCAAGCCTTCGCGCGCCCGCCCAGTTGGCCAAGGTCGGCGTCAAGACCACGCACATGCAGGTCTCGGGCGCGAGATCCATCCATGAGATCTTCGAAGGCATTCCCAACGGCGCCATGGTCGCTCAGCGCGAAGTGTCATCCGGCTATCACGGCTGCTGGATCATCGCGCTCGGCACCAATGACGCCGCCGACGTGGCCGCCGGCTCGACCTTCGGCCTGACGACCCGCATCAACCAGATGATGTCGATCATCGGCAAGCAGCCCGTCATGTGGGTGAACGTGATCACCCTGCCTGGCGCAACCGCCTACTACCGCGAGTCCGGGATGAAGCAGTGGGACGACGACCTACTCGCGGCCTGCAGCAAGTATCCGATGATGCGCGTATTCAACTGGGCGGCGATCGCCAAACCACAGTGGTTCATCCCCGACGACATCCACTACACGCCGGCCGGGTACGTCGAGCGCACCAAGGCGATCGCTCATGGGCTCGTCAATGCCTTTCCCCGGGGCCGTCCGCCGGGTTCCCTGTCACTCGCGCAGACCTTCGCCGCATATTTCCCGCGAACCCAGCCAAGCGGTAGCTGCCTCGTCCAATGAGCGCCACTCGCCGCCGCCCGATCGGCGTCGTTTAGGCTCGTAGGTGAGATGCGGATTCGCGCGGCCGTTCTGGAGCGATTCGGTCAGCCGTTGACCGTTACGGACGTCGAGCTGGGCGAGCCGCGGGCCGGCGAGGTGCTCGTCCGCTTGGAGGCCTGCGGCGTGTGCCACACCGACATGTACACGGCCTCGGGCGCCGATCCATCCGGCTATGCGCCGACCGTGCTCGGCCACGAGGGCGCCGGCGTGGTCGAGCGCATTGGGCCGGATGTCAACAGCGTTCAGCTCGGCGACCGCGTGGTGACGCTGTTCTCGCCCCAGTGCCGCGAGTGCGTTCATTGCCGCGATCCGCGCACCAACCTCTGCCTGGCGATCCGCGAGCAGCAGAACCGCGGCTACCTGCCCGACGGCAGCACGCGGCTCTCGCGCGACGGCCAAGAGATCCGCCACTTCATGGGCACGAGCACCTTCGCCGAGTACACGGTGATGCCGGAGATCGCGCTGGCGCGCGTATCGCCGGACGCGGAGCCCGACCGAGCCGCGCTGTTCGCGTGTGGGCTCTCCACGGGCCTCGGCGCAGCGATGAACACCGCCCGCGTCGAGCCAGGATCGACGTGCGTCGTATTCGGAGCCGGGATGGTCGGCCTGGGCGCGGTCGCGGGGTGCCGGCTGCAAAAGGCCGCACGCATAATCTGCGTCGATCTCTCTGAGGAGCGTCTCGAATTGGCGCGCGGCCAGGGCGCCACGGACGTATGGATCGGCGGCGAGGACACCGTGGCCCGGGTGCTCGAGGAGACAGGGGGCTTCGGAGCCGACTACACCTTTGAGGCGACGGGACTGGTGGGGGTCATGCGACAGGCGGTCGAGGCCGCCCGCATGGGCTGGGGTCTCTGCACCGTGATCGGCGTGGCGGGCAAAGGCGAGACACTGGACATCGTCCCCCGCTTCCTGATCACGGGCCGCCGCGTGTGCGGATCGTCGTTCGGCGGCGTCAAGGGTCGCGACCAGGTGCCCGAGCTGGTGCAGCTCTACCTCGCCGGCCAGATTGACGTCGACCCGTTCATCTCCCATCGGATCTCGCTGGATGAAGTCAACCGCGGCTTCGAGCTGATGGAGCGCCAGGACGGCATCCGCAGTGTGATCACCTTCTAGCGGCCGTCACCTGGAGCGGCTTGCGCGGGGCGCGTAACGTTTACACGGGACCCCGTCAAGAGAGAAGGTGAGAATGAGCGACACAGCTTTGTGGCATCCGTTCGCCGACATGGCCGCGGTCCGCGACCAGGAATTCGTGATCGAGCGCGGCGAGGACGTATGGGTCTGGGACACCGACGGTCGCCGCTATTTCGACGCAACCGCGAGCCTCTGGTACGCGATGATCGGCCACGGGCGCCGCGAGATCGCCGAGGCGGTCGCCGAGCAGCTCGCTCGTTTGGAGGCGTATTCGTGCTTTGCCGACTTTGCGACACCGCCGGCGCAGGAGCTCGCGGCCAAGCTCGCGGAGCGGGCTCCGATGCCGGCGCGCGTGTTTCTGACCAGCGGCGGCGGCGAGGCGATCGACACGGCTGCGAAGCTCGCTCGCCGCTACTGGAATCTGCTCGAGCGTCCCGAGCGGACGGTCCTGATCTCCCGCTCCTCCAGCTACCACGGCACCAACGGGATCGGCACCCACCTGGCGGGGATCGAGCCGAACCGCGTCGGCTTCGGGCCACTCGAGGATCATCGCGTGGCATGGGACTCGGTGGAGGCGCTCGAGGCGGCGATCGGCGAGCTCGGCGCCGAGCGCGTGGCGGGCTTCTTCGTGGAGCCGGTGATCGGCGCCGGGGGGGTCTTTCCGCCTCCCGAGGGCTACATCGAGGGAGTGGCCGAGGTCTGCCGCCGCCACGATGTGCTGCTGATCGTCGACTCGGTCATCTGTGGCTTCGGCCGGCTGGGCACGTGGTTCGGTATTGAGCGCTGGGGAGTCGAGCCCGACATGATCACGTTCGCGAAGGGCGTGACCAGCGGCTACCTGCCCGTCGGCGGCGTGATCATCTCGGAGCGCGTGGCCGAGCCCTTCTGGGCCGAGGCGGGGAAGGTCGTCTTCCGCCACGGCCCCACCTACTCGGGTCACGCCACCTGCTGTGCGGCGGCTCTCGCCAACATCGAGTTGCTCGAGCGCGAGGGACTGCTGGAGCGCGGGCGGACGATGGAAGCCGCGCTGCTGGGAGCGCTTGAGGATCGACTCGGCGATCACCCGGCGGTCGGCGAGATTCGCGGTGGCATGGGAACGCTTGCCGCCGTGGCGCTCGCGCCCGAGGTGATCGACCGAGACTCCGGCGCGGTCGCGAGGCTCGGACAAGAGGCGCGAGCGCGTGGCGTGCTCGTTCGGCCCACCATGGACGCGGTCGTCACCTCGCCGCCCCTGACCGCGACCGAGGAGCACTTCGCGCTCCTGGCGGACGCGCTCGGCGAGGGGCTCGACAGCCTGGTCGCCGTCGGGCAGAGCGGCGCCAGCGGCTGAGCCCGCCTCAGCTAAGCGCGACCCCCGCCGACCCGCCACCGAGCACCGCAGAAATTGACCCGCATAGCTTGCCAGCAGCTCGCGCCTCAGCTGCTCGACCTCGACGCCAACCGGAGCGTGTCCACCGCCGCGATCCGGGAAGCCGTCGCCGCAGGCGCGGACATCGTCGTGCTGCCCGAGCTCGTGACCTCCGGCTACGTCTTCGAAACTCGCGACGAGGCGGCTTCGGTGGCGATCACTCCGGAGCATGGTGTCTTCGGGGACTGGGCAGCTGAGGCGTCGAAGGCAGCAGACGGATCTGCGGTCGTGATCGGCGGCTTCTGTGAGCAGGGCGACGATGGCCTGATGTACAACAGCGCCGCCGTCGTAGACGGCTCCGGGGTCGTGGCCGTGTATCGCAAGACGCACCTGTGGGATCGCGAGAAGCTCTTCTTCGAGCCAGGAGATCAGCCGCCCCCGGTCATCCATACGCGCTTCGGCCGCCTCGGCGTGCTCATCTGTTACGACTTTGAGTTCCCTGAGATGACGCGCGCGCTCGCGCTCGCCGGCGCCGACCTGATCGCGGTGCCCACGAACTGGCCGCGTTCCGAGCGGCCCTCGGGGGAGCGGCCCGGCGAGGTCGTGATCGCGATGGCCACCGCGCGCATGAACCGCCTATTCCTCGCCTGCTGTGATCGCACCGGAACCGAGCGCGGACAGGCCTGGAACGCATGGACCGCCGTGATCGACGAGCGCGGCTGGCTCGTGGCGAGCGGATACGAATCGGCCTGCACGGCGGACGTCGAGCTCACGCGCGCGCGAGACAAGCGCTTCACTGAGCTGGCCGGCGTGCTCGACGATCGCCGGCCGGAGCTGTACGGCTCGCTCGGGGCGCCAAGGCCCGTGCGGGTCTGAGCCCCCTCGGTCGTGGACGCCCCCCTCGGGCGAGGGACTTACCGGCGCCCCTCCATCGGCTTCGCGAGGAGCACCTCGGGCAGGCTACCCGCGGCTATGGGGCGGCGAAGCTGACCCGGTGAATCGCGTTGTTTCCGTAGCCCTGAGCGTTGGCCGGAGGGCGATCGGGCTGGGTGGCGCCCGCCGCGTCGATCGCGCGGCAGGCGATTTCGTGGCGCCCCCGCGCGACCTTGACTTGCGTCCGCCAGCCCACCCGCGTATATGGCCCGCGGACCGGATCCAGCCGAGCCGCCGCCCACGGGCCGTCGTCGACGCGCACCAGCACCTCGGCGACGCCACCGCTGCCGCCCCAAGCCACGCCGCGGATCGAGACATCGCCGGCGGCTGTGCTCGCTGCCGTCGTGATCAGCGCGTGCACTGGTAGGTCGGACATGCGCTGGCCGGGCCCGGGCTCGCCGGGGGCGAGAAAGCGGTAGTCCTGAGCCTGGAAGTACCCGTCGAACTCGGCGTCCGTGAACCAGATGCGACTGAGCCACTTGATCGAGTCGGTCGCATACCAGCCGGGGATGATCGCCCGAACGGGGCCGCCGCGGTCGGCGGAGATCGGCTCGCCATTCATTTCAAGCGCGAGCAGCACGTCCCGGTCCAGGGCCTTGCCGAGCGGGAGGCTGCGGGCGAAGTGATGGACTCCGTCAACTCCATCGATTTGACCCGAGTCCGCCCCCTCGAGGACGACCTCCCGCGCGTCCGCCGGAATGCCGACTACCTCGAGCGCGCTGAGGAGGCTCGGACCGGTCCAAACCGCTTCCCCCACCGCGCCTGCTGCCCACGGCAGGCCGGGGGGCATCGGCTCGAACTCGGCGCGGCGGTGGCCCGCGCACTCGAGCACCACCGTGAGGGTCCGCTGGGGGAAGCTTCGCAGCCGCTCGAGATCAAGCTCGACGGAGGTGAACCGGCCGCTGCCTGGTGGACTGGCCGCCAGCTCGAGCGACCACGGCCCCGGGCCAGGGGCCGGCGCGGGAAAGTGGTCCCGCACAAAATGGAGCTCGCTGGGGATCTGCTCGCGCTCAAGCCCCTCCAGGGGCGTCGGGCGCCACCGGTTCTGTGCCTCTATATCGATCGCCGGCGGTTTCTGCATAAAGACCATTGCTTTTGTAGAGTAGTGCAGTGCGCTAACCCAGCGGGGCGCAGTTTGCCCGTGGCGCGGCGACGTTTCAACGACTCAGGAGAAGCTGAATGACCGCAACTGACGAGCTGCTGGCGAATAACGAAGCGTACGTAACCTCATTTGACAAGGGCGACTTGCCGCTGCCCCCGGCCCGCAAGGTCGCGGTCATCGCGTGCATGGACGCGCGGCTCAACGTCTACGGCGCGCTCGGGCTCGTCGAGGGCGAGGCCCACGTGATCCGCAATGCCGGCGGCGTCGTGACCGATGACGAGATCCGCTCACTGGCCATCTCTCAGCGGCTGCTGGGCACCGAGGAGATCATCCTGATCCACCACACCGACTGCGGCATGCTGACCTTCTCGGACGACGAGTTCCGAAACGCGATCCAGGAGGAGACGGGGATCAAGCCGCAGTGGGCGGCGGAGGCGTTCTCCGACCTCGAGGCGGATGTCCGCCAGTCGATCGCGCGGATCAAGGCGTCGCCGTTCGTGCCGCGCAAGGACTCGATTCGAGGCTTTATCTACGAGGTCGAGGCGGGCCGGCTACGCGAGGTAGCCTGACCAGTCGACTCCTCACGCGAGCGAAACAAACACGAAGGAGTGCATCGAATGGGATTGCAGATTGGTGATGTGGCGCCTGATTTTGAGGCGGAGACGACGGAGGGGCGCGTTCGTTTTCATGATTGGATCGGGGATTCGTGGGCGGTTTTGTTCTCGCATCCCAAGGACTTCACGCCGGTGTGCACGACCGAGCTCGGGTACATGGCGCGGATCAAGCCCGAGTTCGACCGCCGCGGCGTGAAGATCATCGGCCTCTCCGTGGACCCCACCGACGACCACGAACGCTGGGCCAAAGACATCGAAGAGACCCAGGGCCACGCCCCCAACTACCCGATCATCGGCGACGCCGACTACCAGGTCTCAAAGCTCTACGGCATGCTCGCCGCCGACACCAGCGGCGAAGCCAGCCAGCGCACCCCCGCCGATAACCAAACCGTACGCAACGTATTCGTGATCGGCCCCGACAAAAAAATCAAGCTGATCCTCGCCTACCCCATGACCACCGGGCGCAACTTCGACGAAGTCATCCGCGTGATCGACTCCCTCCAGCTCACCGCCAAACACAAAGTCTCAACCCCCGCCAACTGGCAAAAAGGCCAAAACGTCATCATCTCCGGCTCCGTCACAGACGACGAAGCCCGCCAAACCTACGGCCACTGGGAAGCCCCCCGCCCCTACATCCGCATCATCCCCGAACCAGGGGTATCGTCCCACGACCCCGCAGGCAAGATCCCGGAAGGAGCCACCAGGTGAGCGTCCACGATCGCGCCGACCACCAGCACAACGGCCCCGGCTACGCATCGCCCGAGGTCGCACGCCAGCAGCCACCGGAGCAGTTCGCGTATGTGGCCGCCCTGTACGAGGGGACCGGCATCAACCGCCCCGACTTCATCGCCGTGGTCGACGCCGACCGGGATTCATCCACCTATGGCCAGATCGTGCACCGCACAGAGATGCCGAACGTCGGCGATGAGTTGCACCACTTCGGTTGGAATGCATGCTCCTCGGCGTGCCACTCGCAGCTGCAACGAGACACGATGATCGTGCCGGGGCTGCGCTCGTCGCGCATACACATCCTCGACATCTCGGAGCCGCGCGCGCCTCGGATCAAGAACGTGATCGAGGGCGAGGAGATCAAAGAGAAGCTCGGGCTGAGCGCTCCTCACACGGTCCACTGCATGCCGGGGGACATCGTCACGGTCTCCATGCTGGGTGACGCCGAGGGCAACCTCCCGGGCGGCTTTGCCGTGCTCGACGCGCGCGACTTCTCGATCGCCGGTCGCTGGGAGCGCGAGAAGAACGGTCAGGAGTTCATGTACGACTTCTGGTACCAGCCGCGCCAGAACACGCTCATCTCAAGCGAATGGGGAGCGCCCAACACCTTCGTCGACGGGTTCAATCCCGCCGATGTGGTCGCGGGCAAGTACGGACGGCGGCTGCACTTCTGGGATCTGGAGCGCCGTGCCGTGGTGCAAACGATCGATCTCGGCGATCAGGGGCTGATCCCGCTCGAGATCCGCTGGCAACACGACCCCGACTCCGCTCAGGGTTTCGTCGGCGCGACCCTGTCCAGCAACATCATCCGCTTCCACCGTGACAACGGGAGCTGGGCCGCGGAGCCGGTGATCGACGTGTCGAACGAAGAGCTCCAAGGATGGCCGTTGGAGGGAGGCGTCCCTGGGCTGATCACCGACCTGGTTCTGTCACTCGACGATCGCGACCTGTTCTTCTCCAATTGGCTGCACGGCGACCTGCGGCACTATGACGTCTCCGACCCCCACAGGCCCGTGCTGCGCTCACAGGTCTGGCTGGGCGGCTTGCTCGGACGCGACGGCGGCCATCCCAAGGCCGGGGAGGCGCTCAACGGCGGACCCCAGATGCTCCAGAACTCGCTGGACGGCGACCGCGTCTACGTCACGAACTCGCTGTTCTCGAGCTGGGACAACCAGTTCTATCCCGACCTCAGAGGCTGGTTGACGAAGCTCGAGCGCCAGCCCGACGGCAGCTATGCGGTCGATCCCGATTTCTACGTCGATTTCCACGAGCAGGCAGATGGCGCCCGGCCGCACGAGATCCACCTCCCGGGCGGGGACTGCACGACTGAGATCTTCCAGTAGCGCATGAGCATGCGCACGCTGGCGCTCGGCTGGAGCCTCGACGGCCCGGTCGGAGTCGCGTTCCTGCTGCTGACCGCCGCGGTTGGGTGCACATACCTGCTCGCGGCCAGACTGGGAACCGCACGCGATCGCAGGCGGCGCGCCTGGCCGCGCCAGCGCACGGTTTGTTTCCTGGGCGGCCTTGCGTTGCTGGTGGTCGATCTCTTCTCCGGCATCGGCACCGAGGCCGACACGCGACTGTCGGTCCACATGCTCGAGCACATGATCATGTGGGTCGTCGTCGCTCCCCTGCTGGCCGCAGGCGCTCCTCTGCGGCTCGCCCTATTCGCTCTGCCGCGTGCGCGGCGCCGGGTTCTCGCACGGTGGCTCCATAGCCGACCGGTGAGGGCGATCACCGGGCCCGTCGGCTCGCTCTCGCTGTTCAGCGCGGTACTGCTCGTCAGTCATGTGCCGGCCATCTACGGCCTCACGCTCAGCAACGACTACGTGCACGAGCTGGAGCACGGCCTCTACCTCCTCACGGCGTTGCTGGTGTGGGCTCCGCTTATCGGCGTCGATCCCCTTCCCCACCGACCCGGCCCGCGCGGCCAGGCCGTTTGCATGCTCGCCTGCATGGCGCCGATGGCCCTGATCGCGCTGTGGCTGGCATCGGCGTCGCACCCCGTCTACGCCCACTACCTGCACGCACTCGGACCGCAGGCGCTCCACGACCAGCGCGTGGCCGCCACGATCATGGCGGCCGCGTGCCTACCGGCGTTCGCCGTCCCACTCGTGGCCCGGATCCGGGTGCCGGGACGCCGGCACGGGCCGCAGCTGCAGTCGATGCCCGCAAAAGGGCTCGGCGCCTAGCGGCAGCTACTGCTCCGCGGCCGGAGAGCGCGGCTTGATCGACAGCGGCGCCGCCAGGCCCAGGCGGACGAGATGCGCTCGCACCAGCATCGATACGCTCGCCGCGACCAGGAGACCCACCGCCAGCACGCGCAGCACTAGATCGATCGCGGCATGCAGCGAGGTGCCTGACCCATGGAGCTCCGCGATCGCGCTCGCTGCGGCGGCAACGCCCACACCTCCGGCGCTCACCACGATCGTGAGCAGGACGCCGGAGGCCTCCCCCGCCCGCTCGGGGCGCACGGCGTCCTGGGTGGCGACGTTGGCGAACGTCCACCCCAGCCCGAAGCCAAATCCCACGACCGCGAAGACCACGATGAACACGGGCCAGCCGGACGCGAACGTCAACGCCAGCAGGCCGGCGCCCGCGAGCACCCCGGCTGCGGCCATCACGGGCGAAGGCTGGAAGAGCTTGCTTAGCCGGGCGCCGATCGGCCCCGAAAGGGCAACCAGTAGGGCGGGCACGATGAACACAAGCCCCGCGGCCAGCGGCGTGAGGCCGCGCACAAGCTGCAGATAGAAGGTCGCCGCCAGCACCGTCACGGCGTAGCCGATGTTGGACACGGCCCCCAGCGCCGCGACCAGCACATACGGCACGTTGCGGAACAAGGCAAGGTCGACGAGCGGCGAGCGCAGCCTGGGTTCGAGCACGATGAACGCCGTCAGCAACGCCGCCGCGAGGATGAACCCGCCAATCGTCAGCGCGGAGCCCCAGCCCCAGGCACCAGCGCGGTCGACCGTGACGCTCAGCACGGCGACGGCGCCGCCCACGAGCATCGCTCCGGGGAGGTCTAGTCTGCGCGGCGCGTTCTCGTCGCGCGAGTCGCTCACGGTGAGGGCCGCGAGCACCAGCGAGATCGCGCAAACCGGCACGAGTAGCCAGAAGATCCACCGCCAGCCCGGGCCTTGCGATAGCCCCCCGCCCACCAGGGGACCGAGCGCGGTGCCGATGTTGGCGATCCCGAATGCGAGCCCCACCGCGCCGGCGCGGGCTTCCTTCGAGAACTCGTTGCTGAGCGCTGAGATCCCCACCGGGAAGATCACCGCGGCTCCCGCCCCCTGTATCACCCGGCACGCCACCAGCACGACCAGGCTGGGCGCGGCCGCGCAGGCCGCGGAGGCGAGCGTGAAGAGGGCGATGCCACCCAAAAGCACGCGCCGACGCCCAAACATGTCCCCCACTCGTCCGGCGACGATGAACAGCGACCCGAGCGCGAGCATGTAGGCGCTGATCGTCCATTGCACGTCGCCAGGGCCTGCTCGGAAGGCGCGCGTGATGTCGGGAAGGGCCAGATTCAGCGCGAAGAAGTCGACCTGGATACAGAACAGGGCGAGCGAAATCGCGCACAGCGCCAGCTGCGCACGCCGCCCTTGGCCCGGCCCGCGCCCGTCAGCCATTCATCGCCTGGAACTTCACGGGCAGGCGATCCGGACCGCGGTTGCCGGCGTTGCGGTACCACCGGATCTCGCCCTCATCGCCCAGGCGCATTTCCGGGAGCCGCTGGAGTAGCACGCGCACAGCGATCAGCGACTGCTCGTGGGCGAGGTGCGCGCCCAAGCAGCCGTGTGGGCCGTGGCCGAAGCTGAGGATGCCGTGCGGATGGCGCGTGACCGAGAACACGTCCGGGTCGGGGAAGCGCGCGGGGTCGCGGTTCGCCGAGGCGATCGACAGCTGCACGATTGCCCCCGCGGGGATGCTCTGGCCGCGGATCTCGAGCCGCTCGCGCGCGATCCGCGGGACCATCGAGACGGGCGGCTCACAGCGAAGCGCCTCCTCGATCGCCGGCGCTAGCAGGTCGAGATCGTTGCGCACCGCCTGCTCCTGATCCGGGTTTCTCAGCAGCAGCCAGACCGCATTGCCGATCAGATTGCGGACGGGCAGATGACCGGCGAGCAGCAGCAGCATCGTGTTGGCGACGATCTGCTCCTCGGTCTGGCGGTCATCGGGATCGGTGTGCGCCAGCAACGTGCTCAGGAAGTCCTGTCCGGGCTCGCGCCGGCGCTCGGCCATGAGCCGCCGGAAGTATTCGCTCATCTCCGTGATAGTCGCCACCATGCGGGTGGCCGAGCCCTCGGTGATCGGGATCTCGTTGAAGAACTCGACGAACCGAAGCGACCAGTGGACAAATCGGTCGCGGTCCTCCGGTGGAGCGCCGACGAACTCGGACAGCACGTAGACGGGGAGCAGCAGCCCGAAATCGCTCGAGAGATCGAGCACCCCGTCGCCCAGGCACCGATCAATCAACTCGTTTGCGATGCGCTCGGTGGGTTCGCGGAGCGCCTCGATCGCATGCACGTTGAAGCCCTGGTGAATCAGACGCCGTAGGCGCGAGTGTCGTTCACCGTCGCTCATGATCAGCCACGAGCCGAAGAAGGGCAGCAGCTTGCCGACATCGTCGCGAACCTGCTCGGGGCTCGCCTGGATGAGCCCCTTCACCCGCTCGGCACTCATCCGAGGATCGGCGAACAATTCCCTCACGTCGTCGTAGCGAAAGACGAACCATTCCCCCCGGGGCGCGTGGTGGTAGACGGGCCGCTGCTCCCGCAGCCAGGCCAGGTCAGCGAAAGGATCCTCGAGCTTCGGGGGGTCGTCTAAGAAAAACGGGTCGAGGGGGTTGCTCATGCGCGGTCGCAGTCCATCACAGCTCGACCATCTGGCCCGTTTCCGCGGACCGGTAGAGCGCCTCGATCGCCCGTGCCTGGGCGACGGCGTCCTCGCGACCGAGGAGCAGCTGGCCCTTGCCTCGGATCGCCGCCGACAGATTCTCCGCCTCCAGTCGATAGGGATCAGCGGCTTCCACCTCGATGGTTTCGGTCTCTCTGTCGCGGCGCAGCTCGATCGCCGGCCGACGGCAGTGCCATGGATCGTGCAGCAAGATGGAACCCTCCGTGCCGACGACCTCGAGCTCGTCTCGCTCCGGGCCGAGCGCCAATCCAGCATCGAAGTGAGCCAGGATCTCGCCGGGGAAACGCATCGTGGCGGCGAAGGCGACGTCCACGCCGTCGCCGCCGAGGACCTGCTCCGCGCCCACCCGTTCGGGCTCGCCGGCGACCAGGCGCGCGCCGCTGACGCAGTAGCAACCCACGTCCATCAGCGCTCCGCCATCGAGTCCCCGCTCCAAGCGGATGTCTGCGCGGGCGCCCAACGAAAACGAGAACGCCCCGCGGATCATGCTCACTTGCCCGACGGCGCGCTGGTCAAGCAGCTCCCCTAGCCGCGTGGTCTGCGGGTGGTGGCGGTACATGAACGCCTCGGTCAGGATGCGTCCCTCCCGCTCGGCGACATCGAAGGCTCGACTGACTTCATCCGCCCGCCGGCTGAGCGGTTTCTCGCACAGCACGTGCTTGCCCGACTCGAGCGCGCGCTCAGCCCACTCGAGGTGAAGCGAGTTGGGCAGCGGTATGTAGACGGCCTCGACTTCCGGGTCATCCAGCAGCTCCTCGTAGCCGCCGAGCGCCCGCTCGATCCCGTGCGCTCGTGCATAGCTCTCGGCCTTCTGCTGCGAGCGGCTCGCGACCGTGACCACCTCGATCTCCGGTGACTCGGCGACGCCGGCGAGAAACAGCTCGTTGATATGCGCCGTCGACAGGATCCCCCACTTCACCGGCATCGGGCGCATGGTAAGCCAAAGGCCCGCACCCGCCTACGATCCTCTTTGTGCCCAGCTCCCCTTCCCCTCTCCCCGATTCCGCGGAGGTCGTGATCATCGGCGGTGGGGCGATCGGAATCAGCGCCGCTTTCCATCTGGCCGAGGCCGGCGTCGGTGTGGTGCTGCTCGAGCGCGCGGAGCTCGGCAGCGGCTCCACGTCGCGGGCCGCGGGCGGGGTGCGAACCCAGTTCTCGGATGCCCTCAACGTGGAGATAGCGCGACGCAGCCTGGCCGCCTTCCGGGACTTTGGCCGGCGGCCGGGCTGGGAGATAGACCTCAAGCAGGTCGGATACCTGTTTGTCCTCAGCCGCGAGTCAGACGTCGAGGAATTCGAGCGCAGCGTCGCGCTGCAACGGCACCAAGGACTCGATTCGCGCATGATTTCCGCCCGCGACGTGCGCGCGCTGTGTCCGCTGCTCGCGGGGGACGACATCCTCGCCGGGGCATTCTCGCCCGGCGACGGCCACGCGACCCCCGAGGGCGTCGTTCAGGGCTACGCGTTTGCCGCCCGCAGCCACGGCGCGGAAATTCGCACCGGGTGCGAAGTACTCGACATCGACACCGCCGGCGATCGAATTTGCGCGGTCACCACCGACCGCGGCTCGATCCGCACGGGCACCGTGATCTGCGCCGCCGGTGCCTGGTCGGAATCCTGCGGCGCTATGGTCGACGTCGAGCTGCCCGTGACCCCGTTGCGGCGCCAGATCCTGTTCACGGAGGCGCTCGACGGACTCCCAGCTCACCTCCCCATGACGATCGACTTTGCGTCGAGCTTCTATTTTCACCGCGAGGGCCCGGGACTCTTGATGGGAATGTCCGATCCGCGCGAGCAGCCGGGCTTCAGCGTCGAGACCACGGAGGGCTGGATTCCGGGCCTGATGGAAGTCGTCCGCCGCCGAGCGCCCCGGCTGGCTGAGATCGGAATTCGCGGCGGCTGGGCGGGGCTGTATGAGATGACCCCAGACCACAACGCAGTCATCGGGGAGGCTAGGGGTGTGGCCCGCTTCCTTTACGCCACCGGCTTCTCGGGCCATGGTTTTCTTCAAGCCCCGGCTGTCGGTGAGATCCTGCGCGACCTGGTCTTGGAGCGGCCCACTTTCGCCGACATCTCGCCGCTGAGCGTCGAGCGCTTCGACGCCTCGGCGCCGCGCCCCGAGTACAACGTTGTCTAGATCTGGTACCTCATATACGGAGAATCGATGACCACAACCACCACCCCGACGGCGGAGCTTTCCGTCACTTCCACAAACGACCTGCGCGCCCGGGCTCGCCGCAGCCTCGAGCGCTGCGGCGCGCCCCTGGCGCCGGCTTCCGGACCGCTTCTCAGCGCCCGCTCCCCGATCACGGGCGAGAACCTGTTTGAGGTGCCGGCCGCGGGCCGCGCGGAGATAGCGGCTGCGATCGCCGCGGCGACCGCGGCGTTTGCGCGCTGGCGCACCGCGCCCGCGCCCGTCCGCGGCGCGTTGGTCAAGCGTTTCGGCGCCCTGATGGAAGCGCACAAGGAGGACGTCGCCGAGCTGATCGCGATCGAGGCGGGCAAGATCCTCCCCGAAGCGCTGGGCGAGGTCCAGGAGGTGATCGACATCTGCGATTTCGCGCTCGGCCTCTCGCGCCAGCTCGACGGCCGCACGATGCCTTCGGAGAGACCGAGCCACCGGCTGATGGAAACGTGGCATCCGCTCGGCGTAGTGGCGGTGATCTCCGCGTTCAACTTCCCCGCGGCGGTGTGGTCGTGGAACACCGCGATCGCCCTCGTCTGCGGGGACAGCGTGGTGTGGAAGCCCTCGCCGATGACGCCACTCACCTCGCTCGCCTGCGCGGCGCTGCTGGAGCGGGCGATCCTCGAGTGCGGAGCGCCCGCGGGACTCCACCAGCTGGTGATCGCCGACGCGGACGAGGGCCAAGCGTTGGTCGACAGCCCTCATGTCGCGCTCGTCAGCGCCACCGGTTCGGAGCGCATGGGCGCCCAGGTCGCACCGCGAGTCGCGGCCCGCATGGGCCGCTACCTGCTGGAGCTCGGGGGCAACAACGCGGCGGTCGTAGCCCCGTCTGCAGACCTGGAGCTGGCGACCCGGGGGATCGTCTTTGCGGCGGCCGGCACGGCCGGCCAGCGGTGCACCACGCTGCGCCGCGTGATCGCGCACAAGGACGTCGCCGAGGACCTGGTGGCGAGAATACGGGGAGCGTTCGAGCGGCTGCCGATCGGCGACCCGCTGGCGCAGGGCACGCTCGTCGGGCCGCTGATCAACGAGCGCTCCTTCCACAACATGATGCAGGCAATCGAGCAGGCCAGAGCGGACGGCGGCGAGCTGCTCGTAGGAGGTGGCCGGCGTCCGGCCGCTGGTTATGCGGACGCCTACTACGTCGAGCCGGCGGTCGTGCGCATGCCCGCCCAGACGGAACTAGTACAGCGCGAGACCTTCGCGCCGCTCCTGTACACGATGACCTACGACGAGCTCGAGGAGGCGATCGCGCTTCACAACGGCGTTCCCCAGGGTTTGTCCTCGAGCATCTTCACTCGCGACCAGCGCGAGGCCGAGCGCTTCCTCGCCGCCGACGGCTCCGACTGCGGGATCGTCAACGTCAACATCGGCACCTCGGGCGCCGAGATTGGCGGCGCGTTCGGCGGCGAGAAGTCAACCGGAGGCGGCCGCGAGTCCGGGTCTGATGCCTGGCGCGCCTATATGCGCCGCGCCACCAACACCATCAACTACTCCGATGAGTTGCCGCTGGCCCAGGGGGTCAAGTTCGAATGAGTCAACGCATAGCTGTGCTCGGCCTCGGCAACGTGGGCGCGTTGGTCGCGGAGATGCTGCTCGAACGCGGCTACGAGGTGCAGGGCGTCGATGCCAATAGCTCGAAGGCTCAGGGCGCGCACGTCCGGGCCTTGGATGTCTCAGATTCCGCGGCCCTGGCCGGCCTTTTCAAGGAAGTCGACGCGGTAGTGTCGTGCCTGCCGTATCACCTGGTTTCGCGCGTTGCCACGCTCGCGCACGCCGCCGGCGTCCATTACTTCGACCTGACAGAGGACATCAACGCCTCCCGTCTGCTGCGCCAGCTGGCCGAGACCTCCACCAGCGTGCTGATGCCACACTGCGGGCTGGCACCGGGCTTTATCTGCGTGGCCGGTGCCAGCGTGGCGGCAAGGCTGGACACGGTCGAGCACGTGGCGTTGCGCGTGGGTGCGCTGCCCGAGACCCCCGCCAACGCCCTCGGCTACGCCTTCAACTGGTCCCCTGCTGGGGTCGTCAACGAGTACCTCAATGACTGCGAGCAGCTGCGCGGCGGCGAGCGCGTAGTCGTTCCAGCGCTCAGCGAGCTGGAGACGCTCACGATCGACGGCACGCAGTACGAGGCCTTCACGACCTCCGGCGGCCTGGGGACGATGTGCGAGACGCAGCTCGGCCGCGCCGATCGGCTCGACTACAAGACGGTCCGCTATCCAGGCCACTGCGGGCTGATGCGCTTCCTCCTCCATGAGCTCCGGCTGGCCGAGCAGCGGGACCTGGTGCAGAGGTTGCTCGCCGATGCCTATCCGCCCGTTCCCGAAGATGTGGTCGTCGTCTCCGCGACCGCCGAGGGTGTCCGCGCGGGCTCACGGACGCGCGAGGAGCTGGTCCGCGTCTACCGTCCACGAATGGTCGCCGGCGAGGTCCGCACTTCGATCGCCTGGACGACCGCCGCCGGCGCGGTCGCGATGGTCGAGTTGCTCGTCCGAGGGGCGCTGGCTGAAGCGGGGTTCGTGCACCAGGAGGACGTCGCGCTCGAGCTCTTCATGAGCACGTCGGCCGGCCAGCTGCTGATGCAAGATTCCGCCACCCGCGTCAGCGACGAGGAACAGCTGTCCGTTGGTTGAGGCGCAGTGAGCTCCACGACACCAGTCGATCCACCCGACCGAGCGCTCGACCGGCACTTCCGCGAGCAGGTGAGCGCCCTGCCCCGGCCGCGCTCGGAGCTGACGGCCGACCTCGATGCTCCGCTTCGCGCCGGGACAAGCCTCACGGGACGACAGGCGATCGCGCTGTTCGAAGCGATGGCCGCCAGCAGACATCTGGATCTAGCCGCGCGCTACCTGCGCCGCGAGGGACCCGGCCTGTACACAATCGGCTCGGCCGGGCACGAATCCAACGCCGCGATCGCGGCGGCACTGCGGCCCACCGACCCGGCGCTTCTGCATTACCGCTCGGGCGGCTTCTACTGCGCGCGCGCACAGCAGGTGCCGGGATCGACCCCCCTGCGCGATGTCCTGCTCGGGATGGTCGCCGCGGCGGACGAACCGATCGCGGGCGGGCGCCACAAGGTCTTCGGCAACGCGGCCCTCGACGTGATCCCGCAGACCTCGACGATCGCATCCCACCTCCCCCGCGCCGTTGGTGTCGGGTTTGCGATCGAGCGCGCACACCGCCTCAAGCGGCCCTGCCTGTGGCCCTCTGACGCGATCGTAATCTGCTCTTTTGGCGACGCGTCGGTGAACCACTCGACGGCGCTCGGCGCGCTCAACGCCGCGCAACACACCGCGCACCAGGCCCTGGGTATGCCGGTGCTGTTCTGCTGCGAGGACAACGGTCTCGGCATCAGTGTCCGGACACCCTCCGGATGGGTGCAGACGATCCGTCCGTCGTCGCGCCAGATGCGTTACTTCAGCGCCGATGGGACGGACCTCGCAGGCCTGTACGACACGGCGGTGGGTGCGGCGCAGTACGTGCGCAGCTCGCGCCGGCCCGCTTTTCTGCATCTGAATTGCGTTCGCTTCCTGGCCCATGCGGGCACGGACGCCGAGATCGGCTACCGCGGGGAATCCGAGATCGCCGCGGATCTCTCGCGCGATCCCCTCATCCATGCCGCGCGCCTGCTGGTGAAGACCGGGCTCGCCACGCCACCCGCGTTGCTCGACAAGTACGACGCGATCGCCGCCGAGGTCCGCCGGCTCGCCGACGACGCGGTCGGCCATCCGCGCCTCGCAAGCGCGCGCGAGGTGATGCAGCCGATCGCGCGACGGCGCCCCGAGCTGGTCGCGGCGGATGCGGCCCGCGTCGCGCCGATGGAGGCCAGGCGGCGTGCATTCGGGAATCGCCTGCCGGAGGAAACCGGGCCTCTGACGCTCGCCGACTCGATCAACCGGACACTCGCCGACGCGCTCGCCGCCCGACCGGAGCTGCTTGTGTTCGGGGAGGACGTGGGACGCAAGGGCGGCGTTTACGGAGTGACCCGCGGCCTGCAGCGTCGCTTCGGCGCCCCGCGCGTGTTCGACACGCTCCTCGACGAGCAGACCATCCTTGGCGTTGCCCTTGGCTGCGGCGTCTCAGGACTGCTTCCGGTTCCCGAGATCCAGTACCTGGCCTACCTGCACAACGCCGAGGACCAATTGCGAGGTGAAGCGTCCACGCTGCAGTTTTTCTCCACGGGGCAGTACCGCAACCCGATGGTGATCCGGGTGGCGGCGTACGGATACCAAAAGGGCTTCGGTGGTCACTTTCACAACGACAACGCGATCGGGGTCTTGCGCGACATACCGGGATTGGTGATCGCGTCGCCGTCGCGCCCCGACGACGCAGCGTCGATGCTTCGCACCTGCCTGGCAGCCGCCACCGTCGACGGAACGGTGTGCGTGTTTCTCGAGCCGATCGCCCTCTACCACACACGGGATCTGCTGGAGTCGGACGACAAAGCCTGGCTGGCGCCATACGCGCCGCCAGGATCGTGGCCTGACGAACACGCGGCCATCGGCTCGGCTCGCGTGCACGGCCACGGTCGCGATTTGACGATCTTGACTTTCGCCAACGGCACGTACATGTCCCTTCGTGTTCAGCGCCGGCTCGCGGAGGACGGGATCGAGGCGCGGGTGGTCGACTTGCGCTGGCTGACCCCGCTGCCGGTCGCCGACATCGTGCGCGAGGCCGAGGCGTCGAGGCGAGTCCTGATCGTCGACGAGACGCGACGGAGCGGCGGCGTGTCCGAAGGCATCGTCAGCGCGCTCGTCGACGCACGGTTCGGCGGAACGATCTCGCGGCTCACCAGCGAGGACTCCTTCATTCCGCTGGGAGAGGCGGCCAACCTGGTCCTGCTCGGAGAGCAACAGATCGAGGCGGCCGCCCGCGCTCTCGTCGCCGAGGGCGAGAGTCCTGAACGGCCGGCTCGACGGTCCCCTGCGCTGCGCTAGGTGCGCGGGTGACGATGCGAGCAGCGGCGGTGACGGAACGGGCATCCGCGCAGAGGGACGGCGTCGATCGCAGAGCGATGGCAGTCCTCTCGGCCGGGCATCTGTGCACCGACCTGTCGCAGGGCGCGGTGCCCGCCCTGCTGCCATTTCTGATCTCGAGAGACCACCTGAGCTACGCGGCCGCCTCGGCCCTGGTGCTGGCGGCGACGATCTCGAGCTCGGTCATCCAGCCGCTATTCGGCCACCTCTCCGACCGTCTCTCGTTGCCCTGGCTGATGGTGCTGGGCCCGGGACTCGGAGGGCTGGGAATCGCGCTGGCCGGCGTCGTCCCCGGCTACGGGCTGACATTTGCCGCGGTCCTGCTGAGTGGCGTCGGCGTGGCTGCCTTTCACCCCGAGGGGTCGCGCTTCGCCAACTACGTCTCGGGCGCCAAGCGAGCAAGCGGCATGAGCTTGTTCTCGGTGGGCGGCAACCTGGGGTTCGCGCTCGGGCCGGCGATCCTCACCCCGACGCTGCTCGCCTTCGGGCTCTCCGGCACGCTCGTGGTGCTGCTGCCCACGTGGCTCATGGCCGCCGTGCTCGTGCACGAGCTTCCCCGTCTCGCGGGATTCCGTGGGGACGTGGTGGCGGGACGCGTGCAACGGCGCGGCGAGCCCGACGCCTGGCGCCCCTTCGCGGTGCTGGCGGGCGTGATCGCGCTCAGGTCGTTCGTCTACTTCGGGCTCGTCACCTTCATCGCGCTGTACTGGGTGCACGACCTCCACACCGGCAAAGCGTTCGGCAGCGCGGCCCTGGTGGCGGTTCTACTGGGGGGTGCGGTCGGCACGCTGATCGGCGGTCCGCTCGCGGACCGCTTTGGCCGCCGCACGGTGCTCATGGGCTCGATGATCTCGATCCCGCCGTTGGTCGTCATCCTGCTGCTGTGCGGCCCGGCACTCGGGATCGTGTTCGCGGCCCTCTTGGGCGCGGTCACGATCGCCACCTTCTCGGTGACGATCGTCATGGGTCAGGAGTTCCTTCCCGGTCGCCTCGGCGTCTCCGCGGGCGTCACGATCGGGCTCTCGATCGGGCTGGGCGGCGTTGGCGCTCCCCTCCTGGGACTGCTGGCCGATGCCCACGGTCTGCGCGCCGTGTTTGAAGTGATCGCCGCGCTGCCTCTGCTGGGGCTCGCGCTGACGTTCGCGCTGCCGCGCGGCCGTGTCCACCGTCACGTTCGCGCGGGCTCGCGGGCCGACGGGCCGCCCGCTGCCGTCGCCGCGCGGCGCGATCCTGTCTGACGTCGAGGGCCGGCTTGGGCCGGCGGGCGCGCGAGGTCGCGTGGTCGGGACTCACTCCCCCAATCGCTGCTTTTGCACCTTGCCCATCTCGTTGCGCGGCAGCTCCGCGATCTGGCGCACCTCCCGGGGACGCTTGTGAGGGCTCAGCAGCTTGGCGACGTGGTCCGCCAGCTCCCGCTCGTTCGCGGCCAAACCCTCGACCGGAACCACCCAGGCGACGATGCGCTCGCCCAGGTCCGCATCGGGCTCGCCCGTAACCGCCACGTCATCGACCGCGGGATGCTCGCGCAGCGCTGCCTCGATCTCGCCCGCGCCGATCTTGTAGCCCCCGCTCTTGATCAGGTCCGTGGACCGGCGCCCGACGATGCGGATGTAGCCATCGGCTGCGCGCGTGGCGAGATCCCCGGTCATGAACCAGCCGTCGCGCATCACCTCGGCCGTGGCCTCCGGGCGGTTGAGATACCCGAGGAACACGTTGGGACCGCGGACGGCGATCTCCCCCATGGTCTCGTCGTCGCAAGCCTCGATCGTTCCTCCCTGTTCGTCGACGAGGCGCACTCGCACGCCGTCGAGCGGAGGGCCCACATAGCCGGGCCGGCGCTCGCCGCCAGCGCGCACGGAGCAGTTCATGAGCGTCTCGGTCAGCCCGTAGCGCTCCACGATGCGCTGAGCAGTAACGCGCTCCATCCGCTCGTGATCGACGGCCGGCAACGCTGCCGAACCCGAGACCAGCAGACGCGCCCTGCGCAAGGCGCGGGCTGTAGCCGCATCCTCCTCGGCCGCCTCGATCAACCGGTGATACATGGTCGGAACCCCGAACAGCATCGTCGCGCCGCGGTGCTCAAACGCCTTTGCGACGCCTTCCGCCGAGAACCGCCCGAGATGTTCGACATGACCGCCCAGGCGCAGCGGACCGAGGATCCCGAGGATCAGCCCGTGGGCGTGAAACAGTGGCAGCCCGTGGACCAGCCGGTCACTCGCCGTCCACTCCCAGGCCGCCGACAGGGCATCGACGTTGGAGGCGATCGCGCGCCGGGGAAGCACCGCTCCTTTGGGGGGACCCGTGGTGCCGGAGGTGTAGAGAATGAGCGCCGGCACCTCGAGGTCGGGCGCCGGGGGAAGCGGCACGCGGCGGCCGCCTTCGATCAGGTCATCCACGGCGACGTCGATCCGGGGCAGGCTTTCCAGGGGCTCCGGAAGCTCCACGGCGGCAGAGGCCAGCAGCGCATCCGGGGCGCTGTCCTCGACGACGTGCTCCAGTTCCCGCGTGCCGGCCTTGGGATTGATCGGCACGATCGGGACGCCTGTCGCGAGGGCGCCGACCACGGCGACGCACGTCTCGATCTCACTGACCGCCCACACCGCAACGCGGGATCGATGCTCGATCTGTGCGGCCGCAGCCGCCACGGCGTCGCGAAGCTGTCGATAGCTCAGCACCTGCTCGCCGAAGCGGAGTGCCTCCTGCTGCGAAGGACGCTCGAGCTGCGGAAACATGCCGCCGCTCATCGCCCGGCGTTTGCTCGCTCCTGGCCCCGCGGCGCGGTTCCTCGTATCTTCACGGTCAGCCATGTCAAGCAACGTACCGCGGTCCATCTCGATCGAGCGTGATGACGTTGACGTCGAGGGTGGCAAGCTCGCCTGCTTTCACCTTGGCGTATCGGAGGGCCCGCCGTCCGTCGTCGCCGTCCACGGGATCACCGCCAGCAGCCGCGCGTGGTTGCCGGTGGCGCGAGCGCTCGGCGAGCGGGCCGGGCTGGTCGCGGTTGACCTTCGCGGTCGTGGCCGCAGCAACGGTCTCCCGGGTCCGTATGGGATCGATGCGCACGTGCGCGACGTGCTCGCGATGATCGACGCGCTGGGGCTCGAGCGAGCGGTGCTCGCCGGCCACTCGCTCGGCGCCTACATCGTGGCGCGATTCGCGGCCTCGCATCCGGATCGCGTGCGGTCGCTGGTGCTCGTCGACGGGGGTTTGCCGATTCCGGGCGGTGAGGACCTCGATCTCGATGAGTTCCTGGGCCCCACCCTCGCCCGGCTGAAGCTGCGATTCGCCGACCGCGAGGCCTATCGGGCGTGGTGGCGAGAGCACCCGGCGGTGCGAGACAGCGACATCGCCGAGCAGGATCTGTTCGCTTACGCCGATCACGACCTGGTGGGCGCGCCGCCCGAAATGCGGTCTTCGGTGGTTGAGGCGGCGGTACGGGCGGACGGAGCCGACCTCGTTCATACCGCCGAGGCCGCCTACAGCCTTGACGTCGCTGCTCAATTGCTGTGCGCGCCACGCGGGCTGGTGAACGATCCGAACCCGATGCAGCCGCTCGCCCTCGTGCAGAGCTGGGCGGCCGAGCGCCCCTCGCAACGCGAGGCCGTGCTCGTCCCCGATGTCAACCACTACTCGATCACCCTCGGAGCGCGAGGGGCTCGGGCGGTGGCGGATGCGATCGGGGCAGCGTGTCGTTGACGCGATAACGCGTCCGCAAGCACGAACCGCGCTGTAGGATGCTGGCGCGAGCTCCGGATAGGGCCTCCGGAGCGGGGGCGTAGACGGTGCGCATCCGCGCCGGCTTCGCCGATTGGTCAGACGAGAGGAGAGACGCCATGACCTTCGACGAGCGCGAACGCGTTTGCGATTGCGGGAGCTGAGGGTGGCGATCGCACCTGGCGCGCGGCCCGGTGTTTCGGATTGCTCGCGGCGATGGCCACCGCAATCCTGCTGGCGTGGATGCCCGTAGGGAACGCGAGCGCAGCCACCGCGCTCGCGTCCCGCGCGGACCGATCCGCGGAGCCCTCGATCACGATCATCGCGCCCTACTCCCGGGGGAATTACGGTCTCGACGCGCGCGTCAGAGCCCGCTACAGCTGTAGCGAAGACGGGAGCACGGATCGCATCAGTTCCTGCTCGGGGACGGTTCCGAACCGTGACCCGATCGACACGAGCATTGCCGGCAACCAGACCTTCACGGTCACCGCCACCGACATGAGCGGTAACACGGTCACCAAGACCGTGCACTACGTGACCATCGATTACACCAATCCCCTTGTGGCTGTCCAGCGGCTCGGGCAAGGACGGATCGATCAGGGAGTCGACTATGCGGGCAGAGGCCCGATCCTGGCGCTCGGCAGCGGCAAGGTGATCAGGGCATCAAACCATGACCGCGGCTGGCCTGGACACGGGTGGCTCCTCTATCGGCTCCTACAGGGCCGCTTCGCTGGAAGGTACGTATACGTGGCTGAGAACATCACGGTCGACGTGAGGACTGGGCAGACGGTGACCGCCGGCGAGAAGATCGCGATCCTCCACGATGCCTACCCCGACATGGAGACAGGCTGGGCGTCTGACATCCGCGACACGACGCTTGCTAACGCCGATGGCCACCTGTGTCCATGTAGCGACCCCGGCGGCTGGTCGACGATCGAGGGACGGAACTTCAACAACCTGCTGCGGATCGTGGGCGCCCCGTCCGGCTACCTCCAGCCGAGACACCCCAAGCAGCACATGCCCCCAGGCTGGCCGAAGCTGTACGCGCACCGTCCCCTGGCCCCCATCCCCCAGTCGCGGACGCGGCAGTCAGAGGGATGGACGGCGAGCGTGAGGTAGGGCGGGAGCCACACAACTCCGTGGTTATCCTCTCCCGCCGTGAGCGAGTTGCGGCTGACCTTCTTCTGCGGCGCCGAGTCGCTGCTCGAGTTGCAGGCAGCTGAGATACCGCAAAAGAACGAGTTATGCGGGGCGTTCTGGGGGACGCTGGCGCTCCGCCTCGCCGGCACCACGCTCGACGACGATCCGCTCGACCAGGATGCCGTGGGGCTCGCCGCGGGAAGCGTGCTGGCCAAGCACCAGCGCGACGATGATCTGCCGCCCGGCGAGCCGGGGCGAACCGATTACCGGCTCTCGTTCCCGACCGTGGATGACTCCTCGGTTTCGGGCACATCCGCCGGCGGGCTGGTCAGAGCGCTGCGTGAGCTTTCTTCGGGGCGCCTCGCCGTCGTGCCGGTGGCGGGTCCTTGGAATCCCGCGGCAGTTCAGGTGGTCCTGGAGGCGGCCGCGAGTTGTACCCAGCCCTGCACGGTGATCGCCAACGTCGCCACGAGACATTTTTGGGGCAGCAACGCCGATCCCCCCTTGCTTCTGGCCTACCTGATGTCAGGCAACCCGGATCTCGGCCCGCCGTCCGATTGGGACGTCGGACACTTCGTCTCCCTCCTGGGCGCCATCCACGGACCGCGCGGGACGCTCGTCCTTGTCGGCGATACCTATCGCGCGATTGGATGGGAGGGCATCCACTTGCAGCCCGTCGAAGGACTCGCCGAGGCGCTCAACCGGACCGGCTCGGGCCATCCCTCGGGGGTCATACTCGTGACGTCGAGAGACGACGAGGCCGCCATCACACGTCGCATCAACGATGCCGGTCTGGAGATCGGCACGTGGGACAACGGGTCACTTGACACGGCTCAGACCTGAGCCAGCCGCGTAGCCGCATGTTGAGCCCCACCGAGCTGCTCGAGCTGCTGCTCGCTCGCCTCGAGCAGGAGGTGCCCTCCGCGCAGCAACTGCGACGCGAGCTACACGCGCATCCCGAGCTTGCCCACCGCGAGGACTCGACGGCCAGGACGATTGCGGAGCAACTCGAGCTGGAGACGCAGCCCAGGGCCACCGGGGTGGTTGCATGCACCGACGGCGACGGAAAGGCTGTAGCCGTCAGGGCCGAGCTGGACGGACTCCCTATCGAAGAGCGCACCGGGGCGGAATACGCAGCGACGAACGGCGCGATGCACGTGTGCGGCCACGACGTCCACGCCGCCGCACTCGTTGCGCTGCTGCGGGCCGCGCGAGCAGTCGAGCAACGCCTACCGGCTCCCCTCATGGCGGTCTTTCAGCGCAGCGAGGAGGCCTATCCGTCGGGGGCGAAAATGCTCGTGGAGGAGGGCGATCTCGCCAGCCGTGCGAGAGCGGTCGTCGCGGCCCATGTGCACCCGGACCTGCCCTGGGGCGCGGTGTCGGTCGGAAAAGGTCCAATCACGCCGCCTGCGACTACTTGAAGATCCATCTTGAGGGCGAAGCTGCCCACGGCGCCTATCCACACCTGGGCCGCGACCCTGTCCTCGCCATCAGCAACATCGTCATGGGGCTCAACACGCTGGTGGCGCGTCGAGTCGACCCCATGCACCCGGCGGTGCTGAGCATCGGTGAGCTTCATGCGGGCACCGCCGAAAACGTCATTCCCGCTCAGGCGACCGCGAGCGCGACTTTGCGTACCTACGACGCGGGTGACCGCCGGCTTCTGCGCGAGCTCGTGGAAGAGCATGTGAGATCAACCGCGCGCGCATACGGATGCACCGCTCGGGTCGAAACGACCGAGGGCGAGCCGGTGCTCGAGAACGATGCCCACATCAGCGGGCGCGCAGCGGCGCTCGCCGCAGCCGCCGGCATCTGGCTCGCCGAGCCACCGCGATCGTGCGGTTCCGACGACTTCTCGTTCTTCGGCGCGATCGCGCCAATCGCAATGAGCTTCGCGGGCCTCTCAGGGGCGCCGGGATTCGTGCCCCGGCCCCTGCACCACCCGGAGTTCCTGCCACCGGATGACGCGGTCGCCAGCGTCGCACGCGCGCAGGCCATCCTCTACGCGGCCGCAGCTTGCGAGTGAACTGGCGACCTTATTTCGTCGTTCCCGTCGTCAGGCCAGCGCCGGCGCCTCCGGCAGGTTCGCCAGGGCCGCGCTGAGCTCTTCCGCCGAGAACTCGGGGTCTGAGAGCTTCCCGGCCAGGTAGGCGTCGTACGCGCTCAGGTCGAAGTGGCCGTGGCCGCAGAGCCCGAACAGGATCACGCGCTCCTCCCCTGACTCGCGGGCGGCCTCTGCCTCTTCGAATACCGCGCGGATCGCGTGTGCCGGCTCGGGCGCCGGGATGATCCCCTCCGCCCGCGCGAACCGCACCGCGGCTGCAAATGTCTCGTTCTGCTTGTACGCACGCGGCTCGACCATCCCCTGCCTCACCAAGCCGCAGATCAGCGGCGAGTCGCCGTGGTAGCGCAGCCCGCCTGCGTGCACCGGCGGCGGCACGAAGCTGTGGCCGAGCGTGTACATCGGCATCAGCGGCGTCAGCCCGACCGTGTCGCCGAAGTCATAGGCATAGACGCCCCGGGTGAGCGTCGGGCACGCCGCCGGCTCGGCGGCGATGAACTTCGTCTTAACGCCTTCGCGTATCACCCGCCGCAGAAACGGCACCGTCAGGCCGCCGAAGTTCGACCCGCCCCCCACACACCCAATCACGATGTCCGGCTCCTCGCCGGCCATCGCCATCTGCGCGATCGCTTCCTGCCCGATCACCGTCTGGTGCAGCAGGACGTGGTTGAGCACCGAGCCGAGCGAGTAGTTCGTGTCGGGATTCTGCGCCGCCACCTCGACCGCCTCTGAGATCGCTATCCCCAGGGATCCGGTCGTGTGCTCGCGCTGCGAGCGTCCGGCCTCGGTTTGCTCGGAGGGTGAGCGGTGCACGGTGGCCCCCCAGGTCTCGATCATCGAGCGGCGGTACGGCTTCTGGTCGTAGCTCGAGCCGACCATCCAGACCTCGCACTCCAGTCCGAACAGCCGGCACGCGAACGCCAGCGCCGACCCCCACTGACCGGCGCCGGTCTCGGTGCTCAGCTTGCGGATCCCCGCGGCGGCGTTCTCGTACGCCTGGGCCACAGCCGTGTTGGGCTTATGCGAACCGGGCGGAGAGCCGCCTTCGTACTTGTAGTAGATGTGCGCCGGGGTATCGAGCTCGCGCTCGAGGCGGTGGGCACGGAAGAGCGGCGTCGGGCGCCAGAGCTTGTACGCCTCCCGCACCGGCTCGGGGATCTCGATCTCTGGCTCGCTCGAGACCTCCTGGAGGATCAGCGCCATCGGGAAAATCGGCGAGAGATCGTCGGGGCCCGCGGGCTGCTTGGTGCCCGGATGCAGGGGCGGTGGGGCTTCGCCCGGCAGATCCGCCATCAGGTTCACCCAATGCGAAGGGATCTCCCGTTCGTCGAGCACGAACTTCACGTGACTCTCGCTCATTTCCCTCTCCCCTCGGTCGGCCGGATCGGGCGATTCTAAGCGCCATCGGCTGGCGGCCGACGGCCCGCGGCCCGGCCGATCGGGCGGTAAATGATCGGGATCCTTGATTGGTGCGTCAAGTACCCTTCTAGCGGTCGATCGGTAGCGCGCGTCGCCGGTTGCCGCCCCGAGGCCGACGCGCATGGATATGTCTGACGAGAGGTGAGGGCCAAATGGCTGTATATGCAGTAGTTGATCCGGCGACGGGTGAGACCGTCAAGGAGTACCCGACGATCAGCGACGATGAGCTCAAGGACGCGATCGCGCGCGCTGATGAGGCTCATCGCGAGTGGTCGCTCAAGACCACCGTGGCGGGGCGCGCGGGGCTGATCCGGCGCGTCGGCGAGCTGCACGGTGAGAAGCGCCAGCGCCTTGCCGAGATCATCGTGCGGGAGATGGGCAAGCCGATCGAGCAGGCGTTGGGCGAGGTTGACTTCGCCCAGGGCATCTATGAGTTTTATGCAGACAACGCCGAGGAGCTGATGGCCGACGAGCCGATCAAGCTGCTCGAGGGCGAGGGGTCGGCGTTGATCCGTCGCAGCTCGCTTGGCGTGCTGCTCGGGATCATGCCGTGGAACTACCCCTATTACCAGGTCGCCAGATTCGCCGGGCCCAATCTCGTGATCGGCAACACGATCCTGCTCAAGCACGCGCCACAGTGCCCCGAATCGGCCGAGGCAATGGAACAGATCTTCCACGAGGCTGGATTCCCCGAGGGCGCTTACATCAACATCTACGCGACAAATGAGCAGATCGAGTGGGTGATCGGCGACCCGCGGGTACGCGCGGTCTCGCTCACCGGCTCCGAGCGTGCCGGTACCGCAGTCGCAGAGATCGCCGGGCGGCATCTGAAGAAGGTGGTGCTCGAGATGGGCGGGTCTGACCCCTTCATCCTTTTGAAGACCGACGATCTCGATGCCGCGGTCCAGGCCGCCGTCGATGCTCGGCTGGAGAACACCGGCCAGGCCTGCAACGCGGGCAAGCGGTTCATCGTGACCGACGAGCTATATGAGCCCTTCCTGGAGAAGTTCACCAGCGCGCTGACCGCGGTGAAGCCCGGCGACCCGCACTCGCCCGAGACGGCGATCGGCCCGCTCTCGTCGAAGCTCGCGGCCGAGCGCCTTGAGGACCAGGTGCGTCGCGCGGTCGATCAAGGCGCGAAGCTCGTGGCGGGCGGGGAGCGCGAAGGCAACTTCTTCGCCCCCACCGTGCTCACAGACATCGCGCCCGATAACGACGCCTATCGCGAGGAGTTCTTCGGCCCCGTAGCGCAGGTGTATCGGGTGAGCTCGGAGGACGAGGCGGTGAAGCTCGCCAACGACACCCCGTTCGGGCTTGGTTCCTACGTCATGACGAACGACGAGGAACAGGCGCGCCGGGTCGCGGACAAGATCGATGCCGGCATGGTCTTCATCAACGCGGTTGGAGCAGAGGGAGCCGAGCTTCCGTTCGGCGGCGTCAAGCGCTCGGGCTTCGGCCGCGAACTGGGACGCTACGGCGCCGACGAGTTCGTGAACAAGAAGCTGATTCGCATCGGGGGATAAGGCTACGGCGGCGTCCGTGCCTCGGGCACCGGCTGGCCCCACGCCGCCACCCATCCGCTACGCGACCGACCGTCGCAAGCTCCGCCGTGCCGAAGCGGAGGTGCGCAAGCGGCTCACTCCCGCCCGCCGAGCGCAGGCTCTCCACTTGAGTTCCCGCGCCGCCCGTCTCGAACTCCGGGCACGACGCGGCCGGGACAGTCCCAACGTGTTCATGCCCCGCGACCCGTACCTGAGTCTGGTGCAGAACGCGCTCGAGCGCCGCTTGGCGTTTCACCAGCCGAGCACCCCGGGCCCTGCTGGTCCGGGCGAGCCGCAGGCGGCCGACGGAACCAGTATGGCGCTCGGCGACCAACTATTCGCTCGCTTTGGCCCCGACGACTTCGGCTGGATGTCGACCGCCGTCGAGGAGGGGCTGACCGCGCTCGAGGGCGACAAGCATGCGTTCGGCACAACGCCCACCGAGCACAAGCTCGCGGACCGTGCTCGCCTGGTTCTGATCTCGGACTGGGGCACGGGCACGCCGCGAGCGCTCAGGATCGCTGAGCTCGCCCGCCAGCGCCTAGAGGATGCGGCTGGGCGAGAGCGCCACCTCATCCATCTCGGCGACGTGTACTACGCCGGATTGCCGGGCGAGTACCGCTCCCGCTTCCTGGAGCCCTGGCCCGCGCGCAGTCTGGCGCCTTCGGAGAGGGCGGTGGTCTCCTGGAACCTGAACGGCAATCACGACATGTACTCGGGCGGGCAGGCTTACTTCGACGTCATCAGGCACCCGCCGTTCGCCCAGCAGGCCGGCACGAGTTGCTTTCGCTTGTGGAACGACCACTGGCAGTTCATCGCACTCGACACTGCCTACGCCGACCACGACCTATACGACCGCCAGCTGCCGTGGGTAGAGCACTGGGTCGAGGAGTTCCGCGCCGGCGGCCGGTCGCGCCGCACCGTGCTCCTGAGCCACCACCAACTCGGCAGTGCGCTGGATCAAAAGTCGGTTGGCGCAGGGATCCGCGATAAGACCGCCAAGGTGCGCGAAGGGGGTGGTATCCACGCATGGTTCTGGGGCCACGAGCACCGGTGCTTCGTCTACGACCCCTACATGGGCGTGGTCTGTCCTGTGTGCTTGGGCAACGGGGGCGTTCCCGACCTGCTCTCTCACCGCGTCACGTTTGTGGGCGCGTTCAACGCAATCTCCGGCTTGGTCGCAGATGTCGCCGCGTGGTTCAAGCACGTCCCGCCGGCGCCGAAGATCCTGTGGCAGCCCCAACAGCCAGACGTCGATGCGGAAGAGCTGAAATGGGCGAAGTTCGGTTTCGTCGTGGTCGACATCGACCGTGATTCGGGCCACGCCACCTACATCGACGAGGACGGACACGACTTCGTGATCGAGGCTTTCGCCCCTGGCGTCTAGTCCGAGAGGCCCTCGAGCGCAACCATGCGCAGAGTCGCCGCGCCGTCCCTCAGCCTCTTCGCATCCTGGTAGGACTCGGAGGCGTAGAAGCGCTTGGCTGCGTCGAGATCTTCGAACTCCAGGATCACCAGCCGCTTCGGCCGCCAATCGCCCTCGAGTACGGCCGGCTCGCCGCCACGGGCGATAAAACGCCCGCTGTTGGCCTTCACCGCAGCGGGCGTAGCCTGCTGGTAGCGCGCGTACTGCTCCTGATCGTGGATGTCGGTCTCGACGATGATGTAGGCGGGCATGGGGCTCCTCTAGGTCTTGGGCGGCTCAGCGGCGGCTGTGGTTCCGACAGGCCGCGAGGCTAACGTCTGCCGCGGCTACCTCGACGAGTGCCCGACCTCGCGCTCGATTTCAGTCTCACGGATCGAGTCGTCGTGGTTTCGTCGCAGGCCGCGCTCCTGCGTCCCATTGTCAGCGCGCTTATGCGCGCGGGGGCCGCGCGTTCGTCGCGCACTTTAGGCACAGAGAGCCGTCAGGTAGCGCTTGCAAGCGGCCCAGAGAAATAGGCTCGCCGCAAACGTCACAGATCCCGTAGGTCCCCTCATCGAGCTTTTTCAGCGCTCGCTCGGTGCGGGCCAGCGTCTGTTCTAACGACTGCCCGACGCCGATGTCCGTCAGCCTGCCGATCGCCTCGGTCGTTCCGTCGCCGATCCGCTTGCCGAAGCCCAACGCGCTACCCCGCTCTGGACGCCTCGAGAGCACGGCGATCCGCGCCCGTACCGAGTCGCGGCGAGCCTCGAGCTCTGCCCGCACCGCTTGCAGATCGGCATCATCGATGGGCATGGTCGTCATTCTGACGGCTGGGCTTGGACCCAGCCGCTATCCGAACATCGGATCATCAACTCGCATCTCGGCGGCGCGATTCCGATGATGCTGCAGCGAGCCGACAACTACCTGTGGGAGGCTCCCGAAACACCCGAGCGATCCACCGTGGCGGGTTATCCCCGGGTTGGGATGCGTCGACGGTTTGGCCGCCGGCGCGCGCGAGCGCCGTTGCGGCTCGTGCGAAGCGAGGCGGCCGATCGGTGCTGCGCGGTCGGGCCGTGCAGGCCGTGGTCGAGCCCGAGTCTCTCTGCAAGTTTGCTGATGTCGCTGTGCTCGGCGGGGCCGACGAGCGTGATGCCGATGCCCTTTGCGCCCGCGCGGCCTGTGCGCCCGATGCGGTGGACGTAGGACTCGCCGTCCGTGGGCGGGTCGAAGTTGATCACGTGAGAAACGCCGCGCACGTCGATTCCGCGGGCGGCCACGTCTGTTGCGACTAGCGTGTCGACTGCCCCTGACTCGAACCGAGCGAGCGCCTTTTCGCGCTGACGCTGCGATTTGTTGCCGTGCATCGCGACCGCTTCAAGGCCGCGGCCTCGGAGGCGTTTGACGAGCCGGTCGGTGCCGTGTTTGGTCCGCACGAACACCAATGTCAGCTCACGCTCACGACGCAACTCGTCGATGAGAACCTCGAGGCGCTGATCGTGATCGACCCGCACGAAACGATGCTCGACATCAGCGCTCGGGCGCCGCGCCGCCGGGCCCTGTTCGTGGACCACCGGCTGCCGGGTGAACCTGCGCGCCAGGCGCCCAGCCTCGCCGTCGAGTGTCGCGGAGAAGAAAAGCGTCTGGCGCGTCGCGGGGCACGCCGACACGATGCGCTCAACGGCGGGACGAAAGCCCATATCGAGCATCCGATCGGCCTCATCGAGCACAAGCACATGGAGGGCGTCAAGCGCGAACGCGCCGCGCGCCAACAGATCCTCAAGCCGACCCGGAGTTGCGACCAGCACGTGCGACCTTGCGGCCTCGCGCGCCTGCTTGGCCAGGCCCACGCCACCGTAGACAGCAGTCACCCGCAGCGCCCGGGAATGCGCGATCGCACGGATGTCATCGACAATCTGCATTGCGAGCTCGCGCGTGGGCGCGAGTACCAACCCCGACGGGCGCCGTTGATCGACCGCGAGGCGCTCAACGAGGGGGATCCCGAACGCAAGCGTCTTGCCCGACCCGGTCGGCGACTTCGCGAGCATATCCCGGCCGGCGAGAGCATCTGCGATCACGCGGCGCTGGATCTCAAAGGGCTGTGTGAAGCCCTGTTGAGCAAGAGAGCTGACGACGGCGCGCGAGACCCCGAGTTCAGCGAACGACTGATTAGACATGCACTACTCCTTAGCGGCGAAAATGGGCCGCAGACGATTCGGGAGGCTGTGGCTGACCCGAACCGCTGTCGTGCGGGACCCAAGAAAGCTGCCTCGCGGCCGAGGGTGTCGACCGCTCACAGCAAGCTAGCAGCTCCCTTCAGGCGCTCGGCAGGAGCGCGTCGAGTGACAGCTGCCCGCCGCGCGCGAACAGGAGTAGGTTCGAAGGGGTCGCAGGAGGATCTCCGCTAGAGCCATCCGCTGGGGAAGGGCTCCCGCACAGCTCCGGAGTTCGCCTGTACGATCGGCGATCTGGCAGCACGCTCGTCTGTGCTCGCTCGCGCGTCGATGCCGCGCTCCAGACCAACAAGATTGGACACCCATGGCCTCAACCGGTAAGAAGAAGACAACGATGGCAAAGCTCAGTCGCGAGAGCAGGCTCCGCGAGCGTCGGCTGGAGAAGGAGGCCAGAAAGCGCGCCAGAAAGCAGGCCGCTGCGCACCGCGCGAGCCAGCCCGATGACGTCCCGCCCGGAGACCACGTAGTGGTCGGTCCCGACGCGGACGGGCCGGCGAGCTAACCGAGCCAGCCCGACGCCCCAGCCGGGGGGGCGCCGTGAGCTAGCCGCTTGACCCGAAGGCGCGGAGCGTCATCACATGGGCGGGGTTGACGCCCAACGGGGTTGCGGTCTGTGCGTCGGTCAGCCATGCGAGCTGCATGATCGACCCGCGTGCCGCATCCAGGATTAACTGCTCGACCACTTTGACGTCGCCATCGACGCGATAACGCTCGCCGCCGAGGAGAGTGAGCTCGGTAATCGATCCTGTCACGCTACCAACGGGATCGTGAGGCGGGCGAGCTGGCTCTCGCCGGAGGGCGCACGGAGCGGTTTCGACGGCTCGCCCCGCGAGTGTCGATCATTAGCCTCAGGTTCCTCGCCTCAGCACGGGTGCGCCTCGGTGGCAGTTGAGCCCAAGCCCGAAGTCATGCCCGCAGGGTCAGCACCGGTAGCGAGGGTACTGCGCGCCAGCGACCGACGCAAGCCCCGGGATCGCGCGCGGGCGGCTGTGTATCTCCTTGCTCGGGAGCGCGGCGGGCGGGTGCTACTGTCAGAGCGTGGGTGATGTCGTGGCCCGTGGGCTTTCCGCGCCGACGCCGGGAATCTCCCTCCAACCAGCCCGACTACGCCCGCGAAGGAAGGAGACCGATGTCGACTTATCCCCGCGAGCAACGGCATCCATCGGGGACCGATGCTCGCATCGAGCGCCAGCCGGCGGCGTTCGCGTCGTCCCCGACCGGCAGGCCTGACGAAGAGAAGCGCCGACGCTACCCGTCCCGCGCCGCCCGGCCAGACCGGGTCCGGGGGCGATGACGATGGGCGACCGCGAGAGACTGATCGCACGGATCCGCCAGGTTCGCCGTCTCGCGACGGTCCGCGATCGAGCCAACAGCGAGGAGGGCGATCCGCAGCTGGCTCGCGTCCAGGCGCTCGAACGCCGGGTCGCGCACCTCGAGCAGCTGCTCGAGGGGCTGCAGGACTCGGTGCACCGGGAATCGGAGCGACACGGCAAGCTGATCGCTGATCTCCAGACGCAGATCCAGCCCGGAGCGATGGGCGCAGCGCTCGCGGAAGATGCTCGCGACCGCGGGCTCTGATCTCACCATGAGCACGTTCTTCATCCCGGGGACCGGCGGGAACCCCCAGCTTGCTGAGCGCGCCCATCGGATCCGGCGCCGCCCGGTCAGGTGGCGCGGCGACTCAGGGCCCTGCTCCCCGGGTTCGACCGGCGGGCAGACGGCGGATACCGGCGGCGCTCTTCATCGGTCATCTGACGGATGAGCAGCGAGCCCTCTTTGACTTGACGGTCGATCAGCTCGAGCTTCTCGGCACGCTTCTCCTCGGCTCGTTCGCGCGCGCTCTTCACCTGGTTGTCTCCTTCTTGGGCCGGCGCGATCACAAAATGGGAAGAGAGATTCGCTGCGTCGGCGAGGAGAACCTCACGGGCGACCACCATCGTCCGCTCAGCGAGCATACCAGCCCCCTGGACAGGAATTCGGACTCCATGACCCTGCTTCGGTGCCGGGCCTCGACCGTCACCGTGGGCCGAAGTGCTAACGTCGCACGCGGAACCCACCGGTGGGGCCGCTATCGGCACTGCGGGGTGCGTTCACACACAGGGCAACTCGCGCTCGTGAAAAGCTGACTTTCGGCTCGCGTGAGGGTGGTGTTGAGCCTGGCTCTTGCACCATGCACCCGATTGGAAACGGTTCTATGTCACCTTCCTGTGAGCCTCAACTGCTCAGCCCCTACGCGCAGCCGCGCCTCGCGCGCGGCGTGCTCGATATCGCCACCTCCGTGGTCCCGTACATCGCGCTGATGACGGTCATGTTGGTGACGATTGACTCCTCCTACCTGCCGACACTCCTCCTCTCGGTGCCGGCGGCTGGCTTCCTAGTGCGCACCTTCATCGTCTTTCACGATTGCACACACGGGTCGCTGTTCTCCTCCAAGCGCGCGAACCGGTACCTCGGCAGGGCGTTGGGCGTTCTCCTGATGCAACCTTTCACGCAGTGGCGCCAAGAGCACGCAGTCCATCACGGCACAGCCGGTGACCTCGAACGACGGGGCATCGGCGACCTTCCGACGCTGACAGTGAGCGAGTATGACGCGCGGTCGGGGTGGGGTCGCCTCGGCTACCGGCTGTTCCGCAATCCGCTTGTAATGTTTGGCCTAGGGCCGATTGTCGCCATGATCATTGGACCTCGTTTCGTAAGTCACTCCTCGCGGCCGAGGATGCGCAACAGCGTCCTTGGCACCGACTGCGCCTTGTTTGCGCTGGCCGCGGGGCTATGTTTGTTGGTCGGCTGGGAGCGACTCTTGATCGTGTGGGCGCCTTCGGCCCTGCTTGCTGGATCGATCGGCATCTGGCTGTTCTATGTCCAGCATCAGTTCGAGGGCACGTATTGGAGCCACGCCTCTGAGTGGAGCTACGCCGACGCGGCGATGAGGGGCAGCTCCTATCTCCGCCTGCCTCGCGTCCTTCAATTCTTCACAGGGAACATCGGGCTGCACCATGTGCATCACCTGAACCCGCGTGTCCCCAACTACAACCTTCAACGGGCTCACGACGAGAACGCCATCTTTCAGCAGGTTCCCACCCTCTCCCTGCTAGACGGCCTGCGGGCGGTCAAACTGAAGTTGTGGGACGAGAAGCGTGGAGCCCTGGTGACCTTCGCGGAGGCACGCCGCGTGCCGCGCACACCCCTCGGCGCCATGCCGCTTGGAGATGCAGCTCCCCAGGAGGGGCTCTAAACGGATCATCCGCACGGAGGTACGTGGGGAGTCTTGAGGGCACGATTTCTGGGCACTTGAGGGCGTGCCGGCGCCGCCCGGGTCCGCCTCCGTTGGCGCCCGAATGATGTCGGTTTATTTTGAACGCTCGCGCGAGGAAGCCTGAGATCGTCGGTATGCTTGCCTGAGTCGCGCTACGCACGGGTGCTCTTCCTCTCTCGGCCCGGGTGGATCTCCACAGACGAGACGGAGACGGAGAAGACTTGCGGGAACCCGAGCTTTTGTACGGAGGTGCCTTGAACGCCGCGATTGCGAACGAGCTCGGCAAGCTGGTGGCCGAGTTCACCGGCAGGGGCGCAACGAAGTCTCGCGCATTCGTTCACCAGGACCTCGTTATCTGTTTGCTTGAAGACGGGGCCACCAAGGCCGAGCGAAATCTTGTTGCCGCCGGCAAGCCAGATCTGGTGCGCCTCCAGCGGGACGCCCTGCAGCGGGCCCTTGCACCCCAGCTGATCGCTGCGGTGGAACGCCTGACCGACCGCAAGGTGCGCCTTTTTCTGAGCGGGATGGACCAGAGCGGTGGGTCCGCGATCGAGGCCTTCGTCTTGAGTGCTGAGGTCGACGTCGACGAGCTGGAGAGCTCGATTGACGGCGCAGTCGCCTAACGGCTACCCTCGGAGCGAACGGCAGGGCTAGAAGAAGCTTCGGTTCTCCTCCGGCCAGGTCGACACCTTGCCCCGGACGGCGCAGGCCTCGCGGGTCTCGCCGGACAAAGCAGCGGTTTATGGAACAAACGGCAGGCGAAGCGTCCTCTCCTCTCGTCGGTGGAAAGCTGCTGGCGCAGATCTCGACGAGCATCGTGGGAATCCTTCGCGAGCGCTACGGCCGCGGTCCGATGAAAGCGAAAACGTATGCCCTTGACGACATCGTTGTCGTCGTCATGCGTGGCAGTGGCTTCACCGCTCTCGAGCAGACTCATATGGACAGCGGTCATCCCGGGCGTGTCGTCGCCATGCGGGAGGAGTTTCAAGAAGTCATGGCCGAGCGATACAAGGCGACGATCGAGTCCCTGACCGGCCGCAAGGTCACCGCCTTTCTCTCGCAGGCCCACATTGACCCCGACATCACTGTGGAGATGTTCTTCATGGATGGGCCGCTTCCGGGTTTCGGCGCTATCGAGGTCGTCGACCCATGACACGACGCTTAGGGGAAGCCGGGAGAGGGGTGTCGGCCCGCTTGTGGCGGGAGTTCCGGCGGTTGCTGTGAAGGCGGCGATGCGCAGCGCTGAGATTCAGGATCACTTCGACGGGCGCCTAGGTTGGGCGCTCGAGCGTGTCCCGGATAGCTGAAGTGAGCTCGACTTCGTCGCGCAGCTGCTGGGCTTCGGCGAGGTTTTGGAGCTTCCTGAGCGATTGGCTTTCGATTTGGCGGATGCGCTCACGGGTGACGCTGAACGTGCGCCCGACTTCGTCGAGCGTTCGCGGGCGCTCGTCGCCCAATCCATAGCGCAGCTCAAGCACGCGACGCTCGCGATAGCTGAGGTTCTCGAGCGCCTCTCGTAGCGCTTCCCTGGCGAGGATCTCGACTGCCCGCTCGTACGGAGACTCGGCTTGTTCGTCGGCGATGAATTGGCCGAACTCGGACTGCTCCTCGTCGCCCACCGGCTTCTCGAGCGAGACTGGCGCCTGCGCGACGCGCTTGATCGACTCGACCTCCTCGGGATCGATGCCGGTCACCTCGGCGATTTCCTCGACCGTGGGCTCGCGGCCGAGCCCAGTCACCAGCTTGCGCTCCGCGCGGCCGATCTTGTTGAGCTTCTCGACGATGTGAACGGGGATCCGGATGGTGCGGGCCTTGTCGGCCAGGGCGCGGGCGATCGCCTGCCGGATCCACCAAGTCGCATAGGTCGAGAATTTGAAGCCCTTGCGGTAGTCGAATTTCTCCGCCGCCCGCACCAGGCCGAGCGTCCCCTCCTGAATCAGGTCCAGGAACGCCAGCCCCTGGTTGCGGTAGTTCTTGGCGATCGAGACGACCAGCCGCAGGTTTGACTCGACCATCTTTTGCTTCGCGTCCAAAGACCCGCGCTCGATCCGCTTAGCGAGATCAACCTCCTCCGGGGCAGTCAGCAGCCGCACCTTGCCAATGTCCTTGAGTAACAGCTGCAGCGCGTCAGTTGTGGTGTCCGGTGTGAGATCAAGCGTGGTCTTGGGCTTACGTCGGCCACGCATCTCGGGCGCGCGTTCGATGTTCACGCTCGCCGCCGTGGCCGGATCGATCTCCTCTACCAGCTCGATTTCGTGCCGCTCGAACACACCATGCAACTCCTCGACATCGATCTCCTCGAGGCCAAGCTCGGCCGTGGTCGTCGAAATCTCGGCGTATGTGAGCACGCCGACCTGCTGTCCGCGCGCGAGCAGACCCTTGACCTCTTCAAGCTCCTGAAGTTCCGCTGCTGACATCTGGTCGCGTTGCCCGTTTAGCCCCTGTGGCTCAAGAGGGCCGCGTCGCTGCGCCTCCCGGCGCGGAAGGCAAAGTGCGAACACTCGGCTGGCGATGCCGTGCGCGTCATGGTCTTCAAGCCTCCCGTCCCTTGATCGCGGTGACGCGGAAGGGAACAGGGCCGGACCTCCGCGCGGTCAATCAGATTGGGACGCGTCCACCGGGTCGGTGGCGTAACGCCCGTTGAATTACCGCACCGGCCCCGCAGTCAAAATCAGTAACCCAGACCTCTCGCCTCGTGGCGCATCTCGCGCCGTCGGTGGCATGCGGGCTTTGGGGTGAGAATCGTGCCGCGGGGCCGACTCGTGTCCGACTGTACTCCTAGTACAGCCGTTTATGTGGACCCACAGCTGAATAAGTTTGCTGGGACTCGGGACTCCCCGCCGTCGGCTGCACCTCCGGCCCTTCTATCTTCAACTGCCGATGGCGAGGCGGCAGGACATCCGCAACATCGGGATCGTCGCTCATGTCGATCACGGCAAGACGACGCTCGTCGACGCCCTGCTCTGGCAATCGGGCGCCTTTCGCGCCGGCCAGGACGTGGCCGACCGGGTGCTCGACTCGATGGACCTGGAGCGTGAGAAGGGGATCACGATCCTCGCCAAGAACACGGCCATCCACTACGGCGGGGTCAAGCTGAACATCGTCGACACGCCCGGCCACGCCGACTTCGGTGGAGAAGTTGAGCGCGGCCTGACGATGGTCGACGGCGTGCTGCTGCTGGTGGACGCGAGCGAGGGCCCGCTGCCGCAGACACGGTTCGTGCTGCGCAAGGCGCTCGAGGCTCGGCTGCCGGTGATCCTCGTCGTCAACAAGATCGACCGGCCCGACGCCCGCATCAACGAGGTCGTCGACGAGGTCTACGAGCTCTTCCTGGATCTCGACGCCGACGAGCCCCAGATCGAGTTCCCGATCGTCTACACCAATGCCAAGGCAGGACAGGCGTCGCTGGATCCGTCGACCCCAGGCACCGACCTCGGCCCGCTCCTCGATCTCTTGATCTCGCACGTGCCCGCCCCCGAGCACGATCCAGTACACCCCCTGCAGGCGCACGTCACCAGTCTGGACGCATCTCCCTATGTCGGGCGGCTTGCCATCTGCCGGGTGCGAAACGGGGTCATTCACCGCGGCGAGAGCGTCGCCTGGTGCCGCACCGACGGGCAGATCGAACGCGTAACCGTGTCCCAGCTGTACGTGACCGAGGCGCTCGAACGTGTCGAAGCCGAGGCAGCCGCCGCCGGCGAGATCATCTGGGTCGCGGGGATTTCGGAGATCATGATCGGCGAGACGCTGGCGGCGGCGGATGATCCGCGCCCGCTCCCGGTGATCACGGTCGACGAGCCGTCGCTGTCGATCACGATCGGAATCAACACCTCGCCGCTGGCGGGCCAGGACGGCGACAAGTTGACGGCCAGCCAGCTCAAGGGACGCCTCGAGCGCGAGCTCGTGGGAAACGTATCGCTGCGGGTCCTGGAGACAGAGCGCCCCGAGGTCTGGGCGGTTCAGGGCCGGGGGGAGTTGGCGCTGGCGGTGCTGGTGGAGCTGATGCGCCGCGAGGGCTTCGAGCTGACTGTAGGGAACCCGCAGGTCGTCACCCGGGAGGTCGACGGGAAGCGGTGCGAGCCGATCGAGCGGATGAGCGTCGACGCTCCCGAGGAGTACGTCGGGGTGATCACCCAGATGCTCGCGATGCGTAAGGGACGGATGGAGCAGATGGTCAACCATGGAACCGGTTGGGTCCGGATGGAGTACCTCGTGCCGGCGCGCGGCCTCATCGGCTTCCGAACGGAATTCCTCACCGAGACCCGGGGCACCGGCCTCATGCACCACGTCTTCGACCGCTGGGAGCCCTGGCAGGGCGAGCTGCGCACCCGCCCGACGGGGTCCTTGGTCGCGGACCGGCGCGGGCCGGTCGCGGCGTTCGCCCTGTTCAAGCTCCAAGAACGGGGAACCCTGTTCGTCGAACCGGGCGACGAGGTCTACGAAGGCATGATCGTTGGCGAGAACTCGCGGGCCGAGGACCTCGACGTCAACGCGATCAAGGAAAAGCATCTGACCAACATGCGCTCCTCCACAGCGGACGAGCTTGTCAGGCTCGTCCCCAAGCGCAAGCTCTCGCTTGACCAGGCCCTCGAGTTCCTGCGCGTCGACGAGGCAGTGGAGGTGACCCCGAACGCGGTCAGGTTGCGAAAGGCGGTGCTGGACGGAGCAGCCAGGCGCAAGCAGGCTCGCGCCGGACGGCAGTGATCGACCCGTCCACGGGGGCGCCTAGCCTGCCAGCGGATGAGCGACTTCTCGATCCGCGCCCACCTGCTCATTGAGCGCATCGATACCTATCCTTCGGATCCGGGGCTCGAGCAAGAGCTCGACTCGCTGCGGGCGCGGTGGCGAACGCTTGACGCTTCGGAGCGCGCTGACGCGGCCGATGCAGCGCGCGCGCTGGCCCAGGTCCAGGCCGCCGTCGCGAAGCCCCCGACACCGCGCGATGACGATGCCGAGGCTCAGCTGGCGCTCAGCGGCCTTGACCGGATCGACCTCGACTTCCCGCCGGAGCGTCGCTACGACGGGCCGCATGACCCTGACGCGCTGCTCGCTCACTTCGGCCTGAACAAGTTCCGGCCCGGGCAGCGAGAGACCGTGGCCGCGGCGCTCGCCGGTCGCGACAGCCTCGTGGTGATGCCTACCGGCGGCGGCAAGAGCCTCTGCTATCAGCTGCCGGGCATCGCCTCCGAGGCGCTGACCGTCGTGGTCTCACCGCTGATCGCGCTGATGGCGGATCAGTACCGGCGTCTGCTGCTCGGTGGGCATCCCGCTGCGATGATCGCCTCGGGCATGGATCAAGAGGCGGCCGCCCGGGCGCTTGCAGACGTCCGCAGCGGCCGCGCGCGGCTCGTCCTCTGCTCGCCTGAGCGCTTTGCCTCGTCCTCGTTCCTGGCGGCGCTCGCGCAGCGCCGCGTGGGCTTGTTCGCCGTCGACGAGGCACATTGCGTGTCCGAGTGGGGCCATGACTTCCGGCCTGACTACCTGCGCCTGCGGGGCGTGATCGACCGCATCGGCTCGCCCACCGTGATGGCCTGCACCGCCACGGCGACCGAACAGGTGGCCGAGGAGATCAGCGCGCGGCTGGGTCTACGCGATCCGTACGTGATGCGGGCCGGTTTCGACCGTCCGAACCTTTCCTTCGACGTCATGTCGGTCGAGGGGACCGGGTCCAAGGCGCGCAAACAGATGCTGCTGTCGCTGGCGCTGTCGGACCCGTCTAACCGGCCGGCGATCGTGTATTGCGGCACCCGGCGAGACGTCGAGGAAGTAACCGAGCGGTTGCGCTCCGAAGGGCTGCCGGCGGTCGGCTACCACGCGGGGATGCCTGCAGACGAGCGCGCCGCGGCGCAGCACCACTTCATGGAGGGCGACGCCGCGATCGTGGTCGCCACCAACGCATTCGGGATGGGGGTCGACAAGGCCGACGTGCGCGCCGTCGTGCACTGGGCGATTCCCAAGAGCGTCGAGGCCTATTACCAGGAGGTCGGGCGCGGTGGGCGCGACGGCGAGCCGGCCCGGGCAGTCCTCCTGGACAGCCGCGCCGACCTCGGCCGCTTGGTCAACTTCATCAAGCGCGACTCGGTCGTGCCTGACCATGTGCTCGATTACATGCGGCGCCTGAAGGCCTCCTGCGATGACGGCACGACCGTGATCGAGGTGCCGCGCGAGGACCGGGACCGAGTCTGCCTTGGGGTCGCCGAGCGCGCCGGACTCTGCACGCTTGAGCCGGCGTGGGGCAGCCAGTTGCAGATCAGGTTTGCCGACTCGGCCGGCGACCGAGAACTGGCATCCATCTGCCGGATCGCCCGCGACCGGGCCTGGCGGGCCTACCACGCGGTCGAGGCGTTCAGGTCGGCGTCAGGGAAGTGTCGCCGCCGAGCGCTGCTCGACCACTTCGGCGATAACCGCCCAGGCGCGCCCGCCGGGCGTTGCTGCGACGTGTGCGATCCGAACACGATCGGACTGCCCGACCCGATGTCGCTCACTCCAGCTCGGCGCAACCGCTCACGCGCGCCCAATTCTGCGCCACTCGATCCGGCCGATGCAGGCCTGCTGGAGCGCCTGCGCCAGTGGCGCCTGCGCGCCAGCAATGGCAAGCCGGCTTACACGGTCGCCCACAACAGCACGCTCGAGTCGATCGCCTCGCTGCGCCCGGGCTCCCCGGCCGAGCTCGCGAAGATCAGGGGCATTGGGCCAGCCTTCGTCGAACGGCACGGTGCGCAGGTCCTGGAGCTCGTCCGGGTCGGCCCGGTGGACGGCCACCCCACCTGAGCTGCCCGCTCGCCATCCGGCCCGGCAAGCCTGCGGTCGAACGTGGCCGTGCTCACAACATCCACCCGCGGGCGGAGCGGCGGCCGGAGGTGCTCAAGGACGCCATCGCCCGGAAACGCGTCGGGCGCAAGGTCCTCGATTAGATCCGACGCAAGGCCGTGCAGCATCAATCCGGCGCGGAGAATCCCGTCGGTGAACGCCGCAACCTCATCCGTTGGTTCGCTGAGTGCGATATGCCTAAGAGAGCACTCGGCGCCCGACTTCACCCCCGCGTTGTGTTCCAGGTTCGTCATTCCCTCTCCCCGCCGCGGGGACGACGCGCTTCTGGTCCGTAAGACCGGGCGGTCGGGGTTAGCCAGAATCGAGCAAGCACCCGCTCCTCCTTCCGCGGAAAAGCAGGGTCCTCGGACCGATCGCCTCACGGCGACCGCCGACGCCGCCAGTCGCGCATTTACAGCAGTTCTGAGACGTGGCCCTCGGTGCACCTATCCGGGTACGAACCGCATGCGTGCGTTTTTCGCGAATCGCGCTGATCGCGGGGCCCCGGTGGGTGCCTATGCTCGACCGTGGGATTCCGGCAGTTGCTCGTCGGGTCGGATTCGCAGGACGAGGATCGCAAGCACGAGCGGGACCAGCGTTGCTGCCGCTCCAAGCAAGAGTCGGTTGCCGATCAGCGTCAGCGGCGTCAGCAGTAACAGCGCGCAGATGCCCAGGCTCGGCGGCAAGGGTGTAAGACCGCCCACTGTGAACTTGAATAGGACGTTTCCGGCGAGGAAGATCGCCGGGCCTGAGAGCATCACCGCGGCCACAGCGGCCGACAGGGGCGCGCTCGGCTGGGTAATGGTCAACTCAATCGCGACAGCGACCACGATCACACCGCCGACCATCAGCGCGTGGCCGTACGCGTATCCGGCGCGCCCAAGCCGGGCGGCCTCGCGGGACCGAGCGATTGTGCTGGCCGCGGCTTCGGCGTGGCGCAAGAAGTAGATCGCCCAGAGTGCCGCCGTTCCGATGAATCCGGCGATGAACGCCGCGACCGCCGCGACGCTCAGCCGTACGTCGCTGAATGTGGCTCCGACGCGAAGGACGGATTCGCCGAGGGCGATCATCAGCACGAGCTGCATCCGCTCGGCAAGGTGCCCGCCAGCCAGGCTCCAGTCGCCCATCGGCGTGCTTCCCAGTCGCGGCAGCCAGAAGCCGTGGACTGGCGCCCCGAGGTCGAGTAACAACGCGCAAATCCAAAGCAGGAGCCGCGCATCGCCATGCACGGTCGCGCCAGCGATCCACGCCACGCCAGCGATTGCCGACCACGCCAGCAGTTGCGCGTAATTGCGGCCCATCCTCTGACCCCAAAAGGCGGCGACCATGAACGCGCTGCGCACGACTTGTAGAGCTACATAGGCGACAGCGAACGCTGCCCCGCGGTCGCCGAAGGCGGACGGAATGGCCGCCGACATGACCAAGCTGAGCGCCATCAGACCGAGCAGCAACAGCGCGACCAGCCCGCGCTGAGGGTCGATCCAGTTCGTCGCCCAGGCGGTGTAGTTCCATGCCCACCACACCGCGAGGAACAACACGAGCGTCTGCAGCGCACCCTTGCCGTTCAGGTGATGGGCCAGGTACCCCGATAACTGCGTGATCGCGAACACGTACACGAGATCGAAAAACAGCTCCATGCTCGTCACCGGCGGAGATTTCTCTGAACTGCGGTCGCGCAGGACGCGTGCGCCGAACATGGGACAGCAGCCTAAGCCGTTCATGGTCTCCGCCTTACGAGAGCTGGAACCGGGGATCTGAGCTCCCTACCGCTCCGCCCCCGCGTTTGCTCGGCGCGCGTTGGATCACGGCGTCCCGCTTTCGGTCCGCCACGAGCATTCAAATGGCCGCCGGACGAGGTCTCGCTCCGCGCCGCAAGCGCGACCCGGCGCTCAGTTCGTGGATCGGTGCCGGGATCCTGCCCCGCGCTTCCCCCCAACCCGCGCAAGGCAGGACCGGTTCAGTTGCCGGCTTGGCGCGCCCCGCACTGGAAGCAGGTATCTCGTTCCCGATCGCCTTACGGTGGCTCCGGTGGGGACTGGTGTGCTGGACGTTGAAGTGCACAAGCGGTAGAACGATGATGTGACGACGCTCGAGCACCGGCCGAACACGGCTCTGCTGGTTGTTGACGTCCAGACCGGCGCTGTCGCCGAGGGACATGGGCGGAATGGGGTGGTCGCGAACATCGCCCGGCTCGTCGACCAAGCCCGCGAGGCGCGGGTGCCAGTGGTCTGGGTCCAGCGTGACGACGAGCATCTCGAGCGCGGGAGCGAGGCGTGGCAAATCGTGCCTGAGCTCATGCCCGCCGACGACGAGGCGCGTGTCGAGAAGCACTACGGCGATGCCTTCGAGGCCACAACGCTCGAGGCTGAGCTGGCGGCCCGCGACGTCGGCCGGCTCCTGGTCGTCGGCGCTCAGACCGATCAATGCATCCGCGGAACGCTCCACGGCGCCCTCGTGCGCGGCTACGACACGATACTCGTCCGCGACGCACGCACGACCGAGGACCAGACGCAATGGGGAGCCCCGCCGCCCGACCAGGTCATCGCCCATACGAACCTGTACTGGACGTACGAAACGGCGCCGGGCTGCATAGCCGGGACGGTCGCCACCGACGAGATCGAGTTCGGCCCCGGCAGCCTGAGATCGCCAGGCGATCTTCGGGTGCAATCAGAGGACCGTGCCAGTTCGAGCCGTCCCAGCAGCGGATCGGTCTGAGGTCATTCCCGGAGATCCGTCGTGGTCAAGGGCGAATGCGACGGCGCATCACCCAGCGCCACTTGGCGATTCTTCGGTGCGTTTGAATCCGAATTCCTCGAACAGGCTCTCTGGGCCTGTGTGGAAGTAGGCACCTCGCTGGGGGGCTCGACCGTCGACCTGTTCGGGGTAGGCCTCCACGAGCCCGCCACCAGCTTCCCTGATCGCATCCAGCGCGGCAGCCACTGCCGCGCGCGCGACCCCGCTGCGACGGTGACCCTTGCCGGTGAAGATGCAGCCGATCCGCCAGTCGGGCAGTTCTGTGAGCTCCCTCAGGTACGCCTTCGGGTTATTGATCGTCGGCAACTCGGCAGGGGAGCCGTACTGGCACCACCCCACGCACGACTCGCCGTCGTACACCAGAACCTGGTGGACCGTTCCCTGCTGCACGTGCGTGTGCTTCGCCTTGCGGTTCTGGGCGGCGCTGCTCCTGTCGAGCCCTTCGGGATGAAAACCCATGCACCAGCAGCCGCCCCAAACCCCCTTGTTTGCTTCCACCAGCTCGGCGAAGTCGTTCCAGGTGTCGGCGGCGAGCGGGCGGGTCGAGTAGCTCGACTCAATTCTCTTGTCGGACACCCCCGCATCCTCGCAGCAACGCAGGGCACCTCGACGTCGAAACGGTCCCACTAGCGCGCCGCCTACCGCCGAACTGACGCCGCCAGCCATACTCAGCCAGCCGGCGAAGAGACCTACGTTTCGCAGGACCCCCCCGCTGAAGTGTCTCGATGACGGAAGCCAGATTCGGGACGGCCGGACTTGACCCTGAAGGCCAGGTCTCGCGCCGGAGTTCTCCTGACACCTGCTCGTCGCCGCTTGCGCGACTGGCGGCGTCGCCGACCGCCAAGCGGCGTGAGGCGATCGGTCCGAGGACCCTGCTTTTCCGCGGAAGGAGGAGCCGATGCTTGCTCGACTCTGGCTAACCCCGACCGCCCGGTCCTACGGACCAGGCCAGCGGTGTGACGAGCGCATT
>CAWGLB010000010.1:0-134638 GCA_963823315.1 uncultured Solirubrobacterales bacterium | reverse complement strand
TCCATCGCTCGACCACGCTCACCGACGTCGATCGCACCGTCGTCAACGACATCCCGTGCACCACCGTCGCCCGCACGCTGCTCGACCTCGGGGAGGTCGTGCCTCGCCGGCGGCTCGAGCGGGCTTTTGACCAGGCGGAGATCGAGGGTCTGCTCGACATGCGCGCGATCGAGGACCAGCTCCGGCGCAACCCCACCAGGCCCGGGGCGCACCACGTGCGGGCTCTGCTCGCGGAGCACTACGTCGGGTCGACCGCGACCGAGAGCGAGATCGAGGAGGCCTTTCTCGCCCTCTGCCGCAGAGCGAGGCTGCCGAAGCCCCAGGTGCAGCATTGGCTGATCCTGCCCGATGGCGGCCCGCCCATCCGCGCCGACTTCTACTGGCCCGAGCAGCGGGTGGTGGTCGAGACCGATGGCGAGAAGTACCACGGCACCCGGCAGGCGACCAGGCGCGACGCGCGCAAGGACCAGCGGTTGATCGCCCACGGCTTCAAGCCCCTCAGGACCGGCGCCCGCCAGATCCTCTACCGGCCCGCCGAGCTCGAGGCGACGCTCAGGTCCCTGCTCTGCTCATAGGCGGCCTCGAGCCGCGCCTGCGACACGAGGCGCTGGCGGCGCCCGAGCGCGCCCGCCAGCTGGAACGCCGACCGGCGGCGGAAGCACTTCATCTGTCCGGACTGCCCGCCCGTCTCCTCGATCACGGATGTCATCTGCACCCCCTGGAGGCCGCACGCCACCACCCAGCTGAAGGGCTCGAGGTCGTTCTCCACGTTGACCGCGAACCCATGCGTGGTCACGCCGCGCGCGACGTGCACGCCGATCGAGGCGATCTTCCGGTCCTCGACCCACACGCCCGTGTAGTCAGGTCCGTCCTCGGGTCGGGCGCGAGCGGCGATGCCCTCCTCGGCCAGGGCGGCCACCAGCGCCCGCTCCAGGAGCCGCACGTACGCGACCACGTCGTCCACGCGCACGATCGGATAGCCCACCAACTGTCCCGGGCCGTGATAGGTCACCTTGCCGCCCCGGTCGGTCTGGACGATCTCGATGCCCCGGGCCCGATACCACTCCTCGCCCATCGACAGCTCCCCTGGCGCGGAGCGGCGGCCGCGCGTGTACACGGGCGGGTGCTCGAGCGTCAGCAGCACGTCGGGGACGAGCTCCTCCTGGCGCGCGGCACGGACGCGCTCCTGCAGCGCGAGCGCCGCGCGGTATTCGACCGTGCCCAGGTGGCACACCCAGAGCTCGGGTTGGCTCATGGTCTACGCGCCGGTCCAGCCCTCGACGTGACGCTTGAGGGCCGCGAGGAACTGGGCCGCCAGGGCGCCGTCGAGCGCGCGGTGATCCCAGCTCAAGCCGAAGATCGTCATCGGGCGGATCGCGATCGAGTCGTTGCCGTCGGCATCGGTGAGAACCACCGGGCGCTTGGTCACGGCCTCCAGGTCGAGGATCGCCACCTGCGGCTGGTTGATGATCGGCGTCGCCATGATCGACCCATACTGTCCCGGGTTGGTGATCGTGAAGGTGCCGCCACGCACCTCGTCCGGGGTCAACCCGCCCTGCCGCGCGCGCCGCGCGAGATCCTTGATGCGGCCGGCGAGGCCCTCGACCGAGAGCTCCTGGGCATCGTGGATCACGGGCACGATCAGCCCGTTCTCACCGAGCGAAACAGCGATCCCCAGGTGTACGGCTTGATGCCGCGTGTAGTCCTCGCCCTCGAGCCAGGCGTTCAGATCCGGGTGCTCGCGCAGCGCGGCAATCGTGGCGCGCGCGACGAAGGGCAGCGCGGTCAGCCCAAATCGCTGGCGCCCCGCCTCGATCCGGCTCATGTCGGCCTCGATCCAGGTCGTGCAGTGGGCGCTGGTGTCGAGCGAGCGCTTCATGTGCTCGCCAATCTGCCGCCGCATGCGGGAGAGCTGCCCGGGGGCCGGCATCGCGCCCGGCCCGCCCGGCGTGCCAGCGCCAGGGGGTGCTCCCGGACCGCCCGGCGTGCCAGCGCCGGGGAGGGCTCCCGGGCCGCCCGCCGGCGGCTTCGGGCGACGCGGCGGTGTCGGCTCGGGCCGGTAGGGGCTCTCGATATGCAGCGGCGGCTCCTCGATGACCGTCGCGCTGCCCGCCCCGGGCGCGGATCCGCCCGTGCCGCCACGCTCGATGAACGCCAGCACATCCTGCTTGCGCACTCGGCCGCCTCGGCCAGACCCCGGGATCTGGGCCAGGTCGATGTCGTGCTCGGCGGCGATCCGCTGGACGACGGGGGAGTAGCGGCGGCGGTCGCCCTGGCCGTTGCCGCCGGGGGCGGACGGGGAGGTGCCCGCGGGCGGAGCCGTGGAGGGAGCCGGCGGCCCCTCGTCGCCCAAGGCGGCTGCCGCCTCGTCGTGGCCCGAAGCCGCCTTCTCCGCTGCCGCCGCGCCGGCCTCAGGCGCGGCGCTCTCAGGCTCAGGCGCGGCCGCGGCCCCAGAGCCCGTGGCCACCCGCGCCAGCACCTCGCCTACGGCTACGGTCGTCTCGACCGGCACCACGATCTCGGTCACCACGCCGCTCACGGGCGCGGGCACTTCGGTATCGATCTTGTCGGTCGAGATCTCGCAGATCGTCTGGTCAGCTTCGATGTGGTCGCCGACTTCGACGCGCCAGGCGACCACCGTGCCCTCGGCGACCGAGACGCCCATCTGGGGCATGGTCACGTCCACGATCCCGGCGCTGCTGTCGCCACCCACGGGGGCGCCATTACCGGCGGCCGCTGCCTGACCTTCAGTACGCGAGGAGCTCACGGCACGCCTCCTTTACGCGCTCGACGCTCGGTAGGACCGCCTGTTCCAGCGGCGGCGAGAAGGGGATCGGCACGTCGGGGGAGGCCACGCGCACGACCGGCCCGTCCAGGTCCTCGAATGCGCGCTCGGCAATCAGCGCCGCGACTTGGGCGCCTGCCGCGCAGGTGACGTTGGCCTCGTCCACGATCACGACCTTTGAGCAGCGCCCGACGGAGTCGAGGATCGCCTCCTCGTCAAGCGGGACCAGCGACCGCAGGTCGAGCACCTCGATCGAGGCGCCGTCGATGTCCTCGGTCGCTTCGAGCGCCGTGTGCACCATCGCGCCGTAAGCGATCACCACGAGGTCCGATCCGCTGCGGGCCACGCGGGCCGTGAGCGGGGTCTCGTACACGCCCTCGGGCACCTCGCCCTTGACCCGCCGGTAGAGATGCTTGTGCTCCATGTAGCAGACCGGGTTCGGGTCGCGGATGGCCGTGTGCAGGAGGCCCTTCGCGTCCTCGGCCGTGGAGGGCGCGACGACCTTGATGCCGGGCGCGTGCATGAACCATCCCTCGGGGTTCTGGGAATGGAAGGGACCTCCCGAAAAGCCGCCACCTGAGGGAAGCCGGACAGTGATCGGGACCGCCAATCCCTGGCGGTAGTGCATCTTGCCGGCGACGTTCACCAGCTGATCGAAGCCGCACGAGATGAAGTCCGAGAACTGCATCTCGCATACCGGCCGCATGCCCACGACCGCGGCGCCGATGGCGGCGCCGATGATCCCCGATTCGGCTAGCGGGGTATCCATCACCCGCTCCGTCCCGAACTCGTCGGCGAACCCGTCTGTGACCTTGAAGGCGCCGCCGAAGACGCCGATGTCCTCGCCCATCAAGACGACGCGCTCGTCGGAGCGGAGCTCGTCGCGCAGGGCGGCGGAGATCGCCTGAAGGTAGGTGAGGGGCGCCATCACTCGGCCTCGCCCGTGTGGAACCCGCTCCAAGGCGCCTGGCCGTCGCCCAAAAGCTGGGCCTCGCCCTCGCAGAAGACGCCCTCGGTCGCGGTCGCGGGGTCCGGCATCGGCGTCTCGAGCGCCTCCTGCACGGCGATGTTGATCTCTTCGGCCACGGCGGCCCGCAACCCCTCGACATCGACCCCGAGCTCGCGCAGGCGCGACTCCTGGCGCTCGATCGGATCGCGCTTCAGCCACTCCTCGACGAGCTCCTTGGGCACGTACTTCATGTCGTCGTGGGCGGCATGGCCATGCATGCGCATCGTCACCGCCTCGATCATCGTCGGCCCCTGGCCCGCAAGCGCCCGCTCGCGTGCGTCGTGAGTTGCCTCGAACATCGCCTCGGCGTCGTTGCCGTCGACGGTCACGCCAACGAGGCCATAGCCGGCCGCGCGTTCGACGGGGTCGACCGCGAACTGCTTGTCGAGCGGCGTCGAGTATGCGTACTGGTTGTTTTCAAGCACGAAGATCACGGGCAGCCGCTGCACGCCGGCCCAGTTCATGGCTTCATGAAAGTCGCCCCTGGAGGTCGAGCCGTCGCCGAACCAGGTCAGTGCGCAGCGCCGCTCGCCGCGCAGCTTGAACGCCATGGCCATGCCCGTGGCGACGAGCATCATGTCGGGCAGCATCGAGACCATGCCCACGCACCCCAGCCGGTAGTCGCCGAAGTGGACGTTGCCGTCGCGGCCCGCGGTGATCCCGGCCTCGCGGCCCATGTACTGCGCGAAGATGCGGGCGGGGGTGACGCCCCGCACGATGTGGGCGGCGAGGTCGCGGTGGAGGATGCAGAGCCTGTCCTCGGGCGCCATCGCGAAGGCCGCACCCGCGGAGACCGCCTCCTGCCCAAAGCCGTCGTAGAAGGAGCCAGGCACCTTTCCCTGGCGGTAGAGCGTCATCGCGCGCTCCTCGATCCCTCGCATCAGCAGCATCGCCCGCAGCAGCCAGATGCGGTCTTCGATCTGCAGATGGCCCACCGCGCCGCGCGCCTGCGCGGACGCCTGAGCTGTTTCCGTTGCCATCTTTTCTCCCTTATCCGCGGGCCAGAAGCGGGATCTCCGTCTGGGCCACCTTGACTGGGCCCTGGGGTCGCCGGGGCCGCTCGCCGGGATTGCAAGCTTAATGCACCGGTCGGCTTTGGCCGGCGAGCGCGCGTGCACGCGTCAGGCTCTCCAGGCGAGCGCGCGTGCACGCGTCAGGCTCCCCAGGCGAGTGCTCGGCCCCGGCTACCGAGCCGACTTGCGGGGGTACCCTTGGGTCATGGAGGCCTGGGTCGCGCGTGTGCGGTGGCGCCGGCGGGGAGCTTGGCTATGGCCCACATTCATCGTGCTGACAGCGCTCGATGGCTTCATCGGCCACGAGCTGCCGCCGGCGGGCGATGGACAGCGGGTTTTCGCCGCCGTGCTGCTGGGCGGCTTTCTCAACTTGCTCGGCGTGATCCTGCTCTCCTGGCCGCTGTCGCTGCTGCTGCGAAGAGTGCGGCCGGACCTGCCCGCGGTCGTGGCCCGCGACTACGCGGGCACGTTCGTCGTCGCTGGCGTGACCGTCGCCCTGCTCGCAGTCGGGCTGGCGCACCGCGCGACGGTACTGCAGCACCAGAGCGACCTGCGCTCGGCGGTGGTGCGGGCCGAGGCCTGGATCGGGGCGCGGGCGCCGGAGCCATTCCGACGCGAGGCCGCCCACATAAACACGTACGCGATCGAGCCCGGCCGCCTCTACCGCGCGTGCGCTACCACCCCGGGTGGCGGGCGCAGCTACTGCGTCGTGGTGCGGCTGTGGCTCGCGGGCTCACGCGGCGTGACGTTCGCCGGCCACGAGTCCAACGAGGTCTTCGCTACTGGCGTGGGCTAGCCGGCCGCCGCACAGGCGGCTCGTCGCTCACCGCCGCAGAGGGCAGTCTGAACAGTGCGGGGAAGCGCAGCGCCTCGAAGGGATCGCCGCTCAGCTCGAGCCGACCGCTCGAGACCAAATCGGGCCACCCGACCGCGCCGGAGCCGACCCGCAAAAGGTCCTCGGCGGCGACCGTGACCGCGCTGGTCGCTTCCGGCAAGGCGCCGCGGCGGGCCCGGCAGCGTCCTTGGCGTACTTCGATCGCGAACCGCGCAGGCTCGCCGCCGCCCGGATCGCGCACCCGCAGCTCGAAGCCGAGTTCCTCCTCGCCCCCGGCCTCGGCATCGAACCGCCGCTCGATCGCGATCGGAATCATGCTCAGCACGGCACGATGGACTGCCGGTCGGCGATCGAGGCGCGCCACCGCCTCTCCGCCGCGCGCGAGCGCCACGCGCGATCTATGCCGTGCGAGGTCCAGCACGCGGCTCATGCCGGCCGAGCGATTCACAGGACGTGCTCGTCCACCGGCAAGCACACGTCGCAGAAGTCCTTACCGAAAGCCGTGAGCCGCACGCTGCGCTGACTCGTGCGAGCGCGGCCGGCACTCTTGATCGCCTCCATGGCCTGGGGCTGGGCCTCGAGCACCTGGTAGCGGCCAGGGTCGTCGAGGGGGTCGTGCGAGAACCAGATCAAGCCGAGGCGGCCGAGGTTGTTGAGGTAAGCCGGCACGCGATCGGGGTGCTGGCAGCCCGCCTCGGCGCCCATCATGTTGACCCCCTGGGCGACCAGCTGCGACCCCACGCCGATCAGATTTGCCGCGCGCACATCGATCGTCGGCTGTGGGCCACCGCGCACGAGCAACCGCAGGATGCGGGCCTCATCGGGCGCGAGCTCCGTGAGGATGCGGGCATAGGCGGGGTGCGCCCCGTCGCGCTCCTCGATCTCCGCTGAGCGGCGCAGCAGCTCAGCGCCGCGGGCGCGCAGCGCCCCGGCCTGCTCGCGCCCGGCCGCGAGGTCGTCATCAGGTAGCAGTTTGCGCGTGCGCCGATCGAGATCGGTGATCCCGAGCAGCTCGCGCGCGTACTCCCGCAGCGCCGAGCCGAGGTCGGACAGCAGCTCGAGCGCCTCGGACGGCACCGCCACGCGGACCGCGCGAATTCCCACGCGGACTCCCGTCTCGACGCCCCACACGGCAGAGCGGATCGACGCTGCCGCGGTCAGGCGCCCGACCGCCGGCACAAGCTCGCGCAGCTCGTCCACCGGGGAGGTGGTGCTCCGGCGCGAGCGAGGGGGCGGCCACCCCTCGACCAACTCACCCCGTACGGGCGCCTCGGGCTCGTTCCCAGGGGCCGACGAGCTCATCCAAAGATGGCGAGGTGGAGGAGGCCGCCGGCTAGCCCGAGGACTGCCCCGTGCAACAGCAGCAGCCACTCGTCCTGCCTGGTCGCGGTGCGCAGCATCTCGCCGAAGTCCTGCGGGGGCAGTTGCCGCATCCGCTCGGCGATCAATTTACGCATCGTGGCGCTCTGCTCGGCGCTGAAGTCGGGGTCGCTCAGCGGCGTCATCAGCTGGTCGACCGGTTCGACCGCGAACTCGCGCGAGATGCGGTCGTACTCGCTGGGCCCCACGGCCACCCGCAGGGGCCGCCGCGCCCTCCCCGCGGCGCGGTCTACGGCCGGCCCCATGGCCTTCTCGATCAGCGCGCGCGTGCGGTCTCCACGGGGTCCGTCGAGCAGCTCCCGCCCGAAGTTCTTCATCGTCAGGATCTCGTCGGCGACGATGCGCGCGTACACACCCGAGACCTCGGGCTGGCGGCGGATGAAGAGGCCCTGGAGCTTGAGCGGCCCCACTTTCTCCGGCTCGCGCGGCTCGTAGATCATCCACAGGGCAACCCAGTTGGTGATGTAGCCGATCAGCACGCCGAGGATCGGCAGCAGCCACCAGAGGGTGACGAAGTGGGTCAGGAACGCCACCGGGATCCCCAGCAGGAAGCCGAAGAAGAAGCCGAAGTTCTTGATGAAGTTGAGCTCGCGGCCGCCCATGTCGAGGAACACGCGGTTGGCCAGCTCGGGCTGTTCCTCGAAGCGCTTGATCACCATCAGCTTGATGTCCAACAGCTGGTCCAGGTGGCTGCCGATCTGCTCGGTGAGCTCGTGCACGATCGCGGGCAGTTGCTCGCTGACGCGCGTGTACACCAGCTCGCGCACCGGGTCGGGTAAATCGGCCCACAGGCGGGGATGCTCTCGCTCCATGATGCGGTCGACGGTTTCGGGCATGTCCTCGCGGGTCACATCGATGATCTGCTCGGCCATCTTCTCGGGGTCCAGCTGGTTCCAGAAGTCCTCGGGCGTACCGAGCTTGGCGATGCCCACGTCAACCGCGAGGCTGCCCATCTTCGCCGCCCGCGAGGGCACGATGCCTTGCCAGCCGAACCCGCCCACCATCAGTCCCGGGATCTGCCGGATGCGGCGGGGGAACACGCGCACGACATGGCGCAGGGGCGCGATGCAAAAGCCGCGGAAGTGGACCGGGTAGAACAGCATCAGCACCCCGGTCCAGTTCGTCAGGTAGCCGATCGCCCCCGTGACGAAGGGTACGGTGATCAGCGCGATCAGGCTCTTGCTGCCCACGGCAGGGCAAAGTTATCCCCTAGGTACGCTTCTGCGCGCACATGGCATTCGTGGCCGTTGTCACCGGAGCCTCGAGCGGCATCGGCGAGGCGACCGCCCGCAGGCTGGCCCGGGAAGCGGACTGCCGTCTGGTGCTCGTGGCGCGCCGGCGCGAGCGGCTGGAGCGGCTGGCCGTCGAGCTCGGCGGCGCGACCGTTGTGGCCGCCGACCTGACCGCCGCCGATGCCCCGGCCGCGGTGCTAGAGGCGGTCGAGCGCGAGCACGGAGCGATCCATCTCCTCATCAACAATGCGGGCGCCTCTTGGCGCAGCCGGTTCGCCGATTCCGGCTGGCGGGGGGTGGAGCGCCATATGGACGTGAACTTCGCCGCCCCCGTGCGCTTGTGCGAGGCGCTGCTGCCTCTGCTGCGGCGAACGGCCGCCGGGGCCGGCGGCGCAGGACGGGTATCGATCGTGAACGTAGCCTCGACGGCAGCCCGAGTCTCTCGCCCCGGCGCGGGCGCTTACTCGGCAAGCAAGGCCGCGCTCGCCGCATGGACCGATGCGCTGGCGAGCGAGGAGCGGGTGCATGGGGTGCACGTGGGCATGGTGCTGCCAGGCTTCGTGCCCACAGAGGGCTTTCCGGCCGCCGAGCTACGCGAGCGCGCGCTCACGCGCTGGGCCCTGTCCTCGCCCGAGCAGGTGGCCGAGGCGATCCTCGCGGCCGGCCCAGGCGGCGCCGCCGAGCGCTATGTCCCACGTCCGTACTGGCTCGCGGCGGTCGCGCGCCTGCTGCTGCCCAGACTGGTCCAGCGCGTGACGGGGGGCGGGGCGCTCACGACGTCGACCAGGTCGCGGCCCTAACCTACACCTCTGTAAACAAACTTCAGGAGCAGAAGCAGAGATGAGCTCTCAAGTCCGTCGTGTGGCCGTGCTCGGCGGTACCCGGATTCCCTTCGCCCGCCAGAACGGCCCCTACGCGCGGGCCTCGAACCAGGACATGCTGACCACTGTGCTCGACGCCGTCGTCGACAAGTTTGGGCTCCAGGGCGAGCCCGTCGGCGAGGTGTCGGCGGGGGCGGTGCTCAAGCACAGCCGCGATTTCAACTTGACGCGTGAATCTGTCCTCGGCTCGCGTCTGGCCCCGGAGACGCCGGCCTACGACGTGCAGCAGGCGTGTGGGACGGGGCTCGAGGCGACGATTCTGATCGCCAACAAGATCGCGCTCGGGCAGATCGAGTCGGGTATCGCGGGCGGCGTGGATACGACCTCGGATGCGCCCCTGGCGATCAACGAAGACCTGCGCGAGGTCCTGCTCGAGGCCAACCGGGCCAAGGCTCCGAGCGGCAAGTTGCGCGCGCTGACGAAGCTCAGGCCGCAGCAGTTGGTGCCCGAGATTCCCCGCAACGCCGAGCCGCGGACCGGCCTCTCGATGGGCGAGCACTGCGCACTGATGGCGGAGGAATGGGGGATAAGCCGCTCTGAACAGGACGAGCTCGCGGTGCGCAGCCACCACAACCTGGCGGCCGCCTATGAGTGCGGCTGGATGGATGATCTCGTGGTCCCGTTCCTGGGGCTCGAGCGCGACCAGAACCTGCGCCCCGACTCGACGATGGCGAAGCTCGCATCGCTGAAGCCGGCCTTCGGCGGGCCCGAGGGCACCATGACCGCGGGCAACTCGACCCCGCTCTCGGACGGCGCCTCCGCCGTGTTGTTGGCGAGCGAGCAGTGGGCGCGGGAGCGGGGGATCCCCGTGCTCGCCTATCTGGTCGAGGCGCAGACCGCGGCCGTCGACCACGTGCACAAGCGCGAGGGGCTGCTGATGGCGCCCGCCTATGCGATGCCGCGCCTGCTCGCGCGCGCCGGCGGGCAGCTCCAAGAGTTCGACTTCTATGAGATCCACGAGGCCTTCGCCGCACAGGTGCTGTGCACGCTGAAGGCGTGGAATGACGCGACCTTCTGCCGCGAGCGGCTCGGCCTCGAGCAGCCGCTCGGCGAGATCGAACGCGAGAAGATCAATGTCCACGGCGGCTCGCTCGGTGCAGGGCACCCCTTCGGCGCCACGGGCGGGCGGATCGTCGCGGGGCTCGCGAAGATGCTGCACGAGAACGGCTCCGGTCGGGGCGTGATCTCGATCTGCGCGGCGGGCGGGCTGGGTGTCACTGCGATCATGGAGGCCGCGTAATGGCTGACCGCTACCAACAGCTGATCAACACCCCGATCGGCAAGCTCGTCTCCAAGCAGGTCGGGCTGCCGGCGCCTGTGACGCTCGAGCGCTATGCGCCCGGGCAGCCGGTGATCTCGGGGCCGGTGCTGCTCGGCGGGACGCCTGGCGGGCGCCTCGGCGCGGCGCTCGAGCGCGTGCTCGGCGAGGCGGGCGCGGCGGTGCAGGCCGGCCCTGCCAACGGCGACGGGACCTTCAAGGCACTGGTGTTCGATGCCAGCGGCATCGCCTCGAGCGAGCGGCTGCGCGAGGCGTGGGCGTTCTTTCACCCGGTGATCCGGCGCGTGCGCCCTTCGGGGCGGGTGCTCGTGCTGGGAACGGCGCCCGAGGAGTGCGGGGGGGTTCGCGAGGCGACCGCACAGCGGGCGCTCGAGGGGCTGATGCGCTCGATCGGTAAAGAACTGAGGCGCGGCGCGACCGCGCAGCTCGTGTACGTGGCGCCCGGCGCCGAGGACGCAATCGCTTCGACGCTCCGCTTCCTGCTCTCGCCGAAGTCCGCCTATGTCTCGGGCCAAGTCGTGCGCATCGGAGATGCCGTGGCCTCGCTCGCCGGGATTGATTTCACGCGGCCGCTGCAGGGCAAGGTCGCGCTCGTGACCGGCGCCGCACGGGGCATCGGGGAGGCGATCGCGGAGGTGCTCGCACGCGACGGCGCGCTCGTCATCGGGCTGGACGTACCGGCACTCGGCGACGAGCTCGCCGCGGTCACCGGACGGCTGGGAGGCTCATCGCTGACGCTAGACATCACTGACGCGGACGCGCCCGATCGCATCGCCTCGCATCTGCAGGGCGAGCATGGGGGCGTCGACGTCTTCGTCCACAACGCCGGCGTGACCCGCGACAAGACCCTCGGGCGGATGACCGAGGAGCAGTGGAGCACCGTGATTCACATCAACCTGAGCGCCCAGGAGCGGATCAACGACGAGCTGCTGGAGCGCCCGGTGCTGCGCGAGAACGGCCGCATCTGCTCGGTCGCGTCGATCAGTGGCATCGCCGGCAACGCCGGCCAGACCAATTACGCCACCTCCAAGGCGGGCGTGATCGGCATGGTGGGAGCGCTCGCACCGCACGTGGCCGAGCGCGCGAGCACCATCAACGCGGTCGCCCCGGGATTCATCGAGACCCGCATGACCGCAGCGATGCCGATCGCCCTGCGTGAGGCCGGCCGGCGCATGAACAGCGTTTCGCAGGGCGGCCGGCCGGTGGACGTCGCGGAGACGATCGCCTGGTTCGCGCATCCGGCCTCGGCCGGCGTGAATGGCAACGTGGTCCGCGTCTGCGGCCAGAGCATGCTGGGCGCGTGAGCGCCTTGGCCTCTGAGCGAGTGCTCGATGCGTCCCCGTCGCTGCTGGCGCTGTTCGCGCGCTCGGCCGCCGGGCTGATCCCGGGGTCCTCGCGCCTGCCGCTGATCGGGCGCGGCGGCGGCGCGATCCCCGAGGTGGCGCTGTCGCTTCCGACGGTCCGAGTGGAACACGAGCGACTGGTGGCCTACGACCGCGTCTGCGGCTTCAGGCTCACGGACACGTTGCCGCCGACGTACATCCACATCCTTGCCTTCCCGCTCCACCTGGCGGTTATGACCGACCCCGCGTTCCCATTCTCGGCGCTTGGCCTGGTCCACATCGCCAACCGGATCACGCAGCGCCGGGCGGTCAACGCCTCCGAGAGGCTCTCGCTGCGGGTGTGGCCGACGGCGCTCGAGCCGCACCGCCGCGGCAAGCAGTTCTCGCTGCGCACCGAGGCGCGCGTGGGCGAGGAGCTCGTGTGGGAGGAGGTCAGCACGATCCTCAGACGGGGCGGGGGAGCGCGTGACTCGTCGCCCCGCTCGCCCGCCTCGCCCGATGACCAGCTTCCAGCCACCGCGCGGTGGCGGCTGCGGGGCGATCTCGGCCGCCGCTACGCCTCGGTCTCGGGCGATGTCAACCTGATCCACATCCACCCCCTGGGAGCCAAGCTGCTCGGCTTCCCCTCGGCGATCGCGCACGGAATGTGGACCAAGGCGCGCTGCCTGGCGGCGCTCGAGGGTCGCCTCCCCGAGGCCTTCACGGTCGAGGTCTCCTTCCGCCGGCCGATCGTGCTGCCCGCGACGGTCGCCTTCGCCGAGGCGCCCGCGGCGGGAGTGGACGGTGCCTCCTCCGCCGCCGCGCCCGCGGCGGGAGATTCCGTCCTGCGCTTCGCCGTCAGGGACGCGCGCAAGCTCACGCCCCACCTCGATGGGACCGTGAGGTCACCCTGAGCACTGCGACCGCTGCCCCGCTGTGGGACATTTCTGGTCGTATGGACCAAAAGTCTCCCACCACGTCCTTCGCCGAGCTCAACCTCGCACCCGACCTGCTCGAGGCGCTGAGAGACGTCGGCTACGAGACGCCAACCCCGATCCAGGAGCAGGGCATCCCGCCGCTGCTCCAGGGCCTCGACGTGATCGGGCAGGCGCAGACGGGGTCGGGTAAGACAGCCGCCTTCGGCCTGCCCCTGCTGCAGTACGTCGACCCCGCCGAGGAGGACGTCCAGGCGCTGGTGCTCACCCCGACGCGCGAGCTCTGCATCCAGGTCACCCAGGCGCTGCGCGCCTATGGCGCGCGCAAGGGGGTCGACGTGGTGGCCGTGTTCGGAGGCGCTCCAATCCGCTCCCAGCAGGCGCAGTTACGGGCCGGCGGTCATGTGGTCGTGGGCACGGTCGGACGGGTCAAGGACCTGATCTCCCGCCATTCGCTACTACTCCACCGCTGTCGCTGGGTGGTGCTCGACGAAGCCGACGAGATGCTCGATCTAGGCTTCCTCGAGGACGTCGAGCGGATCCTCGCGCTGATGCCCTCCAGCCGGCAGACGGCGCTGTTCTCGGCCACCATGCCGCCAGAGATCCGGCGGCTCGCGAACCAGTATCTGTACGACCCCGTCACGGTCCGCGTGCAGGCGCCGACGCTCACGGTCGACACTGTCGAGCAGTTCGGTCTCGAGGTGCGCCCGCGCGAGAAGGCCGACGCGCTGGTGCGCGTGCTCGAGGCCGAGCATCCCGACCAGGCGCTCGTGTTCGTGCGCACCAAGATCCGCTGCGAGCAGCTCTATCGAACCCTGCGCGACCGGGGAATGAACGTCAAGGCGCTCCACGGCGACATGACGCAGGGCGCCCGCGACGGGGTGATGATCTCGTTCAAGGACGGGCGTTTGCCGCTGCTGGTGGCGACCGACGTCGCCGCGCGAGGGCTCGACATCTCAGGCATCTCGCACGTGGTCAACTTCGACGTGCCCACCTCGCCTGATGTGTACGTGCACCGCGTGGGCCGTACGGGGCGGGTGGGACGCAGTGGTCGCGCGATCACGATCTACGAGCCGCGCCAAGGGCGTGAGATCGAGGCGATCGAGCGCCACGTCGGAGTGTCGCTTGCGCCCTGGGTCCAGGGCGCTCACGTGGCGCCGCTGCCGGTGACGCCGCCGCCGCGGCGTCACTCCAAGCCGCACGTGGGTCGCTCGCAGGACGGCCCCGTGCGCAAGCTGATCATCGCCGGGGGCAGGAGCGCGGGGGTCGAGCCCTCCGACGTGATTCACGCGATCACCGCCGCCACCGGGCTCGACGGCGAGGCGGTGCGCAACGTGCGCGTGCTGGAGCGCTTTGCGTTCGTCGAGGTGCCCGCCGGCCAGGCGGAGCGGGTGCTCGAATGCAGCGAGCAAGCCGAGTTGGGCGGGCGGCCGTTGCGGATCGAGCTGACCCCGCGCTGATCGCGGGGCATCAGGGCGGAGCGACACTGCGCGTTAGGGGGACATCCGCGGAGCGACCACGGCGCATTAGAGGGACATCCGCGGAGCGACCACGGCGCATTAGAGGGACATCCGCGGAGCGGCTAGGCTCGGCACGATGAGCAAAGCCAATATCACCACCACCCGCGGCACGATCGAAGTCGAGCTGTTCGACGAAGACGCGCCCAAGACGGTCGAGAACTTCCGCAAACTGGCCGCCGATCACTTCTACGACGGCATCATCTTCCATCGTGTGATCCGCGACTTCATGATCCAGGGAGGCTGTCCAGAGGGCACCGGCACCGGCGGCCCTGGCTATACCTTCGCCGACGAGATCAACGACCACAAAGTCGTTCGCGGTGCGCTCGCGATGGCGAATGCGGGCCCGAACACCAACGGCTCGCAGTTCTTCATCGTGACTATCGATGAGGCGCCGTGGCTCGACGGCAAGCACACCGTCTTTGGACGTGTGACGGCGGGCATGGATGCGGTCGACGCGATCGAGGGCCTGCCCACGGGTGCGAACGACCGCCCGCTGGACCCGCCGGAGATCGAAGCGATCGAGCTCGACAAGGAGTAGACGCGCCAGGGCCGCATCACGCGCGGCCCACCCACGCAAAACAGCCGGCGGGGACTGGACCCCGCCGGCCTTGGCTGACAGCTGGCTGCTCGACTACGAGAGCGCCGGCTGCCGGGCGTTATGCTCGCTCGAAACCTCGAACGAGTGCACTACGCGCTCCGTCGAGAGCTCGTGGATCGTCAAGCCGATCAGCGACAGCGCCATAACTCCCAGGGCGCCCGCAAACGACAGCCACTGGACGGTCGCACCTGTAGCGATCAGGCTCTCGATCACGATCAGGATTCCGAGAATCCCGGTGCTGAGCTGGACCATGCGGTGCGTGAACGTCGTCCAGATCGACTGGCCGGCGGCCATCACGATGAAGAAGATGCCCGCGGCGAAAGCGAGCCAGCCAATCGTGGGGGCCGAGAACGCCTGCGTCACGACGACGATAAAGCCCGCGACGAGCGCGGTGAGGATGTACGTGCCAAAACGAATGCCCAAGCGAGTGCTCATCATTCACTCCTTCCATTTGACCAACGAAGCGACGGCGTTTCCCATCTCCAGCGCCGACTTTCCAGTGGGCGGCGAGTGAGGCGGGGAGGTGGTCGCTCTCAATTCATTACGGTATCTATAATACCAGGTAGCCTAAAGATTTGTGAGCCTGCGGGTCAGGGCGCGGACAGCGGCCAATGCGGCGAGCTCGGACCAGCGGAGGGCGGCCGATGCGGCGAGCTCGGACCAGCGGAGGGTGGCCGATGCGGCGAGCTCGGACCAGCGGAGGGTGGCCCATGCGGCGAGCTCGGAACAGCGGACACCGGCCCATGCGGCGAGCTCGGACCAGGGCCCACCCGCCTCAGGCGGCGAGCTTGGAGCGCCGCCCACCAGCCGGGGGCGAGCTAGGACAGGAGGAACGGATGGACAACGACGGCCCGGCGGTCAGCGAGCAGGAGCACATCAGCGCCGCTCAGCTCAAGCGGCTGAACGAGGCCTGGGAGCGCTTCATCGCCGCCGTGCGGCGGACACGGGCGCGGACCGGGGGGTCAGAGGACGGTCTGACGCTGTCCCAGTACGAGTTGATCAAGCCGTTGAGCTCGGGAGGACCGATGGCCATCGGCCGACTGGCAGAACGGATCGGCGTCGCGCCCGCTACGGCGACGCAGATCCTCGACAACCTGGAGCGCGGTGGCTTGGTCCAGCGGGCACGGAGCGCAGCCGACCGGCGTACGGTCACCGTGGCGCTGACCGACGGCGGGCGGCGGGCGCTGGAGCGCAAGCGCCGTGGCCTCGTCGACCAGCGCCGGCGGCTGTTTGAGAACCTGGAGCCGGAGGAGCGCGCTCAGGCAGAGCGCGTGCTGCGCCACCTGGCGGAGATCATGGAGGAGCTCTGAGCGCTCGCCAAGTCCGTCACGTTCAGCAGCCTCTCGAGCTCTGAGACGGTCTGCTCGGTCTCGATGTGATGCACGGTGGCCATCCCCAGCTCGGCCGCCGGCACCAGGTTGAAAGGCAAATCGTCCACGAACACGCACTCCTCGGCCGCGCGGCCGACTGCCTCGGCTGCGAGGCGGTAGATCTCGGGAGCCGGCTTGCGGATCCCCACTTCGCCGGAGATGAGGACCGCGTCGAAGAGCTTCGCAAGCAGGGTGCGGTCATAGCGGCCGGTGCCCCAAGAGTTGGACACGAGCCCGGTCCGGATGCCGGCCCGCCGCGTGGCGCCAACCGCCGCGACCATTAGCGGGTCAGGGCGCGAGCCGGCGAACAGGCGCCCAATTAGGTCGCGTCCGGAGACGCCCAGGATCGCGCCCAGGCGCGACTCGAACTCGGGCTCGCCTAAGCGTCCCGTCTCGAGCCCGATCAAGAGCTCTCGGCAGCGGCGGTCGCTGCGAAACGAGCGCTCCACGGTCTCGCGCTCGAGCCCTTCCTGGGCGCAGAAGTCCCCGAAGGAATCGAACAGGCTGGTGGTGAGCACGCCGCCGTAGTCGATCAGCAGCGCCCGGTACTCAGAAGCCATTCTGTGTCACGTCCGCGGCGCGGCGAGCGAGCTGCGCCACGCCGTCGCCGAACGACTTGAGGAAGGGGTCGTCAGTGGATCCCGCAAGCGCGCGCTTGTAGTTGCCCTCCATGAACACGACCGCCTTCCACAGCGCCAGCGTCACGTACCACCTGAGGGCCTGCATGGAGCGGCCCGAGCGCTCCTCATAGCGCGCGATCAGCTGCTGGCGCGTCGGGAATCCGGGACGGCTCGTCACGCTCTGGAGATTGAAGGAGCCGATCGGCGGATCGCCCGGCTCGAGCCAGTGGATCATCAGGTATCCGAGGTCGGCCAGGGGATCGCCGATCGTCGCCATCTCCCAGTCGAAGATCGCCACAAGGCGCGCTGGGGCGCTCGCCGCCAGCATCGTGTTGCCGAGGCGATAGTCGCCGTGGACGATCGTGGCCGGGGGTGAGTCCGGCATATGCGTGCCGAGCCACTCGTAGACCTCCTCGACCTCTGGCACCTCGCGGGTGCGGTTGTGCTCCCAGAGCCCGCTGAAGCGCCGCAATTGCCGCTCCAAGTAGCCGTAGGGCTTGCCGAAACCCTCCAGGCCGACGGCGCGCCAGTCGACGCCGTGCAGTTCCACTAGCGCGTCGATCAGCTCATCTGCAACGCTCCGGCGCTGCTCTGGGTTATCGAGCGCTTGCGGCAGGCTGTCGGTGACGACCACGCCCTCGAGGCGCTCCATGACATAGAAGGGAGCGCCGATCACGGTCGCGTCCTCGCACACCGCGAGCACCCGTGGCGCGCGCACCGGCGTCGACTCCAGCGCCGTCAGCAGGCGAGCCTCGCGCAGCACGTCGTGGGCGCTGGGGGGCAGCGGTCCACGCGGTGGCCGCCGCAGGACCACGCCCGTGGAGAGCGCGAAGGTCACGTTCGAGTGGCCGTCCCCGAGCGGCGCCGCCTCGAGCCCCGCGGGCGCGGCCAGACCATTGTCCTTCAGGAAGCCGAGCAGCGGCTCCAGCACCAACAGAGGCTCGCGGGTGTTGCCGGCGGCCTGCTGGTGGGTGCGCACGACGTCGTCTGGGGCGAGCGCGACCGGCATCTGGCGCCAGCGTAGCCGCTGCTTTTACGGCGATGGCGACTACCCTCGGTGCTGAGATGCCGGAGCTACCCGAGGTTGAGATCACGGCGCGCCTGATCGCCCGGGCGGTCGCCGGAGCGCGAGTGAGCTCGGCGCTGGCGCCGGGCGTGAACGCGCTCAAATCCTTTGACCCGCCGTTGCAGGCACTGGAGGGTCGCGCGCTCGAGGCGATCGGGCGACGAGGGAAGCTGTTCCTCGTGCAGTTCGAGGGCGATCTGACGATGGTCGTGCACCTGATGTCCGCCGGCAGGCTCCAGCTCTACGACCGCCACGCCTCGCTGCGTGACCGCACCTCTCGCGTGCTGCTGCGATTGGACGACGGGCGTGAGCTGCGCCTGCGCGAGTTCGGCACCAAGCAGCGCGCCTGGGCGAAGCTGCTTGAGAGCGAACGGCTGGCCGACGAGGAGACGCTCGCCGCCCTCGGACCCGATGCATGGCCGGCGCCCCCGCCGTTCGAGGAGCTGATCACGGCGCCGCGTCCGCTGTACGCGCTGCTGCGCGATCAGCATGTGATCGCGGGCATCGGCCGCTCCTGGGTCGATGAGATCCTCCACGGCGCCGAGCAGTCGCCCTTCAAGCGCGGATCGGAGCTCGACGCCGAGGAGGTCGACCGGCTCCGGGGCGAGACGATCACGCGCCTGGGCGCGGCGATCGACCACTACGAGCAAACGCTCAAGCTCCCGATCCCGGACAAGATGCCGATGCCGCTCACCGTGCACGCCCGGCGCGGCCAGGAGTGTCCGCGCTGCGGGGAGGAGATCGAGGCGGTCTTCTACGAGGACTATGTGATGTGCTACTGCCCGGTCTGTCAGACGGGCGGCCGGGTGATGAAGGACCGCCGTCTCTCGAGGCTGCTGAAATAGGGTCATGGCTCCTGATGTCGACGACATCGCCCCCGACTTCACGCTCCCCGACCAGGAGGGCAACAACGTTTCGCTCGCCGACCTCCGCGGGCGCGAGGTCGTCTTGTACTTCTATCCGAAGGCCGCGACTCCGGGCTGCACCACCCAGGCCTGCGGTGTGCGCGATCACCGGGAGGACTACGAGCACGCCGGCGCCGTGGTGCTCGGCGTCTCCCCCGATCCGGTCGCCAAGGTCAAGTCCTTTGACCAGAAGTACGGGCTGGGCTTCCCGCTGCTGGCCGACGAGGACCACGCGGTGGCCGAGGCCTACGGCGTCTGGGGCGAGAAGTCCATGTATGGCCGCAAGTACATGGGCGTCGAGCGCACCACGTTCGTGATCGGAGGCGACGGGGTGATCCGCCAGGTCTTTCGGCGCGTCAAGCCAAACGAGCACGACGCGCTCGTGCTCGGCGCGCTGGCGGAAAGCTAAGCTCGCCGCCGCTACTGCAGCCCGGAGCGCGCCTCGCGCACGAGCGTGACGGCCTCGGGAAAGATCGTCGCCATCACGGTCCGGAGCTGCTCGGCCTGCTGATCGGTGGTTCCCTGGATGTTGGCGCGGTTGATGGCCGCGACCGTCAGATCGACTGCGAGCTTGATCGCGTTGTCCGCCCAGGCAAGTCGCTGCGCGCCCTGCATCTGTTCGGCAAACTCGCCCAGCCTGCGCTGGAACTCCTCAGGGTCGCCGAAAAGATCGCCTAGGTTGCCGCCCTCCATCGAGTCAATCCTACCGGGAGGCTGAGCCGCCCTACACTCACTCCGTGGCCTCGCTCTCGAACAGCGCCTCGATGTCGGTCGAGGATCGGCTCGGGTATGAGTCTCGGGTGCGGCCCCGGCAGGCCGCGATTGCCGCGGGCGCGGCGATCCTGCTGATCGCCTCGGCGGTGCTCCAGCTCACCGGTCCGCATACGACCGTGAACGAGCTCACGCTCGGCTTGGTGTTCGAGCACCGCCGCTTCACGCTTGACCTGATCGGCGCGGTGCTAGAGGCGGGCGGCTGGCTGGCGCTCGCGTCGACGCTCTGGTTCCTGTTCGGCTGCGCCCGCGCGCGGGAGCCGAAGATCCAGGCGTTCATCGGCCTGATCGCGCTGGCCGGCGCGCCCCTGGCCTCGATCGGCGTCATCGGCTACGTCGTCAGCTACGGGCACATCGCGCAGCAGTTCGTGACCCACGGTGCTCAGACCTATCCGCAGGCGAACCAGCTGATGGGCTCGACGGCGCTTGGGGTCTTCCAGATCGTCGACTACGTGGGGGAGCTGCTGTTGGCGGCCGGTTTCGTGCTCGTCTCGCTGCACTCCATGCGAGTCGGGCTCCTCACTCGTTTCCTGGGCTACCTGGGAATCATCGGCGGCATCCTGACGCTGTTCGTGCTGACGCCCGTCCCGATCGTGCAGTTCTACTGGCTGGCCGCGCTCGCCTATCTGTTCATGGGCCGCTGGCCCAGCGGTGTGCCGCCGGCCTGGCGCACCGGGCGCATCGAGCGCTGGCCCTCCTCCCAGGAGGTCCGCGCCGCGCAGGCGCGTGCGCGTGCACAGAAAAGCGGCCGCGGGGGGCTGACCAGGGACGCGGTTCCCGAGCCTGTCGCGGCGCAAGGCGGCGACTCCGGCGCAAGCGGCAACGGGGGCGGCTCGGCCCAGGGCGCCAAGGCCAGGGTCGGCAACTCACGCTCGAGCGCGAAGCGCAAGCGTAAGCGGCGGCGATAGAGCTTAGGGTCGCGCGCCGCTCACCCATCTCATCGGCCGCCGTCCACCCCCGCCAACACGCCGTTCGCACCCGTGCGGCGGCCGTTCGCCGATCCGCCCTTGCGGGCTTGGTTGCGTGTGCAAATTTCGTGCGCGGATTCCATTCCATAACACCCACTCCAGGAGGAGGAAATATGGAAGCCAGCAGTTATGGGCCCGGTCGCGGGCCAGTGGGTCGCGAGGCCGACGTCGCACCGGCGCCGACTCCCGACCCGACGGCAGGCCGCACCGCGGGGATGTGGGAGCCCGCCAATCCCGCTCCGCTCGGCCTCGCTGGATTCGCGGCGACCACGATGCTGCTCAGCCTGATCAACGGAAACTTGATCAGCGCGAAGGGCATCGGCGTCGTGTTGGCGCTCGCCTTCGCGTACGGTGGTCTGGCGCAGCTGATCGCGGGCATCTGGGAGTTCCGCACCGGCAACACCTTCGGGGCCGTGGCGTTCACCTCCTACGGTTGTTTCTGGCTGTCGTTCTACTTCGCGCTGCATGTGGTGCCGGCTTTGACCGTCACGCCGCACGCCGTGTCGGCCTACCTGTGGATCTGGGGCGGGTTCACGCTCTACATGTTCATCGCCTCGCTACGAACGACAGGCGCGATCGCGCTCGTGTTCATCCTGCTCGCGGTGACCTACTTCCTGCTCGCGATCGGCGATATGGGGTCTGGCAACACCACGATCACCCACATCGGCGGCTACGTCGGAATCGCCACCGCCGTGGCGGCGTTCTACGCGTCATTCGCCCAGGTCGTCAACTCGACATTCGGCGGCGTGGTACTGCCACTGTTCCCGCTGGCCCACCGGCCTGCTGCGCAGCCCTAGCGAAACCCACCCTCGAAGTAGTAAAAAGAACATAGAAACAACCGCATAAGCGGGGAACCCAAGACCCCGGACGCCGGCCGAGAGTCGGCGTCCGGGGTCGCGGGTCGCCCCTGATGAAAGGAGAGGGTTCCATGGCAGATGCGGCAGAGGGGACCGTGGCGCAGGAGGAGAAGGAGTACTCGGAATCCCAGATTGCCGTCCACTGGAAGGAGGAGGAGTACTACGCCCCGCCGGAGGAAATGGCCAAGCAGGCCAATGCCAACGACAAGGACATCCTCGAGCGCTTCGCTCCCGAAAACTTTCCCGACTGCTTCGTCGACTACGCGGAGCTGCTGAGCTGGGAGAAGAAGTGGGATGAAGTGCTCGACGCGAGCAATCCTCCCTTCTTCAAGTGGTGGGTCGGGGGCAAGCTGAACGCCTGCGTCAACTGCGTCGACCGGCATCTGGAGAGCCGCGGCGAGAACAATGCCCTGATCTGGGTGCCGGAGCTCGAGGACGAGGAAACGCAGTACATCACCTACAAGGATCTGCACCGGCGCGTGAACGAGTTCGCAGCGCTGCTACGCGACTTCTGCGGCGTCAAGCACCAGGACCGCGTCACCTTTCATCTGCCGATGGTGCCCGAGCTGCCGGTCGCGATGCTCGCCTGCGCCCGCCTCGGCGTGATCCACTCCGAGGTCTTCGGCGGCTTCAGCGGTACCGCGTGCGGTCAGCGAATGGCCGACGCCAAGAGCACGATCCTCGTGACGATGGATGCCTACTACCGCAACGGGAAGCTGATCGATCACAAGGTCAAGGCCGACGAGGCGATCGAGGCCGCGCGCAAAGACGGGATCGAGGTCGAGAAGGTGCTGGTCTGGCGTCGCGTCCCGGGCGAGTACCACTCCGAGTCGGAGATGGTCGAGGGGCGCGACTTCTTCGTCGACGAGTTGCTCTCAGACTATGAGGGCCAGGAGGTCGAGCCCGAGTCAACGGACGCTAACGACACGCTCTTCCTCATGTACACGAGCGGCACCACCGGGCGCCCCAAGGGCGCGCAGCACGCGATCGGCGGCTATCTCAGCTACGTCACGGGCACCTCGAAGTACTACCAGGACATCCACCCCGACGACACCTACTGGTGCTTCGCCGACATCGGCTGGATCACGGGTCACTCCTACATCGTCTATGGGCCGCTCGCGCTGGGCACCACCAGCGTCATGTACGAGGGCCTGCCCACGTATCCCGACGCCGGGCGCCCCTGGCGGATTGCCGAGAAGCTCGATGTGGACATCTTCCACACTGCGCCCACCACCGTGCGCATGCTGCGCAAGGTGGGTCCCGATGAGCCCGCCAAGCACGACTACCACTTCAAGTGCATGACCACTGTCGGCGAGCCGATCGAGCCCGACGTCTGGCGGTGGTACTACAAGGTCGTCGGCAAGGAGGAGGCGGCGATCACCGATACCTGGTGGATGACCGAGACCGGTGGCTTCATGGGCTCGACACTGCCGGGGCTCCAGCCGATGAAGCCGGGAAGCTGCGGCCCATCGGCGCTGGGGATTCAGCTGGTGATCTACGACGAGGACGGCAATGAGGTCCCAAAGGGGTCGGGCAACGCCGGCTATATCTGCGTCCGCAACCCGTGGCCGGGGCGGATGCTGACCGTCTGGGGCCAGGACGAGCGCTTCATCGACACTTACTACAAGCGCTTCACCAAGGACCCGGAGAGCAAGGACTGGCGCGACTGGCCGTTCGTCTGCGGTGACGGCGCCGTGCAGGCCGAGGATGGCTATTACCGCATCCTCGGGCGCATCGACGACGTGATCAACATCGCCGGTCACCGGCTGGGCACGAAGGAGCTCGAGTCGGCCGCGATCGAGGTCGAGGAGGTTGCCGAGGCGGCCGCGGTCCCCGTCGTCGACGAGACGCGCGGCAAGATCGTCGAAATGTACGTCTCGCTCAAGCCCGGCAACGAGGCCCACGAGGAGATCGAGAAGAAGGTCTCGCAGCAAATCGTCAAGGACATCGGCTCGATCGCGCGCCCCAAGCACGTGTGGGTCGTGCCCGACATGCCGAAGACGCGCTCGGGCAAGATCATGCGTCGCGTGATCGCGGGAATCTCCAATTTCACCGACGTGGGGGATATCTCGACGCTCGCCAATCCCGACGTGGTCGAGCAGATTCAGGAGCACGTGCAGAGCGTCAAGCGCGAGAAGGGCGAGGTGCCCGAGGACCTTTCCTCCGAGGAGAAGAAGGAGATCGCGACTTACGGCGAGTCGTCGGAATAGTGAATTTCCGCTCCCCACGCATGGCTGGGGCGCTCGCCCCGAGTGCGTGAGGGAGCGGACCTCACACTCTTCCTCCAGCCGGGAGGCCTACACCCCGAGGCGCTCCCGTAGTTCCGCCACGTGCCGCCGGGCGACGGGGATCGTTTCGTCGCCGGGCAGCACCAGCTCGGCCGTCCCGCCCAGCAGCGGCCGCAGCTCGAAGGCCTGCTTGAGGTTGGCCACGAAACCCCTGTGCACGCGCATGAAGCCGAACTGCCGCCAGCGTTGCTCGACCTCCGCCAGCGTGGTGCGCAGCAGATAGCGACCCTCCTCGGTGACGATCCGGACGAAATCGCCGTGCGCTTGGGCGTAGCGGATCTCGCTGCGCGGGATCAGCCTGATCGAGCCACCGTGCGAGCTGAGCGCCGCGACCATGTCCCCCTCCGAGGGCGCGCGCCCACCTTGGCCGTCCCCGCCGGCGGTCTGCTCCCCGTGCTCGCGCGCGGCGAGGACGCGCTCGAGCGCGTCCTCCACGCGGCTGCGGCTGACGGGCTTGCGCAGGTAGTCGACGGCATGTAGCTCGAAGGCGTCCACAGCAGCCGTGTCGTAAGCGCTCACGAACACGATCTGGGGCGGGTTCGAGAAGCGCTTCAGCACCCGGGCGAGCTTCAGACCGTCCAGGTCAGGCATGCGCACGTCGAGGAAGATCGCGTCGAACGGTTGTCCCGATGCCTTCACCAGCGCGTCCTGGCCGCCGTCGGCGCACTCGACTTCCTCCACCGCGGGAAACTCGCGCAGCAGCCGCGCCAGGTCCTCGAGCTGGGTCCGCTCGTCGTCGACGGCCAGGATCGTGAGCCGGTCGGAGGTCATCCTCGAGCGGGTAGCAGCCGCCGCACTATGGCGCCCGGTGAGCTCTCGGCCGGCTGGCGCGCGGCCAGATTGGGGACGATCATCACGACCGTGGTCCCCTCCCCGCGGCGCGACTCGATCCGTAGGGCGTACTTCTCGCCGAATGTCGCGCGCAGGCGCGCATCGACGTTCGAGAGTCCGATGCCGCCGCCTGCGCCCGAGAGCACGCTGGGCAAGCGCTCAGGCTCGATCCCGGCGCCATCGTCGGCCACGGTCAGCTCGATGTCGCCGTCCACGGTACGGCCCGCGATCTCGATCCGGCCCGTGCCCGCGCGCTGCTCGACCCCGTGCCGGACGGCGTTCTCGGCCAGCGGTTGCAGCGACATCGCGGGCACCACCGCGTCGAGCGCATCCGGCGCGACCTCAACGGCCACGTGCAGCCCGCGAAAGCGCGCCTGCTCGAGGCGCAGGTAGCGCTGCACGTGTTCGAGCTCCTCGGCGAGGGACACGTACGAGCGCCCGTCGCGAAACAGATACCGGGTGAACTCGGCAAAGTCGATCAAGCGCTCGCGGGCCTCCTCCGGCCGGGCGTGGATCTCGCCCGCGACGGCAGCGAGCGCGTTGTAGATGAAGTGCGGCGAGATCTGCGCGCGCAGCGCCCGTAGCTCCGCGCTCGCCAGGCGCTCCTCCTGCTCGGCCACGACCGACAGCTCGAGCTGCGCGGATAGCAGGCTGGCCGCCTCCTGCACCACTCGCAACACGCCGCGCCGCGGCCGGCCGACGTTGCGGTAGAAGGTGATGAGCGTGCCCGCGCGCTTGCCCTGGACCAGCAGCGGCGCCATCACCGCCGAGCGCAGCGGACAGTCGGGGTCCGAGGAGACCAGGTGCGGCTCGACGTGCACGCGGTGGTCGCCGGCCGGCTCGAGCAGCCTGGAGAGCAGATCCCCGGGGCGGACCTGCTCGCGTCCCTCACCGTCGATCGCAAGCACCGCCCGCGTGTCCGCCAGCGCCACGGCGGCGGCCCCGGTCAGCGCCCGGAGATGAGGAACGGCCTGCTCCGCGGTGTGCGCGCTGAGGCCCCTGCGCAGGTGGGGAAGGGTCGAGGTCGCCGCGTGCAGCGCCGACTGCATGCCCGCCGCCTCGGGCGTGCGCGCCGCCCGCGGAGCCCGCAGGTAGCGGTAGGCGGCCACCAGCAGAGCCGCCACAATGGCCAGCGCAATCGCCAGGACAACTCCGAAAGCGACGGTCATGGCTTGCGCTCAGCTTAACGCGCGGCGAAGATGGGGTTCATGAGCTCTACCGCAGGCACCTCATACGAAGAAGCCTGCGCCCGTCATCGCTGGTCGGTGCCGGAGCGCTACAACATCGCGGCCGACGTGTGCGATCGGCACCCACGCGAGAAGCTGGCGATGGTGCACGAGGACTTTACCGGCACGGTCACGCGCGTGAGCTGGGGTGAGTTGCAGGATGACTCCAATCGCTTCGCCACCGTGCTCAAAGAGCGCGGCGTCCGGCCGGGCGACCGCGTGGCGATGTTGCTGCCGCCGACGCCGCACACTGCGGCGGCCTTCTTCGGCACGTGGAAAGCGGGCGCGATCCTGCTCTCGATGTCGGTGCTCTACGGCGATGAGGGCATCCGTCACCGGCTGACCGACTCGCAACCGAAGGTGGTGGCCACCGACGACGTGAACGCCGAGCGGATAGATCGCTCGTTGACCGAGCATCTGCTGATCCTCGATCGGAGCCTGCTCGACCAGGGCTCCCCGCGCTTCGAGACCGTTTCCACCGGCGCCGACGATCCCGCCCAGCTCTACTACTCGAGCGGCACCACGGGGCTCGCCAAGGGCATCCTCCACGCCCACCGCTACCTCCTGGCCCACGAGGAGTTCGTCTACTGCCATGACGTGCGCGACGGCGAGGTGTTTCATGGCATGGGCGAGTGGGCCTGGGCCGCCGGCATCTGTCCGCTGCTCGGGCCCTGGCGGCTCGGGGCGGTGCAGGCCGTCCTTCAGCGCGAGGGCGGCTTCGACCCCGAGCGCCAGCTCGACTTCCTCTCCCGCCATGAGGTCACGAACGTGTTCGCGACTCCCACGGCGATCCGCTCGATGATGGCGATTGAGGATGCGAAGACCCGCTATCCCCAGCGCTTCCGCATCGTGTGCTCGGCGGGCGAGCCGCTCAATCCCGAGGCGATCCGCTTCATCCGCGAGCAGTACGGGCTGACGGTGCTCGACTACTACGGCCTCACCGAGTCCTACCCGCTGTGCGCGAACTACCCCTTCATGGAGGTGCGCGAGGGCTCGATGGGCAAGCCGATGCCCGGCTGGGACGTGCAGATCCTGGACGAGGACGAGCAGCCCGTGGCGCGCGGGGAGCGCGGCGAGATCTGTCTGAGGGCACGGTCGAATCCCCACTATCCGCTCGGCTACTGGAACCGCCCGCCCGAGGACACCGAGGAGACCTTCGGCGGCGAGTGGTTCCACACCAAGGACGCCGCGCGCGCCGACGACGACGGCTACTTCTGGTACGAGGGGCGCGCCGATGACGTGATCATCTCGGCCGGCTACCGCATCGGCCCGTTCGAGGTCGAATCGGCCTGCCTCGAGCACCCCGCGGTCGCGGAGGCGGCGGCCGTCGCCTCACCGGACGAGAGGCGAGGCACCGTGGTCAAGGCCTTCGTCGTGCCCGCGGCCGGATACGAGCCCTCGGAGGCGCTCGCCGAGGAGATCAAGGCCTTCGTACGCGAGCACCACTCCGCCTACGCCTACCCGCGGCTGGTCGAGTTCGTGCCCGAGTTGCCGAAGACGCTGACGGGCAAGATCCGCCGCATCGAGCTGCGCGAGCGGGAGGGGTGGCCGCGCGGTAGCTGATCCGCCGCTGCCGCGATCGCGCTACGGTTGGGCGTGCTGCTGGGCTGAGAAAACGGGAGGAGAGATGGTGCGTAGACGCATGCTGTTGTTGCTGCTGGTGGGCGCTTTAAGCCTGGCCCTCGCGCCGAGCGCGCTCGCCACGGGTCCTATCTTCAGGCCGCGCATCGACAACGCGCTCGGGCTGATCCCTCCGAACAACATCAGCGCGAGCGTTCTCGCTCCCGAGCTGGCGACCGCCGCGCGGGACCAAGCGACCTACCACGGCGCCCAGGTGATGGCTCACGGGGTCACCGTGCATACGATCTTCTGGGGCCCAAAGGGCTCCTTTCACGGCTCGCCGAGGCGCGGCGTCCTTGGGTATGAGCCTCTGATCGAGCGATTCTTCACCGACGTCGCCCAGGACAGTGGCCGGAAATCCAACGTCTATTCGACGCTGATCCAGTACGCGGAAGGCACGAGCCCGGGCAGGATCACCCCGGGCAAGTACGCGATTTCGTACTCCAAGCGCAAGGACAACCTGGTTGACACGCACCCCTACCCCTCCAAGGGGCGGTGCACCTCCCCCAAGAAGCGCATTCACATGTGCCTCACCGACGCGCAGGTGCAGCGTGAGATCAACAGGCTGATCGTGCGCACTCACGGTAAGCGTGGGCTGACCCAGTTGTGGTTCGTGTTCACGCCGCCGAAGGTGGATGAGTGCATCAGCAAGGGCTCTTGCGGCACCAACGCCTTCCTGGGTTATCACAGCGTCTCGGACCTCGGGCACGGCCCCGTGATCTACGCGATCGCGATCGACCCGCTGATCGAGGGAGCTCTTCCCAAGCACCAGGATCCCAATGGCAACCCGGAGGCGGAGGACACGATCGACACCGCGGCGCACGAGACCGAGGAAGCCATCACGGACCCCGAGGGCGTCGGCTACATGGACCCCAACGGCTTCGAGGTGGGCGACAAGTGCGAGAAGCCCGTTCTGGGCAAGCCGCTGGGACACGCGCCGAACGGCTCTCCTTATAACCAGCTCATCAACCACCACAAGTACTTGTTCCAGGAGATGTGGTCCAACGACAACCGCGGCTGCGTCCAGCGCACCAGGGCGACCACCAACCCCCTGCCACTGCCGCAGGTCAAGCTGACGCAGTTCTCGCCACGCGTCAGGGGCAACATCGAACGCAAGCGGTCAGGAGTACATGTGAAGGTCACTCTGTTGCGCCGCGACGCAGCGCACAAGGCGGTGGCCGTCGCCAGTGGCTCGGCCACCACGAAGGGTGACGGCAGCTGGTCGGTGTCCCTCGGCAGGCACGTCGTGGGCGACGACCGCGATGAGATCAGCTTGCGCTACTCGGGTCCTGGGTCGCCCTCGCCCCACCGGCAGTCGATCCTGACGGGCAACGGGGGCAACCCGTATACCGAGTCCGGCTGGACCGGCTGGTGGGCCATGGACAATGGCAGCCGCGCGAGCGATCACCCGCCGTCGCTCAAGTTCGCTCCCTGCTTCCAGACGGGCGTCGAGCATTACGCGCTCGGCGGCACGCGGGTGGCCGGTTCGCCCACCAAGTTCTGCTCCACCAAGACCGGCGTCTCCACCGTGCGCCTCGCTGCGCCGCTCAGAGCCGGTCAGGCCGTGAGCTGGAGTTCCAACGACAACCGGGCGTTCTCGCCGGTCAGAGGGGGTGCCGCCCCCAACGAGTACGGTGGCCTGGTCAGCCTGACGGTGGCCGTCGGGGAGCCCGGCTCGGTTTCGCTTCTCTCCACTCCCAAGGTCTTGAGCCAGTTCTTCAAGCAGGGCGGCTTTCCCACCTGTACCGCCTTTTTGGCACGCCACGGCGTGAGCTGCGCGGGGCTGGTCCCCGGAGCGAGGTACAGCCTGCGCGACGGGCGTGAGCACGCCTCGGGCAGGGCCGACGCGCGCGGCGTCGTGGGCGTGCACATGAGGGTGAAGGGCGGAGACGTCGTGGCGCTCTCGAACGGCGCGCGCGTCCTCACCCGCCTCCACGTGGCTCACCTTCGGGTGCTCGTCAAGGGCAACCGCAAGACGGCCATCGGCGGGCGCTGCCAGCCGGGCGATTACTACGGGCCCCCGCTCAGTAAGGCGCCGAGGAACCATTCCGCCGGCTCGCTCGCCGGCGGCATCGCGCTCACGGGCGAGATCTGCCCGCTCAGCGGAAGCGCGCGCGGCCTCCCGGTCAATCGCGTCGAGCAGACCGACGAGTTCAGCGGCGGCGCCACGATCGGCGAGCTGGTGCACGTCAAATAGATCTCGGGTAGGGCGGGCCACATGTGGCCCGCCCCGGGTCGGCACATGTGCCGACCCGCCGGCCGGAACATGTTCCGGCCGGAACAGCTCTATGCGTTGCGCAACTCCGCCAGGATGCGCTCGAGCCGCGGCTCGGTCTCGCGGTCGACGTGGGTCATGGCGCCCGCGATGCCTGGGTGGATGGCCGCGATCTGCGCGTGCATCGCGTGCGCGACCGCGCGGTAGGAGGGATGGCCCTCGCGGCCCGAGCGCAGCTCGATCAGCTGCATCGCCTCGCGCGCGTTGAGCTCGAGGATGAAGCGGATGCGGAAGCCCAGGCAGAGCGCATACGCCGCCGCGGGGCCGAGACCGCGCTGTGCCAGCCGCTCGTGCTCGCGCTGCGAGAGCGACAGCGCGCGGCGGTACTCCTCGCCGCATCCCGCCAGCTCCACCTGCTCGGGCACCTCGGCCCCGAGGTCGGGCGTGAGCGCCTGCCATTGCACGGTCAGCATGCGATGGCGCTGGAGGTCACGGAAGGCCCCGTAGTCGGCGACGATCTCGAAGCGGTAGCCAACCGCCTCGAATCCGCGACCGGGGCGGTGGCGCCGGTTCGAGCGCTCCCCGACCAGCTCACGCAAGAGCTCTCTGCGCTCGGCATCGTCCAGGCGATCGAGCCTCCTTTGAATCGCGCGCTCCGAGCGCCCGCTCGACTCGAACAGGAGCGCCGCCAGCAGGTCATCCTCGCTGCCGTGAACGCGCAGCAACCTGACCGAGGGCCCGGATTCCTCGCCCTCGCCGTCGCCCTCCAGCCCCAGCCGGCGGGCCCAGCGCGACCCGGCCGCCCGTCGCTGCTCGAGGTAGGAGATCCAGCGGCCGCCGCGCTCGGGGCGCTCGATCCGGGCCAAGAAGCTCGGGATCACCGCGCGCAACTCCTCGAGCAACCTCTCGCCGCAGGAGCGAGCCTCGGGCAGGGGATGGGCCAGCAGGTGCATGATCAGCTGCTCGTAGGTCTGGCCGGTCGCAAAGATGCCGACGTGCGACAGCGAGCTCGCGGGCAACAGCCCGCGCAGCAGATCGAGCGCCTTGGCTTTCAGCGCCCGTGCGCGGGCTGCCGGGGACTCGCCCTCGCCGGCGGGAAAGGCGAGCTCCGCCCACGCGCGCACGCGCGGCAGCGAGCGAGAGTAGATCGCGAACAGCTCGTCCATGGCGGCCTCGTACTCGGGCCCGAGCTGGGCCTCGCGGTAGTAGCGATAGCCGCCCGGGGGATCAGGCAGCGGTGCGTCATAGGCGATGTAGCGCGTCGACTGCTCGAGGTACGCGCCCAGCCGTGGCCGCTGGAGGATCTTCGTGAGCACGTTCGAGACCCATTCGCAGGCGACGTGAGCGCCGCCCAGCTGCGCGACCGAGTCATCGCCGTAGCCGACGAACACGCGCTCATACAGCGCCGCCGCGCGCTGCCCCTCGCTGCCGTCCAATGCCTCCCCGGCGGCGGGCAGGTCGGCCGCGAACTCATCCAGGAACAGCCGCCGCAGCGTGCCCGGGTAGCGCGAGTAGCGCGCGAACAGCGCACCCTTGACCGTCTCTGGCAGGTTGACGAGCGCGAACACGGGGCGGTCGACGTTTGTGAAATGGGGCCGCAGGCGCTCGCGCTCGGCCTCGCTGAAGCTCTCGACCGGGTATTGCACTTACTGCGCACTCACCGCGACGGCCATGGTGGCCGATCGTAGCGGCGGGCAAGGCGGCGGCGATTGGGCCTCTGCGAAGCTATGATCTCCCCGGATCGCCAGGGAGCGTCCGGCCCTGGAACGCGGGTGGAGGGAATTGCCCCAGGGGACCGCACACAACTTGATCGCAGGGCGTGGCGTCTTCGTGGGGCGCGCGGAAGAGCTTCGGTTCGTCGCCTTACGGCTTGCGTCCGTGCGCGCCTCGCGCTCGAGGATCGTCGCCGTGGAGGGCGAGCCGGGGATCGGCAAGAGCGCCTTCGTCCGTCATTTCCTCAAAAACGCCCAGGATGTGGTGGTGCTCGAGGCGAGCGCGGACGAGAGCGAGACGAGCCTCGAATACGGCGTGCTCTCACAGCTTGTCTCCCCGAACGACGGTCGCGCTCCCGCGCCGACAGGGAATGCCTTCACCGTCGGGGCGGAGCTGCTCGTGACGCTGGATTCGCTCCAGGATCGCGCGCCCGTGGTGCTGGTGATCGACGACGCCCACTGGATGGACGCCTCATCGGCGGGTGCCCTGCTCTTCGCGCTGCGCCGGCTGTATGCCGACCGTGTCTTGGCATTGCTGGCGACGCGCCCCGGCGGCCTCGACCGGCTCGGGTCGAGCTGGGGCAGACTGCTGGCCGATCCCGAGCGTGCCGACGTGGTGCGCCTTGGCGGCCTGTCCGCGGAGGAGGTGGGTCTCCTCGCCAGCTCGCTCGGCTACACGGCGATGCCCCGCGGCGCAAGCGAACGTCTGACCGCCCATACCGGAGGCCATCCGCTGTACGTCAAGGCGCTGCTGGCGGAGCTTCCGGGCGGCGCGCTGACTGCTGATAGCGGCCAACTGCCGGCTCCTCACTCCTTCGCCGCCACGGTGCTCGCGCGAGTGAGCAAGCTTGGCCCCAACACGCAGGAGCTGCTCACCGCCGTGGCGGTTGGAGGTCTCCACTGCCCACTCGCGCTGGCCGGCGCGGTGGCCGGTCTGAGAGACCCAGCCGCGGCGCTCGAGGAGGCGGTGTCCTCGGGCCTTTTGACGCTGATGCCCGACGAAGTGCCGGAGGAGGTGACCTTCCCCCACCCGCTGGTGCGCGCCGCGATACACGATGACGTCTCGCCCAGACGCCGGCGCGAGCTGCACGGTGCCTGGGCGCGAGTCACCGCCGGCCCCGTCTCGCTGGCGCACCGCGTCGCCGCCAGCAACGGCGCCGACGATGCGCTTGCGGGCGAGCTCGTCTCCGTTGCCGAGAGCGAGTTCGCAGGCGGTGCCTTGCCGGCCGGAGTGGATCACCTACTGGAGGCATCGCGTCTGGCCGGGAGCGTCGCGCTGCGCGAGGGAGCGCTGCTGCGGGCGGTCGAGATCCTGGGCGCGGCGGGCGACGTCCCGCGGGCGCACAGTTTGCGCGATGCGGTCCTCTCCTGCAGCGACGGTCCGCGGCGTGCCTTCGCCCTCGCCACCCTGACCGCCTCGGCGGGCCGCCTGGCGGAGGCCGAGGCCGCGCTGGTGGAGGTGACCGAGCGCTCCGACTTCTCGAGCGAGCCGAACCTGCGCGGCTTGGTCTTTTGCTCGCTGGGGATCGTATGCGCCTATGCCGGCCGGGGCGAGCAGGCGACCGCCTGGGCACAGCGGGCGCTCGAGCACCAGGCCGATGACGTGACTGTCAAGGTGACCGCCCAGCAGGCGCTCGCGCAGGGCCTGGCACTTTGTGGCCGGAGCGCCGAGGGCATCGGCGTCTTGCACGCGTTGTCCCCGAGCCGCATCGCTCCCGAGCCCTTCGAGGCCGAGCTGATGGCGACGCGCGGCAATCTAAAGCTGTGGGACGGCGACCTACGGGGCGCCGTCGAAGATTTATTGGCGGTGGTGAGGTGGTCTCGCGCCGGCACCCCGCTACGCAGCCTGCCCAACGCCTATGGCTCGCTGGCGGAGGCCGAGTACTGGCTGGGAAGGTGGGACGACGGGCTCACGCACGCCGAGGTAGCGGTTTCGCTGGCGCAGGAATCAGACCAGGTGTGGGAGCTGCCATTTGTCCACAAGGTGGCGAGTTTCTTCCACGCCGGACGCGGGGCCTTCAAGCTCGCCGCGGAGCACGTCAGCGCTGCCCGGCGCGCCGTCGAGCTCGCCGCCTTGCCGGTCAGCGTCTACCACGTCGCGGTCGCGGCCGCCAATCTCGCCTCGGCCCAGGGAGACTGGAGTGGCGCGCTGGGAGCCCTCTCGGAGCTGCGGGAGAGTGCGCTGCAAGCGGTGGCCCTGGACTTGGCCGGGCGCGCCTGGCAGGCCGTGGCGGTGGAGGCACTGCTGCGCACGGGACAGCTCGATGCTGCGGGCAACCTGCTGGATGAGCTCGACGCGGCTCTGGAGAGGAGGGCGGACGGTGTCCTCGCGGTCGAGGCGCTGCGACTGCGCGGGGGGCTGGAGGGGGCCCGGGAGCGACCGGCCAAGGCTCGCGCGGCCTTTCTGCGCGCGCGGAAGCTCGCGGCTGCCTCGAGCGCGCCGCTGGTGGGCGCGCGTCTGGAGCTCGACTTCGGGTCCTTCATGCGCAGGACGGGTAGCCGCAAGCTCGCGGTCGGTGCGCTGCGCGCCGCCCATGAGGCGTTCGAGTCGCTCGCGGCGCGCCCCTGGCTCGAGCGCTGCCAGGCGGAGCTGGCGGCCTGTGGCGTGCATGCGGGGGGCGGGGGCGAGGAGTCCGAGCTCGAGCTGACAGCGCGCGAACAGGTGATCGCGCGGCTGGTGGCCGCGGGCAAGTCAAACCGCGAGGTCGCGGCCGAGCTGTACCTGTCGACTAAGGCGATCGAGTACCACCTGGCCAATATCTTCACCAAGCTCGGGATCCGCTCTCGCCACCAGCTTGCGCCGCTCATTTCGAGTCCGGGCGAGGGGGCAGCAACGCAAACGCGGGCCGCCGCGCGCGCGAGCCTGTAAAGACTAGGGACTTCCCTGGGGATACCCCAATGCTGAGAGGCTCCCTGTATGCGATGCTGGCCCTGGCCTCAAGCAGCGACCCATGACAGTGAAGCTCGAAATGGAAGTGACCAGGGGTGCCGACGAGCGGCTGATCGGCACCGTGAGCGCCGAGGAGCGGCGGGTCGCGTTCGACGGCACGCTCGAGCTCATGCGCGTGTTCGAGGAGCTCGTTCCGCGCGCCACCGACGGTGACGCGGGCGGGAGCGGCGCGAGTAGCTGAAACCGGCTCATGACCGCCCGAGCGGGGCGTCGCTTGCAATCGGACCTGGTCAGCATCTTCGTCTCAGCCGTCGCGTCGACGGCCAATCCGTCGCTGCTCGCGGCGGTCACGGTGATGCTGCTCACCCCGCACCCGAAGACGCTGATGCTGGGCTACCTGCTGGGCGCTTACGCCACAAGCTTTGCAGCCGGGTTCGCGGTCGTGTTCGCGTTGCATAGATCGGGCGCGGTGACCAGCTCGAAGCACACCCTCAGTCCAGCCGCCGACGTGATCATCGGTGGCATTGCGCTGGCGGTGGCACTGGCGCTGGCGACCGACCGCGACGCGCCGCTGCGCGACTGGCGTGAGCGGCGCCGCGAGCGTAAAGCGAGTAAGGCCGGCGATCGACCCTCGTGGCAGGAACGCGCGCTTCGCAAAGGCTCGGCAAGACTCACGTTCGTGGTCGGTGCCCTGCTGAGCTTTCCAGGGGTCACCTATCTGAACGCGCTTCACCACATCGTCGAGCTCAAGGCTCCCGCACTGGCCGCTGTGCTCCTGATGGCCTTCTTCTGCGTGATGCAGCAGCTGCTGCTCGAGCTGCCGCTGGTCAGTTTTGTCTTCGCTCCTGAATGGACGCCACGAGCCGTGAGCGCGACGCGAGCGTGGCTGCACCGCAGAGGGCGCCGGATCATGGTCGTCGTGATCACGGCGCTTGGTCTGGTGCTGATCGTCCGTGGCGCATTGATCCTTGCCGGGTGATGCCAGCGCCAGGCTTACATCTCCAGCAGCCGCTCCTGCAGGATGATCCGCGCGGCCGCGTCGAGCAGCGCCAGGTGAGAGAAGGCCTGCGGGAAGTTGCCCAGATGACGGCCCGTCGCGGTCTCGAATTCCTCCGCGTAGAGCCCCAGCGGCGAGGCTTCCCGCAGCAGGCGTTCCATGAGGTCGTGAGCGCGCTGGGTCTCGCCCACGATCATCAGCGCCGACACCAGCCAAAAGGAGCAGATCAGGAAAGTGCCCTCCTCCCCCTCAAGGCCATCGTCGGTTTCATTGGTGCGGTATCGCAGCACGAACCCGTCCTCGGTCAGCTCGTCGGCGATCGCCATCACGCTCGTACGCAGGCGCTCGTCGTGGCCGGGGAGGAAGCCGAACAGCGCGGCGAGCAGGGTCGAGGCGTCGAGCGCGTCGGTGTCGTAGTGCTGGCGCAGCACGCCGCGGGCGTCCATGCCGCGCTCGAGGATCTCGGCGTGGATCTCTTGCGCCGTGGCTTGCCAGCTGGAGGCGAGCTCGCGATCGCCGCGCATCTCCGCCAGGCTGGCCGCGCGGTCCATCGCCACCCAGCACATGAGCTTCGAGGAGACGTAGTGCCGGGGCTCACCCCGTGCCTCCCAGATGCCCTGATCCGGCTCGCGCCAGATGGCGCTCGCGCACTGCGCCTGCGAGCGGATGAGCGGCCACAGCCGCTGGGGTAGGCGCTGCTCCCGGCGGGTGTGCCGCAGGATCGCATCTAGCACCGCGCCGTAGACGTCGTTCTGGCGCTGGTCAAAGGCCCCGTTGCCGATCCGCACGGGGCGCGCTCCCTCGTAGCCGGAGAGCTCGTCGCGCGTCGATTCGGTGAGGTCACGCCGGCCATCGATGCCGTACATGATCTGCAGGCCGCCGTCCTCGACGTGCTCGACGTCGGCGATGAACTGGATGAATTCCTCGGCTTCCCAGTCGAGGTTCAGCAGGTGAAGCGCGCGAAGGGTAAAGGTGGTGTCCCGCATCCAGCTGTAGCGGTAGTCCCAGTTCCGCTCCCCACCGGGGGTTTCCGGCAACGACGTCGTCAGCGCGGCGACCGTGGCACCCGTGGGCATGTACGTCAGGCCCTTGATCGCCAGCGCGGACCGCTGGACGTGCTCCCCCCAGCGATGGTCGGGTATCCGAGCTCGCGCCAGCCAAGCCCTCCAGAACCTCGTCGTAGCCGCCAGGCGGGCGTTGGCCTCGTCGATCGTTTGTGGAGATTCGAGCCCCTCGGCCCACGACAGCGAGCAATATCGCTGCTCGCCCTGGTGCAGCACGTGCCGCGCGCGCACCCGGCTGCCCTCTATTCCCAGCGCCAGATCGCTTCGCAAGCGGATGCTCTCATCCGCGCCACTGGCGGTTGCAGCGCAGCGTGCCCCGTCGACCAGCGTCCACTCGGCCTGGGCCCGCCCGTAGTCGAACATCGGCTCGCATATGAGCTCAACTTCGACGCTACCGTCGAGGCACAGCACCGTGCGGACCAGCATGTGGTCGGCGTCCTCGTCAGTCGGCGGCCGCGTGTGGGGCGTGACCAGGTCCTCGCCTCTGCGCTCACCGATCGTCAGCGCGTCGCGAACGATTATCCACCCGGTGCTCGTCTTCCACGTCGTGATGAGTGAGTTCGTACCGGGCTCGTACTGGCGAGCCGTGGGAAACGCGACGCCGAACGGACCTAGCCTGAAGGAACCCGCCTCGCGGTCGAGAAGGCTGCCGAAGATGCTCGGAGAGTCAAACCGCGGCACGCACAGCCACTCGATCGAGCCTCCCGGCGCCACGAGTGCCCCGGTGTGGCAGTTGGAGAGAAAGGCGTAATCGGCGATCGGCGGAAACGGCGAGGAGCCGCCCGCATTCGCCGACGACGCGCGCACGCTCGTGAGTTGGTGTTGCTCCGGGAGTGCCGTCGTATCTCCGTCATTGACGCCAGTGTGGGCAGCTTTAGTGCTCATCTCAGCCCGGACTGAGGCTCAGCTCGGCTCGTGCTCTGCGCCCACTGGTACCGGTCCGGGGGCGGACGGCGCGGCGGCCGCGGCGTCGCGTGCAGCGAAGAACTCGGCGCCCTCGATGCTGAACTGAGGCACCACGCGGTCGAGCCATCTCGGCATCCACCAGTTGACCTTGCCCATCAGGATCATGAGCGCCGGCACCAGCAGGCACCGCACCACCGTCGCGTCCAGGATGACCGCGACAGCGAGCCCGACGCCGAACTCCTTGACGGTGGGATTGCCGTTAAGCAGGAAGCTGCCGAACACGAACACCATGATCGCCGCCGCGGCTGTGATCACCCGCGCGCTGGTCACCAGCCCCAAGGTCACCGAGCTGCGGTTGTCCTCGCCGGCGTGTACGTGCTCCTCGATCTGGCTGACGAGGAACACCTCGTAGTCCATTGAGAGACCGAACAGGATCGCGAACATGAATAACGGCACGTAGGAGACGATCGGAACCGAGCCGCTCAATCCCATTACGCTGCTCAACCAGCCGTACTGGAAGATCGCGGTCAGCACTCCGTACGAGGCGCCGATCGAGAGCAGGTTCATTACCGCCGCCTGTGCGGGGACCACCGCCGTCCGGAACGCCACGATCAGCAGGACGAAGCTGAGCGCGATCACCACCAGGATCTGGAGAGGCAGCTTGCCCGAGATGCGCGAGGCCAGATCCTCATACGAGGCCGTGGTCCCGCCGACGTAGGCGTGCATGTTGGTGCCCTTCTCGGCGTTCGGGATCGCGCTGTTGCGCAGGTCGTTAACGATCTTGGTGGTGTTGTCCGAGGCTGGGTTGTACTTGGAGATCGCGCTGAAGTACGCGGTCGTCCCTGCCTTGTCGATCGTGATCGGAGAGATACCCGCTACCCCGGCGGTCTTCGAGACGTCCTTCTGCAGCGTCTGCAGACGAGGATCGGTGGTGCGCGGATCGCTCTCGTTCGTACTCGACGAGCTGCTTGAACCACCGGACTTGGACGAGCTGGCACCGCTTGAGTTCGCGGAGCTCGACCCGTTCGAGCTCGACCCGCCCGATTTCCCAGATGACGAGCCGGACGAAGACGCCGGCTGCGCGGGCGACCCCAGCTTGACGGCGATCAGCAGCGGGCCGTTGACTCCCGGGCCGAAGTGCGTTGCGGTCAGGTCGTAGGCTTGACGCGCCGTAGTGGTGGTCGCGTAGGCCCCGACATCCTGCTGTCCCAGTGACAGCGAGAGCAGCGGGATCGACAGCGGAAGGAGGATCGCCAGCGCCGCCAGGCCTGTCACTATCGGTTGCTTGGCGATGTCGTGGGCCCACTTTGCCCACAGGCCCTTCTTTGCCTCCTCCGCGGTTGGCGGATGATGGACCCGCAGCGAATTGATGTGCGGACCCAGGATCGCCAGGAAGGCGGGCAGGAGCGTGAGCGCAGCCGCGACCGCGACCACCACGGCGACGGCCGCCATCAGTCCCATGGTCGTCACCAGCGGGATGCCGGCGACCGCGAGCGAGACGAGCGCGATCGTCACCGTGCAGCCAGCGAAGAAGACGGCGCCGCCCGAGGTCGCCACCGATCGGGCGATTGACTCGCGCATCGGTAAGCCATCCTCCAGACCGCGTAAGTGGCGGGTCACGATGAACAGGGCGTAATCGATGCCGACGCCCAACCCGATCATGGTCGCGAGCGTGGGGGAGACCGTGGGGACGGTCAGGACATGCTCGAGCATCTCGACGATCGACAGCGTCGTGAGCAGCGCGAAGATCGCTGTCAGGATCGGGAGGATCATCGCCGTGATCGTCCCGAACGTAAACGCCAGGATGAACATCGCCGCGATGATCCCGATCAGCTCGCTTGACTCTGTCGAGGGTTTGGAGACCTTCAACCCGAGCTGTCCGCCGGTCTGCACCTCGAGGCCGGCGGCCTGCGCAGGCTTGGCCGCCGCGTTGATGATCGTCTGGGCTTGGCTCTGCGACAACGAGCCCGGACTCACCTTCAGTCCCACCGTGAGATAGCCGGTCGACTTGTTCTTGCTCAACGCCGACGCGCCCTGGGAGGTGAGCGGGTTGAGCACTGACGCCACATAAGGCGCTTTGGCGACGTCCGCGGCTGCCTCGTTGACCGCATTCTTGTATTTCGAGTCGGTCAGCTTCCCGTTCTTGGCGTGCAGGATGATCGGGCTCGTCCCGTTTGCCTGTACCGGGAAGGGCTTCTGCAGGATGTCCTTGGCGTGTTGGCTGCCCGTTCCCGGCAGAGAAAGATCGTCGCTGGTGTTTACTCCCATTCCCTTGGAGATCACGACCACCGCGATGGTGATCACGAGCCACGCGGCTAGCACCCACCAGCGACGGCGTGTGCAGAAGCGCGCTGTCGCATACAGCATCCCCGTCATCGCTCGCCTCTCCTTCTGAAGCCACTCGCCGCCATCAAGCCGCCCTCCTTGCGGAACCTGTCGCCGCGATGCTCTCACGCGCCTATTCGATCCGCACTAGGTGATCCCTAGATAAGTCCCTAAGTCGGGTGTGCGCGGTCCGGTTTGCCCAGGCGCTAATGAAATCCGATCAGCGCACGGCCGGCATGATCGGCGAAATGGAATAGCGGCTGGGGAACGATGCCGAAGAAGATCGTCGCCGCGGCAAACACCACCGCCACGAACACGAGCGGGGCGTGCGGCGGCAGCCAGCCCGCGCGGCGCTGATGCGCGACGGGGGCCGTCTCGGGCGCGCCGTCCTTTTGCCCGGATCCGTCTGCCCCCGCCTCCCCGGAGCCGCGCGCATCCGGCTCCTCCTCGTCGGCCTCCTGCGAGCCGCCCGCGATCGGCGGCAGAGCAGCCTCGGAGGTGGCCGTGGCCACCTGCGCCCGTGCCGGGCTGTAAGTCCCCATCCACATCGTCGCCACGACCCGCAGGTAGTACCCGAGCGAGATCATCGAGCCGATCACCAACACGATCGCCAGCCACAGGTAGTGGCCGTTGACGAGTGCGTGGATCAGCTGAAACTTGCCGATGAAGCCGGCGGTGCCGGGAATGCCCGCCAGCGACAGCATGGCGATCGTCATCGGCCACGCCAGCCAGGGGCGGCGAGCACCGAGGCCGTTCAATCCGGAGATGTCATCGCCTCGCTCGGCGTCGCGTTCCACGGCGGCGATCACGGCGAAGGCCGCCAGGTTCATGCCCAGATAGATCGCGATGTAGAGCACCGTGGCGTTGATCCCCAGGCGGCTGACGACGACCACACCTCCCAGCATGTAGCCCGCCTGCGCCACGCCGGAGTAACCGAGCATGCGCTTGAGCGAGGACTGGTTCAGCGCGCCGACGTTGCCCACGATGATCGTGACCGCCGCGAGCACCGCCAGCGCCGGTGCCCAGGTGAGGTGCTCACCGAGCACCGCCACGTAGAAGAAGCGCAAAAAAGCCCCCAGGGCCGCGGCCTTGGTCGCGGTCGCCATGAAGCCGGTGATGGGAGTGGGCGCCCCTTCATAGACGTCGGGGGTCCATTGGTGGAACGGCGCGACAGAGGCCTTGAAGCCGAGGCCCACGGTCACCAGCGCGATGCCGGTCAGGATCATGGGATCGCCCAGCACGCCGCCGTGGAGATGGCTGTGCGAGACGGCCGTGGCGATGTGCGAATAGTTGGTGGCGCCGGTGGCGCCGTACACCAGCGCGAGCCCGTAGACGAGCGTCGCCGAGCCCACCGACCCGATCACCAGGTACTTCAGTCCGGACTCGAGTGAGCCCTCGCGGCGGTACTCCGAGGCGCACAGGACGTACAGCGGGATCGAGAGCAGCTCGATGCCGATGAACAACGTCACCAGGTTCTGCGCGGAGACGAACACCGCCATGCCCAGCACGCTGAAAATCAGCAGCGCGTGATACTCCCCGTGCCCCGATTGCTCCGGGGCGCGGGCGCCCCACGACATGAACACGGCGGCGAGTGCGGCCACGGCAAAGACCATGTCCAGCACCAGCGCCAGGTAGTCGATCGCGAGCGCGCCGGAGACGATGGAGGCGTGGTGGTGGAAGTAGCCGATCTCGAGGCCCAGGGCCGCGCCGAGCGTGATCACGCTGAGCGCCGGGACGACCCGGGCGCGCACCACCGCGGAGCGCATGAGCCCCACGAGCAGGACGACCAACCCCCCCGCGGTCAGCGCGATGAACGGTGAGAGCCCCGCATAGTCGATCGCCGGTCCGTGCAGGGCGTGGCTCATCGCGTGGAGGCCCTGAGCGTGGTTGATGGAGGAGTGTGCACGCTCGCGACCGTGCTCTTCACGGTCGCCTCCGAGCGCCCCAGCACGAACTGCGGGTAGAGCGCGAGCGCAACGATCACCAGCACAAGCGGCGCGATCCCGGCGAGGTCGCCGACTCCGATGTCGAACGACCTCACGGTGCTGCGCACCCGGTTATGCATCGAGGAGATGTACACGCGCAGCGCATAGAAGGCGGCGCCCACGACCCCCAGGAACGCGACCACTGCGATCGCGACCTTGGTCTGGAAGACCCCCAGCAGGATCATGAACTCGCCGATGAAGTTGGCCGACCCGGGCATGGCGAGGGTTGCGAGCGCGACGATCAAGAACAGCGCGGCCAGCACGGGGGCGCGGAAGGCGATCCCACCCATCTCGCGCAGGTCCTCGGATCCTCCCGAGCGCAGCGCCAGCGCCGCGACGATGAAGAACAGCGGCGCGGTCACCAGGCCATGGTTGACCATTTGCAGAATTGCGCCCTGGCTGCCCTGGGGCCGCAACGAGAAGATTCCCAGCGTGATGAAGCCGAGCTGAGCGACGCTCGAGTAGGCCACCACCAAACGGGCGTCCTGGGTGGTGAAGGCGAGCGAGGTCCCCCACAGGATCGACACCAGGGCGATCAGCAGCATCGCCATCTGGTAATGCATCGACGCATATGGGAACAGCGGCAGCACGATGCGCAGGAAGCCGTACGCGGCGACCTTCGAGAGCACCCCGGAGAACACGGCCACGGCTGGAATCGGCATCGCCTTGTAGCCGTCGACCAGCCACCCGTGGAAAGGGACCAGCGGCATCTTGACCAGAAAGGCGGCCGCGAACCCGAGGAAGATCCACTCCTGCGAGGAGCGCGAGAGCGGCAGATGGTGCAGCGCCGAGAGCACGAACGTGATCGGGGTGCCGTGCTCGCCCGAGGCCACGACGCCGGTGGCGATCGCGGCGGCCAGCATGAAGAAAGATCCGACGAGCGTGTAGACGACGAGCTTGGTGGTGGCGCGCACCCGCTCCCCGGTGCCCCACATCCCGATCAGGAAGTAGAACGGGATCAGCATCAGGTCGAAGAAAGCCACGAACAGAGCCAGGTCCTGGGCGCAGAAGGCGCCGAGCACGCCGCTCTGCGCGATGCCGAAGAAGAAGCAAAAGAGGCGCGGTCGCGGCCACTCGCGGAACGCCGCCCAGAAAAAGGAGGCGCTGAACAGCACGCATGTGAGCAGCACGAGCGCGATATTGAGCCCGTCAAGACCGAGCTTGTAATGGATCCCGAGCGCGCCGATCCAGGTCTGGTCGGTGACGAACTGAAGCCCCGCCAGATGGAGCTTGAAGCGCGCCACGTACGAGATCGCGATGCCCAGGGGGGCGAGACTCAAAAGCGCGGCGAAGCGGCCCACCCACGCGGAGGGCACGACGGTCCCCACGACCGCGATTGCGAGCGGCAGCCAGATCAGGATGGAGAGGGTCACACCGTCTCCCTCCCGGAATCGCGCGTGGCGCTCATGTGCTCGCCACCAGGAAGTACAGCGTCACGCCGAACGCGAACAGCACCATGCCGGCGGCGTAGTAGCGCAGAAAGCCTGTCTGCGCGCGCCGCACAGCCGCGGAGCCCGCGCGGACGGCGCCGACGGTCCCGCCGGTCACCCCCCGCGCGACCACGATGCGCTCGAGCACCGCGTCTCCGAGCCGGCCGAGCATCAGCACGGGCCGCACGATCACCAGGTCAATCAGCTCGTCGAAGTACCACTTGTTGACGAACAGCGCGTAAATCGGGCCGAAGCGCCGCCGTAGCGCGGGCGCCGTCTCGGGCGCCATCACCCAGATCCGGTAGGCGACGGCGATGCCCGCCACGGCGACCGAGGCACCCACCACCAGCCCGATCCAGTCGGCGCCGGTCGAGGGCAACGAGCGCGCGAGAGCCGAATCGGCAAACGTCGGCTCCAGGAACCGCTCGATGCCGGCGTCGACTCCCGGGATCTGGACGATGCCGCCGACCAGCGCCAGAATCGCCAGCACCCCCATCGCGACCTTCATCGGCATGTCTCGCTCGGCGATGTGGTGCTCGGCTCCCGGGAAGCCGACGTCGGTGTCCTCCTCCTCGTGCGTGGAGGGGTTGAACGGCACCTCGGCGTGCGCAACATGACCCTGCTCGAGCTCGCGGGCCTCCTCGACCGGCTGGCCGAAGAAGGCACGGAAGATCATCCGGAACGTGTACAGCCCTGTCAGGAACGCGCCGACATAACCGAGGATTCCGAGAACCAAGAAGCCGCCGTGGCGGTGAACGAGGAAGCCCAGGATGTCGTCCTTGGACAGCCAGCCCGAGAACGGGGGCAGCCCCGCTAGGGCCAGCCCGCCGACCATGAAGCAGAGAAACGTGAAGGGCATGGCCTTCCGAAATCCGCCCATGCGGTCGAGCGATTGGTCACCGGCCATGGCGCTGATCAGAGAGCCTGCGGCCATGAACAGCAGCGCCTTGAAGAAGGCGTGCGTCATCAGATGGAAGAGGCCGGCTGAGTACGCCCCCACGGAGACGCCCATGATCATGTAGCCGATCTGGGACATGGTCGAGTAGGCGATCACGCGCTTGATGTCGCTAGCCGCGAGCGCGATCGTGGCCGCGATCAAGAGCGTCAGGCAGCCGCCGATCGCGGTCACATCTCCAGCTGTCGGCGCCTGGTCGAACAGCGGGTGCATGCGGGCGATCAGGTACACGCCGGCGGTGACCATGGTGGCGGCGTGGATCAGCGCGGAGACCGGCGTCGGGCCCTCCATCGCGTCCGGCAGCCAGGTGTGAAGCGGTATCTGGGCCGACTTCGCGAACGCACCCACGCCCAGCAGCAGGCAGGCGACGACCAACGTGGCGCTGTCGTGGCCGAAGACGTGTGGGGTGGAGTGAAAGACCTTGAGGTACTCCACCGAATGGGCGTGGGTAAAGATGATGAAAGTCCCCAGCACCAGCCCGACGTCGCCGACCACGTTGATCACGAACGCCTTGACACCCGCGCCGGTGGCGGTGCGGCGGCGATACCAGAACGAGATCAGCGCGTATGAGGCAAAGCCGACGAATGCCCAGCCGATGATCAGCAAGATGAAGTTGCCCGCGAGGATCAGCAGCAGCATCGAGAACACGAAGAAGTTCAGGTACGAGAAGTACCTGGCGAAGCCCCTGTCGGAGGTCAGGTAGGCGACCGAGTACAGGTGGATCAGCGCCGAGACCCCCGAGACCACCAGGATCATGAACACCGAGAGGGGATCGACGAGGATCTGCATCTTCGCGTCAAGCCCGATGCTCGTGTCGTAGCTCCACAGCGTCGAGGTGAACACGCGGTGGGTGTCGGGATGCGTGCGCAGGAGCACGAACGTCACCACCGCGAAGGCGAACGAGAGGGCGATCATCAAGGTGCCGATCCACCCCGGCGCCCGGCCCTTCAGGCGGCGAAAGCCGAGCGCGATCAGGACCGAGCCGACCAGCGGACACAGCAGCACCAACCAGGCGAAGGTGGTGAGCGCCACTAGCGACCACCTCCGCGCAAGCACATATCAATGCGGCTATCGCCGCGCGTGCGCTTGCTCACCCCTGTAGCTCCCGCAGCTCGTCCACGTCCACCGGCAGCCGGCGCCGGTGGATCGCGACGATCAGGCCCAGCCCCACGGTCACCTCGCAGGCGGCAACCACCAGCACGATCAGCGCGAAGACTTGCCCGGCCTCGCCGCCCCACATGCGCGCGAAGGCGACCAGCGCGAGGTTTGCCCCGTTCAGCATCAGCTCGAGGCACAGCAGGATCACCAGCGGGTTGCGCCTGACCAGTACTCCAGCCGCGCCGATGCAGAAGATCAGCGCCGAGACGACCAAGTAGCCACCGATCCACATCGCTCACCAGCCTCCCTCGCGCAAGGTGGGAGTGCAGCATCCCGGGTGCCAGTCTCCTGGTATCCCCATCACCAGCCCCCCTGGTACGGGGGTCGCGAGGGGGCGCGCCCCTTGGCCTCGGGCCCGGCCGCCGTGCCCGTGGGTTCGAGCTCCGCCTCCCCGGCGGTGGGGAGCTCAGGCAGTCCCGGCTCGGCGTGGCGCGTGCCCGCCGCCTCAGCCATGGTGCCGGTGAACGCCGGCCGGGGAATATGCACCCGTCGCTCGATCTCGATCTCTGGCTCAAGCCCTCGCCGGCGCCGGGCCAGTACCACCGCCCCGATGGCTGAGACCAGCAGCAGGATCGAGGCGATCTCGAACGGGAACAGGAAGTTGGTCAAAAACAGGCGGCCGATGTGGGCGGGGGTACCGAAGCCGAGCACGTAGTGCGCGCCCTTGCCAGAGACGCCCTTTAGCGCCGTCCCCAGCATTGCGATGCACAGCTCGACGGCCAGCGCGATCCCGAACAGCGGGCTGAGGATCTTGAGCGTGGTGCCGCCGGGGGCCAAAGGTTCCTGGCCCCCGCCGACGTAGGCGACCACGAACACGTACAGCACCATCACCGCGCCCGCATACACGATCACCTGCGCAGCGGCGACAAACTCCGCCCGCAGCAGCATGAACAGCGCCGCCAGCGAGATCAGATGAAAGACCAGCGCCAGCACGCTGTAGAAGGGGTTGCGCAGCACGACCACGCCCACCGCGCCGCTCAGCGCGCAGATTGCGGCGACGAAGAAGAGGGCGGCGCTGGCGTTAATCGGTCATTCCCCCTCTCGCCGCAAGGGGGTCCGTTCGACCGGCTCGGCCAGCAGCATCTCCTTGGTGAAGATCAAGTCCGAGCGGGTGTAGTCGGAGAGCTCGTAGTCGTGGCCCATGGTGATGGCGTCGAAGGGACACGCCACCTCGCAGTAGCCGCAGAAGATGCAGCGGCTCATATTGATCTCGTAGACCGTGGCATAGCGCTCCCCGGCGGACACGCGGTTCTCGGGCGTGTTCTCGGCCGCCACCACGCGGATGCAGTCGGCCGGGCAGGCGGCTGCGCAGAGCGAACAGCCGACGCATTTCTCCAGGCCCGTGTCCTCGAAGCGGTGGAGCTTGTGACGGCCCCGGAAGCGCGGGTAGACGGGCGTCTTCTCCTCCGGGTACTGCATCGTGGTCGGCCCCTCGATGATGCGGGCGAAGGTGGTCTTCAGCCCGCGAAGGGTCTCCCCAAACACCCGGTAGGCGCTCGCCGCCGGCCCGGGGGCGGGGTGGCGGATGACCTCGATGACGTCGGCGGATGGGTTGTAATCGGTCATCTTGGGAAGTCCTTCCTCGTCAGGTCGCCACCACGATCGCGGTCACGAGCAGGTTGAGCGTCGCCAACGGCAGCAGGATCTTCCAGCCGAACGACATCAGCTGGTCGTACCGCAGTCGCGGCAGCGTCGCCCGGACCCAGATGAAGAAGGTGATGAACAACATCATCTTCACGATCACCACGATCGGGTCGACCCACCCGGGCACGTGCGGGTTTCCGGGGATCAGCCAGCCGCCCAGGAAGGTGGTCACCGCGATGCCGGAGACGACCGCCATGTTCATGTACTCGGCGAACAGGTAGGCGACGAAGGGCGTGCCGCCGTACTCCGTGAAGTACCCCTGTACGAGCTCGGCGTCGGCCTCCACGAGGTCGAACGGCGCCCGATTCGTCTCGGCGAACGACGCCACCAGGAAGATCAGGAAGCCCGCGAGCTGAGGCACGATGTACCACATGCCCACCTGGGCGTGGACGATCCTGGTGAGCGACAGGCTGCCGGCCGTCATCACCACACCCACCAGCGAGAGCCCCTGCGAGACCTCGTACGAGATCAGCTGGGCGGCGGCGCGCATGGAGCCGAGGAAGGAGTACTTCGAGCCCGACGACCAGCCACCCAGCATCACGCCGTAGAACGAGATGCCGGCAAACGCGAACACGTACAGGGGACCAATGGAGACGTCGATCCCGTAAAGCCCCACACGCGCGCCGAAGATGTGCTGGACATCGCCGAAGGGAATAATTGCGAGCCCGGCGACCGCCGTGAGGATCGCCACCATGGGCGCCATGCGGAACAGGAAGGCGACCGAGGTCGTCGGCCGCAGCGCCTCCTTGGTGGCGAACTTGACGATCTCGGCCACCGGCTGGAGCAGCCCGAACGGCCCCACGCGGTTCGGACCGTAGCGGCCCTGCATGCGGCCCATCAGCTTGCGCTCGTAGATCGTGAGCATCGGCAGGATCGCGAACGCGACCCCGAAGATCACGAGCGCCTTGAGGATCTGGATCCACCAGGCCTCGTAAAAGAAAGGGTCGCCGAACGAGATCACGTACCGCTCCCGTCGTCCGGACCCTGCGCATCGGGAGGCTGGTCGAAAAACGGGCCTATGTGGCCCGTTTTTCGACCAGCCTCGGCCGGGGCAACGAAAATCTCCTGGCCCGTGAACAGGTTGGCCGAGTCGGTCGCGATGCCCTCGGCCATGAAGGCCGTCCCTGCGGGCACTCCCGTGCGCACATGCGCGGTCGCGTGCAGGCGCGTTCCGTTCTGGGAAACCACCACCTGCTCGCCGCCCGCGAGGCCCAGCCGTCGCGCGTCCTCGGGCGAGAGCTCGAGCAGTTGGCGGGCGATCGTGTATTGCAGGGCGGGGGAGAGCTCGACCTCGGGCGCCGCCCAGATCGGCCGGTAGGTCCCCAGGCGCAGCGCGTCGTCGGACGACGATCCCCCGTCGCGCTCCCGGGCCGGTCCAGGTCCGCCTTCGCCCCGCGGGCCTTCCGAAGACGAGCCGCCCTCGCCCCGCGGGCCCTCCGAAGACGAGCCGCCTTCGCCCCGCGGGCCATCCGAAGACGAGCCGCCTTCGCCCCGCGGAAACTCCGAGGCCGCCTCGCGCGCCGGCCAGCGCAGCCCCCTCCCGCCCAGCAGCTCCAGCGTCAGCCCGCGGTAGAACGGCACCGCTTGCACCAATCGCGCGAACGCCATGGCGCTGGTGAGGACGCCCGTGTCGACATCGAGGCGACGCGCGAGCTCGGCCAGCGCCCACCATCCGGGACGCACATCGCCCGGGTGGCCGATCGCGGCGCGTAGCCGCTGCACGCGGCCGTCGGGATGCACGACCGTGCCCTCCTTCTCAGCGTAGGACTCGGCGGGGAAGACGACATTGGCGTGCTCGCGCAGCCCCTCGCTCAAGACCGACGCGTGAGCGACCACCAGCGTGGCGCGATGGAGGGCGTCGCTCCACAGCTGCCGGTCGGCGCATTCGCGCACGGGGTCGGTCTCGAACAGCCACAGCGCACTCAGCTCACCGCCCGCCGCGGCGCGCGCGATCTCCGAGGTCGGACGCCCCGCGGAAAGCTCCGCAGCCACCGGCCCGTAACCGGGGCCCGCGTCCGGCAGCACGCCCGCCTCGCGCAACCCCCGGCCGTTGGCGCCCGACGGGATCTCGAACAGGCCCGCGCCGTCCCGGCGCTCCAGGCCCAGTCGCCGCGCGATCGACAGCAGCGACCCCAGTGCCTCCGCCGGCATGCGCTCGCCCCACACGATCACGATCTCCTCCCCGCCGTCGCGCAAGAGCGAGGCCAGCGCGCGCACACTCTCGCTCGGGATGCCGGCATCGACGAGCGAGGGCGGGACGGCGCCGTCGCCCTCAAGCGCGCTGTCGAGCGCGTGGAGCAGAGCCGCCTCGGCGCCCGGCGCATACCGCAGCACAAGCGCGCCGTTGCGATCGAGCGCGCTCGGCCGCGCACTGGCCACGGCCAGCTTCACTTGGTTGCGGCGCACACCCTTGCGGATCCTCAGGTCGAGAATCGGCATATCGTCGAGCGGCTCGCACCCGAGCACGAGCACGGTGTGGGCGAACTCGAGGTCAGGGACAGTCGCCTGCAGCTCCGGGGCCGCCAGCTCGCGCAGCACCGAGGCAGGCGCCGGGGCGCCCAAGCGCGAGTCCAGATCGCTTGAGCCAAGACCCTCCCGCATCAGCCGCTGAAGCAGGAAGCCCTCCTCGTTGGTGGCCTTGCCGCCGGCCAGGGCGCCGACGCGTCCGGCGTGGCGGGACAGCCCCGCCGCGACCGACAGCGCGCGCTCCCAGGAAACCTCGCGCAGGCGCCCGCCGTCGCGCACCAGTGGCCGCACTACACGCTCGTCGGCGTGGATCGCCTGGTAGGCGAAGCGGCCCTTGTCGCACAGCCAGCCGTCGTCGACTTCGGGATGCTGGCGCTCGAGCACGCGCAGCACCCGCTCATCGCGCACGGTCAGCTCGACGTTGCATTGGGCGGGGCACAGCGTGCAGATGCTGCCCGCACCCTCGATGTCCCAGGGCCGCGCGCGGAAGCGGTACGGCTGCGAGGTGAGCGCGCCCACCGGGCACAGCTCCACGATGTTGCCCGAGAACGGCGCCACGTAGGGATGTCCGTCGTAGGTCGCCACGAACGTGTCGGCACCGCGCTCGGCGAACACCAGCTGGTAGTCCTCGGAGATCTCCTGCGAGAAGCGCACGCAGCGGTAGCACAGGATGCAGCGCTCGCGGTCGATCGCTACCAGCGGCGAGAGCTCTAGCGGCTTGACGAAGTGACGCTTGGGCTCGATGAAGCGCGAGCGCCCCAGCCCCCAGCCGAAGGTGATGTCCTGCAGCGGGCATTCCCCGCCCTTGTCGCACACGGGGCAGTCCAGCGGGTGGTTGACCAGCAGAAACTCGACCACCGCGTTCTGGGCGTGGTGTACGCGATCGGTCTGCGTGTGCACCACCATCCCGTCCTTGACCGGGGTCGAGCAGGAGGTCTGGAGCTTCGGCATGCCCTCGATCTCGACCAGGCACATGCGGCAAGCGCCGACCGGCTTGCCAAGCTTTGGCTGGTAGCAGAAGTACGGGATCTCGACGTCGCCCAGACGAGCGGCGTCCACCAGCATCGAGCCCTCGATCGCGCGCACCTCGCGGCCGTCGATCGTCAGCTGGATCAGGTTGTGTTCGGGGCGGGGCATCGGCTCTTCAGAAGGCCAGCTCAGTGCACCGGCAGCGGGCCGGCGTGCTCGTCCGCGACCCCCAAAGGCAGCACGTCCTCGATCGCGCCCGTCTCCAGCCGCTCCCGGGCCGCCTCGATCTCGGCCTCGAGCTCCGGCCGGAACTTCTCGATCATCGACCCGATCGGCATCGCCATCGCGTCGCCCAAGACGCACAGGCAGTTGCCGATGATCTGCTCGCAGACCGAGGCCATGATGTCGAGGTCCATGGGCGTGGCCTCGCCGGACTCGATCCGCTGCAGCATCTTCACGGTCCAGTTGGTGCCCTCGCGGCAGGGAACGCATTTCCCGCACGACTCATGCGCGTAGAACTTCGCCACCTTCAGCGCCACTTCGAGCACCGAGTGCGAGTCGTCGATCACGATGATCGCCCCTGAGCCCAGCATCGAACCGGCCTTGGCCATCGTGTCGAAGTCGTAGGCCAGGTCGAGGTCGTCCTTCGTCAGCACCGGCGCGCTCGAGCCGCCCGGGAACCAGAACTTGACCATCCTGCCCTCGAACGGACCGCCGGCGAGGCCGTAGATGATCTCGCGCGAGGACATCCCCAGCTCGACCTCGTAGTTGCCGGGGCGCCTGACGTCGCCTGACACCGAGACCAGCTTGGTGCCGGTCGAGGTCTCAGTCCCGATCCGCTTGTACTCCGCGCCGCCCATGCCGATGATGTGCGGCACGGTCGCCAGCGTCTCGACGTTGTTGATCAGCGTGGGTCCGTCGTAGAGGCCCTCGATCGCCGGGAACGGTGGCTTCAGCCGCGGATTGCCGCGCTTGCCCTCGAGCGAATCGAGCAGCCCCGTCTCCTCGCCGCAGATGTACGCGCCCGCGCCGCGGTGAAGCACCAGCGACAGGGAGTGCTCCGAGCCCAGAATCCGCTCGCCCAGATACCCGGCCTCGTACGCCTCGGCGATCGCCGCATCGAGGATGTCCGCCTGGTAGCTGTACTCGCCGCGGATGTAGATGAAGGCATGGTTGATCTCCGCCGCCCAGGCCGCGATCACGATCCCCTCGATCAGCATGTGGGGACTCTTCTGCATGATCTCGCGGTCCTTGAAGGTGCCCGGCTCGGATTCGTCGGCGTTGCAGACCAGGTACTTGGTCATCTCCCCGTGGGGCAGGAACGAGGCCTTGCGGCCCATCTGGAAGCCAGCGCCGCCGCGCCCGCGGATGCCCGACTCGGTGATCTGGGCGAGCACATCCTCTGGCGAGGATTCGAGCGCCTTGCGCAGCGCGGCATAGCCGCCCCGGCGCTCGTACACCTGAAGCGTGTTCAAGGCGGGCTCGTCTATGTCCTTGAACAGAATCGGCGGCCGACGCCCGGGAATGTCCTCGGCCGCCGCGGGGTCCATGCAGCGCCGCAGGCGCAGCTGCTTGTCCTCCATGATCGGCCCGCCGGCGAGCAGCTCGTCGAGCAGCCGCGGGGCGTCCTCGGGCTCGAGCGGACCGATGTACTCGCCTTCGACCGACACCATCGGGGCGATGTCGCAGGCGCCCAGGCATTCAAACGAGCGCACGCTGACCTTCCCGGGATCGGCAGCCGCGAGCATCGCCTCGTACAGCGCATCCGCGCCCCGCAGCGAGCAGGAGATGTTCGTACACACGTACACGTCGCGGGGCGGCTTGGGGTGCGTCTCGAGCATGTCGTAGAAGCTCGCCACCGAGGTCAGGTACGCGGGCGTCAGCTGCATCACCGCGGCCACCTGGTCGATCGCCTCGGGCGTGCACCAGCCGTGGTGCTTCTTGGCGGCGTGCAAGGCGGGAATCGCCGCCGAGTGGCGGTCGGGATAGCGTGTCATCGCCGCCTCGACCTCGGCGCGCAATTCGTCCGGCACGGCGATCGTGGCGGGATCGGGGATCTCCGCCGGGGGCTTGGTCAGATCGACCGCCTCGTCCCAGCCGGGCACGCGGCTGCCGTGGCCGAAGCGGGGAACCTTCACCGGTCGATGCCCCCGAGGATCGGGTCGAGCATCGCGAGCGTCGCGATCAGGTCCGCGATGTAGCCGTCGCGCACCATCGGCGCGAGCGCCTGCAGGTTGTGGAAGCTGGGGTCGCGCATGTGCACCCGTGCGGGCTTGGCCGAGCCGTCGGCGCGCACGAAGCAGCCGAGCTCGCCGCGCGGCGACTCGAGCGGGTAATAGGCCTCGCCCGGCGGGACGCGGAAGCCCTCCGTGACCAGCTTGAAGTGATGGATCAGCGCCTCCATGGAGGTGGCGAGCTCGTGGCGAGGCGGCAGCGCGACCTTGCGGTCGGGGGTGATGAAGGGTCCTTCGGGCAGCCCGTCGAGCGCCTGCTCGATGATCTTCACCGACTCGTAGAACTCGGCATGACGCACGCGGAAGCGGTCGTAGTTATCGCCCACGCTGCCCACCGGGATCTTGAAGTCGAAATGGTCATAGCTCGAGTACGGCGCCGCCTTGCGCAGGTCCCAGGGGTTGCCGGCGGCCCGCAGCAGGGGCCCGGTCACGCCCAGCTCGAGCAACCTGCGCTCATCGACGATGCCCGTCCCTCGCAGCCGCTGGAGCACGATCTGGTTCTTCTCCAGCAGGTCGGCGTACTGGTCCGCCCGCGTCGGCATCGCGCGCAGAAACTCCCGAACCCGGGCCTCGAAGCCGCGGGGGATGTCCTCCATCACACCCCCGACCTGGATGTAGCGCGTGTGCATGCGCTGGCCGGAGGACATCTCGAACAGATCGAGCACCGTCTCGCGCTCGCGGAAGCAGTACCAGAACATCGACACCGCGCCGAGATCGAGCGCGCTCGTGCCGAGCCATACCAGGTGGGACATGATGCGGTTGAGCTCGAGGTGGATCACGCGCAGGTATTGGGCGCGCGGCGGCACCTCGAGGCCGAGCAGCGTCTCGACCGCGCCGCAGAAGGCCATCGCGTTGAAGTAGTAGCTCAGGTAGTCCATGCGCTCGACCACCGGGATCGCCTTCCAGTAGGCCTTGTCCTCGGCGGTCTTCTCGATGCCGGTGTGGACGTAGCCGATGATCGGCTGGATGTCTCGCACCACTTCGCCCTCCAGCGTCGCCAGCAGACGCAGGACGCCGTGGGTGGCGGGATGGTGCGGCCCGATGTTGAGCGTCATCAGCTCATGGGTCTCCTCGACCGCGACGGGCTCGCTCGAGAGCGTCACGGAGTCCTCGCGACGCCTGTACTCGCTGCGCTTGTCTGTCTCGCCGCCTACTGCCATTTCCCGTACGACTTCTCTTCGTTGAACGTGAACAGGATCGGCTCGCCCCCGACGGGGAAATCGCGGCGCTGGGGGAAGCCCTCGTAGTCCTCGGGCATCAGGATCCGCCGCAGGTCGGGATGCCCCTCGAAGATGACGCCAAACATGTCGTAGACCTCGCGCTCGGGGAAGTTGGCCCCGGGCCAGAGGTCGACCACCGACGCCACCCGCGGCTCGTCCGTGGAGATCCGCGCCTTCACCGAGATGCGATCGACGCGCTTCATGTCGAGCAGCTCATAGAGCACGCCGAGGCGCGGTTCCTCGGGGTAGTAGTCGACGCCGTGGAGGCTGGCGAGGCAGCTGTACCCCTCGGCGCGCAAGCGCTCGAGCAGATCGTGGACGTGCCCCGGGGCGGCGATGAGCGCCGCGCGGCCACGGTGAAACTCGGTGTCGCGGATCGACTCGGGGATGGCCTCCTGAAGCTGCTGGGCGGTGAGCTCCAGGCCGGTTGCGTCAGGCACCTGCCGTGTCTCCCGCCTGGTAGACGTTGACCGCGGGACTCTCGGCAGATTCGCTCGGCGACAGCAGGACCTCCTCGGTCCCATGCGCCCCGTAGCGCTCGCGCCACCCGGCGCGATCGTTGCCCTGGACCTTGTCACGCAGCAGCAGGATCCCGTGCACCAGCGCCTCAGGGCGCGGCGGACACCCGGGGACGTGCACGTCCACCGGCAGGAACTTATCGGCGGGCACCAACGCATAGTTGTTGAAGACGCCCATCGACGAGCAGCACGCGCCCATCGAGATCGCCCACTTGGGGTCGAGCATCTGGTCGTAGATGCGACGGATGACCGGCGCCATCTTGATCGATACCCGTCCGGAGAGGATGATCAGGTCGGCCTGGCGAGGGGAGGCTCGCCACGCTTCCCAGCCGAAGCGGGCCACGTCCATGCGCGCGCCGACGATCGACATCATCTCGATCGCGCAGCAGGCGAGCCCGAACGTCAGGGGGAAGAAGGAGTTGCCCCGAGCCCAGCGCACGGCCTTGTCCACGGTGGTAGTGAGGATGCGCTCCTCGACATAGCGCTCCAGCTCCTCGCCCTCGAGGTCGCCGCGCAGCATGTCGCGGGCCTTGAGCTGGCGGACGCGGAAGTCGTCGACGGACTCGCGCTTTATTTCCACTCCAGCGCTCCCCGCCGCCACACGTACACGAACGCGATCATCAGCAGAACGACGAACACGATCGTCTCCGACATCGCGAACACGCCGTAACGGCGCAGCTCGACCGCGATCGGATACAGGAAGATGACCTCGATGTCGAAGAGGATGAACAGCATCGCGACGAGGTAGAAGCTGATCCCGAAGCGGAACCCGCGCTGGACTTCCGAGGGGAGTCCGCACTCGTAGGGCTGGGGGTCGGCGCGCTGGCGCCCACGCCACCCAGCGAAGATATTGAGCACTGCAAAGGTGAGACCGACGATGCCGCCAAGGACGACGAAGACGATCGCGGGCAAGTAGGAACGGAGCACGGTTTCCTCGTTATATCACTGCGATCTCCTAGCTTGTAACAGAATGTTACTTAGTGCTTGGCGCCACAAGTCCCAGCGCCCACAGGTACCCGACGGCGATGGATGACGCACATGTGGTGGCCGGGATCGCGGCGCTCGCGCTCAACGTGCTGGCCGCGTGCTGGGGGGCTTGGGCTTGGTGGCGCGTGCGCCCGAGCGCCTGGTTCTGGCGCATCCTGCGGCTGGGGCAGCTTGCGGTCCTGGTCGAGATCGTCGCGGGCGGAATCTTCTATTTGATCAATCGCCACTCGCCCTCGCTGCACGCGCTGTACGGGGTGCTGCCGGTGGCCGTCTCCTTCATCGCCGAAGGACTGCGGGCGAGCTCGGCCCAGCTCGTGCTCGACAAGCACGGCCACGCATCCGCCAGCGAAGTGGGCAAGCTCCCCGAGGACGAGCAGCGCGCGGTGGTGATCGAGATCCTGCGCCGCGAGCTGGGGGTGATGACGCTCGCCGCGCTGGTGATCGTGGGCCTGCTGGCGCGGGCGGCGACGACGGGGTGAGGTGTGCCAACTGTGTGGCAATCTCAAGGGGAGGCGCGCACCCACAAAGGGATCCGCGCGTCGTTCGAGGGCGACCGCGAGCGCGACGCGGCCACGCTCGCGACAGATCACGCAACCGTGCGGATCACCTGGCAGCGAATGCACAGCCGCCCCGCCGCCGAGGCCGCACGGCGGCGAGATCCTCCGCCAGCGGCGCCGGCGCGCCGCCTAGCGGCGGTCGTCCGGCAGCGCGAGGTAGCGCCCCGTGTACCACAGCAGCGGCTCGCCCTGGCCGAGCCCCAGCGCCACCACCTCGCCGATCGCGATCGTGTGGTCGCCGCCCGCGAGCAGCTCGCGCAGCTCGCAAACGGCCCAGGCGAGCGCGCCCTCGATCACCGGCGCGCCGTACTCGAGGTGGTGGGGGAATCCATCGAGCTTCTCGTGCTCGGGCAGCTTGGAGGCAAAGACGCCCGCCAGCTGCCGTTGCTCCGCGCTCAGCACGTTGACGCCGAAGCGGCGCGCCTCGCGCACGATCGGCAGCGTCCTGGCCTCGTTCTCGAAGCACACCAGCGCCAGCAGCGGCTCGAGCGACAGGGAGCAGAGCGCGTTGGCCGTCATCCCGCCCGCGCCCGCCGGCCCCGCGCCGGTGATCACCGCGACGCCGGTCGCGAAGCGCCCGAAGACCTCGCGGAAGCGCTCGGGATCGGGGGGAGTGGCCATGTCCGGTTTATATAGGGGGGTCGGCGCATGCGCCGACCCCCGAGCCGGAACATGTTCCGGCTCACCGCCCCGGCTCATGAGCCGGGGCGAACAGATTGAAGGAGGACGGCTGCCGGCGCCGAAACAGGGATGGCATCCCCGGCGTCGGCTGAAGACGTTCGCTCTCCCACGCCAGCGCGATCGTCTTCCGACGGCGGCAACCAGAGGTCGGCGCCGGGGTTCATCTTTTTGTGCGCGCCGGCCGCCCGCGCGGGGCTCTCAGATGAACTCTATGATCCGCGGCCGATGAGCCGAGGCGTCAAGCTCCTCTCTGTGATGGGCGCGATGGCCGCCACCGCGCTGGCGAGCGCGGCCTGTGGCACCCAGAAGATCACCGTCCCTAAGAGCAACGCCCCGCTGCACGAAGGGGCGCAGCTCTTCCAGCAGCGCTGCGCCGGCTGTCATTCCCTGGCTCCCGCGGCGGCGTTCGGCTCGGCGGCGAACGTGTTCACGGCCGAGTTCAACAACGGGCCGAACTTCGACGTCCGCTGCGAGCGGCCCGTCACCCGCGTCCTCTACGCGATCGAGAACGGCGGCTTCTCGGGGGCGATCATGCCCCAGAACATCGTCGTGGGCAAGCAGGCGATCGATGTAGCCAAATTCGTCGCCCAATACTCAGGCCTCCAGGCGCCTCATATCCCGGGCCAGGTCCCCTGTCAGAAGAAGGCGATCGGCTCGATTCCCAGGGGCATCGTGCCGGGCAGCACCTCGACTTCGCAGACCACCGCGAGCGCGCCCGCGAAGAGCTCCAAGTCGACGACGCACAAGAAGACCGGCCACAAGGCCAAGAAGCACACGTAGGCCGCCCGGAGTGCTCGACATCAGGTTGATCCGCCGCGACCCGGACGGTGTGCGGACCTCGCTCGCGCGCCGCGGCGAGGGCGCCGCGGCCTCGCTCGACTCCGTGCTCGAGCTCGATCGGCGCTGGCGGGAGCTGACGGCCGAGCTCGAGCAGCTCCAGGCCGAGCAGAACCGAGCCAGCCGCGGCCGCAAGGGCGCCCCCTCCGAGGAGGAGCGCGCCCAGCTCGCCCACCTGGCCGCCCGCCGGCGCGAGCTGAGCGACGAGGAGGCGGCGGTCAGAGCAAGGCGCGACGCCGGGCTGGCCTCGCTGCCGAACCTGCCCGCGCCGGAGGTGCCCGACGAGCAGGAGGTGCTGCGCGAGGTGGGGGAGGCGGGCGCCACGGGCCGCGACCACCTGGAGCTCGCGGGCGAGCGCATCGACGTGACGCGGGCGGCGCGGCTGTCGGGCTCCCGCTTCGCGTATCTGCGCGGTGAGCTGGTGGCGCTCGAGCTGGCGCTTGTCTCATATGCGATCGCGAAGCTCGCCGGCAAAGGCTTCGAGCCGGTGATCCCCCCCGTGCTGGTGCGCGAGCGCGCCCTCTACGGGACCGGGTTTTTGCCGGACACCGAGCAACAGATCTACCGCCTCGGCGACGACGACCTCTTCCTCACGGGTACGTCGGAGGTCGGGCTCGCCGCGCTGCACGAGGACGAGATCCTCGAGGCCGGCTCGCTCCCGCTTCGCTACGCCGGCTTCTCGAGCTGCTTTCGCCGCGAGGCGGGCGCGGCCGGCAGGGATACGCGCGGGATCTTCCGTCTGCACCAGTTCGACAAGGTCGAGATGTTCAGCTTCGTCGAGGCGGAGAAGAGCGTCGACGAGCACGAGTGGCTGCTCTCGATCGAGGAGGAGATCTGCGACGAGCTCGCGATCCCCTACCGGGTGGTGGCGATCGCGGTGGACGATCTCGGCGCCTCGGCCGCCAAGAAGTACGACATCGAGGCCTGGTTGCCGGGCCAGGGCCGCTATCGCGAGCTCACCTCCTGCTCCAACACCACCGACTACCAGGCGCGGCGTTTGGAGATCCGCTACCGGCGCGGCGGCGAGGGCCGCCCGCTGCACGTGCACACCTTGAACGGCACGGCGGTCACAAACTCGCGCACGATCATCGCCCTGCTCGAGAACGGCCAGCGCGAGGACGGCTCGGTCGTACTGCCGTCCGTGCTCGGCCGCTACGGCGCGCCCGAGGTTCTGTCACCCGCGACCGCGCTCGGAGATTGAGGGCATGAGCCGAGCGCGCGCAGCGGAGAGGGGGGGATTCGAACCCCCGAACGAGGTCAACCCCCGTTACGCGATTTCCAATCGCGCCCGTTCAACCGCTCCGGCACCTCTCCGGGAGGGCGAAGCGTAGTGCACGATGGCCAGCTGACCCTGCTGCTGAGCATCGACTTCGAGGACTGGCACCAGCTGGTGCATCGGCGGGTGGGCGCGAGCGGCTGGGAGCGACCCGGGCCGGCGCTGCGCCGGCAGACGGACGCGATGCTCGCGCTGCTCGAGGAGCTCGAGGTAAAGGCCACCTTCTTCATCCTCGGGATGGCTGCCCGCGCCTATCCCGACCTGATCGAGCGACTGGCCGCGACCGACCACGAAATCGGCTGCCACGGCGATCAGCATCGGCCGGTCCACGCCCAGACGCCGGCCGAGTTCGGCGCCGACCTGCGCGCGGCCAGGAGCACGATCGAGCAGCTGACCGGCCGCGCTCCGATGGGCTACCGCGCGCCCGCCTTCTCGATCACGCGCGCGAGCGAGTGGGCCTACGAGGTGCTCGCCGCCGAGGGATTCGCCTACGACGCGAGCGCCCACGACACCCCGGCGATGCGCGATCGCCCCGAGGGCGCCAATGACGCTCCCCACTCGCTCGAGCTCCCCGCGGGCGCGGCGCTGTGGGAGTTCCCGGTGGCGGTCTGGCAAACCCGCGCTGGCAGCGTGCCGATCGGGGGTGCCTCCTACTGGGCGCTTCTGCCGCGCGGGCTCGTGCTTCACGGCCTCGCTCATGCGGGCCCGCTGGCCGGTCTCTACCTGCACCCGCACGAGCTCGATCCCGAGCCCCTGCGCCCGCGCCTCGGATCCGGCGCGGAGTCCAAGGCTCGCTTGCACGCCCACGTCCGCGCCGCGCAGCGCAACAGCGCCCGCCGGCGGGCGCCACACATGCTGCGCGGGATCGCCGAACGCTTTCGGCTGATCCCCTACGGAGAGGCTTATGCCGAGCTCGCCGCCGCCTAGCCAATCTGGAGAGCGCTCCGCCCCTGAGCGCGTCCGCCGGCGCTTCCGCGAACGGGCGCGGCAGTTCGACGACCTCTACGAGGACGAGCGCCCGCTGGTGCGGCTGTTGCGGCCGGGGCTCATGCGCCGGCGCAACCTCGCCGTCCAGACCGTGCGCGAGTACGGCCAACCGCGGGTGCTCGACGTGGGCTGCGGATCGGGCCGCATCGGCGAGTTCGTGCTCGATGCCGGCGCTCGCCACTACGTGGGCGTCGACTTTTCGGAGCCCATGATCGACCTGGCTCGTGCGCGCCTCGCCCGGTTCCCGCAAGAGCGCGTCGAGCTCAGGTGTGACGACTTCCTCAGGGCTCCGCTCGAAGGGCCCTTCGACGTGGTGCTCGCGCTGGGACTGTTCGACTACCTGCCCGAGCCGCACCACTTCGCCCGCCGTATGGGCTTGCTGTGCGCCCCCGGCGGTTGCGTGGTGGGGTCATTCCCGACCTTCTCGCTGATCAAGGGGCCGGTGCGGAAGATTCGCTACGAGTGGCTCGGCGACGTCCCGATCTTCAACTACAGCGCTCGCGAGTTGAAGCTCCTCTTTGGCGCCAGCGGCTTTGAGCGCGTCGAGCTGAGGGCGCCCGGGCGCAGCGGCTTCCTGCTGCGGGCCTACAGGTCCTAGTCGCTTCAGATCGCTGGGGCGGTGGCGACGCCCGCGACATAGACTCGGACGTGTGTCACAACGACCTCTGTGGGCGCCGTGGCGGATCGAGTACATCGTCTCCGAGAAAGGGGGCGGGTGCATCTTCTGCGAGGCGGCCCAGGGCGGGGGCGAGCAGGCCGAGTGGGTCGTCGATCGTGGCGAGCGCTGCTTCACGACGCTCAACACCTTCCCCTACGCACCCGGCCACCTGCTGGTGGCGCCGGCGCGCCACATCGGAGAGCTCGAGCAGCTCGACGAAGGGGAGGCCGCGGAGCTGCTCGCGCTCGCCCGCCGCGCGGTCGCGGCCCTGCGCAGCGCGATGGCGCCCCACGGATTCAACGTCGGCCTGAACCTGGGCGAGGTGGCCGGGGCGGGGATCGCCGACCACCTCCATCTGCACGTCGTCCCGCGCTGGCAGGGAGACAACAACTTCATGCCGGTGCTCGCGGACACGCGCGTGATGCCGCAGGCGCTAAGGGCCGCTCGAGACGCGATATCGGAGGCTCTACCGGGAAGCGCGTGAGGCTCAGGACGACAATCGCTAAATGGCCACCTTCGTTGGCGGCCCTAGCGGCCGCCGCCGCCGTCACCACGCTGCTCGCCGTGACGGCGCTCGCCAGTCGGCAGCCGCTCAGCGGTGTGGGTGAGGCGCTGCCGGCTGCGGGCGCCGGCAGGTCACAGATCAACGCGCCGCCCTGGGCACTGGTGCTGGCGGGCACGGGCGTGTCGGTCGCGCTGCTCGGAATCCTGGTATCCGGCCGCTGGCGGCTGCCGCGGCGCCACAAGGACGAGCACCCACCCCGACGCGTGATCATGAACCCGCGCGTCGCCAAGCTGCTCGCGCTGGTGGCCCCGGTGATCCTCGGCGCGGTGCTGTTCGCGGCGGCGGTGGCCGGCTCCCACTCCCGCACGGTGATCGTGCCCCCGAAGGGGAAGATCGGGGTGCCGACGGGCGCCCCCCCATCCCCGCGGGGCTCGACGTACAACGCGCCGACGTGGATCCTGCCGGCGATCGTGGGCGTGATTCTCGGCGCCGCGGGCGCGATCTTGCTCGCGGAGGGGCTGCGTCGTCGCCTCGGGCAGCCCAGGGACGGAGCAGGGGCGGCGGCAGAGGCCGAGCAGCTGCAAGCGCTCGTCGTCGCCTCGCTCGAGGACCTGCGCAGCGAACCCGATCCGCGCCGGGCGGTGATCGCCGCCTACCGCCGGTTGGAGAGCGCGCTGGCGGATGTGGGGCTGCCGAGGCGAGCATGGGAGGCCCCGCGCGAGTACTCGGGGCGCGCACGGGTGAACCTCGAGCTCTCTGAAGCACCCCTGCGCGAGCTGACCTCCCTGTTCGAGCGGGCGCGGTTCGGGGCCGGGGTGGTCGGCGAGCCGCTCCGTGAGCGGGCGATCGACGCGCTATCGGCGCTGCGAGACGAGCTCTCTGGCATGGCGCGCCAGGAGACGCTGGCATGACGCTCGTGCTCGAGGCGGCGGCGCTGGTGGTGGGCGCGGTCGCGCTGGTGGCCCTCGTGCCGCGGGCGGGCGGGCGCGTCCGCGGCCGGGTCGCGCCGGCGGATCCGGCGCGACCCGCCACCCTCGAGCGGCTCGAATGGATGGTCGCTTCCGGTCGCCACACCACCGGCGACATCCAGGTGCGCGTGCGGCCGGTCCTGCGCGGGATCGCGGCCGCGCGCCTGCGCCGCCGCGGCGTGCGGCTCGACGCCGAGCCCGAGCGTTCGCGGGCTCTGCTCGGTGATGAGCTCTGGGAGATCGTGCGGCCCGACCGGCCCCGGCCCACCGATCATCGCCTCCCGGGTCTCGAGCTGGGCACGCTCGAGCGCCTGGTCGAGCGACTGGAGCGCCTGTGAGCGAGCCGCTCAAGACGCCCGCGCTCGACGAGGTCGCCGCGCGCGCCAACGCGATCCTGGACGAGGTGGAGCGGGCGGTGATCGGCAAACGCAGGGCGCTCGAGCTCGCGCTGATCGCACTGCTGTCGGATGGCCACGTGCTGATCGAGGACTATCCGGGGCTGGCCAAGACCCTGATGGCGCGGTCCTTTGCCGCCGTCACCAGCGCCAGCTTCGCGCGCGTCCAGTTCACGCCCGACCTCATGCCCTCGGACGTGACCGGATCCTCGATCTTCAACCAGCGCACCAGCGAGTTCGAGTTCCGGGCCGGCCCCGTGTTCACCAATGTGCTGCTGGCCGATGAGATCAACCGCGCGCCGCCCAAGACGCAGGCCGCACTGCTCGAGGCCATGCAGGAGCGCCAAGTCACGATCGAGGAACGCACGCGGCCCCTGGAGCGCCCCTTCCTGGTGCTCGCGACCCAGAACCCGATCGAGTACGAGGGGACCTATCCGCTGCCAGAGGCGCAGCTCGACCGTTTTCTCGTGCGCCTGCGCGTCGGCTATCCCGCGCCCGAAGACGAGTGGCTGATCCTGCGGCGGCGAATGGAGCGCCAGAGAGACGAGCCACAGCTGAGGCCCGTCGTGGGCCGCGACGAGCTCGTGGCGATGCAGCGCGCGATCGAAGGCGTGCATGTGTCCGAGAGCATCGGCCGCTACATCGTGGCGGTCGTGTCCGCGACCAGGGAGAGCCGCAGTGTGCAGGTCGGGGCCAGCCCCCGAGGGACGCTCGCGCTGATGAAGCTGGCGCGCGCCCGGGCGGTCCTCGATGGGCGCGACTTCACCGTGCCGGATGACGTCAAGACGGTCGCTGTGCCCGTGCTGGCGCACCGGTTGACGCTGCGACCCGAGCTGTGGGTGCAGCAGGTCGAAGCCGAAGACGTGGTCCGTGAGTGCCTTCAGTCGGTCCCGACACCCCCGACCGAGCCATGTCCTTGACCGGGACCCCCACACGGAAGCTCCAGCTCTATACGGCGCTCGCGGCACTGGGGTCGGTGGCGGGGCTGGCGCTCGGTCTGCCCCAGCTGGTCGCGCTGGCGGCTCCCTTTGCCGTGTATGTGGCGATCGGGCTGGTGCTCGCACGCGCCCCCGAGCTGGACGCGTCGGTGGTGGTCGCGCGGCGCAGGCTCCTGGAAGACGAACCGCTGGCGGTGACGGTTGAACTCGATGCCGGCTCGGCCGTTTACGGGCTGGAGCTGACGCCGCGACTGGGCAACGGCGTGGAGCTGGCGCAGACGACAGCTCCCGGCTCACCGCGGCGGCTTGAGCCGGGCGAGCGCCGCGAAGTCGAGCTGGCTTTACGTGCGCGCCGCTGGGGAGCCCATGACCTCGGCGCGGTGAGAGGACGGGCCCGGGATGCGTGCGGGCTGCTCTCGTACGCGCTCCCCCCGGTCCCACTCGGTCCGCTGCTCGCCTTCCCGCGGCGCGAGACGCTGCGGGAGCTGCTTGCGCCGCTGGAGCTGCAGGCAACTACCGGCAGCCGCACCGCCCGAGAGCGAGGCGAGGGGATCGAGTTCGCTGAAAACCGTCAGTTCGCGGCCGGCGACCGGCTGCGCAGGATCAACTGGCGTCTGACCGCGCGAAAGGGGCTCCCCTACGTCTCCGAGCGCCATCCCGAGCGCAACGCCGATGTGCTCCTGTTCGTCGACACATACGCCGAGGCGGCGGCCGGTCAGAGCGGGACCCTGGCCGCCTCGGTCCGGGCCGCGGTCTCGCTGGCGGGCGCCTACCTGGCGCGCAAGGATCGCGTCGGGGTGGTCGGCTTCGGCGCGATGCTGACCGGCGTCCAGCCTCGTCTGGGAGCGGCGCAGCTGTACCGAATCATCGACACGCTGCTGGGCAGTCAGGTGGTGTTCTCGTATGCCCACAAGGACGTTTCGCTTGTGCCGCGGCGGCTGTTGCCGCCAAAGGCGCTGGTGGTCGCGATCTCGCCGCTGCTCGACGATCGCTTCATCCACGCGCTCTTGGACCTGCGCTCCCGGGGCTTCGACCTCGCGGTTCTCGAGGTCTCGCCCGAGCCGTTCGCCCCACCGGGCGCGACGGACAGCGACGCCCTGGCCCACCGCCTGTGGCTGCTCGAGCGTGAGGCGGTGCGCACGCAGCTCCAAGCGCTGGGCGCGCCCGTCGCTCGCTGGCGCGAGCATCAGCCGCTGCAGGTCCCGCTCGCGAGGACCGCGGAGCTCAAGCGCAGGCTGCGCAGGTCACTGGCGGCATGACCGCGACGTTCCTCTCTCCCGTGATCGCGGCGGCGCTGCTGGTCGGCCTCGAGTTGATCGCGGGGCCCCGCCGAGACCGAGCCTGGCTCGCCGTGGTGGCGCTCGGGGCGGCTCTGGTTGCCATCGCCGTGATGCTGGCGGCCACGATCGCGGCAAGCCGCTCGCTCGGGCTGACCGTCGCGGGGATGGCAGCCGCGGTCGCCGCCGTGGGCCTGCTGCGGTGGCTGTTGGGGCGGTGAGAGCGGTATACACTGCCCGCCAGCGAGGGGGCTCGCTCCGTCAGGGCACGGGATCCGTGACTCACTGATGGCTTCAGGGTTCTTGGCAGCGCCAATGCCGTCTACGCGATCCATTCACCGCCGTCTGGTCCTGCTTCTAATCGCGGCCGCTTGCGCGGCGCTGCTCGCCGCCTGCGGCGGCAGCTCACACCACATAAAACCGGGCGCGGACATCAAGACGCATTTCACGCCCCCGCCACCGGTGCCCGAGACCGGGATTCACAAGATCCGCCACATCGTGATCATCATGCAGGAGAACCGCTCGTTCGATTCGTACTTCGGCACGTATCCCGGGGCAGACGGGATTCCAGGGCTAGCGGGCAACGGCGGACACGTGCCCTGTGTCCCCTCCACTCAGTTCGGCTACTACCTCTCCAGGCATCCGCACCTGCACCGGCACGGGCATTTCCAACCGGCCTGCGTCACGCCATTCCACGATCGCAACGACGAGAACTATGGCGGCCCGCATAACACGGGCGACGCGGTCAGGGACATCAACGACGGCCGCATGAACGGGTTCGAGGTACAGGCGAACACGGCGCTACGGGCGTGCCAGTTCGGCAACCCCAACTGCGCCGAGGCCGAGGGCTCGACGTCGGATGTCATGGGCTACCACAACGGCAGCGATATCCCCAACTACTGGACCTATGCGCGCGACTTCGTGCTCCAGGACCACATGTTCCAGTCGGATCTCTCCTGGAGCCTGCCCGCGCACCTGTACATGGTCTCCGAGTGGTCGGCGATCTGCGCCAACGGCAACCCCATGAGCTGTCGCAACACGGCCAACAAGCCCGCCTTTCCGCCCGACTTCGGCACCGGCCTCCAGCGCCCCACACACCCGCCCGATTACGCCTGGACGGACCTCACCTGGCTCTTGCACAAGTACCACGTGAGCTGGCGCTACTACGTGCTCAAGGGCCCCGAGCCCGACTGCGAGCTGAACAGCGCGATCGCCTGCAAGCCCGTGCCGCAGGGCGCCAAGACGCCCGGGATCTGGAACCCGCTGCCCTACTTCGAGGACGTGCACCAGGACGGGCAGCTGAACGACATCCAGTCGCTGTCCAATTTCTACGCCTCAGCGCGCAGCGGCAGCCTGCCGGCGGTCTCCTGGATCGTGCCCAACGGCCACGTCTCAGAACACCCTCCCGCCCGGGTCAGCGCCGGCCAGACATACGTGACCGGGCTGATCAACACGATCATGAAGAGCCCCGACTGGAAGTCCACGGCGATCTTCCTCGCCTGGGATGACTGGGGCGGCTTCTACGACCATGTCCAGCCGCCGCACGTCGACCAGAACGGCTACGGCCTGCGCGTGCCCGCGATGGTGATCAGTCCGTACGCGAGGAAGGGTTTCATCGACCACCAGACGCTGAGCTTCGATGCCTATGTCAAGTTCATCGAGGACGACTTCCTGCACGGCCAGCGCCTGAACCCCGTCACCGACGGCCGCCCCGACCCGCGCCCCGACGTGCGCGAGAACGCCCCTGAGCTGGGCAACCTGATCAAGGACTTCGACTTCAACCAGAAGCCGCGGCCGCCACTGATCCTCCCGGTCAATCCCAAGACCGATCTCATCAAGCCGCTGTACCTGACCCTTCCGAACCTGGGCTGAGCGACGGGGAGGGCGGCGTGGCGAGGCGCCGGGCGAGACGAGGCCCGGCCGCGATGCCGGCACACGCGCTGCGCTAGGCTCCCACCTGGGCGATGAGGCTCGCCCGCGGACGCCGCCGCGCGGCTCGCGAACTGCCCTCGGCTGATGGCCTCTACCGGAATTCAACCTGGTGGAGACCCCCTCAGTCCTGCATGCCCCGTGACCGCCTTCAGCTTGGCGCCATCTTCCTTGGCGGCGCCGTCGGCTCGGGTTTGCGCGAGCTCGTGGCAGTCCTGCTGCCGTCGCATGCCGGTCGATTCCCGTGGGCCACCTTCGCCGTCAACGTGATCGGTTGCCTGTTGCTGGGCTACCTGCTGACGCGCCTCCAGGAACGGCTCCCGGTCAGCGCCTACCGCCGATCGCTGCTCGGGACGGGTTTATGTGGCGCCCTGACCACGTTCTCGGCCTTTGAGCTCGAGCTGCTGCAGGAACTCGACCACGGTGCCACCGGGATCGCGATCGTGTATTGCGCTGCCAGCCTGGCCGCTGGATTCCTCGGCTTCGCAATCGGCACCGCCGTCGTTCGCCGTGCGAGGTTGATTTGGTGATCACGGGCCTGCTGGTGGTGTTACTGGGAGGCGTCGGCGCGGTGGCGCGTTTCCTCACCGATGCCTTCGTCGAGCGGCGCTTGCTTGGCCAGTTCCCGCTTGGGACGCTGGCCGTCAACGCAAGTGGCTGCTTCGTGCTTGGGCTGCTCGTCGGCTTCGGTGTCTCGCAGGGCCTCCGGCTCCTGCTCGGGACCGCCGCGATCGGGTCCTACACCACGTTTTCGACTTGGATGTTGGAGACCCACCGGCCCCTCGAGGATGGCGACGCCCGTCTCGCGTGGCTGAACGTCGCCTCCGGTCTGATCGTCGGCTTCGGCGCCGTCGCGCTCGGTGAGGGGCTGGGAGCGGCGTGGTGAGTGAGCCGGCGATCAAGCTGACGGCGTATTTCTCCGAGCGCGACCGCGTGCTGAAGCATTTCGTTGCCGACGCCCTGATCGACGTCTATGAGCGCCACCGCATGCGCACCAGCGTGCTGTTGCGGGGTAGCGAGGGTTTCGGTCATCGAAGTCGCCTGACCGATCGCATGCTGACGCTTTCCGAGTCGCTGCCGCTCGCGTCAGTCGCAGTCGATCAACGGGCGCGGGTCGAGGCGGCGCTGCCCGAGGTTTCGCAGCTGGTGTGCCACGGGGTGATCACACTCGAGCGCGCACAGCTGCTCTCCGCGGACGAGCTCGAGCGCCCCTCCACCCCGGATCAAGCCCGTCCCAGTTTGGTGAAGGTGAGCCTCTACGGGGGACGGTCGGTGCGGGCAGGGGGCCGATCCGGCTACGTCGAGGCGATCGACAGGCTGAGGCGGTCCGGAGCGGTGGCGGCCTCGGTCCTGCTGGCCGTCGATGGGACGCTCCATGGCGAGCGCCGCCGAGCGCGGTTTTTCGCCCGCAACGCCTCCGTGCCACTGATGCTGATGGCGGTCGGCGAAGCCGGCCCGCTGTACGGCGCGATCCCCGAGCTGGCGGGGCTGCTCGATGAACCCGTGGCGACCGTCGAGAGGGTCCAAGTGTGCAAGATCGCGGGCGAGTCACTGTCCGAGCCCGCGCGCGTTCGTGCCGTGGATAGCTCAGGTTTGAGCATCTGGCAGAAGCTGATGGTGCACGTGGACGAGCAGGCCCGCTACGGCTCACAGCCTCTGTATCGCGAGTTGATCCGCAGGATCCACGCCGCTGGCGGCGCCGGGGCGACCGCCCTGCGTGGTGTTCGTGGCTTCTATGCCGATCGCGAGCCGCTGTTCGACCGCTTCCTGTCGTTGCGCCGCCACGTCCCGGTCGTGGTGGTCATGATCGACACGCCCGAGAACGTCTCCGCGCTCTGGCCGATCGTGGATGAGCTGACATCGCACAGCGGTGTCGTCACCTCCGAACTGGTGCCGGCCTCGACCGGTCTCGCCGGCGATCGCAACGGTCGTCTGGCCTTGGCGAGGACGCCGGCGGTTGAGCTGCTCAGCTCCGGCGCTCCGCCCGGTACGGCACGGCGCAGGCAGCGCCCTCACTGAAGCCGGCGGGGCCGATGTCAAGCGCGTGGGCGGTACGAGCGCGGTAGTTCTCATAGCCGATCGTGTAGGTCAGCTCGAGCAGCTGGGCCTCGTCGAGCTGCGCCCGGAGCGCCTCGAACAGCGCATCGGGAACATCGACCGGCGTGCTCGTGATCTCGATCGCGTAGTCCATCGCCAGCTTCTCGAGCGCCGAGAAGAGATCGCTATCCCGGTATCCGGGCAGCGCCTGGATCTGCTCCTCGCTGACGCCGGCCGCACGGGCCGAGGCCGAGGTGATGTCCAGTCAGAAGGGACAGCCGATGTGAGCCGCGGCCTGGAGCTCGGCGAGCAACTTGACGCGATGGTCGAGGAGATGTGCGCCGCGCAGCGCCTGCTCGAAGCCCATCATCGCCAGCAGCAGCCGGGGGTGGCGGGCCGCCACCGCGACCGTCTCGATCATGCGCCCTACTCGGCGCCGCGTGAGTCCGAACACGACCCGGGTGAAGGGGTTCGCGTCCTCCGGGAGGCCTGTGATGCGGGCCATGGAGCTGACGTTACTCCGCGCTGTGCCGACCCGCGGCGACCGCGTCCACCTGCAAGGCTTAGCGCTCACTCGACGCGGAGGCAGAGATGAGCAACCAGAGAATCGTGATCGTCGGCGCATCGCTGGCGGGCGCCAAGGCCGCCGAGGAGCTGCGTGAGCGCGGCTTCGACGGGGACCTCGTCCTGATCGGCGCCGAGGCAGAGCGGCCCTACGAGCGCCCGCCCCTGAGCAAGGACTATCTGCGCGGCGAGGCCGAGCGCGACAAGGCCTACGTCCACCCCGAGAGCTTCTACGCCGAGCGCGGAATCGAGCTGCGCAGCGGCACCGAAGCCGTCGCCATCGATCCCGGCGCGGGCACGGTCACGTTGGGCGGCGGCGAGGAGCTGTCCTACACCAAGCTACTGCTCGCGACCGGCGCCGAGCCGCGGCGCATTCCCGTGGCGGGCGCCGAGCTCGAGGGCATCTACTACCTGCGCACGCTGGCCGACAGCGACACCCTGCGCGAGCGTCTGGAGCCTGGAGCCCGCGTCGCGGTCGTGGGCTCGGGGTGGATCGGGTCAGAGGTCGCCGCCTCGGCGCGCCAGTTGGGATTGGAGGTCACGCTGATCGACCCGCTGAGCGTTCCCTACGAGACGATTCTCGGCCAGGAGATCGGCTCGTTCTACCGCGACGTTCATGCGCAGCAGGGCGTGAGGCTGCTGCTCGGCGAGGGCGTCGAGTCGTTCGAGGGCGAAAGAACCATCTCCCGCTTGAGGACGACCGGAGGCGAGATGGTGGAGTGCGACTTCGCGGTGGTCGGCATCGGCGTGGCGCCGCGAGTGGAGCTCGCGCGCGACGCCGGCCTCGAGATCGATAACGGCATCGTCGTCGATCAGACGCTCGCGACCTCGGCGCCGAACGTGTATGCCGCCGGCGACGTCGCCAACGCGTGGCATCCGTTCTACGAGCAGCGCGTTCGCGTCGAGCACTGGGCCAACGCCCTGAACCAGGGCCCGGCGGCCGCGCGGGCAATGCTCGGCGACGCTTCCGGCTACGAGCGCCTCCCGTATTTCTTTTCCGATCAGTACGACGTCGGCATGGAGTACTCGGGCCATGGTTCGAGCTGGGACGAGGTCGTCTTCCGCGGCGACCGCGAAGGCGGGAAGTTCGTCGCCTTCTGGCTCAAGGACGGGCGCGTGATCGCGGGCATGAACGTCAACGTCTGGGACGTCAATGACAAGGTCCAGGCGCTGATCCGCTCGCGTCGAGAGGTCGACCGTGCCGCGCTCGAGAGCGCCGACGTCGCGCTCGAGGAGCTGGCCGGTACGGGGGCGTAGCCGCCCGCCACCCTCACTGCCGGCCGGACGCTCTCCGCGGCCCGGGCCCTACCCCGTCTTGACCGCCTCGGGAAGCTCGATCTCGCGCTTGAGAATCTTGCCCGTGGGCCCCTTGGGCAGCTCGTCGACGATCCACACAAGGCGCGGGTACTTGTAGGCGGCCATGCGCTGCTTGAGCCAATCGCGCAGCTCCTCGGGCGCGACTTCGGGGCAATCCTGCTTGAGCGCCACCGCGGCGCCCACCTCCTCGCCCAGGGAGGAGTGCGGCACGCCCAGCACCGCCGCCTCGCGCACAGCCGGATGCTCGTAGAGCACCTCCTCGATCTCGCGCGGATAGACGTTGTACCCGCCGCGAATGATCAGGTCCTTCTTGCGGTCGACGATGTAGTGGTAGCCCTCCTCGTCGACGGTGGCGATGTCGCCGGTGTGGAACCAGCCATCGCGCATCACCTCGCGCGTCGCATCCTCACGGTTCCAGTACCCCTTCATCACGAATGAGCCGCGCAACACCACCTCGCCGGGCTCGCCCGCGGGGACGTCGTTGTCCCCGTCGTCCACGAGCCTCACTTCCGTGTCCCCGATCGGGATCCCGATCGATCCCGGCTTGCGCTCGCGCTCAGGCGTGTTGAACGTGCCCATGCCGGCCGTTTCCGTGAGGCCGTAGCCCTCGAGCACCTTGGCTCCGAACGCCTCGTCGAAGCCGCGCAGGATTTCCACGGGCATGGGGGCCCCGCCGGAGACGCAGAGATCGATGCTCGAAACGTCGTGGCGCTCGCGTTCGGGGTGGTGAAGCAGCGCGGCGAACATCGTCGGCACGCCGCCGAAGGTGGTGGCGCGGTCGCGCTCGATCACCTCGAGCACCTTGCCCGGCTCAAAACGAGGAACCAGCGTCAGGAGACCGTGGGCGTGGAGGGTCACGTTCATGATCGCGGACATGCCGAAGACGTGAAACAGCGGCAGCGCGGCGAGGCTGACCGTATGCGGCCCCGCACCGATCAGCTCGCAGCCGACGCGCGCGGTGGAACTGAGGTTCCCGTGGGTCAGCGTCGCGCCCTTGGGGGTCCCCGTCGTGCCTGACGTGTACACGATCACCGCGGGGTCGCTGTCCTCGCGCGCGGCGATCTGATGCCACGGCTCCGCCGCCGCGACCAGCTGCTCGAACTCCCCGGGTTTCACCAGCACGCTCTCGGCGCCCGCCTGCTCGGCACCCCCGGCGCAGGCGTCGGCGAATTGGTACCAGCCGAACACCAGCTCGGCCCCCGAGTCCGACAGGTGGTAGGCGACTTCGCGCGCTTTGAGCAACGGGTTCATCGGCACCACCACCGCTCCCAGCCGCAGCGCACCCAGGTAGACGGCCGGGAAATACGGCACGTTGGGTAGCTGCATGCCGACGCGCGTACCCTCCTCGACGCCCTTTTCCCGCAGCAGTCCGGCCATCCGGGCGGTGGCCTCGTCGAGCAGCTGATAATTGAGCACGAGGTCGTCGAGCTTGACCGCGGGCTGGTCGGGGTGCTCGGCGACAGCGCTCGCCAGCTCCTTTGCAAAGTTACTCACGAGGCCTTCGCCTTCTGCTTCTTCGACCGCCGATCGGATTTCGCCCGGGCGTCTTCGTCACCGGCCTCGAGCTCCTTCAGCTCCCGCTTGAGCACCTTGCCCGTCGAGTTGCGCGGTAGCTCGTCGAGGAAGACCACCTCACGCGGCACCTTGTAGCGCGCCAGGTTCGACTTGACGTGGTCCTTCAGCTGCTCCTCCGAGGCTTTGCCACCCGAGCCGAGGACCACGAACGCGCGCAGGCGCTGGCCGAATTTTTCGTCGTCAACTCCGATGCAGGCCGCCTCGGCCACCGCGGGATGGGCCGCCAGCACCTCCTCCACCTCCTTCGGGAACACGTTCTCCCCGCCCGAGACGATCATCTCGTCGTCGCGGCCTTGGACGAACAGCCGTCCGGCCGGGTCGAAGTAGCCGATGTCCCCGGTCGCCATCAGGCCGGCCCGGCGGTCCTTGTCGCCGCCGCCCGTGTAGCCCTCGAACAGCATCGCGTTGCCGACGAAGATGCGACCGGTCTCGCCCTGTGGCACGGGCCGTCCGTGCTCGTCGAACAGCCGCACGATGCTTCCGCGCGTGGGCTTGCCCGCCGTACCCGGAGCTGCACGCAGATCGCGCGGCCGAGCCAGCGTGGCCGCCGCGACCTCGGTCGAGCCATACATGTTGTAGATGGTGTCTCCGAACTCGTCCATCCATTGGCTGGAGAGCTCGCCGGGGAGCGCCGATCCGCTGGCGCACACGGCGCGCAGCGAGCTCGTGTCAAAGCGCGCGCGCTCGGCCTCAGGCAACGCCAGGATCCGCTGCAACATCACCGGTACCACCACCAGCACCTCGCAGCGAAACTCCGCGATGTCGGCCAGGCACTGCGCTGGATCGAAGCGGCGGCGCAGCACGAAGGTCGAGCCGAGCGCCAGCCCGAGGGCGAAGTTCGAGAGCCCCCAGGCGTGAAACAGGGGCGCCCCGATCCGCACCCACTGTCCCTCGTGCATGGGGATTCGCTCGAGCAGGGCGGCCGGCGGGTCGAGCGTCAGGGGCGTGTGCTCGCGCGAGGCGCCTTTCGGCGTCCCCGTGGTCCCCGAGGTGAGGATCGTCAGGCGGCCGGTGCGCTCGGGCCGCGGCGGCGCCGAGACGGCGCCCGTGCGCGCCAGCTCCTCGAGCCGCGGGTCGGCGGCCTCCTCGGAGTCCTGCCAGGCGAGGAAGCGCTTGCGGCGCCGCCCCGCGTCGTGGATCAGCTCGGAGAACTCCTCGTCGTAGATCAGCGCCACGGCGTGCTCGCGCTTGGTCACCTCGGTCAGCTGCGGTCCCGCGAACGAGGTGTTGAGCAGCAGCACATCGGCGCCGATCTTCCCCACCGCGGTGGCCGCCTCGACGAAGCCGCGATGGTCGCGGCACATCAACCCGACGCGATCGCCGGCGCCGATCCCCGCCGCCAGCAGCCCGTGGGCGATCGCATTGGTGCGCTGGTCGACTTCCTCGTAGGTGAGCATCCCCAGCTCGTCGACGAGCATGGTGCGCCCCGGGTGGCGGATCGCCCCCGCCGCCAGGCCCGTCGCCAAGGAGGCGCCATAACGGGTGGCCGCCAGCCCGATGCGCGCCAGCTTGTCTGGGCGCATCGGCGCGATCAGGCCCGCGCGCGCCAGCACCAGCGCGTTGCCGGCCTCATGTAGCACTCGGCCCGGGATGCTCCCGAGGCCGCCACCGTCGGACACGGCCGAGCCCTCCGCTGCGGCCTTGACCCCCTCGACCCAGCGGCGGCCGAGCCCCGACACCTCGCCTCGTGAGAAGAGCTCGGCGAGCGTCCCCAGTAGCGCCCCGGGAGCGCCGTAGGAGATGCGCAGCTGCAGGCGGGTGTCGCCTGAGCCGCCGTCGCGCAAGCGCAGGTGGATGCGCTGCTCGATACCCGTGATCGAGGTCCAGGAGATGTCGCGCTCAGGGTCGTACTCGAGCAGCTCGACCTCGGCCGCCACCTCGGTGGCGCCGACGCGGTAGCGGATGCGATAGCGCGCGCCGGACTCCGGGTCGCGCTCGGGGTTCTGGGGATCGCAGGTGGTGATGCCCTCGAGCAGCTCGGGGTAGCGGGATGGATCCGCGAGCAGCTCCCACACGCGCTTGCGCGGTGCGTGGACCAGGGTCTGCTGCTCGACCCTCATCGGGGAGCTGCTCCCGCGGGCGGAGTCATCCGATCACCGGCAGGCGCCGCTCCTCGGCCAGCGAGGTGAGGATGTCCTGCATCTGCGCGCGGACGTCGCGGTCTATCTCCACGGCATCCGGGTTCTTGCCGTAGCGCTCTCGCAGGTCGATCGGTGGCAGCACGCGCACCGTGATCTTGGCCGGCAGCGGCAGGTGCCCGAACAGGGCGGGCTGGAGGCCGAACGGCAGTCCGACCATGAACGGCAGCGTTTTCAGTCGCAGCAGCCGGTCGGCGCCGGTCAGCTTTGCCAGGCGCTCGCCGCGCGTCAGGAACAGGGCCGTCTCCTGGCTGCCGATCGAGACCACCGGGGCGATTGGCACGCCCAGCTTGAGCGCCGTGCGCACGTAGCCTTTGCGCCCGCCGAAGTCGACGCGCGCCTCCTGCCAGCTCGGCCGGAAGACCTCGTAGTCGCCGCCGGGGTACACGAGCACCGCCGCGCCCGCCTCGAGGGCCAGCTCGGCGTTGCGCGAGTTGGCCGCGACGGTCCCATAGCCGCGCACGAGCATGCCCGTCGGGCCCGACACCACCAGGTTGTGGGCGAGCTGGTAGAAGGGCCGCTCGACGCCGAAGTAGGTGCTGAAGGCGAGCACGAGCACGAACATGTCGGGAGCGACGATGCCGCCCGAATGGTTGCCGACCATCAGCACCGGCCCCTCGGCGGGGAGGTGGTGCAGGCCGTCGACGTCGGCGCGGAAGTAGCGGCTGGCCAAAAGCCACAGCCCCGGCAGCGTCTCGCGGATGTAGTCCGTGTCGCGCGCGTCGAGATCGCCCGGCGGGATCGCGGCGGCGATCCGCTTCCTGATCCCGCTCAGCGCCATGCGCGAAATTTACGCCCCTGTCGCTTCGGCCGCCTAGCTAAGGTTCGCGCGCATGGCCGCCACGACTGAGTCCACCGCGACCCGGGAGCAGCTCTACATCGGCGGGGAGTGGGTCACGCCCGCGGGCGAGGGCACGATCGAAGTCGTGAACCCCACCACCGAGGAGGCGCTCGCGACGGTGCCCGAGGGCACCCCCGAGGACGTCGACCGCGCCGTCGCGGCGGCGAGGAAGGCGTTCGAGGAGTGGGGGGCGACGAGCGTGGAGGAGCGCGCGGAGGCGCTCGCAGCGATCGCGCACGGGCTCGGCGAGCGGATGGACGACCTCGCTGCGCTGATCGCGCAGGAGGTGGGGATGCCCGTCAAGCTCGCCAAGGTGATCCAGGCGGCCCTGCCGCGGACCGACTTCGCCTCGATGCCGCAGGTGATGAAGGAGACAGCTTGGGAAGAGCGGGTCGGCAACTCGCTGCTCGTGCGCGAGCCGATCGGCGTGGTCGGCGCGATCACACCGTGGAACTACCCCCTCCATCAGATCGCGGCCAAGGTCGCCCCGGCCCTGGCGGCCGGGTGCACGGTCGTGGTCAAGCCCTCGGAGGTTGCGCCGCTGAACGCCTTCGTGCTGGCGGAGGTGATCGATCAGGTCGGGCTGCCCGCGGGCGCGTTCAATCTCGTGACGGGGTACGGCCCCGTGGTGGGCGAGGCTCTGGCCGCGCACCCGGCGCTCGAGATGATCTCCTTCACGGGCTCGACGCACGCGGGGCGCCGCGTCTCGGAGCTGGCCGCGCCGACCGTCAAGAAGGTCGCGCTGGAGCTCGGGGGCAAGTCGCCCAACGTGATCCTCGAGGACGCTGACCTCGAGCAGGCGGTCCCCGACGGGGTGGCCAAATGCTTTCTCAACTCGGGTCAGACGTGCAGCGCGCTGACGCGCATGCTGGTCCCTCGGGCGCGGCTCGAGGAGGCCGAAAAGATCGCCCAGGCGGCCGCCGAGCGCTTCCGGCCCGGCGATCCCTTCGCGCCCGAGTCCCGGCTCGGCCCGGTGGTGTCGGAGGCCCAGCTCGAACGCGTGCGCGGCTACATCCGCAAAGGCCTCGAGGAAGGCGCGAAGCTCGTGACTGGAGGCGCCGAGCTCCCCGAAGGCGTGGAGAGGGGCTACTTCGTGCGGCCCACGGTCTTCTCCGAGGTTGGCCCGGAGATGACGATCGCGCGCGAGGAGATCTTCGGGCCCGTGCTCGCGCTGATGCCCTACGAAGATGAAGAGGACGCCGTCAGGCTCGCCAACTCGAGCGACTATGGGCTGGCGGGGGGCGTGTGGTCCTCTGACGGGGAGCGCGCGCAGCGGGTCGCCCGCCGCATCCGCACCGGGCAGGTGGAGATCAACGGCGGGGCTTTCAACCCGCTCGCCCCCTTCGGCGGCTACAAGCAGTCGGGCCACGGTCGCGAGCTCGGCCGCTATGGGCTGGAGGAGTTCTTGACGGTGAAGGCCCTGCAGCTGTAAGTATTTGGCCGGCGCACATGTGCGCCGGCCCCGGCCGCGCATGCGCGGCCGGTGGGGTCGGCACATGTGCCGACCCCAACAGCAGAGTTCACATGCGCCAGCTGACCGCCCTCGATCAGCAGTTCCTCGCGCTCGAGGACGCGCGCCATTACGGCCACGTCGGCGGGCTCGCGGTGCTCGACCCCTCCACGACCGAGCGCGGCTCGAGGGCCACTACCCGATCTCAGTGGTCACGGACGGGATGGGGCTCAACATCACGGTCATGAGCTACTGCGGCCGGCTCAACTTCGGGATCGTGGCCGACCGCGAGCAGATGCCCCGACCTGTGGGCACTGGCCGAGTGGTTGCGGGAGGCGCTGATCGAGCTGCAAGCGCCTCCCGCGCCCGTGTCGGTCTCCTAGCGCCGCTTTAGTGCAGTAGCTCTAGCGAGTTCGTAGCCGGCCCCGAGCCCGCGTCGTTGACGAAGTAGACGCCCGCGCCCTTGGGCGCGATTGCCAGGCCGAAGAGGTCGCCAGCGCCGTTCTTGACCAGCGTCCTCGCGGACTGCTTGCCCGTCGGCGTGGTCTCGACCGCCTGCCCGTCGCCGCCGTTCATCGACACGATGTCGCCGCCCGGGGCGATGGCCAGGCCGAGCGGATCGTTCAGCAAGTGACCCGTGGAGACGGTCATGCCGCCGTGGCCGAGCGCGGTGCTGCGCGTCAGCGCGGAGGGGATCGCGGCGATGCGGTTGGCGATCGCGTCGGCCACATAGAGCGTGCCGTCTGGAGCCAGTCCGACCCCGGTCGGCCCGACCACCAGGGCGTTCGGGTCGGTGCGCTCGCCGAAGCCGCGCGCGATCACCTTGTTGGAGGTCATCTTGGCGCCGTTGGCCGAGAGCTTCAGGCCGATGCGCACGACCGTGCCCTTATGCACGGTCTTGCCGGCCGCCTTCACGGTTCCGTTGAGCACGTTGGTGACGAGCAGCGTCGCGCTGCTCTTGTGCGCGACCGCCGTCATGTCCCAGGGGCCGTTGATGTCCTTGGCTTTGAGTGTCTTGACCACATGCCCGGTGGAGTTGAGGATCGTCACCGCCCCGGCGGTCATGTTGGCCGACGAGCCGCCCGGGGCCGGCAGGCTGCCCACGGCGACGAGGCCGTGGGGCAGCGCCGCGAGCGCGGTGGTGAGGCCCACTGCCTTGGTCTTGGTGGGTTGCGGCACGACCGCGAACACGCGCGCGTGGCCGCTGGGCGAGACCTCCACGACGCTCGAGCCCGTGCCCTGCTGGTTCTTGGCGTCGTTGAAGTTCGAGACCAGCACGTCGCCTTTCACGAGCTTGCCGACCGAGCTCCTGACGACGGCGACGCCGTAGGGGTTCTGATCTCCCTTGGCCCGTCCCCCCTTCGGCACCGTGCTCGAGAGATGGGTGATCTTGTGGAAATGCTTGAGGAACGGCTTCGTGGCGCTCGCTGCGAGCGCGGCTGTGCCGGCAGCGAGGACTGTTATGGCGGCTGCCACGGTGGCCGCCTGGAGACGGATGGAGTTCATGAAGGTTCCAGACGCCCACGTGCTTGTCATTCTTCCCGAACGTGATCTCGGTTGTGCATGCCGGCGCCGAACGAATCGATGAGCTCGAGCCGCTGTGGCGCGCGCTCTACACCCACCACGCCGAGGTGGGGCGAGATGTCGCGCCGGTTCGCACGCTCGAGGACAGCTGGCGCCGGCGCCGCCCACTGTACGAGCGCTGGCTGAGGAGTGATGGCGCCGTCCTGCTGATCGCCGAGCGAGCAGGCCACGCCGTGGGCTACGCGATTCTCACCGTGGGAGCCGGGCCTGCCACCTGGGATTTGGGCGATCGCGTGGCTGAGCTGGAGACGCTCGCCGTGCTGGGCGAGGAGCGGGGTGCGGGCGTCGGCCATGAGCTGATCGCCGAGGCCGAGCGCGTGGCCCGCGAGCGGGGCGCCGACGCGCTCGCGGTCGGACTGGTTCACACCAACGAGGGCGCGCGCAGGTTCTACGAGCGCGAGGGTTTCGGGCCCTTCTATCTGGAGATGGTCAGGGACCTGCGGCGCGCGTGAGCAGCCCGGGGACCGCGACACGGCCGCGAGGGCGCGCACCCTTCAGTCGAGATTCCAGCCGAAGTAGACCTCGGCGGCGCAGATGTGATCGCCGCGGAACGTGAGGATCTCGGTGTTGCGGCCCCGGCCGCCGTCGGACCGCGTCATCTCGTATGTCACGATCACTTCGTCGCCCTGCTGAAACAGGCGCACGAACTCGAAGTCCTGACGCTGGCCCGCGCCCGGCCAGCAGCGATCGAAGTAGCCGGCGCGGTCGAGGCCCACATCGAGCGGGCTGGAGAAGCTGAAGTCATCGGTGAGGATCTGCTCGACGAAGGCGCGATCGCCTGCGGCGAAGGCGCGGTACAGGTCGCCGGCAAGCTGGGTATGCGAATGGCTCATGTCTAATCCTCCGTGGCGATAGCGACACGTACAGTGTTCGTTGTGCATGAGACCCGCGAACCTGCGAAAACTCACCGCATGCGACAAAACAACCGCACGATGCCACCGTGCACGATCATCCCTCAGCTGAACTACGACGATGTCGGCGAAGCGGTCCGCTGGCTGTGCGAGAGCTTCGGCTTCCGTGAGCGCTGGCGCGCGGGTGAGCACCGCGCACAGCTCTCCTTCGGCGACGGCACGATCGTCGTCACCGAGCCGCGGACCTCGAAGGTCTTGCCCGGGCGCCAATCGCTGATGGTGAGGATCGACGACGTCGATGCCCACTTCGAGCGGGTCCGCGGGCGCGGCGTCAGGATCATCGATGAGCCGCGGGACTTCCCCTACGGCGAGAGGCAGTACACCGCCGAGGACCTGGCCGGCCACCAGTGGAGCTTCTCGCAGTCGGTCGCCGACGTGGCGCCGGAGGAGTGGGGCGGGACCTCGGGCCCGGCGCTCACGGAGCCGTAGCTCAGCGGGGCGGCTATGACTTCGTCGCGGAGGCGCTCTTCAATGACCTCGACGTCGACGGCTTCTTCATGGAGTGGGACGACGCCCGCTCCGGGGGTTTCGAGCCGCTGCGGTTCCTGCCCAAGGGCAAGGTCGTTGTGCTCGGGCTGATCACCACCAAGCGCGGAGCGCTCGAGGACCGCGAGCTGCTGCGGCGCCGCATCGAGGAGGCATCGCGCTACGCCGATCTCGACCAACTGTGTCTCTCGCCCCAGTGTGGCTTCTCCTCGACGGTAGAGGGGAACCTGCTCACGCGCGAGCAGCAAGCCGACAAGCTGCGCCTGATCGTCGAGGTCGCACAAGAGGTCTGGGGGTAGAGGCCTCGCCGTACGGTCCAAGCACCCGAGTGGTGCGCGCGGGACAGGCTCGCGCGCGCGACGAGCAGCCCTTCCTGGCCGGGCCGACATTCGCTGCCCCCTACCACCTGCGGGGCGACCCAGCGGCCCACACCGATGTCTATGGCCGCGAAGACAATCCCACCTGGCGCGGGCTCGAGGCGGCGATCGGCGAGCTCGAGGGAGGCGGCGCGCTCGTGTTCGCGTCAGGCATGGCTGCGGCCGCGGCGGTGCTGCTCGAGCTGAGCGAGCCGGGTCGGGCGGTCGTCGTCCCCGGTGACGGGTACCCGGCGGTGCGCGCCCTGGCGCGCGAGCACCTCGCGCAGCGGGGGGTTCCCGCCAGGCTCGTGCCGACGAGCTTCGAGGCGATCGTCGGGGCGCTGGAGGACGCCAGCCTCGTATGGGTGGAGACACCGTCGAACCCGCGGCTCGACGTGGTCGAGATCAGCGCGCTCGCCCAGGCGGTGCATGCCGCCGGAGCCCTGCTGGTCGTCGACAACACGCTGGCCACCCCGCTCGGCACCACGCCGCTGGCGCTGGGGGCGGATCTCGTGGTCGTGAGCGCCTCGAAGCACCTGAGCGGGCACTCCGACCTGCTGCTGGGCTACGTGGCCACGGGCGACCCGGATCGACTGCGGCGCCTGCATGAGTGGCGGACCCTGGCCGGCGCGATTCCGGGGCCGTTCGAAGCCTGGCTCGCGCATCGCTCGCTGGCCACGCTCGCGGTGCGGCTCGCGCGCCAGTGCGCGAACGCGAGCGCGCTGGCCGAACTGCTCGCTGGGCGAGCGGAGATTTCCCTCCTCCGCTATCCGGGCCTAGAGCGCGACCCCTCCCACGCGGTAGCCAAAGAGCAGATGCGCATCTTCGGTTCCGTGCTCAGCTTCGTGCTGGAGGGCCGCCGGCGGGCGGAGCGCTTCCTCGAGAGCTCCGAGCTGATCGTCCAGGCGACGAGCTTCGGCGGCCTCCACACCACCGCGGAGCGCCGGGCGCGGTGGGGGATGGACGAGATCGACGCAGGGTGGGTCCGTCTGAGCGCGGGCATCGAGGACACCGTCGATCTCACGGCCGACGTCGAGCGGGCGCTCGAGCGGGCGTTCAGCTAACCGTAGCCGCCGCCCGAGGAGCTGCTCGAGGAGGAGGAGGTCTTCGAGATTGCCTGGCCCGAGGGTGCGACTAGCCACCACTTGGCGCCGAAGGCGTCGCTGCCCTGACCGTTGGTCTGAGGCGCAGTACTGTCTCCGGCGAAGTAGTACAGGGGATGGCCCATGTACGTGACCTGTTTGACGCCGCCGGCGCGGGTGATCGTGCCGAGGTCGGCGGCCATCGCGCCGCCCGAGGCGCTCGGCTTGCCGGTCGTGGTCAGCGGGGGCCACGCCTTCGCGCAGGCGCCGGCGCAATTCGACTTGCCCTTCGTGTCGCCCAGCCAGAGATACAGGGCATGCCCGGAGGAACCCACGAGGTAGGTGCCGAGGGCGCCGTGAGCGGTCCTCACGGTGCCCCTGGTGTCCGCCGCGTTGGAGACGGTCGTGGACTTCGAGCTGCCGGCCGCGGACTTGTGGTGCGAGCTGGAGCTCCCGCCACAGGCGGCGATCAGCAGCGAGGCGCCCGCCATGGCGAGCAGACCGCCGACGCGGAATCTGTGCTGTCGGTGCATCTGTTGCTCCCTTTGCTGTGGTGTGTGCTCGCCTGAATTGGCGATCGTGAACACAGACCTCGGGAGGGGCGGGATCCTTCCCGCGGCGAGGGTCAAATGTGCTCGCGCGGCAGGCGGGCGCGGGCGAGATCGACCCGATCGCGCCGCACCGGGACGCCCTCCTGGCGCAGCAGCGCAAGCTGGCGCGCGCCCACCGGCGCCCGCCCATCGGCACGAACGACGCGGTGCCAGGGGATGCTCTCCTGCTGCGCGCTTGACTCGGGTAAACCCGAGAGCACCCGCCCGACGAGGCGTGGAGCGCGTGGGTCGATGTCACCGTACGTCTGCACGAACCCTTCAGGGATCGCCCGCACGCGGGCGATGATGCGCTCGGCGCGGCTCACCGGATCATCTCGTCTGGCTCCGTCCGGCCCGGCCGAGCCTGGCCTCGGCTCGCCAAGCGAGATCTCCGGGCCCGGACGCGATCCGCGACGCGCGCGGAGCGAGTCCGAAGCCCGGAGCTGCACGGTCACCTACTGAACGACCAGCAGGGAGTTTCCCTCCGGATCGCGGAGCCAGAACATGGGCGGCACCGGATCGCCCATGCGGCTGATCTCGGGGTCCACGTCGACGCCCTGCTCTTTGAGCTCGGCGTGATAGCCCTCGATGTTCTCGGTGTGCAGGCTGATCCCTGTCTCACGCTTGCCAGCCGACCCGCCGGGGGGCGGCGGGGCGAGCGCGATGGTCGTCACGGCGTCGGCAGGCGCGACCTCGACCCAGCGGTACTGATCGCCGAAGGGCGTGTCGACCCGCTTCTCGAAGCCGAGCTTCTCGGTGTAGAACTGGATCGCCTGATCCTGATCAGCAACCGGGACGACGACCGTGCTGATCTTGTCTACGTGGGATGCGCTGGTACTCACGACTCCTCCTGGTAGTTGGTCTTACACACGCTAAGACCTCCGCTCAAGGCAGAACTAATCGACACGCTGCGAGCTTTCCGTGGGGGCGGTTTGATATGCCGTTCACACTTGAGTACTACGCGCGCGCACACGAAATCGCCCCTGCTTACGCGCCGCAGCCTGATCACGGGCGCCGCCGGCGTGGCGGTGCTCGGCGGCGGTGCCGGGGTGATCGCGGCGCTCGCGGGTAAGAAGAAGCGGCCGCTCGCCAGGCTTGACTCCTCTCCGACCGCACAGAACGGTCCTGTGCGCAGGTTCGTCTCGCGGCCCGACCTGCGCCCGCCCTCGGTCGCCGTGAGTGGCGCGCAGCTGCCGGGCGGCTATGTGTTCCTGGGGCCCGGCGCCAGCGGCGAGGCCCAGGCCGGGCCTCTGATGCTCGACGACCACGGCGAGCCGGCGTGGTTCCAGCCGATCTCCCGGGCGCTGTGGCTGAGTAACTTCCGGCGCGCCCGTTACCACGGCCGACCGGTTCTGACGTGGTGGGAGGGCGCCATGACCCCAGAGGGCTTTGGACGGGGAGAGGGCGTCATCGTCGACAGCTCGTATCGCGAGCTGGCGCGTGTGCGGGCCGGCAATGGGCATTACATCGATGTGCACGAGTTCCTGATCACGCGCCGGGGAACTGCCCTCTGCGTCTGCTACCCGGAGACCGTGCCCGGCGATTTGTCCTCGATCGGCGGTCCAACCAGCGGCACGATCCAGGACTCGATCGTCCAAGAGGTGGACATCGCCAGCGGGCGGGTGCTGCTCGAGTGGCGAAGCCTCGAACACATCGGGCTCGATGAGACCTACCAGCGGCCGGCGGCGCCGATCGACTACTTCCATGCCAACTCGGTCGCAGTCACGCCGGATGACAACCTGCTGGTATCCGCGCGGTGCACGTGGGCGCTCTACAAGCTTGAGCGCACGACTGGGCGCGTCATCTGGCGGCTGGGCGGCAAGCGCTCGGACTTCCGCCTTCAGAGCGGCGCTCAGTTCTCCTGGCAGCACGACGCGCGCTGGCCTCACCCCTCGGCGATCACTTTGTTCGACGACGGCGACGCGGCCTTCGACGACGGCAGCGGCATGAGCGACACGGAGTCGCAGTCGCGCGGGATCGTGCTGAAAGTGGACGAAGCTCGACGGACGGTGAGCCTCGCGCGCTCCTATCGCCACCCGCACCCGCTGCTCGCGAACGCGATGGGCAGCTTCCAGACGCTCCCCGATGGAAACGTGTTGATCGGCTGGGGCAGCAGTCCGGTGACGAGCGAGTTCTCGGGCGCGGGGAAGCTGCTCGCCGATTGGACGCTGGGCTCGAAGAACACTTCGTATCGCGCGTACCGCTATGAGTGGGCGGGGCAACCTGCCGACCTGCCCGCGGTCGTGGCCAGACGGACTGCTCCGCATGCCAGCACCGTCCACGTCAGCTGGAACGGCGCCACGACCGTGACTCACTGGATGGTGCACGCGGGTCCCCGGCGCGGCGCCCTCGAGGCACTGGGAATCGCCAGCCGACGAGGTTTTGAGACCGTTATCCCGCTGCGGATCGGCTCGGGCTACGTGCAGGTGAGCGCCCTCGACCACACAGGACGCCGGCTTGCGACCAGCGAGCCTGTACGTCTATAAGCCTCACTCCGGCGGAGCCGCCAGGTGGTGGCTATAGGCGTAGCGCACGGCCTGAGCGCGGTCGCGCAGGCCGGCCTTGCCGAACAGGTGGTTGATGTGGGACTTGACGGTCGTCGGGCTGACCACCAGTCGCTCGGCGATCTCGGCGTTGGTCAATCCCTCGGCGATCAGCTGTAGGACCTCCACCTCACGCGGCGTGAGGCCGTCCGGCAGCTCGGGAATCGCCTCGGGTTCCTCCTGGCGAGAGCCGTCGCCCGCGACCGCCGCGACCACGTGATGCTGCACCGCCGGGTCGAGCGCAGCCTCGCCCGCAGCCACGCTGAAGATCGCCGCCCGGATGTCCTCCGCGCTCGCGTCCTTGGTGAGGTAGCCACGCGCCCCGGACCGCAGCGCCGCCAGAACGCTCTCATCATCGGCGAAGGTGGTCAGCGCGATCACGCGGACGTCGGGCAGCTCGTGGCGCAGGCGCCGCGTCGCCTCGATGCCGTCGACGCGTGGCATGCGCAGGTCCATCAGCACGACCTGGGGACGGTGCTCGGTCGCCAGCGCGCACGCCTCCTCGCCGTCGGATGCGGTTCCGATCAGCTCGATTCCTTCGAGCAGGCCGAGCATCGTCGCGAGGCTCTCCCGCACGAGCCGCTGGTCGTCGGCCAGGAGGACCGAGACAGGGTCGCTCATCGGGCGCCGGCGAGCATCGCCGGCGTGACGGGCAGCGAGAGCTCCACGCGGAAGCCGGACTGGGTTGGCTCGGCCTGCAGTCGGCCCCCGAGCAGCTCGGCGCGCTCGCGCATGCCCGCGAGCCCGTAGCCACCGCCCGCCGGGATGGGCGGCGCCCCGGCGGCGCCCCAGTCCTCCACCACCAGCACGGTCTCATGCTCGCCGTAGGAGAGCCGTACCTCCACGCGTTCCGGGGTCGCGTGGCGTCTGATGTTGGTGAGCGCCTCCTGCGCGGTGCGGTAGATCGCGAGGCGCACGTCCGCGGGCAGCTCGCGCGGCTGCCCTGCGAGCGCCAGCTCCACGGGAATGCCGCTCTGCTCGCCGAAGGCGGTCGTCAGGCCCTCGAGCCGCTCGGGACCGGGCAGCTCCTCGCCCCGCGCGGCCGCGATTGCGCGTCGCGCCTCGTCGAGGCCGCCGGCCGCGAGGTGGTGCGCCTGATCGAGCGCGCGCACGACATCGGGATCGGCACCGCGGTCGCGCGCCAACAGCCGCGAGCTTTCCAGTTGCAAGGCCAACGCCGACAGCGAGTGTGCCAGCACGTCGTGCATCTCCCGCGCGAGCCGCCCGCGCTCGGCGGCCGCGGCCGCGCGCGCCTCCGCGGCTTGCGAAGCCTCGAGCGCTACGTTCTGGTCGCGCAGTCTGCTGATCAGGCGCATGACGAAAAACCACGGCACCGCGCCGAGTAGGACCGAGACCGCGGCGCCCCCGTGACCTGCCGCCGCCGCCACCGACCCGGTCGCGGCCAGCGCCACAGCCAGCACCAGCATCCCGAGACCCCGCTCGAGCCGCATGGCCGCGATGATCCCGACGAAGTAGGGGCCCGCCTGCCAGATCCCCTTCGGTTGGAGGTACGCGAGCACCGCGGAGGCCGCGGTGATCGTCAACAGCATCGCGATGCGGCGCCAGACCGGGTCCTCACCCCGGGGCAGCGCCACCACCGCCACCGCCCCGCCAACCAGCGCGATGCCCGCGAGGAGGACCACCAACCCGCGCCCGTGGAGGCCCGGATAGGGGCGGGTCGTCACCGTGGCCACGATGAACAGCGCCAGGTACACCAGCCCCAGCGTGCGCAGGAACAGCACCTCGAGCGGGGCGCGCCTTGGACCCCGGTGATCCAAGTGGGTCTGCGTAAACCAGCGTCCGATCGCCTTCAGAAAGAACATCTTCTGCTTCAAACAATAGGACTGCGAGGCGGCGCGGTCATCGGCCGCGGGGTGGAACCGTCTCCACCCTCGGGCGGAGCGGCAAGTTCGTTCTGCGCGCCGATGACGGGGCGTGCGGCGCGGCATACCGTGCCGAGCATGCTCACAAACTCTCTCGAAGTCGCCGCGGCCGAGCGCCGCGCCACGACAAAAACAACATCAAGCGAGTCCGTAATCACGGTTCGCGGCCTGCACAAGCGCTACGGACACCAGGAAGCCGTGCGCGGCATCGACCTGGATGTCCGGCGCGGCGAGATCTTCGCCTTCCTCGGTCCCAACGGCGCGGGCAAGACGACCACCGTGGAGATCCTCGAGGGCTTTCGCACCGCGACCGCGGGCAGCGTCCAGGTGCTGGGCGCCGATCCGGCAAACACGCATGCGGCGTGGCGGGAGAGGATCGGGGTCGTGCTGCAGGAGTCCCAGCCCGAGCCCGGCCTCACCGTGCGCGAGTGCCTGGAGCTCTACTCGGGCTACTACCGCAGGCCCCGACCGGTCGACGAGACGCTCGCGCTCGTCGGGCTGTTGGAGCAGGCCTCGCACCGTGCGACGGCGCTTTCCGGCGGTCAGCGCCGTCGGCTCGATGTCGCGTTGGCGCTCGCGGGGGATCCCGAGTTGATCTTCCTCGACGAGCCGACCACGGGCTTCGATCCCTCGGCGCGCCGCGCCGCCTGGGAGGTGATCGACGGGCTGCGTCAGATCGGCAAGACGGTCTTCCTCACCACCCACTACATGGACGAGGCCGAACGGTTGGCCGACCGCATCGCGATCATCGCCTCCGGGCAGATCGTTGCCCAGGGCACCCCGCGGACCCTGGGCGGCCGGGACCATTCGGCCGCCCTGATCACCTTCACGCTGCCGCCGGGAAGCAGCCGCGAGGAGCTTTCGGGAGACCTCGGCGATCGTGCCGAAGCGCAGGCGGGCGGCCGTCTCGCGATCTCGAGTCGCCACGTGGCGGCCGATCTCCATGAGCTGTCGGGCTGGGCGCTAGAGCGCGGTTGCGACCTCGCCGATCTCGCCGTCGCCCGGCCGACCCTCGAAGACACCTACCTGTCTCTCACCCAGAACTGAAATCGCCTGATCGAATCCAAAGGAGCCAACCGTGATCCTGATCCCCATCCTGCTACGCCTTTACCGCAACTGGCGGGCCCGCGTGACGGGTGCCTCCCTCGAGGCGCCGGAGGCCGCGCTGGCGACCCCGACCGGCACGGTTCTACGCTCCGGAGCCGGCCGCGGCGCCGGGCGGACGACCGCGGCCGCTCGAGGCCCGCTGGCCCTGCTCGGGCACCAGGTTCGATTCGACCTGCTCGCCAGCTTCCGCAATCCCCGCGCGCGCTTCTTCACCGTGATCTTTCCGATCGTCCTGCTGGTCATCCTGGCGAGCGTTTTCGGGCACGGCCATACGGAGATCGACGGGGTGCGCGTCGCGCTCTCGCGCTTCTACGTGCCCGGCATCCTGGCGATGTCGATCATCACCGCGGCTTATGCGTCTCTGGTCGTGTCCGTGGCGACGGCGCGCGAGACGGGCGTGCTCAAGCGCCGCCGCGCGACGCCGGTCTCGCCCGTGATCCTGATCACGGCTCAGGCACTGGCCACGCTTGTCACGACCGCCGCGATGACCACCCTGCTCCTGATCATCGGGCGGTTCGCCTATGGCGTCTCGCTGTCGCCGGCGGCCCTGCTGGCAACCGCCTGCACAGTCGTCGTCGGGACGCTGGCGTTCGCCTGCATCGGGTACGCCGTGGCGGGCCTGATCGGATCGCTCGACGCGGCCCAGCCGATCGTGCAGGCGTCCCTGATGCCGCTCTACTTCATCTCCGGCATCTGGATCCCGAACGCCAACCTGAGCCCCACGTTGCGCTCGATCGCCTCGATCTTCCCGGTGGCCCACCTCGCCTCCGCGTTGCATCTGGCGTCGGTCCACTCGGGGCTGAGCGCCGCCCTCGCGCCCAAGGACCTGCTCGTGCTGGCGATCTGGGGGCTCGGTGCGGCCGCGATCGCAGCGCGGCGGTTCAGTTGGCTCCCGAGCGCGGCGCATTCATAACGGCCAGCGACCGCGCGCCTGTGGAGTCCGATTCACACATTTCTCTATTGAACCTCTCAGACCCCTATGCCCAAGCGCGCCCACGATTGGACCTAGCGATGTCAGGGATCTACTCCGTCTTTCTGAAGCCAATCGTGGGCGGCTGGGCGATATGCCTGAGCGACGGCCGAGAGCTCGCGCGGTTCCGAGGCCCCTGCGCGCGAGTACGGGCGCTCCGCTTCATGCGCCGCGCCTTCGGCTGACACTCGGGCGCCGCGCCCCGCCCGACGGCGCACGCCGCTACCGTGGCGATCAGTGCGCATCGCGACCTGGAACGTCAACTCGATCAAGCAGCGACTGCCCCGCTTGCTGCCATGGCTGGACGAGAGGCACCCCGATGTGGTCTGCCTCCAGGAGACGAAGCTCGCCGACGACGCCTTCCGCGAACTCCTGGGCGACGTCCTGGCCGAGCGCGGGTACGAGGTCGCCCTGCACGGCGAGCCGACCTGGAACGGCGTCGCGATCCTGTCTCGCGTCGGCTTGGATGATGTCGTCACCGGCCTCGCTGGCGCGCCTGGCTTCCCCAACCCTGAAGCGCGCGCCGTGGCAGCCACCTGCGGCGGGATCCGCGCGATGTCGGTTTACGTTCCGAACGGGCGTGTGCCGGGCTCCGAGCATTACCACTACAAGCTGGCCTGGCTGAAGGCGCTCCGGGACGTAGCCGCCGAGGGACCTGACTCATTGGTGGTGTGCGGCGACATGAACATCGCGCCGACCGACGAGGACGTCTTCAATCCTGAGGCCTACGTCGGGCACACGCACGTGACCGCGCCCGAGCGCGCTGCGCTGGCTCAACTGCAGGAGCTGGGCTTACGCGATCTCGTGCGGGAGCGCTGGCCCGAGGACCGGGTCTTCACGTACTGGGATTATCGAGCCGGCATGTTCCACCAGGATCTGGGCATGCGCATCGATCTCGTGCTCGCCAGCGGCCCGGTAGCGGATCGCGTACGTGCGGCGTGGGTGGACCGGCAGGCCCGCAAAGGCAGCGGCCCGAGCGACCATGCACCGGTGATGGTCGACCTCGACGAGGCCCCCGACGGAGACATCGGGCCGGTCGTGCCGCCGCCGTCGGCTCCCGCGTCACGCGGCGCGAAGGCCAAGCTCCCCCAGTCTGATTTGACCCCCAGCGGCCGCTGAGAGCCGCCCGACGGTCGCTACCGCGGTCGATCGCGATCCCGCGAGGGCTGGACCCGCTTCGGCTCCCCGGGCATCTTCGGGTAGTCGGGCGGATACGGCATGTCGCCGCTGCCCCCAGCAGCGTCTTGCGCATACATCTCGAGCAGCGGCTCGAGTGAGTGCGAGACATCGTCGATACCGGCGTGGAGGTCGCCCACCTCGGCGAACCGGACAGGCATCGTCGCCACGGTGAACTGCTCGGGGGCCACCTCCGTCAGCTCGTCCCAGCGGAGCGGGGCCGAGACGGGCGCGCCGGGCTTCGGCCGCACGCTGTACGCCGACGCGATCGTGCGGTCGCGGGCGTTCTGGTTGTAGTCGATGAAGATCCGCTCCCCGCGCTCTTCCTTCCACCACTTGGTGGTGACCTCGCCGGGCAGTCGGCGCTCGAGTTCGCGTCCGAACGCGATTGCCGCGTGCCGCACGTCCGTGAACGACCACTTAGGCGCGATGCGCACGTAGATGTGAATGCCGCGACCGCCGGAGGTCTTGGGGAACCCCGTGTAGCCGAGGTCTCCCAGCAGCGCCCGCGCCTCGCCTGCAACCCTCACGGCGTCATCGAAGTCCGTGCCGGGCTGGGGGTCGAGGTCGATGCGCAACTCGTCCGGATGGTCGACGTCGTCGCGCCTGACTGGCCACGGATGAAACGTGATCGTTCCCATCTGCGCCGCCCAGCCGACCACCGCAACTTCGGTGGGGCAGATCTCGTCCGCATGCCGTCCGGAGGGAAACTGGATCCTGGCGGTCTGCACGTATTCGGGAGCGCCCCGCGGAATGCGCTTCTGAAAGAACGCATCGCCGCCCCCTTTCTCACGCGTCGAGAGCACGATTCCGGGGTGAACGCCCTTCGGCCATCGCTCGAGCGTCGTCGGCCTCGATCGCAACGCGCGCATGATGCCGTCGTCCACGGCCAGGTAGTAGTTGACCATGTCCAGTTTCGTGACCGGCGCGGAGCGCTCGGTCTCAGGGAAGATCACCCGCTCTGGATTGGACACGCGCAGCTCGCGACCGTCGGCATCAACAACCATGACCTCGGGCTTGGGCATCGCGTGACCGAGCCCTAGGCCCGCTTCAGCGTGCGCCAGCCCCCGGCGCGGTTGTTGGCGATGATCTGCCTGAGGATTTTTCTCAGCGCCCCTTCGTTGATGCTGTCTTCGCGTCCGAAAGCGACAGTCCTCGCGGTCTTATTGCCGTGCCCAGCGGTGATGATCCCCTCAGGATCCGGCACGATCGCGCCGTCGTACAGGAACAGGTTGACATGGTCCTTGGCCGCCAGCAGGGCGCACACATTGCCCTGCAGCACGAAGTACGGCTGATCCGTCCGCTTGATCGTCTCCGCGACCTCCGGGTCGGCCGCGTGGATCAGCTCGCGCAGCCGCCGGCAGAGCTGCTGCTGCCATTCCGGCAGCCCGGAGATGTAGTCATCGACTCGCCGATCGCCTTCATAGCCTGAGTGTGATGTGGTCATCGCTTTGGCTGGATGGCTGAGCTTCCCGTCGACAATATGACCGTCGGGGTCGGGCCAAGTCATCGGCCCCACCGCACGGTGGCCAGTTGCCGAAGCTAACCCTGGGGTGGTTCCCTGGGGCGAAGGTACGCTCAAGCGGCCATAATCGGCTCCGCACGGACGCCGTGGGAGTGGGCACCTCGGGGAAAGGGCAGATGGTGGAGGGGCACAGACGAGCAGGATCACCATGGGCTTGGGTTGCGGTTGCGGCGATCCTGGCGGCCGCGGGCGTCGCGGTGGCATTCATCCTGACGCGAAACAATGGCAGCGACCGGGTGACGATCACGCACGCTTCCCGGGCCGCGACGCACGTCTCGCATCGTCCGCAGTCGAAGCCCAAGGTCATCGTCAAGACGCGCACGATCGTTCAGCCAACCCCGGTTCCATCGACTCCCGTGGCTGCTTCAGGCAGCCTCATGGCGTGCGATCAGAACATCAAGGTGAATGCGGATACGAGTTGTCCGTTTGCCGACAACGTGTTCGGGGGCTACGCCCAAGCCGTGCAGTCGGCCGGCGCACCCGGCTCCTACACCGTCGATGCCTATAGCCCCGCGACCGGGCAGCGCTACACCGATACCTGCGACTACAACTCGGTAACTGGGATCGTCAAATGCAGCCATGGCGGGGACCTGATTCGGTTCCCGTACTGGGCCGCAGCGGTGTACCACCCATAGCCTGCAGCAGCTAATCGCGGCGACGCTCGGCCGCCGGCCCTACCGTCTGAGCGCTACCTGTTTGACGCTCTCGAGCCTCGCCAGATCGGTGTCGTCGAGGGAGAGGCCCAGTGCTTCCAGGTTCTGCTCGAGGTGTGCGACCGAAGTCGTGCCAGGGATCAGCAGGATCCGCTCGGAGCGGTGCAGCAGCCAGGCCAAGGCGACCTGGGCTGGTGTGGCGCCGTGCCGGCCGGCCACCTCGGCGATCGCCGGCTCGTCGGCGAGCCTGCGCGGGCCGTCGAAGAATGCCGAGCCGAGGGGGAAGAACGGCACGAACGCGGTGTCTCGCTCGGCGCACAGCCGGACGATGTCTTCGCCCGAGCGGTCGAGTATCGAATAGCCGTTCTGGACCTCTCCGACGCGGTCCAGCTGCTCGAACGCGAAGCGCGCGCCCTCCAAGGTCACGTTGGAGACCCCGATCAGGTCGAGCTTGCCTTCATCGCGCAGCTCCACCAGCGTCTCCAGTTGCTCGGCGGTCGGCTCGCTGGGGCCGCCCGCGTCCACGCGCAGGTTGACCAGGTCCATGCGCTCAACCCGAAGCGAGCGGAGATTGGCCTCGACCCCTTCGCGAAGCTCGGCCGGCGAGAGCGCCGGCAGCCAGTTGCCCTGCTCGTCTCGCCTCGCGCCGACCTTGGTCACCAGCCTGAGGCCCTCGGGATAAGGGTGAAGCGCCTCCCGAATGAGGTCGTTGACGACATCGGGTCCGTAGTACTGCGAGGTGTCGATGTGGTCCACTCCCAGCTCCACCGCCCGGCGCAGCACCGCTCGAGCCGCCTGGGGATCGCGAGGTGGGCCGAATACGCCGGGGCCCGCGAGTTGCATCGCGCCAAAACCGATCCGTTGAACTGGCTTGTCGCCTAGCAGAGCTGTGCGTGCGACGGTCATGGCTCACTCACTGACATGTGGGGAGTGGGGTCGGCCCCTGGAGCCAGCGTGGGCGGGGTCGTCACGCGGTGGCGGGGTCCCCGCAATCATCCTGGCAACCCGCGCTGGCGGCGTGAGCCGGGCCGGCGACGCGTCGGCGGCCGCCTGGGCCGCGATCCGGGCGAGGTCGGGTTCGTGCGCGAGGTCGCATCCGGCAACGATCGTATTTCCGGGTCGCTGGCCCAGGGTCCATACCTTCGGATAGACCATGGCGAGCGCCGAGGCGGCGGTCTGTACGTCGTGTGAGGATCGGTTCTCGACGACGTTCAGCAACGTCAGCGGAGCGACCCTGGCGGCGCTGGTGAACGCCTCGACGCTCGTCAGCGAGGCCGGGACGCGCGCGCCGATGAACGCGTCGATCACGATCGCGTCCCAGCTGCGGTCGGGCTGGGAGGCGATGTGGCTCCGTCCCTCGACTTGGCGAACCCGCAGTCCGGGCGCTCGGCGCAGGCCGAGATGTGAACGCGCGAGCTCGAGAATGCTCGCATCGATCTCGCAGACCTCCTGGCGTCCCTCCGGGTCCTCTGCGGCGAGAGCTCGCGCGAGGGCACACGCGCCGCCCCCGACATGCAGCACTCGCCGGGCGCGGGCGGCGCGCAGCACGATCCGCAGCCAGCGCATGTACTCGAACTCGAGATGGGTCGGATCCGCGAGGTCGACGTACGAGGCTTCCATCCCGGCCTGACGCAGAAGGCGTCCGGATGGACGCCGCGGGTCTACCTCGGCTATCAACTCTCCTTGGCGGGCGAGTGTCCGTGTCGCCATCTGTCGATGCGGCATACCAACAGACTGGCAGAGCGCCTGTCTAGCCGAGCGCCGAGAAGTCGGCCGGGTCCCAGGCCAGGGTCGCAAGGATCTGAACCATGCCGCCCTGATCGAGCAGCTGTTCGCTCGGCGCGGAGCGGGGGAAGCTGAACAGGTTCTTGCGCGACCGGTGACGGTTCCATGCCTCCTCGGCGTACGTATGCATCGCCCCGGTGATCGCATCCCTCAAGCCCGCGTCGGCGGTCGCCGCGTGTAGTTGCAGCAGCCCGCGAAAGTAGATCGCATTGAACACGCAAGCGTGCGTGACCAGAAACTCGAGCGAGAAGTGGCCGAGGCACGTTCTGGCGAGCGCTTCGGCCCGCGACAGATGCGAACTATCCCCCGTGGTCCGGTGGCGTGCGATGTTGGCCGCGATCGCGGCCCCTTGGTTATACGTCCGCAGCGTCTTATCGAGCGTGCCGTCGCCGTTGACCTTGTCGAACAGGAGGCCCGAGCTGGGGTCGTCCAGGCTCGCCTCGACCCAGTCCTCGATGGCGGCGCCGGCCTCGAGCAATGCCGGTGCGTCGCCCGGCAGCAGCTCCGCGAGCTGGAACGCAATCTCGGCGTTGGGAGCGTTGGAGGTACACGTGCGGTCGTGGTTGGCCACGCCGGCGCCGATGCCCTGCTCGACCCAGAACATTCCGCCCGGGTACGGCGGCGAGGAGGTGGCGTCCCAACCACCGGGGTAGACAAATGCGTACACCGCCGCGGCGGCGTGGAGCGAGCTCGGGTTCCCGGTCATCCGGTGATGCTGCAGCAGCGCGAGTCCAAGCCAGGCGTTGTCGTCGTAGTACTTAGAGCCCCCGGAGTCGATCGGTGGGAGCGGCCGGCCGTGGTAGCCCGCCGGGCTGGAAGACGTATCCCAGTAGTGCTCGAGTCCCCTGAGCCGATCCTCCACGGCAGACAGGTACGAGGCATGAAGTCGTTCGCCCACGATCTGCGATCGAATGCCCGCGAGCGTCAGGGTCCCGACCAGTGTTCGCCCGAATTCCCACGCGGTCGCGTAACGGCCTCGGCTCCGAAATGCGCCGCGCATGCCGTACAAGCCGCGGCCGTCGTCGAAGTAGAAGTGCTTCTGAAGGGCGCCGTATGCGGCGAGCGCCCGTTCGGCCCACATTTGCTGTGAACTGGAGGGCGAGATCATTCCCGGGAAAGCTAGACGCAGGAGGGAGAGATGACAAAGACAGTCGTGGTGCTCGGCGCACGCAACCTAGGCGGTGCGATCATCGAGCACTTCCTCGGGCTGGGCTGGAACGCGGCCGGCGTCGCACGCAGCGAGGAGACGCTCGAGCGCGTGCGGGAGAGGGGTGCCCTGGCGCTGTCGGCCGACGCCGCCGATGCCCGCTCGTTGCGCGAGGCGGTGGCCAGCGCCAAAGACCAGCTCGGCTCGCTCGACGCGGTCGTGAACGCGGTGTCCGCCGCACGGCCCACGGGAGGCCCGTTCGGCGGGGGCGAGCTCGCCGCGGCGGACATCGATGCCTTCCGGGCCTGGACGGTCGCTGTGGCCGAGCAGGCGTTCGTTTTTCTCTCGGTCGGCGCGGCGGCGCTGCGGGACGCCGGCGGGGGTGCATTGATCCAGGTCACCGGCGGCTCGTCGCGCAGGGCCATGCCCGGCAAGGGATTGTGGGCAGCGGGGGCCTTCGCCACCCGTGCCTTGGTGCAGGCGGCGGCGCAGGAGCTACGGCAAAACGGCATCCACGCCGCCTTGCTCGTAGTCGACGCGACCATCGAATCGCCGAAGACCGCTGACTTCACTCGCGATGCGCCGCGGGACGCGCTCGGGGACATGAGCCAGATCGCGTCCGCGGTGTCGTTCCTCGCCACACAGGAGTCACGCGCCCTCACGCACGAGCTCATGGTCACCCCGGCCGGCGAGCGGTGGGTGCCCTGAGGGAGCCGAACAACCAGCTAGGAGAACCGATGACCAAGACCGATCCCCGTTTCGAGAGTCGTGCACTCGATCCGTCGGCTCGATTGAGGCCGCGCACGCGCTCCGCCCGGCGCCTTGCATGCCTCGGCAGAGGGTGCGAAGCTAGCCTCGATCGATGACCTTGGCTCGGCAGGGGGACCAATCCCGCTCGGGCTGCGAAAAGGAGGGCGCGGTGAGCGACCTGGTGGCAATTGGATATCCCGACCTTGCGACGGCCGAGCGCGTGCGCGGACGGCTCGATGAGGCAGTGAGGGCGAGGATCATTGAGCTCGAGGATGCCGTGATCGTCACGCGAGACCACGACGGGAAGGTCAAGCTGCACCAAGCGGTCAGCACGGTTGGCGCGGGCGCCGCAACCGGCGCGCTCTGGGGAGGCCTGATCGGGCTGCTGTTCTTGGTGCCGTTGCTGGGTATGGCGGTCGGGGCGGCCACGGGCGCCGCCTCGGGTGCAGCGGTCGACTATGGCGTCGACGACGCCTTCATGAAAAGGCTGGGAGCCGAGCTCGAACCGGGCGCCGCGGCGTTGATCGTGCTCGTGCGCAAGGTCACGCCCGACAAGATCCTCGAGCACGTGGAAGAGCGCGGCCACGTGATCCAGACCTCGCTTAGCAACGAAGCCGAGGCGCGCCTTCAGGAAGCGCTTGACGCCGCCGGGACCTCGAAGTAGCCAGCAAGGCGCGCCCGCAGCGGCCTGGCGACCCAAGCGGGCGTCCGCGTAGAGATGCCGGACGCCCCCAAGGGTGCCCCGTATGTGAGCTACCGGCGCGCGGACGGCAGCTACGAGGCGGCGATCCTCAGCGGCGACCGCCATGAACTGACGATCGGCCGGCGCGAGGGCAATGACGTAGCGCTCCCGTGGGATCCGATCGTGTCGAGGCTGCACGCGCGCCTTGAGCGCATCGGCGAGGCGTGGACCTTCAGCGACGAGGGCCTTTCGCGCAACGGCTCATATCTGAATGGCCAGCGAGTAGCCGGGCGCCGGCGCCTGCACGACGGCGACACGATCCGGGTCGGCAGCACGGTGCTCACCTACCGCGATCCGACCGAGCAGGCCGACACGACCGTGGTCGAGGTATCGCTCGCGCCACCAACGCTGTCGGACATCCAGCGGCATGTGCTGCTCGCCCTCGCGCGACCATATTGCGAGCCCGGAAGCATCCAGCTCCCCGCATCCAACCAGCAGATCGCGCATGAGCTCTCATACAGCGTCGCCGCCGTGAAGAGCCATCTCCGGGTCCTGTTTTCAAAATTCGACCTTCCCCCGCTGCCGCAGAACCAGAAGCGGCTCAAGCTGGTGGAGGTGGCCTTGCGCACCGGCGCAATCTCGCCCCGAGACTTCTGAGCGCCCTCGCAATGGGGTCCTGAGCTCGCACTTCGCCGCCCGCTGAGACGGTTCGATCGGTCTACGATCTTTCACCTGATGAGCGACTTGATTCGCCACCGCGACTTTTACCGCGTGCGGGAGTTGCATCCGGGAGAGCGACTGGCGGGCTACCGCATCGACGACGTTCTCGGCCGTGGCGGTATGGGAATCGTCTATCGAGCCACGCACCTCGCGTTGCAGCGCACGGATGCCCTCAAGGTGATCGCCCCCGAACTGGCCCAGGAGCCTCGGTTTCGCATCCGCTTTGAACGCGAGTCGCAGGTGGCGGCTCGGATCGACCACCCGAATGTGATTCCGATCTATGCGGCCGGCGAGGAGGACGGTCTGCTCTACATCGCGATGCGGTTCGTCGAGGGAACCGATCTGCGCGCTGTCCTGCGGCGCGAGGGGCGGATCGATTTCAGACGCGCCGCTCGAATCGTGGCCGCGGTTGGGGCGGCGCTCGACGCCGCGCATGAACAGGGGCTAGTGCACAGGGATGTGAAGCCGGCCAACGTGCTCATCGCGCGTGGGCGCGATCTCGAGCATGTCTACCTGACCGACTTTGGACTGGCGAAGGTGACCGCTTCCGAATATCAGGGGGACACCAGGGCCGGGATGTTCATCGGAACGACCGATTACGTTTCACCTGAGCAGGCGTGTGGCGCTCGCCTTGACGCACGCTCCGATGTGTACTCGCTGGGCTGCACCTTGTTTCACATGCTCACCGGCGAAGTCCCCTATCCCGGCGCCTTCGAGGCAGCCAAACTGGTGGCGCACACGCGTCACCCAGTCCCCTCCGTACTGAGGCTGGCGCCTGAGCTGCCGCCTCAGTTCGAGGCGGTGGTCGCTCGTGCGATGGCCAAGCAGCCCGAGAATCGCTACCCCTCCGCGGGCGATTTGGGCCGCGCAGCGCTGGCAGCGGCGGAGGGCCGGACGCTCGTGATCGGACACGGCGAGGGCGTCGGAACCGGGCCGGCCGCCCCGGCCGAGGCGACCACCTCACCGGCTCCCTGGACGCAAACGTCTGGCACGACCGTTCTCGCAACTGCACCTCCGATGCTGCGCGAGCAGAGCGCCGCGACCCTCGAGGCTCCTGCCACGCCTGAGGTGACGGCGCCTCGTGCGCCCAGCACCCGCGAGCCCTCGGAGAGCGCTCGCTCGCTCCGGAGACGGATGGCCTGGGGTGTGACGCTTGTGGCCATAGTCGCGGCCGTCATCGTCGCGGTGATCGTGCTCGGCGCGGGCCCGCCGTCCCATCGCGGCGGGGCGATCCCGGTCGGCCAAGGCCCGGACGGAATCGTGGTCGCCCAGGGCAGCGCGTGGGTTGCAAACGCGGGCGCCGGAACTGTCACCCGCATCGATGCGATCTCCGCAAAGGTAATCAGCACAATCAGGTTCGCGAACCATCCCGTGGGGGAGGCGCCGATCACGACCTCGGGGAGCACCGTGTGGGTCGGAGATGGGCGGGACGGGACCCTCACCCGGATCGACGGGGTAACGGGAAAGGTCCTTGGGAGCCCGATCAGGGTTGGCAGCGCTCCCGACGCGATCACCGCCACCGCGGGTGACATCTGGATCGCCAGCCGAGCGGGGAGCACGGTCTCGAGGATCGACGCAAAGACAGGAGCACCCGTGGGAACCCCGATCCGCGTCGGCCACGATCCCGTACGGCTGGGAATACGTGATGGCAGCGTCTGGGTTGCGAATGCAGGCAGCGGCACGGTCACGCAGATCGACGCCGGCAGCGGTCAGGTACTGGGCACGATCAGAGTCGGCGGCCGTCCTGGGGCGATCGCGTTTGCGGCGGGGATGATGTGGGTCGCGAACACCGCCACAAAAACCGTCTCCCGTATCGACGTCACCTCGAGAACGTCGGTCGGCAGTCCGATCCGGGTTGGGATCGATCCGGCGCGAATGGTGACGAGCGAGAGCGACGTTTGGGTGGCGAATACCGGTAGTGGCACCGTTACGCGCATTGATCCCGCCACTGGTGACGTACTCGGCACGATCAGAGTCGGCGGCCGCCCGGCCGGAATGACCGTCGCCGGCGGCATCGTGTGGCTGACCGCGGGTGGCCAGCCGAGCGCGCATCACCGCGGCAGCGTCGGTGCCGTCATGCGGATTGAAGCGAGGACTGGAAAGCTCCTGTCCGCGACGGCGACATCGTGAGCGTTCGTGGCACCGAGCGCGCGTCGCGCGCATGGGCAGGGTGAGCGATCTCTAACCCCAGGGGGGGTTGGCCCTTCGCCACCGGCTTCGTACTCTGCTCGCGGAGGCGCAGTGCTTCCGCCGACTCAGAGGTCACGATGAACCAGCTGTCATCCGCCCCGGCTCCCCATCCGCGCAGGCTGCTTACACGCGTGCGGAGCTACTGGGCGCTGCTCGGTGCGATCCTAGCCGCGCTGCTGCTTTCGTCACTGGCGTCAGCTGCCACCGCCGCAAGCGCGTCACGGGCCCCGGCGCCGCGATGGTCAAAGCCTGCGCTCGTCGACCGCTACGCGCCGACTCGCGACGGCTATTCGCTCAACGGCATCTCGTGTCCCGCCAAGGATCTGTGTGTGGCGGTCGATGGCGCAGGCGAGCTGCTGCACAGCTCGAATCCGGATGGGGGCAGGGCAGCGTGGCGGATCGTCCGCGTGTCGTTCGGAGACCTCCAGAGCATCGCATGCCCGTCGAGCAAGCTATGCGTCGCGGGCGACGGTGCGGGCGGCCTGTGGGTCTCGACCGATCCCACCGGCGGCGTTGGCGCATGGCGCCGGCTCCATGTCAGCGGCAAGAACGCGATCCAGGCCATCTCCTGTCCCGGCAAACGGTTCTGCATCGCCGTCGACAACGGCGGCAATGCGCTGTTCTCAACCGATCCCACCGGCGGCGCGCGGGCCTGGCACAAAGTGCACGTCGATAACTCGAAGCTGGCCCCGTCGCTCAATGCCGTCTCCTGTCCCAGTTCGCACTTCTGCGCGGCGATCGACACGATCGGCGCCCGCCTTTTCACCACCAGCGATCCGACGGGCCCCGCGAATGCATGGCACAAGCAGAGGCCTTTTGTCAAGCAAGTCGGGAATGCGCCTGAAGGAATCTCCTGTACCTCGAGCCGTCTCTGCGTGATGCTCGACTGGCAAGGCGACGTGCTCTTCTCCACCACGCCGGCCACGGGGAACTGGCAGAGCAGGACGCTCGTCCCCGGTCTCCTGCCCGCCACTCCCGGCAGCGTGCAGTGTCATTCCAAGGGGCTGTGCGTGGCGTACTACGAGAGCAGGCCTGGGACGCTGATGTTCGGGACGGCGGATCCGACCGGCAGCGTCAGCGCGTGGCAGAAGTCCACGGTCAGGGGCGCCTCGGCCACCCAGGTGGCCTGCACGGCGAGCGACCGCTGCCTGGCCTCGACCGGCAACGGCTATGTGCTGCACTCCTCGGCGCCGGTGACGGGTCCGTGGAAGAAATCGCCCCGCATCGACGGCTACAACGCATTCACGGCCGTCTCGTGTCCCGAGTCCGGTCCGTGCGTGGCGACAGACGACGCCGGCGACGTGCTCAGCTCGGCCAATCCCGCCCCGGATCCGAAAGCGTGGCGGATCGAGCGGGTCGACCCGAACGGCGGCAGGCTCAACGCCATCTCGTGCCCGAGTAGCTCGCTCTGTGTAGCGGTCGACAGCCACGGCGGGGTGCTCGCCTCGACCCAACCCGGGGGTGCCGCCTCGACATGGCAGCGCGCCCAGATCGATTCCACCGGGCAGCTGCTGAGCGTGGACTGCCCGACGACGAAGGTTTGCGTGGCGGTCGATTCTGACGGCCAGGCGTTCACCTCCACCGATCCCGTGGGCGGCGCGGGCGAATGGACCGCCGCCAGCATCGACGTCGATCCCAGCGGCCCCGACACACTGGCGACGGTCGCGTGCGCGTCGGCTGACGAGTGCGTGATCGGCGATTGGAACGGCGACGTGCTGTCGAGCACCGATCCCGCGGGCGGCGCGACGGCCTGGCACGAGGTGAACCTCGAGAGCCCCGCCGACGCCCTGGGGATCCTCGGCAGCTCCTGTCCGGGCACAAAGCTCTGCGTCCTCGTCGACGGCAGCGGCAGCGTGATCACGGCAACCGACCCCACGGCCAACAAGCTCTCAGCGTGGAAGTTCCAGGTCTTTGGGGCGGGCCACGACTCGGCCCTCAGCGGCGTCGAGTGTCCCTCGAGCGGGCTCTGCTTCGCATGGCCGGAGTACAACGGCGTGCTGGCGTCGACCGATCCCACCGGCGGACAAAAGGCCTGGGTCGACCAGAGGATGGATCGCCCCGGCCAGGTCAGCGGGGTGGGGTGTCGTCCGGGCACCAGCAAATGCGTCGCCGTCGATAGCAACGGCAACGTCCTCACCACGCGCTGACTGTCTGCGCCCGTGTCAGAACACGGCCCGGGGGGTCCTCCTCGGGGCCGACCAGCGCGCCGACCTCGTTCCAGCCTGACGCGATCATCGTCAGCGCGGCCGGCTCCGTTTCGGCGATCTCCCGGTCGACGAAGAAGGTCGCCGAGAGCTCCCGCTCGGCAAGCACTGCGAGTAGCGTTGGGAGTACGGGTGTCACCGCCGCCGGCTCGGAATCCGGACCGGCGGCGAGCGTCTCAAAGCTGACCCTTACCGCCGCCCGCCGGCCGTCTGGCCCCCAGCTCATCTCGACTGCCGGGACTCTGGCGCAAGCCGCGCGAAGACCGTCGCCAGCGAACCGATCTGGCGCTGTGTCAGGCGATCGAAGAACCGTCGCTTGACATCGGCTAGATGATCGCGCTGCGCGGTACGGGCCAGCCGCAGCCCCGCCCCGGTCAGGCGCACGTAGCTGGCGCGGCTGTCCTCTGGACAGGGCCGGCGCGCCACCAATCCGCGTCGCTCGAGCGCATCGATGATCCGCGAGGTGCGGCTGAGGCTCAGCTCAGCCTGCTCGGCCAGCGGCGCGATCCGCAACTCCCGTTGCTCCGCCGCGGCGAGGCGACCGAGCAGCTCCAGCGCACTGAGCGACAGCTCGTGGCGCTCCTTGAGACTGGCTTCGAGCTCACGTGTCAGCTGGCGATGCGCGCGCAACAAGCCCGTCCACGCCTGCGCGTGGACGGGCTCGAGCCGTGCGAGCCCGTCCTCGCCGATGATGTAAGGGCAGGCCTCCGTCCGCTCGCTCGTTGCGCTCACTGGGTCCGTGTCCGATCGCGGGCGGCCAGCCAGCGGGCCGCGTGCTCCAGATCACGCTGGCTCAATCCATGCCCGCCGGGTGTGATCGCGTCGGTCACCTCGGCGCCGCTCGCGGTCAGGACCGAGACGAGCTGCTCGTGCTTATCCGGCGGAACGTAGGGATCGCGAGCGCGCGGACTCAGCAGCGTCGCGGTCGGCACCAGCTCGCGGCCGAGGGCGACGAGCTGGTGCTCGTCGCCGCCGGTGGAGTGCAGGAGCAGCAGCGTCGTGCTGCCGCCCCCGCGCTCGAGCACATGCTCGAACCCGAGCGTCGTCTCAGTGATCGCCTGAGCGCCGGTCATCGCGCCACCTCGACGGGGCGGCCCCTCGGCCAGTCCGCGCGGGGATCGGGTAGCGGCGTCAGCCGCGCCTCGACCTGCGGCCGCTGGGGCTCAAGCCACGGCGGCAGGATGATCCGCTTGCCAAGGTCTTCAACTGGGCCGTCGACGGTGAACCCCGGCTCCTCGGTCGCCAGCTCGAACAGCACCCCACCCGGCTCCCGGAAGTAGAGCGAGTGGAAGTAGTGACGATCGATGATCCCGCTGTTCGGCACACCAGCCTCGTTAAGCCGCTCGAGCCACGCGCCCTGCTCGACGTCGGTCGTGTACCACGCGACGTGGTGAACAGTGCCCGCGCTCTGCCGGCCACGCTCCGCGGGTGAAGGGTCGAGCGCGATCCAGCCGCCACGCCGCTCGCCGCGCAGCTCAAAGCGGTCGCTACCTGAAGCCTCGGCGCCCATCAGCCGCTCGAGCAACGCCACCGTTCCGTCGCGATGGTGGCTATAGGCGCGCACACCCTCGAACCCCTGCAGCGCCAGCTCCGGCGGGATCTCCGGATGCTCGGCCACGAGCCCCTGATCGCCGCTTGAGTCGCGCACCAGTTCGTGCCCGAGGCCCTCGAAGTCCTCAAAGCGCAGTGCCTCGGCATCGCGCTCGGTCGCGATCCCCTCGTCCTCCAGCCGGGCGGCCCAGAAACCCAGCGCCGTCGACGAGGCGACCCGCCACACGATCCGGTGCACCATCCCCGCGCCGGCGCACCCCGGCTTCGCATACGGATACTCAAAGAACGTCAAATCCGCGCCTGGCTGCGCCAGCTCATCGCCATAGAACAGGTGATAGACCGACGGGTCGTCCTGGTTGACGGTCTTGGCCGTCAGCCGCAGGCCGAGCACCCGCGTATAGAAGTCCACGTTCCGCCGGGCGTCGCCGGTGATCGCGGTCACATGATGAATCCCATCCAAACGCATCAGCAGCTCCCACCAAAGTGATTACTTGTCAAAGCAAGCTTGTCCAAGCAAGCTTAGCAGACTTTGCGCTGTCAACTATCTCGTTGGCTCGTCATTCCACTCAGGGGCGGAGCCGACCGCGGCGCCGCGGTGTCCGGCGCTCAGGCCGACTCAGCTGAGGCTCAGGGGACTCACGCGGTGCTCGGAGCAAGACCCCTACAACCGCCAGGGCGACGGCGCGCGGACCCCAGTCAGCGCTCAAGTCGCGAGTGAGCGCAAATGCTTTCGCTGTGCTGATGCCGAAGACCAGGTGCGCGCTCAGATCCCGCTCGAGCGTCGCTGCGTCGTAGCGCCAGAGGGAAAAATAGAGCGCGCCCATCGAGGTGCCGTACCCCCAATGCATCAGATCGTTGGCCAAGCCGACGTCACGAACCGGGATCTCTTTGCCCGTCAATCTCCGCACGATGACGTTGGCCATCCTCGCTGGCGCGGGTGCTTTGTCCCAAGACCCGGCGGGGAGGGAGAACTCCCACCGCGCGAGACTCGATCGCCCCCCGGATTGTCTGTAGCGGCGAAACCAGACGGCGTCCATCATCGATGTACCGACGAGGCCGGCCAGCGAACCCCGTGCTAGGCGGCCGACAGGAGGTGACGAATAGTGCATGCGTCTGCCGATCGTAGGCGCCAGTCTGGCCGTCCTATTCCTCGTCCGGGGGGGCGGCGGTCGCGAGCGTGGTGATCAGGCGGGTGCCGCGGCCGCGGGTGAAGAAGCTGAACGCCCAATCGGTGAACACGAGCACGCGGTTGCGAAAGCCGACGAGGTACCAGAGGTGGACGAGCAGCCAGGTGATCCAGGCGGGGAAGCCGCTGAGCTTGAGGCCCTTGATGTCGGCGACGGCGGCGGCGCGGCCGATCGTGGCGAGGTTGCCTTTGTCCTCGTAGTGAAAGGCTCGCGCGGTCCCGGAGTGGAGGCGATCCTGGATCGCCCTGGCGACGTAGCGTCCCTGTTGCATCGCGACCGGCGCCACGCCCGGCAAGCTCTGCACCGAGCCGTCGGGCCCACGTATGCGGGCCATGTCGCCGATCGCGAACACCTCGGGGTGGCCGGGGAGCGTCAGGTCCGGCCCCACGGTGACCCTGCCCGCGCGGTCGACCTCGGCGCCGCTGAGCTCGCCGAGCTTCCCTGCGAGCTTTGACGCGGTTACACCCGCGGCCCAGATGACCGTGCGCGTGGGGATCCGCTCGCGCGCGCCGCCGTCCGACTCGACCGTGATCGATTGCTCATCGATCCCGACCACGGTCGAGCGAAGCAGCGTGCTCACGCCCAGGCGCTCGAGCGAGCGCACGGCCTTGGCCGACAGCGAGCTCGGGAAGCTCGTAAGCACGCGGTCGAGCGCCTCGATCAGGAGGATGCGACACGACGCGCGCGGATCGATCGCGTCGAAGTCGCGCCGCAAGGTGTCGCGCGCGAGTTCCGCGATCTGGCCGGCCATCTCGACGCCGGTCGGCCCGGCGCCGATGACCGCGAACGTCAGCCACGCCGAGCACTGCCCGGGGTCGAGCTCGGCCTCCGCCGCCTCGAACGCGCTCAGGATCCGCCCCCGGACGTGCAGCGCGCTCTCCAGCGACTTGACCTCGGCCGCGAACGTGCGCCAGTCGTTGTGCCCGAAGTAGGAGTACTGCGAGCCGCCCGCGACGAGGAGCGTGTCATAGCGAACCGCAGGAGGAGCCGGGATCTCGCCGACCGGGCGAAGGCGCACCTCCCGCACATCCAGGTCGAAGTCGCACGCCTCGGCCAGCAGCACGCGCACGTTGCGGTCGCGCTTGAAGATCGCGCGCAGGGGATATGCGATCTCGCTCGGCGACAGCGCCCCCGTCGCGACCTGGTAGGTCAACGGCTGGAACAGGTGGAAGTTCCGCCGGTCGACGAGCGTGACGTCCACCGGGGCGTGGCGTAGCTTCTCGACCGCCGCCAGGCCGCCGAAGCCGCCGCCGACCACGACCACGCGATGCAAATCCACGCGCTCATGTCCGGGAGACGCTGGGTACGGAGTCAGAGACAATGCCCTCTTCGCCTACCGTGCAAGGGACTTCGCGACCCGCGCGTTGCCCAGAGCTGCCTACGGCGCCAGGGCCACCGCCGCCTCTGACGTGGCCACGTGGAAGCTGAAGCTCTCCTGGAGGTAGAGCCGGACTGTTTGGGCATCGTGTCCGTCGTATCCGATCGCGATGTCCTGGCCCGAGTCGTAGATGAAGTCGCCGCCTCGCTGGCTGAGCACGACCGCTCCGGTGATGCCTGGCGTCCACACGATCGGACCTTCGAGGATCTTGCGCAGGTGCTTGACGAGTAGGTAGCCGCCGTGTTCGGTTGTCTCGATCACCAGGCGGTAGTGCTCGCTTGAGAGTGCCAGCCCGTAAGGCCCGGCGATCCCGCTGTGCAGCAGACGCTCGACAGCGCCGGCCACCGCCCGCGGATAGCCGCCGGGCGCGTCCCCGGGCGAGATCGGTTCGTGCGGCGAGGTCTCGCAGATGCCGGCGAAGCATCGTGCCAGCCCTCGAACACCGCGATGTTCTCAGCCGATGCGATCGCGTGTGCGGCGTCGTCGAGCGCCGTGAGGTCGGGGTCGTCGGCGCCACGATCGGCGTCGCGCAGCTCGTCGAGCGAGAGCTCGAAGTCCGCTCGCAACTCCACCAGCGGAAGGACGCGTCGCTGAACGCCCGACACCGCCTCGGAGGGGGATGACGCAAGCGGAGCGACACGTCCGAGGTTCGCCGCCGAGTGCTCCCAGCCATGCGGGCCCGAGAAGTCGATCAGCTTGCGGGCGGCCAGCGCCGACGTCAGCCGCTGTCTGGCCTCCTCGTCGAGCAGCTGCCAGCCCGAGTCGCTGATCGGCGCCAGCTCGCGAAGCAGATGATTCATCGCACAACCCGTTTCAGGCTTCCAATCGAAAGCGAACCGTCGCCGGAGGTTGGTACATCGCCGCTGGCCATACGCACGTTTTCGGGCACATGTGCGGCGCTGGGCGTCGCTGCGCCGGCCGGAGTGGGGGGGTCATCGAGGAAGTCTTCGGTGGGTACGAAGAACAGGTTGCCTGTCACCGCCGTGGAGAAATCGAGGATCCGGTCCGTGTTGCCGGGTGGCTTGCCGATGAACATGTTGCGAAGCATTTCCTCGATCACGTCCGGGGTGCGGGCATAGGCGATGTAGTAGGTGCCGAACTCTTTTGCCCCGACGCGGCCGAAGGGCATGTTGAAGCGCACGATCTGGTGCTGCTGGCCGTGCTCGTCGACGATCGTGTTGAGCGCCAGGTGCGAGTTAGGAGCCTTGAGCTCGTCGGGGAACTCGACGTCGTTTAGCTTCGTCCGTCCGAACGCCTGCTCTTGTTGCTCGACCGAGAGCGCATTCCATCCCTCGAGGTCGTGCAGATAATTCTGAACGATCACGTAGCTTCCGCCCGCGAACTCCGGGTCCTCGTCGCCGATCAGGACCGCGGCCCGGGCCGCCACGCCCTCTGGATTCTCGGTGCCGTCGACAAAACCGAGCAGGTCGCGCTCGTCAAACGACCTGAACCCGTGCACCTCGTCGACCATCCGTGCGTAAGGGCCGAGTCGATCGGCCAGCAGCTGCGCGAGCTCGAAGCAGAGGTCCAGCCGGTGCGCTCGGAGGTGGAACAGCAGGTCGCCCGGTGTCGCGGGCGCCGTGTGCCGCGGGCCGTTCAGCTCGCGAAACGGATGCAGCCCCGCCGGGCACGGAGAGCCAAACAGCCGCTCCCAGACCGCGGCGCCGACCCCGACCACACACGTCAGCACCGCCTCCGGAATCCGAAAGCCGACCGAGCGCTTGAGGCCGCTGACATCCGAAAGCAGAGCCCGAACCCCAGCCTCGGCTCCCGGATTGATCGTTAACGTCAAGAACATCGCCGCCGAAGTGATCGGAGACAGGACCGGCTGTGGCTCAACCGCTGGCACGACCTGAGTTGTAGGCCGGTTTGGGTCTCGACCAAGCAGTGAATTGGCGACTTGTTGCTTGAAGGGGGTAGCAAGTGCCCTACAGGCACCCGTTAGCGGCTGGCATCAGCTCGAGAGCCTGATCCAGGGACTCGTGGCCAATGACGTCCAGGCTCGGCCCACGTACGCCTACCAGGTGCCGGAGTCCGATCAGCTGCGAAGCGAGCAGCACCCGATAGCCAACCCACGGCTGGCGGCCGCCCTCCGCGTCACCTTGGTGTAATGACAGACGAGTGGACCCAATGAACGAGCACGTCGACCCCCATCATCGCGCCACGGTCGAGAAGATCTTCAGCCATCCGGCCAGCGGCAATCTCGAGTGGCGCGACGTGCTCTCGCTGCTCGAGGGCATCGGGACCGTCGCCCGCGAGCACAACGGCAAGGTGAAGGTTACGCTCGGCCCCGAGACCGAGGTCCTCCGTCCGCCACACGGCAAAGACATCGACACGCAGATGATCGTCGATCTATGCCGGATGCTGAGGCAGGCCGGCTTCGCCCCAAGCGGTGAGCCGCCGGTTGCGGACCAGCGGGCGCGCGACCACGGCGACGGGCAGTGGGGCGAACCCAGGTGAGCGCGCAGGCAACTCCCCAGCACGATTCAGAGAACGGCGCATGACCACACATCGATTCAAGGCCGGCGACCACGTGAGCTGGAACTCCGAGGCGGGACGAGTCTCCGGCACGATCACGAAGGTCCACACCGACGACTTCAGGTTCAAGGGCTACATTCATCACGCCTCCAAGGACGATCCGCAGTACGAGATCAAGAGCGACAAAACCGACCACGTCGCGGCGCACAGAGGTCGTGCTCTCACGCTGACAGCCGACCGCTCACGTTGATGGCCCTGCTCCGCATCGGGCGCGTCCGCGGCTCAGATTGGCGGCGTGGTAGGCGTCGACGCGGGCGCTTGCCTGCGATCGGGGGCGACCTATGTGAACCCACACGACGGCGAGGACGCGCAGGTGCGTGTTTCTCGCCGGTAAAGCCCGACATCGACTGAAAGCGAGGCCGCATGTCAACCCAGACCGCCGCCGGCCGCACCACCCCACTCGTCGGCGACAAGGTGTCGATCTCGCTCGAGATCTCCGCGGTGAAGCAACCGTAGGTTCGCCGCAATCGAACCCTCGACCCGCTCCTGGCTGCTTGACCTCGACGGCGTGCTCGCTCGCGAGCGGGAGGCCATCCCTGGCGCCGACCGGTTCGTGGCCCGCCTTCGCGAGCTCGAGCTGCCGTTCCTGGTGTTGACCAACAACTCGATCTACACCCCCAGGGACCTGTCGGCGAGGCTGCGCACGAGCGGTCTGGACGTGCCCGAGCAGGCGATCTGGACCTCCGCGCTCGCGACCGCGAGGTTCCTCGCGGAGCAGCGTCCGAGCGGCTCGGCGTTCGTGATCGGCGAGGCCGGGCTGACCACCGCGCTGCACGAGGCGGGCTACACGCTGACCGAAGACCATCCCGACTACGTCGTGCTCGGGGAAACCCGGACCTACAGCTTCGAGCGCATCACCCGCGCGATCCGGCTGGTGCTCGCGGGCGCCCGGTTCATCGCCACCAACCCTGATCCGACCGGACCGTCCCCAGCGGGACCGCTGCCCGCGACCGGCTCGATCGCCGCCTTGATCAGCCGCGCCACCGATGTGAAGCCGTACTTCGTCGGCAAGCCAAACCCGCTGATGATGCGCTCCGCCCTGAATGCCCTCGGAGCCCACTCCGAGAGCACGACCATGATCGGGGATCGCATGGACACAGACGTAGTCGCCGGCCTGGAGGCGGGCCTCCACACGATCCTCGTGCTCACCGGGGTGGTATCGCGCAACCTGGTCGATCGCTTCCCCTATCGCCCCTCGCGGATCGTCGACTCGATAGCCGACCTCATCGACGAGCTGGCGGCCTGAGCCGCACGGGGCATGTGTTCAAGTGCCGCCAGACTCGCTATACGACGCGGCGGAGCTTCACCAGCGATTCCCGCTCGATCTGCCGCACACGCTCTGCGGTCACGCCGAGGATCGGGGCGAGCTCACGCAGCATGTGCTCCCGCCGGCCGATCCCGTAGCGCGAGCAGAGGACCGTCCGCTCACGCTCGGTCAGATGCTCGAGCAGGCCGGGCACCGCCGCCGCCAGCAGCCGCTCTGGTATCTGCTCGTAAGCCTCCGCCGCCCGAGGATCCGCCAGCAGCTCGCCCATCGTGGTGCCGTCCGCCGTCTCCCCACCCACCGGCTCGTCCAGGCCTCGGGCGCTTCGCTCGGTGCACAGCAGGCTTTCCACCTGCGAACGTGGCAGGCCGACGATCCGCGCCACCTCGGCGCTGCTGGGCGATCTGCGGTGGGCCTGCTCGAACCGGCGCTGCGCCTCCTTGATCCGAGCCACCCGACGCAAGGCCCGGTCGGACAGGACCATTGGGCGAGCGAGCTCAGACACCACCTGCTGCATCGCCTGGCGCACCCACCACGCGGCGTACGCCCAGAAGGGCACGCCACGGTCGGGATCGAACCGCTCGAGCGCCCGGAGCAGCCCCACGATCCCCTCCTGCGTCAGCTCGTGCTGGTCGAGCCTGCTCGAGCGCCGGTAGACGTGGGCGACGCTCACGATCATCGGCAGGAACGCCTCGACGAACTCCTCACGCTCGCGTGGGCCACCCCGCTTCGCGCGGTCGACGAGCGCCAGCTCGGCAGCAGTCTCGTGGGGGTGGCGAGGCTCGTTTGTACAGCCCCGCCGGTCAGGTGCGCGTGCCGCACTCCGCCACCAAGGCCCACGCCCCGACGCCCCAGACAAGCCCGGTGCCGCCTCCGCGCTAGGAGGTGGGGGACTTCCGCGCTGATGATCCTTGACCGACCCAGTCGCCATCAGACAGTGATCGCATATCCCTGTCCAGGGGTCAATGTCCAGACCGCCAAACGAGCTGTCTGCGGTGATGCAGCCGGCACAGGATGGCTTGTACGCTCCGCATTCGATGTCGAGCCTGGCTCAGGACCCGGCGCTCCTAGAGGATCTACGCCGAGTGGGCGCGAGATTTACCGAGCGCAGCGACGACATCGGTCGGCAGATCACGGCCGTGATCCGCAATGAGTTGCCCGAGGTCTGGGAGCCGGACCCTGCTCTACCTGGTTTGCTCGAGCAGGTTGTCGCGAGCAACATCGACAATCTCGTCACGAGCCTGACACATGGGGTGCCGCCGAGGCAGGTGAAGGCGACGACTGCTTCGATGCTGCAGGCACGACTTCTCGGCGAGCACAACGTGCCGGCGTCCCTGATGGTGCGGGTGTACCGGCTCACGCACCAGCACCTGATGCAGCGCCTGTTGGGCGATCTCGCCGCGTCGACGCCGGATGAACGGCGCACGATCGAGACGCTCGCAGCGCTGGTCGACTACACCCTCTACTACAACGACGCGGTGTGTGAAGCCGCCGTCGAGGCCCACGAGATCTCCCGAGATGCCTGGGCGCAAGCAAGAGGGGGCAGTCATGGCACGTCACCTGGACGGAATCCTGGCGGGCGACATCAGCGATCCGGACGCGGCGAGTCGGATGCTGTCTTACGACGTACACGGCTGGCACATCGGGCTCGTCGTTTGGAAGCCCGCCGATTGCGCGGCCACGATGGATCTCGGGGCCATAGCCCAACGCCTCCGGCGGTGGGGGCCTCGTCAGGCGACGCTGATGATGCCGGACGACGAGACCAGCGTGTTCGCTTGGATCAGACTCCCGCGCCCGGATCACGACCTCTCCGCCCTCGGCGCCGCGATCCTCTCCGACGATCCTAACCTGCGAGTTGCGTGCGGTGATCCGGGCCAGGGCCTCGCTGGCTTTCGAGAGACCCACCGGCAGGCAAAGGCTGCGCATGGGGTGGGGGAGCTAGCCGAGGGCACGCCCCACGGAGTCCTTCATTTCCGCGACGTCGCTGCCATCAGCTTCCTTGTGACGCGTCCTGAGGAGACGAGCGCATGGGTGCGCAGCGTCCTTGGAGGCCTTGGAGAAGAAGGGGAAGAGACGGCGCGACTCCGTGAGACGGTGCGCGTGTTCCTCGGCGTTGGCGAGAACACGTCTGAGGCCGCGGCCCGACTGTTCGTGCACCGCAACACGGTCAAATACCGGGTCGCGCGCGCGCGGGAACTCCTCGCAAGCGATCTCGACGGCAACCGGCTCAACGTGGCGTTGGCGCTCGACTACTGCCATTGGTTGTCGGACTGCGTCAATCCGCGACCTGGACCTGACTAACCGGCCCTTCTGGCCTTTCCGTGGATGCACACGTCTGCCTTGGGCTGACAGTCCGGGTCCGACCTTCGCTTCCACAACCGCCCTTGAAGGGGCGCCAAGTGCTGCGGGGCACTGCTGCTCAATCCCAGCGCGTTGACAGCGAGGCGGACCTCGTGTGGCGCGACGTTACCGCCGGGGAACGCAACTAGTAGATGGCGGCGGGTACGTGAGCTGCGGGTGGCCAGATGTAGCCACGAAGCGGAGCCCGAGCTCCCGCGCCTGGATCGCCGCCCGCTCGGCCAGCTCGGCGCCGGATATCCCGGCGGGGAAGTCCAGGCAGTTCTCGATCCTCGGCGAAGTCCTCGCCTGGCCCCCGATCGCTTGCGCGTCGAGCACTGCCGTCGAGAGTCCCTCCGAGGCCGCGCAGACGCCAGCGGCCAATCCGGCCGGTCCGGCGCCAACGACGATCAGGTCAAACGTCTTCTCCGCGCTCATCGGTTCGAGTTCTCGTGCTCGCGGTAGGCCATTGCTGGGATGGATCAAGCCTCGCCACCACCACCTTGATCGCTGTCCGACGTGGCCTAGCGCCCTGATCGATCGATCATGAGCGGGAACATCGCGGTCATCTACTGCAACTCGGGAGACCTTGACGGCGTCGCGCAAGCTTTCGCCGAGCAGGCGGCTCACATCGCGACGGAGGTGCGGCTGCTGCAACTGCCCGGCAGCGAGAGCGCTTCGACGGAGAATGCACACCGGCCTCCGCAGCTCCGGGACATCGAGTGGGCGGACGGGATCGGGTTCGGTACGCCGGCTGGCGACGGCGCGCCCGCAACTGAGCTCATGCGGTTCCTCGACAGCACTGAGCAGCTCTGGAGAAGCGGCGCACTCTACGACAAGACTGTGACTGTGTTCACCGACGAGCCCGAGCAGATGGCGCCGGACTCCGTGCTTCATCCGATCTATGACGCCCTCTACAGGTGGGGGGCGATGATCGTTGGGCCACGCGAGTTCGAGCTCGAGCGCGAAGCCCGCCCTGGTCGGTCGTCGGACAGCGCCTCTGCGTTGTCCGCAGCGAGGCTGAGTGCGGCCCGGTACAGAGCCTTCCGCCTCGCGCGCGTGGCAGGAGAGCTGGCCGAGGATCACGCCCGCCGGACTCGGCTGGAGCTGTGATGCTGCCCGCGTGTTCGCTCAGCAGCTTCGCGAAGGGTGAGCCTGACATGGTCTACGGTGGGTGAGCGATGGCGTCGATCTTCACTCGAATCATCGAGCGCGAGATTCCCGCTCACATCCTCCGCGAGGACGATGACTTCTTGGCTTTCCTCGACGTACGCCCGATCCGCGAGGGACACACCCTGGTGATTCCGAAGGCCGAGGTTGCAGACGTGTTCGACCTTCCCGAGCCGCTGCTGGCCGGCTTGCTGCCGTTCGCGCGGCCGGTCGCCAAGGCGATCCAGGAGGTGACCGGAGCTGCGCGGGTTGGGATCGCAGTGGTCGGCCTCGAGGTTCCTCACGCGCACGTCCACCTGGTGCCGATCGACGGGCTCTACGACCTCGACTTCCGTCGCGCCGCTCCCGCGGAGGACGAGCAGCTCGCGGCGACGTCGCAGCGCATCCGGTCGGCGCTCGCGAGCTGAGAACGCTTCCACTGCTGGACATCACGAATGATCGACGCCCTACCGATCCTGGTCGGTGGCGGGCTCCTCGCCCTGGCGCTGCTCGCGTCAGTGATAGCGGGGCGGCTGCGCGTCCCTGGTCTGCTGCTGTTCCTCGGCCTGGGACTGGCCGTGGGCTCGGAGGGACTCGGCTGGGTCTCGTTCGACGACTATGCCGTCGCGCAACGCGTCGGCGTCATTGCGCTTGCGCTGATCCTGTTCGAGGGCGGCCTGACGTCGGGGTTTCGCGAGATCCGCGGCGTGCTGGCACCCGCGCTCTCGCTGGCGTTCGTTGGCACGTTGCTCACCGCCGTGATCACCGGCCTGGCGGCGGCCGCCCTGCTCGGGGCGCCGATCCTGAACGGGCTCCTGCTGGGGTCGGTGCTCGCGTCCACCGACAGCGCTGCCACGTTCGCGCTGCTGCGCAGCTCGACGCTGCGCCGCCGCGTCGCGCGCACGCTCGAGGGCGAAGCCGGGTTCAACGACCCGATCGCAGTGCTCCTGGTGCTGAGCTTCATCTCCGCGATCGGGCCCGGGCATTTCGGCGCCGGAGATGCGCTCGTTCTGTTCGCCCGCGAGCTCGGCATCGGGCTGGGCGTCGGCATCGCCGTCGGGTGGCTGGCGCTCGAGGCAGCTCGCCGTCTCCCGCTCAGCGGCGCGGGGCTATATCCGGTCCTGTCACTGGCCACCGTGGGCGTGGCGTACGGCGGGGCGGCGGCCATTGACGGCTCGGGCTTCCTCGCCGTCTACCTGGCGGGGCTGACACTCGGGTCGGGCACGCTTCCCGCGCGCCAGACGATCACCACGTTCCATGTCGGCCTGTCGTTCGTGGCCGAGATCACGCTGTTCCTCGTCCTCGGGCTGCTCGTCTTCCCCAGCCAGCTCGGCGGGGTGGCGGTGCAGGGCACGATCGTGGCGCTCGTGGTCGCGGTCCTCGCTCGTCCGCTCGCCGTGGCGGTCTCCACGGCCTTGAATCGCTTCAGCCTGCGCGAGCGTCTGCTGCTCGGATGGGCGGGCCTTCGCGGGGCGGTCCCCGTGGTGCTCGCAACCTTCCCGGTCATCTCGCGCGTGTCCGGTAGCGAGCGGTTCTTCGACCTCGTGTTCTTCGCCGTCGTCGTCTCCACCCTGCTGCAGGGACCGACGTTCGAGCCGCTCGCACGGCGTCTGGGCCTGACCACGCGCCGCCCGGCGCTCCCCCGTCCGCTCGGCGAGGTCGGCCTCATGCGCAGGCTGGGGGCCGAGGCGGTCGAGTACGCCGTCAGACCCGACGACGCGATCGTCGGCCACCGGGTTCGGGAGCTGGGCCTGCCGCGTGAGGCCGTCCTTAGCCTGATCGTCCGCGGACACGAGGCGATCCCCCCACGAGGATCGACTCGGATCGAAGCCGGCGACCGCCTGAGCATCCTGCTGCGCCAGGAGGTCGCCGGGGAGTTCCCCGACCTCCTAGATCGCTGGCGGGATGGTCCTCGGGAGGCACCGGTGCGTCGTCGACCCACGATGCGCGGCACAGCGGTGATCTTCACCAACCGGCCTTGGGATCCGAGCGAGGGCGATCCGGGCCGTGCGCGCACCGTGCTCGGCATCGATGTCGTGGAGCGGTTGCGCACGCGGCACGACGTTCCGGGGTCGCTCGTCGTGCTCGCCGACGGCCGCTTTGCGGTTACCGGGCCGACGGTGGCGGTCGGCGGCAGCGAGCAGATCCAGGGCTACGCGCGGCGCCGACTGGGCCTGGAGTCCAGCGACGCCGCGCGGGCCTGGTGGCAGGAGGTGATCGGTGCGGTCGCACGATAGTCACCCATCACGCAGCAGCGCAGCGACCACGATCCCGTTGTTGTGCTCCTCGTCTCGCGCGGCGTAGACGACGGTGACCCGGCCCTTGCGCGCACGGTCCCGTAGCTCGTCAAGCTTCTCCGCGTGCGCCTTCAATTCCTCACAGTAGCGGGAGCGGAACTCGGCGAACCGTGCCGGGATATGGTTGAACCAGCGTCGCAGCTCGTCGCTGGGAGCTAATTCGCGCGCCCACTCGTCCAGCCTTGCACGTTGGCGCGAGACGCCGCGTGGCCACACGTGGTCGACCAGCACTCGGTAACCGTCGTCATCCGCGACCGGCTCGTATACCCGCTTGCTGCGAACGTCGAGGCTCACGGTTGCTGCGGCTGGGTGTCGGTCGCTGCTCCGCCCACGGTCAGCGAGGACAGCCGGCGTCCATCCAAGCGCGGAAACGCTGGACGTGCTCTGAGGACCAGGCCCCGTCGCACGGCATCGAGCCGTCGGCCACGCCGACGTGCTGCATGTGCTCCCCGGTGTTCATGGCTGTCCCTTCCAGGCTTGATGGGTGCTGGGATCTCCGCCGTGCGGCCGCCGGAGCAGCCGCTCGAGTGCGAGGCTCAGGCTCCGGATCGCTGCGGAGTACGGCCTGCCCAGGTCGGGAAGCGGAAATGGCTCGCGCCACACCGACGGTGCGCGACGCTCCGCCGGCGGGCCGGTCGTCTCGCCGCGGCTCATCGCGGCCACCGCGGCATCGTCGCGAGCCGAAGCCTTGCCCGCATCCACCCAGGCGTAGCGGAAAGCGAGTCCCGCGATGAGGTAGGCGATGCTGGCCAGGTCGTGCGCGCGCGGCCCGGCGCGGCGCCTGACCAGCCGAAGCGACAGCCCCAGTACGACGAGGGTCTTCGCCGCGCGGAACAACCGCCCGGGACGCCCGCTTCGAAGCGACTCAGCTGCATCTCCCAGCCGCCGCTCGCCCAGATGCGAGAGCGAAAGCTCGGCCAGCATCCCGGCCGTCTCGACCGTGCCGAGCCCGATCCGGGTCGGGTGGCCTTCGGGCAGGCCGCGCGCGACCAAGGTGAGCCGGGTCGCGGCCGCGCCGGTGGCGGTGGCGGTGGCTACGAAGATCGGGCCCAGCACGGTGCGGCTGCGGGCCCACACCGGCACCGCGGTGCACGCGAGCAGCACGCCGGTGTAGGAGCCGAGATAGCCGCCCAGCAGCGAGGTCACCGCGCCTACCGCGCGCGCCGCGCGCGGCTTGTCGGCCAGGTCGGCGCCCACCGCCAATGAGGCCGTGGCGCTGAACGTGACCAGGCACCACGCGCCCATGCTCATCGGCGAGCGTGGCTTGAAGATCCGCAGCATGTTCAGGAACCGCTCGGGGCGGCCAAGATCTCCGATCAGCAACAGCGGCGCCGGGAGGACCGCGCCGAGCGCGACCTTGCGGGCCACCGCGGCGGACCGGTGGTCGCCGGCGGCGTCACAGGCGAGTGCCATGAAGGCCGAGCCGGACGCGACACCGCCGACCCAGAAGTAGAGCGGCACCTCCCAGGTCCACACCGGCGGCTTGATGAACGGACCACGGAGCTCCGGCGCAGCCGCCGCGCGCATCCGCTGGTTGGCCGTGGCGAGCTCGTCGCCGGCGGGCGTCGCACGGGCGTAGCGGGTGTCGTGGGGCTTGTAAAGGAACGACCACTCGACATCGTCGGGGCTGGTGAGCGCAACCGGCACGCCCGGTTCGGCGGCGTTCCACGGGCCCGGATCGCCGCGCGTTCCGAGCGCCGGCTGGATGTCTTCTCGAGCTTCGCCGCTCACCAGCTCCTCCGCGTACGACCGCCGCGGCGAGCGGCGCTGACGAACGCGGCCACCGCACCCGCGCTCGCGAGCAGACCGGCCGCGAGCGCCGCCAGGGTCGCGGGGACGACATTCTCCTGGACCGGCGAGTCCGCGTGCGCAGGCAGCCCGTACAGCTCCGGAGGCTCGGTTAGCAGGAAGAACGCCCCAAGCCCGCCGGCGAGCTGCTCGTCGGGCTCGTCACCGGCGCCGTACAGATAGGCGTCCTCGAGCCCGCGCTCGTGCAGCTCGGCGACCCGGCGCGAGGCGAACTCCACCAGCTCCTCGTACGGCCCGAACTGGATCGAGTCGGTCGGACAGGACTTCGCGCAGGCGGGCTCGAGCCCATCGTGCAGGCGGTCGTAGCAGAGCGTGCACTTGGCCGCCCGCCCGTCCTCTGGGTCGCGGTCGACCACGCCGAACGGGCACGCCGGCACGCAATAGCCGCAGCCGTTGCAGACATCCGGCTGCAGCACCACCGTCTCGTACTCGGTGCGGATCAGCGCACCCGTGGGGCAGGCATCGAGACAGCCCGCGTTCGTGCAGTGCTTGCACACGTCGGACATGAACACCCAGTCGCCCATCTTTGCCACCGCCTCGGCCACATCGACCTCCGCCCCGGCGCCGGCCACCGCCGGGATCGCCGGGAGGTTGCCCCCGCCGCCGTGCTCGAGCGCGCGCCGGGCCTCCTCTCGCAGCTGTGGCGAGGGCTCGAGCAGCTCGACGAACCGAACGTGGCGCCAGGTCGAGGCCGACAGCTCGCCCGTGTGGTCGTAAGACCCGCCCTTGATGAAATCCGGGCCGTCCGCGGGCAGGTCGTTCCACTGCTTGCAGGCAACCTCGCAGGCTTTGCAGCCGATGCAGACCGTGGTGTCGGTGAAGAACCCCATGCGCTGGACGTCCGGGCGGTGGATCGCGATTTCGGTCGGCGGCGCGCTGGTGCTCATCCGCTGGTCTCCTTGGGGTTTTCCGCGGAGGGGTCGTCTTCATTGGGGAGGATCTGGTGTCCCGGAGAGCTGACACCCGCCAGCCGCGCGGTGCTGCTGCCGTGCCTGCGGCCGGCGCGGATGTCGCAGGTGAACGCCTTGGACTCCTGGATCGAGACGTTCGGGTCGGCTGCGATCGCGCCGAGCTCGTTGGCGATGTCACCGCGCGTCAGGCCGCGGTAGCCCCAGTGCCACGGCAGGGCCACCTGGTGGATCACGCGCCCCTCGACCCGCAGTGGCCGGATGCGCGCGGTGACCACGGCGCGCGCCTCGATCTCCGCCCGCTCGGTGACGATCGTCATCCAGCCCCCGTCCTCGATCCCGCGGTCGGCAGCGAGCTGCGGGTCGATTTCGGCGAACATCTCGGGCTGGAGCTCAACCAGCCACGGGACCGTCCGGCTCATCCCGCCCGCGGTGTGATGCTCGGTCAGCCGGAACGTGGTCGCGACCAGCGGGTAGCGTGGATCGCCGGGGGCCTGGTAGGGGTTCTCCGGCCGCCGCCACCGGATGGCCGCTGGATTGGCGCCGAGCTTCGGGTAGAGCAGGTTCGCCATCGGCGACTCGATCGGCTCGTAGTGGGTCGGCAGCGGACCGTCGAGCAGCCCGCTGGGCGCGTACAGCCAACCGCGACCGTCGCCCATCATGATGAACGGGTCGGTCCCGCCGATCGCGTCCATCGCTCGCGCGTCGGTGGACGTACGGTAGTCGGGGCGCTTGTCGGCTGGGAAGTCGGGCACGTCGTAACCCGTCCAGCGGCCCTGCTGCTCGTCCCACCACACGTGTCGCTTTCGCTCCGACCATGGCCTGCCGTCCGGGTCCGCGCTCGCGCGGTTGTAGAGGATCCGGCGGTTCGCGGGCCACGCCCACCCCCACTCGGGGGAGACGGTGCCTCCCGGCGCGGTGATGTCGCCCGGGTTGCGTCGCCGCGCCTGGTTGACCCCATCCGTGTAGACGCCCGAGTAGATCCAGCAGCCGCAGGCGGTCGAGCCGTCGCTCGCCAACTCGGTGAACGCGCCCAGAGGCCGGCCGGTCGCGATGTCGTAGCCGTTGATCTCCTTGATCACGGCTTCGACATCGGGCTCGCGCAGCTCGCCGTGCTCGGGGTAGTCCCAACGCAGGTTCTGAAGCGGCCAGTCGCGCTCGCGCTCAGACTGCGCATAGTGAGCCTTGATGCGTTTTGCCAGGTGGTGCATGAACCACAGCTCGGAGTGCGCGTCGCCCGGGGGATCGAGCGCTTTGTCGCGGAACTGGACCAGCCGCTGGGTGTTGGTGAACGTGCCCGCCTTTTCCACGTGCGAGGCCGCGGGCATCAGGAACACCTCGGTCTGGATCTCCTCGGTGCGCAGCTCGCCTGATCGGACCTCGGGGGAGTCGCGCCAGAAGCTGGCGGTCTCGACCTCCGCCAGGTCGCGCACTACGAGCCACTTCAGCTTCGCCAGCGCCCGCCGCTGGAGCCCCGCATGCTCGGAGCCCACGGCGGGGTTCTGACCCATCACGAAGAACCCCTCCACGCCTCCGTCGAGCATCCGCAGCGTGGTCGCGTAGTGGGAGTGGTTGCCGGTGATCTTCGGCAGGCTCCCGAAGCCGTAGTCGTTCGCGCGGGTGGCGGCCGCTCCGAACCAAGCCTTCAGCAGCGAGACGATGTAGGTGTCGAAGAACGACCACCAACCGCGGTCCGCGCCGCCGGTGCCGATGTAGTCCTCCAGGGTGAGATGGCCCGCCCGTGCCCTGGGCATGTGTAGGTACCGGGCAGCAGGTCATACAAGGTGGGGATGTCGGTCGAGCCCTGGATCGTGGCGTGGCCGCGCATCGCCATGATCCCGCCACCCGGTCGGCCGATGTTTCCGAGCAGGAGCTGCAGGATTGCCGCTGCCCGAATCATCTGCACGCCCTCGGCGTGCTGCGTCCACCCCACCGCGTAGACGAACGCGCTCGTGAGCTCACGCCCGGAGTTCGCACTCAGCGCCTCGGCTACCGCCATGAAGTCCTCGCGCGAGATCCCGCAGATCCGCTGCACCGTCTCCGGCGTGTAGCGGCCGAAGTGGCGGCGCAGGATCTGAAACACGCAGCGCGGATGCTGGAGCGTCTCGTCATGCTTGATCTCGCCGACCAGCATTCCGGCGCCGGTCTTCTCGCTGAACGCCTGCGTGGCGTGTTCACGGTCCCCGGCCGCGGATGCCACCTCGCCACCCTCGTACATCCACGAGCTCGGGTCGTATGTCCCCGTCTCCGGGTCGAAGCCGCTGAACACGCCGCCCAGGTCCTCTGTGTCCTCGAAGCGCTCGTCGACGATCGTCGCGGCGTTCGTGTAGTGCAGGACGTAATCCCTGAAGTAGGACTCGCTCTCGATCACGTGACGGATCAGTCCGCCCAGGAACGCGACATCGGTGCCCGCCCGGATCGGAACGTGCAGGTCGGCCAGCTGGCTGGTGCGCGAGAAGCGCGGGTCGACATGGATGATCCGCGCGCCGCGCTCCTTTGCCTTCATCACCCAGCGAAACCCGACCGGGTGCGCCTCCGCCATCGAGGAGCCCTCGATCAGGATCAGGTCGGCGTGCTGGAGGTCCTGCTGGAAGTTGGTGGCGCCGCCGCGCCCGAACGAGGCCCCCAGACCGGGGACCGTGGAGCTGTGTCATATGCGGGCCTGGTTCTCGATCTGGATCGCCCCCATCGCCGTGAACAGCTTCTTGATCAGGTAGTTCTCCTCGTTGTCGAGCGTCGCTCCTCCCAGGTGCGCGAACGCCATCGTGCGGTCCACGCGCCAGCCATTGCGGTCGGTGTCCTGCCAGCCGTTCTCCCGCGCCGCGACCACCCGCTCAGCGATCATGTCCATCGCCCGCTCCAGCTCGAGCTGCTCCCACTCGGTGCCGCCGGGCCGGCGGTACAGCACCCTGGTCAGTCGCCCTGGCTGCTGCACCAGCTGCCGCGAGGAGGCGCCCTTCGGGCACAGCGTCCCCTGGCTGATCGGCGAGCGTGGGTTGCCCTCGATGTCGACCAGCTCGCCGCCCCGCGTGTACACCAGCTGCCCGCACCCCACGGCGCAGAACGGGCACACCGACTCGGTCACCTTCAGCCCCGCGATCCGCGCCCCCGCCCGTCGCGTCGGCGTCGAGGGCGCGCTCTCGCCCAGGCCCCAATCCAGCGCACGACCCACGACGGGCACGCGCCGCAGCGACTCAAACGACCGCGGACGTGACCCCGGCGCGCTCACCGCACTGCTCTAATGGCACCGCCAACACGGACGATCGGCGTGCTGCACTGAATGGTCATGGCCTGTTGGAGGCGATCATCAGAAGGGCTCGGTGGGTAGGGCTGAGCGCGTCGAGCGATCCAGCGCCTCAGACAGCGGTAGGCCCCCTCATCGGTAAAGCAAGGAGCCCACAGCGTGCTCGTCGGGTCAGCCCGGCGAAGCGGCTGGGATCGGTGGCGCTTGTCGCAGCTCTTGCCCGCGACGGCCGCAGATCGACGTAGCTCAACCCGCCTCGTCCGGCGCCAAACTCGTGCAGAACGTAGTGCCACCCTTCTCGCTCGAGTCGGCTGAGACGCTGGTCGGGCCGTCAGGGCCGAAGGACGGCTTTCACTACGCCGTCGACGCGCCGATCGAAGCGGTCGTAAAGGCTGGGGGCGTCGTCGAGCCCACCGTGATGGGTGACGATCCGGCCGGGGCGCGCACGGCCCGCGACGACCAGGTCGCGCAGGCGGGTCGTGTAGCGGCGGTCGTGGGTGCGCCCGAAGTTGACGCTGATGCCCTTGTTGAAGAACGTCGCCCACGGCACCCGCAGCGACCCGTCGGCCGAGCCCTCGGGAGCGGGATGCAGGTCCTTCTCGGCGTAGACGCCGGCGATCGCGACGTGGCCGGTGGGATTGACCAGCCGGGCGAGATCGGAGACGACCTGGGTCGGGTTCTCCCGCGAGGGGTCGCCGCGGTCGCGGGCCTGGAAGCCGACCGCGTCGATCCCCTTCTGCACGCCGTCCATCTCCTCCTCGCCGATCGGCAGGCCCCGGCGACGGCGCAGCTCGCGGATCTGCTCCACCGGGTCGCCGACCTCGAAGTCGACCGGCGTCGCCCCGAGCTCCCCGGCCTGCTCGAGCCGCTCGTGGACGTGGTCGACGACATACACCTCGGCGGCGCCGCGCAGCCGCGCGCTGTAGGCGGCGAGCAGGCCGACGGTGCCGGCGCCGAACACGGCCACCGTGCAGCCCGGTTGCATCAGCGCCAGCTCGGTCGCGTGCCAGCCGGTGACGAACGCGTCGGCCAGCATCACGAAGTCATCCTCGCGCTCATCGCCCGGCTCGCCGGGCAGCGGCACGCAGTTGGCGTCGGCGAACGGGACACGCAACAGCTCGGCCTGCGCTCCCCGGTAGGAGCCCATCCCCGCGTAGCCGTAGGCCGCCCCGAAGCTTCCCGGCCTGACCCGCAAGCACGCGGCGGTGTAGCCGCGAACGCAGTTGAAGCACAACCCGCAATACAGGTGTGTCGGGATCACCACCCGGTCCCCCTCCTTGACCAGGCTGACCGCATCCCCGACCTGCACCACGATCCCCAGCGGCTCATGACCGATCACCAGCCCGGGCTCCGCGCCGGTGCGCCCGTCGAACATGTGCAGGTCGGTCCCGCAGATCGCGCTCGAGCTCAGCCGCACGACGACGTCGGTCGGGTCCTCGAGCACGGCATCCTCGACGTCCTGGACGCCCACCTGCCTTCTGTCCTCGTACACGACCGCCTTCACGGCTCGGCTCCACCTCCTGGGACCAGGGCCCGACTCAGAAACGATCTTCGGATCGAACGTAACGTACACGGGGTCGGTAACGCGCTATCCATCAACGACCAGCTGTTGTCACACAGGCTGAGGATCGACTCCGATCCCCGACCGGTCGGCATGTCTCGGTGTTCCAGCGGCCCGACACGTCCGCCTTGACTGGCTCCTATTCCGGCCCCAATTCCGGATCTATTCGCGGGGAACGAAAGGGAACGAAAGGTCTGAAACGGGGCCTAAGTTGGCCCGCGTTGACCCACGACGCACTCCGGCGGGGGCGGTCCGCGCCCGGCCGTTCTCCCTGCAAGCACGCAGAAAACGGCGCGTCTAGCGGAGAGGGAGGGATTCGAACCCTCGATGGACGAAGCCGCCCATACCGGTTTTCGAGACCACTGAGCGTCGACCTGAAAAGTCTGGATTTCCAGGTATTTTACCTCCGGCGCTGGCGCCGCGGGAAGCGGTGCGGGAAAAATTGACGCTTGATTTGTACGCACAAGCGGCGTACACTGCAACTTATGGCTGAGACAAAGACCCAGCGAGTGCACCTACGCGTCGCCGCGAGCGACGACGAACTGTTTCGCAACGCAGCGGCGGCAGCCAACGAGTCGCTATCGGAGTTTCTCGTCGAGAGCGGGCGCGAGCGGGCCGAGCGCCTGCTAGCCGATCGGACGCGGTTCGTCCTGTCGCCAGCTCAATGGCGCGGGTTCACTGCGGCACTCGATCGGCCTGCCCGCAGCATTCCGGCACTGGTCGAGCTGTTTCGCCGCCCGCGCCCGGAGTAGTGCCCCGGTTCAGCGACCCTAAGCCGCTCGATCCCGACCACGTTCTTGAAGGCTTCGACTGCGGGCGGGCGTCTCTCAACACTTGGCTGACGCGGTACGCGCGCCAGGCGACCGCCGCCGGTTCGGCGCGCACCTACGTGGTGCTCGACTCGGAGCAGGAGCGCGTGGTCGGCTATCACGCGCTCACCGCGGCTCAGCTCGAACGCAGAGCCGCCACGGCCAGGGTCATCAAAGGGATGCCTCAGTACCCGATCCCGGTCGTGCTTCTGGCCAGGCTCGCGGTGGACGTGTCGGTGGCTGGTCGGGGCCTCGGCGCGTGGTTGCTTCGGGACGCGATGACCCGTACCCTCGCCGCGTCGGGGACGATCGGTGTGCGCGCGATGCTCGTCCACGCGATCGACGAAGACGCCAGACGCTTCTACCGGCGCCACGGCCTCGAGCCATCACCAACCGACGAGCTGCACCTCATGATCCTGATCAAGGACATCGCAGCCGCGCTGGATGCGGCGGGGCATTGAGGACTAGAAGCTCAGCGCGGGGGAGCGGTCTCCGCGTCCCGCTGCTCTGCCAGAAAGCGGCAGACATTCGAGAGCGCGGCTTGTCGTCTATAGGGGCGGTCGGCGTTAGCACGAATCCAGTTAGCACCGGCTCCTCCTTCCGCGGAATAGCAGGGCCGCGGACCGGTCGCTGATCGCACCCGAGTGGCCGGCGCGGCGGCGGGTTGCGCAACTGGCGACTTGCGGGTCTCGGTCGCCGAGCGGCATCGTCCTGCATTCGTTCGTCGGCAGGCGTACCGTCGGCTGGTGAGTCGGCTGGCTTCTGTGGCGCCAGAGAGCAGAGGTCGCGCGCATGCCGAGCCGTGTGCTGCTGCTGCTCGACGAGTGACAGCAGCAATCCCGGCCATGGACACCTCTGTGACTTGACGCACTGACGACCCCCCCGGATGCCGCGCTCGCCTCCGGAGGCGGCGTATGCCTATTGACGGGAGGCCAGTTTGTCTTGGACTTCACTTCTCTGCGCAGATGCTTGAGGCCGAACCGGACCGCGTCCCGCGCGATGACGGACTTGGACAGACACGAGACGAGGGAGGGATACCAATGCCCACGAACCTAACGACCGAAGAAATGAAGGCCAAGGTGCGGTCGCACTTTGAGGACTTCGTCAACAACCGTAAGCCCGAGGTCATCCGGACGAACATGACCGCCGACTTCTACGACCACGACGGACCCGGAGGGGAGCCAACCGACGCCTCAGGCGACGAGCAGATGATGCGCCAGATGCATGCGGCGATGCCCGATCTCCATCTCACGATCGAGGATCTGGTCGCCGAAGGCGACAAGGTGGTGTGCAAGAACCACTGGCGCTGGACGGATCCGAGCTCCGGCAAGAAGATGGGATTTCACGGCTTCGTGCTGTGGCGCTTCGAGGGCGACAGGATCGCCGAGCGCTGGGCCACCGTCACCAAGCCCGCCGAGGACTCCTCGTGGGACTGACTACACGGACGGCTTCGCCGGCGCGTCGCTCGGGAGGTTTACCTCGACGCGGTGAGCCGCGCTGAGGTATCGCAGCCGCGAAGCCGCTACTTCCACCGGACATCGTGTACATCGTCAACGGGCCCGCCGCGTCGGTCGATGGGCTTGCGCTGCCGGCGCTGTCGAGTGAGTAGCGCTTCGGGCCTCCCACGGCTCGGGATGTATCGCGGGCTCGACAAGGTGCGGGGCTTGCCTGAGACACATGCACGCGAATCTCGAGGTCGCGTCCCGCTCTCCGCACGCACGTAGCCTCGTACGGCCTCACACCCGCACCCTGCCTTGCGCGGGAAGGGGACATCGCGGGGCAGCGGCACGGCAGGTGTCCTCGGAGGGCGTCCGGGACGGAAGCCTGCGGGTCCGGAGCCGCAAGGATGGCCTTGCTGCCGATGCCGGCGGACTAACGGCAACGACGCGGGGCCTCCCGGAATCCTCGCCATCGGGTTCGACTTATGGCTCGTTGGCGGTACTACCTCTGGCCGCGCGAGCGCCGGACGCACGGCCCGTGTCGCCGTTGCCGGCCTTACGGTCTCGATATCTCGGTAGCGCTCGCGAGGTTCCCCGATCCGGCCGGCCAGTGGTCACCCCCGAGGTGCTTTGCTCGGCTTGACACGGGGGGTATTCTCGCCGTGCCGCAAAGACTCCAGTTGCAGGCCTACTTACAGGAGGAGAGGGGGAAGGCGTGTTCCGGCAGGTTTTGCGTAGGCGGGTCCCGTTCCTGCTGCTGTTGTTGGTTCCAGGGCTATATCTTCTCGGCACGGTGGGATCGGCGGGGGCTGTTTCCGGTTTCAAGGCGCCGAGCGCTGGATCCGTCAAGTCATCCAGCTTGGGGACATACTCGCCCACCTTCGTTGGTTCGGCGGCTGCGGGCTGTTCGGGCTGCCACTTGCTCTCCGGCCCATTCACCACGACGTCATCTTCGTCGTCTTCGACCGCGAGCATTAGACGTCGCCTGCCGGACAAGCCCAGGGCAATGCCGTTGCCGTTCATTCCGGGGCATGCCCGCCGAGGAATACGCGGGGCCGGAGCAATCACGATTCCGACGGTCAACTGCCAGCCGCTGAAGGCTGGCTGCGACAACCTCAACCCGGATGCGGCGGGCGCCGTGGGCGTCAAGGGTCTGAACGCCGTCGACAGCGCCGAGCACACCACCAACATTTTCAAAGACGTCGAACCGCCGGACCAGGGCTTGTGCGCGGGTAATGGCTCCATCGTGGAGACAAACAACATCGGCGAGATGCAGGTCTTCAACACGAGCCTGCACAAGACCTCTCCGGTCATTTCCCTGGACAGCGTGATGGGGCTGACCAAACGAGACTGGAGCAGCGGCGGGGACCCGTCGTGCCAGTACGACTACTCAAACGGCGGCCATTTCTTCATCACGGAGATCGTCTCGGCGAGCCCGGAGTCGAAGGGCGGCGCCTTCACCGGCTGCTTCGCGGCTCAGGCGAATGAATGCTACGAGGGGATTGCGGTCAGCAAGGGCAACAATCCGCTCGGGCCGTACAACGTCTACTACCTCCATGCCGACTACAACCCGAGGGAGCCCGGCTACCCGTACCTGCTCAACGACTTCGCGAAGATCTCGGTGACCCGGGACGCGTTCCTTCTGTTCTACGACGAGTTCCCCTTGAACTCGAAGGTCACGGGCTTCGGCGGTGGCATGTTCAACGGAGCACAGGAATTTGCGTTCGACAAGAACGCGCTGGAGAAGGGGCTGTCCGTCCATAACAAGGCGTTCACTGTGGCGAGGGAGAACATGGGCCTCCTCAAGACGCCGGCCGGCACGTGTTTCCGCGACAACCGATACCACGAGGCTGGAGTCGCGTGCTGGGTGACGGTGATTCCCGTCCAGCCGCCGGATCCTGGCCAGTTTGACAACAGCCACGGCGGCTCCGGGTTCATGCTCGGGGACATCGACTACTACAACAACGGCGGCAACCAGCTGGCGGTCTGGGACTGGACCGGCCTGCACAACCTGAACAGCAGCGGCTGCTCGAGCTGCTCTGGCATTCGCTTCGGCGGCCAGTTGTTCTCAGGCGTGGCGCGCTACTACAACCCCAGCCAGATCGGGGTCAGTGCCGCCACGCCATTTCAGGCGCCACAAAAGGCTGGACCGATCCCGCTGGGCGATGAATGCGGTAAGGCCGGCCTCAGCACCGTCGCCACCTGTCCCGAGGGCCCGATCCAGACCAACGGCGACAACATGACCCAGGCCGCGCAGGCGCAGGGTCAGCTATGGGGCGCCGTTTCGACGGAGGTCGTCCAGAACTACTCCAACCCGGTGTACGACACCGAGCTCCACGCGGGCGCCGTGTATTGGGTCGTCGGCACCCACGGTTTCGACACCACCGGGAAGTTCACCCTCACCAACGAGGGCTACGTGTCGCCGATGCACGAGGATCTGGAAATGCCGTCGATGGCCGCGGAAGGCAAAGCGTCGTCCCCGGGCGGCGGCAACGGTTTCGCGATCATGGACTTCACCGTGAACGGGAATGGCGGGCCTTCCGGTGCCGACAACGGCGGCTATTACCCCAGCAGCGCCTACGGCCGCCTCACCGCCACATCGTCGGGGCTGTTGAACAGGGTGGTGAACATCGCCGACCTGGGCCAGGCGCCGCAGGATGGCTTCACCGAGTATCAGGGTTACCCGGGGACCACGCGTCCCCGCTGGGGCGACTACAGCGCGGCGACCTTCCTGCCCGGCTCGGGCGACAGGATCTATTTCGCCAACGAATACATCCAGTACCCGAACTGCCTGCCGCCGCAATTCACCCTGACCGTCGGCACCTGCGGCGGGACCAGGGACGGCCAGGCGAACTGGGGGACAGCCGTCAACTACGCCGTGCCGTAGGGAAGACTCGTAAGAACGTGGGAGGGTCCCGGACCCGAGAGAGTTCCGGGGCCCTGGCCGCTGAGTCGAGGTTTGCGCTGGTCTCATCGCCCGGGCTGGCGGTGTGGACCGCCCCGTCGACGCGCCTCTGCTGACTAACGACCGCGGGTCGGTCGTACAGGTCAACCACGACCGCGGTGGCGCCGCGGGCCGCGATGGCGTCCGCCTGGACTTCGTCGCGGATGAGCGCTGTCACCTCGTGACCGTGCTCGTGGAGGTCGGTGAGTATGTGCGAGGCGATGAATCCGGCTGCGCCGGTGAGTGCGATTTTCATGACTGGAGAGCCTCCGGCGTGTTCGGGTTTAGTGAAGTGGGATGCCTGCCGCCACGCGATACGTGTCGCGATGCCTGTGGGGTTACCGTGCTCGCGTGAGCCTGGCGTTACTTCGCGGCGGTGACGGTGGCGGCAGCGACGTGGGACTGGGGCGTGTTCACGCTGCCTTGCGCGCACCGCCCAGACGTTGGAGATCGGCGGTTCGCCCTGCTGGGGCACCCACGAGATCAGCGCCGAGTGTCGCTACCGGCCGGGCGGCAAGGAACGGCGGCTGAGATTCCCTTGCCGCGCGGAGCAGGTGCGCTGCTCGTGGCGGTGGGGATGTGGGTCAGCGTGTCTACCTGAGGGCAGCGTGCAGCACGCCGACCCTCTGATCCCGCTTGATCACTCCGGGCGCGCGAGGTAGCTGAGCGCCGCAGTGGTGATGGCCTGCACGCCAGTCTCGAGTGTCGGGTGTATCACGGGCGCGAACTTCGGGTTGTGGTTCGTGGGGATGTCGTCGGCGATGCGGCCGGCTTGCTCGGCCGTGTGGTAGGTGTCGGGGTCGGTGCCGCCGATGTACCAGAAGACCGAGGGGACTCGCCATCCGGTGCCGAATGAGCCGAAGTCTTCGCTGGCGGATACCGGTGCGGCGAGCTCGCTGACCCGATCGGTGCCGAAGTATCCGCGCAGCGCGTCGGCGACGTGCCGGGTCTGATCGGGATCGTTAACGGTGAGGGGGTAGTGCTCGGTGTAGTCGATCTGCGGGGGCTTGGGTGCTCCCGAGGCTTGGGCCTCGGCGTTGACGATCCGCTCGATCGCGCCGAGCACACGGGTGCGCACGGCTTCGTCGAAGGTCCTGACGTTGATCTTCAACAGCGCGTCATCGGGGATCACGTTGTCCTTGGTGCCGGCCTGCAGCGCGCCGACGGTGACCACCGCGGCTTGGCTGGCGGCGACCTCGCGGGAGACGATCGTCTGCAGGCGCAGCACGGTCGATGCCGCCATCACTACCGGGTCGACGCTTGACTCGGGCATCGAGCCGTGCGCGCCGCGACCGAACAGCCGGACCTCGAGGCTGTCGGCGGCGGCCTGCGTCGTACCGGGCCGGTAGCTGATCTCTCCGGATGATGGGGGCATGACGTGCTGGCCGAGGATCACCTCCGGCTGGGGGAAGCGATCAAACAGGCCGTCGTCGATCATCGCCTGCGCCCCCTGCGCGGTTTCTTCGGCCGGCTGGAAGATCGCCAGCACAGTTCCCTGCCACGCGCCCTGGTTCTGGGCGAGCAGCGTCGTGGCGCCGACCAGCCAGGTCACGTGCATGTCGTGACCGCACGCGTGCATGACCGGTACCTCGTTGCCATCGGCGTCAGTCGCGGTCGCGGTGCTGGCGTACGCGAGACCGGTGGCCTCCTTCACCGGCAGCGCATCCATATCGGCGCGGAGCATCACCGTCGGCCCGTCCCCGTTTCGCAGAACCCCCACCACACCAGTGCTCCCGACCCCCTCGGTGACTTCGTACCCGGCGCTCCTGAGTCGTTCGGCCGCCTTCGCTGCGGTGTTGCGCTCCTGCATCGAGAGCTCGGGGTGCTGGTGGACGTCGCGGTAGAGATCCTCAAGGTCACCGGTGATCGCATCGAGTCCGCTCAGGACGGTGTCCGTCACGGTCGTATCGGTCATGGCGCTCCTCCGTTCAGACAGCGTGTTCGCCTCGGATCGCCGCCACCGAGGCCATGTGATCGAGCTTATACCCGGGCAGACCGCCTGACGGCCTTACTCGTGAAGCTCGCCCGTATGGCGGTCCACCGGCTGAGACACTGCACGTGATGATCCTCGGCTTTGACCCCACCCTCATCCTCGTCCTGAACCTCGCAGGCACGTTCGTCTTCGGGCTCACCGGGGGGCTTGCGGGCGTCCGCGCCCGACTCGATCTTCTCGGTGTCATCGTCCTCGCATTCGTGGTCGCCCTCGCCGGGGGGATCATCCGCGATCTCCTGATCGGCATCCCACCGGCCACGTTCCGCGACGGGCGCTACCTCGCTGCCGCCGCGGCGGCCGGCGTCCTGAGCTTCACTGCTCGCCCCGCACTCGACCGGGTCGACCACGCCCTCACGGTCTTTGACGCGATCGGACTCGGCCTGTTCTGCGTCACTGGCGCCAGCGCCGCGCTCGCCCACCATCTCGGACCTGTCCAGTCGATCATCCTGGGAGCGGTGACCGGCGTGGGAGGTGGGATGGTCCGCGACCTGCTGCTGCGTCAGGTCCCGAACATCCTGCGAGCCGACCTCTACGCCGTCCCCGCGCTGCTCGGCGCGACCGTGCTTGTCGTCGCCCACCAGGCCGGCGCCCGGAGCGCCCTCTTCCCGCTCCTGGCTGCCGGTGTCTGCATCGCCCTCAGGCTGGTCGGGGTGCGCTTCGGGATCGAGCTGCCGATCGCGCCCAGCGAGCGCAAAACGGAACCGCCGTCAAACTGAGAGTCGAGGTTGCGTCGCGGCCGGCGAACGGAAATCATGAGGCGGTGAGCGCGTCCGTCGTGGTGGCCGGTTACACGCGCTCGCGGCCTAGCCGCCCCTGACGCTCGGGAGCTTTAGTTCGTACACCGCGGCAAGGTCGTCGTCGGCATGGCGGCTCTCGACATCGCCGATCCGCTCGAGGACCGCATCAAGCACAGGCAGCTCGACGCCGGCGCCCTTCGCCACCTCCCGGACCAGCTTCAAATCTTTGAGTGCAAGACGGACCGGAAAACCCGCCGGGTACTCGTGGCGCTGCATCTCGCCGAGCTTCTCCAGACCATAGGAGGAGCCCAGCGGCCCGCCATCAAGCAGGGCCACGAACTGCTGCTCGTCCAGTCCCATCAACTGGCAGAGGTGCATCGCTTCGCCAAGCGCGGCCACCATCGCGATCATCCAATGGTTTGCCGCCAGCTTCAAGCGCGAGCCCATCCCCGCCTCCCCAACCCACTGGACCCTCGACCCGAGCGCTTCGAACACCGGCTCGACCTGTGCGCGGGCCGAGTCCGGTCCCGACGCGAGGATCGTCAGCTTGCCGTCCTCCGCCGGATGGGTGCTCCCCGAGACCGGAGCATCGAAGAGGGTCACGCCATGGGCGCCGGCTATCTCCGTCAGCCGGTCTGCCTCGGCCGCCCCGACGCTGCTCATCTGCAGCCAGATCGTCTCCTCGGGCCACTCATCGAGCACCGGCTCAACCACCGATAGCACGATGTCGGCGGTCGGCAGCATCGTGATCACGAACTGGGCCCGAGTCACCAACTCGCCGGCCGAGCCGGCGACCTCAGCCCCGCGCTCGGCGAGCGCCTGGGCGTGCTCAGGCTGACGGTCCCAAGCGATCACCGGGACACCCTGATCCAGCAGGCGATGCGCCATCGCCGTGCCCATCAGGCCCGTCCCTAGCAACCCGACGCGACCGTGGCTGTTACCGGTCACACCATCCTCGGTACCCGACGAAAAGGCGTTGAGCGATCGCGCCATGTAAGCGGCATGGTCACCCGCGCCGGCTGCGCTGCTGCTCCTCGATAGTCAGTTCGGCGGTCGGAAGTGCCTCGAGTCGTCCGTCCGGGATCGGATCGCCACTCTCGACCGAGAGCCCGTACGTCCCAGCCTCAAGCCGTGCCGCCGCGCGCTCTAATGCAGCAAGCTGGCGGTGGAGGTCCTCGGCCCGACCGGCATCGAACTCGTCCTGATAGAGATCTTCTGAGCCATTGTCGCCAGGCTCTATGCGATCTGAGGCCTCTTGGGGACCACGCCGGTCGAGGGTGGAGAGCGCCTGCTCAATGCGCTCCCGTTCGAGTGCGAGCAGTTGGCGTGCGCGGTCTGAGTCCATCGAGTCGCCGCGAGCCGCTAGCTCGGTTCGCCCCACTGGCCATCGCCATGGTCGCGGGAGCGCTGATCGGGGATCGCCGGGCCGCCGCCGGGCGCGAAGCCTGCCTGCCTGAGCATGCGGCGGAGGTCAACGACCATCTGCACGTCGACATCCTTGCCGTGGGGGGCACGCCAGACCTCGGTCTCCGGGCCGAGGGTGACCTCAACCTTGCCGTCGTGCTTCGCACTCACGGTCCCGATCGCCTCGAGCAGCGACAACACTTGGCGCCATTCGATGTTCGAGCTCGCCGGATGACTGAAGATCAACTCCACCGTATCGCGGTGATGATTGTTGAGATGCGCATCCATCGGTTCCCTCGAAACGCATCGTAGACCACGTTCACGGCCTGGAGCGCGAACCCGGCGGCTCAATCCGCAAGGCGCCGGTGAGGCGGCAGATGTGCCCGCCGGGAAGGGGTTCTAGTTCGGTGCGCCAGCGCTGACACCGCCAGGTATGGCGAGCACGAGCTGATTCCCGGAAGGATCGCGCGCGACCAGACCGGCTGCGGTCTCCTGCGGAGCATGGCCGAGCCGCATGAGTCGATGGGCGACGCGTTCGCGCTCCTCCTGGTCGGGGAGGATGATCGTGAAATGCCGGAGCGCCGCCTCGTCCGGCGGTGGCGGCGAAGCGCCGGCGCTCTCCCAGACGTTCGCGCCGATGTGATGGTGATAGCCGCCGGCGCTCAGGAACGCGGCCTGGGCCCCGAGCTGAGCCATCAGGCCGAACCCGAGCGCGTCACGGTAGAACGCCACCGTTTCCGGGATCGACGCGACCTTCAGGTGGACGTGACCCATGACGGTGGCGGACGTGAGGCCGGTGTACGGGTCCGATTCCGCTGCGACCTCGACCTCGCCCAGAAGGCTGTCGATGTCGAGCGGCAGCGTCGTCATCCGTGCCGCCACCTGTCCTTCCCAGGTTTCGCGGGGCCGGTCCCAGTAGATCTCGATTCCGTGCCCATCCGGGTCGCTGAGGTAGAGCGCCTCGCTGACGAAGTGGTCCGAGAGCCCGACCAGCGCAACCCGATCGCGTGCCGCGTGCGCAAGCCAGTTGGCGAGGTCCGCACGGCGCTCCAGGAGGAGCGCGAAGTGGTAAAGCCCGGTATGGCGGCCGACCGGCCGGGCACCTGCGATCTCCGTCAGCCTCAGCAGCCCGCGCCCGGCCACGCCGAGCAGCGCGTGTCCGTCTCCGTGCTCGATCAGTTGCAGGCCGACCGCCGACTGGTAGTAGGTCGTCGACCGCGCCAGATCCGAGACGGTCAGGCTCACCACGCCGAGCGTCGTAGACGCTGAGATCTCGGAGTCCGACGGACCCGCCTGCGCTTCGAGTTCCTCCGGGTCACGCGGCGCTGCGGCGAACGCTCGCTGAGACTCGTCTCCGGTCACGTGCAGCTCCCGACCACCCAAGGACCGGACCCATCCGGTGCAGCGAAGAAGGCCCGCGCGGCCGTGTACCCGCCGCGGGGCGACGCTGGAGCAAAACCGAGGTCCATCCACGCAGTCTATGCGTGCCATGAGTCTTGGTCGTTGACGCCCGTGTCAGGTTGCCGGGTCATCGGCGACCGCTCCAACAGCAGGGGTCGTCTCGCGACCGCGTCCTTGGTATCTCGACACCCGGCAAGAATCGGCGTAGGGTCGGCGGTGCATCGCGAATGCCCGTGTGACTCACGAACAGGCGAACCTCAGGTTAGGAGCCTCGATGGCCACGAACCCACCGTCTAAGACGCTCGAAGCGCACAACATGGAGCTCATGCAGACGCTCGACGACGCCTGGAACGCTCAGGACTGGGACACCTTCGACCAGCGGCACAAGCCGGACGTCGTCGTCCGGTGGCCCGGACAGCCGCCGACGAACGGGACCCACGACCATCGCGCTGAAGCGATCCAGATGTTCAAGACCTTTCCCGATAACCACGTCCAGAATCGGCCGTACAAGGTGTTCTTCGCCTCCGGTGACTGGACCTGCTCGATCTCCTGGTTCACCGGCACCATGACCGGGCCGATGCAAGGGGCCGACGGCAGCGAGATCCCGCCGACCGGCAAGTCGTTCGGCGTCGACTTCTTCACCGTCGCTAAATGGGACAACGACCAGATCGTGGAGGAGAACCTGATGTATGACCTGGTCGGCTTCATGAGGCAACTCGGCCTGAGCGAGTGAGCTTCAACACGCGGGATCGGGGAAAGACGACGAAGGGGCTCGGGTGAGCCGCGTGACGACCCGCCTGCGAAGAGCATGAGCGAGCAACCCTCCCCGCGCTGGCAGACGGTTGACGGAACACCTCTACCGACACCAGGTGTCTACGACATCGATCCGGTGCACACCTTCGTGATGTTCCGCGTTCGTCACCTCGTCGTCGGGCGGGTCGACGGCCGCTTCACGACCTTCCAGGGCCAGTTCACGGTCATCGAGGACGAGGCCAGGCTGTTCGATCACTTCGAGGTGACCTTTGAACCCGCGAGCATCGATACCCACGTGAAGATGCGCGACGACGATCTCAGGAGTCCGCGCTTCTTCGACGCCGAGCACTTCCCGACGATCGTTCTCGCGGGCGGCACGAGCAGCCGGGTGGCAGACGATCAATGGACCGTCGACGCCGAGCTCACGATCCGGGCCCTCACGCGCCCGGTCGTTCTGCGGGTCACCTTCCGCGGCATGGCAATGGATGCCCATGGGAAGACCAAGGCCGCGCTTGCCGTCGCCGCGGAGATCCAGCGCTCCGACTTCGAGCTCACGGCCGAGCTGCGCCAGGAGTCGGGTGAGCCAGGCACGGGCCCCGACATCGAGATCCGGGCCGACGTCGAGGCGTTTCTCAGGGAAGAGACGTCCGCAGTCGCCTCAGCCGGGTGAAGTTCGCCCAGTGACTCGCGGGGCGCGGCTGTCTGCACAAAGCCGCGGCGGCGGGCGGTGCCCAGAACGAGGCCGTGCTGACCGTTGTGCTGGGGCGGCTACAAGCGGGCCTCGAGCTCGCTGATCCTGTCAAGTAGCTCGCAGACGAGGACGGCGCCGGCGTAGTTGAGCCCGAGGTCACGGCGGAGCCGTTCCGCTCTCGCGACCCGGGCGGCCGCGCTCGGGTCAAAGCGTGCCGGTTTGGCCGCCACAGCAGGGTGGGGGTCGAACAGGCCGTATTCCAGGTAGCGCCGGACGAGCATGACCTTGACCCCGCCTGCCTCGCGACCACGGTCAGCTCGACCGCCTCCTCCGCAGCGAGGTCGCGATCAGGCGGTTCCGTCTTCCTGTCTGCGTTCATGGTCACCCCTCTGCGGGTCGGGGCCCGCGCTCTCGGCGAGCTTCTCGTAGAGCTGGCGCTCACGGTCCGACAGCTCCTTTGGCACGACGATCTTGACGATTGCGTGGACATCACCACTGCCGCCACCGCGCTTAGGAAGCCCCTGTTCGCGGAGCCGCAGCCGCCGTCCGCTGGACGACCCCGCGGGGACCCGGACCCGAGCGGTGCCGCCTGGGACCTCCACCGCGACGGTCGCTCCGAGCGCCGCTTGTGAAGGCGTGATCGGAAGGTCGACATCAAATTCCTCGTCGCCGCGGCGACGGAAGCGCGGATGCGGTTTCAGCGCCACCCGCAGGAACAGATCGCCGGGCGGACCGCCATCCCGACTGTCCCCCCCTCGTCCCGCCAGGCGGATCAGCTGGCCGTCACGTACCCCGCCAGGGAAGTTGACGTTGATCTCACGGCCGTCCAGGGTCAACCTCCGCCGGCCGCCAGCCGGCGCGTCCTCAAGCGACAGGTCGAGAAGCGCCTCGCGGTCACGACCACGCAGGGGTCCGCCGGCGTCAGCGGCCAGTGCCCCGAACAGCGTCTCGAAGAGGTCATCACCGAACTCCACGCGGGTGCCA
>CAWGLB010000009.1:0-7125 GCA_963823315.1 uncultured Solirubrobacterales bacterium | reverse complement strand
TGCGTCTCTCGCTGCGGCGCGACCGCGGTGACCGTCGACGGGCGCTTCACGGCACTTGAGCCCGACCCGGCCCACCCAACGGGGCAGGCGCTGTGCGTGAAGGGCAAGGCGGCGCCGGCGATCGTAGGCCACCCCGATCGGGTGCTGCATCCGCTGCGCCGCACGGCACCGAAGGGGGCGGGCGATCCGGCGTGGGAACGGATCAGCTGGAACGAGGCGCTGGACACGATCGCCGCGCAGCTGAGGTCAATCGCCGCCGCGTGGGGGCCGGAGTCGGTCGTGTTCGCGTCCGCGTCGCCATCGACCTCGGCGATCAGCGATTCGCTCGACTGGATCACGCGCCTGCGCCGCGCTTTCGGCAGCCCGAACTTCGTCTACTCGATGGAGCTGTGCGGATGGGGGCGAGCTCTCGCGTCGACGTACACGTTCGGCGCGCCCGTGCCGGGGGCGTTCATGCCCGACCTTGAGCGGGCGGGCTGCATCCTGTACTGGGGGTACAACCCCTCGGTCGCCCGCCTCGTCCACGCCACCGCGACGGTCGACGCACGCCGGCGGGGAGCGAAGCTCGTGACGATCGACCCGCGCCGCGCGGGGCTCGCCTCGAGCGCCGATCACTGGCTGCGGGTGCGCCCCGGGACTGACGCGGCGCTCGCGCTCGCGCTCGCCGGCGTGCTGCTCGAGCGCGGCCTGTACGACGGCGACTTCATCCGCCGCTGGACGAATGGGCCGCTACTGGTGCGCGCCGACACTGGGCGGCTGCTGCGCTCCGAGGAGATGTCCGGCGCCGAGCCTGGGCGCTACGTGGCGTGGGACGCCGCCGTGGCAGAACCGGTGACCTATGACCCGACAACGCGCAGCTACGACGCCGACGAGGCGCGGCTCGCGCTCGAGGGCCGCTACACGGTCGGCGGCATACCCTGCCGCCCGGTCCTGGCCGAGCTCGCCGACCACTGCCGCGAGTGCGCGGCCCGAAGCGGCGGCCGCGATCACCGGTGTGCCGGCGGCGGAGATCGAGCGGGTCGCGGAGACCCTGTGGAATTCCCGTCCGGTGGCGTTCTATACGAGGAGCGGGCTCGAGCAGCACAGTGGCACAACCCAGACGATCCGCGCGATCAATGTGCTGTACGCCCTGCTGGGCTGCCTCGACGCACCGGGCGGCAACGTCCTCTTCACCCCGGTGCCGACAAATCCGGTCGACGGGTTTGAGCTGCTCGCGCCCGAGCAGCGCGCGAAGGCGATCGGGCTCGCCGAGCGGCCACTCGGGCCGGCGCGGTTCGAGTTCGTCACCGGGCCCGACTTCTACGCGGCGGCCCTCGACGACCGCGCCCGCGCGCTCGTCAACTTCGGCTCTAACCTGGTGATGGCCCAGGGGGACAGCGCCCGTGGCCGGGACGCGCTGGCGGCGCTCGACTTCATGGTCCACGGTGACATGTTCCTCAGCCCGACCGCGGACCTGGCCGACATTGTCTTGCCCGTCGCCACCCCGTTCGAGGTCGAGGCGCTGCGGATCGGGTTCGAGGTCAGCCAGGAAGCTCAGTCGCTCGTTCAGCTGCGACGGCCGGTTCAGGCGCCGCGCGGCGAGGCGCGCTCGGATCTGGAGATTGTGTTCGCGCTGGCGAATCGGCTCGGCCTCGGTGCGCAGTTCTGGGATGGCGACATCGACGCCGCCTGGCGACACCAGCTCGCACCGAGCGGGATCACGCTCGAGCAGCTCCGCGCGCAGCCGGCCGGGATCAGGGTGCCGCTGGCCACCCGTCACCACAAGCACGCCCAACTTCAGGACGGCATACCGGTCGGGTTCCGCACCCCGTCGGGAAAGGTTGAGCTGCTGTCCGAGACGCTTGCCGACCACGGGTACCCAGCGCTACCGACGTTCACCGAGCCGGCGACCAGTCCCCGCTCGCGGCCGGACCTCGCCGACCGCTACCCGGTCGTGCTCACGAGCGCCAAGTCGGTGCGTTTCGCCGAGTCCCAGCACCGGCAGATCGCCACGCTGCGCCGTTCCACGCCCGACCCACAGGTCGAGATCCACCCCGATGCCGCCGCGGACCGCGCGATCGCCGCCGGCGACTGGGTGCGGATCGTGACCCCGAACGGTGCCGTTCGCGCGCGGGCGCGGCTCAACTCGAGCCTCGACCCGGGAGTCGTGTGCGGCCAGCACGGCTGGTGGCAGGGGTGCGCCGAGCTCGGGCTGCCGGGGTATCCCCCATACGGTCCGGACAGCGCCAACCTCAATCTGATCCTGCGCCAGACGCCCGGTGACCCGGTCAGCGGCAGCTCCCCGCTGCGCGCGTCGCTGTGCGAGGTCGAGCGGATCGAAGCACCGCGCGCAACCGCCGAGGGGTAGCTGTGCGCGCCGAGCCCGTCGGCCGAGGCGTCCGGTAGCGGCCGCTACTTGCCAGTGCGCTCGCGGTGCTTGCATCCCGGCCAGCAACAGGGCCGGCGCTGGCCTTCCGCCAGCTCCTCCTGGGTCCGGCGGATGCGGCGCTCGCGGGTGGTCTCCTGCTTGGCATCCTCGACCCAGCAGATGAACTCGTTGCGGGCTAAGGGCGTGATGTCCTTCCAGGCATCGAGTGCGGTGCCGTTGGCGATCAGCGCCTTACGCAGATCTGGGGGCAGTTCATGCACGACCCCACCGGGCACTCTCTGGCTGCTCACACGCCGATGGTAGTGAGCCGCCACGTTCTCGCGCCGAAGATCAACAGACGCGACCTCGGCGACGGCGGGCAGACAAGTCGGGTCACATTGGCTCGCTAGCGGCGGGTGCGGGGATGAGCCCGAGCTGCTCGAGCATCAGCAGCCGGTCGAACATGAGGTGCAGCGCGACGTGCAGGCCGTCGCGGAAGCGCAGGACGTGGATGTAGTCCACGCTGACCGCGCGCCCGGTTGGCGGAACGTCGCCCGTCGGCGTGTGGAGTACGCCGTTATGGGTTCCACTGAATGTGCCTTCCTCGACTGCGACGTCATCGATGAAGTGCACGGCGTGGATCTCGAGGTGCGCGTCGGGAAACGCGCTGTGCCAGCCGCCGTAGAACTCGACGCAGGCCCGCCTTCCCTCACCGCGCATCCCGCCCGGCGCCGCGAACACGACATCGTCTGCGAGCACCTCGGCGAAGCCGTCGATGTCGTGCGCGTTGAATGTGGCGGTCCCGCGTTCGAACGCCTCCCGCGTGGTCATCGTCATGTGCAAGCTCCCTTCGATCGTGAAGTACGAGCCGAAGGGTCGCTTGCGTGCTCGGTCGTTCGCTAGAGGGTCGCCACCCTCGTCTTTTCTCCCTCGAGCACCCTCGGCAGCTCGCCGCGACCCTGGATCCCGAGCTTGGTGTAGGCGCGAGAGAGGTGACCCTCGACGGTCTTAAGGGTCACGTACAGCTCGTGGGCGATCTCGCGGTTGGTGTGCCCGTCGGCCGCGAGGCGCACGATCCGCAGCTCGCTCGGGGTGAGGGCCTCCACCCCGGTGCGCCACACGCGTCGCGGCCGTGCGCCGGTGGCCTTGAGCTCCTCGCGCGCGCGGGCGGCCAGCCGGCGAGCTCCGCAGCGGGCGGCCAGTTCGAGCGCCTCGCCGAGCGGCTCACCGGCAGCGGCGCGGTGGCCTGCACGCCGCATTGCCGCCCCCAGCTCGGTCAGCGAGTGCCCAAGCTCGAGCAGCGCCGGCGAGCCCCTGAGGCTGGCCACCGATTCGTGCAGCAGCTCGATCCCGTCCTCGCCGCCCGCGGCAAGTCCTGCGACGCGCAACGAGATTCCCAGCGCGCGCGGGGCGCCGAACACGCGCACGTCGTCCAGCTCGGCCTGCGCCATCCGGCTCGCGGCCTTACGATCGCCGAGCCGCAACAGCGCCTGAGCTGCGCCCGCGCGGGCGTGCAGATAGCCCACGTCATGCATGTCCGTGCCCCACACGTCCGGGCTGAACATATCTGCGCACGCCTGGAAGTCCGCCAGCGCCTCGGCCGGTCGACCTTGGGCAAGCCGCAGCCGCCCCCGAGCCGCCGGGATCAGCACGGTGCCAACCGCGGCCGGCCAGCCCTTCTGAGGAAGCAGCCCGATCAGCGTCTGCGCCTCGTCGAGCTCGCCCGCCTCGACCGCGACATCAGCCAGCACCGTCGCGGCGAAGGCAAGCCCGGGCGCGAAGTCACCCTCCTGCAGCACACGCAGTGCGACCCCCGCTGCGGCGTCGGCCTCGGGAAGCGCCCCAAGGCGCAGCTTGAGCAGTCCGAGAGTGCTGTAGACGGCGACCAACCCACGCGCGCTCCCGGAGCGGTGGACCTCGGCGACCATAGGCCCCAGCGCCCTCTCCACCGAAGCAAAGCGCTCGGCGGTTACCAGGCTCCACAACAGCGCCGCCCGGGTGTCCCAGTTCTCCGCGCCCGGCGCCGCACCCGAGAGCGCGTCATCAAGCGGTCTTACGGCCTCGTTCGCGGGTCGACCCGCGAGCACCATCGACATCCCTCGGGCAACCGCCAGCGCCTCCACCGCGCCACCCGCCGGCGAGCGCGTAGCGAGCCGCTCGAGCATCGGCGCGACCCGTGAGGCGCGTCGTGCGTCATGAAGCCCGCAAACCACCAGCTCTCCTTCGAGCCGAGCCGCCAGGTCATCGTCGGCCTCGTCGAGCTCGGCAAGCGCGCGCTCGATTACATCCACCGCCTCCACCCACCGGAACAGACCCGCGTACGCCTCGGCGACCTCGAGCGCGATCTCCGCGCGCTCCCGCGGATCGAAAGCTAGGCGCAGCGCCTCCTCCAGGTGCGTGCAGGCCGCCACGCGGCCCGCGCCCGCCTCCGCCCTGGCGGCCTCGCGGAGAACAAACACCCGGCGCTCACGCGGCGGCGGCTCTGACAGCGCACGCCCCAACAGGCCGGCCGCCGCAGCCGGCGCACCACTGTGGATCGCCATCCACGCTGCCTCCCGCAACCGGTCCACCACCCAGCCATCGCCCACCGGCCGCACGCCGGCCAGATGCGCCGCCACCTGACCCGGCACAGCCCCATCCGCATAGAGAAGCCGAGCCGCGAAGCGGTGAAGCGCGTCGCGCGCATCGCTCGCCAACGAAGCCTCGACCGCATCGCGAACAACGGGATGAATAAAGCGCGGAGGATCATCATCGGCTAACAGCTCCATACGGACAAACGCTGCCGCTAGAGAGATGGCCTCGGCGACCTCGACACCGGCGAGCGCCGCCGCGTGGCGCAACTCGCAGGCGTCCCCGAGCACGGCCAGCGCCTGCGCGAGCGCCAGCGCGCCCGGATGCAGCCCCCGCACCCCGGCCAGCATCCGTCGCCCCGCCGCCTCACGCCCGCCAGCCACCAGCTCAGCCGGATCGAGCCCGGCCGGCGGCCGGTCCCCCAAGCGAGCCGCTCGCAGCAGCTCAGCCACGTACAGAGGATTCCCGCCGCTCGCCGTCCACACCGCAGCACACAGCTCATCGGTTGCCCACGAGCCAAGCACGGCGCGAGCAATCGCGCTGACCGCGGCCTCGCTCAACAGCTGCGGCCGCACCACCGTCTGCGCCTGGTCCAGCAACGCCTCAAGCCAGGTCCTCGCGAACCTCGGCTCGCCAGGCCGGAACGCGACGAGCAGCGCCACCGCCGCCCCCTCAAGCCGCGGCGCGAGGTGAGCCAACCAGCGCAGCGACGGCTCATCCGCCCAGTGCGCATCATCGACCACGAGCAGCAGCGGACGGCCGTCCGCGAGGTTGACAGTCAGCCAATAGAGCCCATGCAACACCGCAAACGACGTATCGGAGGCCGACGCCTCGACGACCTCCCCCAACAGCAGAGCCCGCACCGCGCCAGCCGAACCGGCCAGCACGGCATCGCGCTCCCTGGGCGCGGCCCCCGCCAGCCGCCGCTCGAACAGCTGGCGCACCACCCCGAACGCGAACCCTGCCTCGAGCTCGGATCCGCGCGCCCGCAGAACATCGTAGCCCAGGCCGGCTGCGCGCTCACTCGCCGCCTCCAGAAGCGCACTCTTGCCGATGCCCGCCCGGCCCTCGATAAGGACTACTCCGTCACGCTGCAGCAGCCCATCCACCACCGCCAGCTCGCGCTCGCGTTCGAGCAGCTTCTCCACGACCACACTGTATGCCGCAACCCCGGAGCCGGCCCGGATCCCGTGCCAGGAGCGCATCTGGGTCGGCGCTCGACACGCTCAGGGTCCCGGATCCCGCCAGCGGCAGCTTCTAGCCAGGCGGGCGTGCCGTGATCACTCGCGGCGCAATGCAGTGAGGACGCTGTCGATCTCGGACTGCACGCGCAAGCGGGCGAGCTGTCGGTCGAGGCCTGCCATCAGTAGCTCGTCGTAAAGGAGTGTCCTCGTGGCGAACGGACGCGACCACGGCGAGCTCGATTGCATGGGCGTCGAGCGCACGCGCCGCCGCTGACCGTCCTACCCTGCCCGAGCCTCGCCGTGACGCATGAGCGGCGATCGTCTGCGCCCGATCACGAGGACAGCCTGGGAACAGGCGGATGATCTCCGCCGCCATCTTCGCTTGCAGTTCAACGTCCTCTCGGCCGCGCCGCTCGGCGTCGCGCTTGCGCCGGCGCGCTCTCACCTCGGCGTCAGCGACACATTCCCGCTCGGCGTGCTCGAGCGCCTCCTCCTCAACCAGGATCCCCTGCCGCTCATAGCGCCGCCGGGCACGGCTGAAGCGGACTACCACCGCCCAGAGATTGCTCGCGGCCTTCGCGCGCCGGGTCAGAGCCGCGTCGCCGGCGGGAAGGAACGCCGGGTGATCGAGGTCCGCGCACGCCACGCACACCGGGCCGGAGTCCTCCATCGTCAGCCAAGCGCTCTCCTGGTTGCCACACAGCGAACAGCTCCAGTCGCCCAGCGCAGAGATCACCAGCAGCTCCGCCGACCCAGTCTGCCGTTCCGCCAACGTCACTCGCCTCCGCTTTCGCCGCGCGCCCAGGCGTCATCCCGCACTGCGCGGGGCTCTGCAATTGGGATAGTTTGGAGTATGGACGGGGCCGGTTGCCGCGTTATCTACCAGCTCGCAGACGATGAGCAGACAGTCCGCGTCGCAGCAATTCGCCACCGCTCACCGCTTATGGCACCGGTCCGCGTGCCACTTGACGCCGGCAAGAACGATCGCCCCCGACGAGAGTGGGGAAGGCTGGGTCAGGCACG
>CAWGLB010000008.1:0-24274 GCA_963823315.1 uncultured Solirubrobacterales bacterium | reverse complement strand
AGCGCGTTGTTCACGATCCGGCTCTTGCGCGCCCTGCTGAGCGCCATGACCGCGTGCGTCAGTTGCAGCCGGCCGGCGCCCTGCCGGCGGCCGCGGGCGTTGCCCTCCAGGTGCAGCGCCGCCTGGTGCAGCGCCATGATCGTCGCGGGCATCGTCGGCTCCGCGAGACCCACGTCCTCCGACAGCACGCCCAGAAGCCTGCGCCAGACGTAGGCCGTGAAGCCGCTCTCGTCGAGCTCCAACGCCCAGAACAGAGCGTCTTCCTCCTGGCCGCGGCGGATCGCCTTCTGCAGAGCCGAGGAAGCCTCGTCGAACTGATAGCCCCGGCGCGTGGGCGGAATCTCCCCCGTGTACCGGCCCCGATCGTCCCGGCGTCCTGTTGCCTCGGTATAGCTGAGATGCGTTCCAGCTATAACATCGTTATGGCTGGTGCTATCCTGCTGGTCACTCATCAGGGGCCCTCCTGGTGGGTCGTGCCTCCGGCGGTGCCAGCCGCGCGGGGGCTTTTGTTTGGTGAGTGGAATTTTACCTGCCGAACCCGCCTGTGACACGCGGTTGTCACGTCACTATCACGCTAATTCCGGGCCGTCCCGTAAGTGACCCAGAAGTCGAGATGGAAACTCCGCCGAAGTCACGCGGACTTTGGCCGAGTTCCGGGCAATGATGATGCTCGGCGGGTTTGGCCCGGTTGGCGGGCAGCGCCGCCTGGACTGCGATCGCCCCGCACCCACGTTCGCTTCCGCCTCATCGCGCGCGCTGAAGCGCGGTGGTCATGCTTCGCGCCTCCTTCATCGTCATCGCCGGCAACGGCTTGCCAGGCGCGCGCATCTTCCGAGCCGCGCTCGCGCACCGTCTGCTGCCGATTCGCCTTCTCCCAATCCAACCTCTTACTCATTCCTTCCTCCTACTGCAGTGCTGTTAGAGCCGATCACTGCGAGCGACAGATCCGAGCAGGGCGAGGCCAGGTGTGGGTTGCCCCACCGCCTGCCGAAAACTGCGATCGACGAGTCCGGTGCAGTTCGCGCTGGCCGTCCCGGGAACTCACCGCTGCGCGGGTCGCGCAACTCGCTGCGCTACTCGCTCGACCGTGCCGGTACAGGGTGCCTTCGGATCACATCGCGTCCTCAGGCCGCATTCGCTAGCCCTTCCTGTTGACGACCCTGACGGGCTCCGGGCCGGGACGAGCCGTGGCGGTCGCGTCGTCAGGCGGCTCCCCGGTCCAGGCGGCAGGCGAAATCCCCTTTGCTGGACCGGGCGAAGCCCGAGTGCGGCGAGCCGCCGAATGACTCAGGCGGCGTGTTGTGCATCCCGTATCACCATGAGCCGGATCTCTAGCAGACGGCGATGACGGAAAAGCACGGCGGCCCCGGTTTCCCAGAGCCGCCGTTGGCCAAGTCATGGTGATGACGGGATGGCCGACCAAGAAGACCGTCTAAATCTCCTGGTGCGACTCACACTACCGCCGAGGCAGGCGGAATGCGACCGTCAGAGGTCGAGGCCGCGCAGCTCCGCGAGCCGGAGCGCCACCTGCTGCGCGTGCTCGCGGCGGGCGAACTCGACCCTCTCGGCGAAGCTGGCCCAATGCGGGGCCGCGCCTTCCTTGCGACCCTCGACCAGCCATTTCCTCACCAACCGGTCCGGGAGGCCGAGCAACCGCGCAGCTGCTCGACAACGGGACCCCAAGCGAGACCAGGGAGCAGACCGCGTACTCGATTCGACCGTTCAACGTCGACGGCGGGGCCACGACGCAAAGGCTCTCATAGAGCCCGGTTTGACCCCCTTTATCCGACGATCGGTCCCGCAGGAAAGCCGCGGGGTGGGCGCCAGGACGCAGGGAAGTTGCGCGTTTGCGGGGCCTTGGGGCGGGAGTACCTAAGTGTCAGGATTTAATCCCCGCCGCCTGGTAGTCAGTATCAGCCGGCCACCGTGGGAGCCGCGTGGGAGCTGCGTGGGAGCCCGGTGGGGCCCGGGAGCGCGGCCCGCAGCCGTCCCGCCTGCTTCGCCCGGATCGGCTGAGGACCGCTGTGAGTGGCTGAGAGCGGCCGTTTTGCCGTGTTTTTCGCGAAGGGGTGAGATTGTTGGGTGAATGGCCACGCATTTATGATGCGTCGCGGGGGGCCGCGTACCACGCGCTTTGGGCGGGGCTGTACCTGCTTGCGCGCGTCGCCGCGCCGGTCGCCGCCTGCCTTTGTGCGTGGGCGTGAGCGATGCCTGGCTGGCGTGCTGGCTGGCTTGGCGGTGGTCCCCACCATGAGCGGTGGGCGTGAGCGATGGCGTGGACATGGACATGATGGCCATGGGCATGGCCTGGGTCCAGGCCTGGACGTGGGCGTGGAACGTGGGCGTGGCCAGACCGTGGCCATGTCGAACGTGGCCGGACCGTGGCCATGTCGGGCGTGGGCGTTGCCGTAGGGGGCCGGAGGAGTCCCGAGGCCGGGCCGGGGGGTCCAGGGAGAGGGGGGTGGCCTGGGATCGGGGGGGTAGCCGGGAGAGCGCCTTAGGCGGCGGGTGGGCGGCCGCGGGGATGGCAGTCAAAGCAGACCGTCTGAAGGTTGCTGGGGTCGTCGGTGCCGCCAGCGGCGACCGGGAGGACGTGGTGCACCTCGAGCTCTTGCGTCGAGCCGCAGACCTGGCAGCGGTGGCCGTCGCGGTCGAGAACCGCCGCGCGGATGCGGCGCCAGGCGCCGGTGGTGCCGAGACGTTGCCGCTCGCCCTGGTTGCGGTGCCAGTTCATGTGCGCGACGTACTCCCGAGCCTCCAGGAGCTCGTTGCAGCGAGGGCAATATTTGTACACGGTGAAGGACGGATGCGACGCCGGGACGCCAAGTGACCGGCGCCGCACCCATGGCTGGGATTTCAGCCAGATTGACCGCCGCGCGGCCTCGTCTGCGGGCTCCGCGGCCTTGCCTGCCCCGCGGCCTCGGGAGCCGCCCCGCCGCCGAGATGAACGACTGCGATCCCCGGGGGCACGGCGACCATCAAACCGACGCGAGTTTCACAGAGGACGGTGATCCTGTTCCGAACAAAATCGTCTTGATCTGCGTCGGAGATGCGGACCGTCAAACCCTCGCGAACGAACAGCACGGCGGATTGGGCCCAATCGGCCACCACCGCCACGTCCGGGTCGACCGCGGCCGTCTGGACGACCGGGATCCCCCAGGCCGCATCAACCGGAGTGCCAGCGAAGGCACCAGCGGAGTCCAGGCGCCCACCGCCCGCATCTCGCTCGGTGAGCATCCCCTCGTACGTGAGCGGGTTGAGCACCACGCCGGTCGGAGCGGCGTTGTTCATCCGCACGGTCGTCAGCCCGCGCAGGACCGCGTCGGCGGCGGGCATCCCGGCCCCGTCGACGTGCGCGACCCCGTCCCGGTTCAAAATGCCGAGGAGGTGCTCGCCGGCGCCATCGCCCGCGAGCAGCTGGCTCTGGATCTTCTGGCGCACAAGCTGCGTCAGCCGCTCGGTGATCACCGTCTGAAGCCCGGCGACGTCATCGAGCACCTGCCGACGCGCCTTGATCCAGGAGGCGATGGTCACGGCCCGGACCTCGCCCTCGTCAAGGTCGATCGAGCCCATCGGCTTGATCTCACCCTCCTCGACCACATCCGCGCCGGTGCTCATGTCACCGCCCTCGACGATGTAGGTGAACGCCGCGCCCGTCATCGCCGCGGTCGGGATCAGGTCGAGCAGATCGAGCGGCTGGTACAGCTGTCGAACGATCCCGAAAGGCGCCTGCATCCTCGCCGACGCCGGTACGCCCACGTCCGACCCAGATCCGCCGGTTGACTCCGCGCGCCGCGCGCCGCGGCCCAGGCTGGCGGCGAACTGCTCCGCGCTCGCGAACCGGCCGAGGACGACGTTGCCGATCGGCTGGCTGGTGTGCGCCATCAGCTCCAGCGACCGCAGCGCCTCGGGATCGTCAAAGAACCCCCGGTCGAAGGGATTGCTCTCGAGGCCGCTGATCTGGCTGAGCATCATGTTCACCAGCGCCTCGCTCGTCTCAACCTCGGTTTGGGCCACCTCGAGCGATGCCTCAGCAATCGCCGCGGCATCGCTGTCGCCCGCCGACCGAGCGGCCTCGGCGACCTGGCGTGCCCGGTTGCGCGCGCCTCGGGCGTGCTGCGCCCGCTCGCGAATCTGGTCCAGACGCGCGCGGTGGGTGGCGGACGCGGTCATGGTGCTACCTCCTGGAGAACGAACGAAGCCGAGTTGACGGAGATGCCCCGTTCGACCAGCGCCCCGATCACCCAGCCGACGTATCTGGCGGCCGCGTCCGGATCGTCTCGAAAGGGCGGAGGGATCCCAAGCTCCCAGGAGTCGCCCTCCTCCCGCGCGCCAATCCCGGCGACCAGCGCATCGAGGTAGCGCTCCCGCGCCCGCCCGTACACATGCCGGGCGTACTCGTGAGAGGTCCCGTGGCGCCGACCGATCTGGCGGTACGACAGGCCGGCGATGCGCTCAAAGAGGATTTCGGAGTCTCGGATCATGGCCTCCCCTTGACACAGTCAACATCACGATGTGACCGAACTGGCGAGCCTCGGGGTGCCTCGCCGAAAGGCCCCTGTGGCCTCGTGAGGGGTCCAGGGAGCGCACGGGACTTCGAGTGAGCGTTCACACCTGAAAGATGTTTCGGATTCGATTGCAATTTGCAGGCAAGTAAGACGACCATCGAACGTCTGAACTGCCGCCACCGCCGTTAGACTCGGTACACGATGGTCGAGACGTTTCAGCCGACGAATTCCACCCCCGACGACCGGCGAGGCCTACGGGAACGGGCCACAACCGGCACCGGGGTTACAGGCGCCGCCCAAACGGCGCCAGGGCACCACGGCGTGCCCGAGGAAGGAGGAGGCCATGGAAACGGTTCTCACCATCACACTGCTGATGACGGTCCAGCTCATCTCGGAGCTCGTCAGAAGCAGGCTGTAGCTAGCTAGTACCTCGGGACAGACAGGGCCGTCTGCGTAGCAGTCAAAGGCCCAGGGCTGGAGCGTGGAGGCCACCGCGCCTCAGCCCGTCTCTCCCGGGCACGGGTAGAACATTACAGACCCCGGTCCGGACGTGTACTGGCCACCGCAGGTGCGCGCGTGTGGGGTTGAGCGGTGGGGTCGAGCTGGGTGGGTCAGCCCCGGTAGTCGCCCGGCCCGTCCTCGCCGAGCCCGCGGCGGAGCGCGAGCAGCCCTCGGCGCTCCTCGGCCTCGATCGTCTTCTGGACGTCCCACTCGCGGAAGTTGATGTGCCGCGTGATCGCCTCCTCGACCAGCTCGTGCAGCCGGTCCACCGGGATCGCGTCGAGCTCGACCGCGGGCTCTTCGCCCCACCGAGCGGCCTCCGGATCAGTGCCCTTCGCCGGTCGGGTCGGCAGATCCCACTCCTCGATCTGCTCGGCGGTGACGGCCAGCCGCTCGAAGTGGATCGGCACGCGGGCGAACCCCGGAAGGTCCCTCGCGATCGAGCGCGCCGCGCGGTCGCCGCCCGCGTCGTAGTCGTACAGCGCATAGATCCACGTCTCGGTCCCGTCGCGCAGGTACGCCCTTCGGGCGTCCATCGCCGCCGAGTGCAGGAACGTAACCGACGACTGGCCACGGCTGACCATCAGCGGCACCCGCCACTTCGACGTGGTCTCGAACACCACCTCGGCGAGCGCGTCCTTCTCCAGCCACACCTCGATCCGGACGCCCTGGTCGCGCCACAGGTTGCGGCGGTACCTGCTCTCGATCTCCTCGATGAAGTCCGCGAGGTCGTCCCACTGCGCGAGCTGCCGCTTGAGCCGCGTGCCGTCGGCGATGAACGTCCACGGGAGGCTGCCCTGACGGCGCATCTTCACCGCCAGGCGCTGGACCTTGAGGTAGCCGCTCTCCGTCTTGGGCACGACCCCCGCGACCTCGGCCGCGTAGTAGATCTGCCGGACGGTCATCCGTCTGTGCCGGCGCTGCAGGCCGTGGATGAACTCGCGGAGCGCCACCGTGGCCGGGGCCTCGCGGCGCCCTCTGCGCGAATTCAGGTCGCTAGTGACCTGAATTCCCCTCGCGGGCCTCATCGCCGGATGTCCCACCGCACACCCTCGGCCCGTGAGACCATCCGTCGGACGAGTCCCGCGCGACGAAGCTCACCAAGGGCCCGGCGCGTTCGCACGACGCCGAACGTCCGCGCACCCGGCCAGGTCGTCGCGCCCGCGATCTGCTCGACGGTCGCCGGCCCCTCGCCCCGCCTGGCTCGATCGGACAGGACCGTGAGCACGATGCTCTGCTCCTCGGTCATCGGTCGACCCCAATTGGGATGGGCTCAAAAGGAGTCTGCAGGTATTTGTGGGTAATGAAGCGCGCCCACAAGGCGGAGTGGACCAAGGCGCGGGCGCGGGCGTAGCGGTCGCCAGGCCCCCTTGTTCAGCGGCCCTTCCAGCGCGGAGGCCGCTTGTCCGCAAACGCGCGAACGCCTTCGCGGAAATCCTCGGAGGACAGGCTGTCTCGCCGCAGGCGCATCAGCTCGCGTTCGACGTCGGGTGCCAGCGCGCCCTGCGCGGCGAGCAGCGCGGCGATCACCCGCTTGTTGCCTCGTTGCGAGAGTGGCGCGTTGCCGGCGATCTCGCGTGCCAGCGACAGGGCCTCGTCGGTGAGCCGCTCGGGCGCCACGACCGCGCTGACCAGCCCCCAGAGATGAGCGGTCTCGGCATCGATCCGGCCGGCGAGGAAGAACAGCTCCCGCGTGCGGGGCGCGCCGATCGCATCGATGAACTTCTTGATCCCGGTATGGGAGTAGACGAGCCCCAGCTTCGCCGGCGGCATCCCGAGCTTGATCGCGCTCGACGCGAGCCGCAGATCACATGACAGCGCCAGCTCAAGGCCGCCGCCGATCGCGTGGCCGTTGAGCGCCGCGACGGTCGGATACGGGTAGGTCTCGATCGCGTGCAGCGCGGCGGCGAAGGGGTGCGCGACGAGCTCCTCGGCCCCTCTGGTGGGCGCGCCCTCGGGAAGGTCAGCGATGTCATAGCCGGCCGAGAAGATCTTCTCGCGCCCGGTGATCAGCACGCAACGCGCGTCGAGCTCGGGCATCACCTCTGCGAAGCGATCGAGGATCGCGCGATCGAGCGCGCCGCGCTTGGCCGGGTTTGAGATCACCAGCCGCGCCACGTGCGGCGCAGGCTCGTCGATCAGCAGCTCTCCGTCTGAGCTATTCGAGGACAACGAGCGTGTCGCCCTCGGACACTGACTGACCCTCGCTGCAGCGGATCTCCCTGACCACGCCGGGGTCCTCCGCTTCGACGGGCATCTCCATCTTCATCGACTCGAGGATCACGACCGCATCGCCCTCCTGCACGCTGTCGCCGACCTCGACCTCGATCTTCCACACCGTGCCGGTGATGTGCGCTTCGACGTCTGGCAATCCGGTACTCCTCGTGTTCGGCGCAGAAACGTGGCGGAGAATAGAGGCGGCAGCCACGGGGATGCCTTTACACCCTTTCTGGGGCGGCCCATAATGGCTGCCGGATGCGCACAATCGGGGCTTGTCTGGTGGCGTTGCTGGGGGCCTTGTGGATCGCGCCGCCAGCATTGGGGGCTCGACGCAGCCGGATCACCATAACGATCCCGGCGCAGGTCAAGAAGAAGACCGTCTACGACGTCACGATCGAGGGTTTCGCGCGGCGGCCCGCGACCGCGTACCTGTTCCTGGACTACAACGGATGCGCGAAGTCGTTCACTGGCGAGCGTCAGCGTGCCGGAAAGGCGCACCGCAAATACGCCGTCCACGGGACGTTCGCCAAGGTCTCCGGGTGGAACTCGTCCACGGCGGGGGTCGATCACGCGTGCGCGTACCTGATCGGGCCGCGGTCCGGGAAGGTGATCGCGAGCCGCCGGGTGGCGTTTCGCATTCGTTGATGCCCTCGACGGCCGTTGTCCCGGCACGGCCACAGCGGGGCATCTCTATGTGAGCGCGGGCATGGGACGAGGCGTAGGCTGATTAACAGAGCTATGGCCCTTGACGACGCAGATCACGCGGCGACGCTTGACATCGATCTGATCACCGCATCGCTGCGCGCGGACATGAGCGACATCGGGGCGTTCGTCGAGGCGCTTGCCACTAAGCTCGAGCAGACCGTGCCCGGAGCCGTGCAGGTCGAGCGCCGCCGCGAGGGCCTGTTGGGTCCGAAGCTGGTGCGGCGGATCTCGCTCGACGCCGGCGGACGGCGCCTGGAGCTGACTCGCTCCGGCGCGGGTGTGGAAACGCGATGGTTGCGGCTCTCGGGCGGGATCGTCCTCAAGAGCGAGACGATTGACACCGACGCCTGGCTGGCCGCGCTCGGGCAGGCACTCGCCGCGCAGGCCAGGCGCAGTGAGATAACCAGGCGGGCGCTCGAGCGCCTGCTCAACGGATAGGAGAGAGATGGGTTTCCTCAAGCGGGACGACGGGGAGTCAGAGGACCGGCGCAAGGCGGAGCTCCAACAGGCCGCCGCGACCGAGGAGGCGCCGCACCAGGCGACCTACGAGCCTGGCTCGCTTGCCGGAATCCCAGAGTCAGGCCTCGAGCGGATCGCGCGTATGAAGCAGGAGGTCGCGCGCGGCTTCTTCACCAGCGACCTGTCGGTGAACGAGTTCCTGTTGGTCAAGCAGTCCGGGTTTGAGCCACTCGGGCTCGTGCTGGGCAGCTCGATCTACCACATCGGGTTTCAGCAGGCCATGTGGAACCAGAGCCAGGAGATGGGCGTTCTCACCCAGGCGATGTACCACGCGCGCGAGCTCGCGATGACCCGCATGGAGGAGGAAGCCGACGCGCTCGGCGCCGATGGCGTCGTCGGTGTGCGGCTCGACATCGGCCGCTACGACTGGGGTGCCGACCTGGCCGAGTTCATCGCGGTGGGCACAGCGGTCAAGCACGCCGGCGGCGAGCTGCATCGGGCGCCCAACGGCCGGCCATTCAGCTCGGACCTGAACGGCCAGGACTTCGCCACGCTGCTGCGGGCGGGCTACCGGCCTGCCGGGCTGGTGATGGGCAACTGCGTCTACCACGTGGCCCGCCAGGGGATGCTTCAGTCGCTGCGCCAGATGGGGCGTAACGTCGAGATGCCGAACTTCACACAGGCACTGTACGAGGCGCGCGAGCTGGCGATGGAGCGGATGCAGAACGAAGCCGACGAGCTGCAATCCGAGGGCATCGTTGGCGCCCGGATCATCGAGCGCAGCCACGGGTGGGGCTCACATGTGATCGAGTTCTTCGCGATCGGTACCGCGGTGGTATCCACGACCCCCGACCACCAGATCGACAAGCCGACCCTGGTATTGCCGCTGCAGGGCTGACCTGGCGCTGGCTGTTCAGAGGCGATCCGGCACGCTTCGTGGAGAAGCCGCAGCGGGTGCGTGGATCCTCCACGTTTGTCCCGCTAGCGGCGCGTTTCCTGGAGGATCCGCTGAGCGGCTGGGGATCCTCCACGAAACGTCCCGATGACGGGCTCGCGCAACGTCTGGTGTCCTGACGGGTATCGGTTACGGATGGAAGACGTCGAGCTCAAGCCGCAGCGTTACAAGGACAAGCGTCCCAAGGAGTACTTCGACCAGTTCCACGCTCGGGTGCGCTCGCGCGAGCCCGAGGCCAAGGTCTATGAGGTGGTGAGGGTCGCAACCGTGATGTACGCGGTCACGGTGTTCCGGGCCCGCGGAATCGGAAGCGAGCAGGTTCCGGGTGGACCGGTGATCCTCGCCCCCAACCACGCTTCGTTCATGGATCACTTCTTCACCGGTGCGTTCATCCGGCGCCGGATCCAGTTCATGGCCAAGTCGCAGCTGTTCAGCGGCGGCCTCGCCTCGTGGATCTTCAGCCACGGCGGGGTGTTCCCGGTTCGCCGTGGCTACCACGACGAGGAGGCATTCAAGAGCGCCTACAAGATCCTCGAGCGGGGCGGCGCGATCGGGATGTACTGCGAAGGCGGCCGCTCGCGCACCGGGACACTCGCCGATCAGGCCAGGCCGGGGATCGGGCGGCTGGCGCTGGAATCCGGCGCACCCGTGGTGCCGGTCGCGATCCTCGGATCCCATCAGGTGCGCAACTGGAAGCGGTTGCAGTTCCCGCGGGTGACCGTCTGCTACGGCGAACCCTTCCGGTTCGAGGTGGAGCCGCAGCCGAGCCGCGAGCGCCAGCAGGAGGCGGCCGATTACATCCTGGAGCGGATCCGAGAGCTTCACTCCCGGCTGCAACGCGGTGGCAGGACCCGAGCGTTGCGCTCGGCCGGGGCCCGGACGGCGGCGTGACGTTCCGCGAAGACCTGCTGCATGGTTGCCGGATCGCGTTCGCGGGCGGCGATGGCGCGGCGATCGTCGCCGAGCTGCGGCGGCTCGGGGCATGGGTTGACTCGCTTGGCGACCCGGCGACGTTGCGCGGCGAGGACACGGCCACCGGGTTGCACGACGAGGACGCGGCCGCGGCATGGGTCGCCGACCGCCTCCCGCTCGACGGGCTCGTGTTCGATGCAGGCACGGTCTTTGCCGACGGTGGCGAAGCGGGGCTGCGCGTTGCCCTCGAGCAGACCTGGATCGCCGCGCGCGCGGTCGCGACGGGCGCGCTGATCGGATCAGAAGGCGGCGGGCGCCTGGTGTTCGTTGCGCCGCGGCCCGATGCGGGGAGGCATGCGCAGGCCGCGCGCGCGGCGCTCGAGAACCTCGTCCGGACGCTGTCCGTGGAGTGGGCGCGATTCGGCGTCACCTCGGTCGCGATCGCCCCCGGCTCACAGACGACCGACGAAGACCTCGCCACGCTGCTGTGCTTTTTGCTCTCGGGGGCAGGTGGCTACTACACCGGCTGCCGTTTCGAGCTCGGCGCGGTCGCGAACGTCCGCAACTTCATAGCTGCCTCTTAGCGGACTCTCACGCGTCTTCTACGTCCGGAGCGCATGATCGCGCTCATGACGCAAGCCGAGGCGATCGCAATCAGGCGAGTACGCCGCGCGCGGGTGCGCATGATTCGCCGGCGTGTGGTGACCGCCACGGTGGCGCTGTTCGTTGCGACCTGGCTGCTGATCACGCTGATGCTGGTCACCGGTCACGACCCCGCTCTGGGCCACGAGGCCTCGAGCAAGTCGGCCGCTTCGACGAGCTCTAGCGCCCCATCGTCGAGCACCGCGGGCACCGGTGGCGCATCGAGCGTGGCCCCCAGCTCGGTTACCTCACGCCAGTCATGAGCGTTCGCAGGGTGCGGGTCGCGGCGCGAAAACCGGCGGTCGAACACCGCCATAGCTTTCCCTGCTTCGGCGGAACGTGCACGGTGATCGTCGCCGACTACCGCCCCCTGTATGCCGCCGACGCCGCTGCTGTCGCCAAGCGCTCGCTGTTGAGCTGGCACGAGCGGTTCTCACGGTTTGAGCCCGCCAGCGAGCTGACGCTGTTCAACACAGACCCACGAGCGGAGGTCCCGGTCAGTCCGATGCTCGCTCGCCTGATCGAGGTGGCCCTTGCCGCGTCGCGCGACACCGGTGGCTTGGTCGATGCCACGCTCGGGGCCGAGATCGAGCGCGCCGGATATCAAACTCACTTCAAGGGGCCGGGAATCCGTCTGCGCAAGGCGCTCTGGCTGGCACCACCCCGTTCACCAGCGGGTCCGAGCCCGACTGCCGAACAGGATCGAATCGTCATCGATCCGAGCAGATCAGTGATCAGGCGGCCACCCGGGACGATCATCGACGTAGGCGGGATCGCCAAGGGCGTGTTCGCCGATGAGCTGGCGGCGACGCTGGTGGGCGTGGATGCGTTTGCGATCGACTGCGCCGGCGATGTCCGCCTCGGCGGCCGCGCCGGGGTGGTCCGCGAGGTCCACGTCACGAGCCCATTCGACGGTTCCAATCTGCATACGTTCCACCTCGCCGGTGACGGGATCGCGACGAGCGGGATCGGGAGGCGAAGCTGGATCGACTCCCAAGGTCGCCCGGCGCACCACCTGCTCGATCCGCGCACAGGAAGGCCGGCGTTCACCGGCGTGGTCCAGGCCACGGCGCTCGCGCCGACCGCAGCAGAGGCGGAGGTCCTCGCCAAGGCCGCGCTGCTCAGTGGTCCCGAGCGGGCGCCGGACTGGCTCGCGTACGGGGGGATGTTCGTGCGTGACGATGGCAGCTACGAGGTGCTCGCGCCCATGGCCGGCCAGACACCGACGCCCGCACCCACGGTGCAAGACACCCCGCTGGCACCCACGCGGGACGAGACGCCGCCAGCGGCAGCGGTCACGCGGCCCCCGACCGCTCGGCCCGCCACGCCCGGATGTCGGCCACCACCGCCTCACTCTCGGGATCTTTGAAGATCTCGTGGTGCAGGCCCACGTAGGCCTCGCCCGCGGCGCCGGTCTGGGCGCCGGTGGTCAGGTCTCGTCGGTGGCCCACGGGACGATCACGGCGTCCTCGTGGGGAGAATCGCGCGCGACCACGTACTCGGCGGCCTCGGTCTCTGAGGTGTTGACCAGCACGTGGGTCTCGCGCGGGGGGACGTAAACCATGTCCCCGGGCTCGAGCTCGAGCTCGTGATCGAGCTTGTCACCCCAACGGACGAGCAGGCCGCCGGACAGCATGTAGACGGCGCTCTCGCAGCCCTCGTGATAGTGCGGCATCGAACGGGCGCCAGGCGGAACCCGGAACCGCCCCATGTAGATGTTGTGCGCGTCCGCCGTGGTCTGCGAGATCTCTGCGCCGCCCACCACGCCCCGGGGAACGGCTCGATCCTCACCTGGCTTGATCACCCTCATCTCGGGCGAGTCTACTCGCGCTGGAGACCGCGATCGGCGAGTTCTACTCGCGCTGGGGCACCTCGATCTGAAGCGGTGGCTGCGCCGCCGCCTCGTGGTCGACCTGCAGCGTCGTGTGGCCGATCCCGAAACGTTCCTGGACGACCCGCTGCAGCTGGCGCCGCCGTTCGTGACAGTCGTCGCCCGCCCGCACGACGACGTGAGCCGACAGCGCCGGGAAGCCGGACGTAACCTCCCAGACGTGCAGATCATGGACCTCGACAACCCCCGGCTGAGCGGCGAGCTCGCGCCCGATCCGCTCGGGGTCGAGCCCTGCCGGGGCGGCCTCCATGAACACCCGGCCGGAGGCCACAAGCAGCCGGTAGGCGGCGTGCAGCAGGATCGCGGCGATCACCAGCGACGCGATCGCGTCCGCGCGCGAGAAGCCCGTCGTCAGGATCACGATCGCCGCCACGGCGGTGGCCATGAACCCATACAGGTCCGTGATGATGTGCCGGTAGGAGCCCTCGACGTTGAGGCTGCGATCGGCTCCGGATCCACGGGCCAGAATCCGCGCGGCCAAAAGGTTGACCGCGACGCCGGCGATCGCGACGATGAGGACCGGACCACCGCGCACGTGCGGGGGCGAGACCAGCCGCGAGATCGCGTCGATCACGATCAGCACTGACAGCAGCAGCAATGTCACGCCATTCGCCTGCGCGCTGAGGATCTCCGCCCTGCCCAGCCCATAGGTCATCGCGCCGCTGGCCGGGCGACTGGCGAGGCGGGCGGCCACCAGCGCGATCGCCAGCGCGACCGCGTCGGTGAGCATGTGCGCTGCGTCGGACAGCAACGCCAGGGACCTGGCCAGCACGCCGACGGTGACCTCGGCGAGCATGAAGGCGACGATCAGAATCAGCGCCGCCTTGAGAGCCCCGCGTTCCGCAGAACGCGTCGGCGTGTGTGAGTGGGCGTGATCGTGGGCCATCGCCTGAACTGGGCGTTTCAGTTGACGGACGGGTCCGTGGGCATCCTCGCCACGAGCATGTAGCTGCCTCCCTTGCGGGTAAGGACCCTTTCCCACAGCTGCAAGGGATCATCCGCGAACGCGTCCTCGCGGAGGGCCGGCTCCATGATCCAGTCGCCGCGTTCGAGCTCTGAGTCGAGCTGGCCTGGGCCCCAGCCCGCGTGGCCCACGAACCCCCGGCTGCGGCGCACCGCGGGCGGCTCCTGCACCGACGCGCTGGTCGCCAGCACACCGATCTCGTCGAAGGCGATCAGGGCCGCCTCAGTCGGGTCCTCGAATTCCGCCAGCACGATCAGCGCCGAAGGTTGCACCGGTCCACCGATGAACAGCGGATCGTCGAGGTCGAGCAACGGCTCGAGCTCGGCCACCGCCTCACCGACGGTGGTCTGAGAGGGTCGGTTGAGCACCAGGCCAAGCGCGCCCTCGTCGCTGTGCTCGATCACGAGCACCACGGTCCGGAAGAAATTCGTGTCCACGAGGCCCGGGCCCGCGATCAACAGCTGCCCTCGCATGGAGTCCATGCCTCGCGAGCGTAGCTGACGGCCGCGCCGGCATCGACCACGCGCGCCCGCGGCGCCGGCGGCCGTGCGCGCGGGGTCAGAGCGCCAGCGAGCGGCCCAGGATCTCCCTCATGATCTCGTCGGTGCCGCCTCCGATCGGGCCCAGCCGGGCGTCGCGCGCGGCACGTTCGAGCTCAGGCGTGGCTCGGAGACCGTAAATTTGCAGGCACGCGTCGATCGCGTCAAAGGCGGCCCGTTGAGTCTGCAGCTTGGCGATCGTCACTTCGCGCACTGCGTCTTCGCCGCCGACAAAGCGGCGCAACGCCGAATAGGTGATGGCACGGCCGGCCTCGATGGTGAGCGCGATCTCCGCCAACCGATGGCGGAGCGCCTGGCCGCGGATGTCTCGGTGGTGCAGCGCGTAAGCCAGCGTCTGCTCAAAGCAGGCCTGCATCGCACCAACCGCGCCGAGCGCCATCAGCAGCCGCTCCCACTGAAAGTTGGCCATGATCAGATAGACGCCTCCGTGCTCGGGGCCAAACAGGTTCTCGTCTGAGACGAACACCTCATCGAGCGCGATCTCGGCGGTGTCGGAGGCGTGCCAACCGAGCTTGCGCAAGGGGCTCGCGGTGACGCCGTCGCCGGCCTCGATGAGCAGAAACGAGATTCCGTCGTGCCTGGGCGGGCGAGTCGTCCGGCTGGCTGATCGCGAGCCGGCCGAGGGATCCGGCCGCGTCTCGCCAGGTTTGGTTCTGACTGCGGTCACCAACACGTCGGCCCGAACACCGCCGGTGATGAACGTCTTGGCGCCGTTGACGAGATAGCCGCCGTCCACCTTCTGGGCATGGGTCCTGATCGAGGCCACGTCCGAGCCGGCGCCGGGCTCGGTGATGGCCAGCGCCGCGATCTTCTCGCCTCGGATGCCGGCACCAGATAGCGCTGCTTCTGTTCCTCGCTGCCAAACGCCGAGATCGGCGGCAGGGCGATGCCGATGTGCGCGCCCAACCCGGCCGCCACGCCGCCCGAGCCGCAACGCGCGAGCTCCTCGGCCAGCACCGCCGCTGCGACCGTGTCCCCGCTGCCGCCATATTCGACCGGGAACTTCAGGCCCAGGTAGCCGGCCTGTGCGAGCCACCGGAAGACGTCGTTGGGAAACCACTCGGCGGCCTCCCATTCGTTGGCGTGGGGGCGCAGCCGGGTCAGCACGAAGTCGCGGATCTCGGCGCGCAGGCGCTCGTGTTCGGCGGTGAACGGGGGGATCGGACGGGACGGCGCTGCGGCGCGGGCGCCCGCCTTGGTGGCGAGCCGGGCACCGGGCGCTGCGGTCAGATCCACGCCGCAACCGTAGCGGGGCCGTGCCGGACTCGGATCAGGCGCCGTGCCGGACTCGGATCAGGACGCCGTGCTGGACTGGTCTCAGGGCGCCGTGCTGGACTGGTCTCAGGGCGCCGTGCCGGGCTCGGACTGGACCGCGGCCGTCTCGGGGTCGCCGCGGTTGGTGCCGTCTTCAAGCGTGCTCAGGCCGTCGTCCACATCGACGTTTTCGGCTTGGAGTTCGAGCCCTGAGCCGGTGGCCACGAGCTCTAGCAGCGCTGCGAAGTCGACATCGTTACCGGTGATGCCCACCATCCCCTGGACGATCTGCTCGGTCGCTGCCGCGAGCGGCATCGACACGTTCAGCTCGCGGGCGGCCTCGAACCCGAGATGGAAGTCCTTGAGCAGCAGCTCTGGGGTGAAGGTCGGAGTGAAGTCCAGGTTGACGTAGGCCGGGGTCTTGTAACGCGTGAACATCGATCCCATCACGCTGTCGTTGAGGAACTCCAGGAAGTCGGCGCGGGCGACCCCGCCTTTCTCGGCCAGGACCGTGACCTCGGCCATGCTCTGCGCGACCACGCCGAGCATCAGGTTGTGGCAGATCTTCACGAGCCGGGCACGTTCGCCCTCCCCGACGTAGATCACGCTCCTGCCGAGCAGCTCGAGGTACGGGCGCGCCCGCTCCCAGGCGTCACCCGGGCCAGAGGTGACGATCGTCAAGCGCCCGCTTTCGGCGACCTTCGGGTTGCCGCTGACCGGGGCGGCCAGCATCTGGGTTCCCCGCGCCTGAGCGTAGTCGCGAATCTGCTCTGCGGCGGCGGGTGAGATCGTGGTCGAGTCGACGATCAGGCCGGGTCTGACGTCATCGCGAGACAAGAGACCAGCGGCGCCGCTCACGACCTCCTCGACGTCGCCGGTGCCGGCGACGATCGTGAACACGATGTCGCGGTCGGCCAGCTCGGCAGGTGAATCCACGACGGTCGCGCCGAGCTCCTCCAGCGCGGCCGCCTTCGCGCGCGTGCGGTTGTAGACGCCGACCTCGTGGCCGCCTCCGAGCAGCCTTATGGCTCAGCGAGCGTATGGCTCGACTCAAGCTGTGGCTCGATGACCCGGCCGATGGGTCCTTCTTTCTCTACGAGGCGATCGAGCTGCTGAGTCTTGGCATTGAGGGGAAGAACGCACTGTGGCGCACGCTCGCGGCAATCGCGCCCGACGTGCCTGCTTTGCAAGGCATCGACTTCGAGCGGCTCGTCGCCAGGGCCAACGCGCAACGCGCGACGCTCGAGCCGGCGCGTCTGGACGCGGCGAGGGCGCGCTCCGAGGCCGGTTCCACGCCCTGGCGGAATGCGAGGGCGAGTCACGGCTGAGTGCTCTAGGCGTTAGTGCGGCGCCGAGGTGGGCGCACTGCCACCACGCCAGCGATCCACGAAATACGCGATCAGCGATGCGGCAAGCCAGCCCGCGAGCGCGAGTAGGAGCACGAGCCACGACACGAATGCGCACTCGCTCCCAGATCACGGCGCCGAAGGCGGCGAGACCGATGCTGCCGAGCATAGCCCCATAGGCGTCCTGTCCAGCTGCGTCCGCATCCTCGTGCTCACGGACCAGCGTGACGGAGGCGGGCAGGATCGCAGGAAACGCCAAAAACAGTCCGCCGACCACCGGGCCCGACTTCGCGGCGACCCATCCGGTGAACGCCGTGACTACGCCGCCGAAGAGGAATCGGATGGCGTACCCTTTCCAACTGGTCTCCTTGACCTTTCCGATATCCACGCGGATGCGACTGTCGTTGCTCGTCATCTCAGGAGACCGCCCCAGATCCCAAACGCGATAGCCAGCCAGAGAAGCCACGCCGTCACACTGGCCGCCACCGGATGCCAGCGACGAGACGTGAGCAGCCGACTCACGACCAGCGAATACGCGAATGAGCGCAACGGCGCCTGCAATCATCGAACGGCCCTCGAGCGCCGCGTATCCGCTGCCCTTGCTGCCGTAGGTGAGCGCGAGCGTCGCCAGTCCTACGGACGGCGCCGCGGCGAAGAGGCCCGCGAACCGCTTCGGAGCGAGGCAGTCGCCGAGGACTGCGAATGCGGCCACCACCGCGCCGCCAACGACGAATCGAACTGCGAGGTCCCCAAGCATCGTAGAACGTCCGGATCGACACGTAAAAGTCGAGCGCACAGGCGTGTGTGCGCCTCGTCCCGGGACTCGCCAGACCCGTGCCGAAACGCCGACACCTCATGAGCGCGAGGCACCGTGAAACCCGTGGACGGTCGGTACCGCACCCAGAACACGCCGCCCTGCAGCTAGCACCGCTGAGGTTGGTTGCTCAAGCGCGCCGCCAAGGCGGGGCGCCTCACTCTCCCTGCAACACGTTCCTGGGCGCGAGATGTGACGCGCGGTGCGCGGGGAGATAGGCCGCGACCGCAGCGACCACGGTCATGAGAATGATGGCGCTCCCGATGACCGACGGGTCGAGCGGCGCGACATGGAAGACGATCGACGCCATGAGGTGCGACAGGCTCGCCGCGCCAATAATGCCGATCACGACGCCCAGTCCCGTGACCTTCGCCGCATCCTGCAGGACCATGCCAAGGATCGAGCGTCCGTCGGCGCCCAGTGCCATGCGGATCCCGATTTCCCGGCTTCGAAGTCGGACCGTGTACGACAGCACACCGAACAATCCGAGAGCGGCGAGCACCAAGGCCACCACGGCGAAGCACACCAGGATCCGTAACGTGAAGACGCGCTGGCCGCGCCCTTGGCCGACCGCTTCGTCCAGCGTCGTCGGGCGGTACATGACGAGCTGTGGGTCGATCTCCGCCAAGGTGCTCTGGATGACCGGCTTCGACCGATCCGGCGGCCCGTTCGTCGCGACGACCTGAGTGAGCGCCCAGTTACGGTCGCCGGCGAACTGGCGATGCGCATGATAGATACATGGCTGAGGTGTCCCTCGGTGTTGAGCGCGACGTCATTGACGACACCGATGACGGTGTATGGAATGGTATCACCGTCGCGAGCTGCTGGCCGAGTGGGTCGATGCCTGGGAAGAGCTCAGTCGCGGCCTTGGCACTGATGACGACCCGGCGCGGGGCGTGCGCATCGTCCCGTGCATCGAATACACGCCCCTGAAGGACGTGCATTCCCATCGCGCGAAAGTAGTCACCCGAGACGACCCGCTGCTCGATGCTCGGCGTAGGCCGATTCTGGACGCCGGCCATCGGGCCTGACACGGGCGCAGTAGTCCAGGAGTTATAGCTGCCCGTCGCCGGCAGCTTCGAGACGCCACCGGCCGCACGAACGTTGGGCAGCGTCTCGACTCGGTGCGCAAAGTTCTCATAGAATTGCGCCCGAGCCGTCGAGTCATAGCGCGTTGCGGGCAGGTTGAGCTCGAACGTGAGAACGTCGTCCGTCGTGACACCAAGATCGGTTTTCCGAAGCTGGTCCAGGCTGGCGAGCAGCAGGCCGGCGCCAACGACCAGCACGAGTGCAAGTGCGACTTGCGAGACGACGAGTGCGGAACGAAGCCTGCCAAACCGGACACCGCCGCTGGCCGTCTGTGCGGTTTCCCGCATGACGTCCCCGGGCGCGGCCCGCGCAGCGCGGAGAGCAGCGGCCAGGCCGAAGACGATCGCGCTCGCGCCGGCCACCACGAAGGCAAATGCCAGGACGCGCCAGTCGATGGCGAGCGTCGTGAGACGCGGGATCGAGTTACGGCCCAGCGCGACGATCGCCGGCACGAGCGCGCGGGCTAGAATCACGCCCACGACGCCGCCAGCGATCGCCAGTATCGCGCTCTCGGTGAGCGATTGACGAAGCAGTCGGCCGCCGCGCGCTCCGAGCGCCGCACGCAGCGCGAACTCGCGCGCACGCTCCGAGCCGCGCACGAGCAGCAGATTCGCGATATTCACGCAGACCAGGAGCAGCACCAAGCTGACCGCGCCAAGCATGAGCTCGAGCGTCCGGCTCGCGCGTCCGACAATGTCCTCACGCAGCGGCACGAGCACGGCACGGAGCTGATCGGTATGGGGGAGCTGCTTTGACAAGGTCAGACTGAGCGTGGTCAGCTCCGCCTGCGCTCGCTCAATCGTGACGCCGGACCGGAGCCGTCCGACGACCGTGAGGTAATGATTCCCGGGTCCAGGGCGTCGTGGTCTGTCGTCGCAATATTCTCTGGCACCCACGCGTCGACATTGTGATCCAGAGGATCTTCAAAGGTCGCCGGCATGACACCGACGACCGTATACGGCACGCCGCTCATCGCGAGAGAGGCGCCAATGGCGCTTGGCTGGCTGGCGTACAGTTGCTGCCAGAGTCGGTGGCTAAGAATGACGACCAATGCGCCCTGCTCCTCCGACCGCTGAAAGGCGCGCCCAAGAACGGGCTGCGTGCGCATGACGTCGAAGTAGTCAGCCGTGACGGGCAGCAGTCGGATCCGCTGAGCCGTCGGACCGATCCCTATGTCCGCCCCACGTGCGTCGTAATCGTAGATCCCCGCCAGCGCGCTGACTGAGCCGAGATCACTGCGATAGGCCAGATAGTGAATCCCGGTGACGAACGTGCGATCGTTCTCGCTGCCTTCCCAGTATTGATACAACCGCACCAGTTGCCCGGGCTGCTGATACGGAAGGGGTTTGAGCAGGCACGCGTCGACCGCCGAAAAGACCGCGGTGGTACCACCAATGCCGATCGCGAGAATGAGGATCGCGATCACCGAGAAGCGGCGGCTCTGCCGCAGGCTGCGCGCCCCCCGGACGACATCGGTGACCAGGCCGTCAAGCCACCGCACGCGACGTCCGCTACGTGTGTCTTCTTTCACTCGACCGCCCCGGACTGCACCCGGCGAAGTGCTGATAAATCAGCATTGCTGATATTTCAGCGCTCCGCCTCTCGTTGTCAAGTGGCTTTGATACGTCAATGAAGGAGCGGCATCGACCTCGTGCTCAGCGCGGCTGCTTCAAAAACTCGTCGATACTCGTCCCTTGGGCAGTAGCGGCGGTCGGCACGCCCAATCGTCGCGCCAGCCACGCTGCGTACGCTTCGCGGTCCTCCGCCGGCACCGCGGGAGCAAGGCCGAGCGCTGCGGCCCCCGCCCGCGCTTGCACACGCGGCTCGGGATCTCTGATCATACGCGGGAGTAGCGACATGGCCTGTGCCGCCGGTATCTGACCACCGTTGATCAAACTTTCGAGATCGGCCGCAAATGCGAGCCGCTCCGGCTCCTCCAGCTGGTTGTAGCCGGCAGCCACCAGTTGGTCGAGCAGAGTCGCCGACAACACCGAGCGGTAATAGCCACTGCCATACGCGTTCGGCCAGATCCACGACGGCGGCGTCGACAGATGCAGCTCGAAGTGCGACGTGCTGACGACCTCACAGTGGCGCGCCGTGCCTGCCGCATGCAGACACACGGGGACCGTCCACGGATCGGGGCCCTGGTCGACGTGTAGCGTCGGGCCGCCCTGGCCCGAGCCCACCGAGAACGTGAGCACCGGTGCGCCGGAACGATCGAGAAACTCGGACAAGACGGGCCCGACATCGACGCCCGTCTCCTGCTTGATCGCTGCCGCAAGATCGGCGGACGTGGCGTTGCCGAACTGGTGGTCGGTCAGGTACCGATGCAATGAACGCTGGAATGGCTCGGCACCGACCCAATCCTCGAGCATCTCGAGGATGCTGCCTCCTTTGAAGTAGACGACCAGGTCATACACGTCGTCGGCGTCGTGACGCGAACGGATCGCGACCTGTACTGGCCGCTCGCCAGCGGTGTCTCGCATCATCATGGCATCGCGCGTGTCGACGATGTGCAGATGGCGCTCGAAGTCAGGCAGCTCCAGGTCGGAGATCTTGGCTTCGAGCCACGTCGCGAATCCCTCGCTCAGCCAGACGTCGTTCCACCACGCCTGCGTGACGAGGTTGCCAAACCATTGGTGCGCCATCTCGTGCGTCATCGTCGATCGCATTGCCTCCTGGCGCTCTTGCGTGTCCTGATCGGGCGGGGCCAGCAGGAGATCGGAGCGATAGGTAATCAGACCCGGGTTCTCGGTCGCACCGAACGGCATGTCGAGCACCGCGATGTGATCGAGCTTGTCCCAGGGATAGGGGATGCCGGTGTACTGTTCCAAGCGGGCCAGGATCGGTGCAGTCGCCGTGCGCGCGGCTGCGGCTTCGGCGCCCCGTCCGCGCGGTGCAATGATCCGTACAGGGATATGCTTTTCGCCTGCCACGCCGGCATCGACCACATCGAACGGCCCGACCGCGAAGGCGACGACTTCGGAGGCGAGCGGCTGCGTGGGAGCGAACTGGACGCGTTTCATGTCGTTCGGCTCATCCTGGCTGGAGACCATCGGCGCATTCGCCACCGCAACCTGGTCCCGCTTGACGTGCATGACCACGTCCCACGGCGCTTTGTCGCCCGGCTCGTCGAAGCAAGGAAAAGCGCGCCGCGCATTGATCGGCGTGAACGAGGTGTAGACATACCAATCGCCGCGCGACTGCTTCCGATACGCGCCGACGTTGCTCGTGTCGGGCAGTAGCCCAGTGTATTTGACGGCGATCTGTAGCGGTCCCGGCCCGACGGGCGCTGGGAGCTCCACTGCCAGGAACTCGCCGCCGGACAGGCGCCACCGCGCCGCTCTGGTTCGATTGGCCGCCGTTACATCGATGTGCTGAATCGCGAGATCCTTGGCGTTGAGCCACACGATGTTGGTTCTCGTCGCAAGCTGCACGTCGATCACCGCCGAGCCCTGAAACGTCGGTTGGTCCGGCTGGATGGTGAGCTCCAGACCATAGTGCGTGGGGCGGGCAGTGTGGGGCAGGCGAAAATCCGGGGCGGTTTGTTGTGCTGCGCCAAGCGCTGCGGCCGTGACCAGGGCCGCGACTGACCAGGCGAGTGGCCGGCCAATGCGGAGTATGGGCATGGCATACAATAACGTCGCACGCAACTGCTGGGTCCCGGCGCTCGGGCTGCGGGACAGCGAGACCCTCAGGCTGTACTGTCGAATGTCACCACCTGCTGGACGGAGTCGAGTCCTGGGCGCTGCGTTGTGCCGGCAACCGGCGCGACGGCCGTGCCGACGGCGAAGAACTCGATCGCGTTGGCGCCCCAGCCCCAGTTGGACTCCTCGACGCGCGCGCCGACGACGCCGATGCCGCCGCGCTGCACCGCTTCAGCCTGCATCCGCTCGAGCGCCAGCTCGCGCGCCGCGTAGGTCGCCTCGGTGTAGATCTTCATCTCCTGGTTGCGACCGACCTGCTTGAGCGCCTGCATGAAGCTCAGATGCGCGATGTGGTAGACGCAGGCACCCATCGCCAGGCTCACGGGGCGGTAGCCGGCGCGCACCAGCTTCCACAGGTCCTGACCGCTCAGGTCCGACGTGAACGGCCGATTGTCCTTCGTGCGAAAGCTGCCCGCCGCTCGCGATGGCGGATCGCGGTGCCGATCGCCTGGAACTCGAGCACGCCCTCGTCCATCGCGTACTCCTTGAAGACGAGGCGGACACCGACGACGCCGTCGGCGCCGAGGAGGTCGGCCTCTTCTTCCATGCGCGTCATCGCGAGCTCGCGCGCGTCGTACATCGCGCCGCGTCAGGACGTCGAGCTCCTGGCTCACGCTCCACCGCTGCCACTGGAAGCCGACGTGGTAGATCGACGAGCCGAGGACGAGGCCGAGCGCCTCGAAGCCGGCCTGCTCGACGAGGAGGAACTCGTCGACCGAGAGGTCGCTCGTGAAGAACGCGGGGCGCTCGCCCGTGCCGCGCATGGCACGAAGGCGCTCTGCGGCGCCGGCGGACAGATTTGCCGTGGAACCGGGCACATAGCCGGTCATGCGAATCCTTGATGGGTGATGGGGTAGACGCCGATGCGCCCGCTACGAGGCCGCGTCGAGCCACGCGCGGAGCGCGTCGCGGCCCCGCTCGGTGCGGCGCAGCTCAGCATCGAGCGCGACGCCGAGCTCGGCGAGAAACGCGTCGATCTCCATCGGGATCGTCCGAACCACGACGCCGCGGACTTCCTGCTGCCGGCTGGCCTCGAAGTCGTCGTGCTGCCCGCGCCGAAGGACATAGACGTGGTCGCCGAGCGGGAGACGGATCGCCGTGACGTGACGACGAAGAGCGTGCGATCGACCTGCACGCCGGGGACGACCCCGGCGAGCATCGTCACGAGATCGTCGAGCAGCGCAGCCCGGTCCTCGCGGCTGCGTTGCGCGAGGACCGCGGCCACGCTGACGGCATCAAGCGAAGGTGTGTCGTCGGCCATTTCGCTCACCACCGCTTGACATCCAAGACAGCTGCTAGTCCCTCGCCCTCGCCGTTTGCGCCGGCGCCGTGTAGACGAGCTTGCCGCCGACCATCGTGTAGAGGACCTTCGTTCCGAGGATCGAGTCCGGCGGCACCGTCATGATATCGCGAGACAGGACCACGATGTCCGCGTACTTGCCGGGAGCGAGGGAGCCCTTCTCATGTTCCTGGAACGCCACGAAGGCGCCATTGGTGGTATAGGTCTCGAGTGCCTGTTGGCGGGTGAGCTTCTCGTCGGGGAAGAAGGCGGAATCGGTACCCACCTTGTCGCGCGTCACGCTGCAATGGAACGACGCGATGGGACTGATCTCCTCGACCGGCACGTCGGTGCCGTTCGTGACGATGGCCCCAGTTTTCCAGAGCGACTGCCAGACGTACGCGCCCTCCTTGGCGCGCTGTTGGCCGAGGCGGGGGATGACGTATGGAGCGTCGGAGCACGCATGGA
>CAWGLB010000007.1:0-44754 GCA_963823315.1 uncultured Solirubrobacterales bacterium | reverse complement strand
GCAAACGCCCGTCCTTGAACGAAATCATCACGCCGTCGCGGGCGCCCTGGGTCATGTCGCCGTGCAGCGCCTTGACGTTTATTCCCCGGTCGCGCAGGGTTCGATAGAGCTGCTCGCAGCGGATCTTGGTGCGCACGAACACGAGCGCCTGGTCGGGATGCTCGGCCTCGAGCACGCGCACCAGCGCGTCGGCCTTCTCGCGCGGGCGCACCTCGAGACCGAACTGCTCGACAGTGTCGACCGTGAGCGTCGGCGCCTGCACGCGGACCGTGACGGGGTCATACAGATACTGGTTCGCGAGCCGCCGGATCTCTGGCGGCATGGTGGCCGAGAACAGCGCCGTCTGCCGGCTGGAGGGCATCAGCGCGAGGATCCGCTCGACGTCCTCGAGGAAGCCTAGATCGAGCATCTCGTCGGCTTCGTCGAGCACCACCCAGCGACAGCGGTGGAGTAGTAGCGAATGGCGGGAGATCAGGTCCTTGACCCGTCCGACCGTGCCCACGACCACATGACCGCCGGCCCGTAACTGCGCCTGCTGGGAGCGGATTGGAGCGCCTCCGAACACGGCCACCACGTCGACCCCCTTGCGCGCGCCATAGGCGCGCAGCGCCTGGGTGACCTGGATGCAGAGCTCGCGCGTCGGGGTGAGCACCAGCGCCTGGACGTCCTCCTCGGCGGGGTCGACGTACTGCAGCAGGGGCAGGCCGAAGGCGGCTGTCTTACCCGACCCCGTCTGCGCCTGCCCGATCACGTCGAGGCCCTGGAGCAGCGGCGGGATGCCCTGCTCCTGGATCGGGGTTGGCGTCTCGTAGCCGACGTCTCTCAGCGCCTCGAGCAGGTCGGGTGCGAGGTTGAGCTCGGCGAAGGACGTGGTGGGAGACTTTTGGTCCATACGACCAGAAATGTCCCACAGCGGGGCAGCGGTCGCGGTGCTCAGGGTGACCTCACGGTCCCATCGAGGTGGGGCGTGAGCTTGCGCGCGTCCCTGACGGCCAAGCGCAGGACGGAATCTCCCGCCGCGGGCGCGGCGGCGGAGGAGGCACCGTCCACCCCCGCCGCGGGCGCCTCGGCGAAGGAGGCACCGTCCACCCCCGCCGCGGGCGCCTCGGCGAAGGCGACCGTCGCGGGCAGCACGATCGGCCGGCGGAAGGAGACCTCGACCGTGAAGGCCTCGGGGAGGCGACCCTCGAGCGCCGCCAGGCAGCGCGCCTTGGTCCACATTCCGTGCGCGATCGCCGAGGGGAAGCCGAGCAGCTTGGCTCCCAGGGGGTGGATGTGGATCAGGTTGACATCGCCCGAGACCGAGGCGTAGCGGCGGCCGAGATCGCGCGCAGCCGCCACCGCGCGGTGGCTGGAAGCTGGTCATCGGGCGAGGCGGGCGAGCGGGGCGACGAGTCACGCGCTCCCCCGCCCCGTCTGAGGATCGTGCTGACCTCCTCCCACACGAGCTCCTCGCCCACGCGCGCCTCGGTGCGCAGCGAGAACTGCTTGCCGCGGCGGTGCGGCTCGAGCGCCGTCGGCCACACCCGCAGCGAGAGCCTCTCGGAGGCGTTGACCGCCCGGCGCTGCGTGATCCGGTTGGCGATGTGGACCAGGCCAAGCGCCGAGAATGGGAACGCGGGGTCGGTCATAACCGCCAGGTGGAGCGGGAAGGCAAGGATGTGGATGTACGTCGGCGGCAACGTGTCCGTGAGCCTGAAGCCGCAGACGCGGTCGTAGGCCACCAGTCGCTCGTGTTCCACTCGGACCGTCGGAAGCGACAGCGCCACCTCGGGGATCGCGCCGCTGCCGCGCCCGATCAGCGGCAGGCGCGAGGACCCCGGGATCAGCCCGGCGGCCGAGCGCGCGAACAGCGCCAGCAGCGACGGGGACGCATCGAGCACTCGCTCAGAGGCCAAGGCGCTCACGCGCCCAGCATGCTCTGGCCGCAGACGCGGACCACGTTGCCATTCACGCCGGCCGAGGCCGGATGCGCGAACCAGGCGATCGTCTCCGCGACGTCCACCGGCCGGCCGCCCTGCGAAACGCTGTTCATGCGCCGGCCGGCCTCACGCAGGGCGATCGGCATCGCTGCGGTCATGCGGGTCTCGATGAATCCCGGGGCGACCGCGTTGATGGTGCTCGCGCGCTCGGCCACGTGCGGTGCGAGCGCTCCCACCATGCCGATCACGCCCGCCTTGGAGGTGGCGTAATTGGTCTGGCCGGCGTTGCCGGCGATGCCACTGATCGACGCGACCGAGCAGATGCGGCCGTTCTCGCGCAGCACCGGGCGCTCCAGCAGCTCGTCGTTGATCCGCTCCTGGGCGCTCAGGTTGATGTGAATCACGGTGCTCCACTGCTCCTCGGTCATCCGCCCGAGGGTCTTGTCGCGGGTCACGCCGGCGTTGTGGACGAAGACGTCGACGCCCCCATGCTCGCCCTGCAGATGCGAGGCGATGCGATCGGGCGCGTCCGCGTCAGTGATGTCTAGCGTCAGCGATGAGCCTCCCAGCCGTCCGGTGACCGCGGCGAGCTCGTCGCCGAGTGCCGGTACGTCCAGCCCGATGACGAGCGCGCCGTCGCGTGCGAGCACCTCCGCGATCGCCTCCCCGATGCCCCGTGCGGCGCCGGTCACGAGCGCGACCTTGCCCTGCAGCGGCCGCGTGAAATCAATCCCGGCGAGCGAGGCCACGGCAGCTCCGATGCGCACGACTTGGCCCGAGACATAGGCGGACTTCGGCGAGAGCAGGAAGCGGAGCGTCGAAGCGATTGCGTCCTCGGCGCCGGGCGCCACGTACACGAGCTGCGCGGTCGCGCCGCGCCTCAGTTCTTTACCGATCGAGCGCATCAGCCCCTCGAGCGCCCGCTGTGCGGTCGCCTCGCGAACCCCCCCGCACTCCTCGGGCGCCGTTCCCAGCACGAGCACCCGCCCCGAAGGGCGCACGCGCCGGATCACCGGGTGAAAGAACGCCCACGCCTCGCGCAGCCGCTCGCTCGAGGCGATGCCGCTGGCATCGAACACCAGTGCCTTGAAGGTCCCGTCGCCGTTGGCAGGGCCGGCCTGCACCGCCGCGCCCGCCTCGCCGAGCACGCGCTCGAGCGCCGCGCCGAGGCGCCCGCCAGGCGTCCCGCCGAGCAGCACCGGCCCCGAGATCACCGGCTGCCCGGGCGCATAGCGCTCGAGCGTCACAGGCGCCGGCAGCCCGACCTGCTTGGAGACGAGCTTGCCGATCGGGGTGTTGATCAGCTGTTGGTAGCGGTCAGCCATTACGCGGCCTCCATGATCGCAGTGACACCCAGCCCGCCCGCCGCGCAGATCGAGATCACGCCCCGACCGGAGCCGTTCTCGTGCAGCATCTTCGCGAGCCCCGCGACGATCCGCCCGCCCGTGGCGCCGAAGGGGTGCCCTGCACCGAGCGAGCCGCCGTGGACATTGATCTTCTCGCGTTCGATCTCGCCGAGCGGCTGCTCGAGGCCGAGCCGCTCGCGGCAGAAGGTCGCGTCATTCCACGCCTTCAGCGTGCACAGCACCTGTGCGGCGAAGGCCTCGTGGATCTCATAGAAGTCGAACTCTTGGAGCTGCCCGCCGGCGCGCGCGAGCAGGCGCGGCATCGCATAGGCGGGCGCCATCAGCAGCCCCTCGCGCTTGTGCACGTGGTCGACGGCCGCGGTCTGCGCCTCGACCAGATAGGCGAGCACGGGGATCCCCCGCTCCCGCGCCCACTGCTCGCTCGCCAACAACACGGCGGAGGCGCCGTCCGAGAGCGGGGTCGAGTTGCCCGCGGTCATGGTGCCCTCGGGCCCGCCGAAGGCCGGCTTCAGCGATGCGAGCTTCGCCATCGTCGAGTCGGGGCGCAGGTTCTGGTCGCGCTCGAGCCCCAGGAACGGGACCACGAGATCATCCATCCAGCCGCACTCATAGGCGGCCGCCAGGTTGTGGTGGCTGCGCACCGCGAGCTCGTCCTGTTCAGAGCGGCTTATCCCCCATTCCTCCGCCATCAGTGCGCAGTGCTCGCCCATCGAGAGGCCGGTCCGCGGCTCGGCGTTGCGGGGAATCTCGGGCACCAACTGCTGCGGCCTGAGCTTCGTCAGCGCGCGCAACTTGCCGCTCGGAGCCTTGGCCCGGTTGGCCTCGAGCAGGACCTCGCGCAGGTCTTCGTTGATCGCCAGGGGCGCATCCGAGGTCGTATCCACGCCGCCCGCGATACCCGACTCGATCTGCCCGAGCGCGATCTTGTTGGCGATCAGAATCGTCGCCTCGAGCCCCGTCCCACACGCCTGCTGCACGTCGTAGGCCGGCGTCTCCGGGGCCAGACGCGAGCCGAGGACAGATTCACGCGTCAAGTTGAAATCGCGGCTGTGCTTGAGCACCGCCCCCGCCGACACCTCGCCGACGGGCTCGCCCTGGAGCCCAAACTTGTCGACGACGGCGTCGAGCACAGTGGTCAGCATGTCCTGGTTCGAGGCCCGCGCGTAGGGGCCGTTCTGGCGGGCGAAGGGAATCCGGGTACCGCCGAGCACGGCCACACGACGGACTTGAGAGCTCATCTCTGCTTCTGCTCCTGAAGTTTGTTTACAGAGGTGTAGGTTAGGGCCGCGACCTGGTCGACGTCGTGAGCGCCCCGCCCCCCGTCACGCGCTGGACCAGTCTGGGCAGCAGCAGGCGCGCGACCGCCGCGAGCCAGTACGGACGTGGGACATAGCGCTCGGCGGCGCCGCCTGGGCCGGCCGCGAGGATCGCCTCGGCCACCTGCTCGGGCGAGGACAGGGCCCAGCGCGTGAGCGCGCGCTCGCGTAGCTCGGCGGCCGGAAAGCCCTCTGTGGGCACGAAGCCTGGCAGCACCATGCCCACGTGCACCCCATGCACCCGCTCCTCGCTCGCCAGCGCATCGGTCCATGCGGCGAGCGCGGCCTTGCTTGCCGAGTAAGCGCCCGCGCCGGGGCGAGAGACTCGGGCTGCCGTCGAGGCTACGTTCACGATCGATACCCGTCCTGCGCCGCCGGCCCCGGCGGCCGTTCGCCGCAGCAGAGGCAGCAGCGCCTCGCACAAGCGCACGGGGGCGGCGAAGTTCACGTCCATATGGCGCTCCACCCCCCGCCAGCCGGAATCGGCGAACCGGCTGCGCCAAGAGGCGCCCGCATTGTTGATGAGGAGATGGATCGCTCCGTGCTCGCGCTCGACCGCCTCTAGCACCGCGGCCGGGGCATCGGCGGCGGTCAGGTCGGCGGCCACAACGGTCGCGCCGCCGAGCTCGACGGCCAGCCGCTCCAGCCGCTCGCGCCGGCGCGCCACGAGCACCAGACGGCAGTCCGCTTCCCGGGCCAGCCTGCGGGCGGTCGCCTCGCCGATGCCGCTCGAGGCTCCGGTGACAACGGCCACGAATGCCATGTGCGCGCAGAAGCGTACCTAGGGGATAACTTTGCCCTGCCGTGGGCAGCAAGAGCCTGATCGCGCTGATCACCGTACCCTTCGTCACGGGGGCGATCGGCTACCTGACGAACTGGACCGGGGTGCTGATGCTGTTCTACCCGGTCCACTTCCGCGGCTTTTGCATCGCGCCCCTGCGCCATGTCGTGCGCGTGTTCCCCCGCCGCATCCGGCAGATCCCGGGACTGATGGTGGGCGGGTTCGGCTGGCAAGGCATCGTGCCCTCGCGGGCGGCGAAGATGGGCAGCCTCGCGGTTGACGTGGGCATCGCCAAGCTCGGTACGCCCGAGGACTTCTGGAACCAGCTGGACCCCGAGAAGATGGCCGAGCAGATCATCGATGTGACCCGCGAGGACATGCCCGCAACCGTCGACCGCATCATGGAGCGAGAGCATCCCCGCCTGTGGGCCGATTTACCCGACCCGGTGCGCGAGCTGGTGTACACGCGCGTCAGCGAGCAACTGCCCGCGATCGTGCACGAGCTCACCGAGCAGATCGGCAGCCACCTGGACCAGCTGTTGGACATCAAGCTGATGGTGATCAAGCGCTTCGAGGAACAGCCCGAGCTGGCCAACCGCGTGTTCCTCGACATGGGCGGCCGCGAGCTCAACTTCATCAAGAACTTCGGCTTCTTCTTCGGCTTCCTGCTGGGGATCCCGGTGGCGTTCCTGACCCACTTCGTCACCCTCTGGTGGCTGCTGCCGATCCTCGGCGTGCTGATCGGCTACATCACCAACTGGGTTGCCCTGTGGATGATCTACGAGCCGCGCGAGCCGGAGAAAGTGGGGCCGCTCAAGCTCCAGGGCCTCTTCATCCGCCGCCAGCCCGAGGTCTCGGGTGTGTACGCGCGCATCGTCGCCGACGAGATCCTGACGATGAAGAACTTCGGGCGGGAGCTGCTCGACGGACCCCGTGGAGACCGCACGCGCGCGCTGATCGAGAAGGCCATGGGGCCGGCCGTAGACCGCGCCGCGGGGAGGGCGCGGCGGCCCCTGCGGGTGGCCGTGGGGCCCAGCGAGTACGACCGCATCTCGCGCGAGTTCGCGGTCGAACCGGTCGACCAGCTGATGACGCCGCTGAGCGACCCCGACTTCAGCGCCGAGCAGAGCGCCACGATGCGTAAATTGATCGCCGAGCGGATGCGGCAACTGCCCCCGCAGGACTTCGGCGAGATGCTGCGCACCGCGACCAGGCAGGACGAGTGGCTGCTGCTGTTGCACGGGGCAGTCCTCGGGCTAGCCGGCGGCCTCCTCCACCTCGCCATCTTTGGATGAGCTCGTCGGCCCCTGGGAACGAGCCCGAGGCGCCCGTACGGGGTGAGTTGGTCGAGGGGTGGCCGCCCCCTCGCTCGCGCCGGAGCACCACCTCCCCGGTGGACGAGCTGCGCGAGCTTGTGCCGGCGGTCGGGCGCCTGACCGCGGCAGCGTCGATCCGCTCTGCCGTGTGGGGCGTCGAGACGGGAGTCCGCGTGGGAATTCGCGCGGTCCGCGTGGCGGTGCCGTCCGAGGCGCTCGAGCTGCTGTCCGACCTCGGCTCGGCGCTGCGGGAGTACGCGCGCGAGCTGCTCGGGATCACCGATCTCGATCGGCGCACGCGCAAACTGCTACCTGATGACGACCTCGCGGCCGGGCGCGAGCAGGCCGGGGCGCTGCGCGCCCGCGGCGCTGAGCTGCTGCGCCGCTCAGCGGAGATCGAGGAGCGCGACGGGGCGCACCCCGCCTATGCCCGCATCCTCACGGAGCTCGCGCCCGATGAGGCCCGCATCCTGCGGTTGCTCGTGCGCGGTGGCCCACAGCCGACGATCGATGTGCGCGCGGCAAATCTGATCGGCGTGGGGTCGCAGCTGGTCGCCCAGGGGGTCAACATGATGGGCGCCGAGGCGGGCTGCCAGCACCCCGATCGCGTGCCGGCTTACCTCAACAACCTCGGCCGCCTCGGCTTGATCTGGTTCTCGCACGACCCCCTCGACGACCCTGGCCGCTACCAGGTGCTCGAGGCCCAGCCCCAGGCCATGGAGGCGATCAAGAGTGCCGGCCGCGCTCGCACGAGTCAGCGCAGCGTGCGGCTCACGGCTTTCGGTAAGGACTTCTGCGACGTGTGCTTGCCGGTGGACGAGCACGTCCTGTGAATCGCTCGGCCGGCATGAGCCGCGTGCTGGACCTCGCACGGCATAGATCGCGCGTGGCGCTCGCGCGCGGCGGAGAGGCGGTGGCGCGCCTCGATCGCCGACCGGCAGTCCATCGTGCCGTGCTGAGCATGATTCCGATCGCGATCGAGCGGCGGTTCGATGCCGAGGCCGGGGGCGAGGAGGAACTCGGCTTCGAGCTGCGGGTGCGCGATCCGGGCGGCGGCGAGCCTGCGCGGTTCGCGATCGAAGTACGCCAAGGACGCTGCCGGGCCCGCCGCGGCGCCTTGCCGGAAGCGACCAGCGCGGTCACGGTCGCCGCCGAGGACCTTTTGCGGGTCGGCTCCGGCGCGGTCGGGTGGCCCGATTTGGTCTCGAGCGGTCGGCTCGAGCTGAGCGGCGATCCCTTCGAGGCGCTGCGCTTCCCCGCACTGTTCAGACTGCCCTCTGCGGCGGTGAGCGACGAGCCGCCTGTGCGGCGGCCGGCTAGCCCACGCCAGTAGCGAAGACCTCGTTGGACTCGTGGCCGGCGAACGTCACGCCGCGTGAGCCCGCGAGCCACAGCCGCACCACGACGCAGTAGCTGCGCCCGCCACCCGGGGTGGTAGCGCACGCGCGGTAGAGGCGGCCGGGCTCGATCGCGTACGTGTTTATGTGGGCGGCCTCGCGTCGGAATGGCTCCGGCGCCCGCGCCCCGATCCAGGCCTCGGCCCGCACCACCGCCGAGCGCAGGTCGCTCTGGTGCTGCAGTACCGTCGCGCGGTGCGCCAGCCCGACTGCGAGCAGGGCGACGGTCACGCCAGCGACGACGAACGTGCCCGCGTAGTCGCGGGCCACGACCGCGGGCAGGTCCGGCCGCACTCTTCGCAGCAGCAGCGACAGCGGCCAGGAGAGCAGGATCACGCCGAGCAAGTTGAGAAAGCCGCCCAGCAGCACGGCGGCGAAAACCCGCTGTCCATCGCCCGCCGGCGGCAGCTCGTGGCCGATGAAGCCATCGAGCGCTGTCAGCACGATGAATGTGGGCCATAGCCAAGCTCCCCGCCGGCGCCACCGCACACGCGCGACCCAGGCCTCCATGACCCAAGGGTACCCCCGCAAGTCGGCTCGGTAGCCGGGGCCGAGCACTCGCCTGGGGAGCCTGACGCGTGCACGCGCGCTCGCCTGGAGAGCCTGACGCGTGCACGCGCGCTCGCCGGCCAAAGCCGACCGGTGCATTAAGCTTGCAATCCCGGCGAGCGGCCCCGGCGACCCCAGGGCCCAGTCAAGGTGGCCCAGACGGAGATCCCGCTTCTGGCCCGCGGATAAGGGAGAAAAGATGGCAACGGAAACAGCTCAGGCGTCCGCGCAGGCGCGCGGCGCGGTGGGCCATCTGCAGATCGAAGACCGCATCTGGCTGCTGCGGGCGATGCTGCTGATGCGAGGGATCGAGGAGCGCGCGATGACGCTCTACCGCCAGGGAAAGGTGCCTGGCTCCTTCTACGACGGCTTTGGGCAGGAGGCGGTCTCCGCGGGTGCGGCCTTCGCGATGGCGCCCGAGGACAGGCTCTGCATCCTCCACCGCGACCTCGCCGCCCACATCGTGCGGGGCGTCACCCCCGCCCGCATCTTCGCGCAGTACATGGGCCGCGAGGCCGGGATCACCGCGGGCCGCGACGGCAACGTCCACTTCGGCGACTACCGGCTGGGGTGCGTGGGCATGGTCTCGATGCTGCCCGACATGATGCTCGTCGCCACGGGCATGGCCATGGCGTTCAAGCTGCGCGGCGAGCGGCGCTGCGCACTCACCTGGTTCGGCGACGGCTCGACCTCCAGGGGCGACTTTCATGAAGCCATGAACTGGGCCGGCGTGCAGCGGCTGCCCGTGATCTTCGTGCTTGAAAACAACCAGTACGCATACTCGACGCCGCTCGACAAGCAGTTCGCGGTCGACCCCGTCGAACGCGCGGCCGGCTATGGCCTCGTTGGCGTGACCGTCGACGGCAACGACGCCGAGGCGATGTTCGAGGCAACTCACGACGCACGCGAGCGGGCGCTTGCGGGCCAGGGGCCGACGATGATCGAGGCGGTGACGATGCGCATGCATGGCCATGCCGCCCACGACGACATGAAGTACGTGCCCAAGGAGCTCGTCGAGGAGTGGCTGAAGCGCGATCCGATCGAGCGCCAGGAGTCGCGCCTGCGCGAGCTCGGGGTCGATGTCGAGGGGTTGCGGGCCGCCGTGGCCGAAGAGATCAACATCGCCGTGCAGGAGGCGCTCGAGACGCCGATGCCGGACCCCGCGACCGCGACCGAGGGCGTCTTCTGCGAGGGCGAGGCCCAGCTTTTGGGCGACGGCCAGGCGCCTTGGAGCGGGTTCCACACGGGCGAGGCCGAGTGATGGCGCCCCTCACCTACCTTCAGGCGATCTCCGCCGCCCTGCGCGACGAGCTCCGCTCCGACGAGCGCGTCGTCTTGATGGGCGAGGACATCGGCGTCTTCGGCGGCGCCTTCAAGGTCACAGACGGGTTCGCCGACGAGTTCGGGACGGAGCGGGTGATGGATACCCCGCTAGCCGAATCGGGGATCATCGGCGCCGCCATCGGCGCCGCGGTCGTGGGCATGCGGCCGGTATGCGAGATGCAGTTCTCGGACTTCATCTCGTGCGGCTTCGATCAGCTGGTGAACGTCGCCGGCAAGATGCACTACCGCCAGGGATTGGCGGTCCCGATCACTGTCCGGCTTCCCTCAGGTGGCGGCTTTTCGGGAGGTCCCTTCCATTCCCAGAACCCCGAGGGATGGTTCATGCACGCGCCCGGCATCAAGGTCGTCGCGCCCTCCACGGCCGAGGACGCGAAGGGCCTCCTGCACACGGCCATCCGCGACCCGAACCCGGTCTGCTACATGGAGCACAAGCATCTCTACCGGCGGGTCAAGGGCGAGGTGCCCGAGGGCGTGTACGAGACCCCGCTCACGGCCCGCGTGGCCCGCAGCGGATCGGACCTCGTGGTGATCGCTTACGGCGCGATGGTGCACACGGCGCTCGAAGCGACCGAGGACATCGACGGCGCCTCGATCGAGGTGCTCGACCTGCGGTCGCTGGTCCCGCTTGACGAGGAGGCGATCCTCGACTCCGTCGGGCGCTGCTCAAAGGTCGTGATCGTGGACGAGGCCAACGTCACCTGCGCGGCAGGCGCCCAAGTCGCGGCGCTGATTGCCGAGCGCGCATTCGAGGACCTGGACGGGCCGGTCGTGCGCGTGGCCTCCCCCGACGTGCCGATCCCCTTCTCGCCGCCGCTGGAACAGGCGGTCCTACCGAGCGTCGAGCGCGTAAAGGAGGCGTGCCGTGAGCTCCTCGCGTACTGAAGGTCAGGCAGCGGCCGCCGGTAATGGCGCCCCCGTGGGTGGCGACAGCAGCGCCGGGATCGTGGACGTGACCATGCCCCAGATGGGCGTCTCGGTCGCCGAGGGCACGGTGGTCGCCTGGCGCGTCGAAGTCGGCGACCACATCGAAGCTGACCAGACGATCTGCGAGATCTCGACCGACAAGATCGATACCGAAGTGCCCGCGCCCGTGAGCGGCGTGGTGACCGAGATCGTGGTGCCGGTCGAGACGACCGTAGCCGTAGGCGAGGTGCTGGCGCGGGTGGCCACGGGCTCTGGGGCCGCGGCCGCGCCTGAGCCTGAGAGCGCCGCGCCTGAGGCCGGCGCGGCGGCAGCGGAGAAGGCGGCTTCGGGCCACGACGAGGCGGCAGCCGCCTTGGGCGACGAGGGGCCGCCGGCTCCCTCCACGGCTCCGCCCGCGGGCACCTCCCCGTCCGCCCCCGGCGGCAACGGCCAGGGCGACCGCCGCCGCTACTCCCCCGTCGTCCAGCGGATCGCCGCCGAGCACGACATCGACCTGGCCCAGATCCCGGGGTCTGGCCGAGGCGGCCGAGTGCGCAAGCAGGATGTGCTGGCGTTCATCGAGCGTGGCGGCACGGGCGGATCCGCGCCCGGGGCGGGCAGCGCGACGGTCATCGAGGAGCCGCCGCTGCATATCGAGAGCCCCTACCGGCCCGAGCCGACACCGCCGCGTCGCCCGAAGCCGCCGGCGGGCGGCCCGGGAGCCCTCCCCGGCGCTGGCACGCCGGGCGGTCCGGGAGCACCCCCTGGCGCTGGCACGCCGGGCGGGCCGGGCGCGATGCCGGCCCCCGGGCAGCTCTCCCGCATGCGGCGGCAGATTGGCGAGCACATGAAGCGCTCGCTCGACACCAGCGCCCACTGCACGACCTGGATCGAGGCCGACATGAGCCGGATCGAGGCGGGGCGCCAGCGGTTTGGGCTGACCGCGCTGCCCTTCGTCGCGCGCGCCACGATTGCCGCGCTGCGCGAGCACCCGGATCTGAACGCCTGGCTCGAGGGCGAGGACTACACGCGGCATCAAGCCGTACACCTGGGGATCGCTGTTTCGCTCGGTGAGAACGGGCTGATCGTGCCCGTGATCCACGATGCCCAGGAGCTCTCGGTCGAGGGCCTCGCCGGCCGCATCAAGGATCTCGCGCGGCGCGCGCGGCAGGGCGGGTTGACCCCGGACGAGGTGCGTGGCGGCACCTTCACGATCACCAACCCGGGACAGTATGGGTCGATCATGGCGACGCCGATCATCAACCAGCCGCAGGTGGCGATCCTCGACCTGGAGGCCGTGACCAAGCGCCCGGTGGTTCTCACCGATGCCGACGGCAACGACTCGATCGCGATCCGCCCGATGACGATCTTCGGCTTGAGCTGGGATCACCGCGCGCTCGACGGCGCCCTGGCGGCCCAGTTCCTCGCGGCCCTCAAGCGTCACGTCGAGGGCTGGACCGGCGCGTAGACCATGAGCCAACCCGAGCTCTGGGTGTGCCACCTGGGCACGGTCGAATACCGCGCGGCGCTCGCGCTGCAGGAGCGCGTCCGTGCCGCGCGCCAGGAGGAGCTCGTCCCCGACGTGCTGCTGACGCTCGAGCACCCGCCCGTGTACACGCGCGGCCGCCGCTCCGCGCCAGGGGAGCTGTCGATGGGCGAGGAGTGGTATCGGGCCCGGGGCATCGAGATCGTCCAGACCGACCGGGGCGGCAAGGTGACCTATCACGGCCCGGGACAGTTGGTGGGCTATCCGATCGTGCGCGTGGACGACGTGGTCGCGTACGTGCGGCTCCTGGAGCGGGCGCTGGTGGCCGCCCTGGCCGAGGAGGGCATCGCCGCTCGCGCCCGACCCGAGGACGGACCTGACTACACGGGCGTGTGGGTCGAGGACCGGAAGATCGCCTCGATCGGCGTGCACGTCGCGCGCGGCGTGACCACGCATGGGTTCGCGGTCAACGTGGAGAACGACCTCGAGCCCTTCAGCTGGGTGGTGGCGTGCGGCCTCCAGGGGGTGCAGATGACATCCGTGATCGAGGAGACGGGCGGGCAGTCCGGACAGATGAAGTGCTTCCGCCGCCGGTCGGCGTTCCAGCTGGCGAGCGCGCTCGGGCGCCGCCAGCGCCTCGTGTCGCAGGCGCGGCTCGAGGCCGCCTATGAGCAGAGCAGGGACCTGAGCGTCGCCTCGAGCTCGGCGGGCCGGTAGAGGATCTGGCGGGCGCCGGTCCTGAGGGGCTTGAAGCCGTGGGCGATCAACCGCTGGTCCTTGCGCGCGTCGCGCCTGGTCGCCTGCCGGGTGCCGTGGTACTTCTCGCCATCGGTCTCGACCACCACCCGCTGCTCGGGCCAGTAGAAGTCGGCGCGGATGGGCGGGCCGCCATCGGGCAGGATCAGCCAATGCTGCACCTGGGGCTTCGGCAGCCTCGCTCTGCGGCAGAGGGCGAGAAAGGCCTCCTCGATCTCGCTCTCGGTCGCGGTCGACCCGACGTAGTGCTCCGCGAGCAGAGCCCGCACGTGGTGCGCCCCGGGCCTGGTGGGGTTGCGCCGGAGCTGGTCCTCGATCGCGCGCATGTCGAGCAGACCCTCGATCTCCGCCTGGTCGAAAGCCCGCTCGAGCCGCCGGCGAGGCACGACCTCCCCGAGGTCGAGCAGCGTGCGGGCGACGGTGGTGCACGGGATGTCGTTGACGACGGTGCGATCGACGTCGGTGAGCGTGGTCGAGCGATGGAAGTCGATCCCAGAGCGCGCTCTTATGACACGCCCCGGGACGGTGACTTCGATGTTGGTCCGGTTGCAGGTCAGCAGCCCGTGCAGCGTCGCGGCCTTGCGATGGCTCAAGACCGCCCCCGGACCCGCGGCCAGCACCGCCGCCATCCACCAGCCTTCGCGCGTGAGCAGGCGCGTTGGGGCGATGGAGTAGACACCGGCGTGAACGCGGTGAAGGCGGCCACGAGCGGAGCGTTTGCGCACGGCGTTGGTGCTCACGCCGAGCTCGCAAAGCTGAGTGAGGGTGAACACTCCATGCTGGCGCGCCGCGAGCTCCGCGACCGCCGCGTCCGCGGAAGGCTGGCTGAAAAACGGGCCATATGGGCGCGTTTTTCGACCAGCCTCGGCCATCAAGCTATGGTGAAGACGAAAGCGTCACGTATGGGTAACCCGTTGTGACAACTCAGCGCCAACGAGCAACCCGATCACGCTCGCATCCCGGGGGCATCGCGGATCCGATCACGGTCCTCGGTCCCGACGTGCAACCGCACGGCGCTCGCAAGCCTCCCTGGTTCAAGGTCCCCGCGCCCGGCGGGCCCAAGTACCGCGAGCTGCGCGAGCTGATCGAGTCGGAGAACCTGCACACGGTCTGCCAGGAGGCCGCCTGCCCCAACATCGGCGAGTGCTGGCAGCGCGGCACCGCCACCTTCATGATCCTCGGCGACGTCTGCACCCGCCGCTGCGGCTTCTGCAATGTGAAGACCGGCACGCCCATCTGGGACGACCCGCTGGAGCCGGCCCGCGTGGCACGCAGCATCGCCCGCATGGGGCTGCGCCACGCCGTGATCACCAGCGTCGACCGCGACGATTTGCCCGACTATGGGGCCTCGGCGTTCGTGGGCGTGATCCGGCAGATCCGCCGCCAGGCGCCCCGCTGCAAGATCGAAGTGCTCACGCCCGACTTCCGCGGCGAGGAGATGCCGCTGGCGAAGGTGGTCGCGGAGCGCCCCGACGTCTTCAACCACAACGTCGAGGTGGTCCCGCGCCTCTATCCGCTGGCGCGACGCGGGTCGCGCTTCGAGCGCTCCTGCCGGGTGCTGCTGGGCGCCAAGGAGCTCGGCGGCGACGAGGTCGTGACCAAGTCGGGGCTGATGGTGGGGCTCGGGGAGAGCTTCGAGGAGATGGTCGACGCGCTCGGCACGCTACGCGCTCATCACGTGCAGGTGCTGACCATCGGCCAGTACCTGCGGCCGACCAAGGACCACCTCCCGATCGTGCGCTATTGGCACCCGGACGAGTTCAAGGCGCTCGAGCGAGCCGCGTACGAGCTCGGCTTCGAGCACGTGGCCGCAGGCCCGCTGGTGCGCTCGAGCTATCACGCGGACGAGCACGTGCCCCAGGACGCGCCCGGGAGCGGCCCGGTGGCCGCGGCGCTCGCCTAGCTGGTTCCCGCAGAGAGCCAGTGATCCCGATCAAGGACAACGTCGCCAACGAGCGCTTCCCGCTGGTCACGCTCGCGCTGATCGTGGCGAACTTCGTCGTCTACATCCTCGCGATCCGCCACGGAGGGTCGTTCATCAGCGGCCCGGCCAACCAGGAGGTCGTCAAGTACGGCGCGATCCCATACGCGCTGCTGCACCCGGGGGTGCACTGCGCGGAGGTGGTGCGGCACACGGCTTTCGGAACCTCGGGGCCGGAGATGCTCTGCAACACGAGGCTGCTGAGCGCCAACCACATCCCCGCGGAGAACCTCCTGCCTACCTGGCAGACGATCTTCACGGGCATGTTCATGCACGCCTCGATCCTCCACATCGGCGGGAACATGCTGTTCCTGTGGATCTTCGGCAACAACGTGGAGGACGCCCTCGGGCCGCTGAAGTACCTAGCCTTCTATCTGGTCGGAGGGGTCGTCGCGCTGGCGCTGCAGGTCGCGGTGGACCCGACCTCGACCGCCCCCACGCTCGGGGCCTCGGGCGCGATCGCCGCCGTGCTCGGCGCCTACATCGTGCTCTATCCCCGAGCGCGCGTGCTGACGCTCGTGATCATCATCTTCTTCTTCACGGTGGTGGAGGTGCCGGCCTGGATCATGCTCGGCGTGTGGTTCGCGCTCCAGGCCGCCTACGGGGCGGTCGGGCTCACCACGCTCACCGGCGCGGGCGGCGGCGTCGCGTACTTCGCCCACATCGGCGGATTTGTGTTCGGGCTGCTCTTGATCCGCCTGCTGGTACGGCGACGAAAACCGGCGCCGCCGCCCCAACCGGTGTACTGAGCGCGAGGATCTGATGCGACAACTCGTGCTGCTCGTCGTGCTGGTGTTCATCGCCCTGCTGATCTACTTGACGGCTTCGATGGTCAAGCGCCATGGACTCAATGCTGGTGGGATCCTGTCGATCGTGGTGATCGCGATCCTGGCGATCGGGGTCGTGGGCTCGCTGCTGCACAACCCGCGCAACTGAAAAGCAGGGGCGCGAGACCCAGGCGCCAACCGCCCGGCGATGGAGTAGCTTCCCCGGCAGCGGGAATGACCAGTCTGCGGACGCTTCAAGGTGGCACGCGTCGGCGAGGCTTCGACGGCAGGAACATGCTGCACGCGCTGGGGATGATCGTGCTCGCGGTCATGGTGTGCCTGGGGGTGCTGCTGGGGGCGCTCGCCTCGACGGTCTCGAGTCCCTCGCCCCCCTCCCACGTGCGCCGCCTAAGCCACCACGCCCCCCCGGGGCCGTCGCCGTATGGGAGCGGGCCGGCGCCCCAGCACGTGCATGTGCCCGCCAAGTTCCCTCTGCGCAGCGGGCTGCTGTTCAACGTCAAAACCGGCCAGGTCCTGTGGTCGCGAAACCCGCGTGCGCGGGTGCCGATCGCGAGCCTCACCAAGATGATGACCGCGCTGCTGGTCGTGGCCCATACGCGCCCCACCGACACGGCGCTCATCACCTCGCAGGCCGTGCACTTCACCGGCTCGGGCATGGGCATCCTGCCTTTGCACAAGCACGTGCTGGTGCGGACGCTGCTCTACGGTCTGCTGCTGCCCTCGGGAAACGACGCGGCGATCGCGCTCGCCCAGCACGTCGCGGGCAGCCTGGATCGCTTCATCGCGATGATGAACGCCCGGGCGCGGGCGATGGGGCTGACCTGCACGCACTTCACGACGGTCTCGGGGATCGTGGACCGGGGGAACTACTCCTGCACGCGCGACCTGGCGGTACTCGCCCACGCCGTACTCGAACAACCGCTGTTGGCGAAGATCGTCGCTTCGCGCAGCGCGGTCGAGCCGCTGCCGGTCAAGACCGGCAGGGCCTGGCTCTACAACAACAATCCGCTGCTGATCGAGCGCTATCCGGGCGCCGACGGGGTGAAGACGGGCTATACGCACGCCGCGGGCCAATGCCTGGTCGGAGCCGCGCGGCGCGGGAATACATGGCTGGGCATCGTGCTGCTGGACTCGGGCAGCAGCACCGCGATCGAAGGACCCCAACTGCTGAATGCGGGGTTCGCGGCGCTGGCGCCCCCGCGGGCCGCCCACGGGAGCCCGCGAGCGGCGCACAAGCGGCGCCGCTAAGCCGCCAACCCCAGCTCAGGGTCTTCCCACTCGACCTGGCCGCGGCAGATCGTGGCGGCGATCAGCGGCACGCCGGGGCGATAGACGAGATGGGTGTAGGAGGGCGCGGCCAGCACCACGGCATCGGCGCGACTCCCGGGCGAGAGCCGGCCCACGTCCGAGCGACCCAGCGCGCGAGCGCCGCCCAGCGTCGCCGCCAGCACGGCCTCTTCGGCGCTCATCCCCATCTCTCGGACGGCTAGAGCGATGCAGAAGCTGATCGAGGTCGTGTTGCTCGAGCCGGGGTTGGTGTTGGTGGCGAGCGCTACGGTCGCCCCAGCGTCGATGAGTCGGCGGGCATCCGGGTAGGGCTGGCGGGTCGAGAAATCGGTCGCTGGCAGCAGCGTGGCCACCGTGCTCGAGCCGGCGAGCGCCTCGACATCGTCATCGGACAAAAAGGTGCAGTGATCGGCGGAGGCCGCGCCCAGCTCCACGCCGAGCGCCACCCCCGGGCCGGGTCCGAGCTGATTGGCGTGGATGCGCAGCCCCAGGCCGGCCGCCCGGCCAGCCTCCAGCACCGCCCGCGATTGCTCCACGTCGAAGGCGCCCCGCTCGCAGAAGACGTCGATCCAGCGGGCGTGCGGGGCGCACGCGTCGAGCATCTCGCCGCAGACCAGGCCGACGTAGTCATCGGCCCGCCCCTCGTACTCGCGCGGCAACAGGTGCGCGCCGAGGAAGGTGGTCTCGTCTGTGAGCTCTGCCGCGAGCCGGCAGAGCCTCGCCTCGCCGGCGACGTCCAGGGCGTAGCCGGACTTGATCTCGATGTGGGTGATGCCGGCCCGGAGCGCCTCTCGGCGACGCGCTCTGGCCAGCGCGCGTAGCTCGGAGTCGTCCGCCGCCCGCGTGCGTGTGACCGTGTCCCAGATCCCGCCGGGGACATAGTCCGCCCCAGCCATACGGGCGGCGAACTCCTGCGCGCGTTCGCCCGCGAACACGAGGTGGGTGTGGCTCTCGACGAATCCGGGGATCACGCAGCGGCGCCCGGCGTCGAGGCGCCTATCGGCGACGGCGCCCGCACGCTCTACGGCCGCAACGCGCCCGTCCTCGAACACAACCGACGCGTCGCGAAGCAGGCCGAGCGGCCCCTCCCCTAGCGAGGGATCGTTCGTGACGAGCAGGGCGATGTTCTCGAGCGCAACCGTGGTCACGGCGACACCTCCGGCACGGCCGCCCGCAGCTCGTGCGGCACGTCGAGCCCCAAATGCCTGCCCGTCCTGACCACGAAGCGCCCACCCACGATCACATCCCGCACGTCGGCGGCGCCACCGGCGAACACCGCAGCTTCCATGGCCCGCTCGCGGGCCACGCCCGCAAGCCGCGCGCTGTCCAGGCGAATGGCCACGAGATCCGCCAGGGCGCCCTCGATGATCGCCCCGCCCTCGCTCCAACCGAGGCTCTCATAGCCACCACGGGTCGCCGCGTGCAGGAGCTCATGCGGGGCGTGACGGCCGCGAACACCGCTCACCAGGCGCTCGTCGAGCTCGATCGCGCGGGCCTCCTCGAGCGGCTCGATCAAAGCGTGGGAGTCGGTGCCGATCGCCAGCCGTGCGCCCGCGATGCGCATCTCTGCGGCGGGGCCGACGCCGTCCGCGAGGTCGCGCTCGGTGGTCGGACACAGACAGCAGCAGGCCCGTGCACTCCCGAGGCGCTCGAGGTCCGCGGCCGACACGTGGGTCGCGTGGACAGCCGTGAAGCGCTCAGAGAGTGCGCCCGCCTGAAAGAGCAGCTCGGTGGGGGTGGCGCCGTATGCGTCCAGGCAGGCCTCATTCTCGGCCGGCTGCTCGGACACGTGGGCATGGAGCGGAACGCCGCGCTCAAAAGCCCAGCGCCCGACGGTCGCGGCGGACTCGGGATCCACGGCCCGCACGCTGTGGATCGCGGCCCCCAGGCGTGCGAACGGGGAGTCGATCGCGAGCTGGTCCACTCGCTCCGCCCACGCCTCGGCGTCGGCGTCGCGGAAGCGCAGCTGCACGCCCTGCGCGGGGGCGCCGATGCCGCCGTGCAGGTAGCAGGTGTCGAGCAGGGTCAGCCGCACGCCGGCCTCGCGCGCGGCCTCGAGGATCGCGGCGCCCATCGCGTTTGGGTCCGGGTAGGGGGCGCCGCCGGGGCCGTGGTGGAGGTAGTGGAACTCGCCCACCAGCGTCACCCCCGCGAGCGCCATCTCGGCAAAGGTCGCGCGCGCCAGCAGGTGCATCGACTCCGGGTCGAGCGCGGCGGCAAGCGCGTACATCTGCTCGCGCCAGGTCCAGAACGAGCCGCCGTCGCCATGCGTGCGGCCGCGCAGCGCACGCTGGAAGGCGTGCGAGTGGGCGTTGGCGAAGCCGGGGATCACGAGCCCCTCCAGTCGCTCGGCATCGGCCGGGGGCGCGAGGACCCCCGTGGTGACCGTGGCGATGCGCCCTTCCGCAAGCTCGATCAGCACACCGGCCTCGGCCCGCTCGCCCCCGAGCCAGGCGAGCTCGCACCACAGCGCCGTCACGGGGTCTCGAGCATCGGGATGCGCACGCCTCGCTCGGAGGCCACCTCGACGGCGCGGTCATAGCCGGCGTCGGCGTGGCGCATGACCCCGGTGCCCGGATCGGTGGTGAGCACCCGGTCGAGCTTCTCCGCCGCCAGCGCGGTGCCGTCGGCGACGCACACCATGCCGGCGTGAATGGAGCGCCCGATGCCCACGCCACCGCCGTGGTGGATCGAGACCCAGCTCGCGCCCGCCGCGGTGTTCAAAAGCGCGTTCAAGAGCGGCCAATCGGCGATCGCGTCGGACTCGTCCGCCATCCCCTCGGTCTCGCGATAGGGAGAGGCGACCGAGCCCGAATCGAGGTGATCGCGCCCGATCACGATCGGCGCGCGCACCGTGCCCGTGCGCACCATCTCGTTGAAGCGCAGACCCAGACGACGGCGCTCGCCGTAACCGAGCCAGCAGATGCGCGCGGGCAGCCCCTGGAAAGCGATCTTCTCGGCCGCCTGCTCGATCCAGCGCGCAAGCGGCTTGTCATCGGGGAACTCCTCGAGCACGGCGCGATCGGTGGCGGTGATGTCCGCCGGGTCCCCCGATAGCGCTACCCAGCGGAACGGCCCCTTGCCCTCGCAGAACAGCGGCCGCACGTACGCCGGCACGAAGCCGGGGTAGGCGAACGCCCGCTCGAACCCACCGAGCCGCGCCTCCGCGCGGAGGCTGTTGCCGTAGTCGAAGACCTCGCTGCCCGCGTCCATGAAGCCAACCATCGCGGCGCAGTGGGCGGCGATCGCCGCGCGCGAGCGGCGCACGTATTCCTCCGGATCGCGCTCCCGCAACTCCAGCGCCTCTTGCAACGGCATCCGGCCGGGGACGTATCCGTTCAAGGGATCGTGCGCGCTCGTCTGGTCGGTGACGATGTCGGCCTCGAACCCCTGCTCGAGCAGCGAGGGCACGACCTCCGCCGCGTTGCCCTCGAGCCCGACGCTGAGCGCGCGCCCCTCGCGCTTGGCGTCGAGGCAGCGGGTCACAGCCTCCTCCAGCGAGGAGGCGGTCTCGTCGAGGTAGCGCGTCTGGAGGCGCCGCTCGATCCGCGCGCGGTCGACCTCCACGCACAGCACCACGCCGCCGTTCATCGTCACCGCGAGCGGCTGAGCGCCGCCCATGCCGCCGAGCCCCGCGGTCAGCGTGATCGTGCCGCGCAGGGAGCCGCCGTAGCGCCGGCGCGCGATCTCGGCGAAGCACTCGAACGTGCCCTGGACGATCCCCTGAGACGCGATGTAGATCCAGGAGCCCGCCGTCATCTGGCCGTACATGGTCAGGCCGAGCGCCTCCAGGCGCCGGAACTCGTCCCAGGTGGCCCACTCCGGCACCAGGTTGGAATTGGCGATCAGCACCCGTGGCGCCCATTCGTGCGTCCTGAACACGCCCACGGGCTTGCCCGACTGCACCAACAGGCTCTCGTCGTCGCCGAGCGTCCTGAGCGCCCGCACGATCGCGTCGAAGGCCGCCCAAGAGCGCGCCGCGCGGCCGGTGCCGCCGTAGACCACGAGCCGGTCTGGGTCCTCCGCGACCTCGGGGTCGAGGTTGTTCATCAGCATGCGCAGCGCCGCCTCCTGCTGCCAGCCCCGGCAGGAGAGCTCGGTGCCGCGCGGGGCGCGGACGGGGCGCGGGCCACTCACCGGAGCTCGCCGCCGGGTGGGGCACAAAAGCGGTGCGGCCCGCTCACCGCAGCTCTCCGATCGCGGCGCTTACCGCGTCCAGCACCTCGCCCGAGCGCACGAGCTCCTCCGCGGCGGCGAGCTCTGGAGCCATGAAGCGATCGGGGCCCGGCCCCGGCACGCTGCGCCTCAGCAGCGCGAGCGCGGCGCCGGTGCCCGGGGCGGGCCGCAGCGGCGCGCGCAGGTCGAGGCCGCGCGCAGCGCACACGAGCTCGACCGCCAGCACGCGCGCGAGGTTCGAGATCGACAGGCGCAGCTTACGAGCGGCTCCCCATCCCATCGAGACGTGATCTTCCTGCATACCGCTGGTCGGCACCGAATCGACGCTGGCTGGCGCGGCCAAGCGCCGGTTCTCGGCGACCATGGCCGCCTGGGCGTAGTGCGCGAGCATCAGCCCCGAATTCACTCCCGCCTCCTCGGCGAGGAACGCCGGCAGGCCGTGGGAGCGCGAATGGTCGAGCAACCTGTCGGTGCGCCGCTCGGCGATCGCGCCGACGTCCGCGGCGCCGATCGCGAGGAAGTCGCAGACATAGCCCACGGGCGCCCCGTGGAAGTTGCCGCACGACTCGACGCGCCCGTCCGGCAGCACCATCGGATTGTCGATCGCCGCGGCGAGCTCCGCCTCGGCGATGCGGCGGGCGTGGCTCAGGGTGTCCCGTGCGGCGCCGGCGACCTGGGGCGCGCAACGCAGCGAGTACGCGTCCTGGACGCGCGGGTCGCCGTAGCGATGCGAAGCCACGATCTCCGAGTCCGCGAGCAAGGCCCGCAAGTTGGCCGCGCTGTCCGCCTGGCCGGCCTGCGGGCGCAGCGCGATCAGCTCCTGCGCAAATGCGCGATCGGTCCCGAGCAGGGCCTCCACCGACATCGCCGCGGCGACGTCGGCGACACGCAGGAGGCGCTCGAGGTCGTGGATCGCGAGCACCAGCATCGCCAAGATCCCGTCGGTGCCGTTGATCAGCGCGAGGCCCTCCTTGGGCCCCAGATCGAGCGGCTCGATCCCGGCGTACTCAAGCGCCTCGGCCGCCGGGCGGCGAACCCCGTCCGCGCAATCGACCTCGCCCTCGCCGATCAGCGCGAGCGCGCAATGAGCGAGCGGCGCAAGGTCGCCGCTCGCGCCCAGCGAACCGTGTTCGGGCACCACCGGCGTGATGCCCGCGTTTAGCACCGCCAGCAGCCGCTCCGCCACCAGCGGCCGCGCCCCCGACCATCCCATCGCCAGCGACCGCGCCCGCAGCAGCATCATGCCGCGGACCACCTCGGGCTCCACCGCCGGGCCCATGCCCGCAGCGTGAGACCGTACCAGCGCCCGCTGCAACTCCTCGCGGCGCGGGCGCGGGATCGTCACGACCGCGAGCGAGCCGAACCCCGTGGAGACGCCGTAGGCGGGCTCGGCCGAGTCGCTCAGCGCCTCCACTACACGGGCGCTCCGCTCCATTGCCACGCGCGCCTCCGGGCCGAGCGTCGCCGGAGCGCGATGCCGCGCAACCGCCACGACCTCGGCTTGCGAGAGTCCATCCGCGGTCAGCTCGACCGCGCCGATCGGCTCGTCATTCACATCGCTTGGGCGCACGCCGCAAGTCTGATCGATCCAGGCCGCACGTGCGGACTGCGTGCCGCCGGGACGCGACCAACCGCCGTGGGGGAGGTTTCAGCGCTCAGGTCACCTGCCTGCCCTTGCGCCGGGACGAAGGCGCCACCGCGGGAGTGATCGTGATGATGGAAGCGGCCAGCGACGGAGCGGGCCCAGCTAGCTGAGTTCCGGCCCGCGCATGCGCGGGCCGGCCGGCCGGAACATGTTCCGGCCGGGGCCGGCGCACATGTGCGCCGGCCTATTAAGTTTCAGAAACGTGAGCAGTCCGCCGTGACTCGTCCTACACCTGCTCCACATGCGCCTCCCGCTCATCTCTCCAAGCGGTCGGCTGCTGCTCGATCAGCTGGGGCGGTTCGATCCGCGAGCCGTCGACGCTCCGTTCGGGCGGAGGCTTCAGCAAAAGCCAATCGCCGGGTCGCTGAAGCACCGCGCCGCTCTGCGCGAGCTCGCTGAGCGCCAGCGTGACGGTGGGACGACGCGCCCCGACCATCGCGCCGAGCGCCTCGTGCGTGATCCGCATTGGAAGGACGGTCCCGGCCGCGGTCACCTTTCCCCATGTCTCCGCCAGCAGCCACAGCATCATCAGCAGCCGGTCCTCGACGCGCGGCATCTGGCACAGGGCGAGTTGAGCCGCCAGCTGCTCGTCTTGCTCGGCGAAGCGGCTCATCATGTTGCACTGCAATTGAGGCCAGTGCGCGGAGGCTCGTAGGAACTGCGCGCCGAGCAGCGCCAGCCGCACCAACCCAGCGGCCGTCCACTCCGAATCGGTGATCGGCTCAGGAGCCCCAGCGGCGCGGCCGGCGATCAGCGCTCCGGGACCGAGCACGCGCAGCGTCACTCGCCCGGCGACATGTATGCGGCGATCCACGATGCCCGCGACGACGATGGCAGCCGATGCTCCGCCCTTCGCCAGCAGCTCATGCGGGTCGAAGGGGCCGGCGTCGAGATCGACCGCGGGCAGTGCCGCTTCGCCTGCCGCATGGCGCTCGTCGTCGGGAACGAAGCGGAGAAAGTCAGGGTCGATTTCGCGCAGCCTGACCTGGGTTACGCGCGCTCCCACCCGGTTGCCGCCCAGCGCCGTCACGAGTTCAGCGTAGCGCCGCTAGTGCACCGGTGAAGCAGATGGCTGTGCGGGATGCCCGGCCTGTTGATCCGGGTGCGGCTCGTCCGCGTAGTGGTAGCGGCCCCCGCGCATGAGCGATGCGCCGGCGGCCAGCAGGCACGCGGCGATGGAGAAGGCAAAGGTCTCGTGCAGTCCGTTCTTGAACGGCCCCGAGATCAGCGCTGGGAAGAACGAGCGCCCGGTCAGGACGGCGCGAGTGTGGGGGGCCAAGTGAGCCACCACGTGCGCCCCCAGCAGGTGCTCCATCGGGCTGTAGCCGAGGAAGGCCGCGAACAGCACCGAGATCGCGGGCAGGTGCGCCACGTGGGCGGCCGTGGCGGCGCCGATACCGTGTGCACGCAGCCCGCCCGAGATCGCGCCGGGCAGGGTGGTGGAGAGGCCCAGGATCATGAGCGTGAAGAAGATGCCCACGGATACGACCTGGGCCGAGTTCTGAAAGGTCTGGTTCATGCCGCCCCCGGCACCGCGATCGCCGCGGGGCAGGCTGTTCATCACACCCGCCCGGTTGGGCGAGGCGAACATGCCCATGGAGACGCCGTTGAAGGCGAGGATCAGCGCAAACAGGGGGTAGGGGAAATTGATCGGCAACAGCCACAGAAGCAGGAAGCTGATCGCGACGCCGAGCATCCCGCCGCTGGCGAACGGCCTGGCGCCGAAGCGGTCGGAGAGATAACCCGACGTGGGGCCGGCGATCAGCATGCCGACGGTCAACGGCAACATGTAGATCCCCGCCCACAGGGGGGTGTCGGCGAAGGCGTAGCCGTGCTGTGGCAACCAGATTCCCTGCAGCCAGATGATCAGCATGAACATGAGTCCCCCACGCGCGACCGCCGATAAGAAGGTCGACGCGGTGCCGAAGCTGAAGGCGCGGATGCGGAACAGCGGCAGGCGGAACATGGGGTCCTCGACCCTGCGCTCCACCGCCACGAACGCGACCAGGAAGGCGACTCCGGCTGCCAGCAGCGCGATCACGCGGGGGCTCCCCCAGCCCGTCGACTGAGTCCCGTAAGGCCGGATGCCATAGGTGACAGCGACCATCAGCAGCACGAGCCCGACCGCGAAGGTGAGGTTGCCCCACCAATCGATGCGCGCCCGCTTGTGGTGGCCCACCTCGCGCAGCTTCAGATATGCCCAAACCGTGCCGAACAGGCCCACCGGCACCGAGATCAAGAACACCAGGCGCCAGTTGACAGGCGCCAGCAGTCCGCCCAGCACGAGGCCGATGAACATCCCGCTCACGCCGACGATGTTGTTGATCCCCAGCGCCATGCCGCGCTGGTTGGCCGGGAAAGCGTCGGTGATGATCGCCGCCGCGTTTGCCATCAGACAGGCGCCGCCGATGCCCTGGACGATTCTGAGCACGATCAGGTAGTCGGCGCCGGAGGGACCGGTCAGCCAGTCAATCGTCAACAGCAGCGAGGCCGCCGTGTAGATGACGAAGCCGAGGTTGTAGATCTTGACGCGGCCGTAGATGTCTCCGAGGCGGCCGAGGCTCACGATCAGGACGCTGCCGACGATCATGTAGCCGAGGATCATCCACAGCAGGTAGAAGCTGTTGGAGGCGACTAGCGGATCCAGGTGGATGCCCCGGAAGATGTCCGGCATCGCGATGATCGTGATCGAGACGTCGAGCGTCGCGAGCAGCACCGCCAAGGTGCAGTTGGACAGGGCGATCCACTTGTACGAGTCGCCGTCGCCCGCCCGCGCCGCGCCGTTCGATCCATTGGCCGCGGCACGTTGGAGAAGCGTCACGCTGGAAAACTATACAGGCAAGCTGTACAGTCTGCCTGTAGAAGTGGCGGCGATGTCGACCAAATCTCCCTCCGTCAAGAGGACGCGACCTGACCCGGCGCTGCTTGCCAGCGAGCTAGGCGGGGTGATCGGCCCACTGATTCGCCGGCTGCGCGCCAACAAGACCGTTCCGCTCAGCCAAGGCACGGTCCTCGGCCGGCTCTGCCGTGAGGGACCGCAGAGCGTCTCTGAGCTCGCGCAGGCCGAGCACGTCAGGCCCCAGTCGATGGCTCAGACCGTGAGTGAGCTCGAGTCCGCGGGCCTCGTCAGTCGCCGGCCCGACCCCGTCGATCGGCGCCGCGCGATGGTGGACGTGACGAGCGAGGGGCTCGCCGTACGCGAGCACGAGCGCCGCCGCCGCGACGGATGGCTGGCCCAGGCGATCGCGCGAGAGCTCTCGCGGGAAGACCAGGCCCTGCTGCACGACGCCGTGGACCTGCTGCGGCGGCTGGCGGAGAGCTGAGCCCCCGCCGCGTCCTCGGCTGACTCTTATAGCGCTCCGACGGCTCTCATACGGCGCCGCGGGATCGTTGCCTCCCATGAAAGGAGGTGAAAGCGAATGCGCAGACTCCTGATCTCGCTGGCTCTAGTTGGCTCGCTCGCCGGCGGCGGCGCCGCGGTTGCGAGCGCGGCGGGCACCCACTCGTCGACCACGTCGACGTCCGGGACCGCCGCCAGCCGGAGCGCCGCCCACAGCAGCACCGCGCCCTCGCGGGCAGGTCCCCCGGCCGCCCGCAGCGGCCGCCACCACTGCCCGAACATGTAAGTCACACCGCATGGCCCGGCGCCCGCGCCGGGCCATGCGCGGGCTGTGGCGCCCGCGCCAGCGGCGATCCAAAGCTGACCTTGACGAGCGCGCCGCCTCCAGGCGCGTTGCCGGCGGACGCCGTGCCGCGGTGTTCCTGGGCCGTCTGCTTGACGATCGCCAGGCCGAGCCCCGAGCCGGGCAGCCGGCGGGCCCGGGCGGCGCGGTAGAAGCGATCGAACACATGCGGGAGGTCCTGCTCGTCGAAGCCCGGCCCGTGATCGCGTACGGACAACGTGCCCTGATGGAGCTTGATCTCGACAACGCCGCCCGGAGCGCTCCACTTGCGCGCGTTGTCGATCACGTTCGTGACCGCCCGCCCGATGCGGTCGGGGTCGCCGTGGATGATGGTCGGCTCGAGCTCCGAGTTGAAGGTGATCGCAGTGGCCCGGCGCCGAGCGAGTTCGACCGCCTCCTCGATCAGCGAGTCGAGCTCGAGGCGCTCGTGGCGGGCGCTGGGTGACGCCCCTCGCGCCAGCTCGACCACATTCGAGACGACCTGCGTGAGCTCGTCGAGCTCGGCCAGGATCGAGTCCTGGAGCGACTCGCGGTCCTCCACGGGCAGGCGTCCTGACTCGAGGAAGATCTGAATGTTGCTGCGCAGCGCCGCGATCGGCGTGCGCAGCTCGTGCGAAGCGTCGGCGACAAGGTTGCGCTGGGACTCGATCGAGCGCTCGAGCGCGTCGAGCGTCTGGTTGAAGCTGGCCGCGAGGCGCTTGAGCTCGTCCGGCCCGGTCTCGTCCAGGTGGCGCGGGCGGTCGAGCGTGCTGGTGACATCCTCGGTGCGGCGCAGGAAGCCCTCGATCGGCTGGAGCGCGGCGCGGGAGATCATGAGGCCGAGCAGCGCCGCGAGCACGATGCCGCCGGCGATCAGGACGCCGTAGGGCAGCAGCAGGCCGTTCAGGACGGAGTCGACGCCGCTCAGGGGCAGCGCCACCTGGACCGCCCAGTGGTCGAACGGGTCCCCGACGGTGAGGACCTCCAGGCGCACGCCGTTCACGGTCGCGGTGGTGAAGGAGCTGCCATGCGCGGCTCTGGCGATCTGGACCGAGCGCGCGTCGACCGGCAGCGGACGCGCCTCGTCCGTCGGACGGGAGGTGGTCCCATCCGGATGCACGACCTGGAAGTAGCCGGGTGCGGCACCGAACTCGGGCCCCGGCGGGGTGAAGAAGCCGCCCTGCGACCTGCCCGACTGTCCTTGGGGGCGGCGAGTCCCCTGACCCTGGCCCTGCGGGCCGCGAGCCCCGGCCTCCTCGTGCGGATGCGGCCGCAAGTACGGCTGCGCGAGATCGTGAAGCTGTTGCTGGAGCTGCCCGACGAGGTTCGAGCGCGTGCTCACATAGCCCACCACGCTGACCGCGGCCGCGACCGCCGCGACCGCGAGCGCGGCGGCCACCGCGATCCGCCGGCGGAGGCTCAAGGCTCTCAGCTCCTTGCGCGCGGGCGCTGAGGGCGCGCGCTGCACTGCTCGATCAGCCCGCGCGTCGCCTCAGGGCTCGCGCAGCACATACCCCACCCCGTGCACCGTCTGGATCAGCCGTCGCTCGCCTTGCGCCTCGAGCTTGCGCCGCAAGTAGCCGATGTAGACCCGCAACGCGTTGCCGGAGGGACCGAAGTCATACCCCCACACGCGGTCATAGATCAGCTCCGAGGAGAGCACCCGGCGCGGATTGAGCATGAACAATTCGAGCAGCTGGAACTCGGTGCGCGTGAGATCCACTTCGCGGCCGTCGACTCTGACCAGGTGCGCATCGGGGTCGAGCTCGAGTTCCGCGAACTGCATCACGCGGCCGTCGACCCCCGCGACATGGCGGCGCATGATGGCCTTCAGGCGCGCCTGTAACTCACGCACGTCGTAGGGCTTCACGAGGTAGTCGTCGGCGCCCGCCTCGAGCCCGTCGACGCGATCCTCGACGGCATCTCGGGCGGTCAGGATCAGAATCGGCGTGCGATTGCCCGCGCCGCGGAGCGTGCGGCACACCCCCATCCCGTCGATGTCCGGGAGCCCGAGATCGAGCACGATCGCATCGGGCACATCCGACTGAGCGCGAAGCAGACCCTCGCCCCCGGTCCCCGCCTGGATCACCTCGTAGCCGCCGAGTAACAGCGCGCGGCGGATGGCCGCCCGCACTGAGTCATCGTCCTCGATCACCAACACCCGCATGCCGCGCAAGCTAGCGCGAGCAGCGAAGTAAGTTGTAAGACATCGTGCTTGGGATCGATGAGGTACGCGCCGCCGCGCGGCGCTTGAACGGGGTGTCACTTCGCACCCCCGTGCTCAGCTCGCGGGTCCTCGACGAACGGACCGGTGTGCACGCCCTGCTCAAGGCGGAGTCGCTGCAGCGGACGGGCTCGTTCAAGCTGCGCGGCGCGTATAACCGGATCGCCGCTCTCACCGCGGCCGAGCGCGAGCGGGGAGTGGTGGCCTTCTCGTCCGGCAATCATGCTCAGGCGGTGGCGCGCGCGGCGGCACTGCTGGAGACCCCGGCGACAATCGTGATGCCGGCCGACGCCCCCGCCCTGAAACTTGCCCGGACGCGACGCGACGGCGCCGAGGTCGTCACCTACGACCGCTATGGCGAGGATCGCGAGCAGATCGCCTTGGATATCGCGGAACGGCGCGCCATGACGATCGTGCCGCCATTTGAGGATTCGCTGGTGATCGCCGGCCAGGGGACCGCCGCGCTCGAGCTGATCGAACAGGCGGGCGAGTTGGACGTGCTGCTCGCGCCTGTGAGCGGTGGCGGCCTGATCGCGGGGTGCGCGATCGTGGTTAAGGCTCTGTGTTCCTCCGCGCGGGTGATCGGCGTCGAGCCTCAGAGCGCCGACGACTACCGCCGCTCGCTCGCGGAGGGCCGCCGCGTGACGATCGACGTGCCACGGACGATCGCCGACGCTCTCCAGGTGACGAGCCCGGGCGAGCTCACGTTCTCGATCAACCGGCGGCTGCTCGACGGCATCATTGCGGTGGCCGACCATGCCCTTGTCGGCGCGATGCGCTTCGCCTTCGAGGAGCTGAAGCTGGTGCTCGAGCCCGGCGGCGCGGCCGCGCTGGCGGCTTTGCTCAGCAGCGACACCGAGTGGGAGCCGGGCGCCCGGGTTGGAGTGATCCTGTCGGGCGGCAACGTGGACAGCGCGCGCTTCTGCGAGCTCGTCAATCAGTCGCCTTGAGCGCTTCCCTCTTAGAGAAATCCGAGCAAAAACTTGAACGCGCTTAAGCCACCGCTGCTTCGCTTGTGGACATGGCAGTCAGGGTCGGCAAAACCTCGCCGTCGTTCAATGAATCCGAGGCGCCCGTGGTGGCCCTCACGCACCTCACGCTCAGGGCGACTACCGACGGCTGCGCGCTGGTCGACGCTGAAGGGGATGTCGTGTTTTACGCGGACGGCCTCGGCGGTCGCCGCGAGTGCCTCAAGTACGCGCGCGATCACGGTGTGCTCGCGCTGCTGAGCTGACAAAGCTCGCGCGGCGGCCGCTGGACCGGGAAGACCTAGGATCCTGCGCGTGCTGATCGTCTCGCGCGCCGAGATTCGCCAACTGCTGGACCTCGAGGCCTTGATCGACACGCTCGCCGAGGCGCTGGCGGACCTGAGCGCCGGGCGGGCGTCGATGCCGGAGCGGATCGCCGCGCTCGTGCCCGAGCGCGAGGCGCTGCTGGCCGCGATGCCAGGCTACGTGCCTTCGCGGGAGGCCTTGGTGGCGAAGCTCGTGACCCTGTTCCCGCTCAACGCACAGACGGAGACGCCCACCCACCAGGCGGTGATCATCGTCTTCGACCCTCACACCGGCGCGGCGGAGGCCCTGCTCGACGGAACCGAGATCACGGCCGCCCGCACCGCCGCCTGCTCGGCGCTGTCGGTCAAACTGCTCGCGCGCGACGATGCCTCAGTGCTCGCCGTTCTGGGGACCGGTGTGCAGGCTCGCTGGCATGCTCGGGCCGTGGCGGCGGTCCGGCGGCTCGACGAAATCCGAGTGGCGGGACGCGATTCGCACAAGGCGCAGGTGCTCGCCGAGGAACTCGCCGGCGAGCTTGATGTGCCTGTGCGGGCGCTCGCCGGCTACCGGGAGGCGCTGAAGGACGCCTCTCTCGTGTGCACGACCACGCACGCGCTCGAACCGGTCGTGCGCAGAGCGTGGCTCGCCCCCGGCGTCCACGTCGCCTCCGTGGGCTACAACCCCGCGGGCCGCGAGCTCGATGACGAGACGGTCATCGACGCGCTGGTGTGCGTCGAATCGCGACGGGCCGCGCTGGCGCCGACACCTGCGGGCAGCAATGACCTCGTGCAGCCGATCAGCGAGGGCAAGATCTCCACCGACCACGTGCACGCCGAGCTCGGGGAGCTCGTCCTCGGCACCAAGCCCGGCCGGACCGCCCCGGAGCAGATCACGCTTTACAAGTCGGTGGGGGTGGCCGTGCAGGACGCGGCGGCCGCCGCGCTCGTGCTGGCGGCGGCGCGCGCGGCGGGCGCCGGGCGGGAGATCGAGGTGTGAGCGGCCTGGCCGCTTCCGCGTGCATGGCCGGCCCTTCTGCTTCTGGACCGGGCGAGCCGGGTAAGAGGGCTTCTGTACAGGGCGAGCCGGGTAGGAGGGCTTCTGTACCGGGCGAGCCGGGTAAGAGGACTAGAAGCTAGGCTCATCTGAGCCTGTCCACGCCCGGTCCTTTGCGCAAGGAGATTTGATGGGTTTCGACCAATACCACGAGCCAGCCCAGGAACTGCCTCCCGAGACGCGGACATTCGCGCGACTGTGCGCGTCGCTCACCGAGGAGGCCGAAGCGATTGGCTGGTACGAGCAGCGGATGGCGGTCGAGACCGATCCCGAGGCGCTCGCGGTGATGCGCGACGCCCAGGGCGAGGAGTTCAAGCACTTCTCGATGGATCTCGAGTTCCTGCTCAGACGGACCCCGCCCTGGCGCGAGGTCGCGCAGGGCATTCTTTTCCACCCTGGAGACATCGTCGAGCACGGCGAGGAAGCGGAGGCGGAGACCTTCGAAGGTGGCGGTGGCGCTGAAGGTGGTGCCCAGGATGGATCGCTCGGGATCCGCGGCCTGAAGGGAGCGACGCGATGAACCATCTGCTACGAGGCCACGCACCGGTCAGCGACGCCGCCTGGAGGCTCCTTGACGCCGAGGCATCCGAGCGGCTCAAGCCCGCCCTGGCTGCTCGCAAGCTCGTTGACTTCTCCGGCCCGCTTGGCTGGGAGTACTCCGCGATGAACCTCGGGCGCACGACGCTGCTCGGATCGGTTCCCTGCGAGGGCGTCACCGCCTTGCACCGGCGGGTTCTGCCGGTGGTCGAGTTGCGCGCGGACTTCGAGCTTTCCCGCGAGGAGCTGCGCGACGCCGACCGCGGCGCGGAGGACGCGGACCTGGATGCGCTCGACAGCGCAGCACATCAGATCGCGGTCGCCGAGAACATCGCCGTTTTTCACGGTTGGCATGGCGCCGTGACCGGCATCGCAGAGTCCGCACCCCGCCAAGACCTCTCGCTGGGTGAGACGGCCGAGCACTATCCGCGGCAGATCGCCGGGGCGACCGAGCGCCTGCTGTGCAGGGGTATCGGCGGGCCCTACGGGCTGGCGCTGGGACGGAATGAATATCGCCGCGTGATCGAGACCGCGGAACATGGCGGCTATCCGCTGCTCGACCATCTGAGCAAGATCCTCGAGGGCCCGATCGTGTGGGCGCCCGGCCTGGAGGGCGCGGTGGTGCTCAGTTTGCGGGGAGGCGACTTCCTGTTCGCGTCAGGCCAGGATCTATCTATCGGCTACGACTCGCACGATGCGCAAGTAGTGCGGTTCTACCTCCAGGAGAGTTTCAGCTTCCACGTCGCGACCCCGGAAGCGGCCGTCACGCTCAACCCGCAGTGAGGCCCGAGGATCCGCCCCTGAGCGGCCTGCGGGTCCTCGACCTGTCACGCGTCCTCGCCGGCCCCTACTGCACGATGATGCTCGCGGACCTGGGTGCCGAGGTCATCAAGGTCGAGCAGCCTGGAAGCGGGGACGAAACACGCGGATGGGGCCCCCCGTTCGCGGGCGAGGACGCCGCCTACTACCTCGCGGTCAATCGCAGCAAGCGCAGCGTCGCGCTCGATCTCAAGGATGCGGGCGACCGCGAGGCTGTGCTGAGACTCGCCGAGCGCTCCGACGTGTTGATCCAGAACTTCCGCCCGGGCACGATCGAGCGGCTGGGTCTGGGATACGAGGACCTGCGAGCGCGGCAGCCCGGGCTCGTGTACTGCTCCCTGACGGGCTTTGGCTCGGACCGCGAGCCGACCGGACGAGCGGGCTACGACTTCATCGGGCAGGCCGAGTCCGGCCTCATGCACATCACCGGCGATCGAGAGCCGACCAAGGCCGGCGTCGCCGTGGTCGACATCCTCACCGGCCTCAACGCCGCGGTCGCGATCCTCGCGGCGGTTCGTCGCCGCTCCGAAACCGGCGACGGCGAGCACATCGAGGTCTCGCTCCTGGACAGCGGCCTTGCTTCGCTGATCAATGTCGCGCAGGCGACGCTTTTGACCGGCGAGGAAGCGCATCGCCACGGCAACGCGCATCCTCACATCGTGCCCTATCAGACCTTCGCCACCAGCGACGGCTGGATCGCGATCGCGGCCGCCAACGATGCGCTGTACCGGCGCCTCTGCGCCGCGCTCGAGCGGCCGGAGTTGGCGGACGACGAGCGCTTCAGCTTGAACGCGAACCGCGTGCGCAATCGGGAGACGCTCGTCCCACTGCTCGCGCGATTGTTCCACGAGCGCTCCACCGACGCCTGGGTCGCCGCGCTTGACGCGGCCGGCGTTCCAGCGGGCAAGGTCCACGGCGTGCTCGAGGCGTTCGAGGCCGCCGCCGCGGCGGGCCGGCCGGCCACGGTGCGGGTCGCCCATCCTGTCGCGGGCGAACTCGACCTCGTCGCTTCCCCGATCCGCCTCGCCCGAGCGTCGCTGCGTCCGGCGATGCCACCTCCCCTCTTGGGGCAGGACACCGGCGAGGTGCTGGGGGAGCTCGGCGCTCCTTCTGACGAGTGAAGTGTCTTAGCGGGGACGGACGGGGTCGAGCGCGCCGACCAGGGGCTCAGCCCTTCAATTCGACGTCGACGAACACAGCCGTATCCCCGCTGCGGTTGATCACGTTGTGCTCGGTGCCCTTCTTGCCGAGGTAGGGCGTCGCCTGCTCCTGCGTCATCTCGCTGGTGGCGCCGCTTTGCTCTACGACCTCGAACCTGCCGCCCGTGATGGGGACGACCACGTAGTCGAATTCGTGGCGGTGATCACCGGTGGCCTCGCCATCCGCAAACGTCCAGACGGTGACCCGTACGCGGTCGTTGTCGGCGATGACTTTTGACTGGTCAGTGGGCAATGTGTCTCTCCTCCTTGGGTGCTCGAGCGGTGAATGGAAGCGAGAGCCACCGCTCATGTGACGGCTTCAAGGTGACAGATTCCGGTCGGCGCCGGTGATTTGCGCAGCGCGGCCCTGCAGCAGATGGCGATCCAGCTTGCCCACCGAGGTGGTGGGCAGCTTGGGCTCGATCCAGATCCATTCGGGTGTCTTATACGCGGCGATGCGCTCACTGACAAACGTGCCAAGTTCCTGCGCCGAGGCGGTCGCGCCGGCGCGGAGCTCCACCCACGCGGCGATCCGTTGGCCCAGGCGCGGGTCGGAAACGCCAACCACGACGGATGCGCTCACCGCTGGATGTTCGCCCAAGACGGCCTCAACCTCGCCGGGCGCCACGTTCGAGCCACCGCGGATGATCACGTCCTTGGAGCGGCCCACGAACCAGTACCAGCCGTCGTCGTCGCGCCGGGCGAGATCGCCCGTGTGCAGCCAGCCGTCACGCAGAACCGCGGCGGTGTGCTCGGGATCTCGCCAGTAACCCTGCATCACCCCGGCACCGCGCACCAGGACTTCGCCGGCGCGACCGGCCGGCGGCTCCCGGGCCGCGGGGAGGTCGAGGCGCAGCTCGGTCCCCGGTGGGGGACGTCCGATTGAGCCAAGACGCTTCGCGCCGAAAGGCGGATTCATCGAGTAGTTGAAGCACTCCGTCATGCCGCACACCTCGGTGACCTCGAGTCCGGTCATCGCGCAAAAGCGCGCATGCAGGTCAGGTGCGAGCGCGTCGCCGCCGACGATCGCACAGCGCAGCGAGCTGAGGTCCCGAGCATCTGCCGCGGCCGCATCGATGAGCGACGCGAGTTGAGCCGGCAGCAGCTGGATCCGGGTGACGCGAGACCGCTCGATCTCGTGCGCGGCCGCCGTCGCTTCGAACCGCGAGTGCAGAATGCAGCACCCCTCGGTCTGCAACGTGGGCAGAAGCTGACCGAACAGCCCAGCCACGTGGCACACGGCGAGCGTGATCAGATTTACGTCGCCCGTCCCGAGGTCCTGGACATGCGCCTGCGTGAGGACAGTGTGGTTCATGCTCGCCTGCGTATGCACCACGCCCTTAGGTCTGGAGGTGCTGCCGGAGGTGAACAGGATCACCGCCGCGGCGTCGGCCGGGACAGCCGGGAGCGGCTCGGCCTCCGCGTCGAGCGCCGCCTGCCAGGGCTCACTGCCGTCGCCGACGATCCACACCGGCTCAGGCCGACCCCGCGCCTCATCCAGCAGATCGCGGTGAACGATCACCAGTCGAGCGTCGGAGCGCTCCAAGGCATAGGCGACCTCTGGCGCGCGATAGCGGGTATTGAGGGGCACCGCGACCACTCCCGCCGCGAAGCAGGCAAGGTAAGCGATCACCAGCTCCGGACAGTTCGGCATGAACAAGGCCACCCGGTCGCCCGGCGCGATCTCCGCCTGGAGCAAACCGCCGGCAAGCCGGCTCGCCCGGGACTTCAACTCATCGTGAGTGAGCGCCCGACCTTCAAAGCGAACGGCGACTCGCGGGCTCTCACACGTCATCGCCGGCGGGTCCCGCTACTCGACTTCGAAGATGCCTTCGATCTCGACCGCCATTCCGTAATGGAGCTGCTGCATGCCCACGGCTGAGCGGGCGTGGCGGCCGGCGTCGCCGAACACCTCGATGAAGAGATCGGACGCACCGTTCATCACGTCGGGGACACGGTTGAAGTGTTCCGTGCAGTTGACCATCCCCAGCAGCTTCACGATGCGGCGCACGCGACTCAGGTCGCCGAGCTCGTGCTTCAGGGTGGCGAGCATGTTCAGGGCCGTCAGCCGGGCAGCCTCGTAACCGTCGGCTTCGCTCCATTCGCTCCCGACCTTGCCGACATACATCTGCTCGCCGTCGCGCAGCGGCGCGTGCCCCGCGAGGAACAGCAATGAGCCCGTCTGAACGGCGAGCTCGTAGTGCGCCAAGCTCGGCGGTGGGGCGGGAAGGCTGAGCCGCATTTGCTTGAGTCGCGTTTCGGGGGAGCGGTCATCCACGAGCGGGAAGTCTGCATCACCGCCCGGTCGCGACCGTGAGTTGCCGGGCCTCCCGACCCGCGACTATGCTCGTCGCCGTGGCCGCCGATGTGCTCGTGGTCGGAGCAGGACCGTCCGGACTGTTCTCGGCCATCGAGCTGGCACGCCACGGAGTGCAGCCGCGGGTGATCGAGCGCCAGGCCGAGCCGCATCATCAGGCCCGCGCGACGGCGCTACAGCCGGGCACGCTCGAACTGCTCGCGCGAGCGGGCGTGATGGACGCCGTGCTCGCGGCCTCCGAGCATCTGCGGTTCGCGCGCGTGCTCGACGCGAATCTCGATCTGGTCAGCGAGCTGGACTTCGCCGGCACGGGCTGCAAATGGGAGTTCCAGTGCAGCCTGCCGCAGTGGCGCACGGAGGAGATCCTCGCCGAACGGCTGCGGGAGCTCGGCATCGCGGTGGAACGCGGGGTCGCCGCTTCCTCGATTGAGTCCCGACACGGGGGCCTGGAAGTCACGCTCGAGCACGTGGATGGCACCACGGAAACCGCCGAGGCCACTTGGGTGATCGGAGCCGGTGGGGCCCACAGCGTGACGCGGCGGTCGATGGCGCAGGAGCTGGCCGGAGGCACCTACCCGGGGACCGCAGCGGTGGGAGACGTTCGGGTGCGCAGCCGCGTGTCCCGCGACGGCAGCGCGCTGATCGCAAGCGAGCACGGCTATGTGCTGCTCGCGCCGCTGCCCCAGGGCCGCTGGATCACGTTCATCGGCGATCTCGACGAGGACGAGGTTGAGCGGCTGCGTACCGAGGCCTCACGGGAGACGGTCAGATTGGCGATGGCGCGGCGACTGGGCGACGAGGTCGCGCTCGAGGACGTGGCGTGGGCCTCGACTTTTCAGATGCACCACATGCTGGCCCCGCGGCTGGCGGGCGAGCGATGGTTCTTGCTCGGCGACGCCGGCCATCTCTCCAGCCCGTTCGGTGGCGAGGGGCTGAACTCCGGTCTGCACGACGGCTCCAACCTGAGCTGGAAGCTGGCGCTCGCGGTCCGCGGTCGCGCCCATCCCGGGCTGCTCGAGAGCTTCGAGCTCGAACGGCGCTCCGCCGACCGCCACGTGCTCGAGGTCTCGGATCAGCTGCACGGTCTGGCGCACGCGGTAGTCGAAGCAGCACGCACGGGAATCCGCGCTGCCCCACCGAGCCCGGGTGAGGTCGCGGCGCTGGCACGCTCCCGGTGCATGCTGGACGTCTCCTACACGAGCAGTCCGCTTGTCGGCGAGCACCTCGCGGCCGGAGCAGGCCCGCTCGCGCTGCCTGGGGCGGGCGCCCGTTACCCCGACCGGGCTGCCCTCACGGGAACGGGACACCACCTGTTTCTACGCGGGGATGCCGACGAACGCGGCGCGAAGCGCCTTGAAGATCAATGGGCGGGGCTGGTCCACGTGACTCGAGCAGCGGAAGGGGCGCCGTCGAGCGCGCTGCTTATCCGCCCCGACGGGCATGTGGGCTTCCGGGCGGCTCCGGCAGACGCGGCCGGCCTCGAAGCCCTGGACGCCCACCTGCGCACGTACATGTCCCCGGGCTAGGGGCCCCGGGGCCGCCTCAGGCACTCGCGGCCAGGACCTGCGAGCCACTCAAGAGCGCGCCCGCGTCGGGAACCTCCGGCGAGAGACCGAGGCCGACGAGAAGGTCATGGACCGTCGCGGTCGCCGCAGACAGGACTGGAATCCCGAGCTCGCGCTCGGCCTCGGGGATCACGGACAGCGACGGCATCTGCACGCACGCGGAGATGATCAGCGCCTCGGCCGAGGAGAGGTCCATCTGCGCAGCGAGATCGGGTAGGCGGGCAGGATCCAGCTGCCCCACCTTGACGTTGTCGGGCACGCCGAGGCTCATGGCGTCGGTGATCTTCACGCCCGCGGCCGACAGGTAGGCCACGACCTGTTCGGTGAGCGCTTCGACGTAGGGAGTGAGGATCGCCACCTTGCGCAGGCGGTGGGCGTCCAGAGAGCGCACGAGCGCGCCCGCGCTCGAGGAGATCGCCGGCTGATAGCTCTCATCCGGCAGCCATGCCTGCTCGCGCAGCTGCTCCTCAACCTTGTCGTGCTCCCCGGGTCCCCTCGCCATCACCGCGACCAGGCAGGCATAGACGATGGCGTCGACGCGGGCGTCCGCGAGCTCGCTCGCGCAGCGATCGACCTGCCCCACCATGCGATCGAGGGATTCCCGGTCGACGCTGTGCAGCACTGCCCTGCTTGAGTGGAAGGTGAACGCCTCGCCGGTCACCGCCGCCCGGCGCATCAGCATCTGCGGGACTTCGGTCTCGATCGTCGTGTTTGAGCTGGGGACGACGAGGCCCACCTTTGTGGGCGCCCTCATCGATGCCTCAGGCGGCGGAGGGCGTGGACGAAGACGCCGGGGAGGGGAGCCGTCATAGCGACGATGGTCGCAGTTTGGCCCCGGGAACAGCGAGACGAAGCGAACGACCTGCTCGAACTCCCCGGCCTCCCGCGCCGATGAGAAATGCCTGGCGGAGTGGTCTATCAAAACGTGACCGCGCCACGGCACCCCCCGCGCACCGAACAACTGAAGGCCGGTTCGGCATAGTGTCGCCCATGGCCCCGGAGCTCGACACCGCCCACCCGGGCGGCGCACGCGGGCCGCTGGACGCCGAAGCCGCGATCAGCGTGCGCGGCATCTCCAAGTCCTTCGGCAACGTGCGTGCATTGATCGACGTCGACCTCGACGTTGCGCGGGGAACCGTCCTCGGTTTGCTCGGCCCCAACGGAGCCGGCAAGACCACGCTTGTGCGAATCCTGGCCACGCTGCTGCGACCGGATTCCGGGTCCGCTCAGGTCGTCGGCGCCGACATCATGGCCGAGGCACCCAAGCTGCGTGAGCGGATCGGATTGGCGGGCCAGTACGCGGCCGTCGACGAGAACCTCACCGGCCTCGAGAACCTCACGATGGTGGGGCGCCTCTACGGCTCGCCACGCGCTGCTGCCAAAGCTCGAGGCCAGGAGCTACTCAAGCAATTCGACCTGGTAGATGCCGCCAACCGGCCGGTGAAGACCTACTCCGGCGGCATGCGCCGGCGCCTCGACCTAGCCGCGGCCATGGTGGCCAAGCCGCCGGTCTTGTTCCTCGACGAGCCCACCACAGGACTCGATCCGCGCAGCCGCCTGGAGCTGTGGGACGTGATCGAGACGCTGGTCAGCGAGGGCACTACCGTGCTGCTCACCACCCAGTACCTGGACGAGGCCGACCGGCTCGCGGACCGGGCCGCTGTGATCGACCATGGCCGGGTTATCGCCGAGGGCACCTCGGACGAGCTCAAGGATCGGGTCGGCGGAGAACGGCTAGAGGTCCATCTCGAGGACTCGTCCCAAGCGGAGGCGGCCGTTCAGGCGCTCGCGCCGATGTGCGCCGAGGAGCCGGCGATCTCCGACGGGCTGGTGCGGATCGGGGTCAAGCGGCGCAGTGGAGCGGTCATGGAGGCGGTCCGCCGGCTGGATGAGGCGGGTGTCGGCGTCGACGACATCGCGCTGAGGCGTCCGACGCTCGACGACGTCTTCCTGGCGTTGACGGGCCACGCGGCCGAGGAGGAGGGCTCGGAGTGAGGCGCCTCTTGTCAGACACGCTGGTCGTGACCGAGCGCAACCTGATCCGGCTTCCACGCGCGCCCGAACTGCTGCTCGCTTTCACGATCCAGCCGATCATGTTCGTACTGCTGTTCCGATACGTGTTCGGCGGCGCAATCCAGGTGCCGGGGGGCTCCTATGCCGAGTTCCTGATCCCGGGCATCGTCACCCAAAACATCGCTTTCGGTGGGTTCGTCACGGCGCTCGGACTGAACGAGGATATGCAGAAGGGCCTGATCGACCGTTTCCGGTCGCTACCGATGGCGCGCGCAGCCGTCCTGGCGGGCCGCACCTCCGCGGACGTTCTGACCAATGGCCTGTCGATGACGATCCTGCTCGTGACCGGGCTGATCATCGGCTTCTCCTTTCAGGCGAGCGTGCTGCACGTGATCGTCGGGCTGGTGCTCGCGCTCACGTTCGGCTACGCCTTCTCGTGGGTGTTCGCGTTTCTGGGCCTGCTGGTCAAGACACCCGAGGCGGCCAACTCGGTCGGCTTCATCGCGGTCTTCCCGCTGACCTTTATCTCCTCGGCTTTCGTCCCCGGGCAGTCGCTGCCAACGCCGTTGCGGCAGTTCGCCGACGTCAATCCATTCACGATCGTGGTGAACGAGCTGCGCTGGCTGTGGACCGGCCAGCATTCGCCCGACCAGCTATGGCAGGCGTTCGCCTGGGTCGTGGCAATCCTCGTGGTGTTCGCGCCGTTGGCGGTAGCGCGCTATCGACGCGCAGCGGGCCGGTAGAGGGCTCCTACAACCAAGGGTGGGCGAGGTCGACAGGCCGCTCAGCCGCCGACGATCTCGGCGAACGCTGGCTGCTCGCGCAACGCGGCCAGGTCCTCGTCGTCGCGAGCGAGGGCGGCCAGTTCCGGCGCAAGGTCGAGCGCCCGCCGCAGATGCACCAGTGCCGCGTCGGTTCGCCCGGCGCGGCTCTCGAGGCAGGCGACGTTGTAGTACAAGGCCGGATATGGCGGATCGTCGGCGATCAGCGCCTGGGCGCGATCGGCACCCTCCTCGTACTCACCCGAAGCAAACAGAGGCAGCAGCGGCGCGAACAGCTCCCACCCGCTGGGCTTGTAGGGCTGGCCGGGCGGCGCGGCTCCAATCGCAAGCACGGTGGTGCCAGCGTCGCGCGCGAACGCCGTCCGCCGCACGCCCGGCCCGACGCGGACGAATGTGCCGGCCGGCGCCTCGCGGCGCTCACCGTCGAGCTCAAACGTGGCGTGGCCAGACATGACCACGTACAGCTCTTCGGTGCTGTCCGGATCATCCTCGTCGTGCTCATTGATCAATCGAGCGCCATCGGCGCGCGCAGTCCAGGCGGTGGCGCCGAAGGTCGTGATCCCGAGCCGGTGCCGCACAGGACGGAACGGCTCTCGCCCGTCGTCGATCTCCTCGATCTCGTCGAGCTGGACTATGTCGAAATCGGCCAACGCCCACGTCCTTCCCAGTTGGATTCGCCTCAGACTATGCCTCAAGCGGCGAGCGTCTCGCTCGGAGGCCTATTCGGGACGCGGGTGTTGTGTGGCGAAGCGAGGGCTTGACTTCGTGCGGACTGAGAGCAAGTGTTGACCGCGTCTTCGCGATGGAGGACCAGGTGAGTACGGAGACTGGCAGCGACGACGGGAGTGAGCTGGAGCGAGTCGCGCAGGTTGATTACAGGCTCGAAGCGGTCGTCATCCCCGTGTCCGACGTTGACCGTGCCAAGGCCTTCTATAGCGGCCTCGGATGGAGGCTCGATGCCGACTTTGAGTTCGACAACGGCTTCCGGGGCGTCCAGTTCACACCGCCCGGGTCGCCCTGCTCGATCCAATTCGGCGCGAAGAAAACAGCAGCCCCGCCGGGCTCGGCCCAGGGCCTTTATTTGGTCGTCACCGACATCGAGGCCGCGCGCAACGCGCTCGTCGCCCGCGGTGTCGAGGTCAGTGAGGTGTTCCACCCGCAGACCCCGGGCGCTCAGTTCCAGCTGGGCGACACGAGCGGCCGCGCAAGCGGTCCAGCACCGGATCGCGAAAGTTACGGCTCCTTTGCGACCTTCAGCGACCCGGACGGCAACGGCTGGCTGCTTCAAGAAATCACGACTCGGTTGCCAGGCCACGTCGACGCGACCGAGATGGCGTTCGCATCGAGCGTGGACCTGACGAGCGCACTTCGACGCGCCGCGGCTGCGCACGACGAGCACAAGAGGCGCACCGGGAAGGCGGATACGAACTGGCCCGAGTGGTATGCGACCTATATGGCCGCAGAGCAGACCGGCGACGAGTTGCCGAGATGAGCGATGTCCCTAAGCGATGTACATCACCCGCTCGTGGGCATCACGGACATGACTCGGCCGGAGGCTCAGCGCGGGGAACGATGCCCTCGCGCTGGGCCGGTCTAGAGTCCCTCGGGCGGTTGGCTGGGAAGCCGCAGCTCGAACCGTTCGAGTAGACCCGGGACGCTGTCGGGGTCCATCTCGAGTTGGTACCGCGCGCAGAGCTCGGCGAAATCCTCGGGCATTGCCTGTGTGACTCCCCCGAGGTCGACGAGCTCGGCGAAGAAGTGCTCGAAGCCGGCCGGAGAGATGATCTCGAGGATCCGGGCCGGCTCATCGCCGGCGTTCCAGAACGTGTGCCACTGGCCGCGCGGTTTGAAGATCAAATCGCCGGGGCCGCCGATCAGAACCTCGTCGCCGAGCAGCGCTCCCACGCGACCCTCGATCACCCAGCTGTATTCGTCCTCGCGGGTGTGACGGTGAAGCGGTGCCGCGAGCGCCCGTGCGCCCATCGGATGCTCGACGACCGCGAAACGGCCATCGGCGTCGCTGCCGCCGATCATGAACCTGACGCCGATGGGCCCTAGAAAACCCGCCTTGCCCTCATGGGGTCCGAGCACCCTCGCTGTCGTCGCCTCCATCTGCTCCTCCTTTGGTTGAACAGTTGCGTCGCGCGAAATTCATACCAGGCGGCAGTGCGGTCTGTCAAGATTGGTGGGACACCAATGACCGGGGAAAAGCGTCCATATCGCAAACGCCGCCGGGCGGAGCTCGAGGCCGAGACGCGCCGGCGGATCATCGAGAGCGCGGTCGACCTGCACGGCACCGTCGGGCCTTCGCGCAGCACTTTCAGCGCTGTCGCAGAGCACGCCGGGGTCAGGCGCTCCACCCTGTACAGGCACTTCCCCGACGAGGCCTCGCTGTTCGCCGCCTGTAGCGCCCATTGGATGGCCGCCAATCCCGCTCCCGACCTGACGCGGTGGCCCGCGATTCCGGATCCCCAGCAGCGCCTAGCCGATGCTCTCGCCGAGCTCTACGCCTACTACCGACAGACCGACCAGATGCTGACCAACCTCTTACGCGACGAAGACACAGTGCTTGCGGTTAAGCAGACGTTCCGCGTCTTCCGCGACTACCTCACAGCCGCCCGCGACATCCTTATGCAGGGGCGCAAAGAACGCGGGCAAGCTCGCCGGCGCGTCACCGCTGCCATCGGACACGCCCTCGCGTTCCCCACCTGGCGCTCGCTGACCCACGAACAGGCGCTCGAGGACCACCAAGCCTTCACGCTCATGTGCATATTCGTCGCCGCGTCGAGCTACAGCGATCGACTCACAGCCGGCACGGCATCAGGACAGCGACCCGACGCACCGCCCAGAAGCCTACGTTGAATAGGGCAGGCTCGCAGGACCTTCGGGAGGTGCTCCCAATCTCACATAAGCCGAACCGCGCCGCGAGGGTTGCCGGAGACGCTGCCTCGTTGCCGACAGACTCGCGACTATCCCGTCGTGCGACGGATCCTTCGAGCCCCGCCTCAACGCTTACCTTCGATTTCTTGCCCGCGCTTTTGCAGGAAGCTGCCGAGCGCACCGGCGAGCGCCGCGATCACGGTGATCGCGTAGGCCTCCATGAACACGTCGAGGATCCGTCCACCTAGAGAGATCGGATTCTTGAGCTGCGAGGAGACGGTCAGCAGCTGAGTCGTCGTCCAGAACGCGGCGCTGCCGAACGTCCTGATCTCGGTCTGCTGGGAATGGCGTTCGAGCAGGAACGCCGCGATCGCGCAGAACACGTCGACACCTACGGTCACCACGATGATCGTCACGAGGTGGTCGCGCAGCCGACGATGCGTGGCCGTCGCCCCACGCAAGACATCACGAAACTCCCGCGCAGCGGACCCCAGCACTCGAAACGGCACGACACCATCGTCGCCGGGGCGCCGGACGTCTACGCAATGCCAACCGGGCTGGTCATCGACAGCCAACGCGACCCCGGCTCGCCCTCGAGGCGGGATGAGCGAGCAGAAGTTCGCTCGGACAATCCCAAGGTCAAGCGGCGGGGGGCAGGACTTTCGTCGACGCACCTGGGTTGTCACGGTCCATCGTTTGCGCGAGCAAATGAACGTCGGCGCAGTTGTAGACAGGGTCGCCCCCAGGAGCTACTCCGGGGTCGATGTGCTGCGCGTTCGTCTACCTTGGGGTCTGGCCGTCGCTTCCGGATGGCGGTTGCCGATGGGTCGTTTCTGATCGGCAACCGCGCAGTGGGGCGGATCTTCCGCTCGGGCGCGGAGTTCGCGGGTTGCGCGCCCGACTCTTCTCCTTGATCGGGAGGATGAGATAATGGATCTGGCGGCAGCGCCTGCTGGGGCTCGTCCGGGTAGTCGCGGACGCTGGTGGGAGCGCGAAGCGATCGCCGAAGCCTTCGCCGAGCTGGGCCACGAACGCCCCCGCCGGGAGGCCGAGATCCAGCGGATCGAGACCGAGATCCGCCAGACCAACACCATGCTGGAGCGCTACTTCCGCGCATTCGAGGCCGGCACTATGCCCGAGCATGCCTGCGGCCCGCGGATCGAGGAGCTCACCCGACGGCTCACCAGCCTTGACGCCCGCCGCGAGGAACTCGCCATCGACGGTGCCGAACCGCCCGAACCGCTCAGCGACAAGGACCTGCATGCCCTGCAGATCCATGTCCGCGAGGTAATCGAAACGGGCAAAGCGCTGCTGCAGGCACTCGTCGAGGAGATCCGGGTCGTCGGCCGCGAGCAGATCTACCCGACCTTCAATTTGCCCCCGGTTCGACCACCGTGCGGGTCAGTGGAGCTAGC
>CAWGLB010000006.1:0-483430 GCA_963823315.1 uncultured Solirubrobacterales bacterium | reverse complement strand
GGCGGTGCCTGGCTCGAACAGGCGACCTCCTGCTTGTAAGGCAGGCGCTCTACCAGCTGAGCTAACCGCCCCGGCCTGGATCGTACGCGGCGCTTGGTGCGAGAGGCGCCATGATGGGCGAGGCCTATAGCTTTGGACGCCGCCGAGACGGGCTCGTGCGCTGCGATGCCATCCCGTGCCGTTCTCGTCCGCCAATCAGCGGCGGCCGTGTGGCGTCAGGCACTGGTTGGCCTTCGTCGATGGCAAACAGCGGCCCCTCGCCGTCCACGCCCAGCAGATCGGAGGGTCAACACCGGGCGGCGCGCTCCGCAGGGGAGATAGCCGAGGCGCCCATTGCTCACTGCGATACCGGCTGTCCCGGCTAGCAGAATCCGAGCGCGCGGCTCCGCCTACTTGAGCGGCGATCCACGCGTCGTCGCGCCTTCGCCCGTCGGCGGCGCGATCGAGCTGAGCTCCCGTGAAGGCATTCGATTCCAAGGCGCTCCTAGTGACTGGACATCAGTTCCCAAGCACAGCTTGAGCTACCCGTGCGATCGCGTCGGGAACGATCATCAACCGAAAGCCGCCAAGCCGGCGGACACGCGACTGGGCGCTGAACCGAAGTGGCCAGGCGCTCAGGCGCTCGGTCGGCGGCCTGTTTACCCGGGCAGCTGCCCGCCGTGCTTGGCTTCGAGCTTGCGGCGCTCTCGCCGCGCGCCGTGAATCTGGCCGGCCGCGTACCCGCCGACGAGCGCGATGAGGGCCGGGACGAACGCGAGCACAAGAGCGCTCACCACGACGATGACCTTCAGCACGACAATGATGGCGATGACCGCGGCGACCACGACAAGAACTGCTCTCATGGTGCTGACTATAGGCCCCGCGGCTAAGCGTCGAGCGCTACGGCCAGTCCGTGCAGCTCGTCTACGCGGTCTCTTTAGGCCCAGCTGAAGTCCCAGTCAACCCGGCGCCCAGCCGAGCCCTGGCTAGCCGTTCGCACGAAAGCGAGACCACCAGAAACCGCCACCGTCAGCCAGGGCGCCTCAGTCAGCGCGGGCGTCAGTAAGAGGAGCGGGCGGAGTCTGTCGCTTCGCCCGTGTGCACGACCTCGTACAGGGCGTGCGTAGATGAGATCCCCGACCACTCCGGGCGGGAGACGAGCTGGCGGAATCCTTCGTCGTGTGCCGCGCGCCAGTGCTCGGGGCTCTTCCACTCGGCGTAGTTGATGAAGCGGAACTTCGCATCTGGCGTCAGCGATCGGTGGAGCCGGTGGGTGACGTAGCCGGGCTTGGCCGCCATGTAGGCGTTGACCTCCTGCCACAGCGCAAAGAAGGCGTTCTCCATATCTGTGGGCACCTCGAAACAGTTCACGAACGGAACAGCAGACATTCCTCAGCCTTTCTGCATAGGTGTGTAATTACTGCACAGCGTTATACTTTGTCGATGCCTCCGGTGTCAAGGCCACCCACGTCCACGGCCGCGTCCGTCATCGAAGGTCGGCCGTCCCAGCGTCGACGTACGCGTAAGGCGATCGTCGACGCGGCCGCGGAATTGCTCGCCGCCGGGCAGACACCTTCTGTGGACGAGGTCGCCCGGGCCGCCGAGGTCTCGCGCCGCACCGTCTATCTCTACTTCCCCACGCTGGACCAGCTGCTCATCGACGCCACTGTTGGGGCGCTGAGCACCGCCACCATTGATGCCGCGCTCGACCAGCCAACCGACAACGAAGATCCTGCCGCACGTGTCGAGGCGCTCGCACGCAGAGTGCTCGATTTGGCGCCGGCCACGCTGCCGCTGGGCCGGCAACTGATCCGCCTCACCGTCACCGCCCCCGAAGCGCAGCAGGCCGAATCCCCGAGGCGCGGTTATCGCCGCACCGAGTGGATCGAGCGTGCGCTCGAACCGCTTCGGGACCGGCTCGACGCAGAACAGTTCGAACGGCTCGTGTCAGCGCTCGCTCTCCTCATCGGCTGGGAAGCCATGATCGTCCTGCGCGACCTGCGCGGCCTCGACGCCACCCAGGAGACCAAGACCATGATCTGGGCGGCACGCGCCCTCGTCAACGCGATGCTCGAGGAAGCCGCACCGCCTGCGAAAGCGCCGTCATCCCCGGGGGATCAGACGCCTCTGGGGAAACGCTCCGGATAGAGGTAGGTGGCGAGTGTGGGCGCGTGCGGATTGGCGAACCACTGCTCCCGGGCATCGGCCCCGCCAGGGGCTCCTTGTCATTGGCCGAAGAGCGCGGAAGGATCTCCGGGGCCTGACAAACACGCCTCGAGACTTCGAAATATAGTCATAAATCCTGACGGTCAGGCGTCTTGACACTTACCGGCGCGTCGGTGTATATAGAGACGAGCGTGTCAAGCGATCGGAAACCCGACTTGGACGACGTCCCCACCCCCGCGCTTCTTCGAGCCTCGCGCGGTGCCTACGGGCATGCCATCCGGCGGGCGCTTGCCGATCGCGGAATCGATGACATGCCTCCCAACGGCCCATTCGTGATCGGCGGGATCGGCAACCTGGGCCAACCGCTGAGTGCCCTTGTCCGGCAGCTCGGCGTCACCAAGCAGGCCGCCAGCGAGCTGGTCGATACGCTCGTGCAGCGGGGCTACCTCTCGCGGACGACAGACCCGTACGATCGCCGCCGCATGAATATCACCCTCACCGGTCGCGGCCAAGAGGCGGCCGACGCCCTCCGCTGTGGTGTGATCGCGGTTGACCAAGAGCTGACCGAGCTGCTTGGCGTAACCGGCGTCGAGCAGCTCAGGGCCGGCCTTGTCGCGCTATGCGACATCCGAGATCGCTTGGAAAGCGAGCCGGTGGCGGGCACCGACCAGGCCGCCCGTCGGTGACAACGTCGTCGTCCACCACAGGAAAGCTTGTCACCGAGACGTTCAAGTACGACGGTGGCCGACAGGTGACGGTGTACCTCCCGCCAGTTCCGCCCGAGGCAGTCGTGTTCGCCGGTGACGGCCAGTTGATCTCGCAGTGGGGCGGTGTGCTTGAAGCTGCCGATGTACCGCCAACCATGATCGTCGGTACCCATCGACTGGACGACGAGATGCTGCGGCTCCACGAGTACTCACCGATCTTTGACGGGGAGCGCTTCGCGGCACACGAGAAGTTCTTCGTCGAATGCGAAACCAGTCGTCACGCGTCACGAGCTCATCCGGCTCGCGGACGACCGTCCTCACTCAGGGCCGGCCCCTGCGCGGCAGCATGCTGTCGTCGAAGGGCGACATTGGCTTGATCAGCGGCTCGAGGCCGGCTTCGGCGGCGGCGGCGTACATGGCTACAACGCGCTCGAGGGCACGTTTCTCGGCGGCTGCATCTTTTCCGGACGCGCCGCGGGGCGTGCACTGGCCAAGCGGTTGGGGTGAGCCAGGTCTCAGAGTGGCCTCGGCATCGAGACCACAGGGCCCAGCGGGGGTGGGGCCGCTCGGACCCGGTAGGGCCGGTGCGGCCAGGCGGACCCGGCAGGGCCGGCGAGACGACTCAATACACTTGACCGGGGCCGGTAACCGGCGCGGTCGCCAGGTGACCGGTTCGGAAAGTCGCGCACACGTACTCGATGACTAACGGCCGGAGCCACACCCTGAAGCTGATCCTCGGCGTGGCCTTGGTCATCGTTCTCGTGGCGGCCGGAGTGGTGCTGGCGAGCGTGACCGCCGGCAACCCATCTTCCTCCACGGCCGCGACGAACAATCCCGAGTTGGATCCGGGCACCCCCGTCCACGGCCGGGCTCCCGGATTTCGGCTCACGGATCAGTTCGGGCGGTCCGTTTCGCTCTCCTCGTACCGCGGCAAGGTCGTGATCCTGGCCTTCAATGACCCCATCTGCACCACGATCTGTCCCCTGACGACGACCGCCATGGTCGAAGCAAAGGCGCTGTTGGGCCACGCCGGCGCCCACGTTCAGCTGCTCGGCGTCGGGGCCAACCCGACGGCCACCCAGGTGAAGTGGGTGCGCGCCTACTCGCGTGTTCACGACATGACCTACCAGTGGCACTTTCTTACCGGCCCGCTCTCGCAGCTCCGGCGGGTGTGGAAGGCCTATGGGATCGAGGCCCGGGTCGTTCACGGCCAGATCGACCACACCCCCGCCCTGTATGTAATAGATACCCATGGTCGCCTATCGCGGCTGTACCTGACACAGATGTCATACGCCAGCGTCGATCAGCTGGGACACGAGCTGGCGGTGAATGCCTCTCGCCTGCTGCCGGGTCATCCCCCCGTGCACTCGATCAAGTCCTCGGGTCAGGTCCCACTAACCGACCCGGGCACACCCGTGACGCTGCCGCGAGCAGGTGGCGGCGGCGTCCACCTCGGGCCGGGCAAATCACCCCGCCTGGTGCTGTTCTTCGACACTTGGGATTCGGAGGTGACAAACCTCCCATCGCATCTCGATCAGCTCAACCGCTACCAGGCAGCGGCGGCGAGGAGCCATCTGCCGCCGTTGGTGGCGGTGGACGAGGGCGCCGTCGAGCCCTCTCCGCACTCCCTGCCCCACCTGCTGGGCGGGCTCCCCCAACCGCTGAGCTATCCGGTTGGGATCGATACGACCGGTCGCGTCGGCGACGGGTACCGGGTTCAGGACGAGCCATGGCTCACGTTGATCTCTTCCACAGGCGAGTTTCTCTGGTACCACGACGTCAGCACCGGCGGTTGGCCCAGCCTTGCGAGCTTGACTAAGGACGTTCGCTACGCGCTCGCCCACGCGCCAAAGTCGACCGGCGTAACAGGGAGCGCGCAACTCTCGGGCTCGCCACAGGCTCTGGCGGCGCTTCACAAGCAGAGCGGTCAGCTGCTCGGGTCCGCGCTCACCACACGGCTACGCCAACTGCGCGGATACCCTGTCGTGATCAACGCCTGGGCGTCCTGGTGCACCCCGTGTCAGGAGGAGTTCCACCTCTTCCACGCGGCCGCGCTGCGCTACGGCCGCAAGGTCGCATTTCTCGGCGCCGACACGGACGACTCGGCAGGCAATGCACGTACTTTCCTGAGCCAGCACCCGGTGAGCTACCCGAGCTACCAGACAACCACTTCAGCCTTGAGCTCGCTCGCCTCGTTCGTCGGCCTCCCCACCACGATCTTCATCAATCGCCAGGGCAACGTCGTCGACGTCCACACCGGCCAGTACACGTCGCAGTCGACGCTGGACGGGGATATCGAGTCATTCGCAGAGGGGCGCTAGCCGCGCGAGTAAGCGCCGCCGGGCATAACTCACCAATCCGCGGTCGATTTGCGGCCATGGGACGCGGGGGGTTGAGTGGTCGTTCAGATGCGTGCCCCGGCTATGGGGGATAGACCCCCCGCGTGTGCGTGGTTGACGGCCAGTACCTTTGCCCCTGCCGTCGCTTGGCATTGGGGGCCAGAGGTGGCATGGGGGAAGGTCAATTAATAGGCCTGCCGCGGAGCAGGGGTTCATAGCTATCAGATTTATCTGATACGCTGCGAGTGTGACCCGAATGACAGCCACTGACGCGGCGCGCAGCTTCTCAGAATTGCTCAACAGAGTCGCTGACGGCGAGGAAATCGAAGTCACGCGAAGTGGGGCGGCGGTCGCCGTAATCTCGCCACCTAAGTCGCGGCTGATCTCAGCAGACCGATTTCGGGTCCTGATCGCGAGCGCGCCGGCACCCGACCCCAGGTTCGCTCGCGACATTCGGGCGGCGCGTGAGTCGGTCGTGCCCCCAGAGGACGCGTGGCCGTCTTAGTCGACACCGACCTGCTGGTCGACCTCGAGCGCGGCGTCACCAACCCCCAGGTCGAGAGCGCGATCGGCGACGAGGACCGGGCGATCAGCGTTATCACCGTGAGTGAGCTCCTGCACGGCGTCCATCGGGCGACTGGCATGCAGAGCATTCGCCGCCGCGCATTCGTCGAGCATCTGCTCAGTGGCATGCGGGCGATCGAGATCACCGAGCGGATCGCGCGGGTTCACGCCGACGCCTGGGCCCAGCTGGCAAGGAACGGAGAACTCATCGGCGCGCACGGCCTCTGGATCGCAGCCACCGCGTTGGCCCACGGGATGGGCCTCGCCACTGGCAACGCCGCAGAGTTCAAACGCGTGCCAGCCTTGCGGGTGATCGCGGTACCCGCTTGATCCACAACAGCCTTGAGGGCCGTCGCGTGTGCCGCGAGGAGCCTCCTGGTCGCTGGCGCGCGTCATCATCGTGCGCTGGGTCGTGTTTGTGGCCGGCGGCGAGTGGCGGGCGTTGGCGGCCGCGGCGCCGGAATTGCAGGCTGGCTAGCTGGGCGGCGCCGAGGAGGAACGTGGCGGCGTATGCGAGGTCGATGGGAATCAGCCCGGGTCGGTGGGTGGCGGCTGCGGTGATGGCGTCGAGGAGTTGGATCAGCGCGGTTAGGGTCATTACGGCGGCGAGGGGCCGTCGGGCTCGGAGCGCCAGCATCACCACGAGCATCGCGGCGATCGCGAGATTGCGGGTGATGAAGTAGTCGGCGTAGTGCTGTCCGGCGGTGTTGAGGTGCTCGCCTGATGCGAGCAGGGCAGTCAGGGCGCCGGTGGCGGTGAGCAGCGCGCCGAGGATCACGATCGGTGCCACCCACCGGGGCCATTGCATCCTTGCGTTAGGCCCGTCATGCGGCGGGTCGGTGCGTTTGGGGGCCGGCGGTGTGGTCTGGTTCTGCGGTGTTGTGGTGGGGGGCTGAGAGAGGCGAGCATCGCCGGTGAGCAGCCGGCCGATGAGCGCGACCATGAACACGAGCGCGGTGATCGTGGCGAGCTTTTCGAACATGCCGCCAAGGCCACCGTTGTTGGTCGCGCCGAAGGCCGCGATGAAACCGATCATCAGGGCCGCGGCAAGGAGCGCGTATCGGGACCAGCGCTTCCACTGGGGCTCGTGGCGGAAGCGGTGTGCCAAGACCAGCAGCCCGACGATCGTGGCCAGGAGGCTAACGACGGTGACGGCGTTGTGAATCTGCGCATGAATCGTGGGGTGGGCCGGGCTCAGAACCCCGTGGGGGAACCCCAGGGCGGGGTCCTGGCTGAATATCCCGGCGGCGATCAGGGCTACCCCGGATATGACTTTCAGGGCTGGGTAGCTGCGAGCGCCGATCCCGGGGTTCAGGGTGGCGCGCCAGCCGATCGCTGAGCAGCAGCTGAGCGCCCCGAAGACGATGAAGTTGACGATCTGCACCCAGCCGCCGGGGCCGAGGCTCAGCGCGCTGATCGGCTGGCGCAGCGAGTCATAGCCGGGCCGCAGGGCACCGTCGAGCAGGAAGGTGAGGTTGAACAGCACCGACCCGAGGAGCCCGGCGGCGAGTAGCAGTCTGTGGGTGGTCGAGTTCGGGACGACGCTCGCCCTGCGGCGGTCGGGTCCGCGGATCCGGCGAAGCGCGGCGGGTACTGCGGGGGGCCGGTGCGGGCGGTCTTGCTTACTCATCACGGTGCTCTCCTTGTCGGGTGTGCTTAACGCTACAGGTGTAGCCTATCATGTGTTGCGCTACATATGTAAACTATCTTTCCCACCCGACTAGGAGTGATCGATGACCCAGACCACCAGCAGCCCAGCCCGACGACCTCCTCGGCGGCGCAACAATCCGCGCGGGCAGGGTGAGCGTCTGCGCGAAGATCTGATCGAGGCCGCGAGCGCGCTGGTCGCCGAAGCCGCCGATGCCACCCAACTCTCGATCCGGGCCGTCGCCGCCAGGGTTGGCGTGGCCCCTACCTCGGTGTACCTGCACTTCGCCGACCTCGACGAGCTCAAGATTGCCGTCGCTGAGCGCTGCTTTGCCGAGCTGGCCGTGGCCCGAGACGCCGCGATCGCCGGCATCGAGGACCCTGCCGCTAGCCTCGTCGCTCGCTGCCGGGCCTACGCCCTCTTCGCGATCGCCCATCCTGGCTATTACCGCCTGATGTTCGGGCCCGATCTTCCCCCTGCGGTGTTCACCCGTGCTTATGACGCGGTGGGCTCCGCCAGCCGCGGCGCTTACGAGGCCCTGACCGCGGCCATCGCCCGCTGCCAGGAGACCGGAGCCGCCCATGACGACGCCGACCCGGCTCTGCTCGCCGCGCTGCTGTGGCCCGCCCTACACGGCCAGGCGCTGCTGCAGATCGACCGTCCAGATTTCCCACGCCCGCCGTTAGACAATGTGATCGCCGAAACCGTCCAACGCCTGCTTGGCCTCAATGCCAACGCGCTCGCGGGACACGACCTGTACCGATAGCTTACGAAGCTAGCAGGGCTTTCACTGAGTACCCCCAGCCGGATTCGAACCGGCGATCTCCGGCGTGAAAGGCCGGCGTCCTAGACCACTAGACCATGGGGGCTAGGGTTGGGCGTCAGTTTCTATGCTGGCGCCACGGGCCGTTGGCGTAACGGTAACGCACGAGCCTTTTAAGCTCTGAGATCCGGGTTCGAGTCCCGGGCGGCCCATCCCTCCCGGTCGACACTGTCCATCCGGCCGGTGTACGAACATGTGTTCCTAAATAAGCAGGGTCCGCCGAGTCGGCGCACAGGACGACCAAGGGCCGCGTCACGGCTGCGTCCGGTGGAGAACCGGCACTGCGGCCAGCACGGCGTGGCTGAGTTTGCGCTGCCTCTCGAGAAGAGGCCAGCCCGCCTCTCAGTGCCTGAAGTGCCGGCGGCTGGTGAAGATCATGGCCGCGCCCGCCTTGTCGACGGCCTCGGTGACCAGCTGATCACGGATCGAGCCGCCCGGCTCGATGATCACGGTGACACCGGCCGCGGTCGCAAGCTCCGCGCTGTCGGGAAACGGGAAGAACGCGTCGGAGGCCATTGCCATGCCATCGCCGGTGTGGGGTCGCGGGTTTGCGCCCGGGGGGCTGCCGCCGTCGCGCGCGGCATCGGTCAGGGCGGAGAATTTCTCCAGCGCGATCCTGACCGCGTCGACGCGGCTCATCTGGCCCGCCCCGATGCCGACCGTCTGAAGGCCCGTGGTGAGCACGATCCCGTTTGAGCGCACGTGCTTGCAGACCTTCCAGGCGAACAAGGCCTCGCTCCATTCGCTCTCGGTGGGCTGCCGCGCGGAGACGACGCTCATCTCCTCGCGCTGCTCGAGCCCTGAATCGCGGTCCTGCACGAGCATCCCGCCGGCGACTTGGCGCAGATCGGGTTCGACCCGGCTGGGCGCGCGACGCTCGCGGTTGTCGAGGATGCGCATGTTGGGCTTGCTCTGCAACACCTCCAGCGCGTCGGGGTCGTAGCCGGGCGCGAACAGCACCTCGATGAACTGACCGGTCAGCGCTTCGGCGAGAGGCCTATCGACGCGCCTGTTGAGGCACACGATCCCCCCGTAGGCCGACATCGGATCCGCCTCGAGCGCCAGCCGGTAAGCCTCGAGTACGTCGCTGCCGAGCGCCACTCCACAGGGGTTGTTGTGCTTGACGATCACGGACGCCGGCACTTGGAACTCGGCCAGCAGCGCGCGCCCAGCGTTCAGGTCCAGCAGGTTGTTGAACGACAGCTGTTTGCCGCCGAGTTGCGAGACCATCGAGAGCACGTGCGTGCGCGTCCCAACCTGCGCGTAGTAGGCGCCGCGCTGGTGCGGGTTCTCACCGTAGGGCAACTCGAGCACCTTCTCGTAGGCGCGCACCAGCAGGGGTGGAAAGTCCTCGCGCTTCTCCTGAAACCATCGGGCAATCGCAGCGTCGTAGCGGGCCGTGACCGCGAACGCCTCAGCCGCCAGGTTCTCCCGGGTCGCCTGCGACAGCCGGCGATCGGATTCGCGCAGCTCCGCGAGGATGGCGTCGTAGGCCTCGGGCGAGGTAACCGGGGCCACGTATCGCCAGTTCTTGGCCGCCGCGCGGATCATGGTCGGGCCACCGATGTCGATGTTCTCGATCACCTCGCCCTCGGAGGCGTTGCGTTGCGCCGCGGCGCGCTCGAACGGATACAGGTTCACGCACACCAAATCGATGAACTCGACGTCGAGCTCCTCGACCGTGTGGGCGTGCTCCGGGTCGTCCCGCAGCGCCAGCATGCCCGCGTAGATGCGCGGGTGCAGCGTCTTCACGCGGCCGCCCATGATCTCCGGGAACCCCGTGAGGTCAGAGATCGAACGCACCTGAAGGCCCGCTTCAACGAGAGCCGTCGCCGTGCCGCCCGTCGACACAATCTCGATCCCGAGCTGGATCAGTCCGCGGGCGAACTCGACGATGCCCGTTTTGTCCGAAACCGATAGCAGCGCCCGCCCCACGCCGACCTCAAGCGAGGCTGTAGGGAGGCTCTGCGTATCGGCCGGAGAGAGCCGCTCCGTGCCCGATTCCATCTCGCGCCGACTCTACCGCGCGACCAGGACCCTACGAGGGTTCTCAGGATCCATGCGTACTGCACCCGATGCGATCAGACGGACCGCCTCTCCCAACAGCTCATGCTCGAGCGGCTGGAGGCTTGCCCTGACCTCGTCGGGAGTGCGGGCGTCCGGGAGCTCGATCGCCCGCTGGAGGATCACAGGACCGGTGTCGACCCCATCGTCGACGAAATGGACCGTGACGCCGAAAACCTTCACGCCGTAGGCGAGCGCCTGCTCGACCGCGTGCAGGCCGGGGAACGCCGGGAGCAGGGCCGGGTGCACATTTATCACCCGCCCATCGAAGTACTGCAGGAACTCGCCGCTCAGCAGCTGCATATAGCCCGCCAGCACCACCAGCTCCGTGCCCTGCTCGACCAACCAGGCCGCCATCGCGCGGTCGCGCGCGGCGCGGTCGGCATGCTCGGCCAGGGGAAAGACGGAGGTGGCCACCTCAGCGGAGCGAGCTCGCTCGAGCGCCCGCGCCGCGGCCTTGTCGGAGGCCACCGCGACCACCGCAACCCCGTCCCGCCCGTGAAGGCGATCGAGCAGCGCCTGCAGGTTCGTGCCCTCGCCCGAGGCCAGAACCGCGACGCGCATCTGAGTGGTCAACTCCGGTGCACGGCGCCAGCCGCGATCAACGCTTGGATCACCTGCAGCTGCGACCCCGGCGATCACGCCCGGATCAACGGCAGCTGCGACTCGAGCGCATTCTTGCCATGCGCCGCCTCGGTCCCGGGCAGTGGATAGGAGCCCGTGAAGCACGCGTCGCAGTGCACCGAGCGCGTGCGCTTGACGGCGTCAGGCGATCCGCCGATCGCTTCATAGACCCCCTCGAGCGAGAGGTAATGCAGGGAGTCGCAGCCGAGCTCCGCCGCCACCTCCGCAACCGTGCGCCCGTGGGCAATCATTTCCTCGCGCGTGGACATATCGATTCCGTAGTGGCAGGGATGCTTGATCGGCGGCGCCGAGATCCGCAGGTGGATCTCGCTGGCGCCCGCCTCGCGCAGCATCGCGACGATTTGGCGGGTGGTGTTGCCGCGCACGATGGAGTCATCGACCACCACCAGCCGCTTCCCGGCGACCACTTCGGGCAGGGGGTTGAACTTGAGCCGCAGGCCGTGGCGGCGCAGCTCCTGCCCGGGTTGGATGAAGGTGCGGGCGACATAGCGGTTCTTGATGAAGCCGTCGTCCTGGGGCAGCCCTGCGGCGCGGGCAAGGCCGCGCGTGGCCGCGTTCCCGGAGTCGGGCACGGGGATCACGACGTCCGCCTCGACGGGCGCCTCGCGCCACAGGATCTCTCCCATGCGCGCCCGCGTCACCTGGAGCACGTTGCCGCCCATCCGCGAGTCCGGCCGCGCGAAGTAGATGTGTTCGAACACGCACAGCGCCCGGCGCTGCGGCTCGCCGACCACGCGCGTGCGAAGGCCGCTCTCGGTGAGAATGATCATCTCGCCCGGCTGCACGTCACGGAGGTAGCGGGCGCCGATCAGATCAAAGGCACACGACTCGCTGGCGATGCAGTAGGCCGGTGGAGGGCTTGGTTCGCCCGCACCAGCCTCACTCGGCTCGATCACGCCGAGGACCAGCGGCCGCAGCCCGTGGGGGTCGCGGAAGGCGATCACCGCCTCGTCGGTGACCGCCACGGTCGAGAAGGCGCCCCGCAGGCGGGCCACGACTTCGGCCACCACGTCCTCGATCCGCTCGGCCGGGTGCAGCGCGAGCAGCGCGGCGATGATCTCGGAGTCCGAGGTCGATGCGAATTCGACACCCTGCTCGCGCAGCTCGGCGTAGAGCTCGACCGCGTTGATCAGGTTGCCGTTGTGGGCGAGCGCCAGGGTGCGCCGGTCATCGCGGACCACTGGCTGGGCGTTCTGCCACTGCGAGGAGCCCGTGGTCGAGTAGCGCACGTGGCCAATCGCCATCTCCCCCTCGAGCGAGCGAAGCGTGTGCTCGTCGAAGACCTGTGCCACCAGGCCCTGGTCCCGAATCGCGAGGATATTTCCGTCGCGCGCGGCGGTCGCGATCCCCGCGGACTCCTGGCCGCGGTGCTGGAGCGCGAACAGCGCGAAGTACGCGAGGCGGGCGACGTCGTGATCGGGACCGTAAATCCCGAAAACGCCGCACTCGTCGCGTGGCCCGTCGCGATGGTCGGTGGAGGAGGACATCCGGCTGCGGACGGCTTCAGTCACGCTCGATTCTAGAGCTTTGAGTGGCATTTCTCAGAAGAAGGGAACGAGCCCTCCGGTGAAACTCAGCTCGAGCTCGCCCACCGCCACCTTCAGTCGGCCGGCGATCTCGAGCCCCTCTCTACCCACTTCGCCGATGATCGTGCACGGGGCGGACGGTCCGGAGCGCGCCCACTGCTCAAGGGCGACGCGCTCGCCGGAAACGACGAACCCCGTGCCCAGCGCCTCGGCGAAGAGCTCGAGCCCCTCGGGAAGCTCGACCGTGGCCCCCAGCCCGCCCTCTAGGCAGCACTCCGCGAGAGCCACCGCGACGCCGCCCTCAGCGATGTCGTGGGCGCTGCGCAGCACCTGAGAGCGAATCCCGAGCCGGATCCACTCGTGGGCGTCGCGCAAGGCGGCGGGTTGGATCTCGGGCAGCGGTCCTGTGGGAGAAGAACCCCGCAGCTTCTCGAGCTCGGAGCCCGCGAGCTCAGGGCGAAACGGCCCTACCAGCGCAACCGCGTCGCCCGTACGCGCGAAGCCCAGACGGCCCGCGCAGCTCGCGTCGGGGAGCTTGCCCACGATGCCCACGACTGGCGTCGGGAAGATGGGGCCAGCGGGAGCCTCGTTGTAGAGCGAGACATTGCCGCCGACCACCGGGATCTCGAGCGCCTCGCAGGCCGCGGCCAGCCCCTCCACTGCCTCGGTCAGCTGCCAGGCGACGTGCGGCTTCTCCGGGTTGCCGAAATTCAGGCAGTTGGTGAGGCCGAGCGGCTCCGCGCCCACGCAGGCGAGGTTGGCGGCGCATTCGTAGACGGCCTCGGCGGCGCCGCGGCGGGGGTCGGCATATGCACGGCGTCCGTTGCCGTCGATCGCGACGGCGATCGCCGAGCCGTCCGGAAGCAGCAACACGGCCGCGTCGGCCTGCTCGGGGCGACGGATCGTCCGCGACTGCACGATCCAGTCGTACTGCTCAAAGAGGGGGCGGCGGGAGCAGATGTTCGGGGAGCTCAGCAGGGCCAGGAGCGTGGCGGTGTCGGAACCCGCGCCCGCGCCCCGGCGGTTTTCGGACTGTCCGGACTCTCCGACGGCGTCGACCCGAGTGGCGCGGGTCGCTGGCCCGACACCCCCGGCTTGCGCCGCAGGCGCTCCCCCACCACCCGGCTCCCTTGCTGGAGCCGCCGGCTTCAAGTCATACAGCGGGCAGTCGTCGACCAGGACCTGGACGGGCAGATCCGCGACCACGTCGCCGCCGTCGACCACGCGCAGGTAGCCGGAGTCGGTGACGGAGCCGATCGCCGTGGCCGGCGTCTCCCAGCGCTCGCATACCGAGAGCACCTCCTCGAGCCTTGCAGGATCGACCACGCACAGCATCCGCTCCTGCGACTCGGAGACCATGATCTCGAAGGGCTCCATGCTCGGCTCGCGCAGTGGCACGCGCGCGACGTCCAGCTCGAGGCCCACGCCGCCCTTGCTGGCCATCTCGGAGGCGGAGGAGGTGAGCCCGGCGGCCCCCAGGTCCTGAAGCGCGACCAGCAGGCCGCGCTCGAGCAGCTCCAGGCAGCACTCGAGCAGCTTCTTCTCCGCGAACGGGTCCCCGATCTGGACCGAGGGCCGCTTGGCCTCGTCCCCCTGGCCGAGCTCGGCGCTAGCGAGCACAGAAGCGCCCCCGATGCCGTCTCTCCCCGTGAGCGCTCCTAACAGCACAAGCGGGTTTCCGGGGCCGGCGGCGGCCGAGCGGATCAGCCGCTCGCGCGGGGCGAGTCCCAAGCACATCGCGTTCACCAGGCAGTTCTGCTCGTAGCTTGCCTCGAAGTAGATCTCGCCGCCGACGGTCGGCACCCCGATCGAGTTGCCGTAGTGGCCGATGCCCGCGACCGAGCGCTGCAGCAGATAGCGCGAGCGCTCCGACATCGACGGCTCGCCGAAGCGCAGCGAGTCGAGCACCGCAATCGGACGGGCGCCCACGGCGAAGATGTCGCGCAGGATTCCGCCCACTCCGGTGGCGGCGCCCTGGAAGGGCTCGACCGCGCTCGGGTGGTTGTGGGACTCGACCTTGAATGCCAGCGCGAGACCCCCGCCGACGTCCACGGCGCCCGCGTTCTCGCCGGGCCCGAGCAGCACGTGCGGCCCGCTCGTGGGCAAGCGCCTCAGCAGCTTGCGCGAGTGCTTGTAGGCGCAGTGCTCGGACCACATCAAGGAGAGCATCGCGAGCTCCACCTTGCCGGGCTCGCGCCCCAGCCGCTCCAGGATCAGCTCATACTCGTGGTCGGTGAGCCCGAGCTGGCGGTGCTGGGGGGCTTCAGACGGCGACGCGACCGTCGACATGCGCTCGCAGCGATTCGAAGATCTCGAGCCCGTCCGCGGAGCCTGTGAGCGGATCTACCGCGTGCTCGGGGTGTGGCATCAGACCGAATACGTTGCCCTCTTGATTGCGGACGCCCGCGATGTCGTCCAGCGAGCCGTTCGGGTTCTGGCCGGGGCAGTAGCACAGCAGAAGCTGCCCGTTGCCGCGCAAGGCGCGGAGCTCGGTGGGCGGCGCGTAGTAGCGGCCGGTGGTGTGCTTGACGGGGATCGACAGGGTCTGGCCGGGCTCGCAGGCGCAGGTGAAGGGGCTCTCGCTGCTGACGACTTCGAGCTCCACCTGCCGGCAGACGAAGCTCAGGGACACGTTCGGCAGCAGCGCCCCCGGCAGCAACCCCGCCTCGCACAGGACCTGGAAGCCGTTGCAGATGCCGAGCACAAGTCCGCCGCTGCGCGCGAACTCCATCACCTCGCCCATCACGGGCGCGAACCGGGCGATCGCCCCGGCGCGGAGGTGGTCGCCGTAGGAGAAGCCGCCGGGAATGATGACGGCGTCGGCGCCGTGGAGGTCGGGCTCCGCGTGCCACAGGATCACTGCCTCTCCGATTCGCTCGGCGGCATGGAGCGCGTCCAGATCGTCGCAGGACCCCGGGAAGCGGACGACGCCGAACTTCACGAGCGCCGGCCCTCGGCTTCCGCAGACCGATGCTCGTCGTCCTCGATCTCCCAGTCCTCAATCAGCGGATTCGCCAGCAACCGCTCGCACATCTCCGGCAACCGCTGTGCATCCTCGAGCTCAAGCTCGATCAGCCGGCCAACATGGACATCCGAGACGCCGGCGAAGCCGAGCGCCTCAAGCGCGCGGTGCACGGTCTGGCCTTGGGGATCGAGGATGCCCTGCTTGGGCCGCACGAGCACGCGTGCGCGCATCAGTCCCCGCCCCGGGTGAAGCTGACGATGGTGCCGTGCGCCGCCACTAGGGCTGCGTGCGCGCCGTCCACGCCGAGAACGGCTCGCCGGTGATCCGCTCGTAGGCCTCGAGGTACTTCTCGCGCGTACGCGTGACGACCTCCTCCGGAATCTCGGGCGCCGGCGGATTGCGATCCCACCCGGTCGAGGACGCCCAGTCGCGGACGAACTGCTTGTCGAAGCTCGGCTGCGAGCGCCCAGGCTCGTACGCGTCCATCGGCCAGAAGCGCGAGGAGTCGGGCGTGCACACCTCGTCTCCCAGCACCAGGCGGCCGTCCTGACCGAGCCCGAACTCGAACTTGGTGTCCGCGAGGATGATCCCGCGGGCGCGCGCGTGCTCAGCCGCGTGCGTGTACACCGCCAGCGACGCGTCGCGCAGGCGCTCGGCGAGCGCACGGTCTCCGATCAGCTCGACGGTTCCTTCAAAGTCGATGTTCTCGTCGTGGCCCACGGTGGCCTTGGTCGAGGGGGTGAAGAGCGGCTCGGGCAGCTGATCGGACTCGCGCAATCCGCCCGGCAGCTCGATTCCGCAGACCGCCCCGGTGCGCTGGTAGTCCTTCCACCCGGACCCGCTCAGGTAGCCGCGGACGACGCATTCCACCGGCAGCATCTCGAGCTTGCGCACCACCATTCCCCGGCCCCGCGCCTCATCGGGCACGCCGTCGGTGACGGAGAGCATGTGGCCCGGCACGATGTCGGCGGTGTGCTCGAACCAGTAGGCCGTCAGGCCCGTGAGCACCTCCCCCTTCCCTGGAATCGGGTTCGGATGGATCACGTCGTAGGTGGAGATGCGGTCGGAGGCGACGATCAGCAGCGTGTCGCCGCCGTCGTAAATCTCGCGTACCTTGCCCGAGGCAAGCAGTGGCAGATCTGAGAGAGCAGTCATAGGCGCAGGAAGGGGTCGGAGGGCGGCAAGACCGGGTCGAACCACGGCCACGTCTCGATCCTAGCGGGCCTCTCCGACGCCTATCGGCCCTTCAGCACCTCGGCCAACACGACGGCGTTGTTGTGCTCGGTGTCGCGGGCGCCGAACAAGAGCGTCACGGTCTCTTCGCGCGCCCGGGCGCGGAGGCTCTCGAGCTTCTGCTCGGCGCTGCGAAGCTCTTCCAGATAGCGACGGCGAAACTCCTCGAAGCGCTCAGGTTTGTGGGCGAACCACTTGCGCAGCTCCTGACTCGGGGCGAGCTCGCGCGCCCACTCGTCGACCGATGCAGCCGCCTTGGTGGTACCGCGCGGCCACAGCCGGTCGACCAGCACGCGGTAGCCGTCATCGCCCTCGGCTGGCTCGTAGACGCGTTTGGTGCGAATCGCCATGGCGCGCGGTTTCAGGAAGCTGCTCCCGCGCCGAGCGGCTCAACGTCGGATACATCGATCGCCTCCAGGCGGCCGACGATCTCGTCCGCATAGCGGATGAAGAAGCCGTAATCGAAGATCGCATCGAGGTCGAGTCCCGCCGCCGCCTGCTCACCCTCGAGCAGTTGGCGCAGCGGGACGCGCTCGCGCACCGCCTGTTGTGCGAGGCGCTGCACGATCCGGTAGGCGTCATCCCGGGTCATTCCCGACTCCACCAGCGATAGCAGGACCCGCTGCGAGAACAGGGCGCCGTGGGTGAGCTCCAGGTTGGCGCGCATGCGCTCGGGATCGATCACCATGCCTTCGACGAGCGCAATCGCACGGCGCTGCAGATGATCGAGCAGGGTGGTCGAGTCGGGGATGATGATCCGCTCCACCGAGGAGTGCGAGATGTCGCGCTCATGCCACAGGGCGACGTTCTCCAGCGCGGCCTGGCTGTTGGCGCGTAGCACGCGCGCGAGGCCCGAGACCTGTTCTGCCTTGATCGGGTTGCGCTTGTGCGGCATCGCGCTCGAGCCCTTCTGCCCACGGCCGAAAGGCTCCTGGACCTCCGAGACCTCGGTACGGGCGAGGTGGCGAATCTCGGTGGCAAGCCGCTCCAGGCCCGCCCCGGCGAGCGCGATCGCCTCGAGCAGCTCGGCGTGTCGGTCGCGACCGACCACCTGGGTGGAGACGGGCTCGGGCTCGAGCCCGAGCCGGTCGAGCACGCGGCGCTCGAAATCGGGGGAGGCGGACGCGTACGTGCCGACCGCCCCGGAGATCGCCCCGACGCATACCTGGGCGAAGGCACGCTCGAGCCGCTCCGCATTGCGCGCGGCCTCGAACGCGAACGAGGCGAGCTTGATCCCGAACGTGGTCGGCTCGGCGTGAATCCCGTGCGTGCGCCCGACGGTGAGCGTGTGAGCGTGCTCGCGGGCACGAGCGACGAGGATCTCCACCAGCCTTCTCGAGTCGGGGAGCACGAGCTCTGCCACCTGGCGCAGCTGGAGCGCCAGCGCCGTGTCGAGCACGTCGCTAGAGGTCAGGCCGTAGTGCAACCACCGCCCCGCCGGCCCGGCGGAGGCAGCGAGCACGTCGACGAAGGCCGCCGTGTCGTGATCGGTGACGCGCTCTCGCTCAGCGATCTCCTCCACCGTGAAGGTCGCCGCCCGGATCGCCTCGAGCTCGGCCTCCGTGGGCCCCTCGAGCTCTTCGCTGGCGGCCACCTCCACCTGGCGCATGGCTTCGAAGTGCGCGCGATCGGACCAGATCTTCGCCAGCTCGGATCGGGTGTAGCGCAGGATCATTGTGCTCCCTCTCTTGTACGACTTCTCTTCAAGTTTGGCAATCTGCCTCAGATCAGACTTCGTCGCAACGGCATTCAGCAACCCATCACCGTCCGCCGCCACCTGGTCCCGAGCATCGGGGTCAACGACATGGCCATCGACCTGGGGACGGCGAACACGCTCGTGTACCTGGCCGGGAAGGGCATCGTGGTCTCGGAACCGTCGGTCGTGGCCTCCGACGTCGACACGGGCACGGTGCACGCGGTCGGCTTCGATGCCGAGCGGATGATCGGCCGCACGCCGGCCACGATCTCCGCCACCCGACCCCTGCGACACGGGGTGATCGCCGACTTCGAGGTCACGGAGGAGTTGCTTCGCTATTTCATCCGCAAGGTGCTCGACCGCCGCCGCGCCTACCCGCGGTTGATCGTGTGCGCCCCCTCGGGGGTCACTGAGGTGGAGAAGCGCGCGGTCGAGGAGGCATCGCTGGCGGCCGGCGCGCGACGCGTTCACCTGATCGAGGAGCCGATCGCAGCGGCGATCGGCGCGGGCCTCGAGATCGAGGAACCGGTCGGTCGGATGGTCGTCGACGTGGGCGGCGGTACGAGCGAGATGGCGGTCATCACCCTCGGCGGGATCGCGGTGTACCGCTCGGTGCGGGTGGGCGGCTACGAGATGGACGATGCCATCAGTCATCACCTGCGCGCGGTCCACAAGCTGGCGATCGGTTCCCGCACGGCGGAGACGATCAAGATCGCGATCGGGTCGGCGATGCCGGCCGAGCAGGAGCAGTCGGTGCAAGTAAAGGGCCGTCACCTCCTAACGGGCCTGCCTACCCAGATCGAACTCTCGAGCGGGGAGGTGCGCGAGGCGATCAGGCCAGCCCTGCGAGAGATCATGCAGGCGATCAGAGACACGCTTGAGGACACCGCGCCCGAACTGGCAAGCGACATCGCCCGCGACGGCATCCTCTTGGTGGGCGGCGGGACGCTGGTGCGCGGGTTTCCCGAGCTGGTGGCCGCGGAGACCGGCATGCCGGTGGCGCGCGCCGAGTCGCCCCTCACCTGTGTCGCGTTTGGCTCAGGCACCGCGCTCGAGCACTTCGACTCGCTCACGCGCAACCCGCGCCCGCCGCGGACCGCGCTCGTCCCCAGCGACTGGCGCGGGGGTTGAGCGCTTCGCGCCGCGGTGGGCGACCCGCTGGCGGTTGAGCGCTCAGGCCGCCCCGGTGGGCGACCGCCATAGCGACCTACGGGGCCGCCGCCTTGCGCCGAAGCGACCAAGCAGCGGCTCGGCGGCGGTGAGCAGGGCACACGCTGCGAGCATGATCACGTAGGGATCGATGGGCGCGCGGAAGCGAGGCGTCTCGGCATTGACCACGATCACGCTCAGCGCGAGCAGCACCGGAACCGCCCACAGCCACAGGGGCGCGCGCCTGGCGCGGCGCGTGAGGAGGCCGACCAGCGCCAGTACGGCGACCACCCAGAACGCGTACACGCTGATGCGCATGGATGCCTCGCTGAGCCCGATTGCGGCGCCGGAGATGCGCCAAGCCGTCGTGCCCTCGAGCTCCAACAGCCGACGGAGGTTGTGGTAAGCCGCCTCGGCGGGGGCGGCGGGATGGCGGCCGATGTAGTCAAGCGCGGCCGTCACCAAGCGGCTCGACAGCGCCGGCTCGGTCAGATGCCGGGTGTCGTGGGCGATCGACGAGTAAGCCGGGACCTTGCCGTAGAACTTCCACCTGTAGGGGATCTGGTGGTTTGCCGCCGAGGAGGGGTTGTACTCGCCCGCGAGCGTGATCCCGTTCTCGTCCGTCACAGGGATGAAGCGGTGCATGACGATCGCGTTGCGGATCGTCCAGGGCGCGATCGTCAGCGCCGCACACACCACCGGCACCAGCGCAAACGCGAGCGTGCGAAGCGCCGAGGAGTGCACGCGGCGGCGGGGGTAGTCGGCGGGAGACCTGCGGGCGCACCCGAGCGCGCAGGCGATCAGGGGCAGCAGGATCACGATCGCGTTCTGGTGGGTCAGCGTGGCCAGGCCCGAGAAAACGCCCGCGAGCGCCAGCAGGGGGATTGGATTGCGTGCCCGGCCCGCCCGCAGGCCGGCCCACACGGCCGCGAGCTCGAGCGGAATCAACAGATTCTCCGAATACGGAGTGCCCGCCAGTTCGACCAGGGGCGGATACACAGCCGCGATCAGCATCGCGACAAGCGCCGTCGCGGGTCCAAACGCCTCGAGGGCCACGAGACCGAGCACGCCCACGGTGACCGCTCCGAGCGCCGCCGTCGCCAGCCGCGCGTCGTGAACGGACCGTCCTGCGCCGGCGGTGTGGCCGTCGATCAGGTCGACCCCGGCGAGGAAATACGGATAGGCCGGCGGAAAGTAGGCGGTCGGTCCGATCGAGCCACCGGCCCCGGAGCCGGGGCTGTGTCGCGTCACGTAATCGCCGTGATTTGCCACCTGCGCGCCGAGCGTCAGGTATGACTGGCCGTCATTGATCGGGGTGTACGGACTCGTGCGCTCGACCTCCCAGACGCGCACCCCGAGCGCAAGCAGCACCAGCAGCATCGCCACGACGCCCGCCGACGCGCCGCCGAACCGAGGACGAGATCGGGGGCTCGCCAGCCCGGCTCGCGTGCGAGGCGTCAGCGCAGAGTCTCCGCTCACGCGGCGGAGGTTAGGACCCGCCCGCGACGGCTCTAGTGGATGCCCACGATGCGGGCGCAGTCCCAGGCGTTCGGCCCGGCACCAGCCCAGATCCGCTGCGCGACCGCGTCCTGCTCGGCCTTGCTCGCGAGGTACGCGGCCGGCCCGGTGCCGCCGTACTCCCTCCATGTGCTCGGGATGATCTGGTAGTAGCCCGAGGCACCCGCTGAGTTCGGCGGGTCGTTCTGGCCCCCCGACTCGCACATCACGATCGCGGCCGGGATCACCCAGCCACCGGAGGCGGCGGGCGCCGATCCCGTGGGCGTCGTGCTCGTACCGCTGAAGGTTGGAGTCGCGGGCGTGGCCGCGGCGGCTCGCTGCGCGGCCGCCTCCTCAGCTTGCACATGGCTGATTTGAGACTGAAGCGCCTGACCTCGCGACTGAGCCGCGGACAGAGCCGCTACCTGTGCCGCCCGCGCCTGCTGGAGCGCGGCCTGCCGCGAGCTCAACAGCGCGTTCATGCCCTGAAGGGCCCGGGCGCGCGTGGTGGCCGCGATCGTCATCTGCCGATAGCTCGCCTGCAGATGGCCAAGGCGGACAGTGGTCGCGTGCACCTGGTTGCGTGCGCTGCGCGTGACGCGGATCTCGGTCTTCTGCTCCTGCTCGGCGCGGCGCAGATCGTTCAGCTGGTTCATCAGCTGCGAGAAACCGTTGGACGTCACCAGCAGAGACACCAGGTCGGGGCTGGAGTGTTCGTAGTTGTAAACGAGCTGGTGGGCGAGGACCGACTGCGCCCGGTGCAGCCGCTTGATCAGCGCGGCGAGCCTGCGCCGCTCGCGCGTCAGCCGGGCGGTGGTGCGCGCGAGCTGGGCGCGATCGCCGGCGAGCTGCTCCTGGACCGCCGCCTCACGCTGGCGTACGAAGCTGACCTGGGTGGTCAGCGACGAGATCAAAGACGAAAGATGACCCACGTTCCCTGAGAGCTCCTGCGCCTGCGCCTGGGCCTGGGCAAGGCTTGCGTGCAGCTGGCCCAGACTGGGCGTCGCGCTCGAGGGACTCGGCAATGCAGCCGCGACCGCGAGCACCGCCGAGGAGACCGCCACCACGGCGGCGGCGCGAGCATGGAGTATGGGCTTGAGCGTCATCATCGTCGTCCGCGCCTCCGGAGTTAGCTGTCGGGCTCGCGCTCTCGCGCTACGCCACCATCAGGTGACGATTCGCCCCGGGAAATGTGGGTTCCCCGTTCCCCCGCCTCGACGGAGGATTCGGCGCGGCGAGGACTGTATCGCAATTCATGCTCGTTTGCAGGCCCATTTGCACCTGGACGGTCTGGGCGAAGTCGTGCAGGGGCCGATCCCACGGCCGCCGGGCACGCGTCATGATGATGCGCTACGGAGTGAACCTGACCGTGATCACGTCGCCATCCCTGACCCGGTAATCGCGCCCCTCGAGCCTGAGCGTGCCTCGGTCTCGGGTCCCCGCATACCCCCCGGCGGCGACCAGCTCCTCCCATGGAACGATCTCCGCCCGCACGAACCCGCGCTGAATGTCGGTGTGGATGAGCCCGGCTGCGTGCCACACGGAGAGCCCGTCGCGCATATGCCATGAGTGCGCGGGACGGTCGCGGTCAACGGTGAAGAAGGCGATCAACCCGAGGAGGGCGAAGGCGCCCCTGATGACCGCCTCGAGACCGGACTGGCGCTGGCCGAACTCCGCCCGAATCGCCAGCGCCTCATCGGCGGGTAGCTCGCTGAGCTCCGCTTCCAGCCGGGCCGAGACCGCGACCGCGCGAGCGCCCATCGCGGTCGCATGCCTCCTGAGCGCGTCCGGCACCTCCCCGGCGCCTTCCTCGACGTTGGCCACGAACAGGACGGGCTTGGCGGTCAGGAGCGACAGCGCGCGCACGGGCTCCGGCAACTCGCTCGATGCCCCCAGGACGGAGACGGGACGCCCGCCGGAAAGGACGTCGACGACCTCGACGAGCGCTCGCTCCTCGCCCAGTGCGCCGCGGTCTCCACCGCGAGCCGCACGCGCCACGCGCTCGAGCCGCCGCTCGGCCTGCTCCAGGTCGGCGTAGATCAACTCGGTCTCGACCGTCTCCGCGTCGGCGAGCGGATCGACGTGGCCTTCGGGATGAGGCACCTCGGGATCCTCGTGTACGCGAATCACGTGCACGATCGCGTCGGTCTCCCGAATGTTGGCCAGGAAGCGGTTGCCGAGCCCCTCCCCACGGTGCGCGCCCGCCACGAGGCCTGCGATGTCGTGGAAGGTGATCGTGTCGGGGACGATCTCGGACGCCTGCAGGGTCTCGGCAAGCGCCTCGAGCCGCTCATCTCTGACCGGCACCACAGCCACGTTGGGCTCGATCGTCGTGAAGGGGTAGTTGGCGCTCTGCGCGGCCACCCCCGTGAGCGCTGTGAACAGCGATGACTTGCCGGCGTTCGGCAGGCCGACGATGCCGATCCTCACGGGACCCGTCCTCGGGCAGAAGGTACGACGTCGCCTGTTCTCACCCGGAAGCCTTGGGCCAGGCGATCCCGATCGCCGTCCCCAGCGCAGCCCCGGCGATCACGTCGCTCGGGTAGTGCACGCCCAGGTACGGCCGGCTGAGCGCGAGCGCCACCGCGGGGGCATACACCGCAAGCGGCCGCACCAGACCCGAGAACGCCCGCGCCGCGGCGAAGGAGGTGGTGGCGTGTGCGCTCGGAAACGAGAGCCGGGAGACGGTCTTCGTCAGCGGTGGCAAGCCCGCGAGCTCCGGGCGCCGCCGGCGGACCGTGACCTTGACGGCGTAGTTGAGCAGGTAGGCGGCACACACCACGCGCACTCCTCTGAGCCACCGGGCGCGGTGGCCGGGCCGCGGATCGAGCAGCGCGCCCGTTGCGCCAAGCGCCAGCCAACAGGCGCCGTGCTCGCCGAGGCGCGAGTAGGCGCCGATCGCGCGCTCCACCGGAGCCGGATGGAGGTGGGTGCGGGCGGCCAGGAGGGCGGCGCGGTCAAGCGCGGCTGGTCCGCTCGGGTCCAGAGCTGGCGCGTCGGTCACGACCGCGCACCGTAGGCGATCGCCGCCCGCGCCGGGACAAGGGCGGGTGGCGCACCGTAGGCGATCGCCGCCCGCGCCGCGACAGCGGCTGGTAGGGTCCCCCGCCTAATCGAAGTCGGCCGGAGAGGGGCTCGATGGGTGAAGCGATCGTAGTGGGCACGGACGGATCGGAGACCGCCAAGGAGGCGGTCAACGAGGCGATACGCATCGGCAAGGCCCTCGACGCCGAACTGCATCTGGTCTCCGCCTATAAGCCGCTGCGCGGGGCCCATGTCTCGGGCGCGCCCGCGGGAGCGGCGCAGGTGTGGCAACCCCTGCCTCACTCCCGGGTCGAGGCCGTGCTGGAGGAGGCCGAGGCCGCCGTGCGCCTCAGTGGCATCAAGGTGCAGACGCATGTGAGCGAGGATGAGCCGGCCGACGCGCTGCTCGCGGTCGCCTCGGAGGTCGACGCGGACATGATCGTGGTAGGCAACCGCGGCATGCAGGGCGCCAGACGCGTGCTCGGAAGCGTGCCCAACAAGATCGCGCACCACGCCGACTGCAACGTCCTGATCGTCTCGACGACCTGAGACCGATCGCCGGCGGCTACGCGGGGGAACTCGACTGGCGAGGGGCGTCGGACACAGCCGCTCAGGTGCCGAACCCGACGCGATGCTCTTCGTGCTCGGCGATCACGTAGGCGACCTTGGCCAGGTCGAGCGCGATCGTGCCGTCTTCGGCCACGAGCTCGTGCCAGCCGCCGGAGCCGAGGGCGTTGCGCAGCTGCGCCAGATTGTCGGGAGCGACGCGAGCGGCCAGCGTCTGCCCGCCGTTGAAACCAATCGAGATTCGCTGCGGTCTCTCGCCTTCAGCCATCACGCTTCCTCCACGCTCGTCAGTGACCCTCGGCCGGCTGTACGAGCTCAGTCAGCACGCCGGCGGTCGCGCTCGGGTGCAGGAACGCCACTCGCGAGCCCCGGATGCCGGCGCGTGAGTGCTCGTCGATCATGCGCAGCCGCGCCTCCCTGCACTCGCTGAGCGCGCTCTCGATGTCGCCCACCCGGTAGGCGACGTGGTGCAGGCCTGGACCGCGCTGGGAGAGGAACCTGCCCACTGTCGAGTCGGCGGCGAGAGGTTGCAGGAGCTCCACGTGCCCATCGCCCACGTCCAGCAGGGCCGCGTCCACGCCCTGCTCGGCGATCGTCTCGCGGTGGACCAAGGGCAAGCCCAGCAAATCCCGGTAGATGGAGAGCGTCGCGTCGATGTCCTCGACGGCGATCCCGACATGATCGATCGCACCCAGCATCGGGCCGAGAGCATAGCGGGGGCGGATATGGGGCTCAGAAGCTCCAGCGCGGGCGAAATCAGCCTCGGCGCTCAGTCGACGCGCTCGAGGCGCGGATTCGGCCGGTAGCTGCGCCCCACCTTCGCACACGGGCGGCCTTCGACCATGACGATGTCGGCCGTGAAGTCATTCTTGCCGCGAATCAGCGAGGAACCAACCCCGTATGCGTCGACGGGGACGCCGGCCGCTTCGAACTCGCGGATGCGCTCGGCGGTGAAGCCCCCGCTCGCGACGATGCGCACGCCCCCGAAGCCGGCTTCGTCGAGGGCCCGGCGGACCTTCTCCGCGAGCCGGGGGTTGACGCCGGTGGGGTCGAAGCCACCCATCTCTCCGTACAGCGAGCGGTCCACGAGTTGCTCCGAGGTGTCCAGCCGGACGCCCCACAGCTTGGGCCCGAGCGCCGCGGCCACCTCGAGCGCGGTCGTGACCGAGTCGTTGTCGAAGTCGACCAGCACGGTGATGTTCATCTCCCCATGGAAGCGCTCGGCGAAGGTCTTCGCGGCCGCGACCGTGTCCCCGCCGTAGGCGGCGATCAGCCCGTGCGGAACGGTGCCGATGCCGCGCCCGCCCCACCACGACGCCTGCGCGTCGGTGGATACGCCAATCGCACCCGCCACATGCGCCGCCCAGCCGTCCCCCGTCTGCACGAGCCAGTGGTCGTGGCGCGCGGGGAAGTAGAAGATCTCCTTCCCGCGGGCCGCCGCGACGACCTCCGAGACGTTGTGCATGATCAGCGAGCGACGCGCCATACAGCCGAGGTAGACGGTCTCCAGGTGGGCGAACAGGCTGTAGTCGCCCTCGATCGTCATCACGGTCTCCCAGGGGGTGATCCCGTCGCCCTCATACAGCGCGTGGACCTCCAACTCACTCCAGCCTAAGATCCACTCGCCGTCGGCGCCGCGGCGACCGGCGCACGTCTTCAGCACCGCGATCGCCTCGTCCACGCCGCCGAGGATCGAGTCGCGTTTTTGGAAGACCTGCATGGTCACGCGCGGATGCCGCTGCTCGGCCTCGAGCAGCTGCTTGGTGTAGACGAAGTAAGCGTCCGAGTAGTAGCCGTCGCGGATGCGCTCGACCGGCAGGCGGAAGATCGCCGGATCGAGCCGGGGAACCACCTGCGTCGCCATGACGGCAGTTTATTCGGGTGATCTCGGGCTGATGGGGCGCGCTAGGACAGCATTTCCTGCGCGATATCGCGGTAGAAGCGGGCCGCGAAACCCAGGTCCCGGACATCGATGCGCTCGTCGGCGCCGTGCACGAGCGGGCCCGTCTCGAGCATCGTCATGTGCTTCTGGGGAAAGAAGCCGTACGCGACGCAGTCGGGGAAGGCGTCTCGGTACCAGCGCGAGTCGGAGAAACCGGGCAGCACCACCGGCACCGTCGTGGCGCCGTCGTCGTGGGCCGCGACCCAGCGTGAGATCGCATCCATGAAGGACGTCTGGACGGCCGACTCGTTGCCGACGACCTGCTCGATGAATTGCACCTCGACCTGGTCGCGCAAGTCCTCGAGGACCTCGGCGATCCGCTGCTCGACGCGCTCGGCCCCGAGCCCGGGCGGCACCCGACAGTCGACCGTCACATGGGCGGTGGACGGGATCACGTTGATCTTGTCCGAGGCGTGAGCCATCGTCGGCGTCATCGTGATGCCGAGCAGAGGCTCGAACAGCACCAGCAGCGTGGGCTCGACCGCCGCCATCCGCGCCACCACGCCGGCGGGGTCGCCGGGGTCCTCGCCCAGTCCCTCCAGCAGCGCCGCCGGCACCGAAGTGAGGTCATAGGCCGGTCGCGCATCGCGCAGCTTCGCCAGCACGGGCAACAGCTTTAGCAAGGCGTTCTCGCCCATCCGTGGCAGCGAGGCGTGGCCGGCGACACCGCGCACCGTGAGCCTGAAGCGGAAGATGCCCTTCTCGCCGCAGCAGACGCCGTAGCGCCGCCGGCCGCCGTACTCGAAGACTTCGCCCCCGCCCTCGTTCAGCAGCATGTCGCAGGCGACCTTGTCCGGATGGCGCTCGGTCAGCCAGCGGGCTCCGACGTCTCCCCCGGTCTCCTCGTCGGAGACGAACATCAGCTTCAGCCGTCCGCGCGCCGGCCGCCACCCCGCGCGCGCGAGCGCTGCCGCACCCACCGCTTCGGCCGCGACCTGCGACTTCATGTCGATCGCACCCCGCCCCCACAGGTAGCCGTCGGCGACGTCGCCGGACCAGGGGTCGTGGGTCCACTCGGACGCGTCGGCGAGCACCGTGTCGACGTGACCGAGGAAGCCGAGCGTGGGCCCGTCGGCCGAGGAGCCCGCGAGCGTCGCGATCAGGTTCGGGCGCTCCTCGCTGGCGCTAAGCAGCTCCGTCTCGAACCCGACCTCACTCAGGAACGAGGCCAGGTACCCGAGCGCGGCGCGCTCGTTGCCGGGCGGGTTCACGGTGTTGAACCGAACCAGCCGCTGGAGCACATCCGTGGTCTCGCGCTGGAGCTCCTCGCTCACCGTGCGGAGCGTAGAGGCAAGTACGATCCCGCGCCGTGAGCATCGAGCAGGATCTCGCCCTGGCGCTCGAGCTGCTGGACCTAGCCGATGCGATCACGCTCGCGCGGTTTCGCGCGGAGGACCTGCGTGTCGACACAAAGCCGGACCTGACACCCGTGACGGAGGCGGACCGGGCGGTCGAGGAGGCGATCCGCGAGCGCCTTCGGGACGCGCGGCCGCGCGACGCCGTGGTTGGCGAGGAGCTCGGCGCCTCGCCGGAGGGCCGCGAGCGCCGCTGGATCGTCGACCCGATCGACGGCACCAAGGGCTACGTCCGCGGCATGCCCGTGTGGGCCACGCTGATCGCACTCGAGCAGGAGGGCGAGGTCGTCGTGGGGGCGGTCTCCGCGCCCGCGCTGCACCGCCGCTGGTGGGCTGCTCGCGGGCACGGAGCGTTCACGCGCGACGGCCTCGCGGACGAGCCCCGCCGGCTCCAGGTCTCGGGCGTCAGCATGCTCGAGGATGCCCAGCTTTCCTACGGCGGCCTCGCCGAGTGGAACAAGCTCGGCCAGCTCGAGAAGCTGTTGGATTTGGCGCGACGCTGCTGGCGGACGCGCGCCTTCGGCGACCTCTGGTCCTACATGTTGGTGGCCGAGGGAGCGGCCGACATCGGCGGGCTCGAGCACAGCGTGAAGCTATGGGACCTCGCCGCACCGATGGTGATCGTGGAGGAGGCCGGCGGGAAATTCACCGATTTGCACGGGGTCAGAAGGCCCGACGGCGGCAGCGGCCTGGCGACGAATGGCCTGCTGCACGACGCCGCGCTCGAGCTCGTGGGGATGTGAGCGGGGATCCGATGGAGCGCCTGTTCGGGGAGGGGCCCTCGCCCGAGCCGCCCGATCAGAGCGCGGGCACGGCGCCGCTCGCGACTCGCCTGCGGCCCCAAACGCTCGCGGAGTTCGTCGGCCAGGCGCATCTCCTGCACGCCGGCTCGGCCCTGCGGCGCGCGCTCGAGGAGGGCCACGCCCACTCGATGATCCTCCACGGTCCGCCGGGCACGGGCAAGACCACGCTCGCCCGGCTCGTGGCCGAAGCGGCCGAGGCGGCCTTCGAAGAGCAAAGCGCGGTGCAGGTGGGACGCGCCGAGGTACGCGAGGTGATCGAGCGCGCCCGGGAGCGGCTGCGCATCAACGCCCGACCGACGATCTTCTTCCTCGACGAGATCCACCGCTTCAACAAGGCCCAACAGGACGCGCTGCTGCCGGCGGTCGAGGAAGGCGTGATCACGCTCATCGGGGCCACCACGGAGAACCCCTATTTCGAGGTCAACTCGGCCCTGCTCTCGCGGCTGCACGTCTACACGCTCGAGGCCCTCTCCGAGGAGGACATCCGCACATTGCTCGAGCGCGCGCTCGAGCGAGCCGAATGCGGCCCCGATCGGTCCGTCGAGCCCGCCGCGCTCGACTTCCTGAGCGCCAGGTCCGGAGGCGATGCGCGCACCGCGCTGAACGCGCTCGAGCTGGCCTGCCAGGCGGCCGCCCCCGGAGAGACCGTCTCGCTGGGGCGCGCCGAGGACGCCCTTCAGCGCCGCGCCCTGCTCTACGACCGCCAGGCCGACTACCACTACGACACGATCTCGGCCTGGATCAAGGCCACGCGTGGCTCGGATCCCGACGCCTCGCTGTACTACCTGGCGGTGATGCTCGAGGGAGGCGAGGACCCCCGCTTCATCGCCAGGCGGATGGTGATCCTGGCATCCGAGGACGTGGGCAACGCGGATCCGCGGGCGCTGAGCGTGGCCGTCGCGGCCGCCCAGGCGGTGGAGCACGTGGGCCTCCCGGAATGCCAGTTCGCGCTAGCCCAGGCTGCCATCTACCTATCACTGGCGCCCAAGTCGGACGCCGCCAAACGCGCGATCTCGGCCGCCCGCGAGCTGATCCGCGAACGCGGCGCCGAGCTGCCACCGCCGCATCTGCGCTCCTCCACGCGCAGCGATCGCTCCTACGACAACCCCCACCGCCGCCCGGGCCACGTCTCTCCCCAGGAGCTGATGCCGGACGCGGCGATCGACGAGCGCCTGTACCTGCCGGACGACGCCGAGGCGGCGCTGCGCGAGCGCCTCGAAGAGATCCGGCAGCGTCGGGGCAGGACGAGCACCTGAAGGCCGGGGCGTAGTCTGGCGGCTGGTGCCGGACGAGCTCGAATCCTTCGAACCCGCCACGGGCGAGCGGCTCGGGGCGGTCAGGGTCACTCCTCGGGAGGCGGTCGGCTCGATCGTCGCCTCGGTCGGGCGGGTGCAGCCCTTCTGGGCCGCGCTGACGCTGGCCGACCGCGGGCGCTACCTCGAGCGGATGGCACAGGTGGTGATCGAAGAGGCCGACGAGATCCGAGACCTGATCGTGCGCGAGCAGGGAAAGCCGCGCGCCGAGGCCTTCTCGATGGAGGTGCTGCCCTCGCTCGACGCCCTGCACTGGCTCGCTCGGGCCGGACAGCAGCTGCTCGCCGCCGAGCCGATCCCCATGCACCAGCTCTATCTGAAGGGCAAGCAGGCCACGCTGATCCACGAGCCGCTCGGGGTCGTCGCGGTGATCTCCCCCTTCAACTACCCGTGGAGCATCCCGCTCGCGCAGATCGCCACCGCCCTGATGGCGGGCAACGGGGTCGTGCTGAAGCCCGCGCCGCTGACGCCGCTGGTGGGGGAACGGATCGTGCGCGCCTTCGAGCGCGCGGGGCTGCCCGAGGGCCTCCTGCGGGTGATCCACGGGCCCGATGCCGGCCCGGCGCTCGTCGCTTCGCCGGTCGCCAAGGTCTTCTTCACCGGCTCGGTGGAGACAGGGCGAAAGGTGGGCGAGAGTTGCGCCCGCGCGCTCAAGGGGTCGGTGCTGGAGCTCGGCGGCAAGGACCCGATGGTCGTGCTCGAGGACGCGGACCTCGACCATGCCGTGGCCGGCGCGGTGTGGGCGGGCTTCGCGAACGCGGGCCAGAGCTGCTCGGGGATCGAGCGCGTGTACGCGCTGCGCGGGATCTCCAAGCAATTCGAGTCGGCACTGGTGGCGGCGGCGCAGCGGCTCAAGCTGGGTAACCCCCTCTCCTGGGACACCGAGGTCGGGCCGCTCAGCTCACACCCGCAACTCGAGCGCGTGCGAGCGCTGGTGGACGACGCGCTCGCCGCAGGGGCGAAGCTGCGCTGCGGGGGACCTGTAGAGCCGCCGCCCGGATGCGACGGGCCATTCTTTGCGCCGGCCGTCATCACGGGGGTCACGCACGAGATGCGGCTCATGCGCGAGGAGCTCTTCGGCCCCGTGCTGCCGCTGGTGACGGTCGACTCCGAGGACGAGGCGGTCGCTCTGGCCAACGACAGCAGCTTCGGGCTCGGCGCCTCGGTGTGGACCCGAGACCGCTGTAAGGGCGAGCTGATCGCACGCGAGCTCGAGGCCGGGATGGTGTGGATCAACGACCACATGTACAGCCACGGCGCCTGTCAATGCCCCTGGGGCGGGACCAAGGACTCGGGGCTGGGGCGCGCGCACTCACGCTTCGGCTTCTACGAGTGCGTCAACCTCAAGCTGCGCACTTGGGAGTCATCGCGCGTGCGCGACCCCTGGTGGCACCCCTACGACGAAACGCTCGGCCGCGCGCTGCGCGAGGCGGCCACGGTGCTCTACGGGCGCCCCTCGATCCGGGCGAGCGCGCTGCGACACGGGGCCGTGCCGGTGATCAAGCTGGGGATGAGGCTTCTCGCCGGCGCACATGTGCGCCGGCGCCGGCCCGATCATGATCGGGCCGGTGGGCCGGAACATGTTCCGGCCTGGGGGTCGGCTACGCCGACCCCCAATAATCTGTAGTCCATGCCCGCCCAGGCCTATACCGGCAAGGAGTGCGTCTGCCAGCTGCGCAAGGGCATCTGCGACCAGTCGTGCGTCGAGGGGATGCTCGAGACGCGCTTCTACATCGCCTGCCTGCGGCTGACCGGGCGGCGCTGCGTGGTCGTGGGGGGCGGCGAGGTCGGCCTGGAGAAGGTCGAGGGACTGCTCGCGTGCGACGCCGACGTGGCGCTCATCGCTCCCGAGGCACACCCGGAGCTGACCCAGCTCGCGCTCGAGGGGTCGATCCGATGGCAGCAGCGCGAGTACCGCTCGGAGGACCTCGACGGCGCCCTGATCGCAATCGCCGCAACCGGCGAGACCGACGTCAACATCCGCGTGTTCGAGGACGCCGAGCGCAGGGCGATGCTCGTCAACGTGGTCGACGTGCCGCCGCTGTGCAACTTCATCCTCCCGGCGATCGTGCGCACCGGCCCGCTGGCGATCGCGATCTCCACGGCGGGCGCCTCGCCGGCGCTCGCGAAGCGCATGAAGCGCGAGATCTCGGAGCTCTTCGGCGAGCCCTACGCGGCGCTCGCGGTGCTGCTCAACGAGGTGCGCGGGTGGGCCAAGGCGACGCTGCCCACCTATCGCGAGCGCAAGGAGTTCTTCGAGGGCATAGTCGAGGGCGAGCCCGATCCCGTGGCGCTGCTGCGCGAGGGCAGGATCGATGACGTGCGGGCCCTGATCGCTCGTGCGGCTGCCGCTCGCCATCCGGGCTCGCCGGGTCCGGCGGCCGCACGAGTCGTCCGGCTGCGATGAGCGCCTATGCGCCCGCCTGAGCTGTCGCACCTCGACGAACGCGGCAGAGCGCGCATGGTCGACGTGGGAGGCAAGCCGCCGAGCGAGCGGCGCGCGCTCGCGCGCGCGGTGGTGCGCGTCTCGCCCGAGACCGCGCGCGTGGTGCAGGGCGGCGACGCGCCCAAGGGCGACGTGCTCGGGGTGGCACGCATCGCCGGGATCCAAGCGGCCAAGCGCACCGCGGAGCTGATCCCGTTGTGCCATCCGCTGGCCCTGAGCTTCGTCGGCGTGGAGGGCGAGATCGACCCGGAGGAGGGCGCGATCGCGTTGACGGCCGAGGTGCGCACAACGGGGCCCACGGGGGTGGAGATGGAAGCGCTGACGGCGGCCGCGGTGGCGGCCTTGACCGTTTACGACATGGTCAAGGGGGTTCAGCGGGGAGCCACCATCGAGCGCGTGGCGCTGCTCGAGAAGTCGGGCGGGCGGTCCGGTGAATATCGCGCCCTCCAGTCGTAAGCTCGGCCTGGTCACGCTGGTGTTGGCGCTCGCAGGGTGCGGGTCTTCGTCCCCGCCTCCCACGGAGACCCTGCCGGCCGCGGGCGCGCCTGCGGGCGGGCGCGTGCCCGCGCAGACAACCGTGCTCACGGTCACTCGCGGCCGCGCCGGGCACCGGCCGTCGGTACTCGTGACCGCGACCCAACTGGGCAAGGTCGCGACGGTCGCCGCGCTGTTCGACAGCCTGCATTCGGTGCCTAAGGGCGTCGTCAACTGCCCGAACATCCCGGTGGCTCCCACTGTCAGCTTCACCTTCAGCGCCCGGCGGCGGGGCCCGGCGCTGGCGCGCGCGAGCATGCCCGCCGATGGGCCCAAGGGGAGGTGCCCCGGCGTTACGTTCAAAGCGCGCGGGCACGCCCACGAGTATCTCTATGCGCAGCCGAGGCTACTGCGCGAGGCGGACCGGGTCCTCGGCCTCGGGATGGCGAGGGATTAGCTTTTTGAGGCAGATGCGAGCCGCGATCGTGACGATCTCGACGTCGGTTGCCGCCGGGTGCCGCGAGGACCTCTCCGGTCGTGCGCTGGCCGGCCATGCGCGGGCGGTGGGGGCCGAGGTGATCGCCCAAGAGGTGGTCCCGGACGACCGCGCCGCGATCGAGTCGCTGCTGCGACGCCTGGCCGAGCCTGCGGCGCGCATATCGCTGATCTTCACCACCGGCGGCACCGGGCTGACCCCCGACGACGTCACGCCCGAGGCGACCAGGGCGGTGATCGGGCGCGAGGTGCCCGGCATCTCCGAGGCGATGCGGGCGGAGTCGCGCAAATATACGCCCATGGGGATGCTCTCCCGCGAGGTGTCCGGGGCCGCCGGCGAGACGCTGATCGTCAACTTCCCCGGCAGCCCGAAGGCGATCGAGCAGCTGTTCGGGGTGCTCGCGCCGGTGCTCGAGCATGCAGTGGCGCTGCTCGCGCGCGAGCATGGCTCAGCAGCTCGGCATTGAGCTGCGCGGCCTGACGCGCCGGTTTGGCGAGCGGGCCGCGCTGAGGGACGTGAGCGTGGCGGTGCCCGCCGGGGCCACGCTCGCAGTGCTGGGCCGAAACGGTGCCGGCAAGTCGACGCTGCTGCGCATCCTCGCCACGTTGCTGCGCCCCCACACCGGGGAGGTCAAAGTGCTGGGCGAGTCGCTCCCGCGACGGGCCCACGCGGTGCGCCCGCGCGTGGGGTTGCTCGGGCACGAGCCCCTGCTTTACCGCGATCTCTCGGGGCGGGAGAACCTCCGCTACCACGCCCGCCTGCACCGCGTGGCGCCGGCCCGAGTCGAGGAGCTGCTCCAGGCGGTTGGCATGGGTGCGCGCGCGGACGACCCTGTGCGCACACTTTCAAGGGGCCTGGTGCAACGCGTGGCGGTTTGCCGCGCTGTCCTGCACGAACCCGAGGTGCTGCTGCTGGACGAGCCGCGCGCCAACCTCGACCCTGCGGCGGTCGAGCTGATCGAGCCGCTGGTGGGTGGCGGCAACGGACACACGCGCGTGCTCACGAGCCACGACCCGCGCGCGGCCCTGGAGGACGCGGATCTCGTGCTCGGCCTGAGCGACGGCGAGGCGAGCTTCGTGTGCGCGCCGGGCGAGGTCACCTCGGCGGCGCTGCGAGAGCTATACGGATGAGACCGATCCTCGCCGTGCTGGGCAAGGACCTGCGGCTCGAGCTGCGGACCTTCGAGACGCTGCCGGCGATGGTGCTGTTCTCGATCAGCACCTTCGTGATCTTCCACTTCGGCTTCGGCCGTGAGAACGTCCACGGCCAGCTGGCGGCGGGAATCCTCACCGTCACGTTGCTGTTCGCGGCCCTGCTCGGCGCGGGACGCCTGTTCGTCGCCGAGCGCGAACAGGGAGGCTTTGACGCCTTCCTGCTCGCCCCGGTCGACCGCACGGCGCTGCTGCTGGCCAAGACGACGGCGATGTTCATGTTCCTGGTGGTGCTCGAGATCGTGGCCGTGCCCGCCTTCGCCCTGCTGCTGCTGGGGCCGCCCTTAGGCCCGCGGCTGGGCGACCTGGTCGCGGTGCTGGCGCTGGCAGATCTGGCGCTCGCGGTGATCGGCACGTTCGTCTCGGCGATCGCGATCCACACGCGGGCGCGGGACATGATCGCGCCGATCATCGGGCTGCCGCTGCTGCTGCCCGCCCTGATCGCGACCGCCCGCGCCGCCGGCCCCGTGCTCGCCCCGCACGCCGCCGGGGCGCCAGGTAGGTGGCTGCTGATCCTGGCTCTTTATGATGTGGTGTTCGCTCTCCTCGCCTATGCCGTGTTCGATTTCCTGCTGGAGGACTGATCTTTGACTAGCTACGGGCGCGGCCTGCGCGCGCTCTCGCTCGTCACCGTCGCCACGATCACGGCTGCGCTGGCGCTGGTGTTCTTCTACGCGCCGCTGGACGCAAACCAGGGCTTCATCCAGAAGATCTTCTACGTGCACGTGCCCCTGGCGATCACGGCGCTGTGCGGCTTCGTGTTCGGCGGGCTAATGGCGATCGGTCACCTGCGCACCGGGGAGCGCAAGTGGGACATGCGCTCCTACGTGGCGATCCACATGGCGCTGATCTTCGGCGTGGGCACGCTGATCACGGGCTCCATCTGGGCGAAGGCGTCATGGGGCCACTGGTGGGTTTGGTCAGACCCCACCCTGACCTCGTTTTTGATCGTGATGCTGCTGTTCGCCACCTATCAGCCGTTGCGCTTCTCGATCGAGGATCCCGAGCGCCAGGCGCGCTACGCGAGCGTGTTCGCGATCGTGGCCGGCGCGTTCGTGCCGCTCAACTTCATCGCGGTGCGGATGGCGCAGGGGTTCGTGCATCCCCGGGTGCTGACGCTCACAGGCAGCAACCTGCCCGCCCAGATGGGAATCACGTTTCTGATCTCCCTGATCGGCGTAGCGCTCTTGTACGCGACCCTGTGGCGCTACGAGATCGCCGCCAAGGAGTCGCGCATGCAGCTGCGGCGGCTGCGGCGGGCCGCGCTCGGGGAAGAGGCGATGGCTCCGCTCGGACGAAGCGCGGCGCCGTCGTGAACACGGTGCTCGCAGCAGCCCCGGCGCTGCCCCTGCATACGGCGGGCCCGTATGTGGCGGCCGCCTACATCGTGTTTGTCGCCCTGATCCTGACCTACCTGGCGATCATGGCGCGCCGGCTGACGCGCACGCAGCGCGAGCTGAAGGAGTTGCGGCGCCAGCTTGAGCTCACCGAGCTCGAGCAGCCCGAGCCGACGGTGCGTGAAAACGCCCACGGCAGCGACCGTCCCCAGGAGCGCCTGGCTTGAGCGAGATCTTGGCGCTCGGGGTGTCGCACAAGACCGCCCCCGTCGAGGTGCGCGAGCGGCTCGCCCTGCCCGAGGCTCGCGCCGCCGAGTTCCTGCGCGATCTGCGCGGGGCGGGAGATGTGCGCGAGGCGGTCGCGATCTCGACCTGCAATCGCACCGAGCTCTACCTGGTGGTGGGCGATTCCGTCGAGGCCGAGTCGACCGTGCTCGCGATGCTCTCGCGGCAGGCGTCGATCCGCGCCACCGAGCTCGCATCGACGATCTACTCGCACCGCAACTGCGACGCGGCCCGCCACCTGTACCGGATGACGGCGGGGCTTGAGTCGATGATCGTGGGCGAGAACGAGGTCCAGGGGCAGGTCAAGCGCGCCTACGAGGCCGCGCTCGCGCAGGAGATGACCGGCCCCCTCACCAACCGCCTGTTCAAAGCCGCGCTCGAGGCGGGCAAGCGGGTCCGCACCGAGACCGGAATCGGGGAGAGGGCGCTGACGCTGCCCGCGGTGGCCGTGGCGCTCGCGCGCGAGCGCCTGGACGCGCTCCACGGCCGCGAAGTGGTGATCGTCGGCACCGGCGAGACCAGCGAGCTGACCGCGCAGGCGCTGGCGCACTCAGGCGTGCGCGCGGTGTTCGTGGCGAGCCGTCGGCGCGACCGGGCCATCAGCCTCGCCCGCCGCCACGGCGGCGACAGCGTGAGCTTCGACGAGCTGCCGGCCGAGCTCGAGCGGGCGGACATCGTGGTCTCGGCGACCGCGTCCCCGCACCTGCTGCTCGAGGCGCGCGAGCTGTCCGAGGTCATGAGGTGCCGGGAGGGGCGGCCCATGCTCCTGATCGATCTGGCCGTCCCCCGGGATATCGAGGCGGCGTGCGCCGAGATCGAGGGCGTCTCGCTGTATGACATCGATGACCTGCAGGCGGTGATCGCCCGCAACCGCCGTGTGCGCCAGGCGGAGGCGCGCACCGCGGAGGGCATCGTCGAGGAGGAGATCCAGAAGTTCGCGGCCTGGCTCGGCTCGCTCGAGGTGCTGCCCACGCTGGCGGCGCTGCGCGCTCGCGCCGATGAGATCGCCGCCGAGGTCGTGCGCGAGAACGACGGCAGGTGGGAGAGCGCATCGCCGCGCGACCGCGAGCGGATCGGGGCGCTGGCCAGGACGGTGGTGAATCGCCTGCTGCACGACCCCACCGTGCGCATGAAGGCGCTCCAAGACGACAGGGTGCACATGCGCATGGCGCTGGTGCGCGAGCTGTTCGGGCTGGAGGATGAGGAGGCGGGCGCCGGCGACGAGGCCATCGCCGAGCCTGTCGACGGGCCGCTGGCGAACGTTCGCCCGCTGCGGCGTTGATCCGCGTCGGCACGCGCGGCAGCGCGCTGGCGCTGGCTCAGGCCCGGTGGGTGGCGGAGCGCCTCGACGCGCCCAGCGAGCTGGTGCCGATCACCACGACCGGCGACCGCCGCGCTCCGACGCAGGACAAGTCGCGCTGGATCTCGGAGCTGGAGCGTGCCCTGCTCGACGGGAAAATCGACGTCGCCGTCCACTCGGCCAAGGACGTCCCGGCCGAGCTTGCCCCCGGTCTCTGTCTGGCGGCGATCCCCGCGCGGGCCGACCCGCACGATGCGATCTGCGGCGCGGCTTCACTGGATGCGCTGGCGCCCGGTGCCCGCGTCGGCACCAGTAGTTTGCGACGGGCCGCCCAGATATGCGCGGCGCGCGACGATCTTGAGCTGGTGGAGCTCAGAGGCAACGTCGACACCCGCCTGCGCAAGCTCGACTCCGGTGAAGCGGACGCGCTCGTGCTCGCGCGCGCGGGCCTCGAGCGGCTCGGCCGCTTGGGCGAGGCGGACGGCACCTTGGATGAGCTCATCCCGGCGGCGGGTCAGGGCGCGCTGCTCGTCGAAGCTCGGAGCGGCGAGTCGCTCCCGCTCGAGGGCCTCGCGGACCCCGCCTCGACCGCCTGCGTGCTGGCCGAGCGCCAGCTCGTCCGGCGCCTCGGCGCTTCCTGCAACACACCGGTGGGCGCGCTCGCGACCCCGGCGAGCGGCGACCAGCTCGAGTTCCGCGCCTGGGTTGGGCTGCCCGACGGCTCGGAGTGGGCCGCCGACCACATCTGGGGCGCACAACAGGAGCTGGCGAACACGGTCGCGGAGCGGATGCTGGCCGTGGGGGCGGGGGAGCTTCTGTGGCGCGCCGAGCAGGAGCCGGCGCGATGACAGTGCACCTGGTCGGGGCCGGCCCCGGCGACCCGGGCCTGCTCACGGCCCGAGCGCTTGAGCTGATCGCTTCAGCGGACGTGATCGTGTACGACCGGCTGATCCCGCCCGGAGCCCTGGCCGGGGCGCGCGCGGACGCTGAGCTGATCTACGTCGGCAAGCAGGGCGGCGGCGAGTCGGCCGCGCAGGCCGAGATCGAGCGGGTGCTGCTCGAGCAAGGCGCGGCGGGCCGGATGGTGGTGCGGCTGAAGGGCGGCGACCCGTTCGTCTTCGGGCGCGGAGGCGAGGAGGCGGAAGCGCTGGCGGCGGCGGGCATCGAGTTCGCGGTCGTGCCGGGCGTGAGCGCCGGGGTGGCCGCGCCGGCCTACGCCGGGATTCCCGTCACGCACCGCGACCTGGCGAGCGCGGTCGCGTTCGTGACCGGCCACGAGGACCCCGCCAAGGAGGAGACGGCGCTCGACTGGGAAGCGCTCGGCCGCTTTCCGGGCACGCTCGTGATCTACATGGGCGTGCGGCGACTCGGCGATGTCGTCGCCCGCCTGCGGGCCGCCGGGCGCAGCGCGGATGAGCCGGCCGCGGTGATCGAGCGGGGCACGTTCGCCTCTCAGCGGGTGGTGGAGGGCGACCTTCAGAACATCGCCCAAGTGGCTCGAGGCGAGGGCATGAAAGCGCCCGCGGTCACCGTGATAGGCCCGGTGGCGGCGATGCGTGAGCGGCTTGACTGGTTCGTTCCCGGCCCGCTCGCCGGCAAGAAGGTCGCGGTCACGCGCGCCCGCGCGCAGGCGAGCGGGCTCGCGAGCCGGCTGCGCGCCCTTGGCGCAGAAGTGGTCGAGGCGCCCGCGATCAGGATCGTGCCGCTCGCCGGCCCAGCGCCCGCGCTTGAGCGCTACGACCTCGTGTGCCTCACCTCCCCTAACGGCGTCGAGCTCCTGTTCGAGCGCCTGTTCTCCGCCGGACACGACGCCCGCGCGCTGGCGGGCGCCCGGGTCGCGGCGATCGGCCCGGGCACGGCGGCGGCGCTGCAAGCGCACGGCGTGGTCGCGGACATCGTCCCCGAGCGCTTCGTCGCCGAGGGCCTGGTGGAGGCGCTCGCGTCGGTGCGCGCCGCGCGGGCGCTCGTTGCGCGGGCATCCGAGGCCCGGGACGTGCTCGTAGACGGCCTGCGCGCACAGGGCGCCGAGGTGGACGTGCTCGAGCTATACGAGACGGCGGCAGAGCCGCTCTGCGCCGCGCAGCTAGCGGCGGTAGCGCAGAGCGATTACGTGACCTTCACCTCGTCCTCGACGGTGCGCTTCTTCCTTCAGGCCGCCGACGGGCGGCTCGCACAGGGAACGCGGATCGTGAGCATCGGCCCGGTGACGAGTGCCACCCTGCGCGAGCATGGGCTGGAGCCGGAGGTGGAGGCCTCGCGGCACGACATCGATGGCTTGGTGGAGGCGCTGGTGGCCGACGCCGTCGACCGGACCACCGCCGGGTGACGACCCGGCGGTCGGGCGCTCAGGCCGCTTCCGGCTGAACCTCGACGGGCATCAGCCGCTCGAGGCCGCCGCTGCCGCGGCCCTCGTCGGAGATCTCCTCGAGGCTGCGTTGCGAGGTCTCCGGCAAGAGCAGCGTGAGCAGCGTGCCGGCCGCCGCCATGCCGGCCGCGAACTCGAGCGCGCCGGCGAGGCCGACGGCCTTCGTGATCTCCGGGAAGAGGTAGACGCCGACGAACGCGCCGAGCTTGGCGATACCGGCGGAGAGGCCGTGTCCTGTCGTTCGCACCGAGGTCGGGTAGCACTCGGCGGCCAGCACGAAGGTGGTCGTGTTGGGACCGAACTCGGCGAAGAAGTAGCTCGCCCCGAACAGCAGCAGGAAGGGTGCCGTGACCGTGGTCACCCCGGGGATGAGCGCGATCATGAGGAACATCGCGCCCATCGCGGGGAAGCCGATCAGCTGCAGTTGGCGGTGTCCGATCCGGTCCATGTAGAGACACGCGAGGATGTAGCCGGGCACAGCCGCGACCGAGAACACGATCAGGTTGAAGAGCAGCGACTGCTGCACGGTCGCGCCCTTGCCCAGTACGTGCAGGACGATCAGTGGTGCGCTGACCGCGTTGCCGTAGTAGGCGTAGTCGAACACGAACCAGGCCCCCGCCGTTCCCAGCAGCGTCACCAGCAGACGGCGATTGGACAAAAACGCCTTCAGGCCGATCCGCTCGGCGGCCTGCGTCATGCCCGTGGCCACGACCTTGCCCCGGGAGAAGGTGCGCACGCTCGCCGCTGCGCCGTGTCCATCGCCCTTGACCCAGGCCAGATAGCGCGGTGATTCCGGCATCCGCAGGCGGGCGTAGAGCACCATCGCCGAGGGCAGCGCGCCGAGGCCCAGCAACAGCCGCCAAACGAGGGTGTGGTCGACCCCAGCCGACAGCAGCACCAGGCCCGCGGCGTAGCCGGTCACCGTGCCCAGGGCCTGCATGGCGAACACCAGCCCCACCAGCCGGCCGCGGTCCTTGCGGTTGGCGTACTCGCTCATCAGCACCGCTGAGACCGGATAATCGCCGCCTACGCCGAGGCCAAGCAGGAAGCGAAACGCAACCAGAAAGCCGAAGCTCGGGGCGAAGGCCGAGGCGAGCGCGAACACCAGCATCATCGAGGCGTCGAAGAGGGCGATCCGCTTGCGGCCGACGAGGTCCGCCAAGCGTCCGAGCACACTCGCGCCGAGGAAGGCGCCGAGCAGCGTCATCGAATTGATCAGCCCCGTCTGGCCCGCGCTGAGGTGCCACTGCTTGGCGATCAGCGTCGAGGCGACGCCGATGATGAAGAGGTCATAGGCGTCGGTGAAGAAGCCCACCCCCGAGACAAAGATCGCCTTTGAGTGGAAGCGCGACAGGCGCGCCTCGTTGATGGCGTCGATTACCTCCAACTGGATGCCTCCGGGTAGGTTTGGTGCTCTGACTGCGTCGCGCCGAAGTCTCGCCGAATGCGCGGCGGAGCCTGTAATCATCCTGTGAACGCCTTGTGAACCCCGTAATCACGTTCCTCTCGGATTACGGCCTGCGTGACGACTTCGTCGGGGTCTGCCACGGCGTGATCGCCTCGATCTGCCCGCAGGCACGCGTGATCGACATCACGCACGGGGTTCCCCGCCAGGATGTGCGCGCCGGCGCCGCGATCCTGCGCGAGGCCCTCCGCTACATGCCGCCCGGCGTCCACGTCGCGGTCGTCGATCCGGGCGTGGGCGGAGCGCGGCGCGCGGTCGCTCTCGGTCTTGCGGGCGGCCGCTTGCTCGTGGGACCCGACAACGGCCTGCTGTGGCCGGCCGCCGTGGAGGCGGGCGGCGTCGCCGAGGCGGTCGACATCGGCTGCTCGAGCTTCAGGCTTGAGCCCGTGTCGGCCACCTTCCATGGCCGCGACATCTTCTGTCCGGTGGCCGCGCGGCTGGCCGCGGGTGCGTCGCTGTTGGAAGCGGGTGAGCGGTTGCCCCGCGAGGCGCTGGAGCGCCTGGCGCTGCCAAGCGCACGACGCGAGGGCGGCGCGCTGATCGCCCATGTCCTGTATGTGGACGCCTTCGGCAACGTGCAGCTCGATGGTGTGGCCGAGGACGTGTCGCTTCATCCGGGGCAGCGGCTGGCGGCGCGCGCTGGAGCGCGCACTTTTAGCTGCACCTACGCGCGCACTTTCGCCGATGTGGACGCCGGCGAGCTCCTGCTGTACGAGGACTCCTACGGGCGCCTGGCATTGGCGGTCCGCGGCGGCAGCGCCGCGGAGCTGATGGAGCTCGCGGCCGACGCTGAGGTCAGGATCTGTTGACCCTCGGAAGCCCGCGCGTGCATTTCCGCAGCGTCGACTCAACCAACGAGCGAGCGCGCTCCTTGGCCGCTGCCGGCGCGCCCCATGGAACGCTCGTCACGGCCGCCGAGCAGCGCGCGGGCCGAGGTCGCCAGGGGCGCGTCTGGGTTGCCCCGCCCGGGCGCGCATTGTTGTGCTCGCTGGTCTTGCGCGACCCACCCCGGCTCCTGCCGCTCGCCGCGGGCGTGGCGGTAGCGGGTCTCGCCGGCCCGGAGGCTCGCCTGAAATGGCCCAACGACGTGCTGCTCGACGGGCTCAAGGTCGCGGGCATCCTGGTCGAGGGCCGCCCCCAGGAACGCTGGGCCGTGCTCGGAATCGGGGTAAACGTGGCGGTTTCGCTCGATGAGCTGCCGTTCGAGCTACGAGAGCGCGCGGGCACGCTCGGGCTCGCGCCCAGCGAGCTCGAGCCGTGGCTCGGGCGGCTGCTGACCGCGCTGGAGCGCTGGCTGGACGCCGACGAGAGCGAGGTGCTCGACGCGTTCCGCGGGCGCGATGCTCTGTTGGGAGCGCCGGTTCACTGGGCCGACGGCTACGGCACCGGCGCCGGGATCGACGGAGAGGGGCGGTTGGTTCTCGCCACCGAAGCGGGTCGCGTCGCGCTCGACGCGGGCGAGGTGCACCTGGGGACCCTGGAGCGCGGCAGCGCTAGAGCTGCGTTCCGGCGAAGCTGACCTTCTCGGGGGCGATCAAAGGCGTCCCCACGTCCAACTGGATCTGGGTGTGGCTGCCGAGCGGCATGTCGCGTGGGTTGCCCTTGTAGACCTTGCCGTCGTAGAAGGCCGTCACCTTGCCCTTGACCGGCCCCACCTGGTCCGGCCCGAGCGGCTGGCGCCAGATGTCGAAGAAGTTGCCCAGCGTGTACGTGCGGTGGATCGGGGATTCGATGTGGATGATGCCGTCGGCCGCGTGCGTGTGCAGCCAGTAGAAGCAGGTGCCGGCCTCCACGAAGGGACCACGGGAGGTCTGCGACACCTGCCGGGGAGGCGCGATCCCGATGCCGTACGGGATCTGCCGCGGATGACCATCGACGAAGATCGTCAGGTGCGTGTGCACGTGGAAGATCGTCTGCTCACTGGTGTTGCACTGGATTCCGTCGACGGTCGCGCCCGTGTTGCTCGTCGCACTGGAGGCCACGAGCGGCGCCCGGGGCAGGGGGATTCCCTCGGGCCCCAGCGATCCGGGCGAGGGGGCGGGATGCACGTCGCTGAGCGTTTTGAGCGACACCGTCTGCAACTTCGGCTTGGGACCGCTCCCGGCGCTCGCATTCGAGCTGTTGTTGCCCGTGCCACCCGTGACCACGAACACCACCACGATCGCCGCGGCCGCCACCGCGATCCCCGCCAGCCCGTAGAGCCACAGCATGCGCCGTCGCCGTGCAGCGGCGGCCAGCTCGCGCTCGCGCGCGAGCCTTTCCTGCCGGAGGCGTTCCTTCTCTGCTTTGCGGCTAGCCAAGTGCGGCTGGAGCGTAGCGAAGGCCGCCGGGCGCTCGCGCCGGCCCTACTGAACCACGATCTCTCCTGCGCTTCCTTGCGCCAGCCGCCCGACCAATGCGCCCGGCAGCTCCCGCGCGCGCTCGGGCGCGAGCGCGACCAGCAGCCCGCCCGAGGTCATCGCGTCGCACAGCAACCACCTGCGCGCCTCCGCGACGGCCGGCGCGAACGAGGCATAGCCATCGGCATGCTCGCGATTGCGCCGGGTGCCGCCGGCGAGCGCGCGCTCATCGGAGAGCAGCTCGAGCGCGCCGCCGATCGCAGGCACGGCTTCGGCCTCGACCTCGGCGGCCAGCCCGCTGGCCCTCGCCATGCCGTGGAGATGCCCGAGCAGACCGAAGCCCGTCACGTCGGTGACGGCATGCGCGCCGGCCGCGCGGGCGGCCGCGGCGGCATCCGCGTTGAGCTCGGTCATGACCTCGACCGCGCCCGCCACCACCTCGCCCGAGACGAACCCTTTCTTCAGCGCCGTCGCCACCGCCCCGGCACCAACGGGCTTGGTGAGCACGAGCGCGTCGCCGGCGCGAGCGCCGTCGATGGTCATCAGCTCCCGCGGGTCGGCGATCCCCGTCACGGCGAGGCCGTACTTTGGCTCCTCGTCCTCGATCGTGTGCCCGCCGATGATCGCCACGCCGGCCGCGCGGGCGACATCGGCGCCGCCCCGCAGGACCTCGGCGAGCGCGTCCGTCCCCAGCTCCCCCACCGGCCAAGCCACCAAATTGAGAGCCGTCAACGGCCGGGCGCCCATCGCGTAGATGTCCGAGAGCGAGTTGGTCGCGGCGATGCGCCCGTAGTCGTAGGGGTCGTCGACGATCGGAGTGAAGAAGTCGACGCTCTGCACGAGCGCAAGGTCTGCTCGCAGGCGGTAGACGCCCGCGTCATCCGCGATCGCGGTACCGACCAGCACGTCGGGATCGTTGGGCTTAGGCAGCGCCTCGAGCAGCGACGCCAACTGCGCCGCTCCGGCTTTGCAAGCTCAACCGGCGCCGTGTGAGAAAGAAGTCAGCTTGAGATTGCTCACGCCGCGATCATCGCAGAGGGATATGCTGTGCTCGTCCCGGCGGGCAGCCGCACCCGTGCAGGTAGTTGGCGTGGACCTCGCTGGGCACGCGACAAGCGAGCCCTGCGCTCGCGGATGACGAGGACACAGAGCCCTGAACGTGTCAACCGCCGACGGACGGATCCAGATCGACTCCTGCCTTGAGCGCGCGGGCGACCGCTCACTGGCCGACAACGTGCGCGCCGGCCTCACCGCCTCGTTCAAGCAGCTTCCCCCCAAGCACTTCTACGACGCGCGCGGGTCGGAGCTGTTCGAGCGCATCTGCGCCCTGCCCGAGTATTACCTCACGCGCGCGGAGAGCGAGATCCTCGGCGAGCGTGCGGCGGAGATCGTGGCGAGCACGGAGTGTGCCGAGCTGATCGAGCTCGGGTCGGGGGCGCCGGAGAAGGCGAAGACGCTGCTCGACGCGATCGGCGAGCACGGGACGCTCAGCCGCTACGTCCCGGTCGACGTCTCCGAACACGCGCTCAGGGACGCTGCGCAGCAACTGGCCGACGTCTACCCGAGATTGCTCATTCACGGCGTGGTGGCCGATTTCGAGCGACAGCTCGACCGCATCCCGCCCCCGGACGGCATGCCGCGCGTCGTGGCGCTACTCGGTTCGACGATCGGCAACTTCGAGCCCGCCAGCCGGCGTACTTTGCTCGGCGCGGCCGCCGCGCTGCTCTCAGCAGCAGACCGGCTGCTGGTGGGGGTGGACCTGGTCAAGGACCAGACCGTGCTGGAGGCCGCCTACAACGACACCGAGGGCATCACAGCTGAGTTCAACCGCAACGTCCTGCGGGTGATCAACCGCGAGCTGGAGGCCGATTTCGAGTTGGCCGCGTTCGAGCATGTCGCTTTCTTCGACCGCCGCCACGAGTGGATCGAGATGCGCTTGCGCGCGCTTCAGGACATGACCGTGAGCATCGCCAAGTTGGGTTTGGAGGTCGGCTTCGCGCGCGACGAGGAGCTCCGCACCGAGATCAGCGCAAAGTTCACGGCCGGGCGGCTGGAGGCGGACCTGGCGGCGGCCGGCCTCGTCCTGGAGCGCTGGTATACCGACCGGGCCGAGCGTTTCGCACTCGCCCTGGCCCGGCGCGCGAGCTGACGCCGCCGCGCGGGCACTGCGCCAGCTTCGCTGTTCTACGATCTTGTCAGTGGTTGCAGCGATCTCGAGCGACCCCGCGAGCGGGGTCACGGTGCTCGCCGCGGTCGCCGCCGGTGCCGTCTCGTTCCTCTCTCCGTGCGTGCTGCCGCTCGTTCCGGGTTATCTCTCGACGGTCGCCGGGGTGGCCCCGGCGGACCTGCGAAACGCACGCGCGCGCAGGGTGCTGGTCCCGAGCCTGATGTTCGTCCTCAGCTTCTCGGCGATCTTCGTGATCCTCGGCGTGGGCGCCTCGCTGTTCGGCTCGAGCTTCACGGCCGATCGGCAGGTGCTCGACAAGATCGCCGCGGCGGTGATCATCGCGCTGGGGGTCTACTTCCTGCTGAGCACGGTGGTGCCGCGGCTGAACCGCGAATGGCACGTCGAGGCTCTGATGGAGCGCGCCGGCCGGGGCGGGCCGCTGTTGACCGGCGCCGCTTTCGCCCTCGCCTGGACGCCCTGCATCGGCCCCACGCTGGGGGCGATCCTGTCGGCCGCGGCGATCTCGAGCTCCGCGCTGCACGGCGCGGTGCTGCTGGCCTTCTACTCGGCAGGTCTGGCGATCCCCTTTCTGCTCACGGCGCTCGCTTTCGAGCGCATGACGTCGGTGTTCGCGGCGGTCAAGCGCCACTACCAGGTGGTGATCGCGCTCGGCGGCGCGGTCCTGATCGCGATGGGCGTGCTGGTCTGGTCGGGCGAGCTCTTCCAGCTGAACATCCAGGCGCAGCAGGCGCTGAACGCGCTGGGCATCAACTTCTTCAATATCTGAGCTCTGGAGGGCGCGGCGCGCGGGTGGGCGCTGGCTCGTCGGGGCCGTCGAGCCCTAGGCCGCGGGCTCTTCGGGGGCCTCGAAAGACGGGGCGGCGACCTCTTCGGCCTCGTCGGCCGGCAAACGGGCGCCGTCGCCATCGTCGGCCTGTCCCTGCGCCTCCTCCAAGGTCTCGACGCTGACGGCGCCTTCCGGCACGGCACCGTTGCCCTCGCCGTCGGAGGCGAGCTTCTTGCGCCGACGGCCGCGGCCGCGGCGACCCTTGGGGAAGTTGCGCAGCAGCTCGCGCGCGAGCGCAGCCGGCTTGCGCGCCAACCGCGTGCGCGCGCCGCGCAGCGCCTCCTCGGCTTCGGGCGTGTGCGCGAGCGCGGCCGCCAGCAGCGCCGCCGACAGACGACGGTCCTCCCTGCGGGCCGCATGCACGAGCCGCCGCGCGTTGCGGGCGTGGGCGGGGCCGCTCGAGTTGACCAGCAGACCCAGAAGCCGCTTGGTCTCAGGCCAGCGCTGGGTGGCGTACTCCTCATGCACCTCGCGGGTGTATTCGGCCATGCGCCAGATCCAGGCGTTCGCCTGATCCCGGCGACCGATGCGGCGCTCGGCGAGCGCCTGAAGCATGATCTTGACACCCTCGCGGCGCTCGTCGCGAGGCCAGGCGGCCATGATGTCGACGGCCGTGTCGAAGGCCTCGGCGTCCTTGGACGCAGCGATCTCCTGCAACGCCCGCAGCCGCAGCTGCGAGTGGCGATTGCGCTGCAGCGCGGTGATCAGGAAGCGGCGCTTGAGCTCACCGGAGCGGTCGAAGTGGAGCATCGCCTTGGCGCGGCGCCAGCCGCCGGGGGCCACGCGCGCGCCCGCCAGCGCGGCCCACACGTGCTGCTCGCCATAGTCAAGGTGCTCGACCGCGATCCGCCACAGCTCGCGCTCGAACACCGCCGCGCGCCGCTCAGGGTCGGGGGTGACAGGGAGCACGCGGCGCTCGACGCGCACGCGGCGTCCGCGGCCGCGGCGCACGGGCCCGACCACGATCGCGCCGCCCCGATACACGTCGCGATCGAGCAGCGAATGCAGCGTGACCACCGGATCGTCGTGCTTGGTCGCGGGGTGGACGAAGTCGACCACGATCCCCGCCTCCTTGCCGGGATTGCGACGGGTCACGCGGCCGACGCGCTGCTGGTAGACGCGCCGCGAAGCCGTGGGCGCGAGGTGCATGCACAAGGTCGCGCGAGGCGAGTTCCAGCCCTCGGCCAGGAGCATCGCGTTGACCAGCACGTCGACCTTGCCCGACTCGAAGTCGGCCAGGATCCGCGCCAGCTGCCGCTTGGGCGTCTCGCCCGAGACCGCCTGGGCGTTGATCCCCAACTCCCTGAAGGCACGGGCGACGTTGTGGGCGTGGCGCACTCCGGCCGCGTACACGATCCCGGGGACGCCGTTGAAGCGGGTCTTGTAGAGATCGGCGACGGCCATGTTGAAGGGGGTCTGATCGAGCAGCTCGGCCAGCATCTCCTGGTCGAACTCGGTGTCCACCTCGCCCCGGCGCAGCGGCACCTTGGCGATCGTCCTCACCCCCGGACCCGGCGGGATGCGGACGCACCGCAGCGGCGCGATCACACCCCGCCGCGCGGCCTGCGCGAGGTCGAAGCGCGAAGTCTGGGTGGGGAAGAGGTCGGTGACGTGGCGCGCGATCAGGGCGCCCGTGGCGGTCATGCCGATGAAGATCGGGCCCGACCAGGCGCGGATGGCCGCGGAGGTCTTCTCGCCGAGCGCGGTGTGGGCCTCGTCGCAGATCACGATCGCGTAGGCGTCGGAGATGCGCCCGGCGTTGCGCACGAACCACTGGTAGGTCTCGACCGTGACGGGCCCGAGGTACTGCTCGGGCGACGGCTGCGAACCGTTGCCACTCAGAAGCGGCGCGTGGATGCGGTCCCGATAGCCGCGGTCGCGCAGCTCGCCGTTGAACTGGTCGACCAGGTTTCGGCGGTGGGTGAGGATCAGGATCCCGCCGGTGCGCGAGGCCTCGACGAAGCCGAGCGCCGCGACCGTCTTGCCGGCGCCGGTGGCGTGCTCGAACCAGAAGCGGCGCGCGGCGTTGGGGTCTTCGAGCTGATCGTCTGAAAGCTGGACATCCTCGTCGAGCTCGCGCTCGTCGGTCCAGTCGCGCGGCTCCTCGTCCTCCTCGGCGCCGTTCCCGTTCCCGTTGGCTTCCGAGAGCGCCTCTGCCGCCTCGAGCTCATCGGGATCCTCGAGCTCCTGGGGCTCCTCGAGCAGCGCCTCGCGGCCGTTGCTCGATGGGCCGTCGGGCCCGCCCGGCTGCGCCTCCGCCAACAGGGCGGTGAGCGTGCCCGAGAGCGCGTCGACCTGGTGGGCCGAGAGCACGGTGCCGTCGGCCAGGTGAGGCTCGTCCTCGGAGAGCAGTCGCTCCAGCCCGAGGAGCAGCGAGTACTTGCGCCGCCACTCGATCGACGGCTGCTTCGCGCCGGCCTCGATCTCCTCAAGCGCAGCATCGAGCGCCCGGCGGCGCGCGCCGCCAGGTGCTAGCGCATCCTCGAGCGCCTCGCCGTCATAGACGAAGCGCTCACGCGTGAAGCGTTCTGCCCGCGCAATCGCGGCAGTAGATGGGAACGGGCTGGAACCACCCATAAGTTTGAAAAGGTCTTACGTCTGGATATGAGTCGCGGCAATACGTCGTAGCGACTCAGGCCGCTCGGAACGTTCCGAGCAGGCGAGAGGCCCTCAGAAGCGGCTACCTCCGCACCCCTCTGGTTCGGAGGATAGCGGGTATTTAAGCAGATCATTAGCTCGGCACATGTGCCGGGCCGAACAAATACTGTGTCAAGCTGTCGCTGATGGCGGTCGCCTCCTACCAGGTTCGACGAGCGCGATCCACCCAGGAGCTGGACGCGGCGGTGGCGCTCCGCCACGAGGTCTTCTGCGTCGAGCAGGGAGTCCCTGAGTGGGAGGAGCTCGACGGGCGCGATGCCGAGGGAATCCACCTCGTGGCGATGGAGGGTGACGAGTTGCTCGGGACCTGCCGGCTGCTCCCCGTCGGCCGCACGATCCAGTTCAGTCGCCTGGCGGTGCGGGTGCAGGCGCGCCATCGCGGGATCGCGTCCGCGCTGCTCGCGCTGGCCGACGAGGAGGCACGCATGCTTCGAGCCAGGCGCATGGTGCTCCATGCTCAGACATACGCGCTGAAACTGTACGAGAACGCTGGCTACCGGCAGCGCGGGCGAGTGTTCGTCGAAGCCGGGATCGAGCACGTCGCGATGGACAAGACGGTTGGCTAAAGAGCCCATCGAGAAACCCACATGAACTCTGCGGCGCCTCAGCTGCGGATCGATCCACTGACGGGCGACAGGGCGATCATCGCGGGCGCCCGCGCAGGACGTCCCGGGGGCGAGCTGCGCGCGGTGGCCTCGCCGCCCATGGACGCGGAGCGCGACCCGTTCGCCGAGGGCCACGAGGGGCGCACGCCGCCCGAGCTTTACGCGCTGCGTCCCGACGGAGGTACGGCGAACGGTCCGGGGTGGTCCGTGCGCGTGGTCCCGAACTTGTATCCGGCGCTGAACGGGAATGTCGGCGCCGCCCAGGAGCCGCAGGCGCGCCCCGGCGCGAACGCGAGCCGCGACCTTTTCTGGTCAGCGCCGGCGGCCGGCGCGCACGAGGTGATCATCAACACGCCGGCGCCGGTGGCGTCGCTCGCCGAGGTCGCCGACGAGCAGCGGGAGCTGGCGATGGAAGTGTGGCGCGAGCGCATGCGCGCGCACGCGGATGCTTCCTACGTGCATGTGATCGTCAACGAGCAGATCGCCGCGGGGGCCTCGCTGCCGCACAGCCACGCCCAGCTGTACGCGCTCGATTTCGTGCCCGCGCAGGTGGCGCGGGAGCGCGAGCGCTTTGCCGCCTACACGACCCGCACCATGGGCGGCAACCTCCTGGCGGACTTGGTGCAGGAGGAGGTCCGCCAGCGCGAGCGCATTGTGGCCATCGATTCCGAGGTCGTCCTGATGGCGCCTTATGGGGCGAGCGTCCCCTACCAGCTGATGATCGCGCCGCGCGTCGCGCGCAGGAGCTTCGAGGAGGACGGTCCCACGGGAGCGCGGATGCTGGGAGAGGCCCTGCGCCGACTCGCTAATCGGCTTGGCGCCAACCCGCCGCTGAACCTCTGGGTCCGCACCGCGCCGGGCGGAGCGGAGCATTTCTGCTGGCGGATCGACATTTTGCCCCGCCTGACCTATCTGGCCGGGCTTGAGCTGGGCGTGGGTTTACATCTGAACATCGTTTCCCCCGAGCGGGCCGCGGCCGAGCTGCGCGAGGCGCTCTAGTGGGCCGCTAGGTCCAGCCCCGTGCGGGCGCTAGTTCAGCGCGTCTCCCGGGCCGCGGTCAGCGTGGAGGGAAGGTCCGTCGCCGCGATCGGGCCGGGACTGTTCGTGCTGCTGGGGGTGAGCCGCGACGACACGGTCAAGGACGCCGACTGGCTGGCCGACAAGGTGGGGCGCCTGCGCGTGTTCGACGACGAGCGCGGGCGCATGAACGAGCCCCTCGGGGAGCGGCGGACCCTGTGCGTGAGCCAGTTCACCTTGTACGGCGACGCACGGCGCGGCAACCGGCCGAGCTACACGCACGCCGCCACCGGTGAGCTCGCCGAGCCACTGTACGAGCGCTTCTGCGAGCGCCTCGGCTCGGAGCGCGGGGTTTTTGGCGCGATCATGTCGATCGAGCTCGTCGCCGAGGGGCCGGTGACTGTGCTGCTCGAGAGCCCCAGGTGAAGGGGTACTACGAGAACCTCTGGGAGCGGCTGCCAGAGAAGCTCACGTTGCCGCAGTTCGAGCTCCGCCGGCGCTTCCTGCTCGAGCACCTTCAGCCCGGCACGCCCGCGCTCGATCTCGGCTGCGGCGAGGGCGCCTTCACCGCCCTCATGGCCCGGTCGGGCGCCTACCCCTTGGGCGTGGAGGTCGCTGAGGCGGCGCTCGTGCGGGCCCGCAAGGCCCATCCCGAGCTGGAGTTCCGCTTGGCGCCGATAGACGGTCCGCTCCCGCTTCGCGACGGCGCCTTCGGCCTCGTCTGGGCGAGCGAGCTGATCGAGCATGTCGCCGACACGGCGCGCTGGCTGTCCGAGGTGCGGCGGGTGCTGGCCCCGCGGGGTCGGCTGCTGGTGACGACGCCCAACCACCCGCGGCTTGCGATCCTCATGCACGGGCTGGAGCGCTACTCCGAGCCGCTCGGCGACCACCTGCACCTGTACACGCGCAGGTCGCTGGCGGAGACGCTCGCGGAGTTCGATTTCGATCAGATTTCGGTGCGAAGTGAGGGTGGAGCACCGTTGGCCCGCTCCGTTCTGCTGGCGCTGGCGACGCGCTGAGCGGCACCCCGCGGCGCGCGTCGTTAGTAACCAACCGCGGCGCGGGAATCCTGCTCCCATGCGATTACACTGAAAGCAACGACACGGATGTCGTTCCGGCCCGCGGGCATCGCCCCCCTGACCCGCGGGCCTCGGACGGCCCCCAGCCCTACCAGGGTCGTCCTCGGCCGTACCCGTGCCGCCGCGAGCGGCGCGGGTCGGCCACGCTTCTGACGGGCGGTACGCAACGCCTTGGGGTCGCGCAAGCTAAATTGACGGGGTGACGAGCTACCGGCGCGTGGCGAGAACGGCGCGGAGTTGGACGGTTACCCCCACTCAGTACCGTCGCGCGGCGTACATCACGCTCGCCGCGCTGTTCGTGATCGTGCTCACCGGGGCGGCCGTGCGGCTCACCAACTCGGGCCTCGGGTGTCCCAACTGGCCCCGGTGCTACGGCAAGGTCCTGCCGCCGCTCTCAAGCCATGCACTGATCGAGTTCGGCAACCGCGCGATCTCGGGCGCCGTGGGCGTGATCTGCGTGGCGGTGGCGGTGCTCGCGCTCCTGCGGCGGCCGTTCCGACGCGACCTCGCGGTGCTGGCGTGGCTGCTGCCGCTCGGGGTTCTCGGGCAGGCTGTGCTCGGCGGCTATACGGTGGTCGAGCACCTTGCGCCGGGTTTTGTCATGGGGCACTTCGGGCTCTCGATGCTGATCCTGGTGGCGGCCGTGGCGCTCGCCTGGCGCTCGGCCCACGAGCCAGGCTCGCGGCCGTTGTCGATCGACCGCCTGTCGGTGTGGTCGGTGCGCGCGCTCGCCCCGATCGGCGCGCTCACGATCTTCGCCGGGACCGCCGCGACCGCGGCCGGACCGCACTCGGGTGGCGTCGTCGGCCAGCGCGTTCACCGGCTCCATTTCAAGGGCGCCGACACCCTCACCTGGGTCGTCCACCGTCACGCCACGATCGCGGCGCTGTTCGGGGTGATCGCGATCGGGGTGTGGCTGCTTCACCGCCACCGGGGCGCCGCGGAACGTGTGCTCGAGCCGCTCACGGTGCTGTGCGTGCTGCTGGCCGCCGAGGGCCTTGTGGGGACCGTTCAATACGAGCTCAAGCTGCCCGCCGACATGGTGTGGGTCCACGTGACGCTCGCCACCGCCGTGTGGGTCACCGTGCTGTGGGCGGTCGCCGCCGCCGGGCGGCTCGCGCCGCGCACGGTCAAGGGCTTTGCCGATGCATCGACGGCGGGGCTTGAAACGGCCGGGCGAACCGGATAAGGGTCCAAGTGCCGGCCGCTACGATCGTGGCCAAATGGCGGTAGAGCGCCGGACATCAGCACCCTCCGTGCCGCCAGGCCCACCCAGCTCCGGCGCCTCGCTCAACATTCTGGTCGTCGATGACGAATCCGATCTGCGCGAGATGCTGACGCGCTCCTTCTCGCGCGAAGGTCATCGGGTGCTGGCGGTCGCCGACGGCCGCTCCGCGATCGACCGCGCGAGCACCGACCACTTCGACATCATCCTGCTCGACGTCGCGCTTGGCGCGGGCCCGGACGGCTATGAGGTGTGCCGCAGCCTCCGGGCGCGGCGCAACGTCGTGCCGATCATCATGCTGACGGCGCTCGATTCAGAGGCCGACGCCGTGCTGGGGTTGGAGGCCGGTGCCGACGACTACGTCACGAAGCCCTTCGGACTGGCGGAGCTGCGCAGCCGTATCCGCGCGGTGCTGCGCCGCGCGGGCGGGCGCACGATGGGCGACGAGGTGGTGGTCGTCGGACCGATCGCGCTTGACCGCTCGCAGCGCGAGGTGACCATGGACGGTGAGCCCGTGCGCCTGACCTTTTCCGAGTTCGAGCTGCTCGATGCGCTGATGGCCGTGCCGGGCCGGCTGCTGAACCGCCAGGAGCTGCTGCGCGCGATCTGGGGCGACAGCGCCTATCGCGATCCGCGCGCGATCGACGTGCACATCCGGCATCTGCGGGAGAAGCTCGAGCCCGAGCCGGACAAGCCGCGATACATCCTCACGGTGCGCGGCGCGGGCTACCGACTGCGGGGACCCTAGTCCCATGCCGCGGCGGTGGCTTCACGCTCCCGGTCTGCGGGGTCGGATCGTAGGGCTCGTGCTGTTCACGACCGTGGCCACGCTGGCGGTGGCGGCGGCGGCGCTGCTAGGCCCGCTCGAAAGCTCGCTCAGAAACGCGGCCAAGAAGACGCTCGAGCAGGAGCTTCGCTCGTATCGCGCGGGCCCGGCGTTCGCGAACCTCGATCCGAGCCTCGCCGTGTACGCAGCTGAGCAGCCAACCACGAAGGCCAAACGGGAGCTGCGCAACCAGGGCTTGAAGGAGAAGGCGCTGCTCACGACACAACTGGGCAAGGTGGGGCAGAAGGTGGGCAACGGCGAGATCAGCTTGGTGCAACCCAATCCGTACAGCAGTGGATTGGGGGTCCTGGCCACGTGGCCGCAGTTCTCCGACCTCTCGCGCGACGACTCCTATGACGACGTCACATCAGCGTTCACCAAGCGACCGCGACGCAAGCTGTACACCTTCGGCACGATCGACGGCAAGGAGTACGTGCGCGCGGCGCTGCCCTTCCATGCCGCGGGCGGGCACGTGTTCGTGCTCGCGGTCCGCAAGCCGATCGACGAGATTCCCGCCGCGGTCAGCGCCGTCGCCCGCGCGTTCCTGGTCGCGGCGCTGGCGGGGCTGGCACTCACCGTGATCCTCGGCATCCCGCTCTCAGCGACGCTCGTGTATCGGCTGCGGCGCCTACGACAGGCGGCTGTCAGGGTGACACGGGAGGGTCCCGGAGTGGAGGTGCCAGCGGACCGCGCGCAGGACGAGGTGGGGGACCTGGCGCGCACCTTCGCGACCATGCAGGGTCAGCTGCGCCGTCAAGAGGAGGCACGCCGCGCGTTTGTCGCCACCGCCTCGCACGAGCTGCGGACTCCGCTGACCTCGCTCGACGGCATGCTCGAATTGCTCGACGAGGACCTGCGCAGCGGCGACACCGACCCGCAGGAGACGCTGGCGATGCTCGCCCGGGCGCGGGCACAGTCGCGGCGGCTGGGGCGGCTCGCTGCCGACCTGCTCGACCTCTCGCGACTGGACGCCGAGGTCAAGCTCCGCTCGGAGCCGGTGGAGCTGGGCGAGCTGTGCCGTGCGGTGCTGGCCGAGTTCGAGCTGCCCGCTAGCGAGCGCAACATCACCCCTGCGCTCAGCTCGGGGGAGGACTCGGTGTGGGCGCGCGGCGATCCAGGCAGCGTGGCGCGCATCGTGCGCATCCTGCTGGACAACGCGCTGCGCGCGAGTCCGGCCGGGACAGAGATCGTGGTCTCGATCCATTCCGGCTCGCCGGTGGCATTGAGCGTCTCAGACCGTGGCCCCGGGGTCGCGCCCGAGGAGCGCGAGCTGATATTCCGGCGTTTTCAGCGCGGCCGCAATACTGCCGGCGAGGGCGGGTTCGGGCTGGGCCTCGCGATCGGCCGCGAGCTCGCCGAACGAATGGGTGGCAGGCTGTCGCTCGATCCGAGCTACGGTCCCGGCGCGAAGTTCACGCTCGAGCTACCGGCTGAGCGCGCGCCGCGGCGCGCGCTCAGCCCCGCGCCGGCTTAGAGCCGCTCGCGCCGGCTCAGCCCCGCCCCCGCCTAGCCCGCTTGCGCCTACTCAGCCTCGGGCGCGAGCTCGAGCGCGCACGAGTTGATGCAGTAGCGCAGCCCGGTCGGCTGGGGGCCGTCATCGAACAGATGCCCGAGATGCCCGCCGCAGTTGCGGCAGACGACCTCGGTTCTGGCCATGCCGAGGCTGTTGTCCTCGCGCAGCTCGAGGTTCCCGGCCGCGGCCGGCTCGTAGAAGCTGGGCCATCCGGTCCCCGACTCGAACTTCGCGTCCGAGTTGAACAGCACCGCACCGCATCCAGCGCAGCGATAGGTCCCGTCTTCCTTGGCGTGGACGTAGCGGCCCGCGAACGGTGGCTCCGTACCCCGCCGACGCAAGACGTCGTACTGCTCGGGGGTCAGCCGCTCGCGCCACTCATGATCTGAAAGCCTGGTCTTGTTCTCGGTCTCCATGGCTTCACCTTAGCGGAGCCCCGCTGCTCGGCCCCGGGATGACAAGGCGCTCGGGGACACCAGGAGTCGCGTGAACTAGCCGCGTACGGCGGCCAGGCTCGGCTCTGGCATCGATTCGTCCGGGCAACCGGCGGCCTCCTTCGGGGCGGCCACGAGCGGGCCCCCCGAACAGCCGCTGGCCTGGACCCGCCGGGGCGGGTTGACGATTCCCAGCCCAGCGCTCACGCCCCCGGCGGCGACGAGCGCGGCGCAAATCACGAGCGCATCGTGGAATGCGCTCACGCTCTGCGCGTTCCGGGCGAACGTGTCGGACTGCAACGAGCCGGCCGCGACGACGCCGATCACCGAGATGCCAACGAGCCCGGCGACCCGCGCAATCGCGTTGTTGATGCCCGAAGCGATACCCGCGTCGCCCTCGTCGGCCTCGGCCAGCACCGTGGCCGTGAGCGGCGCGACGGTCATGGAGAGTCCGAGGCCGAAGACCGCAAGCCCTGGCAGCAGCTCGCCCAAGAACGAGGTGTGCATACCCGTGCGCAGCAGCAGCAATATTCCTCCCGCCGCGACCAGGGGCCCGAGACCCATGAACAACCGCGCCCCGAGGCGGTCGGCAAGCGCACCGAAGCGACGGGAGAGGGCGAACATGATCGCGGTCACGGGCAGGGTGGCCAACCCGCTCGTCAAGGCGCTGAAGCCCGCCACCTGCTGGAGGAAGATGATCAGGAAGAAGAACAGCGCGGAGAGACCGGCGTACATGGTCAGCGTCTCCAAGTTCCCAATCGAGAAGTTGCGGCGCGCAAACAGGTCGAGTTTCAGCATGGGCTCGGACGCGCGGCGCTCGTAGGCGATGAAGGCGCACAGGGCGAGCGCACCGAGCACCAGCGGCGCCAGGATCGCCGGGGAGCCCCAACCGTAGTGCGGCTGTTCGATCAGCGCGAAGACGATGCCCCCGAGGCCCGCGACGCACAGGCAGGCGCCGAGTACGTCGACGGGCCGGCGCTTGAGGTGGGGGCCTGGGCGGACCGCCATCATGACCAGCACGAGCGTGATTGCGATCAGCGGCGGGTTGATCGCGAAGATCCAGCGCCACGAGGCGTGCCCGACGATCGCGCCGCCCGCGAGCGGCCCGATGATGGCGGCGATCGCGCCCCAGGAGGTCCAGGCGCCGATGGCCTTGCCCCGCTCCTTGCGCGTGAACGCGGCCACGATCACCGCCAGCGAGCTCGGCATGAGCAAGGCTCCCGCCGCTCCCTGCAGCGCCCGCGCCACCAGCAAGACGCCGATCGTCGGCGCCGCGGCACAGACGACGGACAGCAACCCGAAGGCGGCAAGGCCGATCGAGAACACCCGCCGCTCGCCGAATATGTCCCCGAGCGAGCCACCAATCAGCAGCAGCGAGCCGAGCGTCAGCAGATAGCCGTTCGAGACCCATTGCTGAGCGGCCAAGCCGCCACCGAGATCGCGCTCGATTGCCGGCAAGGCGACATTGACGATCGTGCCGTCGATGGTGGCGACGCCCGACCCCAGGATCGCGGCGAGCAGCGTCAGCCGCTGCGTGCGACTCATCCAGCAAAACTACCGCGTGGTGGAGAACGCTCAGATCGCAGACCGGCTGGAAATGTTCGCCTTCCTGCTCGAGCTGGTGGACGCCAATGCCTTCACCGTGCGCGCCTACAGGCGCGCCGCGGAGACGATTCGTGGCGCGCCCGTGCCGGTGCGGGAGCTGATCTCAAGCGGCCGCGCTCGCCAGCTGCGGGGGATCGGCCCGGGCATCGAGGCGAGGCTGCGGGAGCTCGTTGAGACCGGAGAGATCGCGCAGCTGGAGCAGCTCGAGGACGAGCTCGCGCCCGATCTCGTGGGCCTCGGCCGCTATCTCGGGCTGGGCGCGAAGCGGGCGATCGAGTTGGCCCGAGCGCTCGATGTGCACACGGCGGAGGAGCTCCGCGAGGCCGCGAGGGAGGGCCGCCTGCGCACAGTCCCCGGGATCGGCCCCAAGACGGAGGCGCGCCTGCTCGACGCGCTGGAGCGCGAACGCGGACCGCAGCCGCGCCAGGGGCTGCTGCTCAATCGGGCCCGCGAGCTCGTCGGCCGGATCGCGGATGAGCTCGAGGGCGAGCCGGCCGGCGACGTCCGTCGCTGGTGTGACTCGTGTGAGCGCCTGGCGGTGGTGTGCCCGACGCGCGACGCGCACGCGCTGATCGAGCGCTTCGAGTCCCTCGCGCAGATCGTCGTCGTGATCGAGCGCGAACAGCATCGCGCGCTGGGTCTAACTGTCGAGGGCGCGGCGGTCGAGTTGATTGCGTGCTCACCCGAGCGCTTCGGGACAGCCCTGCTGCGCGCCACCGGCTCGCCGGCCTACGTCGCCGCTCTCGGGCCACTCCCCGACGCGCCCGACGAGCGGAGCTTGTTCGAAGCGCTCGGCCTCCCGCCGTGCCCTCCCGAGCTGCGGGCGGCCCCCTATAGCGGCAAGCCGCCCGCGTTGATCGAGGAGCGGCAGATTCGCGGCGACCTGCATACGCACACAACCTGGTCCGACGGCCGAGCGAGCGTTGAGGAGATGGGCCGCGCCGCTCGGGAGCGCGGTTACGAGTATTTGGCGATCTGCGACCACACTCCCGCGGTGGGGGCGGTGCGGGGGCTAACGCCCGAAGACCTGCGCCGCCAGGGCGAGGAGATCGCCCGCGCGAACGAGCTGCTAGAGCCTTTCCGGATCCTGCGCGGGATCGAGTGCGACATCCTCCCCGACGGGCGCCTCGAGCTGCCCGATGACGTCCTGGCGGAGCTCGAGTGGGTGCAGGCGAGCGTTCACGGAGGACAGCGCATGCCGCGCCAGGAGATGACGAAGCGTGTGGAAGAGGCGCTGCGCAACCCCCATGTCCGCTGTCTGAGCCACCCCACCGGGCGCTACATCAACCGGCGGCCGGAGAATGCGCTCGACCTTGAACGCGTCTTCGAGCTTGCGCGCGAGCGGGGCGTCGCGGTCGAGGTCAACGGGCTGCCGCTGCGACTGGATCTGAGCGGTGAGCACGTTCGCGAAGCGCTGCGAGCGGGAGTCGAGATCGTGTGCTCGACCGATGCTCACTCGGTTCGCGGCCTCGGGAACATGCCCTTCTCGGTCGCGACCGCTCGGCGGGGCTGGGCGACCGCCGCGAAGGTGGTCAATACGAGGCCGCTTGAGGAACTGCTCAGGCGCTGAGACGCCGTTCGCGTCCGGGCGCCGCTCGCGTTGCGCCGGCGCGCCCACTCGCGTCCCCGCCCCACTCGCGTCCCCGCCCCCACCATGCGCCGCTCAGGGGATCAGCACGATCTTGCCGTGAGTATGGCGCTGCTGGAGCTCGCGATAGGCCTCGCGAACCTGGTCTAGCGGGAACGTGCGAGCGATCGTCACCTCCAGCTCCCCAGCCGCGGCGAGGCGCGCGAGCTCGCCAAGGCGCTCCGCGGATGGGCTCGCATGCGTGCCCTGATTGCGAACGCCGAAGCGCCCCGAAGCCTCGAAGTCGGCGATCGTGTTGATCCGCTCCGCCGGGACGCCGAGCTCGAGCGCGAGCTCGACGTAGCCGCCACCGAAGGTGTCGATGAACGCGTCAAGCCTGCCGCCGGCGGCATCGCGCAGCCGCTCAGCCTGCCCGGGGCCGTAAGTGATCGGTACCACGTCGTGGCCGCGGAGCCACTCGTGGTTGTGCTCGCTCGCCAGCCCGACCACGGTCGCCCCCGTGCGGCGCGCGAGCTGGACGGCGAGCGAACCGACGCCGCCCGCCGCCGCCGAGACCGCCACCGTCTCGCCGGCTTGGGGGAGTACCGACTCGACCGAGGCCAGCGCGGCCATGCCCGTGACAAACAGCGATCCGGCCACCTCCCAGGAAAGCGATGGGGGTTTCTGAACGAGCTGGCTAGCCGGGACCGAGACCAGCTCGGCATGGCTCGAGCGCTCCTCGCTCCACCCGAGCACTTCATCCCCGGCGGAGAAGCCCTCGGCACCCTCAGCCGCCTCGCTCACCACTCCGGCCAAATCTGAGCCCTGGCCCGACGGGAACGTCGCCGGGTAGCGCTGGTGCAGACGGCCCTCGCGGATGCTGATCTCGCCGGGGTTGATCCCGGCCGCCCTGACCGCCACCACCACTCGACCGGGCTCCGCGACTGGATCCTCGACCTCTCGCACATCGAGCACGTCGATACCGCCGTAGTGGTCGAACCTGACCGCCCTCACGAGCGCCGCTCCCCGGCTGCGGCGTAGCGGTGCGGCAGCTCCTTCACCCGCGCCGCCCGCAGCAGTTGCCCGTTCGCGGCGCTCACCTGCGCAAGCGCCTCTGGGTCGCCCAGCCCCGGCACCGAGACGACGACGCCGTGCTCGAGGTCCTCGAGGCTCGCCAGCACAACGTCGTCCGGCTCCATGCGCGGTACCTCGCTCATGTCCATGCCTTGCCTGGTGTGGAACTCGGAGCGGACCACTCCCGGGCACACGACCTGGATGCGCACACCATGGGGCTCAAGCTCGTGGGCCAGTATCTGCGTGAAGGTGACGATGAACGATTTCGTGGCCGCATAGACGGCGCGCTGGGGCATGAACGAGCCTCGCGCGTCGCCGCTGAAGGCGAGCAGCGAGGCCACGTTGACGATCGCGCCGGTGCCCCGCTCGATCATTCCCGGGATGGCCGCCTTGGTGAGGAGCACCGGGCCGCACGCGTTCACCTCGAGCAGTTCGCGGGTCCGCTTCGGAGAAAGCTCGGCGAACGGCATGTAGTGCGCCAGTCCGGCGTTGTTCACCAGCATCTCGACCGGCGCCTGCCCGAGCTTGTCGCACAGCTCGAGCAGCTCAGCCGCCGCGCCAAGGTCCGCCCCGAGCACTTCGACCTGCACGCCGTGCTGTTCGTGGAGGCGGGCCGCGAGCTGATTGAGGCGATCGAGTCGGCGGGCGACGACCAGCAGGTCCCATCCGTCGGCGGCCAATCGCTCCGCATAGGCCTCGCCGATGCCGGAAGAGGCGCCGGTCACCATCGCAAGGCGAGACATCCGTCAAATATAGGTCGCCGCGCTTTCGAGCTCGATCGCCCTATCCGTGCTTTCGCCGGACGCGCCGGGGGTGCATGATGTGCGGCATGTCCGATGAGCTTGCACTCCCCGGCCTGGTGTCGATCGAGCATCGCTTCGAGGTGCCGCTCGATCACGGCAATCCCGAGGGGCAGCGGATCTCGGTTTTCGCGCGCGAGCTCGCTGACCCCGAGGGGCGAGAGCGACCGTTCCTCGTGTACCTGCAGGGCGGCCCCGGGTTCGAGGCTCCCCGGCCGATGCCAAACCCACGCTCGCCCGGTTGGATGAGCAGAGCGCTAGAGGAGTTTCGCGTGCTGATGCTCGACCAGCGCGGGACGGGGCGTTCAGGGCAGATCGGGACGCTCGACGGACTCGACCCCGAACAGCAAGCCGACTACTTGGCCCATTTCCGGGCCGACTCGATCGTCCGCGACGCCGAATGGATTCGGCGCGAGCTCGTCGAGGATCGCTGGAGCGTGCTCGGCCAGAGCTTCGGCGGCATGTGCGTGACCTCCTACCTGTCGATCGCTCCCGAGGGGCTCCGAGAAGCGCTGATCACGGGCGGACTGCCGCCGCTCGGGAACCGCATCGATGAGGTGTATCGCCGCACGTACCGTCGCGTCATGGATCGGCTGCGCTCCTACGAGGAGCGGTACCCGGGCGACCGGCGGCGTCTTTCCGAGCTCCGAGAGGTGCTTGAGCACGAAGACCTGCGGCTGCCGGGGGGCGACCGGCTGAGCTGGCGACGCTTCCGGCAGGTGGGAAACATGCTCGGCATGAGCGACGGCGCCGAGAAGCTCCATTACCTGCTGGAGCTGCCGGCGGACTCGAGGGCCTTTCTTCACGACCTCGAGGACCCGCTGGGCTTCGCGCGCAATCCCATCTATGCGATCTTGCATGAGGCCTGCTGGGCCGACGGCGGGAGGACCGGTTGGTCGGCGGAACGCACGCTGCCGGCGGAGATCGAGTCCGAGGACATGCTCACCGGCGAGCACGTGTACCCGTGGATGTTCGAGGAATACGGCGCGCTCGCACCGTTGGGCGAAGCCGCGCGGCTGCTGGCTGAGCGCGAATGGCCCCGCCTGTACGACCCCGGCATGCTGGCCCAAAACGAGGTGCCGACCGCCGCCCTCATCTACGCCGAGGACATGTACGTGGAGAGGTCCTTCTCAGAGGAGACCGCCGCACAGATCCGCGGTCTGCGGTCCTGGCTGACCAACGAGTACCAGCACAACGGGTTGCGGGTCGATGGACAACGGATCCTCGGCCGGCTACTCGATTTGGCGCGCGGAAGGATCTAAAGTCCCGGGTGATGCTTGGGGCGGCCGATCAGCCCGAGGATCGCGTGGAGTCGCCGGGGCGCGCGACGGTGGTACGGCGCTCCGCCGTGCTCGCGGCGGTGGCCTTGCTCGCGGTCGCCCTATGGGGAGGTTACGGCCGCCATTGGTCCTGGACCGGGATCAGCGGACGAACCGCGACCCTGTGGGACTGGCTGCACCTGCTGTTACTCCCAGTGGCGGTCGGCATCTTGCCGCTGTGGCTCAGCCGCCGCACCCGCGTGCCGCGGCCTCACAAGGTGCTCGGGCTGGTGCTGCTGGCCGCGTTCGCCGTGCTGGTCGTCGCCGGCTATGTGATCCCTTGGGCCTGGACGGGATTCGTCGGGAACCGGCTCTGGGACTGGCTCGAGTTGCTGGTGCTGCCGCTGGCGGTCGCACTCAGCCCCGTGATGCTCGAGCTACGTGAGAGCTGGAGTCCGCGTCATTCGCTCATCGCCGCAGGGCTGTTGGCAGCTTTCGTGGCGGTAGTGCTCGGTGGCTACATCGGCGACTGGGGGTGGACCGGCTTTCGCGGCAACACGTTCTGGAACTGGCTGCACCTTTGGCTGTTGCCGTTGCTGATCCCGGCACTCGTCGTACCCGCGCTCCGGCCGCGAGCCATGTCGGGCGTGGTCATGCTCGATGAAAACGCGCGGCCGTCGGAGCCGGAAAGTCCTTAAGGCTCTCGCGTCTCGTGGGCGCGGGCGGTTGCTGCGGTCGCGTCTCGTGGGCGCGGGCGGTTGGTGCGGTCGCGTCTCGTGGGCGCGGGCGGTTGGTGCGGGCACCTCGGCGTGTAGGCACCACAGCCTCAGCTGAGATAAGTGACGAAATTCGCCGGCTCGAGCCGCTCGGGGGGCCGCTTCTCCTGCCTCGGCCAGCCGAGGTGGATCAGGGCGATGAAGCGTTCCTCCGCGGGGATGGTGAGGGCAGCGAGTCCCTCCTCGGTTCTGAGCACGCCGGGTGTGCGCCAGTAACCCGCGAGGCCGCGGCTGTGCGCCGCAAGCAGGACCGCGTACACCGCGCAGGCGGTCGCGCACAGGTCCTCCAGATCCTCGACCTGATCCTCACCGCGGATCGAGGTGGCCGCTACGAGGGTCGGTGCCCGATCGAGCTTTGCCGCCGCCTCCGGGCCCGCTGCCTGCTTCAGTCGGGCGAGCGCCTCAGCGCCGAGAACGCGAAAGCGCCACGGGTTCGTGAGATGGTGATTCGGGACCCAGCGCGCCAGCTCGAGCAGCTCGTCCAGCAACGGCCGCGGCACCGGCTCGGGGCGGAAGGCCTTGTGGGTGCGCCTGGTGCGGATCGCGCTCTCGACGTCCATCGCGATCTAACCGTAGCGACGGCCCGATCGTGGCCCGGAGGCATCCGACGCCCCAGCGGGATATGTGTTCATCTGTAGCGCTACAGATGATAGGTTACCTGTGTGGCTGCGAGCGTCACGAGCGTCGAGGCGAGCCAGCGACCCAGGAACCGCCGCGGAGAGGGCCAACGCCTGCGCGACGAGCTCATCGTCGCCGCCCTCGCGCTGGTGGAGGAAGAGGGCGCTGAGGCGCTCAGCCTGCGCCGGCTGGCCCGCCGGGTCGGCATCGCGGCCACCTCGATCTATCTGCACTTCGCCAATCTGACCCAGCTACGGGATGCTGTGGTCGAGCGATGCTTCGCCCAGCTGTCCGACACGACGGCCGCGGCCGCGGCCGCGGCGGAGGCTGCCGGTCCAGCCGAGGAGCTGCGCGCTCGCGGCCGCGCCTATTGCGCCTACGCGTTGGCGCACCCCAACGTCTACCAGCTGATGTTCTCTGCCGAGTTGCCCACCCTCCCGGATGGCGATCCGGCAGCGACCCCCGGGCGGAGATCATTCGAAAGGCTGGTGGGGGCGGTCGAGCGCTGCCTCAAGGAAGGCGCCGGCCCCGACGACGCGGATTCCTTTCGACTGGCGTCGCTGGTGTGGGCGGCTGAGCACGGAATCGCGATGGCGCGGATCGCCAGACCGACGTTTCCCTGGCCGCAGCTCGAAGACTTCGTCGACGAGATGGTCGATCGTCTCATGCGATTCAGCCAGGACTTCCTCGCGGACGCGTCGAGATGAGCTACGCCGCGGTCCGTGAGCTCCGGCTGCGCAGGGCGGCGTTGGTGATGATGGTTCTGCTGCTGTGCCAGTTCGCCCTCGGCATCGTGACCAATCTGTACGTGACGATCCCGGCCCACCACTCTGGCTCGCATCCCAGCAACTATCTGTCGGGCTCGGTGCACAGCGTCGGCTGGGCGATCGCCCATGGCGCCGCCGGGCTCGCCGCCCACGCCGCTCTGGGCCTGGCGCTCGGCGCGTGCGCAGCGCTCGTGGCGGGATACGCGATCATCTCTCGGCAGGGGCGGACGCTTGCGATCGCGGGCGGACTGCTGATCATCGCCGCGGGTTTCAACGGTGCGAGCTTCCTCGACTTCAACCAGAACTTCAGCTCGCTGCTCATGGCCCTGCTCTTCGCCGCTGCCGCGCTGGCCTACGTCACCCTCATCTACCGCCTACCGGCGGCGCACCGCCGAGCGTGAGGGGAAGATTGCCGGCCCTGCGGTGAGTACGACCGCGAGGCCACGACGCAGCGCCTGCTCTTATCCGCAGCCCGTGTTGAACCCGCAGCTCGAGCACGTGTAACAGCTGCCGGTCCGCTGCATCATGCCGCCACACTGCTGACATGCTGGCCCGAGGTCGAGCCCGTTGCTCTTAGCGGGGATCACCGGCGGATCGTCGGTGAAGGCGACCGTCGCCGCGGCGGGCCCGGCGGACTGCGCGCCAGACCCGCCGTTGCCGGCATCCTGCGCGGGCGCGGCCGTGTCGCCGAGGTGAGACGTGGCCGCCGCCTGTGCGGCCTGGCGCGCCCGCACCGCCGGCGTGAGAATGCCGAGCTCCTCCTGAAGATCGACGTCGAGGAAGCGGGAAGCGAGCCACCGCATGATGTAGTCGGGCATCGACTTGGCGAAGGGGATCTCTGGGTTGGAGGTCATGCCCTCGGGCTCGAAGCGCATGTAGCTGAACTTGCGCACGAGCGTCTCGAGCGGGACCCCGTATTGCAGAGAGATCGAGATCGCGGTCGCGAACGAGTTCATCATCCCGCGCAGGGTCGAACCCTCCTTGCCGATATCGGTGAGGAAGATCTCCCCCACGCTTCCGTCCTCGTACATGCCCGCGGTGATGTAGCCCTCGTGACCGCCGATCGAAAACTTGTGCGTGATCGACTGCCGTTCCCGCGGCATGCGGCGCCGCTTCGGCGGGGCCTTGGCCAAGGCTTCGGCGACGGCCTCCTCGACCGCCTCCTGGGTCGAGGCCGTCAGCTGCTTGCCCTTCTGCGCGTCGGTGCGCAACGCCTGCGCGGTCTTGGAGCCGTCCCGGTAAATCGCCAGCGCCTTGAGTCCCAGCTGCCAGCCCTCGACGTATGCCGCCTCGATGTCTCCGACGGAGGCGGACTCGGGCAGGTTCACGGTCTTGGAGATCGCACCCGACACGAATGGCTGCACCGCGCCCATCATCTTGATGTGTCCCATGGGTGAGATCGCGCGCTGGCCCACGGCCACGTCGAACACCGGCAGGTGCTCATCCGCCAGGCCTGGGGCGCCCAAGATGTTCCCGTGCTCGTTGACATAGGCCACGATCTGCTCAATCTGCTGGTCGTCGTAGCCGAGCGTCTGGAGGGCCAGCGGCACCGTGCGGTTGACGATCGTCATCTGTCCGCCGCCGACGAGCTCCTTGAACTTGACGAGCGAGAAGTCAGGCTCGACCCCCGTGGTGTCGCAGTCCATGAGGAAAGAGATCGTCCCGGTCGGGGCGAGCACCGTGGCCTGCGCGTTGCGGTAGCCGTGCTCCTGGCCCGCGTCGACCGCGCGGTCCCAGGTGGTGCGTGCCGCTTCTAGGAGGGCCGTGTCGGCGCACTCGCCGTCCGCGATCGCGTAGGCGGCGTCGCGGTGCATGGCCATGACCGCGTTGTGGGGTTCACGGTTCTTGGCGTAGCCGTCATACGGCCCGATCGACTCCGCGACTCGGGCCGAGCCAAGGTAGGCGCGGCTGGTCATGAGCGCGGTGATGGCCGCCGCGGTGGCACGACCCTCGTCCGAGTCGTATGCGACGCCATCCGCCATCAGGTAGGCGCCGAGGTTCGAGTACCCGAGCCCTAGCTGCCGGTACGCGCGCGCATTGCGGGCGATCTGATCGGTCGGATAGCTCGATGGGGAGACGATGATCTCCTGGGCGAGGAACACGATGTCGACCGCGTGCTCGAACGCCTCGACGTCGAACGTCCCGTCGGCGCGCCGGAACTTCATCAGGTTCAGCGACGCGAGGTTGCACGCCGAGTCATCGATGCTCATGTACTCAGAGCACGGGTTGGAGGCGGTGATCCGGCTGGTGTTGGGATTCGTGTGCCAGCGGTTGATCGTCGTGTCGTACTGGACTCCGGGGTCGGCACAGCGCCACGCGGCCTCGGCGATCTCGCGCATGAGCTGGCGGGCGGGCACAGGCTCGCCGATCGGCTCGCCGGTGGTGCGCGCGATCAGATGCCACTCCCCGTCGCTCTCGACCGCGCGCATGAACTCGTCGGTTACGCGAACCGAATTGTTGGCGTTCTGGTACTGGATCGAGAAGAAGCCGTCGCCGTCGATGCGCATGTCGAAGCCGGCGTCCCTGAGCGCCGCCGCCTTGTCCTCCTCGCGCGCTTTGCACGAGATGAACTCCCGAATGTCGGGATGGTCGACATCAAGCACGACCATCTTCGCGGCACGCCGGGTGCCTCCGCCCGACTTGATCGAGCCGGCCCAGGCGTCCGCCCCCCGCATGAAGCTCACCGGCCCCGACGCGGTCCCGCCCCGACTGAGGGCCTCCATCGAGCCGCGGATCTTCGACAGGTTGATGCCCGATCCCGAGCCGCCACGGAAAATGATCCCCTCCTTGGTGTTCCACTCGAGGATCGACTCCATGTTGTCCTCGACCGAGAGGATGAAGCAGGCCGACGCCTGCATCTTCGGGCTGCCGACTGGATGCCAGCCGACGTTGAACCAGACGGGCGAATTGAAGGCCGCCATCTGGTTCAGGAGGATGTACGTCAGCTCCGCCTGGAAGGTATCCGCGTCCTGGTCGCTGGCGAAGTAGCCCCGCTCACGGCCCCAGTTCGCGATCGTCCCCGCCACACGCGTGATCATCTGCTTGACGGACCACTCGCGCTCCGGCGATCCGAGCTGGCCGCGGAAGTACTTCTGAGCGACGATGTTGGTCGCGTTCTGGGACCACGTAGCGGGGAACTCAACCCCGGACTGCTCGAATGCCAGCTTGTCGCCGTGCCCGATCCTGGCGTCCCGCAGCTCCCACTCGACCGTGTTGAACGGATCGCTCCCCGGCATCGTGAAGCGACGACTGATCGACAGGCCCGAGCCGGCCTGGTTTTCCGGGGGAGTGGTGGTCTGCGGTGTGTGCTCCATCTCCGACTGCTCCTCTGCTTTTCAGCTCGTGCGGCTGGTTGTCCGGGGCTCCTCGGCCACCGAAAGGGTGAACACCGAAGAATCGCGGCTGGCCCGGACGGAAAAACATGGTCCGCCGACGGTGTCGATGAGGGCCAAAAGCAGCGGCTGATCCTGCCCTTAATTCTAGTCGCGCAAGGAGTCCGGCTCCGGCAAAAGCAGGTCCTCGAGCTCGGAAAGTGCGGCCGTCAACACACGTTCTGGAGACTGCTCTGCGTCGAGCGCACGGATGCGCGCCGGGTCGCGCCTGGCCAGCACCTCGTAGGCCGCCGCCACACGCGAGAAGAAGTCATCGTGCTCGCGCTCCAACCTGTCGGCCGTAGCCCCTCGCGACAGGGCTCGCTCCCTGCCTAGCTTGGGCGAGATCGTGAGCAGCAACGTCCGTACGGGGAGCAGTCCGCGGGTCGCGAAGCGGTTTATCTCGGCCACTTCGTCGATGCCCAGCTCCCTGCCCGCACCCTGATAAGCGAGCGAGGAGTCGATGAAGCGATCGAGCAGGACCCAGGCGCCGGCCTCGAGCAGCGGCTCGACCGCTTCGGCCACGAGCTGCGCGCGTGCCGCGGCGAACAGCAACGCCTCGCAGCGAGCTCCCACCTCAAGCTCCGGATCGTGGACCAGCCGGCGGATCCGCTCGGCCGCCTCGACCCCGCCGGGCTCGCGCAGCAAGCGAATCTCGAGGCCGCGGTTTTGAAGCGCCTCGGCGAGGCCGAGGCACAACGTCGTCTTGCCGGAACCGTCCAGCCCCTCGACCGATATCAGGCGGCCTCGCGCCATGTCCGCCACGGTATCTGGCCCCCCGGGCGGTGGCATTAGCATCGGTGCCGTGCTCGCCGAGCTCGAAGATCACCCGCATGCTCGAGCCGTGCTCGCGCCCGCGCTCGCCCCAGACGGCGCTCCCTCGCACGCCTATCTGTTCCACGGACCGGGCGGGGCGGGCAAGCGCGCGGTGGCCCGTGCGCTCGCTACCGAGTGGCTGGCAATCGGCGCCGCGGACGCGGTGGGTGCGCGTGCTCGTGCCGTAGCGGGCACCCATCCCGACCTCACGTGGGTCGCCCCCAGCGGCGCACACGAGATCCTGGTCAGCGATATCGACGGCCCGGTGGTCGCAGCCGCGAGCATGACGCCGTTCGAAGCGCAACGTCGGGTGTTCGTAGTCGAGCGGGTCGACGAGTTAGGTCCGCAGGCCGCCAACAAGATGCTGAAGACGCTTGAGGAGCCCCCTTCATACGCGCATCTGATCCTGCTCACGGAACGGCTGGCCGAGGTGCTGCCGACGATCCGCTCACGGTGTCAGCTGGTGCGCTTTGACGCCCCGTCCGAGCAGCAGGTGACCGCCGAGCTCGAGGCGCTGGGAGCACCGGCGGAGACCGCGCTCGCGTGCGCGCGCTTGTCGCTGGGAGACGCTGCACGCGCGCGTGCGTTGGTGGCCGAGGACGGAATCCAGCTTCGGCGGCGTGCCGAGGAGTTCGCACGGGCCCCGGTCAGCGGCGCGGTAGGTCGCGCGAGACCGTGGGCCGAGCTGCTCGCAGCTGTGCGCGACCGTGGTGACCGGGTAAAGGATGAGCTCGAGGCCCGAATTGCCGCCGAGCTTGAGTTGCATCCGCGCAGGGAGCAGCGTCGCGTCCTGACCGAGTGGGGTGAGCGCACGCGGCGGTCCCGGCGCCGCGCCGAGACCGAAGCGCTCGATCTCGCCCTCTCACTGGTCTCGCTGTGGTTCGGCGACCTCGCGCGAATCGCATGGGGGACGCCGGAGCTGATCCGCCACTACGACAGGCGAGCCGAGCTGGAGGCGGAGGGCGGTCGTGATCCCCAGCGGTTGAGAGGAGCGATCGAGCTGGTGGAGAACACTCGCCTACGGTTCAAGCTCAACGTCTCGGAGGAGCTTGCGTGCGAGGCTTTGGCATACAGACTGGAGAGCGAGCTCGGATGGTGAGGCGCGGCCGGATCCCCAGCCGCAGGACGCGCGCGAGCGAGGGGGGCGATGGTGTCCGCCGTCTGGGGACCGCGCCGGAGTTCAGCGCGCTCGTGTCCGACGGCCGGGTCTACCTGCGGCATCCACGCAGCGCCGATCAGGATGAGTTCATCGCCTTGATGCAGGCCAGCACCAGCTTTCACCGCCCCTGGGCGTCGGCGCCTACGAACGAAGAGCGCTTCCTCGTCTACCTGGCGGACGCCGGGCGGCCCGACTTCGAGGCGATGCTCGTGTGCCGGTGCGAGGACAACGCAATCGTCGGATTCTTCAACCTCTCGCACATCACCCGCGGGGCGCTGCAGAGCGCGTACCTCGGCTATGCCGCCGGTAAGCCCTACGCCCGGCAGGGATACATGCGCGATGGACTGAAACTGGTCCTCGAGCATGCGTTCTCGAACCTCGACCTGCACCGAATCGAGGCCAACATCCAGCCGGGGAACCACGCGTCGATCGCACTCGCGCGCGGCGCGGGCTTCCGCCGTGAAGGCTTCTCTCGCCGTTACCTGAAGATCGGCGGCCGCTGGCGCGACCACGAGCGCTGGGCGATCCTCGCCGATGACTGGCGCGCCGGCGGGGCGCGGCCCTAGCGCCAGCAGCCAGAACCACCTGTCGCGGGCCTGCAAGCGCACGCGCCCCACTTCTACACTGGCCGAGCAACTCGCCGACGTAGCTCAGCTGGTAGAGCACTTCACTCGTAATGAAGGGGTCCGGGTTGGCTCGAACTCGCCACCGGCGGTTCACTTTGGATTGACCGGGATCGCCTTGTTCACCGCGTTGCCGTTCTCGACCCCGATCTTCCGCAGGCGCTCGGGTGGTCGAGAGGCACTTCGGCAGGGGCGGCTTGATCGCCTCCATCGCGATCGGACCTCACCGCTGGCGCTGCTCTGCGGCGACAGAAGCGCTGTAGCCGCGGTCGTCGTGCTTGCGGCCCGTAGTGTACGTATACGTATCTCTCATCTTCTCTCTTTTATAGACTTACTACGTCGTATTCAGTCTAGTCTCAGTGCGCGATGCACAATCGCTGCGCCCGCTCCATCGCCTCCGCGGTCCGGTCTCTCAGGGCATCGAGCGCCTCAGCAGCCACATGGAGATCCTCGATGGTGACGTCCTTTGCCTCGAGCGCGAAGCGCCCCAGCCAGCGGACGGCGGCTCGCTGGTAGCGGTCGTGTCGCCGTCTCGGAGCACCAGGCAGATGCGCCGCGCATCGTGGAGCCCGATCCGCGGGAGCTCGCGCGCGGCCGCGAGCACCAGTTGCTCGTTTGCCGATTTCGAGCGCCCGCCTGAAGCGGGCGTAGGCGCTGCCCTCGCTGGTAATTGGTCTCGAACGTATGTTCGGCGATTTGTCAAGCGCGCCGCTGAAGAGAACGCGCGACGGGAACGGAATCCCGACATTCGGAGGCAATGCCGGCCAGACCCACCACGGTCAAGCCCGGCAGCTGAACCGCTGGCCGCGGTGATCAGCGCCGTCGCGCGCTCGCACTGCCGGAACGGCTGTCCCATAGGATCGGCTCACTGTCATCGTCCGGTGTTGCCGGGCGGGGACGTCCGACTCGTTCGCTAGGTCCTCGGGCTGGTGGCGCGCTGGCTGCCCGCTTCGACTTGGCGGTCCCTACGATGGCGGTGCCGTGACTCGCAGGGAGACTCCCATGCGCGGCCCGCTGGTGGTGGCCGGATTGCCGAGCGCCCTTCCCGCCGGCTTGGTCGAGCGGTGCGTGACGGTTGGGGATGGTCCGGCGCTTGGCAGCTGATCGCCGACGCCTATCGCGGGACTGTCGATGACCACGGTGAGGATGAGGCGTGGCACCGCGCGGAGGCGGCCAAGACGCTGCAGGGGCACTTCGGCGCTGTCGTATGGAACGCCAGTCCGGTGGCGGTCGAGGCGACGAGTTGGCCGGTGCTTGCCTGGTGACCGCTGAAGGCCCGCACCTGCTGCTGGCCTTCGCGCTGTCGCGTCTCGCTGCAGGCCAGGTCGCAGCACGCTCATCGCTCGAAGCGCTCAGGCGCTGCTCGCGGCCTGGCATCGCGAGTGGACGCTCGCGGTGACCGGCGGCAATCCCGCTCGCCGCCTCTACGAGCGTTTGGGCTTCGTCGCCGATGATTCGCTGCGGCGGCCAACGGGCTCCTCACCGGTCGAGCGCCGAATCCCCTGAAACCGGAATGAAGCGGTCGTTGGCGGTCAAACCGTGTCCCCAACCGTGTCCCGAACAGGCAATTCTGAGCTCCCTGAACTGCTCTAACTTGACGAAAAGCTCGGAAACCGCGGCAGTTGCGCTCCAAATGAGCCACTCGTAATGAAGGGGTCCGGGTTCGAGTCCCCGCGTCGGCTCTTTTGGGACCGTCGTTTGGGCGTGGTGCGAAGGCGCCGGCGAATGCGGCGGGGCATGCGAGAGCACCCCGCGTGCCCGCGATTCCTAGGTGGCCGCCTCGTGCGCCAGCTCGGAGAGCAGGGCAGCCATCGCCTCGAATGTCCGTGCATGCTCGCCGACGTCGTACACATCGGCGAGCCCTCGCGGATCCCGGTAGCCAATCATGGTGGCAGCGTCGCTGTTCCAGAGAACGATGCGAAGCGGGAGCTCAATCCCGATCCGCGGGTCCTCTTGCATCAATGGCTGCCGGCGCGGGGATTGCCGAACACGACCACCGTCTCCGGTGCAAGATCCATGTCTACATCTCGAGCGGCAGCAGCGTGGTCGAATTGCGCGGACACAGTGAGACCGCGACGGGCGATCGCCTCGAGCAGTTGGTTCAGCGTCTCGCTAAAGCCCTTCGAGCTGACACGGACAAGCACCGAGGCCTTGACCTGGCGGCCGGGCGGGTTTAGCTTCCGGCTGGTGAGGAGAGGGTCTGCCTTGGGAGGGAGAGGTTGATCCGGAGAGGATTGCTGAGCGGCGTGTTGCTGGCGGCGGTCGTGTCCGCGGCCGCCCTGGCCGCGCCCGCGGCAGGCATCAATCTGGCGCCGGTCCAAATCAGCGCTGACCCGTTCACCAACCCGGCCGCTCAGCATGCCACCGAGGTGGAACCGGACACCGTGGCGGTTGGCGGCACGGTGATGTCGGTATTCCAGGTGGGGCGGTGGGACAACGGATGTTCCGATGACATCGGCTGGGCGCTCAGCACCGACGCGGGCCGCGACTGGCGCCACGGGTATCTGCCCGGACTGACCAAGTTCTCCCGGCCCGCGGGGCCGTTCGTGCGTGCCAGCGATCCGTCCGTGGCCTACAACGCCGCCTCCGGCGAGTGGATCGCAGCCTCGCTGGCGTGCAACGGCACCTCCCCCAGCCCGAGGGCCTCGGTGCCCAGCCCGGCGGTGGAGGTCAACATCTCCCCCGACGGCGTGCACTGGAGCAAGACGATCGTCGTGGCGCGGATCAAGAAGGGCCAGGACTTCGACAAGCCCTGGATCACTTGCGATGACTCCTCGGCCTCCCGCTTCTATGGCAACTGCTACATGGAGTGGGACGTCGATAACCAGGGTGACCTGGTGCTGATGAGCACCTCGCGCGACGGCGGCTTCTCCTGGTCGCCCGCCGCGCCCACGAGCACCAAGCTGCATGCCACCGGCGGCGAGCCGGTCGTGCAACCCAACGGCGACGTCGTGGTGCCGATCCTGGGCACCGGCGGGCTGGTCGAGTTCCGCTCTCTCAACGGGGGAGCGACGTGGGGGCCGCCGATCAAGGTCGCGAGCATCTTCGAGCATCCCTTCGGCGGCAATCTGCGCGGACCGTTCTTCCCCTCGGTGGCCACCGACCGGGCCGGACGGATCTATGTCGCGTGGCCCGACTGCCGCTTCCGTCCGTCCTGCGCCAGCAACGACATGGTCCTGAGCACCTCCGCGGACGGGGTGCACTGGACGCCGGTCACCCGGATCCCGATCGATCCGGTCACGAGCACCGTCGATCATCTCGGCGGGGGTCTCGGGGTCGACCCGGTGACCGCCGGGCGGCACGCGCGACTGGCCTTGTTCTACAACTACTACCCGCGCGCCGCCTGCACCGTGAGCAGCTGCCGGCTGTTCGAGGGCTATGTGTCCTCCACCGACGGCGGCGCCCACTGGAGCGCCCCGCAGGTGCTTGGCGGGCCGATGCGCATGCATCAGCTTCCCTTCGCAGCCGGCTACATGGTCGGCGACTACGAGGGCGCGGCCGTGGCGCCCGGCGGCGATGCGTTCTCCGCGTTCGCGCTCGCCGGGATCCCAGCCGCCGGCCAGCGGTTCAACCAGGCCATGTACCAGCCGAGCGGCGGCGCGCCGCTCACAGGCGGATCGCGGCCAACCAGCGCCAGGGGCGCGCGCAGCTTCGCCCCCGCCCCGCTCCCCGGAATCACCAGATAGCCCAGGCCGACCCGGACGCCGTGCGTCAAGCCGCCGGCAGCGGACCCCTGACAGCGTGGGCAGCGCCGAGCAGCTGGCTGACGAGCAGGTCTCCCAGCCAGTCGGCATAGCTGGCGGCCGACCATCCGCACGCGACCGTCGTGGCGAGGTACAGCTCCAGTCCGGTGAGCGTCCAGGCGCGATCCACCGCCCGGGTCCGGGACAACCCGGGAGCGAGTCCGCCGGCTGACGCGAGGCCGGCGACGAGCCGGCCCACGCCACGGCGCCGGCGCCGGTCGCCTTCCGCCTTGAGCGTGGGGGGGGGGGGGGGGGGGGGGGGGGACGGCGGAGTGCTCCCGGGCGCGCTCCTCTTGGGGGCCGCCACGCGCCGAGCGAGGACCGCTGAGCCTGGGTGGCCCCCAGCGCGGACCTTCGCTTCTTCGAGCGCTAGCCGGTGACGGGGATGCGTGTCGCCCGCTCGAACACGTCGGCGATTTCGTGGGTATAGCCGTCGAGGTCGAACTGGGGGTCGGCGGCTAAGCGGGCGGGAGCCGCGTCGATGGCGGCTCGGATGGCGATCGCAACGGCGCGCGGGTCGAAGTCGGCTCGCAGGTCACCGGCCTGCTGGAAGCGCGCCAGCAACTGCGTGAGGGCGTTGACCGCTTCGTCGGGGTGGTGGTGAGGGAGGCGCTGTGAAAGTGGTGGCTTCCCGGCGACCCGGTTGCGCGCGATTTCGACGATCGCGATCAGGTGGTTGGGGTGCTCGCGAATGAACACGAGGTTGGATTCGATGTAGGTGCGCACCATCCCGGGACCCTTCGTCTGGGCCGCGATCCGGGGAAGCATGTAGGCCCTGGCCTGCTCGAGCACGCCACGCACGACCTCGTTGATCAGCTCCTCCTTGCCGGCGAAGTGGTAGCTGATCAAGCCGCGGCTGATGCCGATTCGGTCCGCGATCCGGCCCAGAGACGCTTGGCCATACCCGACCTCGGCGATCGTGTCGATCGCGGCGTCGACGATCTGCGCGCGTCGGGCGGTCTCGATGAAGGTTCGGTCCGGTGACTTTCCTGGCTGCACGGCCAAAAATTTGTTTGCTAATGCCAGATCGCTGGTACGCTTGCCAAATGTATCCCAGAGAGGAGAGCCACATGCCAGCAACGCTCAAGATGACACGCGAGAGCGTCATATTGGAGCTCCGGCGTGCTCGTTTTCAGATCGCGCTGGATGGCGCGGCCGCCGGCACGATCGACCGCCACGAAACCATCGAGGCGCCGATCGGGCCGGGACACCACCGGCTCCAGGTGCGGGAGGGCCGCTACTCGAGCCGCGTCGCATCATTCGATGTGGCTGATGGCGACGTCGTCAGCTTCCGCTGCAGCGGAGCCAGGATCTGGCCGATCTATCTGATCTCGTTCGCCGTGCCGAGCCTCGCGCTCACGCTCAAGCGCCAATAGCCCGTGGTCCCACGGCCCGGGGGGAGGAGACAAAAGTTCTCCCGCCGGAGCTTCGTATCGGCGAGACTTCGCCTGATTCGTCAATCCCGTGCCCGGAGGGAGCAGCCGTGAAGAAGAGGGTCATGCCGCGTCTCGGGGGACTCGCGCTTGCGTTCGTGGCAACGGTGGCGGTTGGAGTGATGCTTGTATCCGCAGCGGGAGCGTCCCGGACGGCACGCGCTCCGCGGGTGACGGTGACGAAAGCGAAGCTCCACTACGTCGGCCAGGTGAATGTGGCTGCGCTCGCCCGGAGCGCCGGGCGCACAGATCGCCAGGGAGCCACGTCTCGACCCAGGTACCGCGTGGTCGATCAAGCGATCGTCAAGCACCGCCGACGGGCGGGCAAGCTCGACGTTCAGGGAAACATCCCCGTCGTCCGCGGGCAGGTTCCGGGCGAATCCGGGTTCTATGGCCTGAGCGGGCCTCAGCAGGCGGCGGCGAACGGCGGCATCGACCTGGAACCGCCCGACCAGGGTCTGTGCGCCGGCAACGGAGACATTGGCGAGTTCATCAACAACGCGCTCACGTTCTATAGCCCGAGCGGGCACCAGCTCTCGAAGACGGTGCCGTCATACGCGTTCTTCAAGAAGTCTTCGTCGGACTTCTTCTCCGATCCGCGCTGCTACTACGACTCCTCGACGAAGCGCTGGTTCTTCACCGAGTTCATCGCTCCGGTCTTCACCTCGACGGCGCCATCGACCCAGTTCCTGGCGATCAGCAACAGCCCCAACCCGCTGGGTAGCTACAGGATCTGGTCGATTCCGACCTCGGACAACCACACCGCGGGATGTCCCTGCTTCGGCGACTTCGATCAGCTCGGGGTCGACAACAACGGGATCTACATCTCGACCAATGAGTTCGGGAACACCAGCGGTGCCTACAACGGCGTGATCATCTACGCGGTCTCCAAGCAAACGATCGAGCAGGTCCGGCACACGGGCATCCCGCCGACGTTCTTCACTTACCGCATACCGATCGACAATTTCGGCGCCCCTTACCACATCGCGCCGGCGGAGAGCCCGCCCGGCGCGAGGTTCGCGCCAAACACGGAGTACTTCGTCGAGACCAACGGCAACGCGCAGGCCGACAACCACCTCGAGGTGTACGCGATGACCGACACCTCCGATCTGGCCACGCCCGCGGCGCCGCCCTTGGTCGGGTACGAGGTCAAGAGCCAGCATTATGCGTTCCCGCCGGACGCCCCCCAGAAGAAGGGCCCGATTCCGCTCGGCAAAGCCAACCAGGACCCGGAGGGTCAGCTACAGGCCGACTTCGATGCGATTCAGGAGGTCACTTACACGGGTGGGAAGCTCTACGCGGAGGCGGACACAGCCACCGCCGGCGGCGATGGCGCGGCGTGGTTCGTGATCACGCCAAAGGTGACGAGCGCCGGCATCACCGCCACGGTTTCCAAGCAGGGCTATGTGACGGTCAAGGGCCAGAACGTGCTCTATCCCGTGATCTCCGTCAATCGCGCGGGCAACGGTTACCTGGCTTTCAGCCTCAGCGGGCACAGTTACTATCCGAGCGCCGGATACGTGGCGTTCACCCCGACCGGGCCCAGCGGCAGCATCCACATCGCCGCGGCCGGAGCCGCGCCGGAGGATTCCTTCACCTGCTACGCGGCCTTCGTGGGACCCAATTACGGCGGCTGTCGTTGGGGTGACTACTCAATGGGCGTGGCGATGGGATCCCGGGTCTACCAGGCGACCGAGGTGATTCCGCCCTCGGGCCGTGACTACCTCACTAACTGGGGCACGTTCGTGTGGGGCGCCCCGGCGCCGTAGGCGTGGCCTCGACGGCACCGGTCGCGGGGGGCCACCGCCCGGCTGGGCCACGACCTCGATCACGTCGGGCAGGCCGGCGGTCACCTCGCGGTCAAGCTCGATTCGTGACGTGGTTGCCGCCGGCGAGGGCGTAAACCAGCTTCCCGCTCAGGCGGGCATGAAGTCAATCGTCACGCACGGCTCATCGCCGACCACCCAGGCGTCGTGGCCCGGACCCACGACGTGGGCGTCACCGGGCCCGAGCTCCAGCTCGCGGCCGTCGTCCATGCGCACGTGGAAGCGGCCGGAGACCACGTAGGCGATGTGATGCGCCTGGCAGGAGTCGGAGTCGACATGGGGTTTCATGTCGGATGACCAGCGCCAGCCCGGCCGAAACTCCGCCCTGCTGATCGTCACACCGGGAAGGTTCACCACGCGCACCTGCCCGCGTTCGAAGCTGCGTTGCTCGTCCGGCTGGGCGACGTTCTTGGCCTCAAGCGTCAGGTCGATGTCTCCTCGTCGTGCAGGATGACTGCCCGGAGTCGATCAGCTGGCGTCGTAGCGGACAATGGGCAAAACTACGTACGCGGGGGCTAAAGTGAGTGCCGCGTGGCCAGGACCGGGGTCTCCGCAGCAGATGTTGACGCACTAGTTGGCGCCGCCGACTCGTTGGCTGGTCTCGGCTCGCTCGAACAGCTACGCCGACGCGCGGTCGAGGTCGTCGGCGAGCTGGTCGAGACGACGATGGTCGCCTGGAACGAGGTCGACCTTGACGGCCGCGTGGTCGATGCCGTGATGGCGCCAGAGCCGGAGCAGCTGACCACCCGACCGCGCGAGGTGCTGCAGGCCGCGTTCATCGCGCACATCGCCGACCATCCCGTGATCGCCCACCACCGGCGCAAGCGCGACGGGCGCCCTTACGCGATCTCCGACTTCCTCAGCGCCACCGCGTTTCACCGCACCGGCATCTATCGCCACTTCTACCGCTACCTCGGTGCCGAGGACCAGCTCAGCTTCGTGCTGCCTGACCCCTCGCTGATCCTCGGCATCGCGCTCAACCGGCCACGACGGGGATTCTCGGCCCGCGACCGACAGGTGTGCAACCTCCTTCGCCCCCACCTGGTTCAGGCCTACCACCACGTCGAGACCGCGACGAGGATGGAGCGCATGGCATCCACCTTCCAGCTCGCGGCCGCGGAGCGCGGTCTCGGTTTCATCGAGCTCGACGACGAGGGGCGGCCGTCGGAGGCCAGCGCAAGCGCTCGCAGCATCTTGCACCGCTTCTTCGATCTCCAATGCACGCCTGCCCTCCCCCAGGAGATCTCACAATGGCTGGCGAGCGATCGCGGCCGCACTCGGCCCGCGGAGCTGGTGCTCTACCGCCGCGACGGCCGGCGCCTGGTCGTCCGCCGCGCTCCAGCCCCAAGCGGTGACCTGCTGCTGCTCTCCGAGCAGCCCAACCGACCTCTGGATACCCGCGAGCTCGGTCTGAGCGCGCGTGAAGCGGAAGTGCTCGAGCTGGTGCGAGAAGGGCTTGCGACCAAGCGCATCGCCACAGCCATCGGGATCAGCCCCCGCACCGTCGACAAGCACGTGCAACACGCCCTCGACAAGCTCGGCGTCCGCACACGGGTACAAGCCATCTCGCTCATGGACCATCCGGGCGAGCCCGGCGCGGGCAACGGCAGCCAGCCGATCGAGAACGGGCTTGCGGTCGGCGCTTAGGGCGCTGGCGGCTTAGGATCAAGCCGGTAGTTGCAGCGTCATGAGCTCATCTATGCCGTAGTCGAGCCGCACGCGGCGCGCGAGCGCCAACTGAGGCAGGACCTACTCGACACCTGGGCGGCGGTGACGGATGCAGGCGGGGCCGTCGGCTTCGTCGCGCCGGCCGAGCGCGCGCAGATCGCCCGCACGCTTGATCAGGCACTCGCTCGGGTGGCCGCGGGAGCCGACGTGCTCGGGGTCCTCAAGCGCGACGGCGGAGCGGTCGGGATGGGGTTCCTGAGCGATGACGGCGCGGCGCTCCAGCGGCACTGGCGAACGCTGCTGCGGCTGATGGTCCACCCCGAGCTCCAGGGCAGCGGCGCCGGCCGGCTGCTGCTGGAGGGCCTACATCAAAGCGCACGTGAGCTCGGGCTCGAGCACCTCCAGCTCACCGTCAGGGGCAACTGCGGTCTCGAGCCCTTCTACGAGCGCTTCGGCTACGCGGTCGTCGGGCGCCACCCGGGCGCGGTGCGCGTGGCGCCGGGAGATGACCGCGACGAGGTCATGATGGTCGCGCGCCTGTGAGCAGCCCTCAGCGCGGCGGTCGCCGGCGAGCCGGCGCGCGGCCGGGCGGCTGGATTGGCGGCTCCCGCTTGGGCGCGGGAGGGATCTCGCGCGTGAGCGGCTCCGCCTGATCCACCGTCAGGCCCTCGCCGAAATGGGTCAGCTCGAGCGGATCGCCCTCGAGCAGCGTGTAGCTCGCCCGCTCCTGCCCGATCTCCACCAGGAGACGACGGCCCTGGAACGTGACGCGGAAGGCAAGCCGATTGAGCGCTTCGGGAAGTCGCGGCGCGAACCTCAGCCGGCCGCCGTGATCGCGCATGCCGCCGAAGCCCGCGACCGTGCCGATCCAAGCACCGGCCAGCGAAGCGATGTGCAGTCCGTCGCGGGTGTTGTGCTCGAGGTCGTCGAGGTCCATCAGGGCCGCTTCGGCGAGATAGTCGTAAGCGAGCTCCACGTAGCCGACCTCGGCCGCGATCACCGCCTGCGTGTTGGCGGACAGAGAGGAGTCGCGCACCGTCAGCGCCTCGTAGTGGTCGAAGTTGCGCGCCTTCTGCTCGGCGGTGAAGGCATCCCCGCGCGTGAGCATCGCCAGCACCAGGTCCGCCTGCTTGACCACCTGCTTGCGGTAGAGATCGAAGTAGGGGAAGTGCAGCAGCAGCGGGTACTGATCCTGCGAGGTGTGCTCGAAGTCCCAGCGGGCATGCTCGAGGAAGGCCTCCGCTTGAGGATGGACGCCGCGTGCGCGGTCGTACGGGATCACCATCTCGGCGGCCGCGTCGCGCCAGCTCGCGGCTTCCTCGACGTCGACCTCGAGCCTCGAGGCAACCTCGGGGTAGTGCTCGACCGTATCGGCCGCCGCGCGCAGATTCTGCTGGGCCATCAGGTTCGTGTAGACGTTGTTGTCGGCGATCGCGCTGTACTCGTCGGGGCCGGTCACCCCGTCGATGCGGAACTTTCCGGACCCGTCGTGGTGCCCGAGTGAGCGCCACAGCCGCGCCGTCTCGACGAGCAGCTCCGTGGCGATCTCGCGCTCGAAGACTGCGTCATCTGTCGCGGCGCAGTGACGGATGACCGCGTCGGCGATCGCCGCATTGACGTGAAAGGCGGCGGTGCCGGCGGGCCAGTAGCCGGAGCATTCCTGCCCAGCGATCGTGCGCCATGGAAAGGCCGCGCCTCGGAGCCCGAGCTGCCGGGCCCTGGCGCGCGCCAAATCGAGCGTGGCGTGGCGCCATCGCAGCGCGTGCGCGACCGCTTCCGGAACCGTGTAGTTGAGCACGGGCATCACGAACATCTCGCTGTCCCAGAAGGCGTGGCCGTCATAGCCTGAACCGGTCAGCCCCTTGGCGGGGATTGCTCGTCCCTCGCCGCGCGCGGCAGCCTGCAGCGTGTGAAACTGAGCGAAGCGGACCGCTTGCTGGAGCTCCGCATCGCCCTCCACCTCGACGTCCGCCCTCGACCAGAAGTCGTCGAGATAGTCGCGCTGCTCAGCGATGAGGCCGTCCCATCCCCGGTGGTGCGCTTCCGCCAGCGCCGCCTCGACCTGGTCGACCAGCGCGGGACGGGAGCGCTCGGCGGACCAGCCGTAGGCGACGAACTTGACCACCCGCAGCGGCTCCCCCGGAGCGACGTCGCTGATCACGGTCAGGCGGGCGAGATCGTCGAAGGCTTCGACCCGCTGCTCGAACCCCTCCGGTCCGTCGATGTCGTGTCGCATCGCGCACGACATGCGCAGCTTGCTGTTCCTGGTGACGTGGGTCAGGACGGCGTCGGCGTCCCGGCTCTCAAAGAACTCCGATACGAGCGGCGAGGCGAGCGCTGCCGCCGCGCGGGGATCCTTGTCCGACGCGGGCATCGACTCGTTGGCAACGAGCTCGGACTGGACGACCACGGGCGTGGAGCCGTCGAGCGGCTCGATCTCGTAGAGGATCGCGGCGATCGCTCGCTGCGAGAAGGAGACCAGGCGGGTGGAGGAGACGCGCACGGCACGCCCGGTGGGTGAGACCCACTCGGCGACGCGACGCAGGACTCCCGCTCGCAGGTCGAGCACGCGCTCGTGCCGCCGCAGCTCGCCGTAGCGCACGTCGAAGGGCTCGTCCTCTACCAGCAGCCTCACGACCTTTCCGTTGGTCACGTTGACGACGCTCTGTCCCGACTCGGGATAGCCGTAGCCGGCCTCGGCGTAGGGCAGCGGGTGGAGTTCGTAGAACCCGTTCAGGTAGGTGCCGGGAAGCCCGAACGGCTCGCCCTCATCGAGATTGCCGCGCAGACCGATGTGACCGTTCGCGAGCGCGAACACCGACTCGCTCTGGGGCAGCGTGTCGAGGTGCAGGTCGGTCTCGCGCACGGCCCAAGGCTCGACCCGGAAGGCGGGGTGCTGGATCACCGGTGCTCGAGCAGCTCCGCCAGATCGCGCACCACCACGTCCGCGCCATGGGCTTTGAGCGCGTCGGCCTGGCCGACGCGGTCGACGCCTACGACGAAGCCGAAGTCGCCCCGGCGGCCGGCCTCCACTCCCGCGAGCGCGTCCTCGAAGACGACGGCGTTGGCGGGCTCGACGTCCACGGCACGCGCCCCGGCCAGGAATGTGTCGGGGGCGGGCTTGCCGTTCAGGTGCTGGCGCTCGGCGACATGACCGTCGACGATCTCCTCGAACAGGTCGAGGATTCCGGCGGCCACGAGCACGTCACGGCAGTTCGTGCTCGAGGAGACGACGGCGCGCCGCAGGCCCGCGTCGCGCGCGGCCTGCGCGTAGCGCACCGAGCCCTCGTAGGGCTGGACGCCGTCCTCGTGGATCATCTTGAGGACGATCTCGTTCTTACGGTTGCCGAGCCCGTCGACGGTCTCGTTCCCGGGGGAGTCGTCCGGGGTCCCCTGCGGCAACTCGATCCCGCGCGACTCGAGGAAGGAGCGCACCCCGTCGTAGCGCGGCTTGCCGTCCACGTACTGGTCGTAGTCGGAGACCGGGTCGAAGCTGACGAAGCGCTCGCCGCGCTGCTCCGCACGCTGCCGCAGATAGTCGTCGAACATCAGCTTCCAGGCGGCGGCATGCACTTTCGCCGTCTGCGTGAGGACGCCGTCGAGATCGAACAGGCAGGCGGTCACGCTCTCAGGCAGTCCGAGCACGGCGTAGAACCGTACCCGGAACGATTCCTCCACGTTATGTTCCGGCCGGAACATGTTCCGGCCGGCCGGCCCGATCATGATCGGGCCGGGGCCGGCGCACATGTGCGCCGGCCATCTCCTGATCTAAGACCCGCGGCCCTCGCGCAGCGCCGGCAGCACCTCGTCGCCGTAGACCCGCACCATCCCCAGCGGATCGCGGCCCGAGATGTTCATGATCACGACCGCGGTCGCGCCCAACTGCTGCAGGGCCTTGATCTTGCGCACGTGCTGGGCGGGGTCGGATGAGATCAGGCCCATGGTCTTGAACTTCATGTCCGAGATCTCGCTGCCCTTGGCGGCGACTTCGCCGGGGGCGGCCACCGGGTGGGTGTAGTTCTCGTCGACCAGGGTGCCCTTCCATTCGCGCGCCCCCTCGAGCGCGGCGTCGTCGTCGAGCGCCCACGAGGCCATGCTCTGGAGGATGACCTCGCCCGGCTCGCGGCCGGCCTCCTCGGCCGCGCGCCGGTAGGAGGCGATCACCGCGGGCGCCTTCTGCGGGTCGGCGAGCGTCCAGATCCCGTCCGCGTGGCGGCCCGCGATCGCGGCCGCCTCGGGGCCAAACGCCGACATGTAGATCGGCGGGCGGCGCTTTGGGTGCAGATACAGCCGCGCCCCCTGAGCCCTGAAGTACTGACCATCGGAGCTCACCGTTTCGCCGTCGAGCAGGCGCTTGACGATCTCAAGCGCCTCTTCGCTGCGGCGCAGCTGCTCGCTCACCGACGGCCAGCGCATTCCCGCGGGGACTTCGTTCATCGCCTCACCGGAGCCCACGCCGAGGAAGGCACGCCCGGGATTGAGCTGCTCGAGCGTGGCCACCTGCTGTGCGACCACGACCGGGTTGTAGCGGTGCACCAACGAGGTGACCGCGGGGCCCAGCGAGACGCGCTGGGTCGCATGGCCCGCGGCGCCCAGCCACACCCAGGCATTGCCGCAATGGGCGGGCGTCCCCTGCTCGGGATTCCACCAGGGAGCGAGGTGGTCGCTACAGCAGACCGCATCGAAGCCGGCGCGATCGGCGGCGATCGCCTGCTGGAGCAGATCGCTGGGACTGAAGCGCTCATGGCCGAGCGCGATTCCGTAAGCGACCTCATCGGGCTGCCGCTTGCGCGCCCACAACACCCCCCGCACCGACTCGACGATGCCCATTGGCCTATGTATACCCCGGTGGCGGCGCGTCGAAAAATCTGCCAGCCTCACGCGATCCTGCTCGCGATCTACCTGAACGATCATCTCGCCGCGGCCACCGGGGCGCAGGACCTCGCCCGTCGGGCGGCCGCGAGCAACCGCGCCTCCGAGTACGGGCCCTTCCTCGGTCTGCTCGCCCGGGAGATCGCCGAGGATCGCCAAGCGCTGCTGGGGCTGATGGAGACGCTGGGCGTGCGCGTGGACCGGCTGAAGGTGCTCCTGGGATGGGGGGCGGAGAAGGTGGGCCGGCTGAAGCTCAATGGGCGGCTGCTCGGCTACTCGCCGCTCAGCCGCCTGGTCGAGCTCGAGGCGCTTGAGATCGGCGTGCACGCGAAGCTCGGCCTGTGGCGCGCTCTGCACGAACTCGAGCTCCCCCGACTAAAGGATTCCGGCGTCGCGCTGCCCGAGCTGATTGCGCGTGCCGAGCGGCAACTCGAGGAGCTCGGGCGCCACCGGCTGCGGGCGGCGGCCGAGGCGCTGCGCTGAGACGGTGGCGGCGTCCCTGGACGACGTCGCGCGGATCGCGCTGGCGCTGCCCGAAGCGGTCGAGCGGCCTTTGCACGCTCAGCGCTCGTGGCGGGTGCGCGACAAGCTGTTTGTGTGGGAGCGTCCGCTGCGCCGCTCGGATCTGCGCGCCCTGGGCGAGGACGCGCCCGGCGGGACAATCCTGGGCGCTCGGGTCGAGCATTTGGTGGCCAAGGAGGCCTTGATCGATGACGCACCCGACGTGTTCTTCACCACGCCGCATTTCGACGGCGTCCCGGCTGTGCTCGTCCAACTCGAGCGGATCACGCTCGAGGAGCTCGAGGAGGTGATCGTGGAGGCGTGGCTGGCGCGAGCCCCAAAGCGCCTTGCCCGCGACTACGTCGAAACCAACTTCCCCGGTGAGCATGTTTGACCACGTCACGATCCGGGTGGCGGACCTCGGCGCGAGTGGGAAGTTCTACGAGACCGTACTCGGCACGCTCGGCCATTCGACCTTGCGCAGCGACCTGGGGCAAGAGTGGGGCGACTTCTCGATCGCTCCCGACTCCGCGGAGCAGCCGCGTTCTCGGCGTCTGCACATCGCCTTCGTGGCCGGCTCGCAGGCGGAGGTTGACGCCTTCTGGCGCGCGGGCCTCGACGCCGGCTACGCGAGCGACGGCGAGCCCGGGCCGCGAGCGCAGTATCACGAGCACTACTACGGCGGCTTCCTGCTCGATCCGGACGGCAGCAGCGTCGAGGCGGTCTTCCACGGCCGTCCTCGCAGCGCGGGGACCAACATCGATCACGTCTGGCTGCGCGTGGCCGATGTCGAGGCCAGCACGCGCTTCTACGCGACGCTTGGGCCGGTGGTCGGCGTGAGGATCGATCGGTCAGGCAGGTGGGGCGTGGGCGTCGTGGGCGGCGAGCGCTCGCTCACGCTGCTCGCCGGCGAGCCCACGGAGCATGTCCACATCGCGTTTTCCGCGGGCGACCAAGCCACCGTGCAGGAGTTCCACCGCGCGCTGCTGGCCGCGGGGTACCGCGACAACGGAGGACCCGGGGAGCGGCCCGTCTATCACCCCGGGTACTACGGCGCCTTCGTCCTCGACCCTGACGGCAACAACATCGAGGCGGTGTTCCACAACCGGTGAGCGCGGGCGAGCTCGACGCACTGCTTCAGGAGCAGCTCGAGTACTACCGGGCGAGGGCGCCCGAGTACTTTGAGACCGCGTTTCCGGAGCTCGGCGATGACGTCGTCGGCCGCGCGAGCGAGGAGCTCGCCCGTGGGGTGGACGCGCTGGCCCCGGCCGGGGGGTCGGGTGCTGTTCGTCGACGACGCCTACAGGATGCTCGAGGAGCTGCTCGGGGGCGAGGACTCAGCCGTGATCTGCCGTCGCCTCACCGACGGCACGCCCTTCCGCGCGGTCAAGGTGCCGCGCGCGCCGCGGGAGCTCGAGCGCCGGTTGGACGAGCTCGGGTGGCGCATCCGCGTGACTCGGGGCAGCTACGAGCCGCTCTTCTTCTGGGGCGTGGGCTCGCGCCCTCTGGCTGCGGCACGCGGATAGGATCGGCTCATGATCAACAAACTCGATTTCGTCGCCGTTCCCTCGCGCGACGCGCAGCGCGCGCACCGCTTCTACGTCGAGACGCTTGGCCTGCGCCCGGACGAACACGGACAGTCCGAGTGCTGGGCGGGGCAGACCTGCCTGGGCATATGGGAGCCCGAGCGTCTGGGTCAGACCTTTGCGCCGCAGAAGAACGCCCATCTGGCGCTGCATGTCGATGACATCGAAGAGGCGCGCTCGGAGCTCGAGGGCAAGGGCGTGGAGTTCCTCGGGGATACGTTCGACACGGGCGTATGCAAGATGGCCTTCTTCACCGATCCGGACGGCAATGACCTGATGCTGCATAGCCGGTATGCGCCCCCGGGGGTGCGACCGGGGCAGGAGTAGAGGGGCGCCTACGGAAGGCGGCGTGAAGCTCGCCGGCTGCGACGAGCACCCAAGCCGCCAGCGCGATCGGGAAGAACCAGTGGCCGATGTGCGCGATCCAGGCGACATGGAAGCTCGCGCCGGCCGCCATGCCGGCGACGCTGTACATGCCCAGCGGGAAGACCATCGTCCAGCGCTCGGGGGCAAATCGCGGCGGGCCGAAGTGGACGCTCCTCCACACCTCGCCCGCGACGAGCGCCGGGATCCAGGCGCTGGCCAGCGCCCAGGCGACGACCACGACGGTGCCGACTACAGACCCCGTGCTGCCCCGAAAATCGGTCGCCCCGGCCACGCAGAAGATCGCTATTGCACCCATCACGATCCAAAGGTCAGGGGTGAACTGACGGGGCGAGAGCGAGTGGCGGCGCACGCGCACGGCGAGCAGCCAGAAGATCGCCAGATATAGCAGCCCGCCGACGACCCACAGGACCGCCGCAGCGTAGTGAAGCGCGGAGGGGTGCCCGGCGGCTAGGGCTCCCAGCAGCACGGCGAGCCCCTCGGTGGAGACGACTCCCAGAAGCCACGCTCCGCGCGCGCGGGCGGCGATCTGCTGGCTCCCGACGAGCCCCCGGGTCAGGGTCGGCAGCACCGAGGCGATGATCGGCAGCCACACGAGCGCGCCGACGGCGAGCAGCACGATCGCGATCACGCGCGCGCCCTCCCCGCCCAAGACGACGAGGCGCGTGCCGAGCACCGCGGTGGCCGCCACGAACCCCGTCGCGGGCAGGCCGTTGCGCGGCGCACTCGCGCGCCGCAGGAGCAGCAGTGGTTGACGCGCGCGGTGCGCGTCGATCGCCGCGAGCGGGATGAAGGCGAGCACCGCGAGCCCCAGCAACACCAATGAGATCACGTGCAGGCCGAACTTCTGCGCGGCGATCGAAACGATCCCGGTGGCCATGACGACATTGAACGCATCGCCCCATGAGCGATGGGCGGCCGGCGCGATGTTCCCCGGTTGTCGCGGCCCCGAGTGGGACCCGCTCACGGACGGCCCCGGAATTCCACCAGCTCCCGCAGCCGCTCCGCCAGCCGGCTGTGGCGGGCACTCGTGTCGGTGGTCCGAGCCGCGCGCTCCACGGCCTGGTGGGTGCCGACGATCACGGTCGCGCGCTTCGCGCGGGTGAGCGCCGTGTAGAGCATCTCCCGCCGCAAGAAGTACGCCCCGCCGGCCGGATGGGCGACTATCACCGCGACGGGTAGCTCGATTCCCTGCCCCCGGTGCACCGAGCAGGCATACGCCAGGGCCAGCCGATCCCACTCGGCGATCGGCAGCCTGAAGACCGCCTCATCCGAGCCCAGTAACAGCGCCGGCTCGGCGTCCCGCTCGCCGGACACGCCGACCTCATCGAGGACGCGCAGCAGCGTCCCGTTCATCAGCCCGAGCTCGTGCAGGTTGCGGCCCGTGAGCATCACCCGATCCCCTACCCGCAGGCGCCCGCCCCGGACCGGCCGCCCGGACGGGTTGAGCGCCTCGCGCAGGGCCTCGTTGAGCCGGTCGATGCCGAGCTCACCGCGGTAAACCGGCGCGAACACCTGAATGTCGGAGACGGCCTCGAGGCCGTAGTGGGTGGGCAGTCGCTCGGCCACCAGCGAGACGATCTCCTCGCGTGCGCGCACGGGGTCGGCGCGCTCGATCATGAAGAGGTCGCGGCGCATGCCCGCGGCCAGCGCGAACGCGGGGGCGCGGCCGGCGCGGATCCTGTGCGCGCCCTGCACGATCATGCTGCCCGCGGCCTGGCGGAAAATGTGCTCGAGTCGGGTCACGGGCACGAACTCGGATGCGACCAACTCGGCGAACGGCTTGCCGGCGCCCACGGGCGCGAGCTGATCGGCGTCGCCGACCAGCACCACGCTCGTCTGCGGAGCGACCGCCCGCAGCAGCGTGACCATCAGCTCGAGGTTGGCCATCGAGCATTCGTCGGCGATCAGCAGATCGCACTTCAGGGGGTGCTCGGCGTCGTGCTCGGGGCCCTCGCCGGGCACCCATCCCAGCGCCGAGTGCACGGTGGTGGCCTTGAGGCCCGCGGCTTCGCTCATCCGCACCGCCGCCCGGCCCGTGGGCGCCACCAGCAGGACGCGCGCCCCCTGCGCGGTCGCGCAGCGCGCGATCGCGCGGATGCTGGTCGTCTTGCCGGTGCCGGGCCCGCCCGTGATCAGCGACAGCCTGGCGGTCAAGGCGTGGTGGAGAGCCTCGGCCTGGGCGGCGGCGAGCTCGAGGCCGGTGGCGGAGAGCTCGTCAGGGCGCGGGGCGCGCAGCCGCTGCGCGCCCCGCCCCGAGCCGAGCTGTCCCAGCCGCTCGGCCAACTCGGCCTCCAGGCGGGCGGTCTCCGTCCGGTAGACCCACCGTCCGTGGCGCTCGATCTGGCCGCGCCGCTCGAGGCCGTCGAGAAGGCCCTCCTCGAGCTCTGCCTCGGAATCGGCGAGCAGTTCCCACAGGGCGCGCATCAGCGTCTCGCTTGCCATGCACGTGCTGCCGCCGCGTTCGGCTTCGGAGAGCAGATGCAGCACGCCCGCGCGGGCGCGATCCCCGGCGTCGACGAGCCCGTCGCCCAGCGCGCGAGCGATGCGGTCGGCTAGGTGGAAGCCGACTCCAAACACACTGGTCAGCTCATACGGGCGCTCCTGCACGATGCGGTGCGCCGCGCGGCCGTACTGCTCGTGGATGCGTGGCGCCAGATAGGCCAGGCCGTGGGGCGCCAGCAGCATGTGCAGCAGACGCGTCGCACGCAGCGACTCCCAGGAAGCGGCCGCCTCCCCTGCCCGCGCGCCGCGCAGGCCGGCAACGGCGAGCGCGCCCCCGGGATCGCGATCGACCGCCTCGAGCACGCCCGCCTCACCGTACCGTTCGATCAGCCGCCGAGCGCGCTTGGCGCCCACGTGCCGCACTCTGGTCAGCAGCGCCTCGAGTCCGTCGGCGTCGGCCGGCGCCAGCGGGCGCGCCTCCGAGACCTTGACCTGGGGGCCGTAGCGGCTGTCGTTGACCCAGGTGCCGAGCACATGGGCGCGCTCGCGCTCCTCGAGATGCACCAGCGGCCCCACCAGCACCAGCGGCTTGCCATCGCCGGCGACCGCCTCGAGCACGGCGAAGCCCGTGCGGTCCTGCGCGAAGCGCCGGCGGCGCACGGTGACCTCCTCGTCGAAGCGGGTCTCGGTCAAGGCGACGGCCATGTGGATGAAGTTATCCGTCGCCGAGGCGCTTCTCTTCCGCCCGGCGCACCGCCGCTGCCAGCCCGTCCGAGGCGATCAGGTTGTGGAACGCCCCTATCAGCGGACGCACCGCCGCGAGGCCGAACCGACCTTGGGCGCCGTTGGCGGACACACGCACCTCCGAGTGCAGCCGGGCGCCGCGGGCATCGCCCACCGCCCACAGCGCGAACACCACCCGCGCGGTCCCCGGAGCGTCGAAGTCACGGAATTCCCCGGCGTCCGCGAGCGCAGGATAGTCCCGGCGCAGTGTCCAGATGCGGCCGACGATGCCCGACACGAGCGCCAGCTCGCCCCGCTCGAGCACCGTGAACGGCGCTCGGCGGAAGAGCTCGTCGAAAGCCAGGGCTCCGGGAGTGCCCGGGATGCGCCACTGCACGAGCCTCCCCAGCAGCGCGGCGTCGCGCACGCGCACGGCGCGAGCGGCCCGCCACAGCTCCTCCGGAGTGGCGCTGCTGGAGCGCGAGTGCGTGACGCGGATGGCCGCGTCGGGCAGCCACGCCTCGGGATCGGGGACGCCATCGGGCATCATCCGCCCGTGCTCCGGCATCTACTAGCTCCGATCCTCCCAGGCGCCGCGGTAGCGCTCGACATCCAGCGGACGGTAGCCCAGGCGGGGGTGGCGCTCACCTTCGACGACGGGCCGCACCCCGAGGGGACCCCCGCTGTATTTGAGCTGCTCGAGCGAGCCGCTGCCAAGGCGACCTTCTTCATGGTTGGCGAGCAGGTGGATCGCCGCCCGGGGCTCGCGGCCGAGGCCGTCGACCGTGGCCATCTGGTGGCGCTCCACGCCTACCGTCACCGCTTGCAGCTGCGGATCAGCCCGCGCGAGCTCGAGACGGACATCGCACGCGGGCTCGAGTCACTCGAGCGTGCGATCGGGCGCACCCCCGAGATCCACCGCCCGCCCTACGGCATCTACAGCCCCTGGGGGCTGCGTGCGGTGCGGGGAGCCGCGCTCCGGCCCCTCCTCTGGTCGCGGTGGGGCAAGGATTGGCGAGGGGACTCGACTCCCCAAGGTATCGCCTCGTTGGCATCGGACGGGATCGCGCCGGGCGATGTGATTCTCCTGCACGATGCCGACTTCTACAGCTCCCCCGGCTGCCATCGGCGCACGGTGCAGGCGCTCGAGCTGATCCTGGCGAAGCTGAAAGACAGCGAAATCGCTACCGTCCTGCCTGTTTGAAAGGCTTGTCAGCGCCCGGCTCGAATTGAGAGGATGACGATCGGGATCGGGCCTCGGGACACCGTCTTCGTGTGCCAAGCCAGAACCCTCGGCCGCGAAACGCTCTCGTGAGCGGCGCAAGCCCATCTTCCAGACAGACATGACCACCACATCGCCCCCTCCCGACTTCAGCCGTTTCGCGATCGGCTTCGATGAGCGCGACCGAGGCCGCCTGCACGAGCTGATCGATGAGGTGCTCGATTCGGGCCGTTGGTCCGAGGGGGATCTGACCAAGCGCTTTGAGCGTGCCTGGGAACAATGGAACGGCCTCGAGGCGGCGGCTCTCTCGAGTTGGGCGGGAGGGGCCTTGGCGGCGCTCGACTTCGCGGGCGTCAAGGGGCGCACCGTGCTGTGCCCGTCCAACACCTTCATGGCGACGCCCCTGGCGGCGATCCGCTCCGGAGCGGAGCTGCGCTTCGTCGATTGCAACCGCGAGGACCTGTGCATGTCGTTCTCCGACTTCGAGCGCAAGGCGGAGCAGCATCGCCCCGCGGCCGCGTTCCTGGTCCACGTCGGCGGACATCTGGCCTTCGACTCGGAGAGGATCGCCGCGTACTGCGCGGAGCATGGCATCTTCCTGATCGAGGACTGCGCCCACGCTCACGGCGCTTCCTGGCACGGGCGCAAGGGCGGCTCGTGGGGCGACGCGGGCGTCTACTCGATGTACGCCACCAAGACGATCACGAGCGGTGAAGGCGGCGTGCTCGTCTCGAAGCGGCCCGAGGTGCTGGAGCATGCGCGCGCCTATCGCAACTACGGCAAACCCGACTATCGCGTGCACGGTCTCAACTTCCGCATGAACGAGCTGACGGCGGCGCTGGCGCTGATCGAGATCGAGCGCCTCGAGGAGATCGTCGCCTGGAAGAACGAGGTGGCGCGCACGCGGCTCGACGCGCGCTACCCGAGCCGGCTCGAGCTCCCCGAGGGCATGGTCTCGGGTCTTTACAAGTACATCGTGTTCGACTGGCTCGAGCGCTCGACGGGGCGCGTCTACGACCAGCCCTGCCACCGCATCCTGGGCGAGCATGTCGAGCTGCCGAACAGCGACTGGGTGGCGCGTAACCACTCCTGCGTCCCGCTGTACTACAGGCCAGGGGAAGCGGAATGAGAGTTCTCGTAACCGGGGGATCCGGCTTCATCGGCTCGCACGTGGTGGACAAGCTGCGCGCGCGGGGGCACAAACCGGTGATCTACGACCTGCGCCCCTCGCCCTGGCACAAGGACCATCCGGTCGGGACCGTGCTCGGCTCGATCACGGACCGGGAAGCGCTCGAACGGGCCCTGCACAGCTGCGACGCGGTCGCGCATCTGGCCGCGGTCGCCGACGTCAACGACGTTCACGCCGAGCCCGAGGACGCCGAGCGGGTCAACGCGCGGGGCACGGTCGCGGTGCTCGAGGCCGCCCGTCGCGCGGGCGTTAGGCGGATCGTCTACGCGAGCACGATCTGGGTCTATTCGGACTGCGTCGAGGAGGCCGTCGACGAGGACACCCTGCTCCCCGCCCCCAGCCACCTCTACACGAGCACGAAGCTGGCCGGCGAGCTCTACTGCAAGGCCTACCAGGAGCTGTACGGCATCGACTACTCGATCCTGCGCTTCGGGATCCCCTACGGGCCCCGAGCGCGCGAGGCCGCTGTGATTCCGGCGTTCGTGAACAAGGCGCTCAAGGGCGAGCCGCTGACGCTCGCCGGGGACGGCAGCCAGTCGCGCCGGTTCGTGTACGTCGAGGACCTCGCGGCCGGGGTGGCGCTGGCGCTCGACGATCCGGCCAAGAACAGGGTCTACAACCTCGCCTCAGACGAGACCGTCACGATCAAGCAGATCGCCGAGACCGTGCAGGAGCTGATCGGAGACGTCGAGATCACGCACACGCCGGCGCGCCCAGGCGACTTCGGCGGCAAGATCGTCTCCAGCGCGCGCGCCAAGAACGAGCTCGGCTGGACCGCGGCCACGCCCTTCGCGGAGGGCGTGAGGCGGTATGTGGAGTGGCGGCGGCAGCAGGCGACCGAGGCCTCGGCGCGGGAGGCCAGCGCGATCATTCCCGCGGGCGAGCCCGACACGGAGGCCAAGCCGCGGCAGGTGCTGATCATCTCCGCCGACATCGGCGAGGGGCACGACCTTCCCGCGCGTGCAGTCGCCCGCGAGTTCAAGGACGAGGACCCCGACGCCCAGGTCTCGATCGTCAACGGCCTGCCCGCGATGGGCCCCGGGCTGACGCGCGCGCTGCGCGAGAACTCGGCCTTCATGTTCACCTGGCTGCCGTGGCTGTTCGACTTCCTGTACACGCTCTTCATGCGTGTGGGCCCGACCCGCTGGCTGGCGCGGAGGCTGCTCTACATGTTCGGTCATCGCGGGCTGATGCGACTGATTCGCGCCCACGACCCCGACCAGATCATCTCCACCTATCCTGGGGTCACCGCGGTGCTCGGCGAGCTTCGCCGCCGCGGGCGCCTGAAGGTCCCCTGCTACTCGTCGATCACGGACCTGGCGGGCCTTTACTTCTGGGCCCATCCGGGGATCGACTTGCATTTCGTCACCCATCCCGAGTCGATGGAGGAGGTGGAGCAGATCGCCGGCCCGGGCAGCGTGCGCTGGGCCAAGCCTCCGACCGCGCCCTCCTTCCTGGCCGCGCGCTCGCGCGCCGACGCCAGACGGGCCCTGGCCCTGCCGGCCGAGGGCAAGGTGATCGCCGTCTCCGGGGGCGGCTGGGGTGTCGGGGACCTGCTCGGGGCGACGCGGGCCGCGCTCGAGGTGAAGGACGCCACCGTGCTGTGCCTGTGTGGACGCAACGATCGCCTGCGCGCGAAGGTGCAGGAGCAGCTCGGAGCCGAGCCGCGCCTACGCCTGCTGGGCTTCACCGATCGCATGGGCGACGTGCTTGCCGCCTCGGACGCGCTGATCCACTCGAGCGCAGGGCTGACGGTGCTCGAGGCGATCATCCGCGGCTGTCCGATGGTCTCCTACGGCTTTGGCTACGGCCACGTGCGGGCCTCGAACACCGCGCTCGAGCGCTTCGGGCTGGCCCAGGTAGCGAGCACCTACGACCAGATCCGCCCCGCGCTGGAGCGCGCGCTGGAGCGCCGGCCCGAGCCGGACAACGCCTTCGCGCGGCGGCCCTCCACGGCCTCGCTGATCATGGGCGACGAGCGTCGCGCGCGCACGGTCCCGCGCTGGCGCGTGCGCACAGCGTGGGCGGCGACCGCGACCGCCACCCTGACGGCGGTGGCCCTGTGGGGTCTGAGCGCCGGTGCCGCCTACTCGCTGGTGTCCCATTTCATCCACATGCGGCCCACCACGGCGGTCGAGACGCGGGTGCCTGAGATCGGCCTGCTGATCGACTCCCCGAACGCCGACGTGCAGCCCCTCGCGCACGAGCTGGCCGCGCGCCATGTACGGGTTTCCTTCGCCCTCACCCGACCGCCTGCGGCGGGGGAGCGCGGCTTCTTGCGCCTCGGCGATCAGGCCGTCCCGCGGCTGCCCGGTGGCGGTCTGGTGCGCTGGATGGGGGTCCGCGGGCAGCTGCACCGCTGGCTCAAGGAGATGGGCAGCACCGGCCGCCACTTTCTCTATTCCTCCAGCGGGCCGAACCTGGGGCAGTGGCTCGTGGCGCACGGCGCGGGCGGCCGGCTCATCGCCGGGGCGGTGCGGGTCGACGATCTGAGCGACGCGCCGGGATTGCTTCGCCGCGGGGAAGTGGTCGAGGTGATTGTCCACACTCCCGCACAGTTGACGCCGATCTTGGCGCGGATCGAGTCGGAGCTGCGCAACGAGCACCTCCGGGCGGTCACCGTCGGGCGGCTGCTGCACGACGCAGCCTCGACGCAGGCCTGATCGAGCCCCGGCCCGCGCCACCAGTGCACGCCGCGCGCGGCCGCGCTACCAGTGCACGCCGCGCGCGGCCGCGCTACCAGTGCACGCCGCGCGTGGCCTGGATGAAGGCCTTCTGCTCAGCGGTCTGGCGCTTGCCCGAGTCACCCTCGGGGAACAGCTTGTAGGCGCGGTTGACCACCATGTCCTGGACCCCGGGAACCAGCGCGTAGTTCAGCTGGCTGAGGTTGCCGACCGGCGTGGCGACGCGCTTGGGACGCTTGCGGATCGCCTCCGTGATCAGCTCCGCGGCCTCGTCCGGCGAGAGCGTCGGAAAGCGGTCGTACACCTTGCTCGGCGCGATCATCGGGGTGCGCACGAGCGGCATGTAGATGGTCGTGAAGTGGACCCCGTCGTCGAGCACTTCGGCCGCCACCGAGCGCGAGAAGGCGTCCAGCGCAGCCTTGGAGGCGACGTAGGCCGCGTAGCGCGGCACGTTCGTCTGGATGCCGATCGTGGAGATGTTCACGATGTGGCCCGAGCCCCGTTCGCGCATCACGGGCAGCAGATCGAGGATCAGCTTGACCGGCCCGAAGTAGTTGAGGTTCATCGTCCGCTGGAAGTCGTGGAAGCGGTCGTACGAATGGCTGATCGAGCGGCGGATCGACTTGCCGGCGTTGTTGACCAGCACGTCCACGCTGCCGTGCGCCTCGAGCACCTCCGCGGCCATGCGGTCGATGTCCTCCGGGTCGGTGAGGTCGCAGGGGTAGGGGTAGGCGGTGCCGCCGCGGCGCTGGATCTGGGCGGCGGTCTCGCGCAGCTTCTGCTCGGTCCGCGCCACCAGCAACACGACGCCGCCAGCGGCGCCGATCCGGGCGGCGGCGGCGTTGCCGATGCCTGAGGAGGCGCCCGTGATCATCACCGTGCGTCCGCCCACCGCATCCTCCAGCGAGCGGGCCAAGACGGCGCCCGCGCCCGGGATGCGCGTGCCGAAGGCCCGCGCGGTGCGAACTCCCGTGCGCGCGAGATCGGTGATCGAGAGCGGGGTCATCGCCGCGGACCGTATCAGCGACGTACTAGCGCGTCGCCCACGTTGATCGTGCCCGGCTCCGACACGAGCGCCCCGATCGCGAGCCGGTTGTGGCGCTCGCGCGCGATCGTGCGCAGCACGCCGAGGTCGTTCTCGATGCCGTCCGGCTGCGGGCGGGTGACCATCACACAGCGCTCGATGTAGTTGCCGACGGCCAGCGTGACCTCGCCCAGGCGCACGCTCGAGCCGACCAGCTGATCCTCGCCCGAGCCTTCGAGCACCACGTTCGAGCGAAACCGCCGCCGGTCCCACGAGCCCAGGGTGTCGGTGGAGACGAGCGAGACGCGCGTGCGGCGGGAATCGTGAAAGGGGCCGGGCGCCCCGGTGAACGCCTCCCAGCGGCTGGTCTGCTCGCGTTCGAAATCGAGCGGGTTCTCGTAGCGCCGAGACCCGCGATCGTCGTCGGCTCTTCTGAGCTCCACGCTGCGCCCGAGCCATTTGCTCAGCGCCTCGTCGTCGGTCGCCTTTGAGCCGTCGGGGAGCGTCACCTCGAGCCCGTCGCCGTCCGTCAGGCGGGCGCTCGCGAACAGCAGCTCCGGCACCCGCCGCGCGGTCAACCCGAAGCCGGTCTCGCGGTCAAAGAGCGCGAAACGCCGGTCACCCTCGAAGCCCTCGAGCCCTACGGTCGCGGCCTCGAGGCGCTCGCCCTGAAGCGACTTGACCGGGTAGCGCCACAGCTCGGCCACGTGCATGCAGATAACGTACACGGGCGCCTATGCTCTTTCTTAGGAGACTCTGCGCGTCGGGCGCAGCGGACGGGTAACGTCTACGTCATGGCAACCGAACAAGAACAAGAACCGATCCCCCTGAGCCCCTCCGGACAGGAGGCGGTCGACGAGCTCCTGCAGCGCGCGGAGACGCGTCAGGGCAACTGCATAGAGCTCTCCGAGCTGAGCGAGGTCGTGCAGGAGCAAGAACTGGACGACGACGAGGCCCAGGCCGTGCAGGAGACGCTCGAGACGCGCGGCTTCGAGCTGCACGATGACTGCGGCCGCCTCGCCGAGCGCGAGACCAGCTATTCCAACGGCGAGCTCGCCTCCCAGACGACGGACGCGATGGCGCTGTTCCTGCGCGAGGTGGCCCGCCACCCGCTGTTGACCGCCCAGCAGGAGGTCGACCTGGCGAAGCGCATCGAGCGCGGCGATCTGCAGGCCAAGGAGCAGCTCGTGAATTCGAACCTGCGACTGGTGATCGCCAACGCGCGCAAGTATCAGGGCCTCGACCTGCCGCTGCTCGATCTGATCCAGGAGGGCATCCTGGGCCTGATCCGGGCCTCCGAGAAGTTCGACTACCGCCGCGGCTACAAGTTCTCCACCTACGCCACCTTCTGGATTCGCGAGGCGATCCAGCGCGGGATCGCGAACCGGGCGCGCACGATCAGGATCCCCGTGCACATCGGCCAGCGCGAGCGGCGCATCGACCGTGCCCAGCGCGAGCTCACCGCTCGGCTCGGGCGCGAGCCGACCGACGAGGAAGTTGCGGAGGCCGCCCGCCTGAGCGTGCGGGAGGTGCGGGAGGCGAGGCAGGCGGCGCGCGTCGTCACCAGCCTCGACCGGCCAGTCGGCGAGGAAGAGGAGACGCCGCTGGGCGCCCTACTCGAGTCGGGCGAGCGTACGCCCGATGAGGAGGTGGAGATCTCGCTGCGCAACGACGCCGTCCGCCACGCGCTCGAGCGCCTGCCCGAGCGCGAGCGGGAGGTGGTCAGGCTCCGCTACGGCATCGACGGCGACGCCCCCACGCCGCTGCGTGAGGCCGGCCGCCGGCTGGGCATCTCAGCCGAGGAGGTGCGGCGTCTGGAGCGCCGGGCCCTGGAGGAGCTGGCCGAGAGCCGCGAGCTCGAGGCGCTGCGGCCGGCGGCGTAGCGCACCGGGGCGCCGGCGCCCTCACCGTCCCGCGATCGCGTTCGCGAACGCGGCGATGCGCGAGCGCCGCCCGCTCGAGGCCTCGCGCCGGTCGGCCTCTCGATAGAGGCGATACACGCCGCGCGCGCCGAGGAAGCGAAGCGGCTCGGGCTCCCACTTGTGCGGCGGTCTGCCCACCCAGGGCAGGCGCGTCAGCTCGGTGTCGCGGCGCAGGATGAGATCGCGCAGCGTGCGCCCCGCGAGGTTGCTCGCCGCGACCCCCTCGCCCGCGTAGCCGCCGGCGGATCCCACGCCGCTCGTGGGATCGAAGGTCACCGTGGGGCACCAATCCCGCGAGACGCCCAGCACCCCGTGCCAGGCGCGCGCCACCGGGACGTCGCGCACCGCGGGGAACATCGAGCAGAGCCGCTCGCGCAGCTCATCGACGGTGCGCTCGGGTACGGCCCCCTCCCGGTCGGTCCGTGAGCCGAAGCGGTATGGCACTCCCCGGCCCCCGATCGCGATGCGGCCATCGGCCGTGCGCTGGGAGTAGGTGTAGAGGTGCGAGCCGTCGAGCAGCGTCTCCGCGTCCGCCCAGCCGAGCGCCCGCCACAGCTCCTCAGGCAGCGGCTCGGTCACGATCATCGCGCTGTTGAGCGGCAGCAGCGCGCGGTGGCGACCGGGCAGATTGGCCGTGTAGCCCTCGGTGGCGATGACCAGGCACGGGGAGGACACTTCCCCCGCCGCGGTGCGCACAGCGCCCCGCTCGAGCTCGACGACCGGGCTGCGCTCGTAGATCAGCGCCCCTCTGTCCTCGGCCGCCCGCGCGAGCCCCACCGCGAGCTTGGCCGGCTGCACCCGGGCGCAGTGCGAGGTGTAGAGCGCGCCGATCCCGCCCTCGATGGCGACGCGCCGCTGCAGCTCGGCGCGATCGACCAGCCGCCAGGCCACGTCGGCGGCCGCCCATTCGCGCTCACGCTCGAGCTCCGCGCGCAGACGCGCGAGCTGGGGCTCGTTGCGAGCAACGGTCAGCGAGCCGCCCTGGAGCCAATCGCAATCGATTCGCTCCTCCGCGACGACGCGGCCGACCTCCGCCACTGCGCCCTGGATCGCGTGCGACATCGCCCGCGGGGCGTCGCGGCCGCCTCGCTTGCGCCACGCCTGGGGGGTTCCCGACACCTTGCCCAGCACCCAGCCGCCGTTGCGACCCGAGGCGCCGAAGCCGGCGTGCTCGGCCTCGAGCACCACCACACGCAGGTCGGGGTCGGCCCGGCGCAGCTCGTAAGCCGTCCAGAGCCCCGTGAAGCCCGCGCCGATGATGCACACGTCGGCGTTGTGGGAGCCCGTGAGCGCGGGGCGCGCCGGGCGCGCGCCCAGCTGCTCAAGCCAGAAGGACGCCGCCAAGCTCTACGGGCTCGTGGCCGCGGGCAGCGGCTCGTCCTCGGGGGTAATCGTGCCGCCGACAGCGTAGCCGTTGGGACCGGGTTCCTCGGGCCTTCGGCGGAAGAAGGGGCGCTGGAACGGATACGTGAGCAACATCACGACGATCCCCAGCAGGATCCCCCCGATGCCGATCCAGATCGGGACCTGGATGCCGAGCAGCGGCGGCGAGTAGTTGACGCCCGACTGGCTGTAGTCGTGGAACGCCTTGATAAAGATGCCGAGCAGCATCAGGGCGCCCACCAGCGGCGCCACGCCGACGAGGAAGAAGTCCTTGACGTTGCTCAAGATCCGCTTGCGGAAGTAGACCACGCAGGCGAAGCCGGTGAAGCCGTAGTAAAAGCAGATCTGGAAGCCCAGCGCCGTGATCGCGTCACCAAGCACGTTCCCATTCGGGTTGAGCGCGAGGATCGCGACCGTCCACACGATCGAAATCGCCCCCATGCCCAGGGTGGAGACCGTGGGCGTCAGGTAGCGCGGATGGATCTCCCCGATCTTTGCCGGGATGGCCCGCCAGCGGGCCATCGACAGGGTGGTGCGCGCGGTGGGCAGGATCGTGGTCTGGGTGGATGCAGAGGCAGAGGTGAGGATCGCCACGATCAGGAAGCGGTAGCCGACCGACCCGAGCACGCCCTTGCCGAGCGGCGTGAGCACGTCGTTGGGGTTACTGACCAGGAATCCGGTACCGGCGTAGGACTGCGCGCCGCCGGAGACGACCACGTAGATCACGAGCAGCAGCAGCGTCGAGATCACCGCCGCGGCGCCCGGCGCCGTGCGGCTGTTGCGGGTCTCCTCGTTGATCGAGACCCCGCTGTCCCAGCCCCAGTAGATGAACACGGCCAGCAGCACGCCGTCGATCATCGGACCGAAGCCGCCGCCGAGCGGGTTCAGCCAAGAGATGCTGAAGGGGGTCGAGTGCGCGTGCAACGAGGCGGGCGGCGGCGTGCCATTGGCCACCTTGATGAACGCGACCACGGCGAAAATGATCAGCATGATGACCTCGTATCCGAGCAGCGCCTGCTGGATGCGAGCGGAGAGTTCGATCCCGCGCCAGCAGATCCAGGTCATCAGCACGATCCAGGCGACCGCACCGGCGATCACGATCCAGATGTGGTTCGCGCCGTAGGTCCACCCGAAGAGCTGGTAGGTGTATACCGCTGCGATGTCCGCCAGGGAGGCCATCACGATCACGTCGGCGATGAAGATCACCCAGCCGTTGAGCCACCCCAGCTGCGGCCCCATCGCGCGCGTGACCCAGGCGAAGCTCGTGCCGCAGTCGGGGTCGGCCTTGTTGAGGTGCCGGTAGGCGAGCGCGATCAGGAACATGGGCACGAACGCAGCGATCATCACCCCCGGCGAGAACTTGCCGATGCCCTTGACCGCGACGACGAAGCCGAGCGTGGCCGCAAGCGAGTAGGCGGGCGCAACCGATGCGGTCCCGACGACCAGGTTCGAGAGGAAGCCGATCGCCCCGCGTTTGAGATCAGGCTCGCCGGGCGCAGGCCCCGTTGCCGCCACCGTGGTCGCTTCCATTCTCATCCTCCCGATGATCGGTGTGTCCCGAAATCGTCGTCGACGGTGTACAGCGCGGCCAGATGCGCTCCGTCACGACTTGTGGCCGACGCTTTACGGTCTGTCAGGAACCCGCAGACGAAGTGTGCGTCTGGGCTCATAGGCGCTGGTCCGGGGAGAGTAACTGCGTCACCCGCAGCGCCCTGAGCGCCAGGTGCAGCGCGAGCAGCACATCCGGGTCCTCGAGGTCGACGTCAAGCACGCGTTGCAGGCGCTCGAGTCGCAGGTACAGCGACTGGCGCGTGAGATGCAGCGCGCGCGCGGTCTCTGCCTTGCGCCCAGAGCTCGCCAGGTAGGCCTCGAGCGTGCGCAGCAGCTCCCGGGAGCGCTGGTCGCGCTCCTCGAACAGGGGCCCGAGCTGGTCGCGGGCGAAGGTCAGGAGCTCGGGCGAGCGCCGCAGCGTGTAGAGCAGCTCGACCAGCGAGCCATGGCGAGCGTCCCGCCATGGGCTCGGCGACATTGCGCGGGCGGCCATGACCGCATTGGCGGCGCGATCCAGCTTGCGGCCGACGCCCGTCCAGGACGATTCGCTGCCGCCGAAGGCGATCGCGACGTCCGCCTCGGTGAGATCGCGCTTTTTGAGCGGCGCCCGCAGCTCATCGGCGATCGAGCCGAGCAAGTCGGCGCTGGGGGCCGCGTCGGCGATCGCCACGATCAGCAGCAGGGTGCCGCCGTCGAGCCCCAGCAGCGCCGGCCGGCCGTCGCTCGCGCCGCTGCGCAGGGCGGGCATCATGGCCGCCCAGGCATCCTCGGGCGTGTCGGCAACGTTTGCCCACCGCTCCGAGCGCCAGCCGAGCGCGCCGGCCAGCAGGTGCCTGTTCCCGGGATGGAAGTCGAGCGCCACCGCCCGGCGCGCAGCGTCCGCCTCCTGCAGCCTGCCATGCATCACCTGGGCGAGGAAGCTGCCCCTGGCTCGGGCTCGAAGCTGCTCATCGTGCTGCTCGTGAAGCAGCGCGAGCTCGAGCGCCTGCGCCCCCCGCTCGAGCACCATGCCGTCTTCTGGCAGGAGCGGAGAATCGATCTCGAGTGCGGTCACCTGGCCCCACGGCCGCCCTCCCGAGCTGATCTCTACTGCCAGCCAGCCCGGTCCCTCGAGCTGGCCCGGTGCCCGCGCGCGCAGATATTCCATGTGGGCCTCGAGCAGCTCACGCTCGGCGGCCTGGAAGGCGGCGAAGCCGACCAGCTGTCCGGCGATGTTCTCGAGCGCGACCGGGTTCTCGAGCGAGCGCGCGAGCTCGGCCAGCAGCGTCCCCAGATCACCGCGCTCGAGCACGACCGAGGTCATCCTGTCGCCCGCCTCTTGGGCGCGGCGCAACATGGCCAGACGGCGATCGACGAGCGCGCCGTGAATCGCCTCGGTGATGTCGACGAAGCGCGTGGGCCGGTGGGTGACGATCAGCGGCAGCTCCGCGGCCTCGGCCTCCGCCACCAGCCCCCGCGGAAGCTCGTGCTTGTACGTGTAGCCCACCTCGATCACCAGTCCGGCCGCGCGCTGTTCGGCGAGGCTGCGGATGAAGCGCTTCTGCGCGAGCAGATCGTGGCCCGGCCCCAGCCCGGTCGAGAGCACGAGCTCGCCGCCACGGAGGAGCTCGTCGGGCTCGGGAACGTCGACCACGTGGACCCAGCGGACTGCGCGACCGAGGTTGTGCTCACCCGCCAGCACCTCCGGCAGCGCGCGGCGCAGCACCGGCAACGCGAGCGCACCCGCGACGCTCAGCGGGCCGATTGTGACGGATGGATCTTTGTTGAGTATGGAGGAGAGGTTATCTCCGTGGGGGAGTCGTGGCCGGTGGCTATGCGTTCGATTGCGTCGGCGGCCGTGGCCGTGCCCGGAGAGGAGCGCAGCCGCTTGGAGGTCGCGGCCAATCGGTCGCGCAGGGGGTCGTCCGAGAGCAGCCGGTGGAGCGCCGCGATCAGCTCGTCCGGCTCGTGAGCATAGGTGTCGAGCCGAGCGCCGAAGGCACACTCGTGCACGCGCTGGGCGTTGTCGTGCTGGTCCCAAAAGATCGGCAGCACCAGCATCGGAGCCCCGAAGTGGACGCACTCGGTAACGGTGTTGTTGCCGCCGTGGGTGATGACCGCCTGCGCGTGGGGCAGGATCGCGGTCTGGGGAAGGTACTCGGCTCCGGTCATGTGCTCGGGCACGCGCAAGAGCTCATGCTGCGGCCCGAGCGAGGCGACGATGCGGACGTCGTTCGCATCCGCCAGCGTGTCGATCAGGCCTTGCATCAGCTCCACGTCGGCGGAGCCGAGCGACCCCAGGCTCAGGTAGACGAGTGGGCCGTCCCCCTCGGGCGCCGACCAGGGCTCCTGCTGATCGCGGACGCAGGACTCGAGCGCGACCCAGCGCCCCGGCGGCGCAGCGGCGCGCGCGTAGTCGAGCTCGCGTGGGTACAGGTAGAGGTTCAGCCAGGGCGAGGTGGCCATCAGCTCGAGCTCTTCGAGCGGCGGCGCGCCGCGCGCGCGGCAGAACTCGTCGTGCTCGGCCGCGAGCGGGCCGATCACGCGCTCGTATTCCTGGGTGTACTCCCGCCAGCCGGCGCGCTCCCCGGTCGGATAGCCGGAGAACGTCGGCGGCACCCGCTCGTCCTTCAGCTCGGCGGGGTTGCAGGAGACGATCCTCACCCACGGCTTGCCGCTGGCGGCGAGAGCCGGGAAGAAGACGACGTTGTCCTCTACGACAGCGTCGGGTTGCAGCTCGTCGAGGATCTCGCGCAGGCGCTCGTCCGCGTAGCGGGCGCCATCGGCCAGGGCCTTGAAGGTCGGCGCGATGAACAGCTCTAGCTGCTCGAGCGTGGGCTTCCGGAAGACCGGCGCGGTGTCCCGCACGAAGTCCTTCCAGAACTGGCCCGGCGCCTGCTCCTCGCCCGGGGGCGGTCCCAGTGCCACCAGCCGCTCCTCGAAGCCGCGTTCCTCGAGCGTGCCCGCGAAGGACTCCTCCACGATGAAGACGACCCGGTGGCCCCGCTCGCGGAGCACGGCGCCGATGCCGGCGCAGTTGTTGGTGGGGCCGTAGGCACCTTCGGGGAAGAAGGCGACCGTGGCCACTTCGCTTCCGTGGCTGCTTCGCCCCAGCCCTACCGCTCGCCCGGCTGCTCGCGGGGGTACTGCGAGACGGGGCAGGAGAGGTCGAGCGCGGTCATCACGATCCGATGCTGCTCCTCGGCGTGGGCGATCGGATAGCCCTCGCCCGAGGCCGCCCGCTCCGGCCGGCCCACGTAGCCGAAGCGCAGGTGAGCGGGCAGGGTCTGGAGCAGCCGGGGGGACATGAAGGCACGGGCGCCCATGTTGCGCGGCTCCTCCTGAACCCAGACAACTTCGTGCAGCCGGGGATAGGTCGCGATGAGCCTCAAGATCTCCGCCTGCGGGAACGGATACAGCAACTCGACCCGTCCCACCGCGAGACCCGGTAGGTCGCGGCGTGCGTCGGCGCCGAGCAGGTCGTAATAGATCTTCCCGCTGCAGAGCAGCAGCCGGGTCACGCGGTCGGGGTCGACCCCGGGCTCGGCGAGGACTGGCTCGAAGCGGCCGTCCGAGAGCTCGCGCACAGGGCTGGTCGCCTGACGCAGACGCAGCAGGCTCTTGGGCGTCATCACCACCAGCGGTCGCTGCTTGGCGATCCGCGCCTGGCGGCGGAGCAGGTGGAAGTACTGCGCGGGCGTGGTCGGGTTCGCGACGCGGATGTTGCCTTCCGCGGCGAGCTGGAGGAACCGCTCCAGCCGTGCCGAGGAGTGCTCCGGGCCGGACCCCTCGTATCCATGCGGCAGCAGCAGCGTGAGACGCGATGTCTGGCCCCACTTGGCCAGGCCGGAGGTGATGAACTGATCGATGATCACCTGCGCGGCGTTGGCGAAATCGCCGAACTGGGCCTCCCACAAGACGAGCGTCTCCGGCGCCTCCTGGGAGTAGCCGTACTCGAATCCCAGGCAGGCCATCTCCGACAGGGGCGAGTTGTGCAGCTCCATCGGCGCCTTGGCCCCGGGCAGGTGCTGCATCGCGTAGTACTCCTGCCCCGTCTTGGCGTCGTGCAGGACGAGATGCCGCTGGCTGAAGGTCCCGCGCTCGGTGTCCTGCCCGGTCAGCCGGATGGGGATGCCCTCGGTCAGCAGCGACCCGAACGCGAGCGCCTCGGCCTGAGCCCAGTTGACGCCAGGGCCACCGTCCTGGGCGGCCGGCTGCGAGAGCGCCTCGCGCCGCAGCTCAAGCTGCTTGACGAGCTTGGGATGCACGGTGAATCCGTCCGGCACGGAGACGAGCTCTTCGCCCAGCACCCGCAGGCGATCGGCCGGGATGGCGGTCGAGACCTCGGGCGAGGCGCTGCGATCGAGCTGGTACTCGCCGGTGCCGTGGTCGATCTCCTTGGCCCGCTCGATCTGAGCCTTGATCTTTTCGTGGGCTTCGCTCAGAACGGACCACACGCCGTCGGTCATCTCGGTCGACTCCTCCTCCGAGACCACTCCCTGTTCGATCAGCTGCCGGGCAAACAGCTCGCGCACCGAGGGATGGCGCTTGATCGCCTGGTACATCTCCGGCTGCGTGTAGGCGGGCTCGTCGGCCTCGTTGTGCCCGAAGCGGCGGTACCCGATCAGGTCGATGAGGACGTCGTGGCCGAACCGCTGGCGGAAGGCGAAGGCGAGGCGCACCGCCGAGATGCAAGCCTCCACGTCATCGGAGTTGACGTGGATGATGGGGACATCGAAGCCCTTGGCGAGGTCCGAGGCCCAGGTCGTGGAGCGAGCGTCATCCGAGTCGGTCGTGAACCCGACCTGGTTGTTCTGGATTATGTGGACGGTGCCGCCGACCGTATAGCCGTCAAGGGCCTGGAGGTTGAGCGTCTCGGCGACCACGCCCTGAGCGGGGAAGGCCGCGTCACCGTGGAGGATGATGGGCACCGCCGCGTCGACGTTCTGCTGGGCGTGAGCGCCCTGTCGGGTGGTCTGGGCGGCGCGCGTGGCGCCGACGACCACCGGATCGACGAACTCGAGGTGGCTGGGGTTCGACTCCAGGCGCACCGTGATCGACTCGCCGCTCGGCAACTGGTAGGAGCCCTGGGCGCCGTGGTGGTACTTGACATCGCCGGTGCCGCCGTGCGGCAGCGATGTGATCGGCGCGAGCGTGGAGGTGCCCTCGAACTCGGCGAAGATCGAGCCGTATGGCCGGCCCAGGTTGTGGGCGAGGACGTTGAGGCGGCCGCGGTGGGCCATGCCGATCACGATCTCGCGTGCGGAGTTGCCGGAGGCCAGCTTGATCAGCTCGTCGAGCATGGGCACGGTCATGTCCAGCCCCTCGATCGAGAACTGCTTCTGGCCCAGATAGGCCTTGTGCATGAAGCGCTCGAGCGCGTCCACCTCGGTCAGCCGCCGCAGCAGCCACTTCTGCTCCTCCGCGCTCAAGGGCTTGCGGAAGACGCCGCCTTCGATCTTCTCCCGCAGCCACAGGCGCTGCTCGTGTGAGGCGAGGTGCTCGATCTCATAGGCGATCGGACCGCAGTAGGTCTCGCGCAGGTGCGGAAGCGCCTCGGCGAGCGTTTCGCCGGACACGTACAGGCGCAGGATGTGGGCGGGAATCCGCGCCATGATCTCGGGGGTGAGCCCCAGCGGCTCGGGGTCCAGCGCCGGGTCGCTGGCGGGCTCGCGGCCGAGCGGGTCGAGCCTGGCGGCGAGATGGCCGTGCGTGCGGTGGGCCTTGAGCAGCGAGACCGCCGCCTGCACGGCCTGCAGCATCTCCTCGTCGGGCAGCTGGCCCGGCGCGGCCGGGCGGCCGTCCGCCCCGGGCTCGGGAACGCGAGCAAAGCCCGGCGCCGGAGGGCGGGGCGAGGTCGACGGCTCCAGGGCCGCGGACGGAGCCGGGGCGGATGGAGCCGGGGCCGCCGCCGTGGCCTCGGGGCCGGGGGCCAGCGCGGGCAGCTCCGCGCCGAGAGCCTCGAAGATGCGCTCGTAGAAGCGATCCTCGCCCTGGAGGTAGCGCTCGATCCGCTCGAGGAAGCGGCCCGACTCCGCGCCCTGGATGATTCGGTGGTCGTAGGTCGAGGTCATCGTCATGACCTGCTCGGCGCCGATCTGGGCGCCCACGTGCTCGAGCCCCGGCGGATAGCCGATCGCCCCGGTGGCCACGATCGTCCCCTGGCCGGCCATCAGCCGCGGTATGGAGGCGACAGTCCCGATGCCGCCGGGATTGGTGAGCGTCAGGTTGCCGCCGTGGAGCTCGTCGGCGGTGAGCGTGTTGGTGCGGGCCTTTTCCACCAGCGCGTTGTAGGCGGTCAGAAACTCATCGAATGGCATCCGCCCGGCATCGCGGATGACCGGCACCATGAGCGTGCGCGAGCCGTCCTTCTTCTCCACATCGACCGCGAGGCCTAGGTTGCAGGCGTCGTCGTCGACACGGTGGGGCTTGCCCTCGAGCTCAGCGAAGTGGGTTGCCATCGCGGGCATGTCGTCGGTGGCGGCGCGCGCGATCGCGTAAGCGATCACGTGGGTGTAGGAGACCCGCTGGCCCGCGTCCTTGAGCTGGGCGCGCCGTTGGGCGAGCACCGTCACCGGAAAGGTCCTGAACGAGGTGGCGGTGGGGACCGAAAGGCTCTCCTCCATGTAGCGGGCGAGCGCCGCGGCGCCCCCGCGGAGCGGCTGCGCGCCGGCAGGGACGGCCGCGGCCGGCGCGTCCCCGTTGCCCGCGGCGGCGAGCACGTCGGCCTTGGTGATGCGCCCTCCGCGGGCGCTGCCTTCGACTTTGGAGAGATCGACCCCCTGCTGGGCGGCGATGCGGCGCGCGACCGGGGAGGCGCTGCCGGCGTCGAGTTCCTCTGCCTCAGGCTTGGGTTCATCCTGGTCGGGCGCCTCCGGTGTTTCGGACTGCTCGGTCGCCTCCGGTGTTTCGGACTGCTCGGTCGCCTCGGTCGCCTCGGGAGACGATTGGTGCGCCGGCGCGCCCGTGCTCATGCGCGCGATCACCTGCCCGACGCTGACGGTCTCGCCCTCCTCAAACAGGACCTCGCTGATCGTGCCCGTGGCGGGGGCGGGGAGCTCCATGTCGACCTTGTCGGTCGAGATCACGACGACTGTGTCATCCCGCTTGACCTGGTCGCCGACCTTCACGGTCCACTCGAGGATCGATCCTTCGGTCACCGATTCCCCGCCCGTGGGGGTGACGATGTCGACCGTCGCGCTCTCCGCGCTCGGCGACTGGGGTGCGCCGTCGGAGGCCTGCGGCTCCTCCGTTTCGGCCTCCGCCTGCGGCTCCTCCGTTTGGGTCGCGGTCTGCGGCTCCTCCGTTCGGCTCCGTCTGCGGCTCCTCCGTTTGGGTCGCGGTCTGCGGCTCCTCGGTGTCCTCGTGCGAGTCGGCCTCGGGGGCGGCCCCGTTGCCGCCCTGAGGCGCCCGCGGCGCCCCACCGTTGCTGCCCGGCGAGATCTCGGCCAGGGGAGCCCCCACCGTGACCGTCTCTCCTTCGGGCGCGAGGATCTTGGTTATCTGGCCGGCAATCGGCGCGGGAACCTCGGCATCGACTTTGTCGGTCGAGATCTCGACGATCGTCTCATCGGCATCGACGGAATCGCCCTCCCGCTTGTGCCATTCGAGGACCGTGCCTTCGGCGACGGAGTCTCCCATCGCCGGCATCACAACTTGAACCGTGCCCGCTTCTGTCGCCATGCAGCCAGGTTCGACTTTAGCGGGTGATGGCAGGGCTTAATGGGCGGTCAGGTGCGCCGATTCCGCCTCGCCGTGGGCGCGCCGCCGCTCGATCACGAGAAAGCCGATCGACCCGAGGAAGGGCCCGAGGCCGCCCAGCACCGCGATCGTCACCGCCAGCCAGAAGGGGATCACCCGCATCCGCGCGGCGAGGATGCAGATCAACGACATCCCGATCCACATCAGTCCGTGGGTCAAGCCGAGAATGAACGTCTCGGGTTCGGGATTGCTCAGGGCGAAGGCGCAGACCAGCAGCGCCAGGAACACCAGGGAATGGATGATCGAGGCGACCTCCAGCCGCCGAAAGGTGATCGCCCGCGCGGCCCGGTGCATCATGCCTTCGCCAGGAGCGCGCCCATGCGCCGCAGCGGCTCGTCGCCTTGGACGGGCCAGCGCTCGAGCTCGCGGGGCCACCAGGCGAACTCGTCGTGCTCGGGGTCGGGAACGACGCTCGCGCCGTCCTCGAGCCAGGCCATGCCGATCAGCAGCACGACCTGGCTGGGGAGCCGGACGAGGGCCTCTGCCGTCAGCCGGCTGGGAGTCACGGACCACTCCTCCTGGAGCTCCCGCACCATCGTCTCCACCGGATTCTCCCCTACCTCGACCGAGCCGCCGGCGCCCAGCGCCCAGCGACCTGCCCAGGAGGCCAGCCACGAAGCCCTGCGGCCCGCAAGCCAGCGTCCGTCCGCGGCCCTCACCACGCACAGGATCGAGAGGCTCTGCGCGGCGTGGGCCGGCACGAGCCGCAATGCCCAGCGGGCAGGCTGCAGCTCGAGCGCTAGCCCATCCGCGGCAGAGCGAAAGTCCACCAGCCGCGCCGCTAGCCCGTCGTAGGATGGCGAGCCGCGGTCGCGTAGCGCCGCCAGCTCGAGGTCCGCCGCCTCGACGGCGGTCGCGTCGGGCTCGTAGGGATCGTCGCGCCAGGTGGCGCTGACCTGCGACGGCGCCCAGGGACCGCGAGCGAGAAGGCCGGGCAGCACCGCCATGGGCAACACCGTAGCGGCAGACAGCGCCGGGCCTAGAGGCGCTCGCGCACGGCCGCCGCGGCCGGCGCCATCTCCTCCGGCAGGCGACCCAGGATCTCGCGCCACGCAGGATGGACCGCGATCGCCGCGCGCACTCGCGCCAGCGCTCCTTCAATGTCGCCCGATTGAGCGATGCCCAGCCCTGCCCAGAAGCTCAGCTCGTGGCTTTCGGGCGCGAGCGCGCTGGCGCGCTCATAGAGCGCTGCCGCCTCCCCGTGACGTCCTTCGGCCACCAGGCGCTCGGCGTTGTCGGCGAGCTCGTACGCGTCGTGGAGGTCGAGCAGGCGCCTCAGCTCGGAGAGGGGAGCGGCATGATCCTCCACCCGCAGCGAGACGAGCGCTGCCCATGGCTCACCCGAAGCGCCCACGATCAGCAGTGCGGCCGACTGGCGCCCGCGCGCGTCGCCCCCTGCCAGCTCACCCGCCTCGAGCGCCGCGAGCAATCGGCGCGCAAGCGGCCCGCTGGCGCTGGAGAAGGCCTCGCGCATGGCCGGCCACACTGCCGCCGAGGCAAGCAGGTTGCCCTGGCAGGAGACGCCCTCGCCGGTGAGGTGCCCCGCGAAGGGAACGCAGCCGGACCCGGTGTGTGCGGCCACGCCGCCGTCGGCGCCGACAATCGCCACCTGGCGCGTGACCGCCGCCTCGTCGGCGGCGACGAGCTGCGCGAGGGCGTCGGCAGCGGGCACGCCGGCCCCCAGCAACTCGAGGCCTCGCGGGCCGTAGGAGACCTCGGCGTTCGCCTGCGTGGCAATCGCGCCCACCCCGGCCTGTGCCCACGGAACCAGGGGTCCTACTGAGAACCAGTGCGACTGCACGGCGACGCCGAATTCGCCCGTGGTGTGGTCGCGCGCGACGATCGAGTAGGTCACGGTCGCCGATGACCCTATCTGCCAGGCTTGGCCCGTGCCGGCAGCTGAGGAATCGATCGCCGTCCTAGGCCCCGGGGGAGTGGGCGGCTTCGTCGCCGCGGCGCTCGCGCGCGCGGGCGAGGACGTCACGGTCGTGGCCCGCGAGCAGACCGCCGCTGCGATCGCCGAACTGGGCATCACGGTCGAGAGCGTGCGTCTGGGCAGCTTCACGGCGCGCCCCGCCGCGAGCCCCGCTCTCCGCGCGCAAGTGACCTTCCTGATCGTCGCCACCAAGGCGACCACGCTGGCGGAGGCGCTGGACCGCATCCAGGCGCAACCGCGGCTGGTCGTACCCGTGCTCAACGGGCTCGACCACATGACCGCCCTGCGCGAGCGCTTCGGCCCCCACCGCGTGGCCGCGGGCACGATCCGCATCGAGGCCGACCGGCCTGAGACCGGCAGGGTGGTGCAGACGAGCCCCACTTTCCGCGTCGAGCTGGCGTCCGACGATCCTCACCTCCAGCCGCTGGTCGCGCGGCTGGCGGAGACGCTCGAGCGAGCCGAGGTCCCCGTCGAGGTCGGCCCGAGCGAAGCCCAGGTCCTGTGGTCGAAGCTGGTGCGGCTTTGTCCGCTGGCGCTGATGACGAGCGCCAGCGAGCGTCCGATCGGGGCCATCCGCGCCGACCCCGAGCTGCACAGGCGGCTCCAGGCGGCCGTTGCCGAAGCCGCCCTGGTCGCCAACGCGGACGGTGCTCGCGTGGATCCAGAGCAGACGCTGGCCGAGCTCGAGGCCGCACACCCCGCGCTCTCCTCCTCGATGCAGCGCGACCTCGCCGCTGGCCGGCCCCCGGAGCTCGCGATCCCACGCTCGGTGCTGCGGGCCGCGGCTGCCCACGGCGTCCGTTGCCCGACGATCGAAGATCTGACCGCGCAGGTAGAAGACCGCGCGGCCGTGGGCCGCCGGAGCTAGAGCAGCGGCCCTCGGGGAGCTAGACGGGCGGCCTCAGCGGCGGCGGCGCGAGCGGCGTGGGGACCTCCACCTCCTGCGAGCTGACCGCCTCGACTTCTTCTTCCTCCTCCTCCGTGGCGCCGTCGTGCTGGCCGTCGCAGAGGACGCGGAACTGTCCCGTGACTCCGCCGTCGGCCTGGAGCAGGATGCCGGGCAAGATCTCCTCGCCTTCCTCCAGACCGAGCCGCTCGATGTCGAAGTACGCCATCCCGATCCCCCAGGTGTGGTGGGTGGGGTTCTCGCGGTCGTGAGCCGCCACTCCCTGGGCAAGGCGCTCGAGCAGATAGGCGAGTTTGCTCGGTGCCGACATCAGGCCCGTTCGATCAGCTCGATGCGATAGCCATCCGGGTCTCTCACGAACGTCAGCCGCGAGCCCCCCTCCCGGACCGTGTAGGGCGGCCGTTCCGGTTCGATCCCCTGCTTCGCCAGGCGCTCCAGGGCGCCGTCGAGGTCGGGGACCGTGATCGCGATGTGGCCGTAGCCGTTTCCGAGCTCGTAGGGCTCTTCGCGACCCACGTTGTAGGTGAGCTCGAGGCGCGCCTCCCCGTCGTCGGGCAGGCCCATGAACACGTTGACGGCTTCGTCCCTGATCGGTAGCCGCCGCTGTTCCTCGAAGCCGAGCGCCCGGTAGAAGTCCACGGAACGGTCGATCTCGAGGATCCGGTAGCACGTGTGCACGAGGCCCATCGCTCTAGGTTAAAGGCTGACGGCGGCTCGGTACGCTCCAAGATGTGATCGTCGAACGTTCGATGAACGACGAGTATCAATCGAACACGTACCTCGTGGCGGACGAGCAGGGGTCCCAAGCGGCGATGATCGATGCCGGCGGGCCCGTCGAACCGTTGCTCGACGTGCTGCGGCGCATGCGCTTCGAGCTCACCCACATCCTCCTTACCCATCATCACCACGACCACATCGCCGAGCTCGTACGCGTGCTCAACCTCCATTCCGAGACACCCGTGCTGATCCATCCGCTCGAGCGGGGCGACGTCCCAGCCGCGACCGGCGACCTCGAGCCCGGCACGCCGATCGAGTGCGGTGCGCTGCACATCGAGCCGTTGCACACTCCCGGCCACACCGCCGGGATGGTGTCCCTGCTCATCAACGGCACCGACGTGTTCACCGGTGACACGCTGTTCAAGGGCTCGGTCGGCGGCGTGCGCGCGCCTGGCCACACCACCTACGCCGACCTCAAGCACTCGATCATGGAGACGCTGCTCGCCCTCCCGCCGAGCACGCGCATTCACCCCGGACACACGGATCCCACCACAGTCGCGGACGAGCTGGCCAACAACCCGTTTGTGCGCATTTGGCGCGGCGTCGACGCGGAGGGCACCGAGCCATGTCTGGCACTCGGCCATCCCGCCACCTTGATCCTGATGGCCCGCGACTACGACGGGGGCACCAAGGCCTGGGTGCGGTGGGAGGATGGAGCCGACGACATCGTGCCGGGCTCCCGGGTTGAACGCGAGGGCAGCGCCGGCAGTGGCTAGGGACCGGATCCCCACCTCGCGCGTGGGGCGCACGGCCAAAATAGGTGGGCTCGCGGCCTCCCAGGCCATGCGCCAGGCCGGGACCATGGCGGCCAACGTCGGCCGCACCCGGGAAGGCAAGGAGGCCGCGCTCGAGCGCCGCCAGATCGAAGCCGCCGAGCAGATCGTGGCCGCGCTCGGCACGATGAAGGGCGCCGCGATGAAGGTCGGACAGGTCATGTCGTTCCTGGACATGGGTCTGGTCCCGCCGGAGCACCGCGACGAGTTTCAGCGCAAGCTTGGGGCGCTGCGCGACGCCGCCCCCACCGTCACCTTCAAGGAGATGCGCAAGGTGATCGAGGAGGAGCTCGAGGATTCACTCGAGGAGGTCTTCCAGGAGTTCGATCGCGAGCCGATCGCCGCGGCCTCGATCGGGCAGGTATACCGGGCGGTTCTTGCCGACGGACGCCGGGTCGCCGTGAAGGTCCAGTACCCCGGCGTGGCGGCGGCCGTGCGGGCCGACATGCAGAACCTGGGCATGATCCTGCGACTGGCAAAGCGAATCGCGCCGGGGATGGACCCCAAGGCGATCGGCGAGGAGATTCGCGACCGCATCGAGGACGAGCTCGACTACGAGCTCGAGGCCCAGAATCAGCGCTCCCTGGCCCGCATCTTTCGCGGGCACCCCTTCATCGTCGTGCCCGACGTGATCACCTCGCTCTCGCGCGAGAAGGTGATGGTCTCCGAGTACGTCCAGGGCATCGGCTTCGAAAAGCTGAAGGCGCTCCCCCAGGAGCAGCGTGACCGCATCGGCGAGATCCTGTTCCGCTTCTACTTCGGCTGCCTGTACCGCCATCGCCAGTTCTCGGGCGACCCTCATCCGGGCAACTCGATGCTGCTGGAGGGCGGGGGCATGGCCTTCCTTGACTTCGGCCTGTTCAAGCGCATGCCGCCGGGCACGGTCGAGCGTGAGATCGCGGTGGCGCGTGCGGTGATCGAGGGCGACACCGACACGATCATGCGGATCGGCACCGAGACCCACTTCTTCCCCGAGCCGGAGAAGTTCGATCCCGAGCGAGTGCTCGAGCACTTCCGCGCCGCGACCTCCTGGTACACGGAGGACGCCTACATCGAGTTGACGCCCGAGTGGGCCACGCGCGTGCTGATCGACATGGGCGATCCTCGCTCGGAATACTTCGGGCAGCTGCGGCACGAGAACGCGCCGCCCGATCACATCTTCGGCCGACGGATGGAGGTGCTAACCCTCGCCGTGATCGCGCAGCTCCACGCGCGCGGCAACTTCCACCGCATCGCACGCGAGTGGTTCTACGGCGATGAGCCCGCCACCGAGCTGGGGCGCGAGGAGGCGGAGTTCTACGGCCGCACGACCGCGACCCGCCGGGCCCACGGATGAGCGCGACGGAGCAAGCCGCGACCGGCGATAAGGAGCAGCTTGCGTTCGCCGGCCCCGCAGCACTAGCGGCGCTGGTGCGCTCACGCGAGGTGGCCCCGCGCGAGCTGGTGGAGCACTTTCTGGAGCGCATCGAACGGCTCGATCCGCGCCTGAACGCATTCCGCGTGGTGATGGCCGAGGAGGCACTCGCGGCGGCGGACGCGCTCGAGAATCTCGCCGGGCCGCTCGCCGGCGTGCCGATCGCGGTCAAGGACGATCTGGGGGCCGCGGGCCAGGTGACGACGCGGGGGTCTCGCAGCTATGGCCCGCCGAAAGCGCACGATGCAGAGCCCCTCCGGCGGCTACGCGAGGCGGGCGCGATCCCGCTGGGCATCACGAACGTGCCGGAGCTGATGATCTGGCCGTGGACCGCGACCCTGGCAAACGGCGTCACCCGCAACCCATGGGATCCGGCGCGCACCACGGGCGGCTCGTCCGGCGGGTCTGCAGCGGCGGTCGCGTCCGGCATGGCGGCGGCCGCCACGGCTTCGGACGGCGGCGGCTCGATCAGGATCCCGGCTGCCTGCTGCGGGCTGGTCGGGATGAAGCCCACTCGCGGTCGCGTGCCCGGCGGCGGTTGGGTGGGCCTGTCCACGATCGGCGCGCTTGCGCGCACTGTTTTCGACAGCGCGCTGCTGCTCGATGTGCTCGCGCGCCCCCGGGAGGAGACCTTCACCGAGGCCGCCGCCAGGGAGCCCGGGTGCCTGCGCATCGCTGCCTCGCGCAAGGTGCCGTTCGGAGTGCTGACGAAGCTCTCCTCGGACCAGCGCCAGGCGTGGGGATGGGCGCGCGACGGACTCGCCGAGCTGGGGCACGAGGTGGACGAGCATGACCCCGACTACGGTCTGACGATGTTGGACTTCGCCCAGATGTGGGTGCGCGGGATCTACGAGGATTCGCTCACGGTGCCCGACCCCAGCCTGCTCGAGCCGGCCACGCGGGGAATGGCCGCGGCCGGGCGGCTGCTCGTGGGAGAGCGGCGCTGCGACAATCTGCTCGTCAAGCGGTATCGGACTGCCGGGCGCATCCTGCGGCTGTGGGAGCGCTTCGACGTACTCCTCACCCCCGGTCTCGCGTCGACCGCGATCGCGGCCGAGGGGGCCCTTGGGAAATCCGCCGCGGTCGCGTTCGACCGCGCCGGTCGCTTCACGCCCTGGACGCCGGTCTTCAACCTGACGGGGCAGCCGGCGGTGACGATCCCCGCCGGCTTCGGCGCCGACGGGCTGCCCCTGTCGGTAGCGCTGGTGGGCCGGCCGGGCGCCGAGGGGACGCTGTACGCGCTCGCCGCGCAGCTCGAGCGCTCCGCCCCCTGGGCCGATCGCCGGCCGCCGATCTCGTGATCTAGGCGGCCTGTCCGGCGAGCGAGAAGCGGACCCGGTCCTCGACCGTCTCGGCGTCGAGCACCTTGTCGGCGAGATAGCCGCACAGGCTGTCCTCGACGAACAGGCGCGCGCCCGCGTCCTCGATCACCTCGTCCCCCTCCGTGGGCCCCTCGGCCACCTCCACCTGCAGCTCGCTCGAGACCTCGCCTTCAGTGGGGTCAACGGCAATGATGCGCATGCCCGCGCCCTCCGCCACGCCGGGAGCGGTGAGGATGCGCTCGATCGCCTTGGTCGCCTCGGGTGTGAGCGTCAGCATGGACTTCGCGTACCCGACCGCGTCGAGCCCAAAACGGTGGTCCATGTCCCTGGGCTTTCGAAGGTCGAAAGCCCAGGGACATCAAAACCACTACACCCGCTGAATCTGGATCAGCGACGTCGTCCCCGGGCGGCCGCTGGGCAGTCCCGCCGTGACACCGATCCGCGCGCCCGGCTTGACCCAGCCGAGCTCGACCACGCGGTTGGCGGCGTCGGCGATCAGGGCCTCGGTGACCTCGTGGCGCCGCATCGACCCCGCCTGCACGCCCCACATCAACCCGCAGCGGCGGACCGTCTCGCGACCGGGCGAGAGCGCGTAGATCGGCACCTGGGGACGGTGGGCGGAGACGAGCCGCGCGGAGCGGCCCGAAAGCGTCGGCACGACCAGCGCCGCCAGGTGCAGGTCGCGGGCGGCTGCACAGGCCATGTAGGCCACCGTGTAGGCGGGGTCGCGCGCGTCGCGTCGCACCCGCACCTCGTTCCAGTCGCGATGGGGAAGCGCATGCTCGGTCCGCTCCGCGATCGAGGCCATCATCGCCACCGCCTCGACCGGGTATGCCCCCACCGCGGTCTCCTGCGAGAGCATCACGGCGTCGGTGCCGTCGAGAATCGCGTTGGCGACATCGGCGACCTCGGCGCGCGTCGGACGGGTCGAGTGGACCATCGAGTCGAGCATCTGGGTGGCGGTGATCGAGGGACGCGCCAGCCGCCCCGCCACGCGCAGGAGCTGCTTCTGCACCATGGGCACATCGGCGATCGGCAGCTCGATGCCCAGGTCGCCGCGCGCGACCATCACGCAGTCGGCGGCGCGGATGATCTCCTCGGCCGCGTTGACCGCCTGCGGCTTCTCGATCTTTGCGATCAGCGGCAGGCGCGTGTAGCGCCTCACCGAGGTGACGTCCTCGGCCGTGCGCACGAAGGAGAGGGCGACCAGATCGACGCCGATCGATTCCCCGAACTTGAGCATGTCCAGGTCCTCCTCGGGCACCGCGGGCAGCGCCGGCGCCGAGCCGGGGATGTTGAGGCCCTGACGCGAGGAGACCGCGCCGCCGATCTCGACCCGCGTCTCGACCTCGGGACTGCCCTGGTGCACCGCCCGGACGCGCAGCCTGATCCCGCCGTCCGCCAGGTAGATGACATCGCCGCGCGTGACCGACTCGGCCAGCCCGGGCCAGCTCACCGACATCCGCCGCGCGTCGCCGAGCCCGTCCGAGCCGCAGTCGAGCACCAGCCGGTCGCCGGGCTTCAGCTCCGCGATGTCCCCGTCGAGGGCGCCAATGCGCAGCTTCGGCCCGGGCAGATCCTGCAGGATCGCCACCTGGCGCCCGGCTGCCTCGGCGGCGGCACGCACCCGCTCGGCGTTCTCAGCGTGAAGTTCGCGGTTGCCGTGGGAGAAGTTCAGGCGGGCGACGTCCATGCCGGCCTGCGTCATGGCCGTGAGCGTCTCGATCTCGCGGCTGGCCGGCCCGATGGTGGCGACGATCTTCGTGCGGCGCATCAAGAGTCAGGGTACGCCGCGCCCCCCGCTGGACACCCCCGACCACTTCTGGTAGTTACAGCTGATGGCCAGCTACGAGGCGTCGGCAGGTACGCCGGTCGGACTTCGGCGCGATGCCATCGGGCTGCGGGAGGTGTTGTTCCAGAGCGTCACCGACATGGCGCCGGGAGCGGCGATCGCGGCCTCGATCCCGGCCGGGGCCGCATTCGCGGGCGGCTCGCTGTCGCTGTCGGTCGTATTCGCCCTGATCGCCTGCCTGCTGTGCGCGTGGTGCGTGGGCGAGCTCGCGCGTGAGCTGCCGGCCGCCGGCTCCATGGCGACCTACGCCGCCCGGGGGCTGCACCCCTCGCTGGGGTTTCTGGTCGCGTGGGCCTACGCCACCGTCGGCGTGCTGATCCCGCCGCTGGTGCTGCTGCAGCTCGGTTTCACCGTCGCCGCCACGCTCCACTCAGAGCTCGGCGTCACCGCTTCGCTGTGGTGGCCATGGACCATCCTGGGCGCGTTGCTGGTCGGTGCCGCCGGCTACTTCGGGATCCAGGTATCGGCGCGTCTTGGCACGATCCTGGGGGTGTTCGAAATCCTCGTGTTCCTGGTGCTGGCGGTGTTCTTCGTCGTTCATGCGGGCTCCGGGAACACCGCCCAGGTCTTCACCACCCACTACACGCCGAAGGGCTACTCCGGCATCACCGGCGTGATCGCGGGCTCCGTGTATACGGTGCTCGCCTTCGGCGGCTTCGAGGGCGCCGCGCCGCTGGCCGAGGAAGCGAGGGACCCCAGACGCACGGTGCGTCGGGCCGTGCTGTTGGCGACGCTGATGATCGGACTGCTGTACGTCTTCACCACCTACGCGGTCACGGTCGTGTTCGGTCCCTCCCGCTTCGGCAGCTTCCTCACCAGCGGCCCCTCCTCGTGGGAAGGGCTGGCGCGATCGCTGTTCGGACTGTTCTGGTTCTTTGTCTTTCTCGCGATCGTGAATTCGACGCTCGCCAACTCGAACGCGGGCGTCAACGTGGCCACGCGCACGGCGTACGCGATGGGGCGCGTCAGAGCCTTCCCCTCGATTTTCGGGATCGTCTCGAGCCGCCATCGGTCGCCGCTGGTGGCGCTCGGAGTGACCATCGCCGTCACGCTGGGAGTGACCCTGGGGCTCGGCTTCGGCTATGGGCCGACCACCGCCTTCTCGATGGTTGGAGCGGGGCTCGTGATCCTGCTGGTCAGCGTCTATATCGTCACGGACGCCGCCTGTCTCGCCTTCTTCCTGCGCGGCGCCCGCTTCCGCGTGCTGGCGCACGGCGTGGTCCCGATCCTGGGGATCCTCGCCTTCATCCCCGCCTGGCTCACCGCAACCGGCATCCACGTCTTCTCCTTCATCTCGCCGCTGACCCCGCCGATCTCTTACATGGCCTACGGGATCGGGGGCTTCATGGTTGTGGGCATCGTCTACCTGGCGCTGCTGTGGCGGCACGATCGCCAGCGCGTGATCGACGTGGGAATCGTTCATCTCGACCTGCCGGCAGGAGAGGATCCGGAGCCGTCCGCCGGCGACGCTGACGCGCAGAGCCCACCGTGACCGCCACCGCGCACCGCGTCACCCGCGACCACGTGATCTGGTCGTTCGGTCCCGAGCTCGAGCCGGTGCTGGAGGTCAATCCGGGGACGAGCGTGACCTTCGAGACCAACGACTGCTTCTCGGGACAGATCCGCAGCGAGCAAGATCTCGTTACGGAAATCGACCTGGAGCGCATCAACAGCGCGACCGGCCCCGTCGCGGTGCGTGGCGCGATGCCGGGTGACTCCCTGGTCGTGGAGATCCTCGATGTGCGGCCCGCGAGCTGGGGCGTAGCGACCCTGATACCCGGCTTCGGGCAGCTGATCGAGCAGGTCAAGGCGCCGCTCACGCGGGGCTTCGAGGTCGCGGACGGCGAGATTCGCATGAACGAGCGCGTCCGCTTCCCCGCCCGGCCGATGGTCGGCGTGGTGGGCGTGGCCACCGGCTCGGAGACGCTCTCCAACGGCTTCGCCGGGCAACACGGCGGCAACCTCGACGACCATCTCCATGGACCCGGGGCGCGGATGCTGTTCCCCGTGCGCCAGCCGGGCGGCATGTTTGCCGTCGGCGACATGCATGCCTCGATGGGCGACGGCGAGATCTGCTTCACGGGGGTGGAGATCTCCGGTGAAGTGGATTTGCGCTTCGACCTGTTGAAGGGCCGGCAGGCGACGTGGCCCGTGACCGAGCTGCCCGATCGCTGGGTCCCGCACGCGACCGCGGACAGCTATGAAGAGGCCCTGGCGCTGTGCGCGGAGGAAGCGAGCAGGCTACTCGTGGACCAGTGGGAGTTCACGCTCGAGGACGCGTTCGTGTTCCTGTCCGTCGCCTGCGACGCCGGGGTCGCGCAGGCGTGCAAGCCCGCGCCGGGAGGGTTCGGGGCGATCGCCCGCTTTTCGATACCCAAGCTGTCGGCGACGCCGGCGCCGTTCAGGCCTTAGTCCGAGTCGCGGGCCTGCGCCCGCATGCGGATGTCGGTGAGCTGCTCGTCGACCCAGTCGCCGGGGTTGCGCGCAGTCACGACGGCCTTCAGCTCGTCCAGGCGGTTGTGACGCTCCTCGGCGGGCATGGTCAGCGCCGCGTGGATCGAGTCGGCCAGCTCCTGGATATCGAAGGGGTTGACCGTCAGCGCGCAGTCGCCGAGCTCTTCGTGCGCGCCAGTGTTCTCGGACAAGATCGACACCCCACCGCGCTCATTGACCATCGGGCCCTCCTTGGCGACCAGGTTCATGCCGTCGAACATGGCGTTGACGATCAGCACGTCGTAGTGCTTGTAGGCCGCGACCGCTTCTTCCAGGTCGTCGCGCAGCTTGAGCTGGATCGGCATCCAGTCGGGCGAGCCGTGGCGGTGGTTGACGACCGCCACCACGGCCTCGATCCGCTCGAGATACTCGGCGTACTCGGCCACATCGGTGCGCGAGGGCATCAGCTGCGCGATGAACGTCACCCGCTCGCGGAACTCGGGGTGCTGCTCGAGGAACACGTCGAAGGCGGTGAAGCCGCGCAGCACGTTCTTGCTCAGATCGGCGCGGTCGACGCGCAGGATCAGGTGGTCGCGCCGGCGCCGCAGCAGCTCTTCCTCGAACTCCCGCACCCGCGGGCGCGCCGCCACGGCCTGGATCGCGTCCGAGTCGATCGGCAGCGGGTAGGCGCGCACCCACACGTCGCGATCCCCGACATGGACGGTCCCACGCTCGAAGTCGACGGGATATCCCACCAGGTCCCGGCAGCACTGGAGGAAGCTCCGCTGGTAGGAGCGCGTGTGAAAGCCGATGATGTCGTTCGAAAGGATGCCGTCATAGATCTCCTGGCGGATCATCGAGGGCAGCACGCGCCACGAGTCAGGCTGGCTCCAGGGGATGTGGACGAAGTGGTGCAGCAGCGCGTCGGGTCGCTCGCGCCGCACCAGGCCCGGAAGCGTGTAGAGGTGGTAGTCGTGAACCATCACGACCGGGTCTTCAATCCCGTCGAGCTCCTCGAGCACCGCCCTGGCGAGGTCCTCGTTGACCACGTTGTATCCGAACTCGAAGGCCTCGGTCTCGTGCCGGCGGATCGCCGGGGCATTCGACAGATCCCACAGGTAGTGCTGAATGAACCACAGCATTGGGTTGGCGATGATGTTGTAGAAGCGGTCGTAGGCGTCGGCGTCGGAGGCGACCAGCTTCACCCGGTACTCCTCGCCGTCGGGCGTCGTCACCGGGAACGGCCGGCCCTCGTGCCGCTCGGCCATGGCCACGTCCTCATCGGTCATCGCCGACGCCACCCAGGTCACCTCGCGATGGCGGGCCAGGCCGGTCAGCGCTGTCACCAGGCCGCCCGTGCCGCGCCGGACCTCATCGCCGGGGCCGTAGGTGACGGGCCCGCGGTTTGAGACCAGGACGAGGGATTGGCCCGAGCTCATGTTCCGTGCTCTTCGAAGAGCTCGAGCCAGTCCCGCAGCAGACGCGGCATCAGGAAACGCTGGCGCACGGTCTCCTTTCCTGCCCTGCCCAGCCGCTTGCCGAGCGCCGGGTCGGAGAGGATCTCGCGCGTGCGCTCGGCGCAATCCTGCACGCCGTCGACGAGGAAGCCGGACTCGTTGTTGGCGATCTGCAGGGGAATGCCGCCCACCCCGCCCGCGACCGTGGGCCTGCCCTTCCACATCGCCTCGGTGACGGTCAGCCCGAAGCCCTCGCGCGTGGACTTCTGGATGATCACGTCGCTGTAGGACTGAAACGCGTTGACCTCGATCGCGCCCACGCTGGAGAAGTTGTTGAGGATGTGGATGTCCGGGTCGCCGTCGGCATGCGCCACGGTCGCGTTGAAGTAATCCCACCCCTCCGGATCGTCGGTCGCCATCGAGCCGACCAGCGCGAGCTGCACCTCGGGATGGTTTTCCTTGACGAGCCGGTAAGCATCGATCACCCCCAGGGGGTCCTTCCAGGGGTCAAAGCGCGAGACCTGGCTGATCAACGGGCGGTCAACGTCGATCCCGAACTGGCCGCAGATGTAGACCGCGTCCTCGGGCGAGAAGGCCATGTTCTTGGGCGCGAGCGGGTCGATCGCCGGGGGGATCAGGTGCGCCCGGCCGGCGCCGTTCATGTCCGCCGGGACGTACTGCTCGAGGTGGTAGACCGAGGCCGGGTAGGGCTCGAGGTACGGCAGCAGACGCTCGAGCGTCAGCGGGTTGGGCGTCGAGAGGTCGATGTGACAGCGCCACACCCAGATGCGCGCCTTGTCCGGGACCAGCGAGCAGATCGCGGCCGGCTGGGGGTCGTGGACGATGCAGATGTCCCAGCCGTCTCCTAGCTGGGAGGCATTGATCTCGTTGTAGCGCATCCATGTGGCCCACTGCTCCTCGCTCAGCGTCGTGGGGTTGCCCTGGAGCGAGTTGTGCATGACCTTGGTCACGTTGAAGAACTCCTCGCGCCCGTACACAACCTGCCACTCGCACTCGAGCCCCACGTCGGTCATCAGCGGCACCAGCGTGTTGAGGATCTCGGCGACGCCGCCGCCGAAGGCCGTCGCGGACACGTGCAGCACGCGCTTGCCGCGCAGGCGCTCCGCGCGCGCACGGATCTCCTCGATCAAACCGCGCGCGGAAATGCTCGCGTAATCGGCGAGCTGTTTCTGGGCGACGGCGACTGGTTGGAGCATTCTTATCTGTTCGGGTCGGCGCATGCGCCGACCCGGTGAGCCGGAACATGTTCCGGCTCAGGCCGGGCCACATGTGGCCCGGCCAATCCTATGAACATTTGGACTTGAGCCTCGCGACTCCCTCATCCACGGCCTCCACGAGCCGGGCGTGCAGTTCCGGGTTCGCGGCCGAGATCGAGGACATCTGGTACTCGTGCCCGGATCCAAGCAGCCGATGCTCGTCGAGCGGGCGCCCCCACCCGTCGGTTACGACGCCGCCCGCCTCGCGCAGGACCAGCCACGGCGCCGCGAGATCGTAGGGGGAGTTGTTGAGTATGCGGCCGCCGCCGACGCGCTCGAACTCGGCTCGCATGCCGGCGACCTCGTCGATCAGCCGCGAGCCGACCTCGACCGCGGCGTCGAGCTGGCCCGTGACGATGCGCGTCATCGCGAACGCCTGCGAGCCGAGCTCGAAGGTGCCACCGCCCACCGAGGAAGCATCGATCAACTCGGCCAGCACCTCGACGACCGCGCGTGCCGGGCGGCCGCGAAAGCCGTAGCCCCAGAACATCGAGCTCACCTCGCGGGCGCGGCTGAGTGCCACCGGGCCGCTCGCGCGCGCCCCTTCGCCCCGGCGGGCCGTGAACCATGCGCCCGACTTGATCTCCACCACGCAGCCCGCCGCCAGGTCGCCCATCGTGGGATCCCCGTCGCCCAGGGGCGCGAGCGCGACCGCCACGCACGCCGACTCGAGTCCCGCCATCGCCGGGCGGGTGCCGTCGATCGGGTCGACCACCAGCACTTCGCTGGCGCCGGCCGGCGCGACCAGACCGCGGTCCTCGGAATAGAAGGCGAGCTGGGGTGCCCGCTCCGCCACCAGATCGGAGAGCGTGGCCTCGGCGACCTCGTCGACCGCGAAGGTGACGTCCCCGCCCGCTCCATCGCCGAGCTGGGCCCTGCCGGCGTGCGAGCCCAGGTGGGGCAGCACGCGCTCGCGCACGGCCAGCGCCAGCTCGAGCACGAGCTCGCTCACGCCGGAAGCTCGAGCGTGAACGTCGTGCTGCCCGGCTCGGAGGCCACCGACAGGCGCCCCGCCATGCGCTCAGCCAGCTCCGAGGCGATCGCCAATCCCAGACCCGACCCCTGCGCGTCGTCGGCGGTATAGAAGGGCTCGAAGATGCGGCCCACCGCGGTGGCGTCGATGCCCTCGCCGTCGTCGCGCACCGCCAGCATGATGCCGCCGTTGGAGCGGCGGGCCGTCACCAGGATGCGGGTGCCCGAGCCGGTGTGGGTGAGCGCGTTATCGATCAGGATGCGCATGATCTGGGCTACGCGAACGGGATCGCACTGCGCGCCCAGCGTACGCGCAACGCGCAGCTCGAGGTGCGAGTCGTGCTGGGCCAGCGAGGGCTCGAACTCGCCCGAGACCGCCCGCGTCAGCTCGCTCAGGTCGACCTGCTCCTCGCGCAACTCGAGCGATCCGGCCTCGAGCTTCGAGAGGTCCAACAGGTCCACGGAGAGTTTGCGCAGACGGTCGATCTGGGCGCTCACCTGCTCGAGAAAGCGGCGCCGGGTGTCGAGGTCGAGGTCCTCGTCCTCGAGCAGCTCGACGAAGCCCGCGAGCGAGAAGATCGGCGTGCGCAGCTCGTGCGAGGCGGTGGCGATGAACTTTTCGCGCGCGGACTCGAGCTGGGCCAGCTGACGCTGCATGTCGTTGAAGGCCCGCGCGAGCTGTCCGAGCTCGTCGCGGGAATCGACCGGGATGGGATGGGCAAACTGGCCCGCGGCCACCCGCTCGGCCGCCCCCTCCAGCCGCTTCACGCGCTGGGAGAGCCAACGCGCGACGAGATAGCCGCCCACGAGCGCGAGCAGCAGCGCGATTCCCCCCGCGACCAGGATCTCGTGGCGGACGACCGAGACGTTGTGAATCACGTCCGAGACCGGCGAGAAGTAGACGATCACCGCGTGCTTGTGCGCCACCGGCAGGGTGGCCTCGGCGAAGGCTCCGCTGCGGATCGTGGAGGTGCCCTTCTCCAGCCGCCCCGTGTGCAGCGCGGCGTAGGCCAGCATGTAGGAAGGCGGCGGCGTGCTCGAGTAGGCCACGGGCGAGAGCTGCGCCGAGCCCTGGGAGTGGTTGACCAGCAGTACGGCCACTCGGTCCCCCGAGCGCAGGGCCGCCGCCACGACCTTGGCGCGAATGGCGCTCTGCGGCTTGTTGGTGCCTACCGTGCGCGCGATCGCCGGCGATTGTTGCCGGGCGACCCCAGCCAGCGAGCTCAGCCTGTCACCTAGGAGGCGGGAGCCGAGTCCGGGCGCGACGTACACGTACAGCGCCGCGATCGCCAGCAGCGTGATCGTGAAGAACACGAAGGCCAGTCTGTTGCGCAGCGAACGCATGGTCGCCCGTGGAGCCTGCTAGTCCTCCGTGTCGCGAAAGCAATAGCCGACGCCCCGGACCGTGAACAGGTACTGGGGGTCCTTGGGCTCGCGCTCGATCTTCTCGCGCAGGTGCCGGATGTGCACGTCGATCGTCCGCGGATCGCGATAGGCCGAGTCGCCCCAGATGCGAGCGAGCAGCATGTCGCGGGTGAAGACCCGGCCGGGGCTGCGCGCGAGCGCCGACAGCAACTCGAACTCGACGAAGGTCAGCTGGGCGTCCTGGCCCCGCACCCGTACGGTCCGCTTGGGGAAGTCGATGCGCAGATCGGAGACGACCAGCGGGGTCTCATCGGGCGCGGTCTCCGCCGGGCGCGAGAGCTCGACCCGCCGCAGGGCCGCTTTGACCCGGCTCGAGAACTCGCGCATCGAGAACGGCTTCGTGATGTAGTCGTCGGCGCCGAGCTCGAGGCCGACGACCTTGTCGATCTCCTCCGATTTGGCCGTCAGCATGATGATCGGGACGGCGCTCTTGGAGCGCAGCCGACGGCAGACCTCGAGCCCGTCGAGCTTGGGCAGCATCAGGTCCAGCACCACGAGGTCGAAGATCTGCTCGTCGAAGCGCTCGAGCGCCTGGCGGCCATCGGTGGCCTGCACCACGTCATAGCCCTCCTTGCGCAGCGGGTAGGAGAGCAGGGTTTGGATCGACTGCTCGTCGTCGACCAGCAGGATGCGCGGTGAATGGTCGGGCACTCCGGTTTGGCTCCTGTGCTGGGAAAAAGGGTAGTCGGGCGCGCCTAATGCGCCGTGTCTGGCTAACCTTCTGCCGCCGATGCTCGACCCGCGGATCTACCGCGCGAGCTCGGTCGCGGTGCTGGTCGCCGTGATCGTGTTCGCCTTTGCGCTGCAGCCGCAGCCGCAGCCGCTGGGCACCTCGATCGCGCCGGTCGCCTTCAGCGGCCAGAACGCCTACACGAACATGGTGGACCTCGCGCGCGCGTATCCCCACCGCTCGGCCGGGTCGCGCGCGGACCGCGCCTTGGCGGCGATCGTGGCGGCGCGCCTTCACCGCGACGGCTTCGCCGTCTACAAGCAGCGCTTCCGCGGGGCCACCCCGGCCGGGACGCGGACGCTGGAGAACGTGCTGGCGGTTCGCCAGGGGCTGCAGAGCCCTGCAATCGTGGTGGTTGCACACCGCGACGCGGTGGGCTCGCCGGCGCTCGCGAGTCTGTCCGGGACGGGCGTTTTGCTGGATCTGGGGCGCGCGCTCTCAGGCGAGACGCTCAGCCACACGATCGTGCTCGCGTCGACCAGCGGCTCGACTGGCGCTGTCGGCGCCGCCCACATCGCTGAGCGGCTGGGGCGGCCCGTCGACGCGGTGCTGGTGCTCGGCGATACGGCCGGCACGGAGCTGCGCCGGCCGCTCGTGGGACCATGGTCCGGTGGCCAGCAGCTAGCGCCGGCGCTGCTGCGCAACACGGTGGCGGCGGCGCTGGGTGCGCAGGCCGGAATGCACGCGGGCAGCCCATCCCTGGCCTCGCAGCTGGCTCACCTGGCGTTTCCGCTGACCACGGGCGAGCAGGCGCCGTTCAACGCGCACGGGATCCCCGCGGTGCTGCTCTCGGCCTCGGGCGATCGCCCGCCGGCAGCCTCGGAGCCGGTCAGCGCCACCTACATCGGCCGTTTCGGTCGCGCGGCGCTTGAGACCATCGACGCGCTCGACTCGAACTCACGCGTCCCTCCGCCCGAGGCGTACCTGAGCATCGACGGCAAGGAGATCCCCGCGTGGGCGGTGCGTCTGCTGGTGCTCGCGCTGATCCTCCCCGTCGCTGCCACCGCGCTCGATGCCTTCGCCCGGGCACGCCGGCGCGGTTACGTCGTCGGCGCCCGGCTGCTGTGGATCGGCGCCGCGGCTACGCCTTTCTTGGCGGCGCTGGCGATCGTGTCGGTGGCCCACGCCGCGGGGCTGCTGCCGATGGCGCCGTCTGGAGCCGTCGCCCAGGGCACGGTGCCGTTGCATCTGGGGACCGGCGTGCTGCTGGGCGTGCTCGCGGCCGTGATCGTGCTGGGCCTGGTGCTGCTGGGGGTTCAGGGAGGCCTGCGCACGCTGGCGGGCCGCGCCGGGGCGCCGGCCGCCGAGCCGAGGAGACGCGCCCCGACCAGTTGGGGTGAGACCGTCGGCGACCCCGGCACCGCCACGGCGATCCTGCTCTATAGCTGTGTGCTGGCGCTGGTGGTGTGGGCCGTCGACCCGTTCGCGGCGCTGCTGCTCGTGCCCGCGCTGCACCTGTGGATGTTTGCGCTCGTGCGCGAGGCGGGCATCCACCCGAGCGTCCGCGTGGCGCTGCTGGTCCTGGGCCTGGTGGCGCCGGCGCTGGTGTTCCTCTATTACGCCCTCACGCTCGGTTACAACCCCGTGGGCCTTGCCTGGACCCTGGTCCTGATGGTCGCCGGGGGCCAGCTCAGCGTCACGGTTGCCGTGCTGATGTGCCTGCTGGCCGCGTGCGCGCTGTGCGCCACGGTCAGCGTGCTGGGGACGGCGACCGCGCGCACTCCGACGCCGGCCGAGGCCCCGGTCACGGTGCGTGGGCCGGTCACATATGCGGGGCCGGGGTCATTGGGCGGGACGGGCTCCGCGTTACGGCGGTAGCACCCGTATCCCCCGTCGACACCTGCGCTTCACGCGAGTGTCGCCGGGCGGACACCCGGGCCTCCTCTCACAGCGCGTGTTCGTAGCCGGCCAGAGGGGCGGGGGCGTCGGTGAACACGACTTCCGGCTGGGCCGTCGACGGCCGCTCCAATCCACGTCACGGTCTGGGCCGCCAGCGGGGCGGCGGCCGCGGGCAGGCACGCACACAGCTCGAAGTCCTCACCCGCGGTGGCGGCGAACGTGGCTGGGTCCTGACCGAGGCTGCGCGCAGCGGCTGCGACCCCGGGCTGGAGCGGAAGTCTCTCCAGCGCAAGCTCGAGTCGCACGCCGCTCGAGCGCGCGAGGTGGCCCGCGTCAGTGGCGAGGCCATCGGACAAATCGATCATCGCCCGCGCGCCCGCCGCGGCCAGCGCATGGCCCTGCTCGAGGCGCGGCTCCGGGCGCCGGTAGCGCTCGCACAGCGCGGACGCAAGCTCCTCGCCCTCAACGCCGGCGCGACCTTCGAGCAGCGCAAGGCCCGCGCCGGCGCCCCCCAGCGTCCCGGTCACCGCCACCAGGTCGCCGGGCCTGGCGCCATCGCGGCCGACCAGGAGCGCGGGGTCGTGCGCGCGGCCCACGACCGTGAAGCACACGGTCACGGCGCCCGCGCGCGTGACGTCGCCACCGATGATCGCCACCCCGTGGCGAGCGGCCAGCTCGCGCGCGCCAGCGACCAGCTCGAGCGCCCACGGCAGCTCGGACCCGGACGGCAGCCCGAGCGCGAGGTAGGCCTCCGCCGCGCCCGCGCCCATCGCCGCGAGGTCCGACAGCGCGGCCGCGAGCGCGCGGTGCCCGATGTCGGCGGCGCCGAGCTGCTCGGTGCGAAAATGGACTCCCTCGACCATCATGTCGGTCGAGGTGACGGCGTATCCATCGGCGCGCACGACCGCGGCGTCGTCCCCGATCGAGCGGATCAGGCCGGGGAACTCAGCGGGCTCGGGCCGGAGCGCGGCCTCGATGGCCTGTATTAGCTCCAGCTCACGCACGAGGTGGCTAGGTGCGACGCGTCAGCTACCTATGCCTATAGACGATCCGCGCGCGATCGAGATCGTAGGGCGAGAGCTCGACCCGCACGCGGTCGCCGGGCAGGATCCGGATCCGGAAGCGCCGCATCTTGCCAGCCACGTGACCGAGCACGGTGCGGTCCATATTGTCGAGCTTGACGCGGAACATCGCGTTGGGCAGGGCCTCGACGACCTCGCCCTCCAGCTCGACCTTCTCTTCCTTTGGCATTAAGTGTGACTCTCGCAGACGGGTGCGCGTTGAAGGCGACCAGAAGCTAGCACCCTCTGGCGCTGCTCAGTGCGGCTTGTGACCGTTGCCACCGCCGTTGCCGCCGCCCGAATGGGGTCCGGACGGGGTCGTGTGTCCGGGCGGCGTACCGGGAACGGCCGGTGGCGGGCCCTGCGGGGGCTGCGAGAAGTACTGCGGATTGGTGTACGGACCAGGGATCGTCGTGGGCGTCTGCCCGGGAGTCGTGGGGGTGACCTGAATCTTGGAGGCGGAGTGCGGTCCGGTGAAGGCGACGCCCGACCAGGGGACTGCGGGGGGCGTGAAGTTTCCGCAGTAGCCATTGGAGGCGGCCTGCATGAAGTCGTGCCAGATCGGCCCCGCGGTCGGGCCGCCAAAGCCCACGTCGGCGTTGTTGTTGTTCGGGTAGCCGACCCACACCGCCGTGGAGAGCTTGGGCGAGTAGCCGACGAACCAGGCGTTGCTCATGTTCTCGGCGGTCCCCGTCTTACCGGCCGCCGGGCAGCCGTAGCTGGTGTATGGGCTCCCGGTTCCCTGCGTGATGACCCTCTCCAGCACCTTGGTCGCCGCATACGCCTCGCCGTCGCTGAAGACGCGCTTGCCCGGCCGGTCGATGTTGATCGTCCTGCCGCTCGGGAAGACGATCCGCGCGATCGCATGGGGAGAGCGGTGCAGACCGCCATCGGCGATGGTCGCGTAGGCGTCGGCCATCTCCAGGGTGCTCACGCCGTACTTGAGGCCCCCGATCACCTCGGCCGGGTTTCCGTTCAGCTGCGACGTGATCCCCATGGCGTGGGCCATGCGGTCGAACTTGCCCATCCCGAGATCGACCGCCAGCTGGGCGAAGACGGTGTTGTCCGAGACGATCGTCGCCTTGGTGATGTTGATCACGCCCTGGTAGCTCTCCTCGGCCGTGTGCACAGACCACGTGGGATCGCTCGGCAACCAGCCCGGAGCGAGGAAACGCGAGTCGTAGTAGGTCTTGTTGGGGTCGCCGTTGTAGTCGTGGATCAGGGTCATCAGCGCGAAGACCTTGAACGAGGACCCAGGCGAGCGCAGGCCTTGGGTGGCGTAGTCGAAGCGCGACTGCGCATAGGTGGAGGAGTTGGCGATCGCGACGATGTCGCCGTTGGCCGGGTTTACCGAGCTGAGCGCAGCGGCAGGCTGGCCCGGCGCGCCCTCGTGCGCCAGGATCGCGCGCTGCGCCTGCTCCTCGGCCGATGGTTGGATCGTGGTGTAGACCTTCAGTCCACCAAGGTCAACGGCGGGACAAGGCTTGGTGGGAGCTTGGTGGGGGCAGAGGCGCTGGTGCAGCTCCTGCACCACATAGTCGAACACATATGGATAGCGCTTGATCCCGAAGAGCGTGCTGTGCCTGACCTGGAGCGGCTCCCGAGCGGCTGCGTTCGCCTGGGCCCGGCTGATGTAGTGCGACTGCGCCATCGCCTGGAGCACGTTGGCGCGCCGGCCGCGGGCGAGATTGGGGTTGAGGAAGGGGTTGTACACGGACGGTGCCTGAGGCAGGCCTGCGAGCAGGGCGGCCTGGGCGAGGTCAAGCTTCCACACCGGCTTGTCGAAGAACAGCTCGGCAGCGGCGCCTACGCCGTAGGCCGTCTGGCCGCCGACGGTGCCATAGGGCACGTCGTTGAGGTAGTTGTCGAGGATCCAGTTGCGCGAGTGCTTGCTGTACAGCTGCTGCGCGAGCTTGGCCTGCTTGATCTTGTAAGCGAGGTTGTGGGAGACGTGTTTGAGGTACAAGTTGTCGATCAACTGCATGGTCAGCGTCGATGCACCCTGCAGGCTGCCGTGCCCCAAGAGGTCCCTGACCGCGGCGCGCAGGATGCCTGTGTAGTCAAGGGCGCCGTGGTGCCAGAAGCGCCTGTCCTCGATCGCCACGGTGGCGTGCTTGAGCTTCTGCGGGATGCGCGTGCCGGAGACGGGAGTGCGCAGCACCGTCGAGTTGATGTAGCCGAGCGGCTCGCCGTTGGCGGCGAAGATCTCCGACAGCGCCCCCGGTGTCTGGGGCTTCAACTGGCTCAGGTTTGGCGTGGAGGCCGCCACCGCGGTGACCCAGCCGACGACCGCGAGCGCGCCCAGGCCCATCCCCCCGAACAGCACCAGGACGGCGAGGAGGATCCTCCGCCGTATGGGATGCCCGCGGCGACGCCGTCGGCGTCGCTGTCGTTCGCGTCTGCTCATGGAAACTGTGAGGTCACCGCACGCGGCTGCCGGCCGAAGGGACGGCGACCTGAAAGGAGTTTAGCCGCACAGTTGTGCGGCCCTGAGGGGACTCCTTCCCGCCGGGAGCTCGCTTGCAGGCGGAAATGGCGCGTCCATAGGATGCCGGGCGCGATCGTATGAGCGGGCCTCAGGCGATCCTGTTTGACGCGCTCGGCACGCTCGTGGCGCTCGAGCCCCCCGGGCCACGGCTTCGCAGGGGCCTCGCCGAGCGCGCCGGGATCGAGATCGACGCCGCCGCGGCCGATGCCGCGCTCGCGGCCGAGATCACCTATTACCGCGCCCACCTGGACGAGGGGCGCGACGCCGGGAGCCTCGCGGAGCTGAGGCGCCGCTGTGCCCAGGAGCTGCGAGCGGCGCTACCGGCGAGTGCGCGGGGCATCGAGCTCGAGGTGCTGCTGGCGCTGCTCCTCGACGCGCTCCGTTTCAGTCCTTTCCCCGACGCCGTCGAGGCGCTGCGCTGGGCGCGTCGCCTGCCCGCGCGCGTGGTCGTGGTCTCGAATTGGGACGTCTCGCTCGAGGAGGTGCTCGCGCGGCTTGGGCTCAGAGGGCTGCTCGACGGCGTCGTCACCTCGGCGGGCGCGGGCGCGCGCAAGCCCTCGGCGGCGATCTTCGCGCGCGCGCTCGAGCTCGCTGCGGCCGTGCCCGCGCGCGCGGTGCACGTCGGCGACAGCCCAGCGGAGGACATCGCGGGGGCGCGCGCGGCGGGCATCGAGCCGATCCTGATGCGCCGCGAGCGAGCGCCCGACGCGTCCGGGACGCGCCGCGAGCGAGCGCCCGAGGCGTCCGGGACGCGCGTGGTCTCATCGCTCGCGGAGCTGCCGGAGGTGATCCGAGAACTGTTCGGAGACTCCTCAGAGCGCGGCGGGGCATCTTAACCTTCTGTGGCAATGAGCACCGACGCCACTCCAGACGGCAGCCACTGGCGGCCATGGGCCGCTCCCGCGGCCGTGGTCGGCGCCTTCGCGCTCGGCCTGTTCACGAGCAGCGTGGTGGCCGCGATCGGCGGCGCGAGCGGCTCCAGTGCAACCCATCCGACGCCCGCGGTGGCGCTGATCGGGAGCGTGGTGTTCGATCTCTCGCTGGTCGTGGCGGCGCTCTATTTCGCGCGGCTGGGAGGGCCGCTGCGCGCCTCGGACTTCGGCTTCCGGCGCATCTCGTTGGCCCTCGGCGTGCGCGCCTTTCTCGCCGCGGGGATCGTCTACTACGTCGTCACGGCCCTCTATGCGGCGCTGTTGCGCCTGCACGGCCAGGAGAAGCTGCCGAGCGAGCTCGGGGCCGGGAAGAGCACCGCGGCGCTCGTCGGCACGGCCGTGTTCGTGTGCGTTATCGCGCCGATCGCCGAGGAGACGTTCTTTCGGGGTTTCTTCTTCGGCGCACTCAGGCGATGGCGGATCGTGATCGCTGGTCGCGACCTCGGGAGTTGGTTGGCAGCGGTCTGCACCGGGGTCGTGTTCGGGCTCGCGCACGTGGGGTCCGCGCCGGCGAAGTACCTGGTGCCGCTTGGATTCCTAGGATTCGTGCTGTGCCTCGTGCGCTGGCGGACCCGCTCCCTGTACCCCTGCATCGCCCTGCACTCCGTCAACAATTCGCTCGCGCTCGGCGTCAACCAGCTGCACTGGAACGCTTTGGAGATCCTCGGCCTGATGGCCGCCTCGCTGTGCGTAATCACGGCCGTGACCGGGCCGCTCTCGGTGCGCCGCCCGGCGCCGGCGGGGGCCTAAGCCGGTGACGCGCGGGGCCATACGCCTGTGACCCTTCGCAGCACGCCCGCGCTGCCCGAACCTCAGACCGCGCGCTCGCTGCTGATCGAGGAGCTACGCACGCACGCCCTCGTGATCGGCGAGGTGCAGCTGACCAGCGGCCAGATCGCCCAATATCTGGTGGACGCAAAGCGCGCGATCCTCCATCCCTCGGGGTTCGCCGCGCTCTCGGTGCTGGTCGCCGAGCAGGCGCGCTTGTGGGGCGCGACGGCGGTCGGCGGCATGACGATGGGGGCCGATCCGATCGCGTGCGCGGCGCTCGCGGGCGGGGCCGAGGTGAAGGCCTTCTTCGTCCGCAAGGAGGCCAAGCGGCACGGGCTCGCGCGGCGCATCGAAGGACCCTCGCTTGATGCCGAGGACCGCGTGATGCTGGTGGAGGACGTCGTGACCACGGGTGGCTCGACCATCCGCGCGCTGGAGGCGGTGCGAGAAGAGGTGCCCACGGTCTGCGGCGTGCTCGCGATCTGTGACCGGCTGGCCGGCGGAGCCCAGACGATCGAGCAGGCGGCGGGCGCGCCCTTCATAGCGCTGACCACGATCGACGAGGTCTATCCCGAGCGGCCCGAGCGGCGGTAGCGCGGCCCTGCCCATGAACTACAGCATTCGTGCGCCACGCGCCGACGAGCGCGTGTGGGTCAACGACACGCTCAGGGAGCGCTGGGGTGGGCATACGATCGTCGGCCGGGGACGAGTCCGCCGGCTCGACGACCTGCGTGCGCTGGTGGCGCTCGCCGGCAGCGAGCGCGTCGGCGTCGCCACATACGCGCTCGACGGTCGGTCTGCCGAGCTCGTGACGCTCGACGCGTTGCGTGAGGGCGCCGGCGTGGGACGGGCGCTGATCGAGGCCGTCGCCGAGTCCGCCCGGGCCGAGGGCGCCGTCGAGCTGCTGGTGATGACCACCAACGACAACCTGCGCGCGCTCCGGCTCTATCAGCGCGCCGGCTTCCGGCTGCACGAGCTGCGGGCGGGCGCGGTGGAGCAGGCGCGGCGCCTCAAGCCCTCGATCCCCGCGGTCGCAGACAACGGAATCCCGCTCCGGGACGAGATCGATTTGATCCGGCCGCTTATAGGCGAATGATCCAGGCCAGCGCACCGGGGCGGACGGCGATGCGCGCGGCACGGACATACCCCCGGCAGGAATCGAACCTGCATCCCGCGCTTAGGAGGCGCGTGCTCTATCCATTGAGCTACGAGGGCCTTCCGGCAGAGGGTATCCGGCGCTTTCGCGGCCGAGGCTTATGTTGTTCGCTCACACGGGCTGCGTTGTCCAACGGTTAAACCGCACTTGAGAGGCCGCCGCCGGTGTGATAATCCCGCCACGGTCGAGGAGAGGACGACGGATCAAAAGCTTGAAGTAGGAGTGAAGGCGCTCGGGGCGGAGGCAGCCTCGCAAGGGCCGAGCCGGGGTCGGGAAGCGCGTGCGCGCGACCGCTCCAGCGGGCCCCGTGGCTCAAACCGGCATCCGAGCTAGCCCGTGACGTAATAATCATCACACTGATTTACCTGAGGAGAGAGGTGAAGCTATGAGTTCTGCCGATGCCCGGATTGCTGGGCACGAGACGGAGGTTTCGGGTCCAGAGCCCCGTGGCCGAATGCGCGGGGGGTTCTCCCGGGCACGACGAGGACTGGCCCTCGGGCTGAGCCTGGTCGCGGCAGCCGGCGCCCTCGCCGCGTGCGGCAGCAGCAGCAGCAGCGGCGGCAGCAACAAGAGTTCATCGAGTCTCGGCACCGTGCTCTTCGGAAGCCTGCCGCCGGCCGGAACGCCCACCAGCGGCGGCACGATCACGCAGGGTCAGCTGTCGGGCCAGACGCCGACCTACATCTTCCCGATCGCCCCGAGTGCGCAGTCCAGCACCGGCTCGTTCTCGCTCTTCACCGAGCTCTTCATGCCGCTGTACGCGGGTCCCAAGGGCGCGCGGCCAGAGGTCAACTACGCCATGAGCGCGGCCAACAAGCCGATCTTCTCGGACGGCGACAAGGTCATCACGATCCCGATGAAGCAGGGGCTGCACTGGGCGAACGGCGCCCCGATCGACGCCAACGACGTGGTGTTCTGGTTCGACCTGCTGAAGGCGGCGCTCAAGGAGTCGAGCGCCAACTGGGGCCAGTTCTCGCCCGGCCTGATGCCTCAGAACGTCAAGAGCATCTCGACCAAGGGCAAGTACGACGTGGTGATGCATCTGAACACGTCCTGGAACCCGGGCTTCTTCCTCAACAACAACCTCAACGACACCAACGGCGGCGCCTATCCGCTCCCGAGCACGGCGTGGAACATCGCCTCGGCCCACGGGCCGCACCTCAACTACACGAACCCCGCCAACGCGACCAAGATCTACAACTACCTGAGCAAGGCGGGTGGCGACGTGTCGACGTTCGCCTCCAATCCGCTGTGGAAGGACAACTCGGGGCCGTTCAAGCTGAAGTCGTTCAGCGCCACCAACAGCTCGTACAACCTGGTTCCCAACCCCAGCTACGGCGGCGCGCCGAAGCCGAGGATGTCGCAGGTCTCGGTGCAGACCTACACGGGCTTCACCTCGGAGCTCAACGCCGTCAAGGGCGGGAGCCTCGACGTCGCCGTGGGCATCGATCCATCGCAGCTGCCGGAGGCGGCCTCGCTGAAGAAGCAGGGGATCTACATCTACGGCGGCCCCGGCTGGGGCTGGTTCGGCGGGATCTACAACTTCAAGGACAAGACCCACGACTTCGGCAACGTGATCAAGCAGGAGTACGTGCGGGCGGCGCTCGCGCATCTTCTCGATCAGCCGGCGATCATCAAGGGCGTCTACAAGAACGCCGCGGTGCCGGCGTATGGGCAGACGCCGTCTGCGCCGGACTCGCCCTACGCGCCGGCGAGCGCGACCAAGCCCACGTATGCGTACAGCCCCTCCACGGCCGTGTCGCTGCTGAAGTCCCACGGCTGGCACGTGGTGCCGGGTGGGAGCACAACCTGCACCAAGCCGGGAACGGGAGCGGGCGAGTGCGGGGCGGGGATCCCCAAGGGCACCCCGATCTCGTTCGTATGGGCAAACCAGCCCGAATCGGCCCAGACCTTCGGGGCGCTCGAGTCCGAGGTCTTCTCGTCCGAGGCCAAGAAGGCCGCGGGGATCAACATCCAGCTGCAGACCAAGACGTTCAACTTCCTGATTTCGGACTACAACAACGTGAACCCGGCCGCCGTCAAGTACACGAACAGCTGGGGCGTGAACAACTACGGCGGGCTGTTCACCGACTTCTATCCCACCGGTGCCGGGACGTGGAACAGCCTCAGCGCAGGGTTCAACTCGGGCTCCTACAGCGATCCGACGGCGACCGCGCTGATGAACGCTTCGCAGCACAGCGGCGATGTCAACGCGGTCAAGAAGGAGGCCACCTACATCTCGGCTCACCCGCCGGTGCTGTGGATGCCCGACTACGACTACCTGCTCGCGGTCAACACGAAGAAGGTCGCCGGCCCGCCCGACGGCTGGACGGCGATGACCCAGCAGCAGTGGTTCCCGCAGTACTGGTACATCAAGAAATAAGCGCGTAGGATCGCAACAGGACCGCGCTCTCTGAAGGAAGCGTGAGACCGGCGTCACCGATGCGCACGACGGCGATTGACAACGGCGGGCCGCGCGGATGATCGGCTACATCATCCGCCGGCTCGCCGTCGCCGTCGTGATCACGTTCGGGATTGCCTTCATCACCTTCGTCCTGCTCCACTACCTGTTTCCGAGCCCCGCCTACGAGGTGCTCGGCACCAAGGCCCAGCCGGCTGCGGTGAAGGCGTGGAATAAGGCTCACGGCTTTGACAAACCGGAGCTGGTGCAGTTCGCCAACTATGCCTGGAGCCTGCTGCACCTCAACTTCGGCTACTCGTACAAGCTCAGCCAGAGCGTGAGCGCGCTGTTGAAGGAGAACGCCGGGCGCAGCATATACCTCAGCGGCGCGGCGCTGGTGCTCTCGCTGCTGATCGCGATTCCGCTGGGAATCGCCCAGGCGGTGAAGCGAAACAGCGCCGGCGACTACGCCGCTACCACGCTGAACTTCGTCCTTTACTCGATGCCGTCGTTCTTCCTTGGGCTGATCCTGATCCAGATCTTCGCGCTCGACCTCGGCATCTTCCCCCCGACCGTGTCGGACTCGATCACGACCACCTGGGGAGCCATCACCCATCCCCTCCAGCTCACCTTGCCGATCGTGACGTTGGCCGCGATCAACGTCGCTTCGTTCAGCCGCTACATGCGCTCCTCCGCGCTAGACAACCTGGCGCAGGACTACATCCGGCTGGCCCGCGCGAAGGGCCTTTCGGAGCGGTCTGTGCTGTTCCGGCACCTGCTGCGCAACGCGTGCCTGCCGATGATCACGCTCGTCGGGCTCTCAATCCCAACGCTGATAGCCGGCAATTTGCTGATCGAGGTGCTCTTCAACTACCAGGGCCTCGGCTTGATGTTCTACACCGCCCTCGGCAACCTGGACTACAACGTGCTGCTCGCGTATACGATCCTCGGCGGGATCCTGACCGTGCTCGGAAACCTGATCGCCGACATCTCGATAACTGTGGCCGACCCGCGGGTGCGCCTTGCCTGATCCCGCCCGGCCGCTGATCGAGCCCGCCCCGGCGCTGGGAGGGGGCGTGCACGTTCAAGTGCTCCCCGAGACCCCGCCGGAGGGCGGCGAGGTCCAGGTCATCGCCAGCGGCTGGCGGCTCGCGCTGCGCGAGTTCTTCGCCAATCGCCTGGCCGTGGTGGGCGCGGCCGTGATCGTTTTCTTCATTCTGTTCTGCTTCATCGGCCCGCTCGTCTACCACACGAACCAAAGCACCTTCAACGCGCTTGCGACCGATCTGCCCCCCGGTGGGGGCCACCTGCTCGGCACCGATGAGCATGGCTTCGACGAGCTCGGGCGAATCATGGCCGGCGGGCAGACCGCGCTCGAGATCGGCTTCTTCGCCTCCGCCATCGCGACCGTAATCGGGACGCTGTGGGGCGCGATCGCCGGCCTGGCCGGAGGGCTGCTCGACGGGCTGATGATGCGCTTCGTCGACATCCTGCTCTCGATCCCGCTGCTGCTGATCGTGCTCGTGCTCGCGACCAAGTACAGCGCCACAGTGCTCGATGAGAGCCTGATCATCGGCCTCTTCTCGTGGCTGATCCCGGCTCGGCTCGTGCGCGGGGAGGTGCTCACGCTGCGCGTACGAGACTTCGTATATGCCGCCCGCGTGATGGGCGCCGGCCGCTCCCGCATCGTGCTCCGGCACCTGATCCCGAACGCGCTCTCGGTGGTGATCGTCAACATCACATTCCAGGTCGCCGACGCGATCCTGATCCTCGCGTACCTCGGCTTCCTCGGCTTCGGGCTTCAGTACCCCACTGCATCGTGGGGCGACATGCTCGGCAATGCCCAGCAGTACGTGGCCTCGGGCTACTGGTGGCTCGTGTACCCGGTGGGCGCCTGCCTGGTCGCCGTCGTGCTCGCCGCGAACCTCGTCGGCGATGCCCTGCGCGATGCCCTGGATGTGCGGCTCCGGCGCCGATGAGAGGACGCTGAAGGCTTGCCTGCCGCGCTCGAGGTCTCGGACCTCACCACCCACATCCAGCTCAGCCGCTCCGTCGTGCAGGCGGTCGGCAATGTCGATTTGAAGGTCCAGCGCGGCGAGACGCTCGGCTTGGTGGGTGAGTCGGGGTGCGGGAAGTCGATGCTCGGCCTCTCCGTCCTCGGCCTGCTGCCGCCGGGCGGCCGGATTGAGGGCGGCTCGATCAAGCTCGAGGGTCGCGAGCTGGTCGGCCTGAGCGAAGACGAGCTGCGCCGCATCCGCGGCAACGAGGTCGCGATGATCTTCCAGGACTCGCAATCGTCGCTCAACCCGACCAAGACCATCGGCGACCAGGTGGCGGAGCCGGTGCGACTGCATCGCAAGGTGTCGCGCAAGGAGGCGGACGAACGCGCGCTCGAGGTGCTGGAGCTGGTGGGACTGCCGCGGCCGCGGGAGCGCCTCGAGGATTACCCGCATCAGCTGTCCGGCGGCCTGCGCCAGCGGGTGATGATCGCGATCGCACTGGCCTGCGAGCCACGCGTGCTGCTCGCCGACGAGCCGACCACGGCACTCGACGTGACGATCCAGGCGCAGATCCTGGCGCTGCTCGATGACCTCAAGAACCGCCTGGGCATGGCGACGCTGCTCGTGACCCACGACATGGGCGTGGTCGCGGGCCGCACGAGCCGGATCAACGTCATGTACGCGGGGCGCATCGTCGAGGCCGCGCCGACGGACCGGCTGTTCAGCAGCATGCGGCATCCGTACACGCAGGGCCTGCTCGGCTCGATTCCGCGCCTCGACCAGGACAACCGTGAGGCACTGGTCAGCATTCCCGGCCTCCCGCCAGATCTGACCAATCCACCCGCCGGGTGCCGATTTGCTCCCCGCTGCCCGAGGGCTACCAGCCAGTGCCGGGCCCACGAGCCGCCCCTGAGCGGCGATACGCCGGAGCACGTGTTCGCGTGCTGGCATCCCGTAGAGGGCCCAATCGAGCACCTGCCGAAGATCGCCGACGGCATCCCGGCGGCCGCGCGGGGCAGGGCGAACGGTCGCGTGCTCGAGGTCGACGACGCCGTCCGGGAATATCCGGTGACCGCGGGTGCGATCCTGAAGCGCAAGGTCGCATCGGTCAAAGCCGTCTCCGGCGTCACGATCGACCTTGACGCGGGCGAGACGCTGGGCCTGGTCGGGGAATCCGGCTGCGGCAAGACCACGCTCGGCAAGATGATCGTCGGGATCGAGGCCCCCGACGGGGGCAAGATCAAGTTCAACGACCGCGAGATCTACAAGCAACGAGGCAGGGCCCTGCGCAAGGCGCGCCGTGACCTGCAGATGATGTTCCAGGACCCCTATGCGTCCCTGGACCCTCGGATGCGCGTGCAATCGATCCTGCGCGAGCCACTGGTGATCCAGGACGTGGGGAACACCAAGGAGCAGCGCGACCGCGTCATCCGGCTGCTCGAGGAGGTTGGACTTCCGGCCAACGCGCTCGAGCGCTACCCGCACGAGTTCTCCGGGGGCCAGCGGCAGCGCATCGCCCTAGCGCGGACCCTGATGCTCGAGCCGAAGGTGATCGTCGCCGACGAGCCGGTGAGCGCGCTCGACGTGTCGATCCGCTCGCAGGTGCTGAACCTGATGAAGCGCCTGCAGGCCGAGCACAACATGGCCTCGATCGTGATCTCGCACGACCTGGCGGTCGTCAAGTACCTGGCGGATCGCATCGGCGTCATGTACCTGGGCAAGCTCGTGGAGATCGGGCCGGGCGATGACATTTACGCCCGCCCCGCGCATCCATACACCGAGGGATTGATCAAGGCGATCCCAATCCCCGATCCCGCTCTCGCCCGCCGCCGTACAGAGCCAGCGGTCCGCGGCGAGCTCCCCAGCCCGATCGATCCTCCCTCCGGGTGCCGCTTTCACACGCGCTGCCCGCGCGCGCAGCTTCGCTGCTCGCAGGAGGTTCCCGAGCTGCGACCGTTCGGCCCGGGCCATTTCGCGGCCTGCCACTACCCGCTGCAGGAGCCCGGCGCAGGCGGCGCCGGTCCCACCGCGGACGCTGAGCCGCGCGCCGCAACGGCCGACCAGATGACCTGAGGCGGCAGTTGGCGGGCGCTCTCGCGGTGCTGCTGACCGACCGCTTGTCGCTCGTGCCGCTGGCCCCCGCCGCCGCCGCGCTGCTGTTGGACGCACCCGAGGAGGCTGAGGCTGAGCTGGGGGTCGACCTCGCCGCCGGCTGGCCGCGGGCGGACTTGCTCAACATTCTCCCCCGCCAGGCGGCGCTCGCGCCGAGTGACGCCGTCTGGGGGATCTGGCTGATGCAGGAGCGCGCCGAGCGCCTCGTGATCGGCGACGTCGGCTTCCACGGCCCGCCGTCGGAAGAAGGAGCGGTCGAGATCGGATACAGCGTCGTCGGCCCCTACCGGCGCCGCGGATACGCGACTGAGGCGGCGCGCGCGCTGAGCGCCTGGGCCCGCCGCCAGGAGGCGGTCAGCGCGGTGCTCGCAGGGTGTGATCCCGACAACGAAGCGTCAATCCGAACGCTCCGGCGGCTGGGGTTCCGCGAGACCGGCTTTGAAGGCAATGAGCTGCGATGGCGGCTGGCGGAAGCCGTGTAGCCTCGGCACGACGATGCCCAGGCCCCCCAAGGTGATGCGGTTGGACGAGATCGAAGCCGTTCCCGGACCGGGGACGCTGCGGTGGCACCCAGTCCGCCTGACGCTCGGCGTGCGGGCCTTCGGCTGCAACGCGTACACCGCGGTGCAGAGCGGCCAGGACGTGGTCGAGCAGCACACGGAAGAGGAGCACGAGGAGCTCTATTTCGTCGCGGCCGGCCGCGCGCGCTTCAAGATCGACGGCGAGGAGTACGACTGCCCCGCGGGCACGTATGTGTTCCTGCCCGATCCCGACTCGCGCCGGGAGGCGGTGGCCGCCGAACCCGGGACCACGATCCTCAGCTTCGGCGGCCCGCCGGCGTTCGAACCGTCGGCGTGGGAGTGGGCCTTCCGCGGCGCCCCTCTGATGCGGAGCGACCCGGACCGCGCACGCACAATCTTCGCCGAGGGGCTCGCAGCTCACCCCGAGTCTGGGTCGCTGCACTACAACCTGGCCTGTCTGGAGGCGATCGGCGGCCGCCGGGGTGAGGCGCTTGCCGAGCTCCGGCGTGCGATCGACCTGGACCCGCGGACGGCTTCGTGGGCGCGCGAGGACGACGACTTCGCCTCGCTCCGCGGCGACCAGGAATTCGCGGCGCTCACGGCGCGCGGCTGAGCGCCGCGATTACCGCCAAGCTGAGCGCCCGGCTCACTCCTCAACGTACAGCGACTCGGCCGCGAGCTCCTGACCGCGAGGCGACCACAGCTTGATCTCGAGGAAGTCCTGGCGGTAGGCGTCGGGAGCGATCAGCGTGAAGCGATTGTCGAGCAGCTGACATTGGTCGACCGCCAGGTTGGCAAGCTCCGCGGTCACCACCGCTCCGCCAGGAATCAACGGCACCCCCCACACGAGCGTGATGTCCGCCGTGTTGCCCTCCTCACCGCGCCAGAAGCCGATCACCTCGTCGTTCAAGTCGAGCTTCCAATCCGGGTTGGACTCCGCCACCTCAGCCGTGAAGTCGGCGTAGGCCTCGAAGTCACCAGGCGCTTGCGACTCCTCCGGGGAGGAAGCGGAGCGGAACGACACGTATCCGAAGAGCTCGTAGCCGCCGGTCGTGCGCGCCACGGCGGGCACATAGGTGCGGCCGGCATACGAGCGGTCGGGGAACCACGCGATCTCCCCCGCCTCGCCCAGTTCCTCGCCCTCGCTGTCGATCTGCTCGCAGGCGGCGCGGAAGTGCTCGGCCAGCATGGCCTCCCAGCGGCCGTACGGAAGGCCCTCCTGCGGCGGCGAGGCCGCAAAGCTGATCACAAACCGATCCGTCGGAGGCATGAGCCCGCGTAGCCTACTGGCGGTGCTGACCTTCTCGCTCGACGATAGGCGCCACCTCCGGCTGTGGGAAGAAGCCGACGCGGCGGAGCTCTACGGCGTGGTGGACGCTAATCGCGCATATCTGGCGCGATGGATGCCCTGGGCTGCGAAGGAGACCCAAGAGGACGCGCTCGGCTTCATCCGCATGAGCCGCAAGCAACTCGCCGAGAACCAGGGAATGCAGCTGGCGATCATCGAAGCCGGCACGATCTCTGGCGGGCTCGGATATCACCGGCTCGACTGGGAGAACCGTGCGACCAGCATCGGATACTGGATCGCCGAGCGATCCCAGGGCAAGGGCACCGTCACCCGGGCGACGCGCGCGCTGGTGGATCATGCCTTTGCTGTCTGGAAGCTGAACCGCGTCGAGATTCGTGCCGGGGTCGAGAACGCGCGCAGCCGAGCGATCCCGGAACGGCTCGGCTTCAAGCAGGAGGGGGTGCTACGGCAGTGCGAGCGCCACGGCGAGCGCTATGTGGATCACGCGGTGTACGCGATGCTCGCCGAGCAGTGGACTCCCTAGCGCAACGCCCCGACCAGGCTCTCGCGCCCTGACTCCTCGACCGTGCGGCGCAGGCCTTCGCGGAGGTCGATCGCCGGTTCCCACTCGAGGATCTCCCGCGCCAGCGTGATGTCGGGCTGGCGGGTCTTGGGGTCGTCGGTGGGCAACGCCTCGAACACGACCTCCGACTTCGAGCCCGTGACCTCGATCACCACCTCCGCAAGCTCGAGCAGCGTGAACTCATCCGGATTGCCGATGTTGATCGGGTAGTGATAGCCCGACTCGGCGAGCGCGATCAGGCCCCTGATCTCATCCTCCACGTAGCAGAAGGAGCGGGTCTGGGAACCGTCGCCGAATACCGTGATCGGCCGGTCCTTTAGCGCTTGACGCAGGAAGGTGGGGATCGCCCGGCCGTCGTGAGGCCGCATGCGGGGGCCGTAGGTGTTGAAGATCCTCACGATCGCGGTGTCCACGCCCTGCTGGCGGTGGTAGGCCATGGTGAGTGCCTCGGCGTAGCGCTTGGCTTCGTCGTAGACGCCGCGGGGGCCGATGGGATTGACGTGGCCCCAGTAGGTCTCCGGCTGGGGGTGCTGCTTGGGGTCTCCGTAGACCTCGCTCGTCGACGCGAGCAGAAAGCGCGCGCGGTGTTTCTTGGCCAGGCCGAGGGTGTGGTGTGTCCCGTAGGAGCCGACCTTGAGCGTGTGCAGCGGCAGGCGCAGGTAGTCGATCGGCGAGGCCGGCGAGGCCAGGTGGTAGACGAAGTCGATCGGCTCCTCGACGAAATAGGGCTCGATGATGTCGAGGTTCAGGTGGACGAAGTTCGGCTCGCGGATGTGCTCGATGTTGCGCAGCGAGCCGGTCTCGAGGTTGTCGACGCAGATCACGCGATGGCCGCGCCGCAGCAGCTCGTCACAAAGGTGCGAGCCGAGGAATCCAGCGCCGCCGGTTACAAGACAACTCGACATCGGCGGGGAGCGTAGCGCTCAGCGCCGACCGTCCGCGCGGCTCGCGAACGCGTCGCGCGCGGCACGTAGGCCCTGGGCGGAGCGGTCCAGGAACGTGTAGGTGCCCTGGTCGCGCAGTTCGAGCGCCGCCTCCCTGAGCGCGCCGAGGGCCGCGAACGCGAACGCCCCGCCCACGGATATGCGTCCCACGCCCAGCTCAGCCAGCTCTCCGACGGTCGGCGCCCCCGGGCGCGCGAGCACGTTGACCGGCCCGCCGACCGACTCGACCACTCGGCCGATGTCCTCGGCACGCGTGAGACCCGGCGCGTACAGGACGTCGGCCCCAGCCTCCCCATAGGCGCGAAGACGGGCGATGGTGTCGCCGAGATCGTCGCGGTCATACAGGTGGTTCTCGGCCCGGGCGGTGAGCACCAGGGTGCGCGGCCCGCGGTGCGCCGCGTCGGCCGCCGCGGCGATGCGCGCCCGGGCGTGCTCGCGCTCGTAGATCGGGGCCGTCTCATCGCGGGTGAAGTCCTCCACCGAGCAGCCCGCCAATCCTGCCTCGATCGCGCCCGCCACTGTCTTGGCGACGTCTTCCGGGTCGTCGCCAAAGCCGTTTTCGAGGTCCGCCGAGACGGGCAGATCGGTCGCCGCGGCAAGCGAGGCGGCGTGCTCGAGTGCCTGCTCGCGCGTGACCGTGCCGTCGAGGCGTCCGAGCGTGGCGGCGTGACCGCTGCTGGTCGAGGCCAGCGCCTCGAACCCGAGCGACTCCATCAGCCGCGTCGAGCCGAGGTCCCAAACGTTGACGAGCAGCAGCGGCCGGCCGCGCCGCTCGTGCAGAGCCAGGAATCGCTGCGCGAGCTCGTCTGCCATCAGCCGCTCACCCTAGCCGGGATCGGCCGTCGGGGCACGGGCCGCGCGGCGCACGTAGTGAGCGTCCCCCCGCCTAACCGTGACCTTCTCGGCGTCCAAGTGCTCGAGCAGCGCCTGAGCGAACTTGCGCGAGGTCCCGAGCTCGTCGCGAATTTGCGCGAGCGTGACGGCCCCGCCGCTCCGCTCGGCCAGGGCGAGGATGCGGCGGCGAGCCTCGGCCAGCGCGTCGCGGTGGTAGTGGAGGTTGCGGGACACGCGCACAGCGCGGCCGGAAGCCTGCAGCGCGGCGAGGTCATCGAGGTCGAGCTGCTGGTCGAGGGGCGGGGTGAGACCGGCCGCTCGAAGGCGCTCTTCGAGGGCGAGCTGCTGCTCGGTGAGGATCGTCGTGGGCGCGGGGCTCCGCTCGGCCCACTCGGGGGAGCGCGTGGGCCGAGGGGAGGCCGCAGCCGCGCGCTCGCGATCCGGCTCCGGCGTCTCGCCGCGCTCGAGCTGCTCCAGCCGCGCCAGCAGCGCACGCGAGGGGCCGTGGCGGCGCGGGGCCGGATCGAGCACGACGCCGCCGCCGAGCGTGTCGGGCGGCGCGATCCGGCGGATCACGAGCCGGTCGCCCGCGGCGGCGATCAGCTGCTGCTCCAGGCGGAGCTGCCAGAAGCGCCCGCCCAGCCATGCGGCGCGGGCCGGCGCCTCGCGGGTGCCGTGGTGAACCTGGACGCGCTCGCCGCCGTCCGGCTCGGCACCGGGCTCCCAGTAGAGCGCCGCGTCGAGGCGGTGGGTGGGGCCGACACGCGCGTCCGGAGCGGCCAGCACCTCGCCGCGGGCGACGGTCGCGAGCGCCAGGTTGGTCAGGTTTATCGCCACGCGCTGGCCGGCGGCCGCGCGGGCGACGGAATCGTCGTGCACCTGCACGCTCCGGACCCTTACCCGCCTGCCCGCCGGCAACAGCAGCAGCTCATCCCCGCGCCCAACCGCGCCCGACCACAGCGTGCCCGTCACCACAGTTCCAGCGCCGCGAATCGTGAACGCGCGGTCGATGTGCAGTCGCGTTCCGCGGCCATCGTCCTGATCGCCCTCGGCGCGGCTGGGGACGGTCGCGGCGACGCGGTCGAGCGCCTCGCGCAGCTCGTCGAGCCCGGCGCCGGTACGGGCCGAGACCGGGACGAGAGGGGCGCCCGGAAATAGCTCGGCGGCCTGGCCGGCCGCTGCCTGGGGGTCGGCCAGATCCGACTTCGTGATCGCGACCACGCCGGCTTTCACCTCCAGCGCACGCAGCACGGCCGCGTGCTCGGCGGTCTGAGGCATCACGCCGTCGTCGGCCGCGATCGTCATCAGGTACAGGTCCACGCCGGTGGCCCCGGCAACCATGGTGCGCACGAAGCGCTCATGGCCGGGGACGTCGATCACCGAGAGCCGGCGAGACGAGGGCAGCTCGAGCTGCGTGTAGCCGAGCTCGATCGAGATCCCGCGGGCGCGCTCCTCCGGCAGGCGGTCGGTGTCCACGCCGGTGAGCGCTCTGATCAGTGCGGTCTTGCCGTGGTCGATGTGACCCGCGGTACCGAGGGTCAGGGGCGCGAGGGCGGCCGCGGTCATGTCTCGAGCGCGCGACGCACGGCGGCGATCGCGAGCTCGACGTCCTCGCCCGCGAGTGTCCGCGGGTCGAGCAGCACGCGCCCGTCGTGGATGCGCGCGATCAGCGGCGGCTCGCCGTCACGCAGTGCGCGAGCGAGCCCAACCGGGTCCTGAACGTCGAGGGCCACAGCAGGGCCCTCCAACGCCAGTACCGGGAGCGCTCCTCCGCCCACGGTGGACGAGGAGCGCACGCGCTCGGCGGCGGGACCGATCCCCTCGGCCAGGCGCCGCGCGCGGTCGAGCAGCGTCGCCTCGCCGGCGGCCAGCATCGCGAGCGCGGGGATCTCACGCCACGCTCGTTCGGGGTCGCGGTACAAAAGCAGCGTCGCCTCGAGCGCCGCGAGGGAGAGCTTGTCGACGCGCACGGCCCGCGCCAGCGGGTGGCGACGCGCGGCCTCGATCGCCTCCCGGCGACCCACCAGAAGCCCCGCCTGGGGACCTCCCAGAAGCTTGTCGCCCGAGCAGCAGACGAGCGCCGCCCCCGCGGCCACTGAGCGCTTCAGCGCCGGCTCCTCGGCCAGGGCGAGCGCACCCGTCTCGGCCGAGTCCAGGGCGGCGCCGGGCTCAGCGAGCACACCGGAGCCGATGTCGTCGATCACCGGAGCGGGCAGCGCGCACAACGCCTCGATCGCGACCTCCTGCACGAATCCCACCGTGCGAAAGTTCGACTGGTGGACGCGAAGGATCGCCCCCACCGGGGTCTGCGCCGACTCGAGCGCCCGCTCGTAGTCGGCGATCCGCGTGCGGTTGGTGGTCCCCACCTCGAGCAGAACAGACCCCGACTGGACCACAACCTCGGGGATGCGGAAGCCGCCGCCGATTTCCACGAGCTGCCCGCGCGATACGACGATCGCGCGTCCGGGTCCCCCCAGGGCGGCCGCCGCCAGCATCACCGCCGCCGCGCCGTTGTTGACGACCGCGGCGGCCTCGGCACCGGTCAGCTCGCACAGCAACTCCTCCACGTGCGCGTGCCTGCTGCCGCGCCGTCCGCTGTCGAGGTCGAGCTCGAGGTTTGAGTAGCCCTCGGCGATCGCGGCGACCGCGGCTCGCGCCGGCACTGCCATCGGCGCCCGGCCCAGGTTGGTGTGGACGATCACGCCGGTCGCGTTGAGCACGCGCCGCAGCGAGGGGAGGCCCAGGGCGCTCAGCAGCTCCTGCGCCCGCGCAAGAAGATCGGCGCCCGGATCGGCGCCCGCGCGCACGTCGTCGCGGTGCTCGGCGATGGCGCGCCGGGCGGCCCTGACCCGCAGCGCGTGCGGCCCCTCGAGCCGGCCGGCCAGCTCGTGCACCGAGGGCAGCGCGCTCAGTCCGGCGCCTGAGGCGTGGCGCCTTTCACCCACTGGCCCTCCTCGCGCTTCCAGATCGGCGCCTGTGCCTTGAGCCGATCGATGATCTCGCGGGCGCCGGCAAAGGCCTCCGCGCGATGCGGAGCTGAGACGGCCACGATCACCGACGGTTCACCCAAGGGCACGGTGCCGACGCGGTGCTCGATGGCGGCGGCGCACAGCCCGTGGGTCTCGACGGCGGCCGCCGCGATCTCGGCCATGGTGCTCTTCGCCATCGCTTCGTAAGCCTCGTACTCGAGCCGCTCGACCTCCCTGGTCACGCCCTCGAAGACCGCGACCGCGCCGGCCCGCGGATCCCGCACGCGCTCGAGCAGGGGATCGAGCAGAAGCGGGTCGGGGGTGAGGTGGACGTGGACCGCGCCGGTGGTCGAGGCGCCGCCCGAGACGGGCGGGATCAGCGCGAGCTCGTCGCCGGTATGAAGCACTGTCTCGGCACTCGCGTACTCACGATTGACCGCCATGACCGTCCGCAGATCGCCGGTCAGCGCGCCCATGCGCTCGAGCGCGTCGGCGACGAGCGCACCGTCGGGCAGCTCGAGCTCCAGCTCGTCGCTGCCGGCGCGTTCCCGCAGCGCGGCGAACAGTCGCACTCGGATCAGCATTCACAGAAGGCTAGTGGTCCGAAGCCCACATCTCGCTTATGCTCTCGGACGATCTACCCGCGGCAATAACGATTGGATCGAAGGGCGCTTCTTGACTGAGACTTCAGACGTAGCGGTCGTCGGTGGCGGAATTGTCGGTTTGGCCACCGCGTATGCGCTGCACGAGCGCGGGGCCAGCGTCACCGTCTACGAACGCGGCACGTGTGGGGGCAGTCAGTCCGGAGGTGAATCGCGCATTTTTCGTCACTTTCACGATGACACCCGACTAATCGACTGGGCCCGGGAGAGCCGCTCCATTTACAGGGAATGGGAGCAGACCTTCGAGACCCAGCTCGTGGTGGGCAACGGAGTCGTGTGGCTCGCTCCCGAGGTCACGCGCCCCATCGAAAGGCTCACCGACGCCGGGGTTCGAGTCGAACCGCTGGACTGGGGCGATCTGCGAGAGCATCTACCTCTGCTCGCGCGCTACGACGGCCCGGCTTTCCTGGACCTGGACGGGGGTTCGATCCGAGCCGCGGCGACCACCGAGGCGCTTTCCAACCACAGCGCGGGCCAGATCGTGTCCGATGAGGTGCTCGCCATGTGGCCGACAAGGCACGAGTCGGTCGAGATCCGGACCAACGGTGGGCGCGCCGAACATGGCTCAGCCGTGGTTTGCGCCGGCGTGAGTACCGCCCGGTTGGCGCGCAGCCTGGGAGTCTCCGTTCCGGTCCAGCTGAGCCTCCACGGCAGAGTGACGTTTCCGGTTGAGAATGGGTATCCGGCGGAGCCCCCCTGCATAGTTGACGACACCGACTATTTCCGTCCAGGGGGCTCGTATGGCACCCTCACTCCCGGCGCTCGGGAGTATTCAATCGGGGTCGAGGGGAATGGACGCGTGCCGGTGCGCGAAGACTTCAGCACGATCGAGCCGGCGAGGCTCGAGTCCGTTACAGCGGGTGCTGTGGACTATGTGAAGTCTGCATTTCCGGGGCTGACTCCCACACCGCTTTCATTTCGACATTGCTGGGTGACTTCGTTGCCATGGAACACGGATGCAATCGGAGTCTGGGAGGCAGAGCAGATGTATTTCATCGTTGGGGACAACATGTTCAAACATGCCCCCGCGCTCGGCCGTGCTCTCGCCTCGGCTGCCCTCGACGGCGTGCTCGCGCATGACCTTCGTCCGCAGGCGCGGCTCGGTGAAGCACTCGCTCTGGTGAGAGAGCCATCGGAGTCGACTTCGTGATGGTCAAGAAAGTGACGTCGGCCATGCTCGCCGGCGCCGATCAGGAGGATCTTTGTGCATAAGTGGAGCAGCAGCGTCGCAGGCTTTCTCAGTGTGTTGTGCGTCGGCGTCGCCGTAGCAGCGTGCGGAAGCAGCAGCAATACGACAACCCACACTACGTCTCACAAAACATCGACCACCAGCTCGTCGGGCCTCACGATGCCCAGCAAGAGCGCGTCCGTCGCCGCGCTGGTGCCGAAGTCGATCAAGTCCAAGGGCACGCTCACGGTGGCCACGGACGCGACCTATGCGCCGGACGAATTCTTTGCCGCCAATGGCCACACGATCATCGGCATGGACGCCGACCTCAGCCACGCGCTGGGGGCGGTGATGGGACTCAAGGTCAACTTGGTCAATGCGACCTTCGCCACGATCATCCCCGGGCTGGCAGCGGGTCGCTACGACATGGGCGCGTCATCGTTCGGCGATACGAAGGCGCGCGAGAAGACCGTGGACTTCGTCGACTATGCGTTCGTCGGGGAGTCGTTCTACACCAAGGCGAGTGGAGGGACCTCGATCCGCAGCATCGCTGACATCTGCGGCAAGACGGTCTCGGTCGAGAGCGGCACGACGGAGGAAGCCGACGCCAAGACCCAAAGCGGAAAGTGCACGAAGGCCGGTAAGCCGGGCGTGAAGGTGCTCGTTTTCGATACCCAGACGGAGGCCAATCTCGCGGTGTCGAGTGGTCGTGCCCAGCTCGGCTTCGCCGACACGCCGGTCGCCACCTACCAGGTGAAGAAGTCGAGCGGCGCCTTCAAGCTCGTGGGGGCGGCGTATGCCCCGGTCCCATACGGCCTGGCGATGCCCAAGAACGGCCTCGCCAAAGCCGTGCAGGCGGCCGTCAAGGAGCTGGAGAACGACGGGACATACGGCAAGATCTTCGCCAAGTGGGGCCTGCAGGGGATCGAGATCCCGGCCTCGAAGGTCAAGATCAACGGCGCCACGAGCTAGGTAAAAAGCGCGACACTTCCGCTCAGCGGTGAGTGCTCCCGAGCTGACTGAAGAGACAAGCGGACGACGGCCCGAAGAGATCAAGGCCGTCCCGGTCCGGCACCCGGGGCGCTGGATCGCGGCGGCGATCGTGCTGCTGTTCGTGGCCGCCGCGGTCAGGTCGATCGTCACCTCGAAGGGCTTCCAGTGGCACGTTGTCGGCCAGTACCTGTTCGACCCTCGCATCCTGCACGGGGTGCTGGCAACCGTCTACCTGACGGCGCTGTGCCAGGTGATCGGGATTGTGCTCGGCGCCCTCGCCGCGGTGATGCGGCTCTCGCCCAACCCGATCGTGTCGGGCGCGAGCTGGCTGTACATCTGGTTTTTCAGGGGCACCCCGCTGCTTGTGCAGATTCTCTTCTGGTACAACATCGCGGCGCTGTTTCCGACGATCTCGCTGGGGATCCCGTTCGGGCCGTCGTTCGTCCACGCGCACGCCAACACGGTCATCACGCCGCTGGTGACCGCGATGCTGGGACTTGGTCTGAACGAGGGCGCGTACATGTCCGAGATCGTGCGGGCGGGCATCATCTCCGTCGATCAGGGTCAGACGCAGGCCGCGCAGTCGCTGGGCATGGGCCGTCTCCAGATCATGCGCCTGATCGTGCTGCCACAGGCGATGCGGGTGATCATCCCGCCGACGGGCAACGAGACGATCTCGATGCTCAAGAACACCTCGCTGCTGATCGTGGCCTCCTACGGAGAGCTGCTGTTCTCGGCCCAGTCGATCTACGACGTGAACTACAAGGTGATCCCGCTGCTGATCGTGGCGAGCGTGTGGTACCTGGTCATGACCAGCGTGCTGTATGTAGGTCAATACTTCATCGAGCGACGCTTCGGGCGCGGTTTCACGCGCGCCGAGCGGGCCACGATGCGAGCTCGCTGGCTGAGCTTCGGCCAGGGTGAGGCTGCGGGGCCGGTTGCATGACCGCGATGGTCAAAGCCGAGGCCGTGCACAAGAGCTTCGGGCGCCTCGAGGTGCTCAAAGGCATCACGCTCGAGGTCGCGCGCGGCGAGGTGATGTGCATCCTCGGCCCGTCGGGCTCGGGAAAGTCGACGTTCTTGCGCTGCATCAACCACCTGGAGAAGATCAACGCCGGCAGGCTATACGTGGACGGTGAGCTCGTCGGCTATCGCCAGCGCGGGCTCAAGCTGCACGAGCTGCCGGAACGGGAGGTCGCGCGCAAACGCGCGCAGGTGGGGATGGTGTTCCAGCACTTCTATCTCTTCCCCCACATGACCGCGCTCGAAAATGTCACGCTGGCGCCGGTCCGGGTGGCCAAGGTAGCCCGTGATGAGGCACGCAAGCGTGGAGCCGAGTTGCTCGAGCGTGTCGGGCTGGCCGACAAGCTCAACACCTACCCGGTGGCGCTCTCGGGCGGCCAGCAGCAGCGGGTGGCGATCGCCCGCGCCCTCGCCATGCGCCCCAAGCTGATGCTGTTCGACGAGCCCACCTCGGCGCTCGACCCCGAGCTGGTCGGAGAAGTGCTGGAAGCCATGCGCCAGCTCGCCCGCGACGGCATGACCATGATCGTGGTGACGCACGAGATGGGCTTCGCGCGCGAGGTGGCCGACAAGGCCGTGTTCATGGATGACGGGGTGGTGGTCGAGGCGGGGCAGCCCGCACAGGTGCTGGTCTCCCCCAAGCACGAGCGCACGCGGGCTTTCCTCTCCAAAGTCCTGTAGGCGGGCGTGCATGCACGCCCGCCCTGGCCGGAACATGTTCCGGCCAGCGGGCCGGCTCATGAGCCGGCCCGGGATAATCTCATGCCATGGCCACCACGCCGGAGCACCGCACGATCGCGCCGATCGTCGGAGGCGATGACGAGCGTCGCTTCACCGACTCGGGCATCGAGGTCAAGCCGCTGTACACGGACTCGGACCTTCCCGAGGAGCTCGAGCAGCGGCTGGGCGAGCCCGGCTCATACCCGTACACCCGCGGGATCCATCCCGACATGTATCGCGGGCGCCTGTGGACGATGCGCCAATACGCCGGCTATGCGAGCGCCAAGGAATCCAACGAGCGCTACCGCTACCTGCTCGAGCACGGTTCCACCGGGCTGAGCATGGCCTTCGATTTGCCCACGCAGTTGGGGCTCGACTCTGACGACCCGCGCTGCCTGGGCGAGGTGGGGCGCACCGGGGTGGCGATCGACACGATCGACGACATGCGCGTCGCGTTCGACAGCATCCCGCTGGACCAGGTGTCGACCTCGATGACGATCAACGCGCCGGCGGCGGTGCTGCTGCTGCTGTACGAGCTGGTGGGCGAGGAGCAGGGCGTGGCGGCCTCCGAGCTGCGCGGCACGACCCAGAACGACGTGCTCAAGGAGTACATCGCGCGCGGCAACTTCATCTATCCGCCCGCGGGCGCGATTCGCCTCACCACCGACCTGTTCGCGTATTGCAACGAGCGGGTGCCGCGCTGGAACACGATCTCGATCTCGGGCTACCACTTTCGTGAGAAGGGGTGCTCGGCTGTGCAGGAGGTCGCATTCACGCTCGCGAACGGGATCGCCTACGTGCAGGCGGCGCTTGACGCGGGACTCGAGATCGATCGCTTCGGGCCGCGGCTGGCGTTCTTCTTCAATGGCCACAACAACGTCTTTCAGGAGGTGGCCAAGTTCCGTGCCGCCCGGCGCATGTGGGCGCACATCATGCGCGAGCGCTTCGGCGCCAGGGACGAGCGCTCCTTCAGGCTGCGCTTCCACACCCAGACCGGCGGGGTGACGCTCACCGCGCAGCAGCCCGAGAACAACATCGTGCGGGTGGCCCTTCAGGGGTTCGCCGCCGTCTGCGGCGGGACCCAGTCGCTGCACACCAATGGGTTCGACGAGGCGCTCGCGCTGCCGGCCGAGCGCGCGGCGAAGATCGCGCTCCGCACGCAGCAGATCCTCGGCTACGAGTCCGGAGCCACCGACACCGTGGACCCATTCGCGGGCTCGTTCTTCGTCGAAGCACTGACCGACGAGATCGAGCGCCGGGCCTGGGAGCTGATCACGAAGGTCGATGAGCTGGGCGGCTCGATCAACGCGATCGAGTTCATCAAGAGCGAGATCGAGGAGTCGGCCTTCGGCTACCACGAGCGCTATCGCACCGGCCAGGACGTGGTCGTGGGCGTGAACAAGTTCGTCGAGGAAGCGGTCGAGGTCCCGGACATCCTGCGCGTGGACCCCGAGTCCGAGCGCGCGCAGGTGGAGCGCCTTGCGCGCTTCAAGGACGAGCGTGAGGGGGAGCTGGTGGCGCGTCGCCTGGAGGAGGTTCGGGCGTGCGCGCGGGGCAGCGAAAACCTGCTGCCGGTGCTGCGTGAGGCGTTGCGCGACCGCTGCACGCTGGGCGAGGTGTGCGGCGCCATGCGCGACGTTTTCGGCGAGTACAAGCCCTCATTCTGAGCGGGGTCCACGGCCTTAGGCCACCGCCTTGTAGAAAGAAAGTATGCGAGTTCGCATACTCGCGGTCTGCCGGAAGGAGTCCACTCCGGCCGCGCGAAACGAGAGGGCATGAGCGAATCGAAGGCCGCGCGGACACTCGTCAAGTCTCCGCCAGAGTTGTGGTCGGAGGTTTCGAGTGCGGCCTCGCTCAACCGGCACATGAACCAGTTCGGAGAGATCCGCATCACGAGGCTCGAGCCCGAGACCGCCGTTGCCTGGGAGGGCGAGCACGCTCGCGGCACGGTCAGGCTCGAGCCCTCGGGGTGGGGCACCCGGGTCAGCCTGACCGCCGAGCCGATTGAGCTCGCGGCGTCAGTGGGCGAGTCTGCGCGGTCTTGGACCGGGACCGCGGTGTCGGAGACGGAGGCTGAGGACCCGGCCGTCAAGGTGGCGGCGCCGGACGTTGATCATGCGGCCGCTCTCGGTCCTCCATACGCGACGGTCGAGGCCGAGATTCGCGAGCTGACCGCGTTTCTCGAGCGCAGCCGGCGCGAGGCGGAAAAGCGCCGTTGGACCCGACGCGTGAGCGAGGCGGTGAGGCGCTGGTTTCGCGCGCCGCTGGATGATGTCGACGTCCAGGCCGCCGAGGAACTCGACCCTGTGCAACCGGTAGCGGCGCCGGTGCTAGCGCCCGAGCCGGTGCAGACGGCGGTGGCGCTCGATGCTGCTCCCGAATCCGAGGTCCCGCTCGGGCCGGTCGTCTCGCCGAGCGCCGCGCTGAGCGCGGTGCTCGACAGCCTCGGGCAGGCGCATCACCGACCGTTCTCGCGGCCCTAGGGCAGCTTCATTTCGCTGGCGCGTGGGGGAACGGCGCGCCGGCGCCGATAAACTCGCGCCGCCATGCGTGAGCACGCCCCAGAGACGTATGAGGAGAAGCTCGAGCAGCTGCAGGAGATCCGCTACGAGGCGATTCACGCCGGCAGTGAAGCCGCGGTCGCCAAGCAGCACGAGCGGGGCAAGTACACCGCCCGCGAGCGCCTCGAGAAGTTACTCGACCCCGGGTCGTTCCAGGAGCTCGACACGTTCGTGCGCCACCGCACGCACGAATTCGAGATGCAGAAGAACCGGCCCTACGGGGACGCCGTCGTGACGGGCCACGGAACGATCGACGGGCGCAGGGTATGCGTGTTCAGCCAGGACTTCACGGTCTTCGGCGGCTCGCTGGGGGAGGTGATGGGCGAGAAGATCTGCAAGATCATGGACCTGGCGGCGCGCATCGGCTGCCCCGTGATCGGCATCAACGATTCGGGCGGCGCGCGCATCCAGGAGGGCGTGGTGTCGCTGGGCGCCTACGGGAACGTGTTCGTGCGCAACGTGCGCTGCTCGGGCGTGATCCCCCAGCTCAGCTTGATCATGGGCCCGTGCGCGGGCGGGGCCGTCTACTCCCCGGCCATGACCGATTTCATCTTCATGGTCAAGGAGACCTCGCACATGTTCATCACCGGCCCCGACGTGATCAAGGCGGTCACCGGCGAGGAGGTGGGGTTTGAGGATCTCGGCGGGGCGATGTCGCACAACACGCGCTCCGGGGTCGCCCACTTCGCCTGCGAGGACGAGGACCACTGCCTCGAGGACACGCGCTACCTGCTCTCGTTTCTGCCCCAGAACAACCTCGAGACGCCGCCGCGCGTGCAGCCCACCGACGACCCCCTGCGCCAGGAGCCGGAGCTCGACCACGTCGTGCCCGACAGCCCCAACAAGCCCTACGACATGCGCGAGGCGATCCGCCTGGTCGTGGACGACGGGGAGTTCTACGAGGTGCACGAGCACTATGCCCGCAACATCGTGTGCGGATTTGCGCGCCTGAACGGGTTCGCGGTCGGGATTGTCGGCAACCAGCCCTCGCAGCTCGCGGGCGTGCTCGACATCGACTCCTCGTGCAAGGCGGGGCGCTTCGTGCGCACCTGCGACGCCTTCAACATCCCCCTGATCACGTTCTGCGACGTACCCGGGTTCCTGCCGGGGACCAACCAGGAGTGGGGCGGGATCATCCGCCACGGGGCCAAGCTGCTGTACGCCTACACGGAGGCCACCGTGCCCAAGATCACGATCATCACGCGCAAGGCGTACGGGGGCGCCTATGACGTCATGGCCTCCAAGCACATGCTCGCGGACTTCAACTTCGCCTGGCCGACCGCGGAGGTGGCGGTGATGGGGCCCGAGGGGGCGGTCAACATCATCTACCGACGCGACATCGGCTCCTCGCCGACGCCCGACACCCGGCGCCAGAAGCTGATCATCGACTACAAGGCCCACTTCGCCAATCCGTATGCGGCGGCCGAGCGGGGCTACATCGACGACGTGATCGTGCCCCACGAGACGCGGCCCAAGATCATCACCGCGCTCGAGACGCTCCAGACCAAGCGTGAGGCGGGGCCCCGGCGCAAGCACGGCAACATCCCGCTGTGAAATCTCGCGCCTGTGGCGCGAGATTTCACACGTTTGGGCCTTGTTTCGTTACATGGGTGGGCGTCACGCTTGGCCCATGCCCGGTCGATGTCCAATTGCCATCGAGGGGTGGTGGTGAATGGACATCGTCCGCAGGAAGCTCATGCGCGCGGCCGATCTCCAATGGGGGCGAGTAAGCGCAAGGCAGCTGCGCGAGCTGGGCGCGACAGAGGGACGGATCACCCGCTGGATTCGCGATGGCTACCTCCGCCAGATCCTCCCCCACGTCTACGCCGTCGGCCACGTCGCTGAATCGGTCGAGGCGGAGCTGATAGCGGCGGTTCTCTACGCGGGCCCGGGGGCGATGCTCTCGCACGCGACCGCCCTCTGGTGGTACGGGCTGCTCGACCAGCGGCCCGCTCGCATTCATGTCTCGACGCCGCGGAAAGCTGCGTCACCGCCGGGACTCGAGGTGCACGGGCGTCGCCGACTTGAGCTGGTCCATCACCGCCGGCTGCCGGCAACGACCGTCTCCCAGGCGCTGCTCGACTTCGCCGCCACCGCGCCATTGAATGGCGTCGTGCGAGCTCTCGCCGAAGGGGATTACCAACGGGTCCTGGACCGCGGCGAGCTGAGGGCGCTCTGCGGTCCCGGACGACCGGGCAGCTCAACCCTCAAGAAGGCCCTCCGCCGGCACGCGCCGGAGCTGGCGAGAACCAAGAGCGAACTCGAACGAGCCTTCCACGCACTGTGCCGCCGGGGCGGCATCGCGGACTACGAAGTCAACCGACGGCTGTGCGGCATCATTGTCGACGCGTTCTGGCCCGAGGTCGGGGTGGTCGTCGAACTTGACGGCGTCCAGGGACACGCCACACCGGCCCAGATGCGCCGCGACCACCGCCGCGACCTGATGCTGCGCGCCGCAGGCTACGTCGTCGTTCGCTACAGCTACGACCAGGTCACATACGAACCCGAGCTGGTCCTGGCCGACCTGCGCGCGGTGCTGGCGAGCGCCGCGGCGCGGGTGGCCCGGAATGGCTAGAGCGTCACCTTCACGGCCTCCACCCTCCCCTCGCGCCAGGCTTCGAAGGCCGCCGTGGCCACGGCCAGGTCCTGGATCGCGAGGCCAGTCGAGTCGAACAGCGTCACCGCCTCCGGATCTTCTCTGCCGGGCGCTTCGCCCGCCACGACGGCGCCCAGCTCGGTGACCTGCGCGCGGGTGACGGCCCCGGCGTTGACCGCGGCGGTCAGCTCGCCGCCGTGCGAAGCCTGCTCCCACTCGTCGCAAAAGAGCGAGCATGCGCGCACCGCTTCGACCGTGGCCTCCGCCTTGCCGGGACCGTCGGCGCCCAGCATGTTGAGGTGCAGCCCGGCATGAAGGTCGCCGACGTCCAGCACGGGCGTGTGGCCCGGAGTCACGCAGCAGACGACGTCGCAGCAGAGCGCCTCTCGCCGGCCTCCCACGCGCCAGCCCGCGCCGAGCTCGGATGCCAAGCGCTCGGCGGCGCCGGCCTCGGCGTCGTGACAGACGCCGGGACCGAGGCCGGCCGCCACCAGGCAGCGAGCGGCCCATGCACCGTGCAGGCCGCAGCCGACCACCCCCACCGAGCGCGCGCCCGGGGGCGCCAGCGCAGCGCTCGCCACGGCGGCGATCGCGCCCGTCCGCAAAGCCGTCACCGAGCGTCCATCGAGCAGCATCAGCAACTCGCCGGTGCGTCCGTCCGAAAGGGAGATGAGCCCCGTCACGGTCGGCAATCCACGCGCTGGATTGCCCGGGAATGAGGTCACCCATTTGAGCAGAGCCAGACCGTTCCCGCGCGCGGGCATAGCGCGGAAGTCGCCGTAGGGTGGGCTCTCCAGGTACACCTTGGGCGGCATGACCCAGCCGCCGCGATGGAAGTGCAGCAGCCCCTCGCGCACGCGCTCGATGGCCATCCTGGGCGGGACGGCGCTCAGCACGGCGTCGTGATCCAAAACCGGCAGCTCCGGCACGGTAGGCCACGATACCCTCGGCGCAGCTCATGAATCGCCGCCCCCGGCTCACGATCGTGGCTCCCACTGCTTCGGCAGAGGAGGCCGCCGCCGTGATCGCCGCCCTCGAGCGGTTCATGCGCGAGACGGCACCGCAGCCGGCACCGCCCGCGCCGGCTCGGAACCCCTGGCAGCAGGCGGCCCTGGAGGAAGGCGTCGCCCGCCGGCCGGAGCTAATGCCGCCCTGGGCGTAGGCCTTTGCGACCGTAATAATGTCGAAACCTGATCGGCTTTGATAGATCTCCACGAAGGCACTCGCTCACGCGACGAAAGGAACGCCCGTGGAACCCGCCTCGCTTGAGAGCGCCCGTCCCGGTTCGCTCGAGAACCCCGAGGAGATCAAGAACGTCCCCGGGCACATCATCCCGATCCTCCGAGCGGAGTTCGACGACTTCGACACGGAGTCGACCCGCTTTCTGCGCGGCGAGCTCCAGGATGAGGAGTTCACCAAGTTCAGGCTCAAGCAGGGCGTCTACGGACAGCGGCAGGCGCAGCGGCAGATGGTGCGGGTGAAGCTTCCCCTCGGCGGCGTCACCCCCGATCAGCTTGACGCCTTCGCCGCCGGGATAGAGAGGTATGTGCCGCTGCGCAAGGGCCACATCACCACGCGGCAGAACATTCAGATGCACCACGTGCCGCTGGAAGACGCGGGAAAGCTCATCCGCGAGCTCGGGCGCTCCGGCCTCTCCAGCTGCGAGGGCTGCGGCAACACGATGCGCAACGTGACCGGTGACCCGCGCGCGGGGACGCTTCAGGGCGAGCTCTTCGACATCACGCCGTACGCGGCGGCCTACGTGCGTTACTTCGTCCGCCACCCCACGACCCAGAACATGCCGCGCAAGTTCAAGACCGCCTTCGCGGCCACCGACGAGGACAACTCCATCACGCGCATCCACGACCTCGCGTTCATACCCCGGCTCAGAGACGGCGTCAGAGGTGTCGAGGTGCGGGTCGGCGGCGGCACCTCGATCATGCCCCGGCTGGCGCCGACGCTGTACGAGTTCGTGGAGCTCGACAACGGCGAGTACCTGAAGGTGGCCGAGGCGGTCGTGCGCATCTTCGACCGCACCGACTGGCTGAGGCCCAACCGCGCCCGCGCCCGCGTCAAGGTGCTCATCGACAAGATCGGCATCGACGAGTTCAGGGCGCTGGTGGACGAGGAGCTGAAAGGCGAGTGGGTGGCTGAGAGAGACTTCTCGCCCGCGCAGTTGCTGCTCGCCCACGACGAACAGGCCAATGTGTCCGCGGCGCGCGCCGGCGGCAGCCATGCGACACCCAACGACAGTCGCACCTTCGACCGCTTCGTCGCCACCAATGTGCGCCGGCAGCGCCAGCGGGGCTTTTCCACGGTCGAGGTGAACGTGCGCCGGGGCGACCTCACGCCCGAGCAGCTACGCGGCCTGGCCGCGGTCATGCGCGAGCACAGCGGTGGCTACGCGCGCACGAGCGTGCACCAGAACCTGATCCTGCGCTGGGTGCGCGACCAGGCCGTCTACGAGGTCTGGCGCGCCCTGTGCGAGCTGTCGCTCGGTGAGGCCGGCGCCGACGAGATCACAGACGTCGTCAGCTGCCCTGGGACCGACTCGTGCAAGCTCGGCATCACCAGCTCGATGGGTCTCAATCAGGCGATCTACGAGCGGCTCGTGCAGATGCGGATCGACGACGAGCTGACGCGGCGGATCCACATCAAGATGAGCGGCTGCCCCAACGGCTGCGGCCAGCACCACATCGCCAACATCGGCTTCTATGGAGCCTCGATCAAGGCGGGCGGCCACACCATTCCTGCCTACATCGCGCACATCGGCGGCGCGTATGAGGGAGGAGAGGTCCGCTACGGCCGGCGCCTCAGGGCCCGCCTCCCGGCCAAACGGGTCCCGGAGGCGATCGAGCGCTGGCTCCGCTTCTATGAGCATGAGCGCCGCGAGCAGGAGCCCTTCAATGCGTTTGCCGAGCGCGTCAGCACGGACCGGTTCGAAGAGCAGATCAGGGATCTGGCGATGCCGGTCGAATTCAACCTCGAGAACATGAGCCACTTCATCGACTGGGAGCGCTCCGCGCCGTTCCAGGTGATCCGGGGCGAAGGCGAATGCGCTGTCTAAGCTTGAGCAGCACGTGAGCGCCACGATCCCCAACCTCGAGCAGGGCAGCGCCGAGGAGGTCCTCGCCTACGCCGTCGACCGCTTCCATCCGCGGTTGACGCTGGCGTGCTCATTCCAGAAGGAAGAGTCGGTGCTCATGCACATGCTCACCGCAATCGAGCAGTCCCCGCGCGTGTTCGTGATCGACACCGGCGTCCTGTTCCCCGAGACCTACGCCACCTGGCGCGAGTTCGAGGACCGCTACCGCGTGCGCGTGGAGGTATTCGACGCCTCCAGTCACAACGGTCCCTGGAGTCCCGAAAACTGCTGCGGCGCCGCCAAGGTGCAGGCACTCGAGCGCGCGCTGCGGGACGTCGAGGCCTGGATCACCGGGGTTCGTCGGGAGCAGGCGAACACGCGCGCCGACGCGGCCAAGCTGGAGATGGACCAGCGGCGCGGGATCTGGAAAGTCAATCCGCTGGCGGACTGGTCGGAGCACGACATCTGGCGCTACATCAACCGCCACGACCTTCCCTATCACCCGCTCCACGATCGGGGCTACAGCTCGATCGGGTGCGCCCCGTGCACCCAGCCCGGCGACGGCCGCGAGGGCCGTTGGGCGGGCCAAGACAAGACCGAGTGCGGCATCCACCTCTGAGGCGCCGCGCTCGCGGCGGCGCCTGAACGTCCGCGGCCGGACCACCGGCGCTCGGTAAAGTCCTGCCGCGCAGATGTTCTCGAAGGTCCTGATCGCAAACCGCGGGGAGATCGCGGTCCGCATCATCCGCGCGTGCGAGGAGCTCGGTATCGCGACCGTCGCGGTCTACTCGGAGCTGGACCGCGACGCCGTGCACTCAAAGCGCGCTGACGAGGCCTACCTGCTCGGCCCGGGTCCCGCATCCGAGAGCTACCTCGCGATCGACAAGCTGATCGACGTGGCCGAGCGCTCAGGCGCCGAGGCCGTGCATCCGGGCTACGGCTTCCTGGCGGAGAATGCAGGCTTCGCGGGGGCACTCGAGGAGCGAGGGATCACCTTCATCGGGCCGCCGTCGAAGGCGATCGAGGCGATGGGGTCGAAGACCCGGGCCCGAGAGCTGATGGCGAGGGCCGGCGTGCCGATCGTGCCCGGAACGACCGAGCCCGTGGGCACGCTCGAGGAGGCGCGCAAGCTGATCGCGGAGACGATCGGTTATCCGGTGGCGGTCAAGGCGGCCGGCGGCGGGGGCGGCAAGGGCTTCCGCGTTGCGCTGTCGGAGGACCAACTCGAGGCGGCTTTCGAGGGCGCGGCCCGCGAGGGCGAGAAGTTCTTCTCGGACCCGACGGTGTACCTGGAGCGCTACCTCCACGACCCCCGGCACGTGGAGGTCCAGGTGCTGGCGGACACCCACGGCAACGTGATCCACCTCGGCGAGCGCGACTGCTCGCTGCAGCGCCGCCACCAGAAGCTGATCGAGGAGGCGCCGGCGCCGGCCGTGAACGAGGAGCTGCGCGCCCGGATCGGCAAGATCGCGACCGACGCGGCAGCCGCGGTCTCCTACACGGGCGCCGGCACGGTCGAGGGGCTGCTGGTGGTGGGGGGCGCGGAGGCCGGGAAGGGACCGTCCGGCGAGAGCGAGCGCGGCCCGGCCGAGGCCGAGTACTTCTTCCTCGAGATGAACACCCGCGTCCAGGTGGAGCACCCCGTGACCGAGTTGGTGACGGGGATCGACATCGTCAAGGAGGGCATTCGCGTCGCGGCCGGCGAGCCGCTCTCGATCTCGCAGCAAGAGGTTGAGCTGCGCGGACACGCGATCGAGTGCCGCATCAACGCCGAGGATGCGAGCAAGAACTTCGCGCCCGCGCCGGGACGGATCGCCGCCTACCGCGAGCCCACCGGCCCCGGCGTGCGGGTCGATTCGGGCGTCGAGCCGGGGTCCGAGATCACCCCCATGTACGACCCGATCATCGCCAAGCTGATCGTCTGGGACGTCGACCGCGAGCAGGCCACCAGCCGCATGGTGCGGGCATTGCGCGAGTACGAGATCGGTGGCCTGAAGACGCTGTTGCCGTTTCATGAGGCGATCCTTCAGACGCGGCAGTGGGCCGATGCCGAGACCTGCCGTGATCTGATCGAGGATCGCGACTGGCTGAAGACGCTCGCCTTCCCGAAGCCGGCCGAGGCCACGGATAGCGAGCAGGAGGCTCCCTCCGTCGAGCAGAGCTACACCGTCGAGGTCTCGGGCAAGCGCTTCGAGGTTAAAGTGATCGGCGCGCCCCTCGCCGGCGCCCCCCAGGCCAACGGCGCCGCGCCGGCGGCGACGGGGTCCGCCGGCCGCCGGGCACCGCGCCGCGCGACGCGCGGCGGGGGTGGCGGCGCTGCGGGACGGGACGAGCTCACGTCGCCGCTCCAGGGCACGGTGCTGAAGGTGGCCGTGCAGGAGGGAGCGGCGGTCGAGGAGGGAGCGCTGGTGGCGGTGATCGAGGCGATGAAGATGGAGAACGAGATCACCGCCCACAAGTCGGGCATGGTCGCGAAGCTCCCGATCTCCGTCGGCAGCCCCGTGGCCAGCGGCGACACCCTGGCCGTCATCAGCTAAGAGGCGCCGGGAGGGGCTGCAGCGGGCCACGCGCGCGACGCCCCCGGCGCCGCTAGATCAGCCCCAGCTCCAGGCCAGCGGATTGAAGCCGTAAAACGGGCTGGCGGCGGGCTTCTTCAGGTCGGTCTTGGGGTGGACCGAGAGGATCACGCCCTTGCGCGGCTTCTGGTTGAAGTTGAAGTCCTTGACCAGGTTGCCGAGCTCTTGCGCCTTCTCGCGCGTGTCCGGACGCGGGTCGGGCCGGCCGTCCGTCTTCGGGTTGAGCCTGGCGCTGTGCAGGAAGTCGTCCTCGATGAATTTCAGGTACGCGTCGAAGCTCAAGGTCTGATGGTCGATGTAGCCCTTCCTCGCGTAGGGGCTGATCACGAGGCCCGGCACGCGTATGCCGTACCCGTTCTCGTCCACCGTCGGTGGGACGACGTTGTCGTAGAAGCCGCCCCAGTCATCCCAGGTGAGGAAGATCGCCGTCGACTTCCAGTCGGGACTGCGCATCAGCGTATTGATCAGACCCGTGACGTAGGTCTGACCCGCGCTGACGGTTTCGGGTGGGTGCTCGGAGATCGGGACGCTCGGGATGACCCACGACACGGCGGGCAAGTTGCCCCTGTGCGCAGCCTTGAAGAGGTTGTTGGCCGACTGGACGTTCTTGGTCTGGTGATCGTTGATGACCGTGTCGAACCACTTCAGGGGGTACCAGATCGTGTAGCTCTTGGGACCGTTTGCGGTCGGGCGGCAAGGTGCGGTGGCGTTCGATTCGCACTCGGGCTCCGTGCCCTTGAACATGTAATAGCGCCAACTGACGTGGTGCTTGGAGAGCAGGTAGGTGAGGTCCGTCCAGGCGTAAATCGGCGGCTTCTTGGTGGGATGCGGTCCCCAGTTGGGGGTGTCTCCGGGCGAGTCGGGCGAGTTCTTGCAGCTCATCGGATCGTTGTGCTCGGTACAGCGCGCGGACCACCCCGACACCAGGAACAGGTGGCTGGGCAGGCTCCACGAGGCCACCGAGGAGAACATGTGATCCTGGAGCACGTAATCGTGCGCGTACTTCCAGTAGTTGGGGATGTCCGCGCGGGTGTGGTAGCCCATCACGTCGTTGGCCGGCTTGGAGGGCCCGCAGTGGCAGCGGGTGTGGTACCAGAGTTTCTCCTGCTCAACGAAGCCGTCCATCTTGCCGTTATCGACGTCGGCCGCCGAGATGATCGTGTTGTAGCCGCCGCCGAGGTTTGAGTCGTAGCGGTCGTGGAAGGGCTTGACGCAGCGCCCACCCGGATTCGGAACGCAGGGGACCGTTGCCGGGGTTCCCGGCGAGGCCCGGGATGCCGTCCGCGTGGGGGTAGGTGCCGAAGTAGTTATCGAAGGAGCGGTTCTCCTGCATGATGATCACGACGTGGCGGATCTTGTGGATCCCGTGCAGAGCGACCACGGCGGGCAGGGACCGCTGACTACGGGCCGGGTTTGAGTGGGCAGCGCCTCGACTGGGCGCAAGCGCATAGGCAAGCAGAGCCGCTACCGCGAGTACTCCCACGATGCGCAGGCCTCTTCTCACCCCCAGATAGTGCGCCACCGCGCGGGAGCATATCCGGCGAGAAGGGTCCGTGCGGGGGATTCTGTCGCCCCGCCCCTGGGGGAGGCGTGGGGGAATTGGTGCGGGCGCGGCGATTCGCTCCCCGGCCGCTTAGACCCCGAGCAGCTTGATCGCCTCGCGCAGGTTCGAGACCTCGGCGTCGGGCTTCTTCTGCCCGCTCTCGAGCTCCTCCCGGTGGCGGTTGACCCAGATCACCGGGACCTTCTTCTTCAGGCACGGAGCCACGTCGTAGTAGTAGCTGGCAGCGACATGCACCCAACCCTTCTTGCCGCCGATCCGTCGCTCGCATTCGTTGAAGTGAGCCGGGTCCGGCTTGTACGAGCGCACCTGCTGCGCGGTGACCACGAGATCGAAATCGAGCGGGATCAGACGGCGGGTCTGGCCGAGCAGCTTGTCGTCGATGTTGGAGATCAGTCCCACCTTGTGCTTCTTGGCCACCCTCTGAAGCACCGAGGAGGTCTCCTTGAAGGGAGGCCAGCGCTGAATCGAGTCGGGGAGGAAGCCCGAGCGCGAGGGCTCGAGCGGCCAGGCCAGGCGCTTGGCGATCTGGATCGCCGTCCGCCGCAGTACCTCGGCATACAGCTCGTAGGAGCCTGCCTGGATCTGCTGCTGGATCTCGTAGAAGAGCGGGATCAGCTCTTCGCGCTCGATCGTGAAACCGTCCCGCTCGGCCTCGGCGCGGAAAGCGTCATAGGCCCCTGATTCCCAGTCGATCAGGGTGCCGTAAACGTCAAAGGTGACAAATGTCACATTCTTGGGCAGGGCCATGGCGCCGGGATGATGGCATAGGGCCGAGGGCAAACGGCTTGCAATAGAGTGGCCCGCGATGGACCTGCTCGAGTACCAGGGCAAGCAACTCTTCGGTCGTCACGGTGTTCCCGTGCCGAATGGGCGGCCGGCGCAGACGGTCGAGGAGGCGGTGAAGGCCGCCGACGAGATCGGCTACCCCTGCGTAATCAAGGCCCAGGTGCAGATCGGCGGGCGGGGAAAAGCCGGCGGGATCAAGGTCGCACAGGACGGGACCGAAGCCCAGGCCCACGCAGAGGCGATCCTGGGGATGGACATCCGCGGGCTCACCGTGCACGAGTTGTGGATCGAGCGCGCCTCGCAGATCGACGCCGAGTACTACGCCTCGGTGATCTTCGACCGCTCACAGAAGGCGCCGCTGGTGATGCTCTCGACCAAGGGGGGCATGGACATCGAGCAGGTCTCCGAGGAGGATCCGGAGGCGATCGCGCGGCTGCACGTCGACCCGCTACTTGGCTTTCAGGACTTCCACGGCCGCAGGCTGTGTTTTGAGGCCGGCGTGGACGCGGACGTGGTCCGCCCGGTCTCGGCGATGCTGGCCAAGCTGTATGAGGTCTTCATCGCCGAGGAGGCAACGCTGGTCGAGGTCAACCCGATGATCGTGACGCCGCCCACGGAAGACGGCAGGCGCGCCGTGCGCGCGCTGGACGCCAAGGTCACGCTCGACAACAACGCCCTCTTCCGCCACCCCGAGAATGCGCAGCTGCGCGACCTCTCCGCCGAGGACCCCCAGGAGCGCATGGCCAAGGAGCGTGGCTTGACGTACGTGAAGCTCGACGGTGACATCGGCATCCTCGGCAACGGCGCGGGGCTCGTGATGTCGACGCTCGACGTGGTCGCGCAGGCCGGCGGCGCGCCCGCCAACTTCCTCGACGCGGGCGGGGGCTCCAAGGCGGATGCCATCACCAGCGCGGTCGAGGTCATCCTCTCCAATCCCAAGGTCAAGGCCGTCCTGTTCAACATCTTCGGGGGCATCACCAGGTGTGACGAGGTAGCCAAGGGGCTGATCGAAGCCTTTGCCGAGATCAAGCCCGAGGTCCCGTTCGTGGTGCGCCTGGACGGCACCAACGACCAACAGGGGCGCCGGCTGCTGGCGGAGGCGAAGCTCCCCAATGTCGTAACCGAGGAGACGATGGACCGGGCCGCGCAGAAGGTCGTCGAGCTGGCGCGTGCGGCCGAGGATGTGGCGGCATGAGCATCCTCGTCGACCAGGGCACGCGCCTGTGCGTGTCCGGCATCACCGGCCGCGAGGGCACCTTCCACTCGCTGCGCAACCGCGACTACGGCACTCAGGTGGTCTCGGGCGTGACTCCCGGAAAGGGCGGCCAGGACGTCGACGGAATCCCCGTCTTTGACACCTTCCATGAGGCGGTCGCCGCGACCGAGGCCAATACCGCGATGATCTTCGTGCCGCCGCGGTTCGCGGCCGACTCGATCCTCGAGGCCGAGGATGCCGGCATCGAGTTGATCGTCGCGATCACCGAGGGCATTCCGGCCCACGACGAGCTGCGGGTGTTCAACACGATCAAGAAGAACCGGCGCTCGCGGCTGATCGGGCCGAACTGCCCCGGCGTCCTCTCCCCCGGCAAGGCCAACGTGGGCATCATCCCGGCCGCCTTTTTCAGTCAGGGCAACGTGGGCGTGGTTTCGCGCTCGGGCACGCTCACCTACCAGATTGGGAACGTGCTGGCCCAGGAGGGCTTCGGCAACTCCGCGATCGTGGGCATCGGCGGCGACCCCGTGCCGGGCACCGACTTCATCGACGTGCTGGCGCGCTTCGAAGAGGACCCTGAGACCGAGCTCGTGGTGATGTGCGGCGAGATCGGCGGCGACGCCGAGGAGCGGGCGGCGGAGTTCGTCGCCGAGCACATGAGCAAGCCGGTGGTCGCGTACATCGCGGGCTTCACCGCGCCGCCCGGCAAGACCATGGGACACGCCGGCGCGATCATCTCGGGCTCCCGCGGCACGGCCCAAGCCAAGGCTGAAGTGCTCGAGGCAAAGGGGGTCCAAGTGGGCCGCACGCCTACCGCCGTGGCCGAGCTCGCCGCCTCGCTCTTGGGTGCCGAGAAGGCGAGTAGCCTTCCCTGAGATGCCCGATCAGATCTCGTTCGCCCGCGGCGCGCCCTCGCTCGACATCATCGACGTGGAGGGGCTGCGCGAGGCCGCAGAGCGGGCGTTCCGCTCCGATCCGGCGGGCATGACCGCCTACGGGACCTCGATCGGATACCGCCCGCTGCGCACCTGGATCGCCGAGCACCACGGCGTTCCCGACGAGCGCGTGCTGGTCACCAACGGGTCCATGCAGGCCGACGCGTTCCTGTTCGACGCGCTGGTCGAGCCTGGCGACGCGGTGGTGGTCGAGCGGCCCACGTACGATCGCACGTTGCAGTCTCTGCGCCGGCGCGGGGCGGACGTGCACGCGGTGGCGCTCGAGCCCGACGGGATCGACGTGACCGCACTCGAGCGCGTGCTGGTCGCGGGGGCCACGCCGAAGCTCGCCCACATCATTCCCAACTTCCAGAACCCGGCCGGCTACACGCTTTCCAGGGACAAGCGCGAGCGGCTGCCGGTGCTGGCCCGGGCCTACGGCTTCACGATCTTCGAGGACGACCCCTACGGCGCGCTGCGCTTCGAGGGCGATCCCCTGCCGACGATGCTTTCGCTGGCGGACGACGTCGTCGTTCACGCCTCCTCCTTCTCCAAGACGATCTGCCCGGGGATCCGCGTGGGCTATCTCGTCGGCCCCGAGGATCTGATCGCGCGCCTGGCGAAGCTCGCGACGGGCAGCTACATCTCGCCCAACATGGTCGCGCAGGCGATCGTGTTCGAGTTCTGCCGCTCGGGCGCGCTCGAGCGCTCCATCGAGAACGTCAAGGATGCCCTGCGCGAGCGCGCGCGGGCGCTGTGCGAAGCGTTGAGCCACTCGGTCCCCGATGCGCGTTTCGTCGAGCCCGAGGGCGGCTACTTCCTGTGGGTGGACCTTCCCCGCGGAACCGACGTGGCGAGGCTGTTCGAGGCCGCCGCGCGGCGCGGCGTCCACTTCGTCAAGGGCCAGGACTTCGTGCTCGAGGGAGCCGAGTCGAGTCTGCGCCTCGCCTACTCGGGAGTGACGCCCGCGGAGATCGAGGAGGGCGTGAGCAGGTTTGCCGATGCCTACGCGGAGGTCGCGGACGTGGGCGTCTCGGTGGCTCGCGCGTAGGGCGAAGCAGCCGCTTCTCAGCGCCCGTAGCGCTCCTGCCCCAGCACGAGCTGTTCGGGCAGGGCGATCCGCGGGGGCGGCGAGGGGTCGGCGAGCACCGACACGGTCTCGGCCACGGACGCCGTCACCGTGGCCGCGTGATCGTCGCCGCTGACCGTCACGTAGGCGCCGTCATTGGTCGCGACCTCGCCAGCGAGACCCGGCTCGAGGCCCTCATCCTTCAGATAGTGCAGGAGATCCTCGGCCTCGTTCTCGAAGCGCAGGATCGTCACCCGGGTGCCCGGACGGCAGTCGGCGAGGGGGACGCCGTCGATGCGCTCGCCGACGCGGATCGGATGGCCGTGGGGGCAGGTCTTGGCGTCGCCCACGGTCGCCCGCACATAGGCCTCGAAGCGGGGCGTCATCGCGTGCTCGAGCTGCTCGGCCTCCTCGTGGACGTCGTCCCAGGGCACGCCGACCACGTCGGTGAGGAAGCGCTCGATCATGCGGTGGCGGCTGACGATGTGCTCGGCGTGGCTGCGGCCCGAGGGGGTGAAGCCGATCAAGCGCTCGGAGTCGCGGACGATGTACCCATCGCGCTCGAGCCGGCCCAGCATCTCGTGCACGGTCGGGGCCGACAGCTGCATCGCGCGCGCGAGGTTGGCGCCCGTCATTGGCAGCCCCGCCTCGAACAGCCAGAAAAGGCTCTCCAGGTACTCCTCCTCGGCGACCGTCGCGCGATCGTCAGCCACGTGGTTGATCGTACAGCTAGCATCGCGGCCGCCCTCTCCTATGAGCCTGCCTCTGACACCGCCTTTGCCCCCGCAGCTGGCGCGGCCCGCCAAGCAGCTCCCGACGGGCGAGCGCTGGTCGTATGAGCCCAAGTACGACGGCTTCCGGGCGCTCGCGTTCGTCGACGGCGACGGCGTGGTGCTGCAGTCACGCGGCGGCAAGCCGCTCGGTCGCTACTTCCCCGAGCTCAGCTTCGCGCCCGGGCGCTACGTGCTCGATGGCGAGATCGTGATCGACGCCCACGACGGCGGAGAGGACTTCGACGCCCTCTCGCAGCGGATCCACCCTGCCCAGTCGCGAATCGAGCGCTTGGCGCGCGAGACCCCGGCTCGCTACATCGCCTTCGACCTGCTGGCGCAGGACGACGAGTCGCTGCTCGAGACACCTTTCGCGCGCCGGCGCGAGCGACTCGAGCAGCTGCCCCGCAGCGACGAGGTGACGCTCACGCCCGTGACGCGGGTGCCGAGCGAAGCGGAGCCGTGGCTGCGCAGCGGCGAAGGCGTGGTCGCCAAGGATGTGGCGGCCGACTACCGCCCCGGACAGCGCACGGGCATGGTCAAGGTCAAGCTGGCGCGCACGATCGACGCGGTGGTGGCGGGCTACAGGCCGGGGAAGGAGCCTGACACGGTGGGCTCGCTGATCCTGGGCCTGTATGACCCGGAAGGCGCGCTGCATGTGGTGGGGCACTCGTCCGGACTGCGCGCTGCCGAGAAGCGCGCGCTCGTCGAGCGGTTGGCTCCCTATGAGACCGGCAAGCGGGGACGCGGCGACCCTAGTCGCTGGAAGAGCGAACGGGAACTCGAGTGGATCGAGCTGCGACCCGAGTTGGTGGTCGAGGTCACCTTCGACCACACGAGCGGCGGGCGGATCCGCCACGGCACGCGAATCCTGCGCTGGCGGACCGACAAGGCGCCACAGGAGTGCCTGCTCGAGCAGATGAGCCGCTGAGGCTCGTCGGCGTCCCCACCACGGTGCTGGTGGCGCCGGACGCCTTCAAGGGGACGTTCGGCGCGGCGCAGGTGGCCGGCGCGATCGGGCGCGGACTGGATGCCGCGGGTGAAGAAGTGTCGCTCTGCCCGATCGCCGACGGCGGCGAGGGAACGCTCGAGGTGCTGGCGCCGGCGCTCGGGGCGGAGCTTTTCAGAGCCACCGTCAGCGATCCCCTCGGTCGCCCCGTCGAGGCCGAGCTCGGGCTCCTTCAGGGCGGCGGGAGCGCGATCGTCGAGACTGCGCGCGCGATCGGGCTCGACCGAGTGCGGGCGTCCGAACGCGACCCGCTCGCGGCCACCAGCACGGGCGCGGGTGAGCTGATCGTGGCCGCGGTGGCCGCCGGCGCCGAGAGGGTCCTGGTCGCCGTAGGGGGGTCGGCGACGAGCGACGGCGGCGCGGGCGCGGTTCGCGCCATCCGCCGTGCGGGGGGACTCCGAGGGGCGCGACTCGAGGTGCTGTGCGACGTGCAGACACCGTTCGAGGAGGCGGCACGCGTGTTCGGGCCGCAGAAGGGCGCGAACGCCGACCAGGTCCGGACCCTCACCCGGCGCCTCCACGGCTTGGCCCGCCGCTTACCCCGCGACCCGCGCGGCATCCCCATGGGTGGCGCCGCCGGTGGCTTGGCGGGCGGTCTGTGGGCGGCCTTCGGAGCCGAGCTTCGCGCGGGGGCAGGCTACATCCTCGACGCGCTCGGCTTCGATCAGCGCATGCGGGCGGCGCGGGCGGTGGTCGCGGGCGAGGGACGGCTGGACCGCCAGAGCCTCGCCGGCAAGGCGCTCTCCGAGGTCGCCACGCGGGGTCGCCAGGCGGGGGTGCCCTCGCACGCGATCGTCGGCTCGTGCGCGCTCGACGCCTTCGAGGCGCGCATCCTCGATTTGCAGGTCGTGCTCGAGGCCTCGACGCTCGAGGAGATGGAGGCGGCGGGCAGGCGACTGGCCGATCTGATTTAGCTGTTCGGGCCGGCTCATGAGCCGGCCCGCCGGCGCGCACATGTGCGCGCCGGGCCCGGCGAACATGTTCGCCGGGCTACCTACTTAATGCGCGAATGCCTTGCGCTTTTCGACGTCGCGGGCAGGCAGCGGTCCCTCCAGCGAGCACAGGAACTCGGTCTCCTCGCGCAGATCGTCGAGCAGCTTGTCCGCCATGTCGTGGTTCATGCCCGCGCGCACCACGATCCGCAGCACGTTCAGGTCCTCACGGTTGGCCGGGAAGGTGTAGGCGGGCACGAGCCAACCGTGCTCGCGCAGACGATCGGAGACGTCGAAGACGGTGAAATTGCGTACGTCGTCATTGAGCGCGAACGCGAACACGGGCAGCTCCTGCCCCTCGGTCAGCGTCCGGTACGGCCCGAGCTTGCCGATCTCCTGCGCCAGGCGCATGGCCACGTCCCGGGCGTTCTCCATCACGCGCCGGTAGCCCTCGCGACCCAGCGCGAGGAACATGAAGTACTGGGCGATGACCTCGCTCCCGGGGCGCGAGAAGTTGAGCGCGAAAGTCGGCATTTGACCGCCGAGGTAGTTGACGTTGAAGACCAGATCCTTGGGCAGGGCCTGCTCATCGCGCCAGATCGCCCAGCCGACGCCCGGATACACCAGGCCGTACTTGTGGCCCGAGGCGTTGATCGACTGGACGCGCTCGAGGCGAAAGTCCCACTCGAGCTCGGGCGCCAGGAAGGGGGCGACCAAGCCGCCCGAGGCGGCGTCGACGTGCACGGGCACCTGCAGTCCTCGCTCCTGCTCGAGCCGGTCGAGCGCGGCCGCGATCTCCGCTACTGGTTCGTATGACCCGTCGAACGTGGAACCCATGATTGCCACGACGCCGATCGTGTTCTCGTCGCAGTGCTCCACCGCGTGCTCGGCGTCGAGGTGGAAGCGCCCGCCCTGCATCGGCACGAGCCGTGGCTCGACCTCCCAGTAGCGGCAGAACTTGTCCCAGCACACCTGGACGTTGATGCCCATGACCAGATTGGGGCGGTCGGTGGGCTTGCCCGCGGCGCGCATGCGCTCGCGCCAGCGCCACTTGAGCGCCATGCCGCCCAGCATCGCGGCCTCGCTCGAGCCGGTGGTCGAGCAGCCCGTGGCGTTCTCGCTCGCGGGCGCGTGCCAGAGGTTGGCGAGCACGTTGACGCAGCGCGACTCGATCTCCGCGGTCTGCGGATACTCGTCCTTGTCGATCATGTTCTTGTCGGCCGTCTCGGCCATCAGGCGCCCGGCGGTCGAGGGCATCCAGGTCGTCACGAAGGTGGCCAGGTTGAGGCCCGCCTGACCGTCGAGCTGCAGCTCGTTAGAGATCAGCTCGTAGGCCGTCTGCTCTCCCAGACCGCGATCGTGGAGCTCGTGGCGCGCGATCGTCGTGGAGGGGTCGAGCCGGTGCGCCGCGGCAACCGACAGGGGCATCTGCCCCTCTTTCGTCCGCTTGTGAATAACCGCCATGGACTGCCTCCTTGTCGATCTGGTGCCTACCAATACCCGATACGCCTCCTCGGTACAAACAGTCCATGAGCTTCGAAACCGCCCAGCGGGAGGTGAGGCGCGCCGGCACGGCCACCTGGTCCGGCCTGCTCCGCCATCCTGGTTACGCGCGCTACTTCGTCGCGGTCACCCTCGCGCGCGTGCCCACGACGATGTGGGCGGTCGCCGTCGCGCTGCTGGTGCTCCAGCACACCGGCAGCCTCTCGCTGGCGGGCGTGACGGTCGCGGCAGGGTCCCTACCGGCGGCGTTCAGCGGGCCCGTGTTGGGCGCATGGCTCGACCTGGCGCGCAGCCGCAGAATGCTGATCGCGCTCGACCAGCTGACCGCGATCGGCGCGCTCATCGGCATCTTGTTGCTGGCCGCCCACGGGCCCCACTGGGCGCTACCCGTGGTGGCGGTGGCGTACGGAATCACCAGCCCGCTGTCGATGGGCGCGTTTCGCAGCGTCTTGCCCGAGCTCGTGCGCGCGGAGTTGTTGCCGAAGGCCAACACGATGGAGGCGACCGCGGTCAACCTCGCCTACATCGTAGGGCCGGCGATCGCAGGCCTGATCGCCGGCACCGCCGGACCAGGGACCGCGATCGAGGTTCAGATCGCCCTGTTCGCCGCCACGATCGTGCTGACCGCGACCGCCCGTGTGTTCGAGCTGCGACCGGCGACACCGCCGAGCGCCGGCCTCTTCGCCTCGGTCCGCGAGGGCCTGGGCGCGCTGTGGCGGATCGTGCCGCTGCGGGCCGTATCCGTCTCCTCCGTCTTCTCGGTGATGGGATGGGGCACGCTGAACGTCGCGTTCCCCGCCTATGGAATCGCGGTGGGCGCGGGCGCGCACGCCTCGGGCTACATGTGGGCCGCGGTCTCCGTTGGGTCGGTGCTGAGCGCCTTCGCGTTCGCGCGCTTCGCGGCGAGGGTGCCAACGATCGTCCTGATCGGGGGGTCGTCGTGCGCGATGGCGTGCTCGGCGCTGGCGTGGCCGCTGGCGAAGAGCCTGCCCGTGGCGCTGGCGCTCGTGACGCTCACGGGGCTGCTCGAGGGACCGGCGCTGGCGGCGTACTTCACCGTGCGGCAACGGTTCACGCCGCCCGCGGTGCGCGGGCAGGTGTTCTCGACCGTCGGCAGCATGACGCTCGCTGGGATGGCGATCGGGTCGGCGCTCGCCGGTCCGGTCCACGACGGGCTCGGCACCGACGCCACACTGTGGTCCTTCTGCGTGCTTCAGTTCATCAGCGGCGCCTGGCTGCTGACCGCGCGCGGCGAGTTGCGCGGCAGCGAGGCGCACAACTGATCATCGCCACAACGCGTGCAATGTCGCCGGCTTGCGGAAGACGAGTCCTCTGACCGGCGCGCGGCGCGCCTGATCGAGCCGCACGTTGGGCAGGCGCTCGAGCAGCTGGGCGAGCGCGGTCCGTCCCTCTAGCCGAGCCAGGTGCACGCCAACGCAGTTGTGGGGACCGTGGGCGAAGGCGAGGTGGCGCCGGGCGTTCGAGCGCGCGGGATCGAAGCGGTTGGGGTCGGGGAAGACGGCGGGATCGCGGTTGGCGCCCGCGATCGAGACGCGGACCAGCTCGCCGGGGGCGATCGCGGCGCCGCGCAGCGAGACCTCCGTCGTGCAGTAGCGGTCGACCACGGCGGCAGCCGGCTCGAAGCGCAGCGATTCCTCGAGCGACTGGTCGAGCTGTGCCCTATCCGAGCGCGCCGCCGCGAGCAGCTCGGGCCGCTCGAGCAGGTGGAGCAGGGCGTTCGTGATCATCCCCTCGGTCGTCTCGACGCCGCCAAACAGGAGCACGCCGGCGTTCGACACGATCTCCTCACGGCTGAGCCCCCCGTGCGCGGCGACTTCCTTGAGCAGCGAGCCGCGGTCGATGCCGGCGAGCAGTCGGGAGCGCAGCTCGGCGAATGCCCGGCGGCCCTGCTCGGTGATCGGCTGGCCCGCCGTGATCGCGGTGACGGCGTCCACGATCGCGTCGTACCAGCGCAGCACCGTCCCCGCCTCGCCTGGCTCAAAGCCCAGCGCCCGGGCGACGATCGCGGCCGCCAGCGGGCCGGCGAAGCTGCGGCGCAGCTCCCCCGCCCCCGCCGGCACGAGCTCCTCCAGTAGGCGCGTGGCGCCGCTGGCCACGTCCTCAGTGAAGGCCTGGGCGACGGCCCGGGAACGAAACGGCGCCACGAAAGGGAAGCGGTGGCGACGGTGCTCCGACCCGTCGAGGCTCAGCATGCTCGGCCCGAGCACTTGCGAGGTCGAGAAGCGCGGATCGGACACGGTGAAGCGCTCGGCGTCGCGCATCACCGCGACCGCATCGTCGTAGCGCGTGAGCAGCCAGCCGCCGAGCGCCGGTATCCATGTCACCGGCTCCTCGCGGCGGAGTCGTTCGAGGATCGGATGGGGATCGCGGTCGAGGCCCTCGAGCGTGACGGCCCCGCCCAAACGGAAGGCGGCCTGTGCGTGCGCGGAGACGCTCACTGGCGGGATCGTACGTCCCCGTCTCCGATCCCGAGCTCGTCCAGGTGGCGCTCGAACTCGGCGCGGTCGCACCGAGGGACGAACGACTGCGATCCGCCGCGCAGGAGCTCGGCGACGCGCTGCAGGTCGTAGAGCAGGGCGAGCTTCCCAGGCGGGTCATCCCATTCGCCCGAGTCGTAGCGATCCACCCACTCGGCCAGCGCGGCCAAGGCCTCCACCTGAATCTCGTCCTCCCACCAGCCGGAGCGAATCTTCAGCCGGTAGCGCTCGCGCAGCATGCACGCGTCTGCCCACAGCCGTTCGAACCAGCAGCGGTGGTGGGCGGGGTGCAGTTGGCGCCAGGAGAGCTCGCGGCCGGTGGGTTCAGCGGCCTCCCAGCCGGGGTCGGCACCGTGTTCGCCTCCGCTCATGCGTGCGCCCCGCCGGCCAGTCGCCGCAGTCGCCGGTCCCCGAACCACAGGCGCAGCTTGACCTGCGTCGGCGCGAGCCTGCCGTAGAGCAGGAGCGCGTGGCCGTCGGGCAGCTGCCTCAGCGCCTCGGGCGCGATCAGAGGACGCCGGCGCCGTGCCGTCGAGCGGCTGGGGCCGCTCGCCCCGGTCGTGCGCGTGTGATCCCACGCCTCCTCCTGCCCGACCAGCGAGGCGAAGTAGCGGAGCGTCTCGAGGTCCGCGACCCCCGGCAGCAGCATGCGCGCGCGGTGACTGTTCACGACGGTCTCCGCCTGGCGGCCGTAGCGGCTGCGCGCCTGAGCGAGGTCGTGGAAGATCGAAAGCAGCTGAATGTTGTGACTGGGCGCGGTCGAGGCGATCTCGGCGAGGTTTGGCAGCGGCGCGACGTTGCCCGCCTCATCCAGGCACAGCAGTAGCGGGCGCTCGAGTCGGCCGCCGTGGCGCGTCGCGCGCTCGTACGCGCGGTCGACGATCTCCGAGAGGAGCGCGAGGAACACCGGTCGCAGCAGCTTCGAAGCCTTGGCGTCGCCGATCAGATACAGCGTGCCCGCCTGGTCGAGCAGCCGGTCAGGAACGATCTCGGTGCGCTGCGCCGAGCGCCGCACGCGCGCGAACCTGTACGCGCGCAGCAGCGCCTGCGCGGTGGCCTCGATCGATGAGCGCGTGCGATCGGCCTGTGCTTCGAAGGCGTGGATCGCGTCGAAGGCGGCGTGGGCGGCGGCGAGCTCATCGGGACCGTCGGCGAACTCGGAGAGCCGGTTGAGCGACTGGTCGAGCTCGCGCGCTCCCTGCCCGTACACCCAGCGAACGACCGCGTCGATACCGGCGCCGGTGACCGCGGCGACGTAGAGCAGCGGTGCCAGGCGCTGCTCGGCGGCGATCGCCCAGAAGTCGCCCCCCTCCACTCCCCGCTGGTCGACCTCCGCGGCACCGGCAAGTCGCCAGGCCACCTCCAGTGCCCCGTCCCAGGTGCGCGCGCCGTGCAGCGGCGACCATGCCTGAGCGGGCTGCCCAGAGAGCTCGAAGGGGTCGAACACGAACACTTCACCGAGTGCGCGCCGCCGCTTCAGGGTCGCCGCCAGCAGGTCGGTCTTGATCGAGGAGGCGACCGCGGGACCGCGCCACTCGAGCAGCGCCGGCACCGCCAGGCCGGCCGACTTGCCCGACTGCGGCGGTCCAAAGGCAACCAGCGCATGACGCTGCTCGGCATGGAGCAGCCTGCCGCCGCGGCGCCCGAGCGTCAGCCGCTGGCCGCGACGGCTCGCTGCCTGCGGCGGCCTGGGAAGCCTCCTCAGGCCACTCAGGTCTCTGCGCCGGGCCCAGCTCGCACCCGCGCTGCGGTCGCCGGTGAGCCGGGAGGCGCCCGACCACAAAAGCCATATCAGCAGCCCGAGCGCCCCGAGCAGCATCGCGAGTGCGGAATAGAACCCTAGGGGGCCGGGGAGCCAGGCGCGGTCTCCTCGGGGCCAGGCGCGGGCGGGATCGGCGAGGCGTGCGGGGAGGCGGACGAGGATGCCCGCGAGCGCGCCGCCTCCGACCGGCGGCCACCCGTGCCCGAAAGCTGCACCGGCGATTCCGCCCCACAGCCAGACCATAAGCGCCAGTCCGAGGATGCTGCCGATCGCGACGATCAGCGCTCCGTCCGAGACGGCGGGGCGCCTCACCTCAGCGCCGTTCGGCTCGTCGCCTTCATCCGCGCATCCCCACGGTCCCGGGAATGGCCATGCCGATATCCGTGTTGGTCATCCGCGCCTCGAGCCGCGAGCGGTAGTGCGCGACCACGAACGAACGGCTCCCCACCCGCCACAGCGCCTGGCCGGTCGTGAGGATCGACAGCAGCTGCGCCTCGCTTTCGGTGAGCCCCAGCAGCGACCTGGTCAGCGCCACCTGGCTCTCGTCCTGGTGGTAGACGACCCTGGTCGAGGCATCGGCGATCAAGCCCTCCGCGATCCGCGACGCGCGCGATCCGGCGTCGCCGGCGGCCTGCAGGTCCGCGAGCTTGTGCAGCACCACGACGTTCATCACGCCGAACTGGCGGGCGAGCTTGAAGTTCGACTGAAACCACTCGCCCAGTCCCGTGTGCTGGATGATCTTCCACGACTCGTCGGCGACGTTGATGAGTCGCTCGCGCCCAGGGCGCTCGGCCATCCGGGCGAGCAGGGCGCTCATCCAGGCGGTGGCGCAGGCCATCAGGATCCCGACCGCCGGCGAGTCGCGGACCGCGTGCAGGTCGATCACAACCAGCCTGCCGTCGAGCCTCAGCCCGGGCGTCGTGGGCCCGTCGAACAGACCCTTGAGGGGACCCTCGCACAGATCCTGAAGGGCGAGCGCGGCGCGGCGGACATCGCTCGCCAGCCGGGTGGGCGAGGTCCGCAGCCGCGCGGCCATCTCAGCCACCGGGCTGAACAGGAGGGCGCCGATCTCCGGCAGCGTGGGCTCGCCCGAGCCGCGCGTGCGGACGGTGTGCAGGGCCTCGCGCAGCGCGGCCGCCTCCACCTGGCTGACGCGGTCACCGATCGCGGTCGTGGCGACGGCGCGCAGGAGCTCGAGCTGGGCATGCTCCTCAGGCCGCGAGGCGAGGGGATTGAGCCGCACCTGCCCGCCTGGTCGCAGCGAGATCGCGCGTACACCGACCGCCTCACAGAGCGAGCCGTACTCGCGCTTCACATCGAGCACGAAGGCGCGCCGACCGAACAGCAGCATGCGCCACAGGAGCGTCTTCACGAGCGCGCTCTTGCCCTGGCCGAGTTTGCCCAGGACGATCACGTTGGGGTCGTCGAGCACGCCGTCGCCGTACAGGACCCAAGGGTCGTAACAGAACGCCGCCCCGCTTGAGTCCCGGCCGATGAACACGCCGCGACCGCCGAGGCCGCCTGCCGCGACGAACGGATAGATGGCCTGGGCATGGCGGGTGGTGCAGCGGTGCGGAGGGCGCTCGGCGGTGCGTCTGGTCATCGCACGATGGCCTCAGCGGAGCCCTCGGCACAGCGGCAACGTGAACGTGAATGCATCCGCCTGCTGCCCGTACATCCGGTGCAGCTCGAGCCGGGCGCGCGCGGCGTGCTCGAGCACCTCGGCGCCCGCCCGCCGCAAATCGTCCTCGTCCCGTCCCGAGACCGTGATAAAGCCACTGAGCCGAACCTCGCTGTGGCCGGCAGCGAGCTCGGCCTCGCGCCGCAGGGTGGCCTCGTGGCTCTGGCGCTGGCGCGCAGTCTCCAGCTGGCCGAAGCGATGGCGGAGCTCGCGGTCGGCGCGGTCTCGAGTGATCGCGGCCTCGACCTCACGCGTGGAGCGCTCAGGAGCAAGCGGCTCGAACGTGACTCCCACGCTCCGCACGGCGCTCGAGCGGGCCAGCAGCGCGTCCATGAACAGCGGGGAGACCTCGACCCGCGGCCAGCCACTGATCCAGTACGTCGCGTGCAGGGTGCCATCGCTCTGGTAGCGGTCCCACCACTCGCACGTGCCGAGCGGCCACGCGCCGGCCTCTGAGAGGCCGTCGCGGCCCGGGTCGGCTGCCTCCAGCACGGCCAGCTCGGTGCGGGCAAAAGGGTCGAAGGCGGTCCTCAGCGCTCGCGCAAGCTGCTTCGGGTTGAGCGCGCCCACGACCGTGACCTCGGCCGCCTGCAGGCCGACCGCCACGCGTTCCGCCTGCTCGATCAGCACCTCGCTGAAGGCCTCCGTCTCTCGGCCGCGAATCCTGCGCGCGTCGACCTGGACCGCGAGCAGCAGCTCGTGTTCCTGGGCCACTCGCGCGGTCGCCCCGATCAGTTCCAGGTAGGACTCGATCATCGGGGTGCCGCGCAGAGGGATGGCCGGATCGCGTTCGTCGTGCAGCCAGCGCGCCAGTTCGTCGCCCTGGGCTGGGACCGTCCGCTCGACCCACTGCAGGCGGCGGATCGGCGTGCTGGCGGCGCCTGCGAGCACGAGTCCCCACCGGGCCAGGCGACGCTCCTGCGCCTCGGGGTCGAGCAGTGCAAATGCCAGCGCCCGGCAGGCGAGCACCGCCGTGAGCCGCCGGCCGGCCTGCTCGGAGATGACCCCCAGCGGACGGTTGCGATACGTCGACTCCACGATGCGGACGCCCCGCAGCGAGCTCGGCGGAGCAGGCTCGGACTCCTTCACCGCGATGCGCCCGGGCGCGCGAGGAATGCGCGCCCGCATCCCCGCCACGGGTATGCACGCCCGCATCCCGGCTGCGGGCAGTGGCGAGCGATGACGCGCTTGGCCGGTCGCCGATCGCAGCGCGAAGGCGCACGCCACCGGCACCCATTCGTCGACCGTCCGGCTTCCGAGAGGCACCACTGCGGCGGTCGCGGCGGAGCCGAACAGCACGGTCGCCGCGATGGCGCCGGTCGCGGTCGGGTCCAGGTCGAGCGCGACGATCGCCAGCACCGCACCCGCCGCGACCAAGGCCGCCTGGCCCAAGCGGACGGGTCCCAGCAGCCCGCGACGCTCGATCGGCCCGAAGGTGTAGGTGAGGCGCTCGCTCATCTGCCGCAATCGCTCAAGGCACGCGGCCCCCCGCGCTCACAATGGCCCTCCGCTCGCACGCGGCCCCCCGCGCTCACCAGGGGCCTCCGCTCGCACGCGCCCCCGCGCTCACCGGGGCCCTCCGCTCGCACCGCGGCCCCCGCGCTCACAGCGGTCCTCCGCGATCCTGGTGGGGCGGCAGCGGGTCGGGTTGCTCCTCGGGGCCCTCGCCGGTGTTGCTGGGCCCTTCGTCGGGCGTCTGCCTCGGCCGGCCCGCGTAGCCCGGCGGCTCGGTGCCCTGCGCTCCACCTGGCCGCTCCTCTTGCGGCGGCCACGGTGGCTCGGGCGGCCAGCCTTCGGGTCCGAGCGTCATGCGCCGCCAAGTCATGTCCGGCGCCTGCCACATTGGATCCGCACCGGGGACGCGCTCCGTCGTTTGTCCCGGAGCGGTGCCCGCCGGCGCGTGCCCAGTGGCTACGCTCTCTGCGCTTTGCCGCCCACCGGGCGTCCGGTGCGCTTCATCGCCGGCCCATAGGTCGGCGGGAGCGACATTTCTCGCCAGATCCGGCTCCGTCGAATGCGCGTCGAACTCCTCATCGCCGGACCGCTCTTCGACATCAGCTCTCATCGCGGCAACAGAGTCCGCCCCGCTCTCGGCGCCCGCCGGCCGAGCGTCGCGAATCGTGTCGTTGCGCGAGTGCCCGTTGGAGCTCATATCCGGCCTGCCGAAGCTCGAGAAGTTGACGAGCTCCACGATGTGCCCAGCGGTCCCTCCGTGGCTGCCATCGACGGCCTTCCTCGATTGCAGCGCGGCCTGCAGCTGCGGCCGCAGCGCCCCTGCCGCGCTACTGGCGAGCTCGGTCAGGGGCAGCAGCCGCAGCACCGCCCAGGGCGCGAGCGCCGCCAGCAGTACCAGCATCACGCCCGCGAGCAGGGTGCCCAACCCGTGGCTCGTGAACTGGTCGATCGCCGCGCCACCGAGCCCGAGCACCGCGACGATCGCGAACTTGGACAGGATCAGCGCGACCAGCACCTCCACCGCGCGGATAGCCCAAACCCGCCGCGCGGGCCATACCAGAGCGGCGAACGCGAGCGGGAGCAGCAAGACGACGATGTACACGGCCACTTCGCGCATCGCGAGCTCGAGCCACACGAGCACCGCGGCGGCCGCGGCAAAAATGCAGAGCAGGAGCGCGAGGAACGGCGAGCCCAGGAAGCGCACGACGGACACGGCGCCCGCAACACCGAGCAAGTCGCTCAGCCCGTTCGTGCTGCTCGGCGACCAGACGAGTGCGCTCAGTTCGTCCGTCCCGCTCAACAGCAGCATCGCCACGGGCGCCGCCACGCCCACGGCCAGCATCGCGAGCGGCAAGTCCCCGAATGCAGCCCGGCTGAGCAGGGAGAGGTCCGAGCGCAGGACGGCCTGCACAGCCGCGGCGAACAGGAAGGGCAAGGTCAGGAGGGCCGCAACTGCCGCCATGCGCCAGTACCTGGCGGAGAACCACACGCTCGTGAGCTGTGGCGCGCTCGTATCGGAGACGACCTTCCCCATCTCGTGCAACGCCACCCGCGCGCCCTCCACGACCCACGCGACCAGCACCGCCAGATTGAGCGCGGCCGACGCTGAAGAGGGGCCGCCGTTGCCGAGGAAATCCTTGAGCGCGGTGCCGAGGTGCCCGGTGATCAGGTTCTTGCCGACCTTCGCCAGCTGACCGGGATTGCTGAGCGCGGCGCAGGCTTTCCCAGCGAGACCGTTCGCGTCCCCCGCCGCCTTGCACAGGCTGCCGGGGATGATTCCGGCCGCGGCGGGAGCCGGAGCTGCCCAACAGGCGGTGAGGGTCAGCGCGGCCGCCGCCGCGCTCGCGGCGAGGAGGGTCGAGCGCCGGAGCCTCACTTGGCCGTCGACCCGAGGTGCTGGAAGAAGTTGACGAGCCCGGGGCCCGCCCCGATCACAAGCGCCGCCGCGGCCGACACGACCGCCGCCATCCGCCCGCGTCCGGCGTACTGATGATTGTGCGTGTGGGAGGCGAGGGCCCAGATCGCGGCGCCGACAAACGCTCCCAGCAGAGCGAGCGCGAGCGCCCACGCCTCAGCTCCATTCACCAGTTGCTGCAGAACGTTGCTGCCAGGCAGCCCGCGCGCGTCAGGACTGGCGGTGACGGCGGGCCACAGCACGAGGTCGGTCCATCGAGAGACTTCGAGCATGGCTACCTCCGAGTTTGATTAAGGCAAATACAGGCCAAAAGAAGGTAGCGGAGCTATTGTGCTGTTGCTAGTCTCTTTAGTGTCAAGTTTGTCTTATTTGGATTCGGGGTGAACATATGCGCGCTTGTGGACGCGCCTGTCAAAACGGCTCTCCGCCGGCCGTCGGCCTCGGCTCTCCGCCGGCCGTCGGGGTCGGCGATGTGGGCGCCCTGTTCGGCTCGCTGGCGCCCCAGCTCGAACGCATCGTCCGCAGCGGCGTGCGCGCGCCACGGCCGCTGATCGAGGACGCCTGCCAGGTGGCGTGGAGCCGGCTCTGGCACTACCGCGACAGCGTCAGCCGCGAACACGTGCTGCCCTGGCTCGTGACGACCGCCCTGCACGAGGCGCACGCCCTGCTGCGCCGCGAGTCCCGGTGTCTGTCGCTTGACCGGGCGATCGAGGAAGCCGGCGACGGAGCCCTCTCAGCAGGAACGCTTCCCGATCCCTGCGAGGTGCGGATGCGGCTCGAGCTGATCAGGTCGCTGTCCGCGCGCCAGCAGCAGCTCGTGTGGCTGCATGGCCTGGGATTCGATTACGAAGAGATCGCCACCGTCACCGGATCGACGCGGCGATCCGTTGAGCGGCAGCTGCTGCGAGGCAAGCGAAAGCTGCGAGCGCTGGCGCAGGACTAGAAGAGCGGCGCCGGCCGCTCACACAGCTGGGCTATCGCGCGCGGCCGCGTTTGCGCCGCCGCCGCTCAGCGGGGCTCAGCTTGCGCGGCTTGGCACGGCCCTTCGAACCGCCGCGAGAGCGCCCGTCCGCACCTGCCATCGCGGCTTGGCGCACGGGCGCGCGCCGGCGCGAGTCACGCCAAATGAAGAGCGAGATGCCCCCGAGCACGAGGAACGCCCCGATTGCGATCGCAGCCGCATCCGTGCTGCTGAGGCCACCGCCGGCGGAAGAGGAAGAGCCGGTGGTGGTGGTCGCGGGCGTGGTCGTCGTCGTCGGCGCGGGGGTCGTCGGGGCGGCGTGCGTCGACTGCGGCAGTCCAGGCGACAGGGGATTGGTCGGATTCTGGGCGAGGGCGCTCGCGGGCGCTCCGAGGGCCAGGGCGCAAACGAGCGCCAGAACCGAGGCTGGCCGAAAAAGCGAAGATATATGTCGCTTTTTCGCCCAGGCTCGGTCGCGAGACCCGGGGGTCGCGGCCCTCACGTCCGCTCCAGGGGCCTTTCCATCCCGGGGGTGTCAGGGGCCGCGCGATACGGCTGCTCGGGCTCGACGTGCTCCTCGTGGTACACGCTCTCGGCATTGACTGCCCAGATGTCGTGGTCGGTACCGAGCAGGATGTTGTCCACGGCGCGCATTGCCGTGAGCATCGAGTGGTCGGAGTTGTTGTAGCGGTGCAGTCCGTTGCGGCCCACCTGGATGAGGTTCGGGACTCCTTCGAGCCAGCCGCGGATCGTGGCCACTCGCTCGCCGTACTCGACGTCGTACATCGGATACGCCTTGCTGACCCGCACGACAAAGCCCATCTTCACCTTCTCGGCGCGGGCCAAGCCAAGCTTCTGGATCTCGTGGGTGGCCATCTTCACGAGCTGCTCGTCGGGCATGCTCCAGAGCTCGTCGCCCTCGAAGCAGAAGTACTCCATGCCGATCGACGCGTCATCCTCGTTCGGGACCATCCAGGGGCTCCACGAGCGGAAATTCTGAATCCGCAGCACGCGGACACCGGGCTGGTGGATGTAGATCCAGTTGTCCGGGAAGAGATCCTCGCCCTCGATCACGAGCGCCACGGTCAGGAAGTCCCGGTAGCGCAGGCCGCGGGCCGCGTCCCGGACATCGGCGGGCGCCTCGGGCTCGGCGATCGCGACGGTGGTGCGCAGCGGCAACGAGGAGATCACGTGCGAAGGGGTCAGGGTCTCACCGCCGGCCACGACCTCGACCACCGCGCTCGTCGACGGGTCGCGCCGTAACCGCGTCACTGGCGCGTTCAAGCGAACCTCGCCGCCGCGGGCTCCGATCTCCGACGCCATCCGCTCCCACATCTGTCCCGGCCCGTAGCGCGGATAGTTGAACTCCGAGATCAGCGACTTGATCTCGTTCCCTCTGTTGCCGAGGAAGGCGGACTTGGCCGCGCTGAAGAACGACAGCCCTTTGATGCGCTGGGCCGCCCACTCAGAGCGAATCTCGGCAGTCGAGACGCCCCATAGCTTCTCCGTATAGGTCTTGAAGAAGTGCTTGTACAAACGCTTGCCGAAGCGGTTCGAGACCCAATCCTCAAAGCTGTCCTCGCGCCCCTTTGGCTTGATCGCCGCCCACAGATACGAAAGGCCGCAGCGGATCAGCTCGACGGGCCCGAGCTTGCGGATCACGTCCATCCCCTGCAGCGGGTACTCGAGGAACTTGCCGTTCCAGAAGATGCGCGACTGCCGCGGGCGATGCAAGAACTCATCGCTCAGGATCTCATGCCAGAGGTCGTCCACCTCCTTCACCTTGGTGAAGAAGCGATGGCCTCCGAGATCGAAGCGGTAGCCGTCCCGCACCTCCGTGCGCGCCAGGCCTCCGATCTGGTCAGTCGCCTCGAGCACGACCACCGGCTTGCCCTGCTTGGCGAGCAGGTAGCCGGCGGTGAGACCCGCCGGTCCGGCTCCCAGCACGACCACGGGCCGCTCAGGCGTGATCTCGACGCCGGCGCTCACGAGTCGCTCACGGAACCTTCCTGAAGAGCACGGCGCTGTCGGGCTCGAACAGTGCCTCCTGATAATCGTGCGGGGCCCAGGCGACCTGTTTGAGCACACCTCGGTGCACGTCCGCTTGCAGAATCGCGCCAAGTTCCGCGGCGCGCCGACGCACCAGACGCGTCCAGGGCGCCTCCCAGTTCTGCACCCCTTCGGTGAGCGGCTGCACGTAGAGCAGCTGTTGGCCCCGCCGCAGGCTCGCGACCATGGGGTTCAAGGTCGCGGCTGGATTGGCGCGCTGCAGACGCGGGAGGGCGTCCACCCAGTTCATGTAGCTGGGACTCGAAACCGGCCCCATGGAGTTCGCGTAGCGCAGGCCAGGCGGCAGGTAATACCACGCGAGCGGCGTCTGCTCGGGCTGGGCCACGAGGACCAAGTCGCCCCGGTGCAGCAGCGGCGCCATCTGCCCGGCGACGTCGCGCATGTCGCTCTTGACCGGATAGGCGAACTGGCTGGGATGGGGGATCAGGAAAACGACCGTGGCGATCAGCACCGCGATCCCGACAGCCCCGGCGCGCGCGATGCCCAGCCCCGCGATCAAGAGAATCGCGGGCAGCACGGGCGCGAAATAACGCGAGACGTATGCCGGGGTGATCTGCGAGGCCACCCAGGCGACGGCCAGCGTCGCCACGGCGATCGCGATCAGCGTCCACAGCGCGACCGCGTCGTGGCTGCGGCGCGGACGGCGCGTGAACAGCGCCCCGAGGCCCGCTACACAGCCGATGATCAGCGCGATCGTGACGCGGTCGCCGCCCAGCAGGTCGCGCGATATCAGGATCGGCGTGCCCAGTCCGGGGGCGTGTGACCAGGGCGCTCCGGTATGCGTCGCCTGGTAGATGAAGTTCGGTAGCCAGGGGATGAAGAGGACGCCGGCGCCGACGAAGGTGAGCACGGCGTCGCGTAGGAGGCCGCGTCGGTCATCGGTCATGACGAAGACGGGAATCAGCGCGATCGCCGAGCCGACGAAGAAGAAGATGCCCCACGAGTGCGTGTAGAGCATCAGCGCGAGCGCAACTGCAAACAGGAACAGATAGCGCCGGCGCCGGAAGAGGAAGCCGTGCAGGAACGCGGCCGTGGCGATCAGCCCCAGCAGCGCCATCAGCTCGTACATGCGGGTCTCCTCCGCGTACTGGGTCAGCCACGCGTTGAACGCGAACAGCACGGCGGCGGTCAGCCCCGCACGACGGCCGAAGAGGCTCCAGCCGGCCCACATCGATACGGGGATCGTCAGCAGCCCGAACAGCAGCGAAAGCGCATGCGTGGCCGACTCGCTCGGCCCGAAGGCGCGGATCCAGAAGTGCAGCAGCAGGTAGTACAGCGGCGGGTTGCCGTCGTGGCGGAGGATGCCGGGGATCGCGCTCAGCGGGTGCAGCGAGATGCCCGTGGTGATCGCTTCGTCGATCCACAGCTGCCCACCCAGCGCGCGCGTGCGGACGTATGCCGAGATCGCCACCAGCACCACCAGCGCCGCGGCGATGATCACCCAATTGGGGAGCTGCCGCAGGCGCGCGAGAAGGCCGCGCATGCCGGCCGGCTCCGCGGCGCCGGGCCCGGTGGGTCGCGGTGGCGCGACGGTCGTCACGTCGTGCCCCCCGCCTTGGGCTCGGCCACGCCCTGCCCGAGACAGTTCTCGATCGCGGTCAACTGTGAGCCGGTGGCGTGGTTGGGATACAACAACGCGGCGCCGATGACCTCAGCGCCGAGCGCCTTGCCCTCGATCTGCCGGCCTTCGGCGATGCCGGCGGTCGGCTCGAAGACGATCGTGGCGCCGGTGGGCGGCTGGCCGACCTGGAGTCTGTTCGAGCCGAGCTCACTGACGGGCAGGTGACTCGAGCGGATGCAGGCGAGATAGTTGGGACCGGCGGTGCGAGGGTCCGCGGCGCGACCACGACCACCGGCGGGCGTGGCCGCCGAAGCGCACCCCTGAAGCGCGACCGCACCGGCGCATGCGAGCGCGATTGCTCTGGCCTTCGACACACCGCCAGAGTAGAAGATTGGTACGCGCACTCGTGAGCATTACCCTGCGCGTGTGTCGTTGCTCGCAGCCCTAACGGGACCGGTGCCTAAGGCCGGGGTGATCGTTGTGGCTCTGCTGGCGACGGCCGCGCTGCTGGTGCGCGCGAGTCGCCTGCGCGCGGTGGCGATTCTCGGGAGCATCGTGCTTTCTCCCGTGCTGCTGCTGGCCGAGGTCTGGTCCACCGCGCGCGTGGTGGCGATCCGTCATCACCCACTCGAGGGAGTGGCGCTCGCGCTCGTGGCACTGATCGCGGTCGTGGTGCTCGCGGTGCTGATCGGACGGCGGCCGTTCCTGCTCGGCCTGCTGGCGGTGCTCACGCTTCCGTTCCGCGTCTCGGTTTCGGCCGGCGGCGGCAGCGCGGACCTGCTCGTGCCGCTCTACTTCGTGATCGCCGCGGGGGCGCTGGCATTCGCGGTGCCGGCGGCGCTCGGCCGCTCCTCGCCGCTGACGACGGCCTTCGATGAGGGCAACTCGCTTCTCACCTGGCTGAAGCGGCTGCTCGCGCTCGTGATCATCGTCTACGCGGTCCAGGCGCTGTATTCGCCCACGGTCGGCTCGCCCAGCGGCTTTGAGAAGGCGCTCCAGAACATGGTCTTCTTCTACGTCCCCTTCGCGGTGCTGTTCTGCCTGCTGGAGCGCGTCGAGTGGACTCCGCGCCTCTTGCGTCAGTGCCTTGTGCTGCTCGCGGCCTTGGGCATCGCCTTCTCCTTCATAGCCTTCTACGAGTACGCCACCAGAACAGTCCTGTTCAACTCGAAGCTCGTCGCCACGAACCAGCTGTACACGTATTTCGTCGTCAACTCGGTGTTCTCGGATCCGAACATCTTCGGCCGCTTCCTGGCGCTGGTGATGGTGCTGCTGGCCGTCCTGCTCCTGTACGAGCGAGCTCCGCGCGAGCAGGCCGCCATCGGCGTGGCGCTCGCGATCATGTGGGTGGCGCTCGTACTGAGCCTCTCGCGCTCGAGCATGGCGGGCTTGCTGGTGGCGCTCGCGCTGGTAGCAGCCGTGCGCTGGAAGCTCTGGCGGATTCTCGCCCTGGCCGCCCTCGTCATCGTGATCGGAGGGGCGGCGGTCGCGATCTCGCCTACCACCTTCGGCTTCAACCAGAGCTTCAACGGCGTTTCCGCGGGCAGGGGCAGCGTGCTGAGCGGCGGCGCCAGGCTGTTCGCGGACAGACCCCTCCAAGGCTTCGGCTCGGGGTCCTTCCAGATCGAGTACCACCGCCACAACCCCGATGCCGGTCCGCTCACGGCGTCGCATACGACCCCGGTCACGATCGCCGCCGAGCAGGGCATCATCGGCGAGATCCCCTACGTCGCGCTGGTCGTGGTCGCGCTGGTGGTGCTGGTGCGCGGTACCCGGCTCGACCCGGCCCGAGCGGCCGTTGCGGCGGCCTTCGTGGCCCTGCTCGTGCACACCATGCTCTATGCCGACTTCCTGGAGGACCCAAGCACCTGGGCCCTGCTGGCGGTCGGCGCGGCCCTGGCTCGGGCGACCTGGCCCCAGGAGGCGACGGCTGGCGTACGTGCGCGCGCGGTGCCGGCGATGAGCGCCTAGGTCGCGCTCGGAGCTCTTGCAGCGCGTGCGCGGCGGTCGGCGTCGCCCGCGGCGGATGTGGTGGCAAGCCGCATCAGCAGCTCGTGCAAGTCCTGGCGCTCCTCGGCGCTGAGCGGCGCGAGCAGCTCGTTCTGCGCCTTCTGCGCGACTCCGCGGGCGCGGGTCAAGACCTCGCGGCCCTGTTCGGTGATGTGCAGCGCGTGAGCCCGGCGATCGGACGGGTGAGGGCGACGCTCCACCAGGCCACGCGCCTCGAGATCGTCGACCGTGGCCACCATCGAGCTCGGATCGATGCCGGCGCACCTGCCGAGGAACTGCTGCGTGTTCGGGCCTTCGGCGTCGAGCACGTTCAGGGCGCCCCACATGCGCGTGGTCAAACCGAGCTCGGCGATGCGCTCGGAGAACTGCTTGGTCGCCACCAGGCCCACCCGCGCGATCAGAAAACCGGTCTCCTTGATGAGCACGCGGTGCATGCCCGGCGCGATCGGGGGCGCGACATACGACTTGAGATCGGGCACGCTCACTGAACCGAAAAGGAGTCTAGCGAAGTTACGCTTGCTCACGGAAATAGTTTGTGTTGCGAATCGTGCTCGGGCGGCGCCGGCGCCGGGTGGATTCCCCACCCACACGGGCCTCTGCGTGGCATTGATCCGTCGCAGCAGGAGGCTCGCTGCGGTACGGTGCCGTGCGCATGAGCGTCGAGACAGCCCCGAGGAGAGCGGCGGTGGAGGTGTCTCCCGTGCGCGGCTTCGGCGACCTCCGTGCGTTCGTCGCGCTGCCCTTCCGACTGCATGCGGGCACGCCATGGATCCCGCCGCTGAAGATCGAGCGCTATGCGTTTCTCAACCGCAAGCTCAACCCCTATTTCAAGCACGGAGAGGGCGAGTACTTCCTGGCCCGCCAGAGCGGCCGCGTGGTGGGGCGCATCACCGCCCAGATCGACCGAGCGTTCAACGATTTCCACGGGTGCGCGTGGGGCATGTTCGGCTTTCTCGAGTTTGAGAACGACCCGGAGGTGCTTCGTGTCCTGCTTGACGCCGCCAGCGAGTGGCTGGCTGCGCGAGGCTGCGAGCGCATGGTCGGCCCGATGGACTTCTCGATGAACGAGGAGTGCGGTGTGCTGACGGAGGGCTTCGAGCTCGAGCCGATGATCGAGCAGCGCTGGAACCCTCCCTACTACCAGGAACAGTGCGAGGCGGCGGGCCTGGCGAAGGCCATCGACATCTACCACTGGGAGCTCCACCTCTCCGATCGTCAGGAGCGGATGCTGCCGGCGCTGCCGCGACTCTCGCAGCGCGCTCGCGACCGGCACGGGATCACGATTCGCCGCATGTCGCGCCGCCATCTGCGACGGGACCTGGACGAATTCGCGAAGGTCTACAACGCAGCCTGGTCCCACAACTGGGGCTTCGTTCCCTACGCCAAGGAGGACCTCGACGATCTCGCGCTCAAGCTTCAGATCGTCTATGACCGCGACTGGTTCATGATCGCCGAGCAGGCCGGACGGACGGTGGGCATGGCGATCACGATCCCCGACGTGAACCAGGCGCTCAAGCGAATGCGCGGGCGCTTGCTCCCGCTGGGCTGGTGGCATCTGCTCAGCAGACGGCGCTTCACCAACCGGATGCGCATCGGCTTCCTCGGTGTGCTCCCCGAGTACGAGCACACCGGCGCGGCCGCGGCCCTCTACATCGAGCACTTCGACACCGCAGCGCGCACGGGCCTCACGCACGGGGAGGCGGGCTGGATCCTTGAGACGAACAGCTCGATGAACCGCGGGCTCGAGGCGATGGGCGGGCGGATCGTCAAGCGCTGCCGGGTGTACGAGCGTCAGCTCGCGGCGGCGTAGGCGGACCTGAGATGACTACGGCGCAGAGATAGGGTCAGCCATGGCGCTCACAGTCGTGGGATCGATCGCCTTCGACACGGTGACCACGCCCTTCGGCACGCGCGAGCGCATGCTGGGCGGCTCGGCCGTGCACTTCGCCCTGGCGGCCTCGTTCTTCGACCTGGTCCACGTGGTCGGACCGGTGGGGGAAGACTTCGGCGATCAGGAGTATGGGGTGCTGCGGGCGCGCGATATCGACACGCGAGACATCGAGCACATCCCCGGCGGGAGGACATTCTTCTGGCGCGGGAAGTACAGCTGGGACCTCAGCGAGCGCCAGACCTTGGACACCCAGCTGGGCGTGTTCGCCGGCTTCGAACCCCGGCTTTCGGAGGAATCGCGCGCGGCCGATCTGCTGTTCCTCGCCAACATCCAGCCTCAGCTGCAGCGCCAGGTGAGGGCCCAATGCGCCGGCGCCCGGTTCGTGGCGCTCGATTCCATGAACCTGTGGATCGAAACCGAGCGACGCTCACTGATCGAGGCGCTCGGGGACGTCGACTGCGTGATGCTCAACGACTCCGAGCTGCGCGAGCTGACGCGCGAGCCAAACCTGATCCGCGCCGCCCGCCTAATCCTCGCGTGGGGGCCGAGCGTGGTGGTCGCCAAGCGCGGTGAGTTCGGAGCGGCGATGATCACCAGCGACGGGTTCTTCGCGCTGCCCGCGTTCCCGCTCGAGACGGTGCTCGATCCCACCGGTGCCGGCGACTGCTTCGCGGGCGGCTTCATGGGTTATCTGGCCGCTCACGCCGCCGAGGAGCCCACGCACGAGCTGCTTTCACGCGCGATGGCCTATGGCACCGCGCTCGCCTCGTTCAACGTGGAGGAGTTCGGGACCGAGCGCGTGGCCCGCTTGACGAGCGAAGAGATCTCCGAGCGCGTCTCGGAGCTCGGGCAGATAACGCACTTCGTGGCCGAACGCTTGCTGCGCGACTGAGCGCCGGGCAGCGGCGCACGTCCGTACGGTGACCGGGCGCAGGCTCGATCGCCAAAGTATGTGTGAATTTTCGCCAGCGGGAGGGTACGATCCAGTTCGTGACCTGGGGATTCCTGTGGATCATGCTGGCGCTGAAGATCCCGCTGATCGCGCTGATCGTGGTCGTTTGGTGGGCGATCAAGCAGCGTCCGGAGGAGCCTCCCGCCTCCGAAGAGGGAGGCGGCGGCGGAAGCAAGCTGCGCCATCCCCATGCGCCGCGACCCTCGCCCCGGCTTCCCCGGCGAGGTCCCCACGGCGGCGCCCCGCCGCCCCCGCCGTCGCGCGTGCGCACGGTCCGGGCTCGGGCCCGAACGCTCAAGCACTGAGCGACCGGCCCGAGTGGGCCCGAGCACCCCCTGGATACGAAGCGCATTCGACTGCCTCCGCTGCCAGACTGCTGGTCGTTGAGCGTTCTCTGTGATCAGACGATCCGCGAGCTGGTTGAGTGCGGAAGGATCCGGATCGAGCCGTGGGACCGGGAGCTGGTGCAGCCCGCGAGCGTCGACCTCCGCCTCGGCGACTCATTCCGCGTCTTTCACAACCACCGCGCGCCGGCGATCGATCTGCGCGAGCCTCCCGGCAACCTGACCGAAGAGGTGATCGTCCCGCGCGAGGAGTCGTTCGTGATTCACCCGGGCGAGTTCTGCCTCGGGCGCACGCTCGAGTGGGTCGAGCTGCCCGACGACATCGTCGCGCGCATCGAGGGCAAGAGCTCCCTGGGCCGCCTGGGCCTGATCGTCCACGCGACCGCCGGCTTCTGCGACCCCGGCTGGAAGGGAACGCTCACGCTCGAGCTGAACAACCTGACGCGCGTGCCGATCAAGCTCTACCCGGGCCTGCTGATCGCGCAGCTGTCGTTCATGGCGCTTGACCGCCCGGCCCAGCGCCCGTACGGGAGCCCCGAGCTCCGCAGTCACTACCAGGGTCAGCGGGCCGCGACCGAGAGCCGCTACGAGGGCGCGCAGCAGGCCGCGGACGGACGGCAGATGAGCGCCGGATCGGGGTCGATCAGATAGCCTCCCCATCAGTGGCCACGCACCTGCTGTTCGCCGCCGACACCTTCAAGGTTCCGTTCGGTATCGCAGGCGCGGTGCTGGTCGCATGGGCCGCGCTCGTCGCCGGGTTGGGGCTCTCACGCGGCGGATTCCCGGGTGGGGCCACGGGCCAGCGCGCGCTAATTGCGGTCACGGTCGTGATCGTCGTGGTCGTGATGGGCGTTGCCGTACAGGTGGGCTGACGCCGCCCGGCTCGTCCTTCTAAGCGCCCCAGCGGTAGCCGCCTCACTGAACACGAGACCCGGCGGTACTAGAGTGATGTAGAGATCCGCCGCTCGCCGCAGAGCCGGAGTTCCGAAAGACGAGAGTGCGAGAGGAAAGCCATGACAACTGAGACCAAGCAGACGGATGGGGCTTCTGCGGCCACCTCCGGCGAAACGCTCACGATCACCGACAACCGCACCGGCAAGCAGTACGAGGTCCCGATCGAGGACGGCACGATCCGCGCGACCGAACTGCGCAAGATCAAGACCCACGACGACGACTTCGGTCTCATGAGCTACGACCCCGCGTTCATGGCGACCGCCTCCTGCCGCTCACTGGTCACGTACATCGACGGCGAGCAGGGCATCCTCCAGTACCGCGGCTACCCGATCGAGCAGCTGGCCGAGCAATCCACCTTCCTCGAGGTCGCCTACCTGCTGGTGCACGGGGAGCTGCCGAACAAGCTGGAGCTGGATCGCTGGACGCACGAGATCACCGTCCACACGTTCGTGCACGAGAACGTCAAGGAGTTCATGCAGGGCTTCCGCTACGACGCCCATCCGATGGGCATGTTGCTGGCGTCGGTGGGGGCGCTCTCCACGTTCTATCCCGAGGCCAATGCGATCAAGGACGAGGAGGTCCGCTACATGCAGATCATCCGCCTGATCGCCAAGATGCCCACGCTCGCCGCGTTCGCCTACAGGCACAACCGCGGGATGCCGTATGTCTATCCGGACAACGACCTGACCTACCCGGGCAACTTCCTCTCGATGATCTACAAGGTGGCCGAGCTGCGCTACCAGCCCGATCCGCGGCTCGAGCACGCGCTCGACGTGCTCTTCATCCTCCACGCGGACCACGAGCAGAACTGCTCCACGAGCGCCGTGCGCAGCGTCGGCTCCTCGCAGGTCGATCCGTACTCGTCCGTCGCCGCGGGGGTCGCGGCCCTCTATGGCCCCTTGCACGGTGGCGCCAACGAGCAGGTGCTGCGCATGCTGCGCCGGATCGAGCGCAAGGAGAACATCCCCGACTTCCTCAAGAGGGTCGAGGAGGGCCAGGAGAAGCTGATGGGCTTCGGGCACCGGGTGTACAAGAACTACGACCCGCGCGCGAAGATCATCAAGAAAGCGGCCTACGAAGTGTTCGAGGTCACCGGAACCAACCCGCTGCTCGACATCGCGCTAGAGCTCGAGAAGATCGCGCTTGAAGACGAGTACTTCATTGAGCGCAAGCTGTACCCGAACGTCGACTTCTACTCGGGCATCATCTATGAGGCGCTGGGCATGCCGGTCGAGATGTTCCCGGTTCTGTTCGCGATCGGCCGCACGGCCGGATGGATCTCCCAGTGGCTCGAGATGATCGACGACCCCGAGCAGAAGATCGCGCGCCCGCGGCAGGTGTACACCGGCGCACGGGACCTCGAGTACGTGCCGATCGAGCAACGCTCCTGAGAAGTTGCCCGCGGCGCTCTGCTGCCGCGGGCCTCGGCTTCCGGCGGGCGCCGGAGGACCGCCTGGGGTGACGGGGTGGCCTGGACGCTGACAGTGCGCAGTCGGGGTCGGCTCGAGCGCGAGCGCTTTGCGGAGCTCCGCGAGGTGCTCGATGCCCTCGACGCGCGCGCACGTACGCTCCGGGGGTCGGCGCCCAACCGCCCGGTGAATCTCCGCTACAAGCAGCTCGAGCCGGCCCAGCAGGTCTTCGCACGGATCGAGATCGCCGGGCCCGAACGGCTGCTGGCGAGTGTGAGGGCGGGTCTCGACATCCGCGGCGACGGATCCGCCGAGCCGTATCTCGGGCGCCTGCGCAGGCGGCCGCTTGCGGCTCGCGCCGGCGAGGACGCTGCGGCCGCGCTCAGACGGGCGCTGGAGACCGATTAGGCCCTAGAACTTGAGCGTCGCGCCGTGGCGGCGCAGCCAGGCACGGTGTTCACGGTGCTCGGGGCAGTGACGCGTGACCAGCGCCCAGAACCGCGGCGAGTGATCCATCACCTGGAGGTGACAGACCTCGTGCCACACGACGTAGTCGAGCACCGCCTCCGGCGCGAGCAGCAGCCGCCAGTTGAAGCTCATTGCGCCCTTGGCCGAGCAGCTCGCCCAGCGCGTGCGCTGACTGCGGATCGTCAACTTCGAATAGCAGCCCCCCGTCGCAAGGCAGGCCCGATCCAGCTTGGCGGCGATCTCGGTGCGAGCGCAGCGGCGGTAGAAGTGCTCGAGCGCGGCCGCGCCCGCAGCGCCGGCGGGAATCAGCAGCAGTTCGCCGCGGCGGTGCACGCGGGTCCGACCGGGCTCCTTGACGAGCGTCAGGGGCCGACCGAGGTAGCTGACAGTGCTTGCATCCACGGGCCGACAGGGTACGGTCAGTGGCCGACGTGCCAGCGATCCCGCCATTGCCAGAGCCCCTGTCGGACGACCGGGTGGCGCTGCGCTTCAGCGGCGAGCGCGACATCCCGGAGATCCTCATCGCCCACCAGGACGATCCCCACCTGCACGTGAACCTGGGGCGCGACCGGCCACCTAGCGGCGCCGAGCTCGGCCGCGAATTCGAGGCGGCGGCGAGCGAGCGCGCGGCCGGTGTCCGCGTCCGCCTTGCGATCATCGAGCCTCCGGCGGACGACTGCCGGGGCGAGGTCTTCGTGTATGGGATCGACTGGGCAGAGCGGCGGGCTTCCGCGGGCATCTGGGTGGCCCCCGACGCCCGCGGACGCGGGCTCGCACGGCGGGCACTGCGACTCGCGGCGCAGTGGGCCTTCGCGGCCTGGGGACTCGAGCGCCTGGCGCTGCTGACGGACCCCGATAACCGCGCCATGCTCAATGCGGCCAGCAGCGCCGGCTTCACGCTCGAGGGCGTGCTGCGCTCCTACAGCCGGGATGGGGGGCGGCGCCGCGACTTCGCCTCGCTCTCCCTCTTGCCCGGCGATTCGCTGCCACCAATCCCGGGATCCGCGCGGAGCCCCGGCGGAGAAGCGGACTGATGCCGCCCCCGGAGTGGCGGGTCAAGCTACCCACGGGCGTGCGCCAGCCCTTCGAGGTTTACGTCAACGGCGTGCGCCAGGAGCTCGGTCCGGACTTTCGCGTCTCGAGCGGCGAACTCGTCTTCACGCGCGAGCTGGTGCAGCAGAAGCTAAGCCGCTGGGCGTGGTTCGTGGGCTTCTGGGGAGTGGGCACTTACAAGCGCAACGACGTGGTCGACGTCTGCTATGAGCAAGACGGAAAGCCGACGGTCGCCCACGGGCTTGAGGTCCAGGCGCCGCCTGAGAGGTCGCGCTAGCAAACGTCCTGCAAGTCGCCCTGGGAGCGAACGCGTCCGAAGCTGGGTCCAAGATCTGCCCCGCACCAGCTCATCACGGGAGCGGAGTCGAGGAGAGCATGAAAACAGAAGGGCGTGCCCGGGCGGGCGACTCGCGCCCAGCTCACGAGGGCTCGTTGCCGGCGAGGCCATCGGTGTCCGACTATGCGCTGCTCGAAGAGCTGCGCTTCGTGCGGCGCGAGGCGCAAGCTGAGGCGAACGTCGCCTACCGAGACTGGGCCACCCGTCCCCTGCTGGACCGCTACGCGGTTTACCGAGCGGCGCAGGATAGAGCGGACGCGGCGCAGGACCAGCTGGCGGCCTGGGCCGGCGAGCTCGGACGAGAGCTGGCGGCCCGCCGCACCGCGCTCGAGGCCGGATAGCTCTTCGCCCGCGCTCAGGCTCCGAGCGAGACTTCCGCCAGCCGCCCAGCCCAGGGGCGTAGGAGCCTCAGTGCCGAGAGGATCGCGCGGGTCGCGGGCGAGCGGTTGAGCGTGTAGAAGTGGATGCCGGGGGCCCCGCGTGCGAGCAGCTCGGCGCTCTGCAGGGTGGCGTAGGAGACGCCCAACTCGGCCACGGCGTCGGGAGCATCGCCTCGGGCCTCGAGCTGAGAGAGCAGCGCGTCCGGAATCGTGGCTCCGCAGAGGCCGGTGATGGTCTTGATCTGCGCGAGGTTTGTGATCGGCATGATGCCCGGGATGATGGGGACGTCGATGCCGGCCGCGCGCGCCTCTTCGACGAAGCTGAAATAGCACTCGTTATCGAAGAACAAGTTCGTGATCAAGAACAGGGCGCCGCGCTCGACCTTCTGCTTCAGATAGCGCAGGTCGTGGACCAGGTCGGGCGACTCGACGTGGCATTCGGGGAAGCAGGCCGCACCGACCGTGAAGGGGTACCGCGAGCGGATCAGCTCGATCAGCTCGGACGAATAGCGGAGTCCCAGCGGGTGCGCTCGCCACTCGGTCTCCCCGCGGGGTGGATCGCCGCGCAGCGCCAGTACGTTCTCGATGCCGGCGTCGGCGATCTCGTCGAGGACCGAGAGAAGCTCCCCCGTGGAGGCTCCCACGCAGGTCAGGTGGGCCATCGCCTCGAGCCCCAGGTCGAGCTTCAGCCACTTGGTGATCTCGACCGTGCGCTCGCGCGTGGAGCCGCCGGCGCCATAGGTCACCGAAACGAAGTCAGGCTCCATCTCGCGCAGCGCCTGGAGTGCGGCGCGCAGGTTCTGCTCGCCGTCGGCCGTCTTCGGGGGAAAGAACTCGAACGAAAAGGTCGGCTCCCCCTTGGTCGCGATGATCTCGTCGACGCGCACGTGGCCGAGTACGTTACGACCTTGACAAGAGTGTGTCAATGTTTGCGTTCGACCGGTTCACGAGGCGCGCCACCGCTGCGTGTCGCCCTCGGTCACATGTACGACCCGCTCGCCCCGCTCGAGGTGGCGCAAGTAGCACAGCGTCTGGGTCAGGAGCCAGGCGGCATTGGCCGGAGTGAGCGCCTCCCCATAGACCTCCGGCACGATCTCGATCACCGTGCGGGCGCCTCCCACGAGCGCGGTTCTCACCGCCTCAAGCCGTTGCTCGACGAGCACCCTGTTGCCCTCCACATGCCCGTGGACATCCGTGAAGGGCTTGCCATGGCCGGCTAGACACAGGCGCGTGCTCAGCTTGTCGACCACCTCCAGCGAGCTCAGGAACTCGCCCACGGGGTCGGGAGTCCAGCCGTAGTCGTAGTAGAGCGAGATGCGGCCGAGCAGGTGATCGCCTGAGATCAATAGTCGCCGCTCGGGCTGGAATAGGCAGACGTGCGAGGGGGCGTGGCCGGGCGTCTCGTACACCGTCCAGCGGCCGAGCTCGGAATCGACCTCCACGCCCCCGATGAGGTCTCGATCCGGCCGTATCACCTCGGCGATACCTGAGGGGATCTCTCTCATCTGCTCAACGTAGCGGCGTAGTGCCGCGTCCGGCACGCCCGACTGGCGACCGACCTCGAGGCGGCGCGCCAGAGCGCCCTCGGGATGTGAAGCCGACTCGATCGCATGCCGATGGTTCGGGTGCATCCACAGCTCGGCGCCGGCGCGGGCGCAGATCGGCGCTGCCTGGCCCCAGTGGTCGGAGTGAGCGTGGGTGCAGACCACCAGGCCCACGTCCTCAATGCGGTAGCCGACCTGGTCCAGGGCTCGCTCGAGCTGCGCCAGCGAACCCGGCTCGTACATGCCGGTGTCCACCAGCACGATCCCCTCGCCGGCCGCCAGCGCCCAGGCATTGCAGTGAGGCACGCCGGGCCACGGCAGTGGAAGCCGCAGCCGCCATAGGCCGGGGATGACGCGCTCGCCTCGTGCCCGCTCGCGGCGGCCACCCCGAGCCCGTCCACGATCTCTCTGCGCTCGTGGCTCGCGGTGCGCTCGCGCTCCGTGCTCGCTGCCGTCGGTCATAGCTCGGACGATATTTGCGCGGGGGTGAAGTGCGCTGTGTCGCGCCCTCAACGCCCGCGTAGACTGAGCGGGCCGTGTCGACATCGGAGGTAGCCAAGCGGTACTTCGACGCATTGTCGGCGCACGATCTCGACGCAGCGGTCGATTGCTGGGAGGAAGGGGGCGTCGAGCGCTTGGTGGGCCAGCAGGACCTGATCGCTCCGCACGGCACCAGGGCTTACTTCGGCGAGCTGTTCGAGGCCTTCCCCGACTTTCGCTTCGAGGTGCTCGACACGACCACCTCCCACAATCGCACCGCGGTGCGCTGGCGCGCGCAGGCCACGTTCGCCGGCCCGGGAAGATTTCAAGGCTTCGAGCCCAACGGCGCCCGGATCGCGATCGAGGGATGCGATGTGATCACCGTCGCCGAGGACAAGATCCGGCACCTCGAGGCATTCCTCGACAGCGGCGCGATCGCTCGGCAGCTCGGTTTCCTGCCGCCGACGGGCTCACCGGCAGAGTCACGCCTGGCGGCTCTGGCCAATCTCAGAACGCGGATCGGCGTCACGATCCACGGCGCCGACCCCAAGCCGATCGCGGACGGCGTGTGGGTCCTGCGGGGCGGATTCCCGATGCGCACGATGAATGTCTTCCTGCTTGAAGACGAGGGCGGGGTGACCCTGTTCGATGCGGGCATCTCGGCGATGACCGCCGCCCTCGCCGTAGCGGGCGCCCGCCTGGGAGGAATCAAGCGGGTCGTCCTGGGCCACGCCGACGCTGATCATCGCGGCGCGGCGGCTGGCCTGAGGGCGCCGGTCTTCTGCCATCCCGCCGATCGTGCCGCGGCTGAATCGCCGAGCCCCTTTCGGCGCTATTGGGATCTTTCGAAGCTAGCCCCACACGCGCGAGTCGCCTACCCGCGTCTGCTGGCGGCATGGGATGGGGGCGCGCTCGAGGTCTCCGGGACGCTGGAGGAGGACGACGACGTCGCCGGATTCCGTGTCGTGCACCTGCCGGGCCATGCCCCGGGGCTGATCGCACTCTTCAGGGAGTCCGACCGCCTGGCGCTGGTGTCGGACTGCTTCTACACGCTAGATCCCCAGACCGGGATCAAGGGCGGCCCCCGGGTGCCCCATGCGGCGTTCAACCTCGACCCGGACCAGACGCGTGCCTCGATCCGCAAGCTCGCCGCGCTCGAACCCGCTGTGGCCTGGGCGGGCCACGCCGACCCTGTCCGAAGCGACGTGCGCGACGAGCTCGAGCGAGCGGCGGCGGCCGGGTCTTGAGCTTCGGCGAGTCGGCCGCCGGCGAGGCTTCTTCTCCTGCTCGGGAGATCGATCCCGGCGCATTCGCCTCGCTGCTGTGTGACTGGTGCCTGGGCGTCGCCGAGCGCGAGCAGGTGCTGGTCCACACCTCGCTGCTTGCGCTGCCCCTGGTCCGCTCACTCCACCGGGCGTTGCTGGAGCGCGGAGCCTGGCCACTGCTGCGCCTGGCGCCATCCGAGCTCGCCGTGGACTTCTTCGACTTCGCCCGGGAGTTCCAGCTCGACTCGTTCGCGCCGCTTGAGCTGGCCATCGTCCAGGGCGCGGACTGCGTGTTGACGATCAATGCCCCGGCCAACACCCGCGCGCTCGCCAACATCGATCCCGCCCAGATCGCGCGCGTGACCCGCGCCAGCGAACAGCTTCGCGAAGCCCGCATGGAGCGGCGGTGGTGCACGACGATCTGGCCGACCCCCGCGCTCGCACAGCAAGCCGGCATGGGCAACGCGGAGTACACGCGGTTCGTGGCTGGGGCGCTGTTTCTCGATCGCCCGGACCCCGTGGCCGCGTGGCGGGAGCTCTCGGACCGCCAGGAGCGAGTCACCAAACGACTGGCCAGGGCGCGGGCCATCCACATCGAGGCCGATGGGACCGATTTAGAGATGCGCGTCGATGGGCGGACCTGGATCAACTCCGACGGCAGACACAACATGCCCAGCGGCGAGGTGTTCACGGGCCCGCTCGAGGATTCCGCCAACGGCACGATCTCGTTCACGGTTCCCTCCAGCCCACGGGGGGTCGAGGTGGCGCAGGTCGAGCTCCAGTTCCGCGACGGAGAAGTCGTCCGAGCTCACGCCCAGCGCGGCGATGCCTATCTCCAGCAGGCGCTCGACACCGATGGGGGCGCTCGCTTTGTGGGTGAGCTCGGGATTGGCACGAACACCGGCATCGATCGCCCGACCGGCTCGATCCTGCTGGACGAGAAGATCGCCGGAACGGTTCATCTGGCTCTGGGGCGCTCTTATCCGGAGACGGGTGGACTGAACGCCTCGGCCCTGCACTGGGACCTGATCTGCGACCTGCGCGCCGGCGGCTGCCTGCGCGCGGATGGGGAGGCGATCATCGAAGACGGCGCGCTCGTCGCATGAGGCGGGCGCGAGGAGCGCGATCCTGCGAGGAAGCCAGGCGAGGAGGGCCATCTTCCGATGCGTGCGCCGCCGTTGCGACGGGGGGCCGCCTGGATCTGGCTCGAAGGCCGCTATAGTCGTCCGCCGCTGGCCCTGCGCCTTCGCGCGCCGAGCGCCGGATTGCCGCACGACTGAAAACCATGCCCGACACGACGCCCATCTACGAACTGACGCTGCTGCTCTCCACCAAGGCGGAGGAGGACACACGTGCCCGCATCCTGGGCGAGTTGGAGTCAGCGATCACGCGGGGCGGTGGCGCGATCGTCCGCAAGACCACCTGGGGTAACCGCAGCCTCGCGTATCGCATCGAGCACGAGGACGATGCCGAGATCCACCTCTTCGAGCTCACGGCTCCTCCCAACCTCCTGGCCGACCTGGGTCACACGCTGCGGATCACGGACGGAGTGCTCCGCTTCCGGGTGATCAAGGCGATCGCGAGCGGCCGGGAACGGCCAGAGCCCGAGCCGGCGGCGGCGAGCGCCCGCGGCTCGGAAGAGACGGGCGCGGGCGAAGGCTGAACGGCCCGCGTTCGCTCGGGCACCGAGCGCGCGTCGGCCCGGAGTGTCGCGGCGCGCTACGGCTCTGTGACTGGCGACAAACGTTTCTGCCACTTTCCGCGCTCATGGCCCGGTTGCCGCCTGCGGGCGACCTAGACTCGAACTCTGGCTCAAAAATGGGACCGGAAGGAGAGCTCCATGAACATCAACCGAGTCGTATTGACAGGCAACTTGACGCGCGATCCCGATCACCGATCGACCCCCAACGGGTTGTCGATCTGCAAGCTCGGCATCGCCTGCAACACCCGGCGCAAGAACGGGGCGGGCGACTGGGAGGAGAAGCCAAATTTCTTCCGCGTCACGGTTTTCGGCCGGCAGGCCGAGACCTGTGCGCGGTACCTGAAGAAGGGGCGTCCCGTGGCGATCGATGGCCGGCTGGAGTGGAGTAGCTGGGAGAACGACGGACAGAAGCGTGAATCGGTGGATATCATCGCTGAGACAGTGCAGTTTCTGAGCGGCGGGCGCGACGAGGCCCCCGGTGGCGGGAATGGAAATGGGTTCTCCAGTAACGTCCAGGCGGCGGAGAGCGACGTTCCGATCGACACCGGTGACTTCGAGCCCGCCCCGGTGAGTGGCGGAGGCGACGAGGACATCCCGTTCTGAACGACTCCGACACGGTTTCGAGAGCGACTAAGAGGTAGACCCAACCAGTGGCAAAGCAGCGCAACCGGCCGGTGCGCCGGCGAGACAGAAGAGGCCTGACCGGCTCCGCGAGACGGAAGCCTTGCCCCTACTGCCGCGAGAAGATCGACCAGGTCGACTACAAAGACGTATCAATGTTGCGCCGATTTATGTCGGAGCGAGGAAAGATTCGCTCGCGGCGCATCACCGGCGCCTGCCGGCGACATCAAAGCCAGCTGGCCCGCGCGATCAAGCGGGCGCGCGAGCTTGCGCTGCTCCCCTACGTGGCGGAGCCGGGCGAGCGCGGCGGCAGATAGCTGAGGTAGTCGTTGCCCCAGGCCATTCTGCTCCAGGACGTGGAGACGCTCGGCGAGCGCGGAACCGTCGTCGACGTGTCCGCCGGCTATCTGCGCAACTACCTCGTGCCGCGCAAGCTGGCTCAACCTGCGACCGCCGGCTCCATCGCCGTGGCCGCCCGGCAGCGCGAGCGCGCCGAGCAGGCCGAGCGCGAGAGCGAGGAGCGCGCGCAGGAGAACGCTGCCCTGCTGGGCCGGACCGTCCTCACGATCCGCCAGCAGGCGGGCGAGGATGGGCGACTGTTCGGTTCCGTGACCACGCAGGACATCGCGGACGCGGTTCGCGACGCACGCGGGATCAGGATCGACCGGCGCAAGGTCTTCCTCGAGGAGCCGATCCGCCATACCGGCACGTACATGGTCGTGGTGGAGGTCGCCGAAGAGCTGACCGCTGCCGTGAAGACCATCGTGGTCGCCGCCTAGAGACGCTCGCCGACGACGTCCGCCGGGTTTCGGAGCGCCCCGGAGCGGGTGTCCGGAGCGCCCACGCGCAGGATCGTGCGGAGCGACCCGGAGCTGGAGTGCGGAGCGCCCAGGGGGTTCCGAGAAGAACGTCGCTGGTTGCGGAAAGCGCCCTGACCAGGCGCCGGGCGCCTACATAGACTCGGGCGCCGCCCAACCGTCTCAGCCATGGCCACCGCAGAGCAAGCTCAGGTTCCCCCTCACAACCTCGAAGCCGAGAAGTCGGTGCTCGGCGCCGTGCTGCTCGACGAGCGCCACCTCCACGTGCTGCTCGTGGAGGAGCAGCTGCGACCCGAACACTTCTACCGCGATCAGCATGGGACGGTGTTTGGGGCGATGCTCGAGCTCTACAACAACAACCGCAAGATCGACCAGCTGACGGTGGCCGAGATGCTGCGCCAGCGCGGCAAGCTCGACACGGTCGGAGGCGCGGAGGCGATCGACGAGTTGACCGGCTGGCTACCGACCGCGGGACATGCGCGCGATTACGCCAGGATCGTCCGCGAGAACGCTCAGATGCGGGCGCTGCTGACGACCTCGTACGAGATCCAGGCCAGCGTCTTCAGCCGTGAGGCGCCCGCCCGCGACCTCCTAGAGCAGGCCGAGCGGCGGGTGCTCGAGGTCGCGCACGACGAGCGCACCCAGACGCTTCGTTCGATCGCCGACATCCTGCATGACGAGACGGACCGCCTGCACCTGCTCTCGGTCCAGAAGTCGCCGCTGACGGGTACCCCGTCTGGCTTCAAGGACCTGGATGAGAGAACCGGCGGTTTCCAGCGCGGCAATCTGATCGTGATCGCCGCGCGGCCGTCGATGGGCAAGTCCGCCTTGGTCGCGAACATCGCCGAGAACGCGTCGCTCGAAGGCTTCCCGGTGGTGCTCTTCTCGCTGGAGATGTCGGAGTCCGAGCTGGCCCAGCGGTTCGTGGCCTCCCAGGCGCGCATCGGCGGCGAGGATCTGCGCCGGGGCAAAGTGCCCGAGCATCGCTGGCCGAAGATCCTCGAGGCATCCCGCCGTCTCGCCGCCGCACCGCTGTACATTGACGATTCCAGCGACACCGGCGTACTCGAGGTGCGAGCCAAATCCCGGCGGCTCCATCACCAGCTCGAGCACGGCCTCGGGCTGATCGTCGTCGACTACCTCCAGCTCATGCGCCATGAGGGCCGCGTCGAGAGCCGAGTCGAGCAGGTGGGGCAGATCAGCCGTGGCCTGAAGAGCCTGGCGCGCGAGCTGAACGTCCCGGTCATCGCGATCTCCCAGCTGAGCCGAGCGGTCGAACAGCGTGGCGGCGACAAGCGTCCGATCCTGTCCGACCTACGCGAAAGCGGCCAGATCGAACAGGACTCCGACCTCGTCATGTTCATCTATCGCGAGGAGTACTACTTAAGAGAAGAGTCCGAGCGCCCCGGCGAGGCGGACTTGATCATCGCCAAGCACCGCAACGGCCCGGTTGGCGACGTGGTCCTCACTTTCCAGAAGCAGTACCCCAAGTTCATGAACTACGCGAGATCGAAGTTCGCGGAGTGAGGCGATGAAGTCCAGGATCGAAGTTCGCGGAGTGAGGCGATGAAGTCTGTGAGATCGAGGGCCGTGGAGCGCGGAGACGAAACCGAGTGACGAGATGAAGTGCGCGTTCGGGATTTGCGATGGCTCCGGGCTGGTGATCGACACAGCCACCAACACCGCCTACGACTGCCGCTGTCGCGACCAGCTGATCGCGCATGCGAAGGCCAGGAGCCTCTCGGCCGTGATCCCGCGGCGCTACCGGGGGGTGGGTTTCGAGCGCCCTCCGGTGACGGAGATGGAGCACGCCGTGGTGAGGGCGGCGCGGGACTTCGCCGAATCGATCGATCGGCAGCTCGACGGGGGCCGCGGCCTGTGGTTCATGGGTCCCGTGGGGACCGGCAAGACCACGCTCGCCATGCTCATCTCCAAGGCCGCGCTCGAGGCCGGCCGCTCGGTCGCCATCTATTCGCTGCCGCGGTTGCTGAACGAGATCAGGGACACGCACAGGGCGGAGCGCTCGCACATCGAGCTGCTCGACCGCCTGACCGCGGTCGATCTGCTGCACATCGACGACGTGGGCGCGGAACGCAAGAACGAGTGGGTGCTCGAGGAGCTCTACTCGATCGTCAACGCCCGCTACGAGGAGGAGCGCTCGATGGTGATCACGACCAACATCCGGGATGACCGGGAGCTCTGCGAACAGATCAGCGAGCGCACCGTCTCGCGATTGATGGAGATGTGCGACCAGGTGCCGCTCTCGGGAGCGGACCAGCGTCAGGAGTTTCGCGTCGCCTAGGCGAACGCTCGGCCCGCGCTGGCCCCGCGCCTACACTGGGCCCGGGATGCCACTAGCACCAGCAAAGACGGCGGGGCCGCGTTCTCTGACCCGAGGAGGCTCATGCCAGGCCTCGTGATCGTGGGCGCCCAGTGGGGCGATGAAGGGAAGGGCAAGGTGACCGATCTGCTCGCGGAGCGCGCCGATGCGGTCGTCCGTTTCCAAGGCGGCAACAACGCCGGGCATACGATCGTCCGCGATGGACGCACCTGGAAGCTTCACCTGATCCCCTCGGGCATTCTCCACCCGGGCAAGCTGTGCGTGATCGGCAACGGCGTGGTGGTCGATCCCAAGGTGCTCACCGACGAGCTGCACGAGCTGAGCCGCACCGGCGTCGATACCGGCTCGCTGCGGATCTCGGCCAACGCGCACCTGATCATGCCCTATCACCTGCTGCTCGATCACGCGGGCGAGGCGCGGCTGGGCAAGCTCCAGATCGGCACCACGCGACGAGGCATCGGGCCCTGCTATGCCGACAAGGCGGCGCGCTTGGGCATCAGGGTGCAGGACCTGCTCGACGAGAAGATCCTCAAGCAGAAGATCATCGTCGCGATGGAGCCGAAGCGGCTTTCGCTACGCCCCTATGCCAAGGATCCGCTGCTCGACCTGCAGGCGATGACCGAGGAGTACCTCACCTACGGCCATCGCCTCGAGCGCTATGCCGCTGACACCATCCGCCTCGTCCACGAGCGCCTGGACGCAGGCGACCTGGTGGTCTTCGAAGGCGCGCAGGGTGCCTTGCTCGACATCGACCACGGCACCTATCCGTTCGTCACCTCTTCCAATCCCGTTGCGGGCGCCGCGTGCGTGGGCGCCGGCGTGGGCCCATGTGACATCAACGAAGTCTGGGGGGTGGCCAAGGCGTACGCCACCCGCGTTGGTGCCGGCCCCTTCCCAACTGAGGTGGAGGGCACGTTCGCTGACCTGCTGCGCGAGCGCGGCGGCGAATACGGAACCACCACCGGCCGGGCACGGCGGGTGGGATGGCTTGACCTCGTGGCGCTGCGGTATGCGGTGCGCATCAATTCCATGACCGCGCTCGCCATCACCAAGCTCGATGTCCTCTCCGGGCTCGACCGGCTCCAGGTCTGCACGCGCTACCGCGGCGCGGAGGGTGCCGAGTTCGAGGACTTTCCCTACCACCAGTCCGTGCTGCATCACGCCTCCGGCGAATACGTGGAGCTCGAGGGGTGGAGCGAGGACATCGGCGAGTGCCGTAGCGAAAGCGACCTGCCTGCCGCGACGCGGGAGTACCTGGGGTTCGTCTCCGAGTTCCTGGGCGTGCCCGTAGTGCTCGTGGGGGTGGGACCGGGCCGCGAGCAGGTGATCTGGACCGCCGACAGCGAACACACCGCAGTGGCGCCCGAGAAGCTGAGCGCTCGCTAGCGGCAGAGCATGGTCCGCTCAGCCGCGCGGCCGAGACGGATGACCCACCCCCGGCCACGGAGCCAGCACCAGCACCAGCCGAGCATCGCTCACCGCGCGCACGGTGCGGCGTTCCTGTGGCTCGAAGTGCGAGACGAACCCTGCTGCACCCGAGACCGTGCGCCCATCCTTTGTGACCTCGATCTCCCCGTCGGCCACCACCAGATAGGTGCGCTCGTGAACCTGGTGCTCGCGGAGCTCTTCGCCGGCGGGAAGGTGGATCGCGATCGCCCTACTCTCCTCGTCCGAGCGCAGCACGATCGGATGGTGCGGTTCGATCGCCAGTGATCGGATGTCCCAGGTCTCCATGCGCTACAGCTCCGGGCGGCGAGGCCCCGGTCAGGCGTGCAGCTTATCGGGGGCCACCGCGCGGGCGCTCAACGCCAGCGCTCCAGCAGGTCCTCGTCGCCCACCCTGCGCACGTACCTGCCGGGGACCCCCATCACAACGGCGCGCTCGGCGATGTCACGGGTGACGACAGCGCCGGCCGCGATAAACGCCTCCTCGCCGATCTCGACCCCGGGCACGAGCACAGCCCCCGCGCCGATGCGGCACGCGCGCCGTAGTACCGGACCCTCGAGCTCGCCCGGCTCGTGGCGGCCCATGGTGTGATCGTTGGTGGTGATCACCCCGGGTCCGATGAACACATCGTCCTCGACCTCGGCCCCGCCGGTGATGTAGGCGCCGGTCTGGATCAGCACCCGCGCGCCGAGCACTGCGTCGAAATCCACCGAGGAGCAGCGCCCCACGACCGTCTGGGGGCCGAGCACCGCGCGCTCCCGAACCTGCGCGTGGTCGCCGACGATCGCCCCCTCACCGACGGTCGCCCCCACATAGACGATCGCGCCGCAACAGACGGTCACCTCGTCGCCAAGCGAGAGAGCTCCGAGGGGGCGACCGGCAGCGCTCGAGCCGGGACGGAGCCGCGGTCGCTTGCCCAGCACGGCCCCGTCCTCGATCACGCAGCGCTCACCAACGACCGTGCCACCGTGCACAACCGCCCCCGTCCCGATCCACGTGCCAGCGCCGATGCGAGCATCTCCATATACGATCGCCCCCGGCGCGAGCTTGGCCCCCTCCCCCATCACCGCGTCCGCCGAGACGTAGGCGCCGGGTGCGACCCCCTGAGCCGGGCCCGGGGGCCCGGCGCCGCCCTCAAACGCGGACACGGTCCTCCCTCCGCGAGCGCTCCAAGGACAGCTGCAGCCCCTCCAGAACCTTGACTACGCGCAGACCACTTCGCCCATCTGAGAGTGGACGCCGGCCCCCGCGCACGCACTCGATGAAGTGCTCGCATTCAAGCCGCAGCGGCTCGTCGTTGGCGATCCGAGGGGAATAGCTGCCCCCCGAACGCGTGATGTATTCGCCATAGCCACGGGCGTCCTCGTCGAAGCCCTTGTCGTAGATCGTCAGCTTGCCCTCGACGGCCATGTCGTCGAACGTCGCCATGCGCCGCGACCCCACAACCACCAGCCGCCGCTCCTTGTGAGGGTCGAGCCACGAAAGATGCAGATGAGCCGAGAGGCCGGTGGGGAACCGCAGAAAGCAGAAGACGACGTCCTCGATCCCTCCGCGGACGTACGACTCGCCGTGCGCGAACAGCTCTGAGGGCTCCTCGCCGGCGAGGTGGAGCACGACGGAGACGTCGTGCGCACCCAGGCTCCAAAGCGCGTTCTCGTCGGCGCGCAGCTTGCCGAGGTTCAGTCTGTGGCCGTAGATGTAGTAGATGCGGTCGCCGAGCTCCCCGCTCTCGATCAGGGCCTTCAGCTCGCGGACGGCCGGGTGATACTCCAGCAGGTGCCCCACCATCAGCGTGCGTCCCGACTCCTCGGCGATCGCCAGTAGGCGCTCGGCGTCCGCGGCGGACTGCGCCAGCGGCTTCTCGACGAAGCAGTGCTTGCCCGCCTCCAGGACCGCGGCGGCAAGCTCGGCATGTGTGGGGACCGGAGTTGCCAAAGCGATCGCATCGAGCTCGGGGTCGGAGAGCAGATCGTTCAGCTCCCCGGTCATGCGCGCCCCGGGGACGACCGCAGCGGCGCGCTCACGCGATGGAGGCGAGGGGTCGCAGCACCAGCGCACCTCGCAGCCGGGCAGCGCGGCGAAGTTGCGTGCGAGATTGGGCCCCCAGTAGCCAATGCCGGCGACGCCGATGCGAACGCCTTGTGAACTCATTCGAGGCGGAGTGTAAGCGCGCTGACGACGCGCTCCCCCGCCCGGCCATCCCCGTACAGGGCCGGTCGCTGTGCCGGAAGCTCGCGCTCGAGCGCTTGGAGGGCCGCCTCCTTGTCCAGGTCGACCACGACGTTCCAGCCATGGCGCACGGTCTCAGTCCACTCGGTGGCAGGACGCAGCGTCACGCACCGTACGCCCGCGAGGTATGCCTCCTTCTGGATCCCTCCCGAGTCGGTCATCACCGCCCGCGCGTTGCACAGCAACGCCGTCAGCTCGACGTACGGAAGCGGCGGCGTCACGACAAGCCCCGGCGTGTCGGCGATGTCTCTGAGCAGCCCGCCGTCGCGCAGTCGCTCTCGCGTACGCGGGTGCAGCGGCCACAGCACCGGGCTGGGAACTGCCAGCAATAGCTCGACCAGCGCCCGCAACCGCTCGGGATCGTCCACGTTCCCGGAGCGGTGGGTGGTGGCGAGAACGTACTCGTCCCTGGTCACGCCGTGACGCTCGAGGATGTCGGTGCGCTCGCGCGCTCGCGGCTGGGTCCTCAATGCCACATCAACCATCACGTCGCCGACGATCTCGAGCGCCCCGGGCACCGCTTCTTCACGGAGATTGGCGGCGGCCGTCTCCGACGAGCAGAGCAGCAAGGCGCTTATGTGATCGACTACCACGCGGTTGAGCTCCTCGGGCATGGAGCGGTCGAACGAACGCATCCCGGCCTCCACGTGAGCTACCGGCAGACCCGCCTGCGCGCCGGCGAGGGCGCCGGCGAGCGTCGAGTTCGTATCGCCGTAGACGAGCACCACGTCCGGCGCCACCTCTCCGAGGACCGGTTCGAGCGCCGTCAGCATGCGGGCGGTCTGAGAGGTGTTGGAGCCAAGCGCGACGCCGAGCTCACGGTCGGGCGCCGGCAGCCCCAGCTCCTCGAAGAACACATGAGACATGCGCTCGTCGAAGTGCTGGCCCGTATGGACCATCACCTCTTCGTGGGCGCTCCGCAGCTTGGGCGTCACGGCGGCGGCCTTGATGAATTGCGGCCGGTTCCCGATCACGGTCAGGACCTTCATGTGGCGTCCCCGGTCGGCCGGGCGCGCGCGATCATCCGTCGGCGGCGAGCTCCGAGCGGATGCGTTCGGAGACCGCCGCTGCGACGCGAGCGCTCACCGGCCCACCTACGTCGAACGACTGAGCGTCGATTTGTTCGACGGGCAGAACCTCGCGTGCCGTGGAGGCGAGGAATGCTTCCTCCGCACGGAGGAGCTCGTCGAGTGAGGTAGGACGCTCCCGTGCGCCCGCAACCTCGATCACGAGCGCGCGGGTGATCGAGGCCAGGATGTGTTCGGACAGGGGTGGGGTGAACAATTCACCGTCCTTGACCCAGAAGATCGAGCTGGTGGGGGCCTCCAGCACGCGGCCGTGCGGAGTCACCAGCAGCGCCTCGTCAAATCCCTTTTCCCGCGCCAGCCGGCTGGCGAGCATGTTGGCCCCGTAGGAGAGCGACTTGATGCCTTCGAGAACGCGGGTGGGCGCGTATGTGACGGACCCGAGCCGGACCCGCTCGGGCATTTCCGGCAGTGGCTCGGTGAGGAGGACTCGATGGCCGCCGCGCGTGACCACGATCCGCAACAGCTCGTGGTCGGGACCGGGACCGGCGTGCGCGAGCAGGCGCGCCGATTCCACGCGCACGGACTCGAGGTCGAGCGGGAGACGCAGGTTTTGCGCCGAGCGCTCCATGCGCCGCATATGGGCCTCGAGCGCGAACAGCTTGCCGTCGTAGACCCGGATGACCTCGAACACGCCGTCCCCGCGCAACAGCCCCTCGTCGGCGGCGGGGATGGTCGCCTCCGAGGCGGGCATGATGTCGCCGTCCACCGATGCGAGAGGTCCAGAGGGCACGACGGCAGCCTAGCTGTCGGGGAGGTTGGGGATCAGCCGAGCGGCGCTCGCGGGGACCACGAAGCGTCCGGCGAGCGGCGCTCCCGGGGACCACGAAACGTCCGGCGAGCGGCGCTCCCGGGGGATCAGGAACCGCGCGCGGCGGGGGCCGCCGACCCGCTGCGCAGCGCGGCGGCACCCGCGTATTCGGGGCGCGTCCAGGCCTCCGCGAGGCGCACGATCGTGGCAGCCGCGGCCGCCATGTCCTGCACGGACGCCCACTCGCGCACCGAGTGATACTCGTGTCCGCCGGTGAACAGGTTGGGCGTCGGCAGGCCCATCTCGCTAAGCCGGGAGCCGTCGGTGCCGCCGCGGATGGGGATGCGGATCGGCTCGATCCCCTCGGCCCTGATGGCGGCTTCGGCCGCTGTGAGGACTGACGGCACGGGCTCGAGGTAGCGGCGCATATTGCGGTACTGCTGACGCGCGGTGAACTCGAGGCGGGCGCGCGGCTCGCCGTCGGTGGCCTCGTGCGCAAGCCGCTCTAGCAGCGCGAGATGCTCCGCCAGGTGGTCGTCGTCGAAATCACGCAAGATCGCCCGCAGCGTCGCTCTGGCGGGCGTGCCGGCGAGCTCATAGACGTGGATGAAGCCGTCGCGGCCGGAGGTCGACTCCGGCGAGAGCGCCTCCGCTGGGAGCATCGAAACGATATTCGCCACGATCCGGGCCGCGTTGACCAGCTTGCCGGTGGCCTGTCCCGGGTGTACGTCCACGCCGTGCACCGTGATCATCGCCTCGAGCGCTGAGAAGGTCTCATCCTGGAGCTCTCCGATCTCGGAGCCGTCCAGCGTGTAGGCGCAATCGGCCCCAAAGCGCTCCAGATCGAGCAAAGTTGCGCCCTCGCCGATCTCCTCGTCAGGTGTGAACGCTACGCGCAGGGCAGGGCGAGGAAGCTCTGGATGGGCCGCCAGGTACGCGACCGCCGCCATCACCTCCGCCACGCCCGCCTTGTCGTCCGCTCCCAGCACGGTGTCGCCGCTCGCGGTGACGATCTCATGACCGTGCTTGCGGCCGAGCTCAGGCATGGTCTCCGGGTCGAGCTGCGTATCCCCCCGAGGGAGGGTCAGTGCGCCACCGTCGTACGCACGATGGACGATCGGCTCGACGCCGGCACCGGGGGCGTCAGGGGTGGTGTCCATGTGCGCCAGCAGGCCGATCACGGGCGTGTGCTGCTCGACGTTGCGCGGCAGGGTAGCGATGACATAGCCGTTGTCGTCGAGCGAAGCGTCTTCGAGGCCTGCCGCCCGCAGTTCTTCGACGAGCAGGCGGCCAAGATCAAGCTGTCCCGGCGTGCTCGGCGATCTCACCCGGTCGCGATGCGACTGCGTATCGATCCGGACATAGCGGCAGAAGCGCTCGAGCACGTCGCCTGCGAGCTCGCGAGCGAGCGGCGAGGTGAAGGCGTCGGTCAGCTGGACGGGGCCATCCGGCACTCAAAGACAAATAGCACACCACCTCCGTCGACCCGGGCGCGAGCGCCGGACGCGGGCTTGGTCGCCGTCGTCTCAGGTGCGCAGGCGCGAGCGCCGGACGCGGGCTTCGCCCCTCGTCGGCTCCAGCTAGCGCGAGCGCCGACTTCTGCCCCTACAGCCCGAGGATTCTCCTCGCCAGTACGGCGGCATTGCGGGGATTGTCAACCCCCACGCACGCCACCGGCACGCCCGGCGGCATCTGCGCGATCGCCAGCAGCGCGTCGAGCCCGCCCGCAACCGATGTGCGAGTGGTCAGCGGCACGCCGATCACCGGTAGGTCACAGTGCGCCGCCACGACGCCCGGGAGCGCCGCCGAAAGACCGGCACCGGCGATGATCACCCTCAGTCCTCGCATCCTCGCGTTGCGCGCGTAGTCCGCGACCTTGTCCGGTTCCCGATGCGCGGACATCACCCGCACCTCGCTGCGGATCCCGTGCTTGTCCAGCTCCTGTTCGGCGCCCTCCATCGCGGACAGATCGCTCTTCGAGCCCATCACGATCCCCACCCGCGGGGCATCGACCTCCATCTCCGCGAATTCCTCGGCGGGCTCGGTGACCGTCTCGAGCGACGGTTCGCCCTCGCTCGCGGGGGCGGCGTCGCCGAGCCCCGAAATCGTTTCTTCCTCGTTCATCTCATCCTTAGCGGTTCGGATTCAACTAGCGGTTTCGTGGAGCGCGGCGGCAGCGCCGAGCGCTAAAGCGCGATGTCACGACGCAATTGCCTGCCCGCGAACTCAACCATGTCGGCGGCAGCATACGCGGCCGCGCGGGCGCTCCGGGCCTCGGCGCCGAGAGCGGTGACGCCCAGCACGCGTCCGCCGGCCGTCACCAGCTCGCCCGCACTGTTGCGGGCGGTACCCGCGTGCGTCACTTGGACGCCATCCGGAAGGCGCTCCAGACCGGAGATGACATCGCCCTTGGAGGCGGATTCGGGGTAGCCGCGGCTGGCCAGGACGACCGTGACCGCGGTCTCGGGTGCCCATTCGAGCCGCTCGCCGTTCAGGCCGCCCGGCTCGTTCGCGTGCTGAAGCAGCTCGAGCAGGTCCGTGCGCAGTCGCGGCAGGATCGCCTGCGTCTCGGGGTCGCCGAAGCGGACATTGAACTCCAGCACCTTGGGACCATCCGCGGTCATCATCAACCCGGCGTAGAGGACCCCGTGGAACGGCGCGCCACGGCGCCCGAGCTCGTCTAGCACCGGCTGATGAACCGTGGCGCAGATCTCCTCGGCGCGGGATGCGTCGACGGCGCTGACAGGCGAGTAGGAGCCCATCCCGCCGGTATTGGGACCCTGGTCAGAGTCGAAGATGCGTTTGTAGTCGCGAGCGGAGGCGAGTGGCAGCGCCCGCCTGCCGTCGCACACCGCCAGCAACGAGCACTCCTCGCCCTCGAGGAAATCCTCGACCACCACCTTCTCGGTGCCGAAGCGCCGTTCCACCAGCAGCTCCTCGAGCGCGGCGCGGGCCTCGGTGGGGCCGGCGACGACCGTCACCCCCTTGCCCGCCGCCAGTCCGTCGGCCTTGATCACGGCCGGATAGCGCTCGATCGCATCCAGCCCGGCGTGAGGGTCGCTCACCACTGCGTGTGCGGCGGTCGCCACGCCGGCGGCGGCCATGATCTCCTTGCAAAACGCCTTCGACCCTTCGAGCGCCGCGCCGGCCGCGCCCGGGCCGAAGCACGCGACTCCGGCCGCCGCGAGCGCGTCGGCTACGCCATTCACCAGCGGCGCCTCGGGGCCGACGACGACCAGGTCCACGTGTTCTTGCTGCGCAACCGACACGACCGCCTCGGGGTCGTCGGCCGCCAGCTCCAGCAGCCGCGCGTCCGCCGCGATGCCGGCGTTGCCCGGCGCGCACAGCAACTCAGGCTGCTGCGGGGAGCGCGCCAGAGCGTGTACGAGCGCGTGCTCGCGGCCGCCGCCGCCGAGCACGAGCACGCGCGCGGGATCGCGCTCAGATCGAGCCAATGAAGTCGTCGACGGGAATCGCGCTCAGCGTCTCGTACTTGGCGGTGCCGCGCGATCCGAGCTCGAGCGATACGCGCGCGATCGTGTTCTCGTCGGGCGCCTCGATCACGTTCACGAAATCGAAGTGCCCGAGCGTGGCCCACTGGGCCTTGACGGTTGCGCCAAGCTGCTCGACCTCGCGGTTGACTTCCTTGATGCGGGCGGGGTTGTTCTTGATCGTCTGAACGCCCTCTGGTGTGAGCGTGGAGAGCATGATGTAGGTGGGCACGCGGTCCTCCTGCCTGTGGGTTTGGGGTGCGGGCACCCTGCATAAGAATTCGGTGACCCCCACTTCTACCACTCGCGCCCGGGACTAGGCGACTTGCGCGTCGCCGGCGACTCGCGCCGGCGACTCCGCGCGCTCCAGCACGATCTCGCCGTCGGCCGCGTCCACGAGCACGGTGTCCCCCGGGCCAAACCGGCCCTCGAGAATCGCCAGCGCCAGCGGGTCCACGAGCCGCTTCTGGATCACGCGCTTCAGTGGCCGAGCCCCGTATGTGGGGTCATAGCCCAAGTTCCCCAGCAACGTCCGTGCTTGATCGGTCAGCTCCACCTCGATCTCGCGCTCACGCACGCGCGCGACCACGCGGTCCACCTGGAGATCGACGATCTCGCCGATCTGCTCGCGGCTCAGCGGCTCGAACTCGACGATGTCGTCGAGACGGTTGATGAATTCGGGCCGGAAGTGCGCCTCGACGCCGGCACGCCCGCCAGGAATGTTCGAGGTCATGATCAAGACCGTGTTCTTGAACGAGACCGTGCGGCCCTGGCCGTCCGTGAGGCGGCCGTCGTCCATCACCTGCAACAGCGCGTTGAAGACGTCGGGATGGGCCTTCTCGATCTCGTCCAGCAACACCACCGAGTAGGGCCGGCGGCGCACGGCCTCGGTGAGCTGCCCGCCCTCCTCGTAGCCCACGTACCCAGGCGGCGCGCCCACGAGGCGTGAGACGGCGTGCTTCTCCATGTACTCGGACATGTCGATCCTCACCATCGCGTCCTGGCTGTCGAACATGAACTCAGCCAAGGCGCGGGCGAGCTCCGTCTTGCCGACGCCGGTTGGCCCGAGGAAGAGGAAGGTCCCGATCGGGCGGTCGGGGTCTTGGAGCCCCGCGCGGGAGCGGCGCAGCGCGGCGGAGACGGCGGCGACCGCCTCGTCCTGGCCGATCACGCGACGGTGAAGCCGCTCCTCCATGTGCACGAGCTTGTCGATCTCGCCTTCCATGAGGCGAGAGACGGGGATCCCGGTCCATTTCGCGACGACCTCCGCCACGTCCTCGGAGTCGACCTCCTCCTTGAGGAACTTCGGCCGGCCTCCGTCGACCGCTGCCTCCGCCGCCTCGGCCTGCTCCAGGGCCCCCGTCAGCTCCGGGATGGTCCCGTACTGAAGCTCGGCCGCACGGCCCAGATCGGCCTCGCGCTGGGCGCGCTCGAGTTCGATTCGCGCCTCCTCGAGCTGCTCGTGCAACTCGGCTACGGCGCCGATCGTCTCCTTCTCCCGCTGCCATTCGGCATGCATCCCTTCAGAGCGCTCGCGCTCCGCCGCCAAGGCGCGCTCGAGCTGCTCGCGCCGGGCCGTCGTGCCGGCGTCCTCGTTGCCGTCGGCGCCGAGCGACTCAAGCTCGATCTCGAGTTGCATGATGTGGCGGTCGACCTCGTCGATCTCGGTCGGCTTGGAATCGATCTCCATGCGGATCCGCGAAGCGGCCTCGTCGACCAGGTCGATCGCCTTGTCGGGCAGGAAGCGATCGGTGATGTAGCGCTGGCTGAGCGTCGCCGCCGCCACCAGCGCCGAGTCCTGAATTCGCACCTTGTGGTGAACCTGGTAGCGCTCCTTCAGCCCTCGCAGGATCGCGATCGTGTCCTCGACCGAAGGCTCGCCGACGTACACCGGCTGGAAGCGGCGCTCGAGCGCGGGGTCCTTCTCGATGTGCTTGCGGTACTCGTCGAGCGTGGTCGCGCCCACCGCGCGCAGCTCACCGCGGGCGAGCATCGGCTTGAGCATATTGCCGGCGTCGACCGCTCCCTCGGCGGCGCCCGCGCCGACAATCGTGTGCAGCTCGTCGATGAAGACCACGATCTGGCCCTCCGCGTCGGCGATCTCCTTCAGCACCGCCTTGAGCCGGTCCTCGAATTCCCCTCTGTACTTGGAGCCGGCCACCATCGCGCCGATGTCGAGCGCCACCAAGCGGCGGTCGCGCAGTCCTTCGGGCACGTCGCCGGAAATGATCCGTTGCGCCAGGCCCTCCACGATCGCGGTCTTGCCTACGCCCGGCTCACCGATCAGCACGGGGTTGTTCTTGGTTCGCCGGGAGAGCACCTGGATCACACGTCGAATCTCGTCATCGCGGCCGATCACGGGGTCGAGCTTGCCCTGCGCCGCGGCTTCCGTGAGGTCGCGCCCGAATCGCTCCAGCGCTTGAAACTTGTCCTCGGGGTTCTGATCCGTCACGCGATGGGAGCCGCGCACCTCTTCGAGAGCCTTGAGCAGCTCATCGCGCGTAGCGCCGTTCTCGCGCAGCGCCCTGCCGGCCGCGCCGGGGTGCTTCGCGAGTGCCAGCAGCAGGTGCTCGGTCGAGAGGTACTCGTCTTTGAGCCCGCGCATCTCGTTTTCGGCCTCGCGCAGGATCTGCACGAGCTCGCCCGAGCCTCCCGCCGGCTCCTGGCCACCCGTGCCGCTGGTCACCTGGGGCAACTCATCGAGAGCCGGGGCCAGCGAATGCCGCACGGCCGCCGGGTCGACGCCCAGCTTTCGCAGTACTGGGGCGACGACCCCACCCTCCTGCTCGAGCAGGACCGCGAGCACGTGCTCGGGGGTGGTCTGGGGGTTGTGGCGCTCATCGGCGAGCCGCTGGGCCGCCTGCAGAGCCTCCTGTGCCTTGATCGTGAACCGGTCTGGGTGCATGCGCCTATCTGCCTCTCAACAACTGCTGGATAAATCTAAGTCTGAGTGACTTAGATTATGACAGAGGCGCGAGCTCTTGTCTACCGGTTCTGCCAGCGCCGGCGGGGGCGGGCGCGGGCTCAGATTCGGCGTGCACGAAGTCGCGTTGTCTGATCAGCGCGAAGGCACACAGCGCACCGGCGAAGGAGACGATCGCGGCCACGAGCAGCAGCTCGTTGAGGCTGCCGGTGAAGGCGCTCAGGGCCACCTGCCCCAAGTGTCCCCTCGCGGCTGCCGGCACGTGGGCGATGGCTAGCCCGGCGTTACCGGTGCTGATCGCGTCCGCCAGGTGATGTGAGGCATGCGCGAGCGGCGAATGGCTGAGTGCGCTCTCCACGGTGCCACGTACCTCGCTCGCGAGCAGCGTGCCGAGCGCCGCGATCCCGGCGGCCGTGCCCACCTGGCGAAAAGTCGAGTTGACGCCGGAGGCCATCCCGGCCCGGCTCGGATGGACGACGCCGACGGCGGTCGAGGCCAGGGTGACATTGACCATGCCGGCGCCGATGCCACTGACGATCAGGCCGGCGAGGAGATGCGTCCAGCCCGTGGCGGGCGAGAGCCCGCGCATCAAAAGCAATCCCACGCCCACCAGCACGAATCCGGGACCGATCAACAGGCGCGCGGGCACGCGGCTCGACAGCCGTCCCGCGATCGCCGAGACCACGAACATCGCGCCGGTCAGGGCGAGCAGTCTGACCCCGGTAGCCGCGGCCGAGAAATGGAGCAGGTTCTGCAAGTAGATGACCAGGTAGGTGATGATCGAGAACAACGAGGCGGAGATCGCGAACGCCGTCGTCAGGCCGCCCACGAACGTGGGGACGCGCAGCAGGCCGAGGTCGAACATCGGGCGGCGCTGCACCAACTCGAGCACCACGAAGACGACCATCAGCACGGCTCCGCCGGCGAGACAGCCGATCACCACGGGCGAACTCCAGCCCTTCGTGCCTGACTCGATCAGCCCGTAGACGAGCGCGAACAGGGCGCATGAGAAGACCACGAAGCCGGGGATATCCGGGCGCGTGGCGGCGGGATCGCGCGACTCCTGCACGCGCGTGAGCGTGGTGATGAGCGTCGCCGCGCCGATCGGCACGTTCACGAGGAAGATCCACCGCCAGGACAGCCCCGAGACGATCACCCCGCCGAGCACCGGCCCGACTGCCACCGCGATTCCCGCGATCGCTCCCCACACCCCGAAGGCGATGCCGCGATCAGCCCCCCGGAAGGCGTTCGCGAGCAGGGCGAGCGAGGTCGCGAACATGACCGCCCCTCCGATTCCCTGACCGGCGCGGGCGAGCGTCAGAAAGAGCGGGCTCTGCGCGAGGCCGCAGGCCAGCGATCCCGCGGTGAAGACCACCAGGCCGGCTGCGAAGACGGCCCTGCGCCCGACCAGGTCGGCCAGCGAGCCGCCGGTCAGCAGCAGCGCAGCGAGACTGAGCGCATAGGCGTCGATGATCCACTGGAGGTCCGAGAGAGATCCGCCAAGCTCCCTCTGGATGTCTGGCAGCGCGACGTTGACGATCGTGATGTCCAACAAGAGCATGAACATCCCCGCCGAGACGGCGGTCAATGTCCACCATTTCCGGTCCATCAGAGACCCGCCTGCCTATGTTGGCCCATACGCATTGTCATCCTGAAAATGATTGAGGCAACGAAGTATATTAGCGCAGGACGATTAACACCAGCGGCCGCTCCGCACGGCGAGCAGCGCCCGGCCGCCCGGCGGACAGGATCGGGCCGCCCGGCAGACAGCCTCCGTCCGCGCGCCGCAGCCGCGCCTCAGTCTCTGTCGACAGGGGCGGCGAGCAAGGACGCGGACGCCGCGGGCACGAGTGGAACTACCCTCCGGCCTTGAAGCGCAAGCGCTTGTAGTCGCCGCTCCGGATCAGCTCGCCCCCGCGCTCGTAGGGGACGATCTCTGCTCGCAGCTCGCGTCGGAGTGCCTCCAGCCGTTCCACCTCGGCCGTCAGCTCACGCGCACGACGCTCCAGGCCGGCGACCTTGCGCGTCATCGTCTCGAGCTTCTCCTCGAGCTCGAATACGCGCTCGACACCGGCGAGGTTCATCCCCAGCTCGACGGTCATCTTCTGGATCCGCCGCAGCCGCTCGACGTCCTCGTAGGAATACAGCCGCGTGCCCTTGGGGGAGCGCTTGGGCTCGATCAGCCCCCTGGCCTCATACATACGCAGCGTCTGCGGGTGCATGTCCGCCAGCTCGGCTGCGACCGAGATCATGAAGACCCCGCGGTCGGTCCTCACCTCTACGCGCGAGGTCGAGACCGAGCCGGCCGAGATCGTCTCCGTGATGCGCACAGCCGTGGATTTGGTGCGCCGCACGGCCATCAGCTTTTCCCGCCGGACGCGGCCCCTTCGAACAGCTTGGCGCGCGGATTGCCGTTCATCAGCTTGGAAAGCCTCTCCACCGCCTCGCTCTGCTCGCTCGACAGCGAACTGGGCACATCGATCACGAAGCGGTAGTGAATGTCGCCGCGGCCCTTGCCGCTCAGGCGCGGCGAGCCCTCGCCACGCAGCCGCTGAACGGTCCCGTGCTTAGTGCCCGGCGCGACGCGCAGACGCTTTGAGCCCGTCAGCGTCGGGACCTCGATCACCCCGCCTTGGATCGCCTCGGGGATGCTCAGGGGCACCTCGACCTCGAGGTTGTCGCCGGCCCGCTTGAACACAGAAGAGGGTGCGACCCGCGTGATCACGTAGAGGTCGCCGGGCTCGGCGCCGCGCGGCCCGGGCTCGCCCTTGCCCGCCAGACGGATGCGGCTCCCGTCCCGCACGCCTGCGGGAATGTTTACCTTGAGCCTGCGGTTGCCGCGCTTTGCGCCGCTGCCGCCGCAGGTGGGGCAGGGGTTTTCGATCACGGTGCCCGTGCCGTGGCAGTTGGAGCAGGGCTGCGAGATCGAGAAGATCCCCTGGCTCTGCGACTCGATCCCCCTCCCGCCGCAGACGGGACACACCTGGGGCGAGGTCCCGGGCTTGGCGCCGGTGCCCTTGCAGGTGGGACACGGCTGGGAAGTCGGGACGGTGAGCGAGACCTGGGAGCCCTCGACCGCTTGGTCGAAGCTCAGCGAGACCTCGGTCTCCAGGTCGCGTCCCCGCGCCGAGGTACGAGCACCCCTGACCCCGCCGCGGCCCGCGGTCCCCGCGGTGCCGCCGCCGAAGATGTTCGAGAGGATGTCGCCTACGCCGCCGAAGGCGCCCGGGTCGAACCCGCCCTGGCCGCCGAGGCCGAACGGCCCCGAGCCGCGGTCATACGCCTTGCGCTTCTCCGGGTCGGAGAGCACGTCGTGCGCCTGCGAGACCTCTTTGAAGCGCTCCTCGGCCTGCTTGTCGCCGTGGTTGCGGTCCGGGTGGTACTGGCGCGCCAGGCGCCGGTAGGCCTTCTTGATCTCCGCCTCGGAGGCGTTCTTGCCTACCCCGAGGATCTTGTAGTAGTCGGGACGCGCCGCCATCTGGCCGCTCCCCTCACGCGGCTACGACCACGCGGGCCGGCCGCAGCACCGATCCGTCGCGCAGCCGGTAGCCGCGCTGGTAGACCTCCACCACGGTCCCTGGGGTGGCGCCTTCGACCGGCTGCTGGGCGACGGCCTCGTGATGTTGCGGATCGAACCGCTCGCCCTCGGGGGAGTACGGCTCGATCCCGACGCGCGCGAGCGCGGCGATCACGCCGGCGTGAACCAGCTGGATGCCCGAGACGAGCGTGCCCGTGCCGTCCTCGCCCTGCTCGGCAACCGGCACCGCCTTGGCGGCGAGGACCGCGCGATCGAGATCGTCTACGGCCGGCAGCAGTTCCTGCGCGAGCTTGACGACGCCGCGCTGCTGCGCGGCGGCCGCCTCCCGCGCGGCCCGCCGACGGTAGTTCTCGAAGTCCGCCTTGGTGCGCTGCGCGAGCTCCAGGTACTCGTCGGCCTTACCCGCCCGGGCGGCCAGCTCCTCGAGATCGTGCTCGAGCTGCGCCTCGTGATCGGAGCCGTTGTCAGTGCTTGCCTCGGCGTGCTCGGCGGGTGCTTCGGCGCCATCGTCGGGCACCGGAGCGGTGTCCGGTGCCCGCTCGATCGGCTCGTCCTCCGAGGCAGCTGCCGCGGGCGACTCGTGCTCGGACTTGCTCATCGCTTACTTGCCCTCGTCCACTACTTCCGCGTCGACCACATCCTCGTCTGCGGAGGCGCCGTTGCCCGCGCTGGCCCCGTCACCGGAGGCGCCGGCCGCAGCCGCTTCCTCCTGGGCGCGCTGGTACATGGCCTCGGAGACCTTATGGAAGGACTCCTGCAGAGCCTCGGTCTTGGACTTGATCTCATCGGCGTTCTCGGTGCTGAGCACATCGCGCACCGCCTTGATCGCGTCCTCGATCTCGGACTTCGAGGAGGCGTCGACCGCGTCGCCGAGGTCCTTGAGCTGGCGCTCCGCCTGATAGGCGGCATTCTCGCCGTTGTTGCGAGCTTCGGCCAGCTCGCGCTGGCGCCGGTCGTCCTCGGCGTGCGCCTCGGCGTCCGTGACCATCCGCTTGATCTCCTCGTCGGAGAGTCCCGACCCTGCCCGAATCTCGATCTTCTGCTCCTTGCCCGTGCCGAGGTCCTTGGCCGACACGTTCAAGATGCCGTTGGCGTCGATGTCAAACGCCACCTCGATCTGGGGGATTCCCCGGGGCGCGGGCGGGATGCCGGTGAGCTGGAACTTGCCCAGCGACTTGTTATAAGCGGCCATCTCGCGCTCGCCTTGGAGCACGTGGATCTCGACCGAGGGCTGGTTGTCCTCGGCGGTCGAGAAGATCTCGGACTTGCGCGTCGGGATCGTCGTGTTGCGCTCGATCAGCTTGGTCATCACGCCACCCTTGGTCTCGATGCCGAGGGTCAGCGGGGTGACGTCGAGCAACAGCACATCCTTGACGTCGCCTGCCAGCACGCCCGCCTGAATCGCGGCGCCGACGGCCACGACCTCATCGGGATTGACGCCCCGGTGGGGCTCCTTGCCCGTGAGCTCCTTGACCTTCTCCTGCACCGCCGGCATGCGGGTCATGCCGCCGACCAGCACCACGTGATCGATTTGCGCGGCGCCCTTTTCCTTGGCGTCGTCCATCGCCTGGCGAACCGGAGCCACGGTGCGGTCGAGCAGGTCCGAGGTCAGTTCGTTGAGCTTGGCCCGCGTCAGCCGCGTGTCGAGGTGCTTCGGCCCGCTCGCGTCGGCCGTGATGAAGGGCAGGTTGATCTGCGTCTCCTGCGTGGTGGAGAGCTCGATCTTGGCCTTCTCGGCCGCCTCGTAGAGGCGCTGGAGCGCCATCGGGTCGGTGCTCAGGTCGATGCCCTGCGAGCGCTTGAACTCGGCCACCAGCCAGTCGACGACGGCCTTGTCGAAGTTATCGCCGCCGAGGTGGTTGTCGCCGGCGGTCGCCTTGACCTCGAACACGCCCTCGCCGATCTCGAGCACGGACACGTCGAAGGTGCCGCCGCCGAGGTCGAAGACGAGGATGGTCTGGTCGGACTCCTTGTCGAGGCCGTACGCGAGCGAGGCCGCGGTCGGCTCGTTGATGATGCGCTTGACATCGAGCCCGGCGATCCGCCCGGCGTCCTTGGTCGCCTGCCGCTGGTCATCGTTGAAGTAGGCGGGGACGGTGATGACCGCGCTGTCCACGGTCGTGCCCAGATAGGCCTCGGCGTCGGTCTTCAGCTTGCCGAGGATCATCGCCGAGATCTCGGGCGGCGAGTACTGCTTGCCGCCGGCCTCGACGCGCGCGTCGCCGTTGGGGCCGGCGACGACCTTGTAGGGGACTATCGACTCCTCTTCGCGGACCTCCGACTCCTTGCGGCCCATGAAGCGCTTGATCGAGAAGACCGTGTTCTGGGGGTTGGTGACCGCTTGGCGCTTGGCCACCGTGCCCACGAGGCGCTCGCCCGACTGCGTGAACGCGACCACCGAGGGCGTAGTGCGCCCGCCCTCGGCGTTCTCGATCACGGTCGGCTCGCCGCCCTCGAGCACGGCCATGCAGCTGTTAGTCGTTCCGAGGTCGATACCGATCGTTTTTGCCATGTTCAGCTCTGCTCCTGTGCGTACTCGTGCGTAAAAATCTAAGCCTTTTTATAGCAGATTTGGTTTCCCATCTGCCGCCCTCTACCCACTCACTCCGACCTTGGGACACATCCGCTGGAGGGCGCAGCCGCCACAGTCAGGGCGGCGGGCATAGCAGGTGCGGCGGCCGTGGCGCAGGAGGTTCAGGTGTAGCTCGAGTTCAGCGCCGCGCGGAGTGAGCGCGAGCATCGTGTCGTGCAGCTCCTCGAATGTGGCGCCGGGGCGGAAGAGCCCGAGCCGGGTGCCCACGCGCCCCACATGCGTGTCCACGGGCACGTCGCGCATGCCGAGCGCGAACAGCAGCACGCAGGCGGCGGTCTTGCGCCCGACCCCCGGGAGCGAGGTCAGATAGCTTTGGGCCTCGCGGACGGACAACTCGGGCAGCCAGTCGAGCGTCAGCCGGCCCTCGCGGTCCCGGTCGCTGATCGCCCGCAGGATCGTTTTGATCCGCGCCGATTTGATCCTCGAGATCCCGCCCGGCCGGATTGCCTGCTCGATCTCGTCCACGGGCGCGTCGCGGACCGCCTCCCAGCTTGAAAAGCGGTTGCGCAGCGCCAGATAGGCGACATCGCGGTTGCGGTCGTTGGTCGACTGGGAGAGCACCGTGAGCACAAGCTCCGCGACCGGCTGGCCGTGCGGCTTTGCCGCCGGCACGCCGTAGACGAGCCGCAGGCGCTCCCGGATCGCCCGCATGCGCCGGGGCGGGGGCCTTCTCCAGGCATCGGCAGGCTTCCGGTCCATCACCCGGGGCACGTTATCCTCGCTGCCGGGTGCAGATCGCCGAGCATACGATCGAACTCGCCGGCGCGCCCGTGTTCTATCGCAGCGCCGAGGCTGACCTCACGCCACCCCTCTACCTCCACGGGTGCCCCACGAGCTCGGACGACTGGCGGCCCCTGCTTGAGCGCACGGGGGGCATCGCGCCCGACCTGGTCGGCTTTGGACGCTCGGGCAAGGCCGCCAACCTCGACTACACGCTCTCGGGCCTCGCGAACTTCATCGAGCTGCTGCTCGACCGGCTTGGCCTGGCCGCGGTCAGGCTGGTCGCGCACGGCTGGGGCGCGGCCGCCGGCCTGGTGTTCGCCCAGCGGCATCCGGACCGCGTGCGGCGGCTCGTGCTCGTCGACGCCCTGCCGCTACTGGACGGGTTCAGGTGGCCGCTGGCGGCGCGCATGCTGCGGCGCCCAGGTCTCGGCGAACTGGCCATGGGAGCCGTGACGCGCCCCGTGCTCGCGCGGCTGCTGCGAGGTGGCTACGGCGATCCGGGCGCCCTCTCGCGCGAGCGGGTGCGCGAGGTGTGGGCGCAATTCGACCAGGGGACCCAGCGCGCGATTCTGCGCCTGCATCGCGCAAGCGGCGAGGCAGAGCTCGTAAGCCTGGGCGGCGGGCTCGAGCGGCTGGCGATGCCCGCACTGGTGCTGTGGGGCGAGCGCGATCCATGGTTTCCGCCCAGCTTCGCCGAGCGCTACGCCGGGCGTTTGGGCCGGGCCGAGGCGCGACGGATCGAGGGCGCCGGGCACTGGCCGTGGCTCGAGCGGCCGGACGCCGGGGAGCAGATTGCGGCCTTCTTGGAGGCGACATGAGCGCCTTGCTGACACCGCCGCCGCGCACGGGCATGCCGACCCGCCCGAGCCCGCCGGCGGATCCCAAGCGACTGTTGCCGCTGCTTACAGCGGCCGCGCTCTCGGCGCTCTACGTGATCCTCTCGCCCCCGAGCCTCGATCTGGCCGCGCATCTTTTCCGCGCCCAGCTGTTCGGCCGGGAGCCGTTCGGCATCTGGAACAACTACTGGTACGACGGCCACCACATCGTCGGCTACAGCCTGCTGTTCCCGGCCGTCTCGTGGGCACTCACGCCCCAGCTTGCCGCGGCACTCGCAGCGACCGGCACCGCGCTCTTGTTCGAGCCCCTGGCCCGCCGGCATTTCGGCCAAGACGCATGGCTGGGCGCAACCGTGTTCGCGGCGGCCGCGGCCGCCAACCTGTACACGGGCAGACTGCCGTTCGCCTTCGGTGCCCTGCCCGCGATGGCCGCGACCTTGGCGCTCGACCGTCGCGCGAGCTGGACGGCGGGCGTGCTGGCGATCGTGACCGCGCTGTGCAGCCCGGTGGCGGCGCTGTTCGTGGCCGTGGTGGGGGGCGCGTACGCAATCGGCCGGGGATGGCAGGAGCAGCGGCTGAGCGCGGCCGCCCCGGGGCTGATCGTGGCGATCGCGGCGCTCGCGCCGGTGGGCGCGCTGGCGATCGCCTTTCCCGAGGGCGGCACCGAGCCTTACGTGCTGAGCGCCTTTGCGCCCATCCCGCTGCTCGGCATCGGCGCGCTGCTCGCGATCCCGCGCCGCCACGTGGTGCTGCGCGCGGGGGTGGTGCTCTACACCCTCGGCACGACCCTCAGCTACCTCGTGCCGACCGCGGTCGGCAGCAACGCGGGGCGGCTGGGGACGTGGCTGGCGGCACCCTTGGCCGCGCTCTTGTGGTGGCGCCCCGGGTCGCGACGGAGTCGCACCGCCGGACGGGCGATGGCGCTCCTGGCGGTGCTGGCGCTCCCGCTGCTGTACCTCCAGTTCCACGATCCGGTCAGGGACCTCACCACCGCGAGCTCCGACCCCTCGAGGACGGCGGGCTACTACCGGCCTCTGCTGGCCTTCCTCGAGCGACAGAAGGGGCCGCCGTTTCGGGTGGAGATCCCCTTCACAGCCTTCCACTGGGAGGCTTACGCGGTGGCATCGCGCTTCCCGATCGCCCGCGGGTGGGAGCGCCAGCTCGACATCAAGGACAACCCCCTGTTCTACTCGGGGCGTCTCACCGCCGCGCGCTACGAGCGCTGGCTGCACCAGAACGCCGTGCGCTTCGTGGCGCTTGCGGACGCGCCCCTCGACTATGCCGGGCGGGCGGAGGCGCGCCTGATCGAACGGGGGCTCCCGTACATGAGAGAAGTGATGCGCAGCGCCCACTGGCGCGTGTACGCGGTCGCGCGGCCGACGCCGATCGCACAGGGCGCGGCGACGCTGACGGGCCTAGGACCCGATTGGCTCACATTGCGGGCGGCGCGGCCGGGGCAGGTGCTGCTGCGGGTGCGCTTCACCCCGTACTGGGCGCTCACGCAGGGCTCCGGCTGCGTCGAGCAGGCGGGCCAGTTCACGCGGCTGCGCGTCCGCAGGGCCGGGCTGGTGCGGGTGGGAATCGACTTCTCGCTCGGGCGTATCGGCGCAACCTCGCCGCGCTGCAACTGAAGGCTCGAGCGCCGGCTCCGGCGGAGGCGGACGGTCGCTTCGCGCATGCGGGGAGCGCGACGGTACGATGCGTTACCGGAATGTGGCGAGCACTTCGGTGGATCGACGCGCGCATCCTCCCGCGCGGATGGCTGGATCTTTTCAGGCAGATCGCGCTGTTCATGTCCGCCTACCTGCTCTACAGCGTCGTGCGCCTGATCGTGCACGGGGGCGCGTACGTCCCCGGCTACCAGCCCTTCGGCGACGCCACGCGCATCATCGACTTCGAGCGCACGCTGCACGTGTTCATCGAGCCGACCGTGCAGGAGTGGGCGCTCGGCAAGCACTGGCTGATGGACGCCGCCGACTGGATCTACCTGAACGCGCACCTGTTCGTGACGATCGGCGTGCTCGTCTACATCTATCTGCGGCACAACCGGTCCTTCTACTTCCTGCGCAACACGTTCATCATCGCGATGCTGATCGCGCTCGTGGCCTATTGGCTTTACCCGACCGCGCCGCCGCGACTGATGCAGGAGTGGGGCTTCACCGACGCGATCCAGCAGTTCACGGGGCTCACGGTCGAGAAGGGGCCCTCGAGCGCGGTGCTGAACCTTTACGCGGCCGTGCCCTCGATGCACGTCTGCTTCGCGATCATGCTCGGCTGGCCGATGGCCAAGCTCAGCCGCAGGCGCGCGGTCAAGATCCTGTGGGCGCTCTACCCTCTGCTCATCACCTTCGTCGTGATCGTGACCGGCAACCACTATCTGACCGATGTCTTCTTGGGCGCGCTGACAGCGGGCATCTCGGCCCTGCTCGCGGCGCGCGTGTTGCCGCGCCTGCGGTTCACCCGGCTGGCTGTCGACGAGGCGCCCGCCTAGTGGTCTCCTAGCCAAATGGCCGAAGCAGAGCTACGGCCCCGTCGCCCCCGCTTGCGCACCCGCAACGGAGCTCCGCGCCGCGCCCGCGCGCGGAGAGTCGGGCCCACCACGCAGGAGCTGATGCGCGAGCGGCTGATCGAGTCGCGACTCACGCCCAACGCGATCTCGCTGACGGGCTTCGCCCTCAACGTCGCCGCCGCCGTCTTGATCTTCGAGCGCTTGTTCTTCCTGGCCGGCGTTGCCTTCGTGATCGGATCGGTGATGGACACGCTCGACGGGCGGTACTCGCGCATGTCCGGCAAGGGGACGCCGTTCGGGGCGTTCCTCGACTCGACGCTCGACCGGATCGAGGAGGGCATCGTGCTGATCGCGGTGGCCGCGTACTTCGCCACGCGCCACGACGAGGTGGCGGTGGCCGCGGTGGTGGCCGCCGCGCTGGGGTCATTGATGGTCTCCTACACCCGCGCACGGGCGGAGGCGCTCGGCGTCTCGGGCAAGGTCGGCATCGCCACCCGCCCGGTACGGGTGGTCATCCTCTCCGCGGGCCTGATCTTCGCCAAGGGGGCGTCGCTCGGTCACTTCGAGGCCCTCGCACCGGCCATATACGTGCTTGCCGCGCTGGCGGTTTTCACGACCCTGCAGCGGATTTGGCACGTGCACGGCGAGCTCACGCGACGGGCCGCGGGCTCCAGCCCCCACGTGTAACCAATCCTCCCGAGCGGGAGTACATCGGGAGGCGTGAACAGCAACGGCCAAGTCTTCTCGAACGGCAGCGGGCGCTATCAGGACGACAAGGTCCGGGTGGCGATCATCGGCGTCGGCAACTGCGCGAGCTCCTTCGTGCAGGGCGTCCGCTACTACCGCGACGCCGCCCCGGCTCAGAGCGTCCCGGGGCTGATGCACGTCGATCTGGGCGGCTACCGGGTGCGCGACATCGAGTTCTCGGCGGCCTTCGACATCGACGTGGAGAAGGTCGGCAAGGACTTGTCTGAGGCGATCTTCGCGGGCCAGAACAACACGCTCAAGTTCAGCGACGATGTGCCCACGCTCGGCGTTCCGGTCGAGCGCGGGATGACTCACGACGGACTCGGGAAGTACCTCAAGCAGAAGATCACGAAGGCGCCCGGGCCGACCGCCGACATCGTCGAGATTCTGAAAGGTACCCACACCGACGTGGTCGTCTCGTACCTGCCGGTGGGCTCCGAGCAGGCGACCAAGTGGTACGTGGAGCAGGTGCTCGAGGCCGGCTGCGCGTTCGTCAACTGCATCCCCGTGTTCATCGCGCGCGAGCCCTACTGGGAGGGCCGCTTCCGCAAGGCGGGACTGCCGATCGTCGGCGACGACATCAAATCCCAGGTCGGCGCCACGATCGTCCACCGCACGCTGGCCCGCTTGATGCACGAGCGCGGGGTCAAGATGCTCCGCACCTCGCAGCTCAACGTCGGCGGCAACATGGACTTCTACAACATGCTCGAGCGCGAACGGCTCGAGTCGAAGAAGATCTCCAAGACCAACGCCGTGACCTCGATCATGGGTCACGAACTGCCCGCCGAGGACGTTTACATCGGCCCGTCCGACTATGTCCCCTGGCTGACCGACCGCAAGTGGGCCCACATCCGCCTCGAGGGACAGGCCTTCGGCGATGTGCCCCTGAACATGGAGCTGAAGCTGGAGGTCTGGGACTCGCCCAACTCCGCCGGGATCGTGATCGACGCCGTCCGCTGCTTGAAGCTAGCGCTCAACAATGGCCTCGCGGGACAGCTCGACGGACCGAGCTCATACCTGATGAAGTCGCCCATGCACCAGCGCCCGGACGCCGAGGCGCGCGAGCTCACCGAGGCCTTCATCTCCGAGAACGCGCGCGAGCAGGTCAAAGGGCCCGGCAAGCGCACCGCCGAAGCCCGCTGAGCAGCCGGCTCAGGGGCCCTAGACTCCGGCCGGTGCCGACAGCGGGCCTCGCGATCGCGCAGGTGACGCCTTTTGCGTGGGAGGCGGCGAACGATGTCAACGAGTACGTCGAGCGCACTTCTTCGGAGCTCGCCGCGCGCGGCCATCGGGTGCTCGTGCTGGCGCCCTCCGGTTCCTCGGATCTGATTCGTTTTAGCCGGAGCGCGATCCGCACGGCGCCGGAGCAGCTGCTCGCGCGGACCGAGGGCGAGCCGTCGGTGCTGGCAGTCGGTGAGGTGCTCCCGTTCTCGTTCGCGCGCCGCCGCGCCGCGTCGCTGCCGGTGGACGTGGCGCGGACACTGGAGCGCGTTCTGAGCACGGTGCCGCTCGACCTCGTGCATGTCCACGAGCCTTTCGCCCCCAGCGCCGCGAGCACCGCGCTGCGCCACTCCCGGGCGCTCAACGTGGCCACCTTCCACGCGCCCACCGAGCGCATCCTCTCCACCCAGCTGACGCGGCCGCTGACGCGCCTCTTGTTCTCCCGCCTCGACGTGCGCCTCGCGAGCTATCGCGCCACGGCAGAGCTCATGCAGCGCTACTTCCCCGCCCCCTACCGGGTGATCACCCCCGGCGCGGCCGCGCTCGAGCGGACCGAGGGCAACCCCGATGAGGTCGAGCTGCTGCTGATCGCCACCGAGGAGCGCGCCGCGATGCGCGCCTTCCTGCGGGCCTTGCGGGAGCTCGTCGGGCTACAAGGCTGGCGCGCCACCGTCGTCTCGAGCGGGCCGCTGGCGGCGCCGGCGACGCTCTCGAGCGCGCTGCGCGAGCGCGTTCGCTTCGCCGACATGGAAGCGCGCTCAGAGGCCGAGTGGCTGGCGGGGGCGGACGTCGTGGTGCTCGCCTCGGAGGGAGTGCGAGTGGCTCCGGGAACGCTTGTGCAGGCGCTGGGCGCCGGAACGGTGCCGGTGGCCTCGCGGCTCCCGGCCTACGAGGAGCTGCTGGGCGACGGGTCCTTCGGCCTCGAGTTCGAGCCCGGGGACGCGGAGACGCTCGCCTCGCAGCTCGCACGGCTGGTGCGAGAGCCGCGGCTGCGCCGGGAGCTCGCCGACAGCGCCGCCTCGCTGCGAGCGGAGCTCTCCTGGCCCCGTGTGGCGGGCGAGCTCGAGGACGTCTATGTCGAGCTCGTCGCCGGCCGCCACGACAAGCGTGGCTCCGCCCGGGTGCACGAGCGCCTGCGCTCGCGGCCCATGATCGACGTCGACCTGCACATGCACACGGACCACTCCCCTGACTGCGCGACGCCCGTGGAGGTGCTGCTGGCGGAGGCCAAGGAGCGCGGGCTGGGCGCGATCGCGGTCACCGACCACAACGAGATCTCAGGGGCGCACGAGGCGCGGGCGAAGGCGCACGGGATCCAGGTGATCGTGGCCGAGGAGATCAAGACCGCGCACGAAGGAGAAGTGATCGGGCTGTTCATCGAGGAGCGGATCCCGCGCGGCCTCTCGCTGGCGGAGACGATCGCCGAGATCAAGCGCCAGGGCGGCCTCGTCTACGTGCCCCATCCGTTCGATCGCCTGCACTCGGTGCCCGACTACGAGAACCTGCTGCCCGTGCTCGGGGAGGTGGACGCGATCGAGGTCTTCAACCCCCGCGTGGCGATCAGCGAGTTCAATGAAGAGGCGTCGCGGTTCGCGGCCAAGTACCGCATCCCGGCGGGCGCCGGATCCGACGCACATGTCCCCCAGGGCCTCGGCTCGGTGCGTATCCGCATGCGCGATTTCAACGGACCTGAGGAGTTCCTGGAGTCGCTGCGCGACGCCGACATCATTCGCAACCCCGCCAACCTCCTGTACGTGCAGGCGCTCAAGTTCCTGCAAACCAAGGCGCTGCCCGCGGCGGCCCGGCGGGCCGCTCGGGACCGGCGTCTGCGGCGCGTGGCGGAGCGCAACTCCTGATGCACGCGCAAGGACAAGCTCGGCGGCTGTCCAATCCGAAAAGGATGCCGGCAACCGACGATGAGATCCGCGAGAAGTATTTGGAGCGAGCGATCCGTGAGCTCAATGCCTTCGCTCGCGATCTCCAGGGATGCAATCGGTGCCCGCGCGGGCAGCTGATGCCCGTGCTCGGCTCGGGTCATCCGCAGGCCGACATCCTGCTGCTCAAGTACGCGCCCCGACCGGCCGAGGTGGAGGAAGGCGTTGCCTTCTACGGCCGCACCGGCAACGCGTTGATGAAGTCCCTCAAACGGCTGCAGATCGATCCGCTCGCGGTGTACGGGACGCTGTGCGTGAAGTGCCCCGTGCCCGATCCCACGCTGGCCGACCCGGGCTGTGTGGCGCGGCTGCTGGAGGAGCTCGCGATCGTTGAGCCGAAGATCGTCGTGGCGATGGGCGCCGACGCGCTCGCGACCCTCAACGACCTCGAGATTCCGCTCGCGCACTCGCTCGAGCCGCTACCAGGAGAGATTCAGCCCTTCACCCCCTCGATCGACGCGCTGTACGTGCCCAACATCGACGAAGCGCTCGACGAGGAGCCGGCCAAGCGCGCCTTCTGGGCGGCGTTCCGGACGCTCGGGCGCTGGTGGGCTGAGCTTCCCCCCTACTGATCCTGTTCCGCCCGGCTCATGAGCCGGGCGGCCGGCGGCGCATGCGCCGCCGGGCCCGCCGCACATGTGCGGCGGGCAAACCCATTTAGACTGCTTGCCGTGGAACTGGAGGAGAAGTCGATCGAGCAGCCCGGCGATCGCTGCGAGGTGTGCGCAACCAAGCTGACCGCCGCCGAGCTCCAGTCCGTGCTCGAATCGGGCGGCCCCGCGCTGTGCTCGGTGCACGCCGACGAGGTGCTGCCCGCGGCCGACGAGGAAGACCTCGCCGAGCACTGAGCTTCAGCTTCGCTAGCCGTCGAGATCGAGCACGATCTTGCCGAGCTTGGCCCCGCTCGCAAAGCGGTCGTAGGCCTCGGCGGCGCGCTCGAGCGGGAACGCCGCGGCGATCGGCACCTCGAGGCTGCCCGACTCGAACAGGGGCAGGACCGAGCGCTCCACCGCGCGAGCGCACGCTGCCTTCTGCTCGAGCGGCCTTGAGCGCAGCGTGGAGCCGAACACGCGCGCCCGCTTGCCCATCAGCAACCCCAGGTTCAACTCGCCCTTCGTGCCCGCTCCGATGCCGATCACCACGATCCTTCCCTGCTCCGCGAGCGCCTGCAGGTTGTGGGGCAGGTTCGGCGCGCCCACCAGCTCGAGGATCACATCGAAGGGGCCGTGCTCGACGAACTGCTCGGGCGCGATCGTGCGCGCCCCGAGCTCCGCGACCGCGGAACGCAGCTCGTCGTTGCGGACGGTCGTGGTGACGCGCGCGCCGGTGGCTTGGCCGAGCTGGATCGCGGCCGTGCCCACGCCCCCGGCGCCGCCGTGCACCAGCAATCGCTCGCCGCTACGCAGCCCGGCCTGGGTGAACAGCGCGTCATGAGCCGTCGTGAAGACCTCGGGCGTGCCACCCGCCTCGAGCCAGCTCAAGCGCCGCGGCACCGGCATCAGCTGGCGCTCGTGCACCACCGCGAGCTCGGCCTGGCCGCCGCCGCCGACGATGCCCATCACGCGGTCGCCCTCCGCGAAGCGCATGGCGCCGGGTCCCAGCCCGGCCACCTCGCCGGCCAGCTCTAGGCCCGGGATGTCCCGTGGTGAGCCGGGCGGCGCCGGGTAGCGCCCCTGTCGCTGATGCATGTCCGCGCCGTTGATTCCTGCCGCGCGCACGCGCACCAGCACCTCCCCCGCCCCGGGCTCGGGATCGGGATGCTCCTCGATCAGGATTTGCTGATCCCGAATGGTGGCCGCTCGCATGTGAAAAAAATACCCGCGCCCACGCGGGCGGTGGTAGGTTCGCGGCGCCCAGAGCCAGACCGGCGCAGCTGGGCCCACTGTATGCGGCGGAAACCCCATCGAGGAGGTAACGGGTCGTGAAGCTCTTCAGGTTGTCGCTGGTCGTAGGTGCTCTCCTCTTCGCGACAGCCGGGGCGGCGGTCGCCGGCGCGGCGATCGCGATCACCAGCTTCGACCGCCGCGCGCACCCACCACTACGCGCGTACCTGGGGGCGCCACGCCCACATCGACTGCGCCTGGGCGGCGGCCATGTGCACGGAGATCCAGAAGCAGCTTCGAAACCAGATCTTCGGCCACTATGTGGGACACGACGAGCCCTCGGTGTTGTTCGACTCGAAGATTCCCGGCGCGGGCAACCACATGAGCTACACCATGACCCTGCCCAAGGATCCCTCGGCGAGCAATCCCACCGGAGTCGGCAAGTCCTACAACTTTGAGCTGAGCGGCGCCGATTGGCTGGGCATGGCCATGTGCGACACCCAGTCCTATCCGGAGCAGGTGCACACGTGTCCGCCCGACTCGGACAAGAACATCCTCGACCCGAGCAAGTCGGCCAAGCATGTAGGTCAGGCGTACATGGAGATGCAGTTCTACCCGCCCGGCTGGATCCCATGGCCGACCTGGCAGGTGGCGGTCGGCGCGAGCAGCTGCAGCCCCACGCAGTGGTGCGCCGCGCTCAACATCGACAGCCTGGCCCTCAACCCGATCACCAACCAGACGCTCAACTCGACCTGCCTCGGCAAGGTTGGCGAGGAGTACGTGAACTTCGCCTTCATCACCAAGAACGGCAAGTCCACAGGTCCTGCGAACCCGCTGCACGCGACGACCTCGGGTACCTACACGCCGAGCAAGAAGAGGGACCTGTTCATGAACCCGGGGGATCGGATCCGCACCTCGTTCACCGACACCAAGAACGGGTTGATGGTGACCATCCACGACCTGACGACGGGCCGGTCGGGATCGATGACCGCGAGCAAGGCCAACGGCTTCGGGCAGATCAAGTTCCAGCCCAAGGGCAGCTCCTGCACGGAGATTCCCTACAACTTCCACCCGATGTACAGCACCTCGACCCCGAAGACCCGCGTGACGTGGGCCGCGGGCTCCTACAACATCGCCTGGGACACCGAGATCGGGCACTTCCAGTACTGCACCGGCCCCAAGAAGATCCCGTCGACGCGGTTCGGCCTGCTGCCCAACGGAAACCCCACCACATGCCCCAAGGGCGACAAGGAGGGCGCGCCCGGTCAGCGCGAGCCGAGCGACGCCGACGACGCCTTCTGCTTCCCGGGCTCGGAGGCGCTCGTGTTCAAGGTCACCGGCTGCACATACACCAACACCGGCTTTGACGGCGTCTCCTACCAGAAGCTCTGGCCGGACGGAAACACCAAGCTGCACCCGACGCCGTTCCAGTTCTCGAGCCCGTTGACGGGGGCCAAGTACAACAAGCAATACGGCGAGGCGGCGATAGAGACGGACCTGCCCGCGATCGAGGCGCCGTGTGACACCTTTACCGGCGCGGGCTGCACACGCATTCCGAGAACCGACCTCGGGAAGCCGGCGGCGTTCTATCCGTTCTACTCGATCACGAACTCGTCCGCGGGCTGCATGTGGCAGTTCGGCAATGCAATCCCCGGCCAGACCACCGATTTCGGCAAGAACGCCCAGTACGGGCGTCTGTACGGGCAGAATTACACGACGCTGGGCGGCAGGTGGAACCGGCAGTACAACGATTTCAAGGGGTATTTGAAGGGCAACCCCTGCAAGGCGAGGTGAGCTTTCGGCGCCGGCCGCGAGGTCGGCGCCAAACGCTCACTTCCTTTCAAGCAGCGCCACGCACTCGATGTGAGGCGTCTGCGGGAACATGTCGACCGGCCTGACGCGCCTTAGCTCGTAGCCCAGCTCCCCGAGTTGGGCGGCGTTGGGGGCGAGCGTGGTCGGATTGCAGGAGACGTAGACGATGCGGCGCGGGGCGGCCTCGGCGATCCGCCGCACGATCTTGCGCGACAGCCCCGCGCGCGGCGGGTCGACGACCAGCACATCGGGGGCGCCGGCGCGCTCGGTCAGCTCGCGCAGCGCCAGCCGCACGTCACCTGCAAAGAAGTGGGCGTTGTCGATCTCGTTGACGCGCGCGTTCGCGATCGCGTCCGCGACCGCCTCCTCGACCACCTCGAGCCCCCACACCTCGGCCGCGCGCGGCGCCATCAACAGCCCGATCGTGCCGATGCCGCAATAGAGGTCGTACACGCGCTCGAAGCCGCGCAGGTCGGCGTACTCGAGCGCGGTCGCGTACAGCTGCTCCGCCATCTCGGTGTTGGTCTGGAAGAACGCCGTGGGCGAGAACCGAAAGCGCATACCTGAGAGCTCTTCCTCGAGCCGGTCGCTGCCCGCGAGCAGCTCCGTGTCTCCCCCCTGGCTGACTTCGGCGAGGGCCGAGGTGCGGGTCCACAGCATGCCGCTCAGGTTCGCCCCCGCGCGCGCCAGCGCTTCGCGGTCGAGGTCGCCCTCGCCTGTCACCAACCGAGCTTGCAGCTCGCCCGTGCGCCGGGCCTCCCGTAGCACCAGGTTGCGCAGCAGCCCGCTCCCGGAGCGCCGGTCAAAGGGCTCGAGCCCCTCCGCGCGGCACCAGCAGACGATCCGCTCGCGCGCGGCGTTGGAGCGCTGCGAGGCGAGCAGGCAGTCCTCGACCGGGGCAATCTGGTCCCAGCGACCCGGGACGTGGAAGCCACACACGAGCTCGCCCGCGGGTCCGCTTCCGAACGAGTACTCGAGCTTGTTGCGATAGCGCCACTGCTCGACCGCGGGCACGATCGCCTCGAGCGTGAAGCCCTCGAGTCCCCCGATCCGGCGCAGCGCATCCGCCACCTGCGCCTGCTTTACCTCGAGCTGGCGCTCGTAGGCCAGCACCTGCCAGGGAGCACCAGGATGCTTCGCGCGTGGCTCGATGCGGTCGGGGCCGGGCTCCAGGATCTCGAGCGCACGGGCGTTGCCGAACGACCGCTTGGTCTTGTAGAGGAGCGCGCGCACGCGATCCCCGGTCAGCGCCCCCTCCACGAACACGACATAGGACCCCGCGCGCGCCACGCCGGCGCCACCGTAGGCGAGCGAATCGATACTCAGCTCGAGCTCTGAGCCGCGGGCGGGGCGGCTGGCGGTGGTCGCCACTTCGCGCTTACCGCAACGCCCGGTCGATCGCCTCGAGTACCGACTTGCGGTTGGCGTGGCGCGACTCGTACTCGCGCACGCGGCGCAGCTCGGGACGGCTGAGGTGGGGCAGGCGCTTGTTGGCTTGGCTGGCGGTCAGCTCGTCGTAGCCCGGGATCGGGAAGGAGTTCCCGGAGCTCCTGGAGTGGCGGGCGCGACCCGCGACGCGGCCCACCACGCGCTCCACATCGCCCAGCAGTTCGTCCGTCTGCTGGCGACCACGGCGCAGCAGCTCACCCACGAGCTCGTTGGCGTCGCCACGGGTCATGCGGCCGCGCTCAGCAGCCTCGTCGAGCGTCTGCTGGATCCGCTCGCGACTCAGCATGACGATGTCCAAGGGCCGCAGCACGCGATTGACCAGCTGCTCGACCACGCCGGCCAGACCGTTCGTCACACCAGCGCTCGGCTTGCGCGCATTCGAAGACCGGCGGGACGATGTCTTCGCTGGCCCCGAGCGGTGGGTTGAAGACTTCCCTGGCGACATTGTGTGCCTCCTCGTGGTGGCTTGTCGTCAGTCGAGCCTAGATGATCACATGCTCGAGCAGAGCCTTCTGGACGTGGCGGCGGTTCTCCGCCTGGACCCAGATCCGCTGACGAGCGCCGTAGAGCACCTCGGCGGTGATTTCCTCGCCCGGATGTGCCGGCAGGCAGTGAAGCGCGATCGCGTGCGGTGCGGCCAGCGCAAGCAGCTCGTCGTCGAGCCGGTAGGGCCCGAGCGCACGCCGCCGCTCCTCCATGGCGGCGGCTTCGTCGCCCATGCTCAGCCACACGTCCGTGTAAAGCGCGTCCGCCCCGGCCGCGGCGGCCCGGGGATCCTCGGTCAGGACGGCGCCAGGCGGAGGGTCATCCAGGTGATGGCCGGGGGGCGAAGCGACACGGACCTCGACACCGGCCAGAGAGCCCCCGATGCCGAGCGAGCGCGCGACATTGTTGCCATCGCCGACGTAGGCGAGCGTCAGGCCCTCCAGGCTCCCGAACTCCTCCCTCAAGGTGAGCATGTCCGCCAGCGCCTGGCAGGGATGGTGGCGAGCGCTCAGCATGTTGATCACCGGCACCGATGCGTGCTCAGCCAACTCTGTTGCCGTCTCGTGCGGGACGGCGCGGATACAGATCGCGGCCACATGCCGCGAAAGAACGTAGGCGGTGTCGCGCAGCGACTCGCCGCGGCTGAGTTGCAGATCGTCCGAGCGCAGGACCATGGGGTGGCCGCCCAGCTCGGCGATGCCCGCTTCGAAGGAGACCCGCGTGCGGGTGGAAGGCTCTTCGAAGATCAGCGCGACCGAGCGCCCGCGCAGAGGCGCGGCCTCGAGCGGGTGACGTTTGAATTCGGCGGCCCGGTCGAGCAGCGCGGCGAGCGCATCCGCGCTCAGCTCCGCTCCGGTGAGGAGGTGCCTCGGCAAGTCGGGCAGTGTACGTTGGTTTGCTTTGCGGGTTGTCGTGGTCCTGCGCGTGCTCACCTGGAACCTCATGCACGGTCGCTCCCGGCCGCCGGCCGGCCGTTACCTGCTGGATGAGTTCGCGGCCGCGCTGGCGGGCTGGGAGTGGCAGCTGGCGCTGCTTCAGGAGGTCCCCCCGTGGTGGCCTTTAGAGCTCGCGGCGCGCCTGGGCCCGGGCGCCGAATGCAGGTCTGTGCTGACCTCGCGCAACGCGCTGTTGCCCCTGCGCCGGGCAATCGCGCTGCGCTGGCCCGACGTGATCAAGTCGGGCGGCGGGGGGGCCAACGCAGTATTGGTGCGGGCCGACGGGCTGCGCGTCGCCGAGCACAGGACCATGAGACTCGCGCTTTGGCCGGAACGTCGCTGGTTGCACGCAGTCCGCCTGACGGCCGGCTCCGAGACGCTATGGGCCGGGAACCTGCACGCGAGCGGGCGGAACCGGGACGAGGCCGAGCGCGCCCGCGAGGCGATGGTGAGCTGGGCCGGCGGCGAATCTGTGCTTTTGGGAGGGGACTTCAACCTGCGCGACCTTTCGCTTGACGGCTTTGAGGCCGCCGCCGGCCACGATGTCGACTACATCTTCGTCGCCGGCTTTGAGGCTCTGGGCGCGCAGCAGGTGCTGGACCGCGGCCGGCTCTCGGACCACGCGCCGATCGCGGTCACCTTGGCACTCCAAAGCTCGTAGCCGAGCCGCGCGCCGCGTGGGCAGGACGCGGCGCTTTAGCGCCCGGCCCGGAGGCCGAAGCCGCGCAGCATCAGCAGCGCCTTCTCCCCGAGCGTGCCGCGCGCGGGCAGCACGCCCAGCTGCGTGGCGGCGTCGTAGAGGTCGAAGAAGCCCCGCACACGCAGCAGCCTGCCCCGCTCGAGCTCGCAGTAGAACACGCAGTGGAGAACGACGAAGCGGTTGGTCGCCGGCAAGCCGCCGACGGGCGCCCGGTGCGTCCCGAGCAGCTTGCACGGGGCGGCCACGTAGCGGCCGTCCGACAGCCGCGCACCGGTTCTGTGTAGGCGCGCATCGGGAAAGCCCTCCCACAGCCGCTCGGCATGGCCGATGAGCTCGCCGAGCCCCTCAAGCGGCTCAGCCGTGAGCGGATCCTCGTAGTGGAACTCCGGCGCGCACAGCGCGGCGAACGCGCCGACATCCCTGCCGGACCATGCCCGCTCCCAGCCGTCGATCAGCTCCTCGACATTCAGGGCTGGCTCACTCCCCGCCGCCCGCAAGCTCGGGGACCCCCTCCTCGGGGGTCGAGGCCAGCGCGTAGCGCCGGCGGGGAATGCGGCCGGCGCTACGCGCCAGCCTGCCGGCCTCCACCGCCAGGCGGATGGCGTGGGCCATGAGCACGGGGTCCTCCGCCCGGGAGACGGCGCTCGCGCAGAGCACCGCGTCCAACCCGAGCTCCATCGCCAGCGCCGCATCCGAGGCGGTGCCCACGCCCGCGTCCAGGATCACGGGCACGCCGGCGCGTTCGAGCATGATCGAGAGGTTGTACGGATTGCGAATCCCCATACCGCTGCCGATCGGAGACCCCAGCGGCATGACCGCGGCGCAGCCGACGTCCTCCAGCCGGCGCGCGAGGATCGGGTCGTCGGTGGTGTAGGGCAGAACCACGAAGCCTTCCTGCACGAGCTCCTCGGCGGCGGCCAGCAGCTCCGGGGCATCGGGAAGCAGCGTGCGGTCATCGCCGATCACCTCGAGCTTGATCCAGTCGGTGGCGAAGGCCTCGCGCGCAAGCTTGGCGGTCACAACTGCGTCGCGGGCCGTGTAACAGCCGGCCGTGTTGGGCAGGATCTGAACCCCGGCGGCCTCGAGCACGTCGAGGATCGAGCCGCGGGCATGCGGGTCAAGGCGCCGCAGCGCCACGGTGCACATCTCGGCGCGCGACGCCGCCAGCGCCGCCCGCAGCGCGTCGTGGCTGGTGAAGCCCCCCGTGCCGAGCAGCAACCGCGAGTAAAAGCTGCGCCCGGCGATCACCAAGGGGTCGGGGATGGAGCCATTTGCGTCCCTGGGGGTGAGTTGCGTCATAGCGCGCCGCCCTGTATGGCCGCCACCACCTCGATCCGCGTGCCCTCGGCCAAAGGCGTGGAGGACCAACGCTCGCGCGGCACGACGTCGCCTTCGTGCGCGACGGCCACCCCGCGGCCGGCGGCGTCGCGCCCGCCGTCGCGGGCCAGCAGCTCGACCACGCTCAGGATCGTCGCTCCTTCCGGCAGCTCACGCTTTTCTCCATTGACGATCGCAAACATGCTCACCTCAAGTCTTCCCGTTTAACGGGCGATACTCGCCGCGTGCGAACTCGAGCGCGCAAAGCGCGCCGGCGTGAATGGCTCGCCCAGCGCCGGCAGCCGGCCATCGAGGATCGCCGCGCTCAGCAGCTCCGCAGTCACCGGCGCCAGCAGGATGCCGTGCCGGTAATGGCCCGTGGCCCAGTAGAGCCCGGGGACCGCGCCGGGGCCGAGCACGGGAGCATTGTCCGGCGTGCCCGGCCGCAGCCCGGCCTGAAGCTCGTCGAGCACCAGCTCGCCCACGCCGGGCACGAGCTCGGTCGCGGCACGGAGGAGCTCGAACAGCGCCCCGGCCGTGACGGTGGTGTCGAATCCCCGCTCCTCGAGCGTGGCCCCGAGCACGTAGCGGCCGTCGCCGCGCGGCACCAGGTAGGCGCCGGGGAGGCGCAGGGCTTTGCGCATCAGACCGGGGCCGGCCGGGTCGTGCAGGCGCACGATCTGACCCTTGACGGGCCGCAGGGGAATACGGGCCTCGTCGGGAAGGCCGGGGAGCGCCGTCGACCACACTCCCGCGGCCAGCACCACGCACTCGCTCGCCACGCGTTCGCCGTCCTTGAGGCGAACCGCTCTGACTGCATCGCCGGCGCCGAGCTCCAGCTCCGCGACCTCGCTCCCCGTCCGCACCTCGGCGCCCGCGGCGCGCACGGCCGCGAGCAATGCGGCGGTCAGCCAACGGGGATCGACCGCGTGGTCGTCGGCGATCTCGAGCGCCCCTCGCAGGGTGGGCGTGAGCGCAGGCTCGAGCGCCCTTGCCTCGCTGGGGCGTAGCCGCCGCACGGAGAGCCCGAAGCGCTCCCTGATGCGAAGCTCGCGCTCGAGCGCCTCCGCTTCGTCGCGATCCCGGGCGGCGATCAGGGTGCCGCAGCGCAGGTAGCCGGGGTCCATGCCTGAGGCCTCCTTGAGAGCGGCGGCAAACTCGGGGTACGCCCGCGCGCTCTCGATCCCCAACCGCAGCAGCGGCTCTTCCCGGGGATCGGCCTCCGAGACAGGGGCGAGCATTCCAGCGGCGACGTGGGACGCGCCGCGGCCCGGCTCGCCTCGTTCCAGCACGAGTACCCCCGCACCTCGCTGGACGAGCCGCCACGCGATCGCCAGTCCGATCACGCCGCCGCCGATCACGATCACCTCGGCTGATGCATCGCTATTCGGCACGGACTCCCATTCGATGCTAGCGCGCAGTGCGTGCCAGACTGGGGGCGTGGAGCGTTCGCAGGAGCCTGTGTGTGGGCACGCCGACGGTCGGCGGGAGCGCCTCCAGCGCGCGCGCCTCTACCTTGTCTGCGGGGCCCTTGAGGACGACTTCATCGAGTCGACGCTGCGCGGCGGGGTCGACATCGTGCAGCTGCGAATGAAGGGGGCTCCGGATGCGGAAATCGCCGCCACCGGGCGCCGCTACGCGCAGCTGTGCGCGAGCTATGGGGCGCTGTTCGTGCTCAACGACCGCCCCGATCTCGTGCTCGACGCCGGCGCCGACGGGGTTCATGTGGGCCAGGACGATGCACCGGTCGCCGCAGCGCGCGAGCTGGTCGGGCGAGAGCGGCTTGTGGGGCTATCCACGCACACCCCAGCCCAGGTGGACGCCGCCGTCGGCGCCGATTACATCGGCGTGGGTCCGGTGAACGAGACGCCGACCAAGCCGGGCCGTCCCCCCGTGGGCCTGGAGCTGGTCACCTACGCCGCCGATCATGCGCCCGTGCCCTTCTTCGCCATCGGCGGGGTCAACGAGCGAAATGTCGCGCGCGTGGTGTCCGCCGGCGCACGGCGAATCGCGGTTGTGCGCGCGCTTACGCAGAGCGCCGACCCGGAGGCCGGTGCCCGTCGCCTGAGCCGCGCGCTCAGGGAGGAGAAGCAGACCATTGGGGCAACGTAGCCGCAAGCGCGGGAGACGCTCCAAACCCCCCGGCCAGGCTTCGGTCGGGGCAACCACGGTGGCCGTGCCCGCGGTCAGTCAGCCTGAGCCCGCGGTCGGTCGCTCGGGGGGCGCGGTCGGTCGCTCGGGGGGCGCGGTCGGTCACGCCCAGCCCGCGGGCAGCCGCTCAGAGCAGAGGAACGCCGCCGTGCGCGCGACGCTCGAGCCGTTTCGCAGCGGTGAGCGGCCCTGGACGATCCGGATAGCGGTCATCGTGGCCGTGCTGATCGGGGCCGGCGATCTGGTGGACGTGCTTGTGGGCGGCCACCTCGGCTTCGGCGGGACGCACGCGGGCAAGGGTGGCGTGATCCTGTTCTCGGCCATGATGCTCGTGGCGGCCGGCGGCATGTGGCGGATGCGCTACTGGGCCGTGCTGGGTTTTCAGGCGATCCTCGCGTTCGTGGTGTTGTTCTTCTCGCTCGCGCTGATCCGAGCGAACAACGTCGCCGGAGTCGTGATCGCAGTCGGAGTCATCTGCGGTGGCGGGTTTCTCTTCTTCAAGCTCGTGCGGGTGCTCAGCCGCATCCAGATGCCGCGCAGGCCTGGTCACTGAGCGCCTTCGGTTTCGCGCTGGGCGACCGGCGGCACCGGGCCAAGCGTGGTGAGCGGACCGGGCCGAGCGTCGCGTGGGGGCCGGCGTGGGAGCGGACCGGGCCGAGCGCCGCGTGCGGGCCGGCGTGGGAGCGGACCGGGCCGAGCGCCGCGTGCGGGCCGGCGTGGGATGTTCTTCTGCATATGTGGGACTGCGATCCCAAAGCTCGGCCCTTGGCCGACGCGCGCGGGCGGTGCGTGGTGAAAGGCGTCGTATAGGCTCCGATGACGATGCCGGACTCCTCCTATGACTGTGTCGTGATCGGTTCAGGACCGGGCGGGTACGTGGCCGCGATCCGCGCCGCCCAGCTCGGGATGAAGACCGCCGTGGTGGAGAAGGACAAGGTGGGCGGTCGCTGCCTGAACTACGCCTGCATCCCGGCCAAGGCCGTGCTGCGCTCGGCGGACGTGCTCTCGGACGTGCGCGAGGCGGGCGAGTTCGGCGTCAAGGTCGGAGATCCTGTTCTCGATTACGAAGCGGTCTCGCGACGGCGCGATCAGGTCGTCTCGACACTGACCGGCGGGGTGGGAATGCTGCTGAAGAAGAACCGCGTCGAGACCGTCGCCGGCGAGGGCGCGCTCGCAGGCGAAGGCGCCGTCACGGTGGACGACAAGCGCCTTGAGGCGAAGACGATCGTGCTGGCGACCGGTTCGGTGAAGCGGCCGATCCCAGGGACGAGCTTCGGCGGCCGCGTGATCGGCACTGAGGAGGCGTGGGCCCTGAGCGAGCTGCCAAGCTCGATGGCGGTCGTCGGCGCCGGCGCATCCGGGGCTGAGATCGCCTCGGCGTACGCCCGGCTGGGCACCAAGGTGCTGCTCTTCGAGGCGCTCGAGCGAGTGCTCCCGACCGAGGACGCCGACATCTCGAAAGTCGCGGAGCGAGGGCTGAAGCGGCAGGGGATCGACGTCCACACCTCCACGCTGGTTGAGCGGGTGGAACCCGGCGAGGGGGCTGTGAAGTTCGTCCACGGCGATCAAGAGGGCGAGGTGGAGTGGCTCGTGATCGCGGCGGGACGCGGCCCCGACATCGAGGGCCTGGGTTTGGAGGACGCCGGCGTGAAGCTTGACGAGGGCGGTCTTGTCGAGGTCGACGGCGCCCAGCGCACGAGCGCGCAGGGCGTCTACGCGATCGGCGATTTGGTACACGGCCCGGCGCTCGCGCACAAGGCTTCTGACGAGGGCGTGATCGCGGTGGAGGACGCCGCGGGTCTCGCCACGCACCCGATCGCCTACATCGACATTCCGCGAGCCACGTTCTGCAGCCCCAATGTGGCGAGCTTCGGCTTAACGGAGGCGCAGGCGCGCGAACAGGGCCATGACGTGGCCGTGGGCAAGGTCCAATACGGGGCGGTCGGGGCGGGGACCGTCTACGGCGATCGCGGCGGCCTGGTGAAGATCGTCGGCGAGAAGCGCTACGGGGAGCTGCTCGGCGGGCACATAGTGGGCTCGCGGGCGACCGAGCTGATCCAGGAGCTCGTCAATGCGCGCGTGCTGGAAGGGGGCTATCCGGAGGTGGCGCGGACCATCCACGGCCATCCCACCCTCTCCGAGGCGCTCATGGAGGCGGCTCGTGCGGCCGACGGCTGGCTGATCCACGGCTAGCTGTCCCGCACGCTTTCAAACTGTTGGCATTCGGCGAGAGCGCGCCCGTCTTCTACTACGACCTCGGCAGCCCCGAGTGCTATCTGGCGGCAGAGCGCGTCAATGCGGTGCTGCCGGTAGCGCCGGACTGGCAGCCGGTGCTGGGCAGGTGGGAGCCCTCGCGCGGGGAGGATCCGCCGGCCGGGGGAGATCCGCCGGGCGAGGAGGATCCGCCGCGCGCGAGAGACCGACGGCCCGTTTGCGAGGACCTCGGCGCCGGCAGGAGCGAATTCGAGCGCGGCGCTCGCGCGGCGGGCCTGCAGCCGGTCCGCTGGCCTGCTCGCTGGCCCCCCAGCTCGGAGTCCGCTGTGCGCGCCGCCACCTATGCAAAGTCGATCGGCCGCGTCACGGCCTTCTCGCTGGCCGCGTTTCGCCAGGCGTTCGCCGCGGGCCGGGACCTCGCCGAGGTGGACACCGTGGTGATCGCCGCGGCCGCCTGCGAGATGCACCCCTCCGCCGTGGTCAAGGCGCTGGCTCTGCGCTCGGTCGCGCGCTCACTCGATGAGGCCACGGCCGACGCCGTGGCCGCCGGCGTCCAGCGCCTGCCCTCGGTGACCGTCGGCGAGCTGGTGTTCGAGGGAAACGCGGGACTCGAGCGCGCCGCCGCGGAGTTGACGAGTCGGGCATGAAGGACCTCCGGGGATGAGAGCCAACCGCGCCTTCGAGCTGCTGGTCTCCCGCGACGGCCCCAAGATGGCCTTTCTAGCCGATCGCCGTCGACTCGATCGCCTCGAGGTGATCTCGATTGATACCGGCGAGGTGATCTTCTACTGGGAGCTTCCGCCCAGGGAGGCGACCAGACTTGAGCGACGGCTGCGTGCGGACCTGGTGGCTCTGGAGGCGGAGGCATTCATCGCCGCGTGGTCGCGCGACGACGCAGCCGGACTGGAGCAGCAATGAGCGTCGGGCCGCGCGGGCAGGTTGAGATCGTCGTGCCGACGCGGGCACAACGCACGGTGGCACGCCGTGCGGCCGAGGCGCGCGCCACGATCCCGCAGCTGGAGCTGGGCGCCGAGGTCGATATGGAGCGCTCGCTCCTGCTGTCCACGGACCAGCTCTACTCGCTCACGGCCGTGCTGGTGCGCGCATGCGCAAGAGCGCTCCGCGAACAACCCCGAGCGAACGCCGCTTACCGCGACGGCCAGTTCGAGCTCTACTCCCGCGTCAACATAGCTTTGACGCTTCCTGCAGAGAACGGGCTGACGGCCGGAACGATCTTCGATGCCGACGCCAAGTCGCTGCCGGAGCTGACCGAGACGATCGCCGATCTCCGGGCCCGGGCCGAATCCCTGACCCAACCCGAGCGCTCGGGCGCCTCCTTCACCCTCGCGCAGCACGAACAGGGGGGCGTCGCCTGGGAGCTGCCGCTGGTCCGCAGCGGCCAGGCAGCGGCATTGGCGGCGGGGGTGGTGCGCGAGGCCGCGGTCGTTCGGGCAGGCGCGACGGTCCCCGGTCATGTGATGACGATCGTGCTCGCATGCGACCACCGCATCCTCTATGGCGCCCAGGCCGCGCGCCTGCTCTCGCGCGTCAAGGAGCTGCTCGAGCATGGGGTGGCGTGAGCCTGGGCCCAAACCGCGCGCCTCGCTGAGCGAGGCCACCAGGCTGGCGCTGAGGCTCGCGCCCGCGGTTTCGGAGGTGCGGGTCCTCGCCGCGGTCGCCTCGATCCCGCGGGAGCAGTTCCTGGACCCCGCGCTGCGGGACCAGGCGTACGCGAACGTGGCGCTCCCGATCGCGTGCGAGCAAACCATCTCCCAGCCGCTCGTGGTGGCGCGCATGCTCGAGTTGCTGGAGCTGCTTCCAGGCGATCGCGTGCTCGACGTGGGCACTGGCTCCGGCTACCATGCCGCGCTCCTCGCGCTGCTGTGCAGCGAGGTCTATACCGTGGAGCGCCACCGCGAGCTGGCGCACGCTGCCCAGCGCACCGTCCGCGAACTGGGACTGGACAACGTCCACTTCTTCGTGGGTGACGGATGGGAGGGGTTGCCCGAGCAGGCGCCGTTTGACGCCATCAACGTCGCCGCCGCCAGCGCCGCCGAGCCGCCGCCGGCGCTGATCGCGCAGCTCGCCCCAGGCGGGCGCTTGGTGGCTCCCGTGGGAAGGGCCAGTCAGCATCTGACGCTCGTGCGGCGGACCGGGTCGGGCGTCACGCAGACCACGCTCGAGGGCGTCCGCTTCGTGCCGCTGGTGCGCGAGCCTACTGAGACCGAACCGCAGTAGAGCTCGACAGCACGCGTCCGCTCGCGTTGAGCGCCTGCACGGCGACGTATTCCGTGGGGACGATCCGCACGGCGGTCTCGAAGCCCTGCGCGGGAGCCGTCGCCACCGGCGACAGCGACTTTGCGCTCGGGCCTGCCTCCACGCGCCAGCTGGCCACATCGGTGGCTCCATTCCAGCTCGCGTATACGGTCTCTGTCTGTCCCTCGGTCGAGGTGGCGACCGACGGCCGCGTGAGCGGCTTTCCCTGCCAGGGAAACACGTACGCTCGGTAGGTCGTGTTGGCGTCCACGAAGCGAGCGTCATAGAGCAGCCGGCCCCGGGCATCGAACTCACTGAAGTAGGGCGAATCGCCCCAGCTCACGAACTGCTTGCCGCCGCCGAGGTTCTGCACATTGCCTTCAAAGAAGGACAGGATGCTGGGCGAGTGCTCGTAAGCGTGCACCAGCGAAGCCGTCATGCGACGGTAGTTCAGGCGGATCGTGAGCGCGCGCGACTGCTTGGCCACCTTCGGCGGCCCGGCGCCATCGTCGTAGACCGAGACCATGTTGGAGCGCCCGGGCACAAAGCTCGCGGCGTGCTGGAAGGCGAACGCCACGCCGGGGTCTGGCCGGAAGCTCGGATGCTTGCCGCCCAACTCCCACGCCACTCTGCCGGTCCGCGGATCGAGCTCGTAAACAGACCATGTGGTCCGCGCCGAGATCAGCAGCCGACCCCCGGGGGCGGGCGAGACCGAGTTGACGTGAAAGTAGTCGTACGCAGCGTCCGGCGAGCGCGGCAGCGGTGCGTAAGAGTCGCTCAGCGGCACGTGGTCGAGGCTGTCCCACTGGAAGCGAACCAGCCCGGTGCGGAGCTCAACCTCCTGCACCACTGAATCGAGCACCACTTGACGCCGAGGTCCATTGATCGAGGAGGCGTTCCACCAGACCGGTTGGTATGCCGTGATCAGAGCGGTCCCGTTGGGCATCAGCTGAAAGTTGTGCAGATCGGGCTTCAGCCCGTTGGCGCCCTGGATCGTCGCGACCTGCCGATAGGAGCGGTTCATCACCACGTCCTCGCCGAAGCCCACGCCTCCCCTCACCTGACCCTGCCACCAGGTGAGGACGGGCGCGCGGTCGTAGCGCTGCACGCGGAAGTCCGTCGCCAGCTGGCCGTTGGGCACGGAGTGAAACCACACGAGCTGACCACTCGGGCTGACGATCATCGTCCCGTTCTGGCCCGGGTCCTGCTGCGGCGTGATGAAGATATCCCCGCCAGGGGCGGAGGGCTCCTGCCGCACAAGCTCGATCGCCGGCGGCGCGATGTCCGGCTGCGAATAAAAGTGCAGCAGGTCGCCCGGCACGCGCGGGGCCGGCGCCAGGCCCCCCGGTGGCAGCGCACTGGCCGGATCGGCCACCGTGAATTCGAAGGTGCCGTGCTTGACTCCGGCGATCTTCAGGTGGGTCTGCACGGTGACCCGCTCGCCCGGCGCGAAGGGCTGATCCGGGAGAAAGCTCCCGCCCCGGCCATCGGAGTCGGCCTCAATCCGTCCCCGGTGCAATCCGGTCTTCGTTCCGCGTACGACAATGTCGGTCAACCGCTTCGGCGAAACCCCGCGAAAGGCGATCTGGCTGCCCGGCGATGCGACGAGATCCCCGGGGACCGGATACACGCTCACCGGCGAGGTTGGCCGGACGGCTCCGCTCCCGGTCGAGGCAACGGCCACGGCGACGGCCATCGCGATCAGAAATAGAAGCGGGATCAGGCGCAGCTGTCGGCGTCGGCGCGAGCGCCGCCGGCGCTGGGACCGTGGAGGGCCACCCGGCGGTCGCCGGGGCGGGCCCCCGGGCGGGCGCGCACCATTACGCAGGCCCGTCCTTGCGGGCCGCGGGGTGACCGTCGTTACCGTCACTTGATCTGCGCCACTCGCTCTCGCACGCCCTCGCCCGGTGGAAGCTCCTCTCTTGCTTCGCCGGGAGGCGTGAGCTTTCCTTCACCGCGGCGGGCCGTGGCCGGGGCGTCGCTCGCGCCGGCAGGGGCGTCGCTCGCCCCAAAGGCGCTCTCCCATCACCGCGATCGCGGTGGGGCTTGAGTCGATCAGCACGAAGTGCCGCCCGAGCGCTCGGCACACGGCGCCGAGCGTGCCCGATCCAGCAAACGGGTCCAGGCACCAGCCGCCGGGCTGCGAGGAAGCCGCCACGCACCGCCGCACCACCGCCTCGGGCTTCTGGGTCGGGTAGCCGGTCTTTTCGCGCCCCGTGGTGGGAACAATCGTGTGAAACCACACGTCGGTGGGGCGCTTACCTCGCCGTGCCTTCTCCGGCCCCACCAGCCCGGGCGCCATATATGGCTCCCGATCTACGGCCTCGGTGTCGAAGTAGTGGCTCCCGGGGGTGCGCACATAGACGAGGATCGTGTCGTGCTTGGCCGGCCAGCGCCGCCGCGGCTTGCCGCCGTAGTCATAGCTCCAGATGATTTCGTTCAGAAACGCCTCGCGGCCGAACACCTCGTCCAGCAGCAGCTTGCAGTAGTGGGCCTCGCGATAGTCAATGTGGAAGTAGAGCGTTCCGTGGGGCGCCAGCAGGGTGCGAATGCGCTCCAGGCGCGAATGGAGAAAGGCGAGGTAATCGGCAAAGCTGTCCTCGTAAGAGAGGCTGCGCAGGAGCCGTGAGCTGTAGGTGCGCCCGCCGAAGCCAACCCGCTCGGCTTGTGCGTCGTGCCGCACGGCCACGGTCTCGCGCGTGCGGGAGCGGCCGGTGTTGAAGGGAGGATCCATGTAGATGAGGTCGAACGCCTCCTCAGGCAGCCTGGCGAGTGCCGGCGCGTTGTCCCCGGCGATGAGCAGATCGTCATCCAGCCGCAGCTCGTCGGCGACGGTACAAAGGCGCATGCGCCCGGACAACCTAGCGTCTCAGGCGGCCACCAAGATACCGACAAACTGATCAGAATTAGGGCCTGACAGCAGATGCCACTTACCCGCTAGCATTGCTCTTTCCGTGTTCGCTGAAAGATTCAAGCGGATGCGTCGCTCCGCCCTGGGAGTGCGTATCACCCGTTACACGATCGGTTCGATCATCGCCGCCGCCACCAGCGCGGTCGTGTTTGCGGTGCTCTACGTCCTCGGCGTCGGCACCACGGCCTGCTCGGTGATCGCTTTCATCGCGGGCGCGATCCCCAACTGGACCCTCAGCCGGCGATGGGCTTGGCAGGTGAAGGGTCGTGTCGACTGGGGCCGCGAGGTACTGGGCTACGTGGTCGTTTCCGCGCTCACGCTGCTCGCCTCCTCGGAGGCGACCGCCTGGACGAGCCACCAGGTGATGAGCCTCCCAGCGCACTACGGCATTCGTGCCGCCCTGGTGACCGCTTCCTACCTGGCGGTGTTCGCGATCCTATTCGCGGTCCGCTTTGTGATCTACGAGCTGTGGATCTTCTCGGGGCGCAGCCGCGTGCGCAGCGCTCTGCGGTCGCGCATCCAGGTTTTCAACGCCGCGCGCGCGAACCGGACTCCATAGAGCAGGTTTCCGTCCTTCTTGGTCCGCGTCGCGTGATCGGCGCGGTCGATCATCGTCGTCGGCACCTCGGTCAGCCTGTAGCCGTGTAGCGCGGCCGAGATCATCAGCTCGGAGGCCTGGTACTGAGGCTGCTCGAGCGTCACCGCCGCGGTTACCTCGGCGCGCATCGCCCGCAGCCCGCAGGCAGGATCCGTGACGCGCGAGCGCACCATCATGCTGAACAGGGCCCCGAACACGAGCACCCCGAGGTGACGGACCTTGTCGGTGGTCAGCTCGCTTCCCAGCCGCCGGGAACCCGACACGAAGTCGGCTCGACCGGCGACGATCGGCTCCACCACGCGCCCCAGCTCGTCGGGGTCGTACTGGCCGTCGGCGTCAATCGTGGCGATCACGCTGGCACCCCGTGCCCGCGCCAGCCAGTAACCGAGCCGGAGCGCCGCTCCCTGACCTCGGTTGGCGGGCACGTCGCAGACGAGCGCGCCCGCCTTGCGGGCGAGCTCGGCGGTCCGATCACGGGCACCGTCGACTACCACGAGCACCTCGATCGAAAGTCCCGCGGCCTCCCGCGGGATCGATTCGATCACCGCCTCCACGGTCGGTTCCTCGTTGTAGGCGGGAATCACCACCGCCAGCGGCGCGCCCGCCAGGGGCGGGTGCTCGCCCAGGAAGTCCGCGACCGGGCCGCGCTCAGCGGGCTCGAGTCGCTGGAGCTCCGTCTCGAGCTCGAAGTTTCCCCTTGCCAGGCTCATGCGCCTCCGACCCCCATCCCCGGGACCGAGAGCGGTCCGGACATGGATTCGACGTCGGCCTGCGACCACTCCTCCCAGACTCCGCGCAGCCCCTCGGCAAAGTCGTACCGCGGCGACCAGCCGGCATTGCGTGCACGGCTCGGATCGACGATCACGGCGGGCATTTCGCCCGGCTTGGCGGGACCGTGGCGAACCTTGAAGTCCGCTCCTGAGACCCTCCGCACTTCCTCGACCACCTCGAGCACCGAAAGCGAGTGGCCGCTGCCGATCACCGTCGGCCCTTGCCAGCGCTCATCGGTCAGCGCCAGCTTGATCGCCGCCGCCACATCGCTCACGTGCACGTAGTCGCGGACCTGGCGTCCGTCGCCGTAGATCTCGAACGTGCGCCCGAGCCGGATCGCGCGCATCAATCTGGCCACGATGCTGTCCTTGGCCTGCATTCCGGGGCCGTACACATTGGTCAGGCGCAGTGGGACGCAGCGCACACCGTAGGAGCTCGTGTAGGCGGACATGAGCATCTCGCCCGCTGCCTTGGTGGCGCCATACGGCGTCAGCGGCCGCAGCAACGCCGTCTCCACGATGGCGGGCGCGTCCATCGGCCCGGTCACCGCATTGGTGGAGGTGAAGGCGAGCGCGCCGACTTCCGCCGCACGGGCTGCCTCCAACAGCTCGTGGGTGCCAGCGACGTTGGTGTCGTAGGTGAGCCGCGGATGCTCGAGCGAGCGCAGCACGGAGGTGACGGCGGCGAGGTGCACCACCGCGTCAGCGCCGCCGGCGAAGGCCCGCTTGAGCACTTCGCGGTCGGCGATATCGCCGCGCACCACGTCCACCGACGGGTCGGGATGCGGATTGAGATCGACGACGCGGACCTCGGCGCCCTCTCGGCGCAGCTCCGCGACGACCTGGCGCCCAATGAAGCCAGAGCCGCCGGTCACGAGCACGCGGCGGCCGCTGAGCGCCGACGGGACTGAGCCCGCCTCACTCCCGGTGGAGCTCACTTAGCGGTCGTCAGGTGCGCGGCGGTACGCGGGAGCTCGCTGGACGTCGCCTGCCAGTTGACCGTCGGCATGATCGCCTGCATGTCGACCCGGTCCTTGTGCCGCTCCACCACGTCGAAGAGGTGATCGATAAGCGTCGTGGAGAGCAGCGTCGGCTTGAGCCCGAGCCCCTCGAGCGCGGTGTGCTTGACGTTGTAGTAGTGATCCTCGAGCTCCACGCGCGGGTTTTCGATGTGCTCGATCGTCGCCTCGCCCGGATAGCTGTCGGCCACCGTCTCAGCGATCTGCTTGATCGACAGCGACTCTGTCATCTGGTTGAAGACGCGGAACTCACCGCGCTCGGCGGGGTTCTCGCATGCCAGCCGGATGCATTCCACCGTGTCGACGATGTTGATCAGCCCGCGCGTCTGGCTGCCGTTGCCGTACACCGTCAGCGGATGACCGAGGACCGCCTGGATCACCATGCGGTTGAGCACGGTGCCGAACACACCGTCGTAGTCGAAGCGCGTCTGCAGCCGCTGGTCGAGCTTGCTGTGCTCGGTGTCGGCGCCGTAGACCACGCCCTGGTTCAGATCGGTCGCCCGGAGGCCCCAGATACGACAGCCGAACTCGATGTTGTGGCTGTCATGGACCTTTGAGCAGTGGTAGAAGGACCCGGGACGCTTGGGATAGATCATGCGGTCGCGGCGACCGTTGTGCTCGACCTCGAGCCAGCCTTCCTCGATGTCGATGTTCGGCGTGCCGTACTCGCCCATCGTGCCGAGCTTCACCAGATGAATGTCGCGGTCGGTGTCGGCGATCGCGTACATCACGTTGAGGTTGCCGACCACGTTGTTGGTCTGGGTGTAGACCGCATGCGCCTGGTCGATCATCGAGTAGGGCGCCGCGCGCTGCTCGGCGTAGTGCACGATGCTCTCGGGACGAAATTCCCCGACCATCTGGTGCACGAACGCCGGGTCGCACAAATCGCCTATATAGCTCTTGATCTCCTTGCCATGCACTTCCTTCCAGGCGGCGATGCGCTCATCCAGCGAGGCGATCGGGACGAGGCTCTCGACTCCCATCTCCTCGTCATAGCTGCGGCGCGCGAAGTTATCCGCCACCGCCACTTCGTGGCCGGCAGCAGAAAGATGAATCGCCGTGGGCCACCCCAAATACCCGTCTCCACCCAGAACCAAGATTCGCATGCGTCGCTCCGAAATATCCGTAGAAGTGGTCAGTGGTCAGGAAGCCTTCGGCTCAGCGCCTCGGCCGCAACCCAGCGGGTCGGCCAGCAAACAGGGGCGATCGCTGACCTCCGGAGCCGACGAGGATAGCCGATGGCGGGACCGAAAACACGAGTGAGCGCCGCCAATTCTATGTGGCGCTGTGGACGCCCGTTAGGAGAATGTGTGGCTGGGATAGGAGGCGACCCTCTCGGCCATCGCATCGTCCTGCGCCGCACTCGGCGCGTTCTCGGGCGCGGCCTCGACTCGCTGCACGTCCGCGGCGACACGTGCCTCATACGCCGCCCGCCGTTCGCGATTGGGCTGCGTCAGGACCTGGTCCGATTTCATGATGCGCCCGATGATGTCCGTGATGCTGGTCGGCAGGATCCCCTTGGGTCGCAGAATCGTCGCCAGCGAGCGGGGCACGAAGACCTCATAGCGGACCATCTGTAGGGCGTTCACGATCGCCTGGGCCACGTCCTCGGGCTCCACCGCTTTGAGCCCGCGGGTCTCCGGCAAGCCCGACCCGAGCTCGGTGTGGACCACCACCGGCATCACCACGGAGACGCCGATGCCGCGATCGCGCACTTCGGCTCGGATCGCCTCGCTCAGGCCCACCACCGCGTGCTTGCTCGCGCAATAGGTCGCTCCCCCCGGAAACCCGGCCTTACCGGCAGCGGAGGCGATGTTCACCAAATGCCCGCGGCCACGCGGCAGGAACCGCTCCAGCGCCAGCTTGGAGCCGAGCAGCACGCCGTGCACGTTGATGTCGATGATCGCCTTCGTGGTCTCGTCGCTCTCCTCGGTGAAGGGACCGATCGGCATGATGCCCGCGTTGTTGACGAGCACATCGAGCGGCCCGAGCTCACTTTCGGCGCGCTGGAGGAAGGTCTCGAAGCTGGCGCGATCGGTCACGTCGAGCGGCAGACCCACGGTGCCGCGGCCAAGCTCCCCTGCGGTCTGCGCGGCCAGGGCCGCGTCGATGTCCCCAATCGCGACCTTCGCCCCTTGAGCAATCAGGGCCGTGGCCGTGGCTCTGCCGATTCCTCGCGCGCCGCCGGTGATGGCGACGACCGTACCGGTAAGCGACCGTGGAGTCTTTGCCATGGTGATGCGCCTCCTCTCGGTTTCAGTGCCGAGAGAAGGTAGCGGACCTCGGGCTATCGTTTATCGCGTGCCCTACTTCCGCCATGAGGGCCAGCGGCTGGCCTATACCGTCCGTGGGGAGGGCGAACGCACTACGGTCCTGCTTCCCGGCCTATTGCTATCGCAGAAGATGCAGGCGCCGCTCGCACGGCAGCTCCAACGGCGTGGAAACCGGGTGCTCACGCTCGACTTGCTCGGCCACGGCGCCTCCGATCGCCCCCGCGACATGTGGCGCTACTCGATGCCGGCCTTTGCCCAGCAGACGGTGGCCCTGCTCGATCATCTCGAGCTCGACCAGGCGATCGTAGGGGGTACCTCACTGGGGGCGAACGTCACGCTCGAGGTGGCGGCCTCGGCGCCGGAGCGCTTGCGGGGCATGATCCTCGAGATGCCCGTGCTCGACAACGCGATTCCAGCCTGCGCGGCGGCGTTCACCCCTCTGCTGTTCGCCCTCACCTTCGGCGAGCCCGTCGCGGCGAGGCTTGCCCGCTTCGCGCGCGGCATGCGACACCGGCGCCTCCCCTTGCTGCTCGAGCTGGCGCTCGATGCGGTCGCCCAGGATCCCGGGCCGAGCGCCGCCGTGCTCCAGGGAATCATCTTTGGGCCCACCGCTCCTGATCGCGCCCAGCGCCGCACCTTCGACGCGCCGGCGCTGGTAATCGGGCATCCCCGTGACCCGGTTCACCTGTTCTCCGACGCCGACATGCTCGCGGGGGAACTACCCAACTCGCGCTTGATCAGAGCCAACTCGATCATCGAGCTGCGCACCAGGCCGGCGCGGCTCACGGCCGAGATCGCCGAGTTCGTGGACTACTGCTGGAGCGGGACTGGCGCGGACGCCGCGCGGCGGCGCGGGGCGAAGACGGACGCCGCGCCCGGGCGCGGGGCGAAGGCGGACGCCGCGCGGCGGCGTGGGGCGGGGGCGGAGGCCGCGCGGCAGCGCTAGCGCCAGCGGCGACCCGGCCTAGTCTTGGAGATAACCCGCAAAATGCGCGGGTAATCTCCCGAAAGGGCGGCACGCTCGCCGGCTCGGTGGAAATGGCGGAACGCTGTCCGGCGTCCTACCGCGGCTGTGGCGGGCCCGGTGGGTCGACGATGTCGCGGCCGCTCGGCTCGAGGCGCTCGTCGAGCTCGAGTTGCCAGAAATAGCGCGTGAAGGTCACGCCGGCGCGGAACTCGCCCAGGTGTGGCTCGACCTCCTCGCCGCGCGCCATGCGCACGATGAGCTCCGGATAAGTACGCCCGGGGAGGGCCGCGTACATGGGCGCGGGGAAAGCGCCGCCGAAGCGCGGGTTGACGTCGGTGATCCGCAGCCCGAGCTCGCGATCGCGGAAAACCTGCACGGTGCTGGGACCGCGGAATGACAGCGCCTCGACGACACGCCGCCCCAGCTCCACCAGCTCGGAGTCGGCGAGCACCGTCCCCTTGATCGACTCGCCACCGCGGGATTCGATCATCGTGCGTGGGATCGCGTTCAGGCAGCGACCCCGCGGGTCGCACAGTGCGTCGATCGAGAACTCCGGCCCGTCCATGAACCGTTGCACCATCGTTTCCTCGGGCACGTAGTCGACGAAGAACTCCGCCGCGCGCTGGTCGTCAGCGCGGTGGATGGAGCGCGCGCCCGAACCACGTCGGGGTTTCACCATCACCGGGTAGGCATCGATCTGCTCGCCGGGAAGCACGGTTGGGGGCGAGGGCAGCCCTGCCCTGCCCAGCAGCAGGTGTGCCTCGTACTTGTCGTACGTGGCGCGCGCGACCTCCGGATCCGGCACCAGCGCAGGCAGCTCGCCCGCCACACGGGCGTGGGCGAGCACCTCGATGTCCAGGTCGGTGAGGGGGATCACCGCCCCCACGCCGAAGCGCTCGCACAGCTCGCGCAGCGCGGGCACATATCCCGGATCGTCGATGCGCGGCACGGGGCAGCGATGGTGCGCCGCGTACTGGGCGGGCGCGAGCGGGTTGGGATCGGCGGCAATCACCGTGGCGTGTTGCGCAAAAGACGCCACGATGTCGTAGCGCTTGCCCACGCCCGTGAGCAGGATCGCTACCTCGCTCACATCCGCTGCACGCCGTCGACGGGGGCTTCGGGCGGGGGCAGCGGCGCGGCGTCGGGGCCCGGAGCGGGCGGGGGCAGCGGCGCGGCGTCGGGGCCCGGAGCGGGCGGGGGCAGCGGCGCGGCGTCGGGGCCCGGAGCGGGCGGGGGCAGCCGCGCGGCGTCGGGGACCGGAGGTGACGGGACCTCGAGCGAGCCGTGCCAGCCCCCGGTCTCGCCCTTGTAGAGCCCCTGGCCCGAGCGCAGCAGGCGCACAGTGCGCCCCAGAATGCTCAGATCGAGCCTCATCGACTGATGCTCGACGTACCACAGGTCGAGCTCGATCCGCTCCGTCCATGGAAGTGCCGCCCGGCCATTCACCTGCGCCCAGCCGGTGATTCCCGGCTTCACGCGTAACCTCCCGAACTGCCGCTCGGTGTACTGGCTGACCTGCACGGGGATCGTCGGCCGCGGCCCGACGATCGACATCTCGCCCCGCAGCACGTTCCACAGGTTCGGCAATTCGTCGAGCGAGTAGCGGCGCAGCAGCGTCCCCATGCGCGTGATCCTGTCGTCCCCCTCCTGGATCGCCAGGCCGGCACCGACAAATTCCGCCCCGCTCACCATCGTGCGCAGCTTGTAGATCTGAAACTCGCGGCCGTCCTTTCCTACGCGAGTCTGGGTGTAGATCGGATAGCCAGGACTCTCCAGGCGGATCAGCAACGCCAGCAGCGCGATCACGGGCGCACTGATGACCGCACCGGGGACCGCGATCAGCAAGTCGAGGGCTCGTTTGAGCACGGCTAGCGCACCACTAGCGCGTTCCCGCCGCGGGCTCCCAGCCCGCGGCGGTTCCGTGGTAGAGCCAATCCCACAGGCCCGCGAGCAGCGAGGCGGTCGTGAGCACGTAGTACCGCGCCACGAGCAGAGGACGCAGGGGCAGGCTGCGAGCGGCGACGGCCGCCGACAGCACTGCCGCTTGGAGGCTCACCGCCCCGGCGTAAAGCGGGCCGCCCTCGTCCAAGAGGAGTGCGACGCTCGATCCTAGGGCGAGGATGTGCAGGAACGGAGAGGCGTAGCGCAGGACGCGGTGCGAGAGGATCATCGCCGCGTAGCCGGGGTCATAGCCGCGCGGCGACAGCAGGCCGCCCCGTACGACGATCGGCCAGGTATGGCTCATCATGCGTCGCTTGCGCTGGAACTCGCCCTCGATGGAGGGCACCATCTTTTCGCTGGCCCGCGCGCCCGGCGCGTACACCGCGAGCCAACCGCGCTTGACCATGTTGAAAGGAAACGAGAGGTCATGACCCATGATCGGCTCGACCAGCACGTATGACTCGCGCCGCGTGGCGTAGATGGCCCCGTTGCCGCCCGTGACCGAGCGCAGGCGGGATTCCAGCGCACGGACGAACATCTCGTAGCGCCAGTAAAGACCCTCCTGATTCGTTCCTCGGGCGTTGAGCAGGCGCACCTCGCCACAGACATAACCCACGCGCGAGTCCGCGAACGGCTCCACGAGCGCCGTGAGAGCCTCGGGTTCCCAGCGGACGTTGGCGTCGGAGAAGGCCACGATCTGGCCGCGCGCGCGCCCCACGGCGATGTCCTGGGCGCGGATCTTGCCCCCGCGCGGCAGCTCGAGCACGAGGTCCGCGCCCGCCTCCCGGGCGAGTGCCGCGGTGCGGTCGGGCGAGCCGTCGCAGGCGACGACGATCTCCAGCTTCTCGCGCGGATAGGAGAGCTCGCGCAGATTGCGCACACGGTCAGCGATCACGGCCTCCTCGGCATAAGCGGGCACGATCACCGACACGGTCGGGAGCTCGAGCGGCTCAGGCACGCCGGCTGCCTGCGGCCCGCGACGCCGCGCGAGCAGGGCAAGCAGCGCCGGATAGCCGAGGTGGCTGTAGACGAGCAGGCCGGCGGGCAGCCAGAAAGCGAGCTTACGAGCGCTCATCGGGGGAGGATTGTGGCGGATCGCCTGGCGCGCCCGGTGGACCGCCCGCGGGCCCCAGGGGGATGCCCGTGAGCTTCGCGTAGAGCGCGGCCGTCTGGGTGGCTGCCTCGCGCCACGAGTAGGTCCGCCGCGCCGCCGCGCGTGCGCCATGCGCGAGACGCTGTCGGGCCTCGCTGTCGGCCAGCAGTGTGGCGAGCGCGCTCGCGAGTGTGCTCGCGTCATCGGGCGCTACCAGTTGAGCGCCTCCGTTCGCCGCGAGCTCGGAGAAGCTCCCCACGTCCGTCAGCACGATCGCCTTGCCGAAGGCGAGTGCCGTCGCGAGCACGCCTGATTGGTCGAAGCGCTCCGTTCGTGAATACGGAAGGACGACCACATCGGCCCGTGAGAACACGCCTCGGAGCTCCGCCTGAGAGACGAATCGGGGCACGAACCGGACGCTCGAGCCCGCCATGCGCATGAGCGGCTCGAGGGGCATGAGTGGTCGCCCCACGACCCACAGCTCTGCCTGCCCGGGCACCGGTGACTGCGGCTCCCGCTCGAGCATCCGCCAGGCCTCGAGGAGGACCTCGACTCCCTTGTACGGCCGCACCAGCCCGAAAAAGAGGAGCACGGGCCGCTCAGGGGGTGTCGCAACGCGCAAGAGCTCCGCCGGCAGTACCGGCGGCTCGGCCCCGGGGGCGGCGAGGTGCTCGAACGCGCCGTGGTGGATCACCTGCACCTTGGCCGGATCGACGCCCAGGGCCACCAGGGATCGCCGCCCGAACTCTGAGTGCACGATGACCGCGTCAACCCGCTCGTACAACCGCCGCTGCGCCTGCACCTGGCCGGGGCGTGCTTCGCGCGGCAGGAGGTCGTGGGCGGTGAGGACAACTGGCGGCCGCGGTAGCAGGTGCGCGTCGAGCCACTGGACCGGCAGCCATTGGAAGTGCACGACATCAGCGTCGCGTGCCAAGCGCCGCAGACGCATCATGCCGGCGGGGTGCAGCGCAAGCTTGGTGAGCGAGCGCAACCTGGACCCCGGAGCGCCGAAGGCGCGCCGGTAGAAGAGCTCGTGGACCCTGTAGCCCTGGAGCTCGGGCGGCTCCCCATGCAGAAAGCGACTGGTGATCAGCTCGACGTCGATCCCGAGCTCAGCTAGCGCGGCGCAGAGGGCGTGGTCATAGGGCGGCGTGTACGCCGAGGGGTCGACCACCTGTACGCGCATCAGCGCGCGCGGCGCCCGGCGAGGGCCTCCACCCGGGCAGCGACGGCCGCCGCATCGCCCCCGCCCAGAGGCTGGACGCGCGCTCCGGGAGCCCGCCGCAAGCGCCTCACCGGCGGGGCCAGCGCGAGCAGCGAGGGCTCTCCTTGCCGACGCTTGCCCGCATCCCGCAGGCAACGCAGGGGATGAACGACCGCCAGCAGGGCCGCTGCCGCGAGCCGCTCGGCCAGCCCGTCGTCTTCGCGGTAGTCGATGCGCAGCTGGCGAGCGCCGGCGGGCATCGCCTGGGGACGACGGGCCGCCTCGATGCGCGCGCCTCGCAAGGCGCTCGGCAACTCGATCAGGGGATCGTCGGGGCTCGGGAAGCGATCGGCGACGAAGACCACGCTCGTGTCCGCTTTCGGGGAACGGTTGCGCTCGGCGCTCGTGGGCCGGTTAGAGAGCGTGAAGCCGGCCAGCTCCTCGAGCGCCAGCAGGGCGTCCACCGCCAGGTACTGACCGCGCTCGACCCGGCTCCGCTTGGGGGCGGGCGCCTCCGGGACGTTGGGCGCTGGGGTGGCATCGGCTGCCGCCCCGGACCGGGCGAGCGCCTCCGGGACGTTGGGCGCTGGGGTGGCATCGGCTGCCGCCCCGGACCGGGCGAGCGCCTCCGGGACGTTGGGCGCTGGGGTGGCATCGGCTGCCGCCCCGGACCGGGCGAGCGCGCCATAACGCCGCGCGGCCCACCCCCCGGCACGCCGGAGCGCGCGCGGCAGCGCGGGTTCAGGGACGAACCCGTCGTAGCGACGAGCCAACCATGCCCGTCCCGCGGCGTAGCCGCGCCACTGCCGCCGCAGGTCGCGCAGCGTGGCCCGATAGCGGTGCTCCACCCAAGCTTGAGGGCGGGGCTCAAGGCGCCAGCCCGCCTGCTGAAGACGCCACACGAAATCGGTGTCCTCGGCCGCCCGTAGACCCTCGTAGAAGCCGCCCACCTGTATGAACGCCCGCCTCCGCACGAGCAGGTTCGCCGCGACCGCCCGCGGGCGGTAGGGATGCGCCAGATGGGCTCGCTGCGAAAGGAAGCTCTTGGCCGCGCCGTAGCGAGCGGCCAACGTGGGGCGCCCGCCTGTCGCCGCCTCTCCCAGCACCTCGCCGGCCAGGGCACCCACCGACTCGTCGACCGGTTCGGAGAAGTATTGATCGAGCAACCGGGGGCGGGGCCGACAGTCGGCATCGAGGAACAGGATCCATTCGGAGCTGGCAACGGCGGCGCCGGCGTTGCGAGCATGGGCCGGCGAGCGCTCGTCCGTTGCGAGCACGACCGTGACGCCGTCGCGCGTACCCGCGGTGCCCGCGTTGTCAGCCAGGATGAGCTCATCGTCGGGCCGGCGCTCGAGGCTGAGCAGCGTGGCCACGGCCTCGGCCGCCTCGGGCGCCTCGCCCGCAAACGGCATCACCACGCTGGCCGCGGGGCGGGCGGTCTGAGCGCGGGCGGCGGGGGCCGCCCTGGGTGCGACGGCTGGGGAGTCCATCGCTAGCCGCCCCCGGCCGGGCTCGCGGACAGGCGCCGCAGGCGCGCCGCCAGCGCGCGCAACTCGGTGCGCTCGCGGGCGTGGACAAACCCGGTGAGCGCGAGCAGCAACGGGATCGCCGCGAGCGCCGCCAGGCGGGTCACGAAGCCCACAGCCCCGTGCGTCGGCAGCAGCAAATCGCCCGCGACCGCCACGCCGCTCATCACGAGACAGAGCTGGGCGAGCCGTCGCCACTCGAAGGAGACCTTGAAGGCATGGCGAGTGAGCAGGTGCATGATCGTCAGCATGACCACGTATGCGCCGCAGAGCGCGACGCCGGCACCGGCGATGCCCAAGCTCGGCACGAGCAGGATGATCAACACGACATTCGCGGCCAGCCCCGCGATCGACGCCGGGAAGTTGCGCGTCGTCACCTTCGCGCGCCCCGCGATAACCAGAAAAACCACCCATAGACCGTACATCGCCCAGCCCAGCGCGACCCACGGGAGCGCTCGATACGCGCCGAAGTAGCTGGGGGCCGCCAACACGATCAGCACCCACCTGCCGAGCAGCGCCAGCGCGGCCACCACGAAACCCGCCACCAGCGCGTAGTAGGTGGTCACGAGGCCGTACAGCCGCGCCGCCTGCGCATCGTCGTCCACGGAATAGGCGAGCGGCGGCCACGCATACTGGAAGGCGCGCACGATGAAGGCGACCGCGCCGGCGAGCTTGACCGCGATCGAGTAGAGGCCGGCGAGCCTCTGGCTCGCATCGTGGTAGATGTAGAAGCGGTCGACGATGCTGAGTGCGTACACCGATGCCTCAGCGGGCACGGTGGGCAGCCCGAAGCGCATCAGGAGGCCCAGTGGCTCCGCGCGCCGACGGCGTGGTCGCAGGCGCGCGCGCATGGTCCACCACAGCCCGAGCAGGATCAAGGTCGAGGCGCCGTAGTTGGCGAGCAGCAGCCCGCGCGCGCCGTCGCCCAGCCCCACCACCAGAACGACCGAGGCGGCGATCGTGAGCCCGACGTTGAGCAACGATGCGGTCGCGTACGCCTTCAGCCGTTCGTCGACGCGCAACAGCGCGTAGGCAAGCTCCAGGTTCGTGAAGGCCCACAGACCCAGCACCGCGACGAGGAAGGTGAGCGGGTCGCGGTGGTTGAGCAGCAGCTTGGACAGCGGCACCGAGGCGGCGGCCAAGGCGGCGGCGGCGATCGTGGTCGTCACCAGCAAGAACGCAATCGCTCGACGAGCGAGGGCGTCGCGGCGCTCCTGGTCGGCGTCTGAGTAGTAGTAGCGCAGGAACGCCTCGATCATGCCCAGGCGCACGAGGATGCTGACGAAGATGACGCCGTTGCCGAGCAACTCGACGACGCCGTAGCCCGAGGGCGGGATAAAGCGCGTGTAGACCGGCAGCAGGAGGACCGCGAGCAGCTTCGAGACAACGTCCGCGACCTGATATGCGGCCAGCGAGCTGACCAGGCGTTTCAGGTATGCGGTCACGATCCCCGTTCAGAGAGCGCCGCCCGCGTCACCCCTTCGAGACACATCTGGTGCTGCGCTCCACGGTCACGGGCTGCTGGGAGAGCTGGATCGTGCGCTGTTGGTTGACCAGGTGGACGTAGAAGAAGTAGGTGCCGGGCGAGACCGGCCGGCCCGAGCTGTCACGCCCATCCCAGGTGAAGTACTTCGTGACCGCAGCGAAACCCTGCGCGGTTGGGGCCTTTGGCTTGCGCATGAACACGTTGCTGGCGAGCGTGCGCACAGTGTTATTCAACCGGTCGACGACGTACACGTTGACGTGATCGACGTGGTGCAGAAGATAAAACGACAGGGTCGTCGAGCGCTGACTCACGGCGTGGCCCGCGGCTGGATCAGGACACGAGGTTGGTCCGTTGACCGGGTTGATCGTCGTCGGGTCGGGGCCGCGCACGCCGGAGATGAAGGGAGTGGTCACCTTCAGGTGCTGACTGATCACAAAAGCCGCGATCGTCGCCAAGACCAGCGCCGCGAACAGCCCCCTACCGATCCAGCGCGAGCCCGAGGCCCGCTCACGGCTAGCCACGCCACCCGCGGGGTGGCCGGGAGCGCCGCTCACCATCACAATGGCACCACCGCCACGTTCGGGATCTCGAAGTCGTGGAAGGCAGCGAGGCCGCGGGGATCGCGGGCACACAGCTCCACGCGGATCGACCCACCGTGGCACACCGCCAGCGCGGGCAGCTCGCCGGAGGATCGGATCTGATCGAGCGACGCGCGCACTCGCTCGGACTGCTCGAGCAGCGATTCGCCACCCGGGAAGCGAAAGGAGTCGCCCGCGCGACGCCACGCGGCATAGCGCTCGGGACATTCACGTTCGATGTCGATGAACAGCCGTCCCTCCCAGCGGCCGCGGTTGGCCTCCCGCAGCCGCTGATCGAGTCGCACCGGCAGCCCCAGCCGCGCGCCGACGACTCGCGCGGTCTCGGTGGCGCGCCGAAGGTCCGAGGACCACAGCGAGCGCAGGCCAAGATCCGCGACCCGGTCGGCAAGTTCGACAGCCTGTCGGCGACCGGTCTCGTTCAGCGGCGTGTCGGCGAAGCCCTGCACACGGATCGGCTGGCGATTGTCATCCGTCTCGCCGTGACGGGCCAGGTAGAGGGCGTGCCCCGAAGCCACACCGCCACCCTCCGGATGGCCTGCGGAGCTCACCGCTCGATACCCAGAGTGTCCGAGCGCAAGCCAAGCCGGAGCGTCTCCACGCCAAGCACGTCGTCGGGAGCGATGTTGCTCAGGTTCGCTTCGACCCCGAAGCGCCGTAAGAACCAGACCTGTTGGTGTTTGTTGGGAGCGTCGAACAGAATGCTGGCTGGGTCGATCTCGTGCACGATCTCTCCAATCAGGCCCTCGCGCACTTCGCCGGTGGGCCGGAAGATCCCGGCGGTGCCCGCCTCGCGCCCTTCGGCGATCACCTTCCAGGCCCCGGCCTGAAGCTCCGCGCGCATCATCTCCACCCATCTGTATGGAGGCGTGATCGCGCCCGTGTCGTCCTTCGATCCCACCTCGGAAAGGACCGTGAACTCTTGCGCGAGGCGCTCGATCAGCTCGAGCTTGCGCCGGTGTTCGAGAGCGATCGTGCCATCCGAGATCTCGACGTGACGCAGGCCGAGCTCACGCACCCATTCGAGCAGCTGCTCGAGCTTTCCCTGCGCGATCGCCACCTCGGTGAGGGTGCCGCCCAGCACCACGGGCAGGCCGTGATCGCGGTAGCGCTCGAGCTTGCGCTCAAGGCTGCCCGTGACCACGGCTGTGCCCCAGCCCAGCTTGACGATATCGATGCAAGGCCCCGCGATCTCGACCATCCCGTCGAGCGCGGCGAGCGAGAGGCCGCGGTCGATCACATGCGTGATCCCCTGCTCTCGGGGCTTGGCCCCCCGGTGGGGGAGCTCGAGAAAGCCGGCCACCGTGAGTCGGCTAGTGGTGGGGCGCCAGATCCGTGCCGGCCACAACGACCACGTCTGCCGTGCAGCTTGTGGGCTGCGGGCACACGAGCGAGAGATTCGACTGTGCCGCAGGACGCACGTTTGCGGCCGGCAACTTCAAGGCGTGCGCAACCAGCAGCCCGTCCTTGTGATAGCCGGGGAGATAGCCCACCGAGGTCGTGGACAGCGTCTGACCGGTGGCCGTCGCAAGCGCGCCCTCCTTGAAGCCCAGGCGCGTGAGTCGATCGCCCACATGATGAGCGAGCTGGTTGATGCTGGTGCCGTTGACCACCGCGACCGTTACCGCGGCGGGCGAAATGCCCGAGGGAGCGGCCGCGATCTTGGGGGGAACATGGCGCGCGGCGGCTCTGTGGCCGGGGGTCCCGTTGCCCGAGGTGAGGACGACGACCAGCACCACCGCAATCGCGACGAGCACAAGGCCCGCCACCAGCGGTATCAGCCACTTGAGGCTCCTGTGCCGGCTCGGGAGGCCGTGCTCAAGCAGCGAACGCGGCGCTCCGCTACTCGCCCCGAGCGTCGCCGAGGTGCCATTGCCGCCTGCTGCCGCGGTCACCGGCGCCGGCGTCCTCCCCACCCCCGGCGGGGGTGCGACCACGGGCGGCGGCCTGTCGCCTCCGAAGGCGCCCGGACGAAAGGACCCTGGCGCGGGCGGCGCTTGTGCCCCAGTCACCGTCGCCGATGGCGCGGCGCCAGTGCCCTGCGGGGCGGCGAGCGGCACGGCGGCGACGGGCGCCTCGGCCGGCTGGCCTTCGCTCGGCGCCTCGGCCGGCCGGCCTTCGCTCGGCGCCTCCTCGGACTCCGAGGCCTCCTGCTCCACTCCCGGAACCACACGCGTCGCGTCGGTCAGCGGTGGCGCACCGACACCGGCCGGGGGAGTGAGCGCGGGCGCACCTCCAAGGTGGGACGCTCCAGCTCCAGCTCCAGCTCCAGCTCCCGGCGCGACGGCCGACGACGGGGGCGCTACCTCCGCGCCTGCGATCCCGCCGGCGTCTTCGCCCTCCATGCCCGGCGCGGCAATCGGCGGCCTGGGCGCAACGTAAGGGCTCACGCCGGCCGTCAGCCTGCGCTCCAGCTCCTCTAGCCGCTCGTTCGCGCGCACCAACTCCGAGCGCACGTTCGACGTCTCGCGCGCGTGCGCGAAGTAGAGCAGCACGAGGATGGCGAGCCCGATGAGCGCGGCGAAGCCGGCGTCGGCGCCCACGGACGAGACGAAATGACTGATCGAAAGAGCGAAGGAAAGCGGCACTTACGGCTCGCGTGAGTCTACGTGGCGCCCCGGAGGCCAGTTTCGGTCGCCGCGCCCGGGAGTCCGGCGTCCGGGACGGTCAAGTCGGTTGCCACGGCTCCGAACGGCTGCACACCGGAGCTGCGGGTCTGCGCGAGCCTCGCCACCCGGTCCGCGAGCGCGGCCGCGTCGCCCTCGAGCACCAGCAGGTTGACCTCGGCGAAGGCGCGCTCAACCCACGCGGGGTCGAAGCGCTCGCGCTGCGCGCGCAGGATCTTCTGCGCAGGCGTCGGCTGAGGACGCTCGTAGGGGTTGAACAGATCCTCGTAGAACTTCTCCCCGGGTCGCGCGCCGATGATCTCGACCGCGATGTCACGCTCGGGTTCGAGGCCGGAGAGGCGGATCATCGCCTCGGCCAGCTCGATGATGCGCACCGGCTCGCCCATCTCGAGCACAAAGACCTCGCCGCTCGAGTCGGTCAGGGAGCCGGCGCGGATCACCAGCTGCACCGCCTCGGGGATCGTCATGAAGTAGCGCGTCATGCGCGGGTCGGTGACGGTGACCGGCCCGCCCGCGGCGATCTGGCGGCGGAAGATCGGGACCACCGAGCCGGAGGAACCGAGCACGTTGCCGAAGCGGACGGTGGCGTACTTGGTGCGCGGGTACTTGGCCGCGGCAGCTTCGGCGGCCCACTCGGAAAGCGCCTTCGAAGCACCCATTACGGTGGCCGCGTTGACCGCCTTGTCTGTGGAGATGAGCACGAAACGTTCGACCTCGAGATCGCCGGCGACGCGCGCCACAACGCGGGTGGCCAGCGCGTTGTTGCGCACCGCCTCCACCGGGTTGGCCTCCGTCATCGTCACGTGCTTGTAGGCCGCGGCGTGGAAGACGATCGCGGGGCGGTAGGTCGCAAGCACCTCGCGGATCCGCTCTTCCTCCTTGCAGTCCGCGAGCACCGGGATCGCCGTGCGGACGTGACGATCCTCCTCGAGCTCACGCAGGATGTCGAACAGATTGTCTTCGGCGTGGTCGACCAGAACCAAGCGTCGCGGTCCCACTCGCGCGATCTGGCGGCAAAGCTCGGAACCAATCGATCCGCCCGCGCCCGTGACCAGCACGACCTGGCCCGCCAGATAGGCGCCCACCCGCTCGAGCTCCATGCGCACGGGTTCGCGGCCGAGCACGTCCTCCACCTGGACCTCCCGCAGCTGCCTGGTGACGGCCATGTGCCCGGACCCGTCGCGCAGCAGCTCGAACACGGTCGGCATCGTGCGCACGGGGATGCCGCGCTCGCGGCAGGCGGCCACGACGCGCGCGCGTAGCGTGCCCGGGGCCGAGGGGATCGCGATCACGACCTGGTCGGGCTCGACCTCGTCGAGGACCCGGGCGAGCTCGTCGCCGGCGGTGGTGCCCAGCACGCGGAGGCCGTACTCGTCCTTGAGACCCCGCTTGCGGGGGTCGTCGTCGATGAAGCCAACCGGGCGCAGCCCCAGCCCGGGGTTGCGGGCCAGCTCGCGCACGACCAGCCGTCCGCCCTCGCCGCCGCCGACGATCAGCACGTCGCGGGCGCCCTTGGCAACACGGAAGCTGCGTACGCGCCCTTCGGCAACCAGGTGCACGATGAAGCGCATTCCCAACAGCAGCGCGAGGGCGAGCAGAAAGAACAGCGCGATCACGCTCGGAGGCGGATTGACGGTGCCCGACTGCGGCACCAGCGTGTGGTGGACGGTGACCTGCGTTGTCTGCACGACCGGGTGCAGCAGCGCGATTGCGCCGACCGCCACCAACGTGGCCACGACCATGCCCTTGACGACGGCCTCGTAGTCGCGCTGGCTGACGAAGGTCCACAGCCGCTGGTACTGGCCGAACATCGCCAGCACGACGAGCGTCAGCGCCACGACCCAGGGAATCGTCTCCTCGAGCAGTTCTCCGTAGCGGTGGGCGCTACCAGAGAAGCCGTTCTCGAACCTCAGCCGAAATGCGAGGTAGTAAGCGAGCGCGACCAACACGCCGTCCGCCAGCAGTTGCGGTACCGAATAGCGGTGAACGGGGAAGGCCGCGGATCTGATCCGCCGCCGCATAAAGCGGAGATTCTAGTTTGCGTAAGGTCAACTAGAGCTAAGCGCGCCGGCGGACGCGCTAGGACCCATTTAGTCCCGCAACCGCCGTCGCCACCGCGCGCACAACGTTTTCGGTCTCTTCGTTGGAAAGCGCGGGGCCCATCGGCAGGGCGAGGTTGGTGCGCGCGAGTTCGTCGGTGACGGGCAGCGAGACCTCCGGCGAGACGAAAGGGGCGAGCGAGGGCTGGCGGTGCGAGGGCGTCCGGTAGTAGGCGCGGGCCTCGACCCCGAGCTCGTGCAGCGCGGCGATCAGCTCATCGGCCCGCGAGTGGGTGACGACGTACAGGTGCCACGCGGGCGCCGCACCTGCGAGCGCGACCGGCAACCCGACGTGCTCGCCGAGGCCCAGCGCCTCGTAGCGGGCGGCCACCCTCCGACGCCCGTCGCTCCAGCCTTCGAGGTACGGGAGCAACGCGCGCAATACGGCCGCCTGGAGCTCGTCGAGACGTGAGTTGTAACCCACTTCCACGAACTGCTCCTTGTCACGCGAACCGTGGAAGCGAAGCACCCGCGCCCGCTCGGCGACATCAGCGTCGGCGGTCACGATCGCCCCGCCGTCGCCGAGGCAGGGCAGGTTCTTCGAGGGATAGAAGGAGAACGTCGCCGCATCCCCGAGCGCCCCCGCGCGCGTGTCGGAGAGCCGGGCGCCCGCAGCCTGTGCGGCGTCCTCCAGCACGGGTAGGCCCAGCGAGCGCAGGTCGGGGGCCGGAGAGCCGAAGAGATCCACGCTGATGATCGCCCTGCTTCGCGAACTCAGCGCCGCGCGCACGGAATCCACGGTCACGTTGCGGGTGTCGGGATCGACGTCGCAGAAGACGGGCCGTGCGCCGGCCGCTACCGCCGCCTCGACCGACGCGTAGAAGGTGAACGAGGGCACGATCACCTCGTCGCCCGGCGCCACCCCCAGCGCGCGCAGCGCGATCGTGATCGCATCCGTGCCGTTGGCCACGCCGACCGCATACGGAACCCCGACATAGGCGGCGAGCTCACGCTCGAAGGCGGACACTTCGGGGCCGAGAATGAAGCGCCCGCGGGCGAGCACCTCGCCGAGGCGCCGCTCGAGCTCGGCGTAGCGCGGGGCGAGCCAGGTTTCGGGCTGGAATAAGGGGATTCTCACTGCGCTCGGGGCCGCCATCGCGGCGGTGAACGGTATCGCGGCCGCTACATTTCATCGCCGTGCTCGTGGTCTCATCCGTTACGGGGTCGCTGGTCACGTTCGCCACGCACGCGATTGGGAAGCTCGGACTGGCGGCCGTCGGACTGCTCATGTTCTCGACCGGCGTCGTGTTCCTGCCCGGCACCGAGGTGACGATGCTGTTCGCCGGCTTCGACGTCTACAACCACACGCTCTCGCTGCTGGGCGTGATCCTGGTTGGCTACGCCGGCGATCTGCTCGGCGCCTTGGTGGCATACGCGATCGGCTATTTCGGCAAGGAGGGGTGGCTCCAGCGCCCCGCCGCCCGCGTCCACCGCCACAAGGTCGATCAGGCCCAGAGGTGGTTCGAGCGCTACGGCACGCCGGTGCTGTTCCTCTCGCGCATCATGCCCGTCGTGCGCTCCGCGTTCCCCTATGCGGCCGGCGTGGCGCAGGTTCCGGTGCGGCGCTTCGCGCTCCTCACCGCGTTGGGCTCGATCCCGTGGGTGGTGGGCCTGGCGCTGCTGGGACGCGAGGTCGGGCATGACTGGCATAGCTGGCGCCATTCGTTCGAGTACGTGGACTACGTGGGCGCGGCGGTAGTTGTGATCGTGATCGTCTACCTGATCGTGCGCCGCTTCTTCTCGGGCGGCGGGACGACGCGCAGGGACGAGATCGATCCCGCCGCCGATGCGCTCGCCGAGTAGGCGCCAACCGATCATCCACGCCCTCGCGCTGGGCGCGCTGCAGGGGCCGACCGAGCTTCTGCCGATCTCGTCCTCGGGCCATCTCGAGCTGTTGCCCTGGCTGTTGCGCTGGGAGTGCGCCGAGAACGACGACGAGCTGAAGAAGGCCTTCGCGGTCGCGTTACACGGTGCCAGCGCGCTCGCGCTGCTGATCGCCCTGCGGGGGGAGCTGGCGCGGGAGCCGGTCAAGCGCACCGTGGCGCTGCTCGCGCTCTCGGCAGCGCCCCCAGCCATGGGCGGATACGTGTTCGAGCGAGGGATCGAGCGAGCGCTGGGCGGCCCCAGAGCGGTGGCGTCGGGCCTGCTCGGCGGTGGACTGGCGCTGGCTTTCAGCGAATGCGCCCCGCAGACGCGCTCAGTGCGCGACGCCGGACCCCGCGATGCGCTGTGGCTGGGCGTGGCGCAAGCCACCGCGCTCTTCCCCGGTGTCTCCCGGGGCGGAGCGACGCTGGCCGCGGCCCGCCTGCGCGGTTTCAAGCGCCCAGACGCGCAGCGTCTCCAGCGCGAGCTGGCGCTGCCCGTGATCACCGGCGCGGCGCTGCTGAAGGGGTGGCGCGTGCGCGCGCGTCGCTTACCGGCGGATGCCAGAGCCCCCTTCGTGGCGGGCGCGGCGGCGTCTTTCGCCTCGACTCTGGCCTCGCGGCCGCTGCTACGGATCGCGGGTGCCGGGCAGCCGCTGTGGCCCTACGCGGCCTACCGCACGGTCCTCGCCGCGGCGGTATTCGCGAGGCTGCACGCCTCGCGCACTGAAGGAGAGCGCGAATCTGCGCAGAAGGTGTCCCGTACTGGGCTCACGTAGCGCAAAATAGAGGGAAGGCATGAGCACGCTCGTGGGTACGAGGTTGGGCGGCCGCTACCGGCTCGAGGCCAGAATCGGGCAGGGCGGCATGTCCACCGTGTACCGCGCGCTCGACGAGACCCTGCAGCGCCGCGTCGCGATCAAGCTCATGAACCGCGAAGTCCTCGCGGACTCGGCGCAGCTCGAGCGCTTCCGGCGCGAGGCGCGCGCGGTCGCCCAGCTCTCGCACCCGCACATCGTGGGCGTGATCGACGCGGGCGAGGACGAGGGCCGGCCGTACATCGTGTTCGAGTACGTCGAGGGCGAAACGCTCAAGGACCGCATCCGTCGCGGCGGCCGGCTGCCGATCCCCGAGGCGGTCGCGTACGCGATCCAGATCGCCCGCGCGCTCGGTGTCGCCCATGCGCGCCACATCGTGCATCGCGACGTCAAGCCTCAGAACGTGCTGATCGACGAGGAGGGCGCCTGCAAGGTGACCGACTTCGGGATCGCGCGCACGCTCGATGAGGAGGGGCTGACCGCGGATGGGCGCGTCCTCGGCACGACCGACTACGTCTCACCCGAGCAGGCCCTCGGCCAGCCCGTGACCGGCTGCTCGGACCTCTACTCACTCGGGGTGGTGCTGTACGAGATGCTGACGGGCGAGGTGCCCTTCCGGGGCGAGAGCCAGGTGTCGGTGGCGATGAAGCACGTGCGCGAGGCGCTGCCCGATGTGCAGCGCAAGCGGCCCGAGGTCTCGGCGGCGCTGGCCGCGGTCGTCGACCGCGCCACCGCCAAGCGCCTTCAGGACCGCTACGCCAATGACGCCGAGCTGATCGCCGACCTCGAGGACGTGCTCGCGATCGAGACCGCCCGCACCGGCGCCTCGGGGCCGGAGGTCACGAGCGTGCTGCAGACGATCCCCGCGCGCAAGCGCAGGCGGGTCCCCTTCCAGCTGAGGCATCGGGTCCGCGCGGCGCTGCTCGCCCTGCTCGCGCTGGCGGTGATCGCGGGCGTGGCCGTGTGGCTCGCGACGCGCGCCCACAGCGGCACGGGCGCCGTCAACGAACGCTCTCCGTCGCCCAAGCTGACCCAGGTGTCGCTGTGTCAGAACTGCGCCCACGACTACAACCCGTTCGGCCTCGACGGCACGACGACCCAGAACCCCGGCGAGGTAGGGCTGGCGATCGACGGCAACCCGGCTACGGCGTGGCAGACCGAGCAGTACTTCAGCGGCTCGCTTGGAAAGCCCGGTGTGGGCATCTACGTAGACGCAAGCCCCCGCGTGGACGCGCGCGAAATCGTGCTGTTGACCTCAACGCCGGGGTTCTCCGTGCAGATCTGGGCCGCGCACGTCGCGCCGCCGCCCTCGAGCTTTCCCGTCGCGCCGGGGAACCCGGCGGGCTGGACGCAGGTGGGCGGCGCGGGCTTTGTCCACCACCAGCAGAAGATCCCGATCAACCGCACCGGCAGGTCGTACCGCTACTACCTGGTGTGGATCACGAAGCTGCCGCCGAGGCAGGACAGTGCCTCGGTCAACGAGATCACGCTCTACCGGCCGCGGTGATTATGCGTACTCGTAGAAGCCGCGGCCGGACTTCCGCCCCAGGCGACCGGAGGCGACCATGCGCTTCATCAACGGAGGAGGCGCGTACTCGTCGCGCTTGAACTCCTCATACAGCGAATCGCACACCGCGTAGAGAACGTCGAGGCCGATGAAGTCGCACAGCTGAAGCGGACCCATGGGGTGCCCGGCCCCGAGCCGCATGCCCGCGTCGATGTCCTCGCGCGAGGCGAATCCCTCCTCGTACATCCGTACCGCCGCCATCAGATAGGGCACCAGCAGCAGGTTCACGATGAACCCCGATCGGTCCTTGGTCTCGATCGGGCGCTTGCCGAGTCGCTCGACGAACGTGCGCGCCGTGTGCACCACCTCCGTGGCCGTGTCGAGCGCCACGACGACCTCGACCAGGCTCATGACCGGCACCGGAGAGAAAAAGTGCAGCCCCAGCACGCGCTCAGGACTCCGCACTGCCTGCGCCAGCTCAGCGATCGGGATCGAGGAGGTATTGGAGGCGACGATCGTCTCCTCCCCGACGACGCGGCCGACGGCCGCGATCACTCCGAGCTTGAGCGACTGGTCCTCGGGCACCGCCTCGAGCACGATGTCCGCGTCGGCGATCGCCTCCAGGTCGCTGGTCAGCTCGATCCGCTCCCAGGCCTGCTCGACGCGCTCCCGATCGAGCTTGCCGCCCCTGACCGCCCGCGCCAGCGAAGCGTCGATGCGGCCCCGGGCGCGCTCAAGCGCGGCGCCGTCGACGTCGTGGACGGTCACCGGCAGCCCCGCAACCGCGGCCGACTCCGCGATCCCTGTGCCCATGAAGCCACCGCCGACGACGGCGACCGAGTCGATCTGTGAAGGGGTCATGGTTGCGTCAGCTTATTTCCTTGACCGGGCCGGCACATGTGCCGGCCCGCCGCCCGGAACATGTTCCGGGCGGGGCCGGGGCGCATGCGCCCCGGCCATATAGGTCAATGCCGGTGGGCCCGCTCCGCCTCGTGGCGCTCGAGCGCGAGCGTGAGCAGCCGGTCGAGCAGCTGCGGATAGGGCAGCCCGCTCGCGGCGAACAGCGCGCCGAAGACGCTCGTCTCGGTGAAGCCCGGAATCGTGTTGAGCTCGTTGACGAGCACCTCCTCGCCGTGGACGAAGAAGTCCACGCGCGCGAGCCCGCGGCAGCCGGTGATCGCGAAGGTGCGCAGCGCCAGCTCGCGCACGCGCTCGCGCACGGCCTCCGGCAGGCGCGCCGGCACGATCAGGCGCATCTTGCCGGGCGTGTACTTGGCCTCGTAGTCGTACCAGGCCTCCTCTCCCGCAGCTAGCATGATCTCGCCCGGGTCGGAGGCAATCGGCGAGCCGTTGCCGAGCACAGAGCACTCGACCTCGATTCCATCCGCGGCGGCCTCGACCAACGCGACAGGATCGTGGGCGAAGGCCGTCTGGAGCGCGTCGGGCAGCTCCGCTGCCTCCAGCACGCGCGCGATCCCGACCGACGAGCCGAGCCGGGCCGGTTTGACGAACACAGGCAGTCCGAGGCGGCCCAGGTCCTCCAACGCACTCGCCCGGTCCACTCGGAAGCTGTCCTGCTCCACGACGCGGTGCTCGACCTGGGGCATGCCCGCGCGCGCCATCACCGATTTGAACAGGGCCTTGTCCATGCACAGCGCGGAGGCGAGCACCCCCGCGCCGACATAGGGCGCGCCCAGGCACTCGAGCAGCCCCTGCACGGTTCCGTCCTCGCCAAAGGGGCCGTGCAGCGCGGGGAACACGACATCGGCGCCGTCTAGGCCGCGACCGGGACGCAGCTCCACCTCCTCGCCGTCACGGCGCCACACGCCGTCGCGCCCGATCTCGATCGCGAACGGCGCATGGCCGGCGGCCTCGAGTCCGCCGTGCACGGAAGCGGCCGAGGCCAGGGAGACCTCGTGCTCCGACGAGCGGCCCCCACCGAGGACCGCGACGCGCAGGCGCTCGCCCCTCACCGCGGCCGCACTCCTGCGCCGCTGCTCACGGCAGGCGCGCGGGCCCGCCGCCCGGATTGGTGTTGGTGTGGGTGGTGGTCGTGGTCGTGGTCGTGGGCGGCTGGAAGCTACCCACCACGATCGTGACCGTCGCCCCTTTGCCGACCTTGGTACCGGCGCCCGGACTCTGGCTCAGCACGATGCCGTCCTTCGACTTGCTCTTGACGGTCTGCTGGACCTCGTTGACGGTGAAGCCCGCGGCGCTCAGCTGACCCTTCGCCTGCGCCGCCGTCTCACCCGTCACGCTCGGCACCGTCAGCTTCGCCGGCGGCGGCGGTTTCTGCGCCACCACGATCGTGACCGTCGAGCCCGAGGTGGCCTGCGTGTTGGCCGGCGGGTTCTGGTCGGTCACGGTGCCCGCTGGCGCCGAGGCCGTCGTCTTCGTGCTCACGGCGACCAAGAAGCCGGCCGACTGGAGCTGCGCGCGCGCCGTGTCCTCCGTCTCGCCGATCACGTTCGGCACGGTCTTCTTCGGTGGACCACTGGAGACGAAGATGTTGATCGCCGTCCCCGGGGGCTCGGGCTCGCCGGCAAACGGCGAGGTGCTGCTCACGGCGCCCGCGGCGACCGAGGTGTTCGAGACGTACTGGATCTTCCCCACCCTGAGCCTGGCGTGGCGGATCGCGCTCTCGGCTTGCGCCAGCGGCATGTTCTTGAGCTGCGGCACGGTCACGTTGCCCGGGCCTGCCGAGACCGTGAGGTGGATGGTCGAGCCCTGATTGACCGAGGCGTTGGCGGCCGGGTTCTCCCGCAGCACGACTCCCTGGGGCCTGTTGCTGCGCGCATGAGCGACCTTGACCTTGAAGCCGGCGCGCTTGAGGGTAGTCGTGGCGGTCTTGACCGGCTGGCCCACGACGCCCGGGACAGTCACCTGACTGCCTGCGGTCAGCAGGAAGATGGCGGCGGCGATCGCGGCCGCCAGCAAAAGCCCCACCAGCCCGACCCACAACCACACGTCCCTCCTGCTTCTAGCCGAGGGCGGCGGCGATCCGAGCGGTGCCCCCGTGCCATTCCCCTCGGGCCCCGGGAGGACCCCCGGCGGCTCCGCGGCGACAACACTCGAGTGCAGTGTCGGAGCCGTGGGGCCGCCGGGGGGAGCCGACTGAACCGCCACGGCCGTCATGGCCGCCGTCAGCTCGGTCGCGGGGCCCGAGACGATCGCCGCGCGGGCGTGCTTGAGCGCGGCCAGGAATTCGTCGGCGTCGGCGGGCCTGTCTGCCGGATTCTTGTTCAGCGACCACAGCACCACCTGTTCGAGCGCCGGCGGGATCAGGGGGTTGAGCGTGCGCGGCGCGACCGGGGCCTCGGAGACGTGCTTGATCGCCACGGTGACGGCGGCCTCCGCATCGAAGGGCACCCGACCGGTCAGGAGCTCGTACAGGATCACGCCGACCGAGTAGAGGTCCGAGGAAGGACTGACGGCGAGTCCCTGCGCCTGCTCGGGCGAGAGATATTGGGCGGTGCCGAGGATCGAGCCCGTCTCGGTCATGTCGGAGGCGCCGGCGCGAGCGATGCCGAAATCGGTGACCTTGGCGTGGTCGGACTCGTCGACGATCACGTTGTGAGGCTTCAGGTCGCGGTGGATCACTCCCCGGCGATGGGCGAAGCGCACGGCCTTGAGGATCTCCTCGACGAGGTGGATGGCGCGCAGGGGCTCGAGCGGGGCCTCGTCGGAGATCACCTGCTTGAGCGTGCGGCCCGGCACATACTCCATCGCGATGTAGTAGGTGCCGTCCCAGGAGCCCCGGTCGTACACGCCCACCACATTGGGGTGCTGGAGGCCGGCCGCCGCCTGGGCCTCGCGGCGGAAGCGCTCGACGAAGCCGGGATCCTCCGCAAAGCGCGGATGCAGCAGCTTGAGCGCGAGCTTGCGCCCGAGTTGCTGGTCCTCCGCCAGGAAGACCTCGGCCATGCCCCCTGTGCCGAGGCGCCCGACCACCTTGTAGCGGTCGTCGACGAGCGTCCCCTCAAGCCTGTCGCTCATCTCACTGCCCCTCCGTCAGCAGCGTCTGGATCACATCTCTCGCGATCGGGGCGGCGACCGTGCCGCCGTAGCCGTTCTGCGTGCGCTCGACCGTGACGGCCACGGCCACCTTGGGGTCGTTGATCGGCGCGAAGCCGATGAACCAGGGCTGGGTCAGGCCGGAGCCGGGAGCACCGATCGAGGCCGTGCCGGTCTTGCCGGCGATGGGGATGCCGCCCAACGCCGCCGGGGTCCCGGTGCCCTCCTCGACCACCCGACGCATCATCTGGGCGACCTGGGACGCGATCCGCGGCGTCGTGACCTGCTGGTAGACGGTCGGATTGAATGTCTGGATCGTCACCCCCGTGGGGTCGACCACGCGCGAGGCAAAGCGGGGTGTCATCAACTTGCCGCGGTTGGCGATCGCTGAGGCGACCATCGCCATCTGCAGGGGCGTCACCTGCAGCCCTCCCTCGCCGATGCCGATGCGGCCGATGTCCTCGTTCGGGCTCCCCGGGGGATAGGGGCGGCCGCTGGAGCTGAACGGCCGGCTCACGCCGATCTCGTCGGCGGGATAGTCGATCGGCGGCGTCGAATAGAAGCCGAAGCGCCGCATGTACTTGGTCATGTTGCCCGCGCCGAGCGCCTCCGCCACCTGCGCCCAGACGGTGTTGACCGAGTAGGTCAAGGCGGTGGACAGGCTGATGTTGCCCCAGCTCTGATTGCCGTCGTTGGAGAGCGGCACGCCCGCCACGATCCGGGGCGAGTTTCCGTTGACCACGGAGTTCGGGGTGAACTTGCCGGTGCCAAGCGCGGCCGTGGCTGTCACCACCTTGAAGGTCGAGCCGGGGGGATAGCCCGCCTGCGTGGCGCGGTTGAACACGGAGATGCCGGGTCCCGTGGCATGGGGGTTGTTGTCGTTGTAGGTCGGGTTCGAGTACATGACCTTGATCGCGCCGTTGCGCGGATCGAGCGCGACCACCGAGCCGGCCCTGCCCGCGAGATCCGCGACCGCCACCCGCTGCGCCTTGGGGTCGAGCGTCGTGTACACGTCATCGCCCACGCGGGTGGAGCCTCCGAGCTGTCCGAAAACGGATGAGAGGCCGGTCTGGACGCCGCGCAGGTATGTCCCCAGCGATCGCTCGAGGCCCGCGCTGTCGCCCGCCGCGGCGGTCGAATAGCCAACCGCCTGGGAAAAGAGGGAGCCGGTGGGATAGGTGCGCCGCCACAAGCCCCCGGGCGCGCGCACCGATTTCGCCAGCACGGTGCCGTCGTCGGCGATGATGCGGCCCCGCTTGATCTTGAGCTCGTCGAGCAGCGTGCGCACGTTGAGAGGGTTGTTCTGCAGCTTCTGCGCGTCGATCACCGTCCAGCGCGTGGTCCACACCAAGAGCAGCGCGAACAGCAGGACGAGGAAGCCGAAGATGCGGAGGATCGGGCCGTTCATGTCCGCCTCGTGATCTCAGATGCCCCTCGTGCGCGATTTGACACGAGCAGGATGAGCGCGAGCAGCACGAAGTTGGCGATGATCGAGCTGCCGCCGTAGGAGACGAACGGCAGCGTCACGCCGGTCAGCGGGATCACGCGCGTGACGCCGCCCACGATCACGAACACCTGCAGGCCCAGCATGGACGTGAGCCCGGCCACCATCAGCGTGGAGAAGGAATCGCGCGCGAGCATCGCGGTCTTGAACCCGCGCCACAGGACCAAGAGGTAGACGAGCAGCAGCGCCGCCGCCCCGAACAGCCCCAGCTCGTCGGTGATGACCGCGTAGATCATGTCCGTCTGGGGCGCCGGCAGCAGGGGCACGGGGGTGCTGCCCGGGATCGACAGCGCCGCCTGGCCAAAGCCTTGGCCGAACAGCCCGCCGGCGGCCTGGGCGAAGATGCCGTTGGCGATCTGGTAGGAGCCCAGGGGCGCGTGGTAGAGGGTGGGGTTGAAGGGGTGCAGCCAGTCTTCGACGCGAGCGTGCACGTGCGTGATATGGCTGCCCAAATACCAGGCGCCGAGGGCGAAGGCGACCAGGCCAATGACCACGAACGAGACCCGGTTCGTGGCCACGTACAGCACCGCCAGCAGCCCGCCGTAGAACATCAGCGAGGAGCCGATGTCGTGCAGCAGGATGAGGATCAACATCGCCAGCCCCCAGATCACCAACACCGGCCCCAGGTGCTTCAGTGGCGGGATCGTCACGCCCAGGAAGCGGCGCGCGCCCATCACCATCACCTGGCGAGTGTCGCGCAGGTAGCTGGCGAGGAAGATGACCAGACCGATCTTCGCGAACTCCTCCGGTTGGAAGACGAACAGCCCGGGGACGTGGACGCCGAGATAGGCGCCATTGGCCTGGTAGCCGATCACCGGCAGGCGTGGCAGCAGCAGCAGGATCAGCGACGCCGCCATGATCACGTAGCGGTAGCGCTCGAGCTTGCGGTAATCGTGCAACCACACGATCGTGGCGACGAACAGCGCCAGGCCGAGCACGAACCACTGAGCCTGCTGGCGCGCCTGGGTGGGGTCGATCCGGTAAACCATCACGATCCCGAAGCTCGCCAGCACCGCGACCAGCGGGAACAGATAGGGGTCGGCGTGCGGCAGGCGGCGGCGGATGAACAGGTGCGCGACCACGCACAGACCGAGGAACACCGCCCCGTAGATGAGCGAGACGTTCGAGATCACGTTCGAGCGCTGGATGAACACGGCCGCGAACCCCGCCGTGACCAGCAGTGAGGCGGGGACCAGAGCGAGCAGTTCGCGGTTGCGCGCGCTCACGTGCGCACCCCCGGGGCTTGGCGGGTTCTACGGCGAGCGTCCGCGGTCATCTCGAGACCTTCCCCAGCTCCAGCGCTCGCACCACATCGGCGGCGTTCGATTGGGAGCGCAGGTTGTTGTTCAGCAGCGCCGCGCGGCGGTCGGCGGGCACCAGCGAGGCGGGCACGCCCGAGATGTAGAAGGTCTCATACAGGTGGATCCCTGCCGGCAAGTCGTAGGGCAGTCCGCGATAGATGGTGATGATTCCCTGGGCATTGGTGCCGATGAAGTAGAGCTGGCGTGAGGCCAGATAGCCGCCGGCGATGATCAGGCACAGAACCACCAGCACGCTCAGCGCCACCGCCGCCGGCTTGGAGAATCGCCGGCGCCGAGTCGCGGGCGCCCGCCGTGGCCGGGGTGGGGCCGCGCGCTGGGGTGGCGCCGCATGCTGGGGTGGGGCCGTAGGAGGCCGTCGCGCGGCGGGCGCGCCTGCCACGTCGTCCCGCGCGAGCGTTCCCGCGGCGACGGCGCCGGGGGCGGGGGCGCTTGGCCGACGAGACGCCTCGCCCTTGACGCGCTTAGCAGGGGTCAGGTTGACGGCCGTCGCCTGATCGCTCGCGCCGTCCGCGCTGTGTCCCACCTCCTCCAAGCGGCACAGCACCACGGTGATGTTGTCCCGCCCGCCGGCCCGGTTGGCCTCGTCGATCAGCGCCTGGGCGGCCAGCTCGAGGTCGCCGGCATCCGCCAGGATTTCGCTCACGCGCTCTTCGGAGATCATCGAGGTGAGGCCGTCGCTGCACAGCAGCAGCAGGTCGCCGTCGCGGACGGGGTAGGTCCAGGTATCCACGTCGACGTTTGGCTCGGGCCCCAGTGCGCGCGTGATGATCGACCGCTGGGGGTGCTCGGCCGCCTCCTCCTCGGTCAGCTTTCCGCGCCGCACGAGTTCATCGACGAGGGAGTGGTCCTGGGTCAGCCGCTGGAGCGCGTCGTCACGGAAGAGGTAGGCCCGGCTATCGCCGACGTGTGCGATCGCGAGCTGCGAGTCGTCGAGGTAGGCCGCGGTCAGCGTTGTCCCCATGCCCGCACGCTCGCGCTCGCTGGCGGCCAACTCGAAGATGCGCCTGTTCGCCTCGCGCGCCCTGCTGGCGAGCCGCTCCTCGGCCGTACCGTCCCCTTGGAGCCCCTCCGCGAAGGCCTCGACCGCCATGCCCGAGGCCACCTCCCCGGCCTGCGCGCCGCCCATCCCATCGGCAACCACGAACACAGGCGGCCGCGCCAGCACGCAGTCCTCGTTATCGCGACGCTGGCGCCCCGTGTCCGTCTTGGCGATCGCGTCTGCCGCACGCAGCATCGTCGTCACTGTAGGTAGGAGAACTCGGAATCGCCAATCCGAATGCGATCCCCGTCGTGCAGCGGCTGGGGGCCGCTGATCAACTCGCCGTTGAGATACGTCCCGTTGGTTGACCCCAGGTCCTCGATCACCAGCACGGGCCCCTCGCGGAAGATGCGGGCGTGGCGCGAAGAGGCGAATGGATCCTCCAAGCGGATCTCCACCTCTCCGCGACCGAGAGTCGCGCCGTAACTCGGGATGTCGTACGCGGTGCCGGGTGCGTAACCGGGTGCGCGGTCGACCTGCAGGCGCGGCTCACCGCCGTCGAACCCCGGACCCACCAGGCCCTCGGAGGCGTCATACATCCCGGTGGCATCCGCCGGTGGCGCCTGCTGGGGCTCGGCCGGACCGCCGCGTCCCCGCCTGAGATCTCGCAGCGCGCTCCACGCCACCCAGACCAGGAACAGGTACAGCACGATCAGGAAGCCGAACTTCAGGGCGACCGATACCGGCTGAAGCATCGCGCCGGCTTACGTCAGTCGAGCTCGAACCGCATCACCGTGGTCCCGAGCTCGACTTCGTCCCCGGGCTTGACCACGGTGGGGCCCTCGAGATCGCGGCCGTTGACGCGGGAGCCGTTGGTGGAGCCCAGGTCGGTGAGCACCCACGACCCCCCACGCGGGCGCAGCTCGGCGTGACGCCGGGAAACATTGGGATCGTCGACGACGACCTCGCACTGGCGGCTGCGGCCAAGAGTGGCGCCGCGCTCGCCGACGACCATGCGCCTTCCCTCGATCACCATGATCGCCGTTCGCGGCCGAGCGCTCTCCCGCAACGGTTCGGCGACACGCTCCGCGGAGCTGTAGACCATCGTGCGGCCGGCCCCGGGCACTGGGCCGGCGGGCACTTCGCGGGGTGGGAGCGGCCGATCCTGGGGCAGCTCCTGCGGCGCGGCGACCGGCGGCGGGGCCGCGGCCGGCGGTACCGCGGACCGGGGCCTCGCCGGGTCCCGGTACTCCTCGCCCCCGAGCCCATGCTCCAGCCCCGCAGGAGCCATGCCCGCTTGTTCGCCCTCGGGCTGCGTCACCCGCGTCTGAATCCCGAATTCTCCGAGCCGAAGGCGGTCGTCGGTGTAGAACTCGATCACGGGTCGCGACGGCAGCGCGAAGCGCTCGCGGCGGGCGTGCTCGAGCAGATAGCCGGCCAGCTCTGCCGTCAGCGCGTCCTCATACTCGGACAGCCGTTCACGGTCGCGGGGGGAGAGGTAGACGCGGTATTCGTTGGGCACGTACGTGCGCGAGACCGAGGACGACTTGTGCTCCTCCATCTCGCGGGCGAGCTTGCGGGCGATCTCGATTGGGCGCACCTCGGAGCTGAAGGCGCGGCTGAAGCTGCCTTCGACGAGGTTGGCGATCTTGCTCTCGAGGTTGCGCAGAAAGCTCATGGGCGCAAGGGCGCGGAAACCGTGCCAGAACCTGTGATGCTACGGGACTTCCAACTCGGTATGGCCCCGGCGCGCGGTCCGCGCTGCGGCCAGCGCCGTGGGGGCGATTGCCGCGGCGCTCGCGGCGATCGCGCCGAGGAGGGCACTATGCACCGTGGCGGGCGCCGCGGAGAAATGCAGCACGGAGATCGCAAGCCCCGTGAACAGCACCAGCGCAGCCGCCCAGGCGGCGACTGAGAGCAGATCTAGCGCCAGCGACCGGCGCCGTACGAGCAACGGCAGGACAGCCGCGCCAAGTGCCCACACGGGCGCCGGAGCCAGGGCGCCGGAGCTGAGAAGCGCTCCGAGGACGTGGTGCAGGGCCTCGTACGGCGATCCGCTCCAGAGACTGTGGGGAGGTCCGCCCGAGACCTGCACGTAGAGCGCGTGGCCGGTCAAGCTCGAGGCGAGCGCGATCCACAACCAGCCGGTGGCGCCGAGCACCGCCCGGCCGCGCGCGGTCCCCCACCGCGCGGCCAGCGCGGGCCATGCGCCGGCGAGGCCGATCACGCCCAGCAGCGGAGCGCCGACCGAGATCGCCCATGGGGGTCTCCCGCGCGGCGCGAGGGCAATCGCGAGCGCGGCGCCGAACACGATCACGAGCGCATCGCCGGCGTGGCCCTGCACCACGGCGAGCAGGGCGAGCGCCCCGACCGTGAGCAGAAAGCCGAGCCGCGGAACCAGCAGCAGCAGCCCGGCCGCGGTGAGCGCGGTCGCCGCCGGAGCGAGGGGCGCATGACCGAGGACGTGAGCGGCCACCCAGCCCGCGAGCAGCCCGCCGGCGGCGGCGTGGGCCGCGCGTGCGCCGAGGGCGGGTGGTGCTGTGGCAGCGGGGTCGCGGGCTTTGGCCGCGACCTCGGGCGCTATGGCCACAGGACGGGGGGCGGGCGCGGGCGGGCCGGGGGTTGGCGCGGGCGGGCCGGGGGCCTCACCGGCGCGGTTCCGCCTTGCGATCGTGGCACGCAGCGCCGAGGGTCGCCAGGGTTCGCCAACGATCCCGGCGCGGTCGGAGACCTCGGACAGCGATGCCTCGAGCGCCGCGCGCAGCTCAAAGATCTCTCCGCGCTCGGTTGGTCGTGGGCGCAGGGCGAGGTCGATGCCGCTGCCGAGCTCGCGGGGGAGCTCCCGGCGCTGGCGGCGCAGCGGCGGCAGGTAGACGCCGAGCCGGGTCCGCTGGCCGGTGGCGACCGAGGCGAGCGGATTCACCCCGGTGAGAGCTTCGTAGAGGACGAGCGCCAGCGCGTACAGGTCTGCGGTCGGCCGGACATCCCTCCCCGCCGCCTGCTCCGGCGCCATGTAGGCGGCGGTGCCGATCACGTCGCCGGTGCGGGTGAGTGAATCGCCGCCGATCGCATGGGCCACCCCGAAGTCCGTCAGCTTGACCGGAGGAAACGCGCTGTCGGGGATCAGGATGTTCGAGGGCTTGAGGTCCCTGTGGATGATTCCCTGCCCATGGGCATAGGCGAGCGCGTCGCAGAGCGAGATCCCGGCGGCCAGGATCGCGCGATCGGATAGACGTCCCTCCTCGAGTGCCGCTTCGAGGGTCGTTCCGGCGACCAGCTCCGTCACCAGGTAGGCGGCGTGCTCATCGCTGGCGGCTTCGTACAGCGTGACGATCGCGGGGTGCGACAGCCGGGCCGCGGCCCAGGCCTCGCGCTCAAAGCGCGCACGGATCAAGCGCTTGTTCGGAATCAGTTTGAGCGCCACCTCCCGTGCCAGCCGTTCGTCGAGCGCGCGGTACACGGTCGCGAAGGCCCCGGTGCCGAGCGGGGCGATCAGCCGGTAGCGCTCCAGCACGAGTCCTTGGCCGGCTGGGAGCGGGGCCGGCCCCAGATGCGAGCGCCGGGATGCGCCCGTCCGGACGGTCGTCGCGCGCTCCGGACGTGCCGTGGGCGCCGCGTCCGGGAGCATCGTTGGCGCGGTGGACCGCATATCGTGACTCTTTCCACGCGTTTGCCCCCGTCCCTGCGGGCGAAAGACGCGCGAACGAAAGTGACCGGAGCAGTCCGGCCGCGCCGGTCTTCATACTGAGGAAGTCGTGTCGTTCTTCGACGGAGTGGAGGAGCAGCCGGCACTCTCGCGGCGCACCGCGTCCAGCCGCCGGCGACGGGAACGGGGTGGACGGCGGCCGCCCGCCGTCCAGCGAAAGTTTCTCGTCCGTCGCGCTCTGCTCGTAGCGGCCGTGATCGTGGCCGCGATCCTGGTCGTCGTCGGCGTCCACAGCTGCCAGGTGTCGGCCCGGAACAGCGCCATGCGTGACTACGACAACAGCGTGGCATCGCTGGTCCAGCGCTCCAACCAGACTGGCCATACGCTCTTCACCGAGCTCTCCGGAGCGAGTGGCTCGAGCAACCAGACCACCCTGCAGACCCAGCTCAATCAGACGCGTGCGCAGACGCTCGAGCAGTTGCGGGCGGCCGAGAACCTGAGCGTGCCCGACCCGATGAAGACAGCCCAGAGCCAGCTGGTGTTGACCATGAGGATGCGCGCCGACGCCGTGGCGAAGATCGCCGAGGAGATTCAGCCGGCGCTCTCCACGCAGACGGCCGGTAGTGCCGTCGCGACGATCTCCCAGCAGATGTCGCGCCTCTATGCCTCCGACGTGCTCTACAACGACTACGTGGCGCCCGCCGTGGCGGGCGCCCTGCGGAGTGTCGGCATCGCCGTCGGAGGCTTCCAGGGCCAGCCGATCACCCACGGACACTTCGTCCCGAATTCTCAGTGGCTGTCTTCGAGCTACGTCTCGCAGCAGTTGGGCAGCGTCACCACGAAGAAGGGCGGCAAGCCCGCTCCGGGGGTCCACGGCCACCGGATGGAGTCGGTGACCGTGAACGGCGTCCCGTTGCAGACCGGGTCCACCAACAGCGTGGCCGCGAGTCCGCCGCCGACGTTCGTGTGCACCTTCCAGAACGACGGGCAGAACACGGAGACGGACGTGGTCGTCAAGGTCGCGGTCAGCGGGACCTCGATCAGCGGTCACGCGGTCGTTCCGAAGACCGTCCCGGGCCAGAGCTACACCGTGCACGTGACCCTTGCCTCCTCGCCCCCGGCCGGGGGGTACACGGTCACCGCCACGGTCGAGCGCGTCCCCGGGGAGACCGTGACCACGCACAACACGCTGACGTTCCCGGTCACGTTCCACTGAGCGGCGTCCCGGCGCCCTTTTGGACGCGGCGTACGCAGCGCCACGATCGTTCGAGCCGCTCAGACTGGCTTTTGCGGCGGCTCGAACCGCGGCGCCCAGCATCGACGCGGCCGTGTAGCACTCTCCAACGCTGCGCCATATCCTCTAGCCGATGCACCCCCTGTCGACGACCACCGGGATCATCGCCCTGGCCGCGGCAGCCGTTGCGATCCTTGCCCTGCTCGTGACTCTCGCGCTGGCCATGAGGCTGCGTCGGGTGCGCATGGAGCAGCGGGTGATCCTCGGCGATCGCCGCCGCGACCTGATCGGCCAGGCCGCCGAGCTTCAAGGACAGTTCGAGGCCTTGCACCGCCACGTCGAGGACATCGCCAGCGGCCTCGAGGAGCGGATGGCGTCGACCGAGGCCAGGCTGGACGGGGCCATCTCCTACCGGGCGCTGGTCCGCTACGACGCCTACGGCGAGATGTCGGGACGCCAATCGACCTCAATCGCGCTGTTGGACGCGAGCGCCTCCGGTCTCGTGGTGTCCTCCATCCACCACCGCGAGCAGGCGCGTGTCTACGCCCAGCAGATTCAGGCCGGCCGGCCCGAGCACGAGCTCTCGCCGGAGGAGGCTGAGGCTGTCGATCTGGCGCTCGGGCGCACTCCCCGGCAGTCGCAGACCGCTTAACGAATCCCGGCGGCGGCGTGCGGATCGGTTATCTGGGCCCCGAGGGCACCTTCACCCACGAGGCGCTGCTGGCGGCCGCGCCTTCGGGCGGGGCGGAGCGAGCGGGCGGGATGGGCGGTCGCGCTCCGATGGGCGAGTCGCGGCAGGCGAGCGGGACGGCTCCGATGGGCGAGTCGCGCCAGGCGAGCGGGACGGATGGTCCGACGGCGGCGGCGGCCGAGCTGGTGGCGCTGCCGACGATTTATGACGCCGTGCTGGCGGTGCACGATGGGTCCGTCGATCAGGCCCTCGTCCCGATCGAAAACTCGCTCGAGGGCTCCGTCAACGCGACCCTCGACGCGCTTGTGATGGAGACGGGCGATGTCGACATCATCGGCGAAGTGATCCATCCCATCCACCACTGCTTGATCGCGCGCGAGCCTCTGGAGCTTGACCGAATCGAGACGGTCGTCTCGCACCCCCACGCGAGCGCCCAGTGCGGCCGCTTTCTGCGTGCCGAGTTGCCACAGGCGCGGGTGCTTGCCGGCAGCTCGACCGCCGACGCGGTGCGAATGGTCGCCGAGCACGACGGCTCCTGGGCCGCCCTCGGCAATCGCCTGGCGGCCACGCATTACGGGTGCGAGATCCTGCGCTCCGGGGTTGAGGACCGGCCGGAGAACGAGACCCGTTTCGTGTGGCTCGCTCCGCGCAGGGCCCCTTCGGCCGATGGGGAGGAGAGGCCTCAAACACGCTGCAAGACGGTGGTCGTGTTCTGGGGGCCCGGGACGGATTCCCCCGGCTGGCTCGTTCGCTGCTTGTCCGAGCTCTCGCAGCGCGACGTCAACCTGACCCGAATCGAGTCCCGGCCGCGCAAGGAGGGGCTCGGCAGCTACATGTTCTTCTGCGACCTCGAGGGACACGTGCTCGAACCTCCCGTCGCCGACGCGCTGTCCGCGCTTGAAGGTCACGTCGAGGAGCTCCGCGTGCTCGGTTCATTCCCCGCCTTCGTTGCGGCGTAGATCGCGTTTTAGCCTCGCTTAGCGGGGGTGGCCCGAGGCGCCTCAGGCCCCCTATTCACCCCCGGGCAGAGGGCGCCTTCACCTGCGGGTAGCAGGAATAGCCCCCGCTACACTGGCGCCACGGTGGTCACCTCAGCACGAAGCGAGCCATTGCGGTCCGCGTCGCCACCAGCGCACCAGCGACGCGGACCTGCGGTTGGCCGGGTGCTCGTGCTGAACGCGACGTTCGAGCCGATCAACGTCTGCACCGTCAAGCGCGCGATCGTGCTGCTGCTGAAGGAGAAGGCGGAGGTGCTCGAGCACGCCGAGTGGGAGCTGCACTCGGCGACACAGACGATCGCCCGCCCGATGGTGATCCGGCTCGTGTCCTACGTGCGCATTCCGCGCGAGAGCCATCGGCGCAAGATCACCCGGCGCGCGGTCTTTGCGCGGGACAACTGGACCTGCCAGTACTGCGGCTCGCGCGCGAACCTAACCGTCGATCACGTGGTGCCGCGCTCGAAGGGCGGCCTTTCGAGCTGGGACAACATCGTCGCCTCGTGCGCGCCATGCAATCGGCGCAAGGGCAACTCGTTGCCACGCCAGGTGGGCATGCATCTGCTACGCCAGCCCCGCACCCCGGCTCCACACGTGTTCATTCAGGTCGCCAGCCCCACGATTCCGAGCTCCTGGCAGGCCTACCTCGCGGCGTAGGAGAGGCGGACCGGGGCATGCCAGTCGAGTCGTGGGCCGCCCGGCCTTGGGCTCGAGCGGCCGCTCTAGGCGGGGGGCCGCGGGCGGTTTCGGGATATTCCTCCCGTTTTTGAGGGGGTTATATCCCGGTTTGCGACCGCGGCGCGCTTCCGACTTGACGGCGGAGGGCGCCCGCCACGAACCGCCCCGCCCCTTAATGCGCGAAGGGCGCCGTCGACCACGACGCCCTTCGCAAACGACTTGGCTGCCAGAGCCGCAGCGGACACGAAGCCGGAGGGACGAATCCCGGCGTCCACCACGACGGTGCCTCGGAGGGACTCCGCTAAGCGGGGTCAGCCACCGTCCTAACGGCCGGACACCTCCAGGGTCCCCAAAAGACATTCAGACAGACGGACCACCTCCTTTCTCTGGTAACACCAGCTTACAGCGTCCGGGCGACGCTCCCATCTCTCGAACTCCGACGCTCCGCAGCGTGCGACTCCCCAGTCCGCGACGCTCCGCAGCGTGCAACTCCCCAGCCCGGGGCGCGCGTCCGCAGTGTGCAACCCCCCAGCCTGGGGCGCGCGCCGAGCTCCTTCCGGACTGGCGCCATCAGTGACACAATCTTGCCGTGGCCGAAAGCAACGTGGAGCTCGCGCGCCGCGGATTCGAGGCTGCCCTGCGCGGCGACTTCGACGTGATCGCCGACCTCCTCGACCCCAACGTCAAGTGGCACGGGGGCGACCCGGACGCCGAATACGCCTGCCGCAATCGAGAGCAGGCGCTCCAATTCATGCACAGGGCCGACCGCCGCGGCCCGGGGGAGTTGCTCGACGCGATTCCCGCCGGCGACAAGGTGGTGCTGATCACGCGGCCCCGGCCGGACGGGACCGGCCCGCCTGCGACGACCGCGAACGTGACCACGTTTCGCGACGGCAAGGTGGTCGAGATGGTCCACTACCCGAACTACCGAGACGCCTTGGCCGCCGCGGGGGTCGAGGCTTAGGCACCTACAGCCCGCTGGCGTAGAGGCCTGGCGCTCAGGCCCCGGACCGTCGTCAGTCGTCGTTCTCGAGGACCGCGGCGGCGGTGTTGGCCTCGGACTCGGCCACCAACGCGACCGCGGAGACCTGGTCGTCGTCGCGTGGGTTCATCACGCGCACTCCCTGAGAGGCGCGTCCATAGCGGTTGATCCCACGGACCGAGGTGCGCTGCACCATCCCGTTCTGCGAGATGAAGACGAGCTCCTGATGCTCTCGCACCACCAGCGCCCCCGCCAATTGACCCTTGTTCTCGGTCAGCGTGATCGTCTTGACGCCCATCGTCCCTCGGCCCTTGACTGGATACTCAGGGATCGGGGTGCGCTTGCCGTAGCCGTTCTCGGTCACGACCAACAGCTCCTGATCGTCACGGGCCACGTCCATGGCGATCACGCAGTTGTTCTTCTGCGAGACATTCATGCCGCGGACGCCGCTCGTGTCCCTGCCCATCGGGCGGACCTGCTGCTCGGAGAAGCGAGCCGCCTGGCCGGAGCGAGAGACCATGATGATGTCGTCGTGTCCGCTGGTGCGACGCACGGCGATCAGCTCGTCGTCGTCGCGGATGCTGATGGCGATGATGCCGTCGGCCTTGATCGGCGTGTTGTAGGCGCCGAACTCGGTCTTCTTGACGATGCCGTTGCGCGTCGCGAAGACGAGATAGCGGCCCTCGCTGAAGTCGCGGGTCGAGAGCACCGATTGGACCCGCTCGCCCTCCCGCAGCGGCAGCAAATTGACGAGTGAGCGGCCGCGAGCCGTGCGCGAAGCCTCCGGCAGCTCGTACACCTTGAGCCTGTAGACCTTGCCGCGGTTGGTGAAGAAGAGCAGGTAGTCGTGCGTGGAGGAGACGAACAGGTGCTCAACGTAGTCGTCCTCCTTAGGGTCGGCGCCCGAGATGCCAATTCCACCGCGGCGCTGCTGCCGGTAGGTCGACAGCGGCAGTGACTTGATGTAGCCAGAACGCGTGATCGAGATCACCATCTGTTGATCGGCGATCAGGTCCTCGATGTCGATCTCGCCCTCGGCGTGGGTGATCTCGGTGCGGCGCTCGTCGCCGTAGACCTGCCCGATCTCGGCGAGCTCGTCCTTGATCAGAGTGTTGACGCGATCCTCGTCGCCCAGGATCTCGCGCAGTTCCTTGATGCGCTCGACTAGGTCGGCGTGCTCTTGCTTGATCTTGTCCACCTCGAGCGCGGTCAGTCGGCTGAGCGTCAGCTGAAGGATCGCTTGGGCCTGAATCACCGTCAGCTCGAATTGCTCGACCAGGGCCCGGCGCGCGGTCTCAGGATCGCGCGAGCCCCGGATCAGCGCGATCACCTCGTCCAGATTGGCGAGCGCGATCAGGTAGCCCTCGAGTACGTGGGCCCGCTCCTCGGCGCGCCTGAGCTCGTACTTCGTACGCCGCACGATCACCTCGCGCTGGTGATCGACGTAATGGCCGATCACTTCCCGCAGAGACAACGTCCGCGGCACGTTGTCGACCAGCGCCACCATGTTGACGCCGAAGGTGGCCTGCATCGGCGTGTGCTTGTAGAGCTTGTTGAGCACCACCTTGGGGATGGCGTCGCGTTTGAGCTCGATCACGAGGCGCATCCCATGACGGTCCGACTCGTCGCGCAGGTCGGTCACCTCGGGCAGCCGCTTGTCGAGGACCAAATCACGGATCTTGAGGATCAAGCCGCCCTCACCGCCTTTGCGCACCTGGTAGGGCAGCTCCGTGACGATGATCGCCTCCTTGCCTTGGCCGACCGGCTCGATGTGAGCCCGCGCCTGGACGCGAATTCTGCCCCGGCCGGTGGCATAGGCCTCGCGGATCCCCTCCCTGCCAAGGATCGTGCCGGCGGTCGGGAAGTCGGGGCCCTTGATGTGCTTCATCAGCCCCTCGATGTCGATGCTGGGGTTCTCGATATAAGCGATCGTGGCCCCGATCACCTCGCGGAGGTTGTGGGGTGGGATGTTGGTGGCCATCCCCACCGCGATCCCCGAGCCGCCGTTGACGAGCAGATTGGGAAAGCGCGCCGGCAACACGAGCGGCTCCTGCCGGGTGCCGTCGTAGGTCGGAGTGAAGTCGACCGTGTCGGCATCGAGGTCACGCAGCATCTCGGTCGCGAGGCGGTCGAGGCGGGCCTCCGTGTATCTCATGGCCGCCGCCGAGTATCCGTCGATGTTCCCGAAGTTGCCGTGGCCGTCGACCAGCGGATAGCGCATGGAAAAGTCCTGCGCGAGGCGCACCAGCGTGTCGTAGATGGCGGTATCGCCGTGCGGGTGGTACTTGCCCATCACCTCGCCGACGATCTGGGCGCATTTGACGTGTTTGCGGCCCGGCTGCAGGCCGAGCTCGTTCATCACATAGAGGACCCGACGATGGACGGGCTTGAGGCCGTCCCGCACGTCGGGAAGCGCACGCCCGACGATGACGGACATGGCGTAGTCGAGATACGCAGAGCGCATCTCCTCCTCGAGCCCGCGGGGCTCGATGTTGCCGCCGGAGATTGTGTCGACCGCAGACATGGGCCGGCCCTAAACGTCCAGATTGGTCACGAGCCGCGCGTTCTCCTCGATGAAGGCGCGCCGCGGCTCCACCTGGTCGCCCATCAGCATCGAGAAGACCTTGTCCGCGGCGGAGGCGTCCTCCATCGTGACCTGCACGAGGGTCCGCGTAGCCGGATCCATGGTCGTGTCCCGCAGCTCGTCAGCGTCCATCTCGCCGAGACCCTTGAAGCGGTAGTAGTCGATGCCCCGCTGCGAGATCGCCAGCACCGCCTCGCGCAGCTCCTCGAACGTTCCCGCATCCCTCGACGTCTCGCCGAGGCGGACCTGAAACGGCGGGGTGCCGGCCAGTGCCTCCAGCTCGCCATGGACGTCGGCGAGGCCGTGATACTCGCCCGCGTCCAGGGTTGCGCGGCGAATGTGATGGGTTTGCGCGAGCCCAGTCTTGGACTCGATCGTGCGGATGACCAACTCGTGCTCATCCTCGGAGACCAACTTCATCGAGTAGCGCTCGCCGTTCTGAACGTCCTTGGCGATGTGACGCAAGAGCGCCTCCGCGTCGCCGATCTGCTCCTCGAGCAACCGCGCCTGATGCATGAGATCCACTACGCCGTGCCCATGACTGGCACGCAGAGCGGCGGCCCAGCCCTCGTACTGCTTGAGCAGGCGTGAGAACCGCTTCCAGCGCGTCTCGGTCAGCTTGAACTGCTTGTTGTAGCGGTCGTAAACCCCGATCCGCTCGAACTTGTCGCCGAGCAGGATGTCCTCGAGCTCGGACTCGCGCTCGAGATAGCGGTGCTTCTGGCCGCGAGTCAACCGGTACAGCGGCGGCTTGGCGATGTACACGTACCCGGCTTCGATCAGCGGCTGCATCTCCCGGAAGAGAAGCGTGAGCGCCAGCGTGCGGATATGGGCTCCGTCAACATCCGCGTCGGTCAGGAGCACGACCTTGTGGTAGCGAGCCCTGGTGATGTCGAACTCGTCGCGCACCCCGGTCCCGATCGCGGTGATCAAAGCCTGGACTTCGGCGTTCGAGAGCACCTTGTCGATCCGGCTCTTCTCGACGTTGAGGATCTTCCCTCGCAGCGGCAGCACCGCCTGCGTGTTGCGGTCCCGCGCGCTGACCGCCGACCCGCCGGCGGAGTCCCCTTCGACGATGAACAGCTCCGCCAGCGACGGGTCCTTGACCGAGCAGTCCGCGAGCTTGCCGGGCAAGGTCGAGTTTTCGAGCGCCGACTTGCGGCGGGTGAGATCGCGCGCCTTGCGGGCGGCCGAGCGCGCCTGGGCGGCCTGAGACGGCCTTGCGAATCACCGCGCGCGCGTCCTGCGGGTTCTCCTCCAGAAACTCCGACAGCCGCGCGTACACCACCGTCTGGACAAAGCTCTGCATGCCGGGATTGCCCAGCTTCGTCTTTGTCTGGCCCTCGAACTGAGGATCTTGCAGCTTCGCCGAGATCACCGCCGTGAGGCCCTCGCGCACGTCCTCGCCGGTGAGGTTCTCGTCCTTTTCCCTCAGTTCCCCCTTGTCACGCGCGTACTTGTTGAGCGCGCTCGTGAGCGCCGATCGAAAGCCGCTCAGGTGCGACCCGCCCTCGTGCGTGTTGATGTTGTTGGCAAACGAGAAGACCGACTCCTGATAGGAGCCGTTCCACTGCATCGCAACCTCGACCGTGCCCTCGTTGCTCTCACCCGAGAACGAGACCACCTTTTTGTGGATGGGCTCCTTGTTCTCGTTGAGGTAGGCGACGAAGTCGACGATTCCGCCCTCGTAACGGAACTCGGAGCGATGGCCCGTGTCGCGCTCGTCCGCGATGACAATGCGCAGGCCGCGCGTGAGGAAGGCCGTCTCACGCATGCGCTCCTCGAGCGTCTTGAAGTCGAAGTCGAGGGTCTCGAAGATGTCCGCATCGGGGAGAAACGTCGTCGTGGTGCCCGTCTCCTTGGTCGGCTCGCCGCGCCTGACCTCGGACTGCGGCTTGCCGCGCTCATATGACTGCTCCCACACATATCCGTCCCTGCGCACCTCGACCTCGACGCGCTCCGAGAGCGCATTGACGACGGACACGCCCACCCCGTGGAGCCCACCCGAGACCTTGTAGCCGCCGCCGTCACCAAACTTGCCGCCGGCGTGCAGCACCGTCATGACGACTTCGAGCGCCGAGCGCCCCTCCTTCTTCATCACGCCTACGGGGATGCCCGCGCCGTCATCCCGAACCGTCACCGAGTTGTCGGGATGGATCGTGATCTCGACCTCGTCACAGCGGCCCGCGAGGGCCTCGTCAACGGAGTTGTCGACGACCTCGTAAACCAGATGGTGCAGTCCCCGCGGCCCGGTCGAGCCGATGTACATCCCCGGCCGCCTGCGCACCGCCTCGAGCCCCTCTAGGACGGTGATGTCCTGCGCGTCGTAGCGCGCTGGGCTGCGCTTGTTTCCGTCTCGTCTCTTGCTGTCCGCCAACAGTCCTCCGATTACATTGCAACGCCCCGGTTCCGCGCTACGGACGGCGCGCCGGGGCGTCAGAAGCTGGTTTACAAAATAATAGCACAGAGACACCTTTCTCTGGTGGCGGCCGGCAGCACAAATATCCTGCAAATGGCGCTATTTTGCGACACATCGGAGACACTCAGAGGCGCATTTTGTGACGTTCTGCGCACCGCGCTCGCGGGCCGCCCCTGAGGGCCTCCGGAGCCCGCCCGCAGAGGACCCCCAAGGTCACCCAAGAGACCCTCAAATGCTTCCACGCGCGTGCCCTTAAACCTGCTCGGTCGCAGAGGCGACCACGCACCGAAGACGCACTATTCGAGTTCCACCGAGCCGCGCATTGAGGCGCTCGAGGATGGCTTCGCTCATCAGGTCAAGCTCTTGGGCCCAAACCGATGACTCGCAGGCGATGGTCAGCACCCCGGCGCGCTCTGTGACGGGGTGGGCTCGCTCCGAGATTCCCTGGCCGACAGCGTCATCCCATGCGCGCTGCGCCTCGGCGAGCGCGGTCGCCGGCGCGAGTCGCGAAGCGAGCGACTCGAGCGCGCCCGAGAGCTGCCGGGGGCTGCGGTTATAGCGACTCACCGGGCGGCCGCCTGGCGGGGATCCGCGAGCACGCCGGCGGCCGTCACTTCCACGGCCCTGACATCGCTCGCGTCCGCGCCCGGCACGTGCTCCAGCTCCGAGGCAGTCAGCAGTGCCTGGCCCCCGTCCGCACGCAGGCGGGTCGAGAGAGCAAGCCGGCGCGAGTGATCGAGCTCGCTCATGACGTCGTCGAGAAGCAGTATGGGAAGGCTCCCGCGGTGACGGCCGACCGCCTCTCGCTCTGCCAGCAGCACTGCCAGGAGCGCCAGCCGCTGCTGGCCCTGCGAGCCGTACGTCCTCAGCTCGCGTCCCTCGCGGAGCAGCGCCAGGTCGTCGCGGTGGGGCCCATGCCCACTGAACCCGCGCTCGAGATCGGTGCCTGTGCGCGCAGCGATCTCGGCCGCCAGCTCCTCGTCGGACCCAGCCCGGGAGCGCGGCCGGTAGGCGACCGTAGCTGTCCCTCCCAGCCCAAGCTCATCGGCGATCTCGCTCGCACGCTCGCTAATGGCTTCGACCGCGGCGGCCCGATCGGCCATCAGCGCGATCCCGTGCCGGGCGAGCTGCAAATCCCAAGGCGCGAGCGCATCCCGCGAGCCTCCGGAAGCACGGATGCGGGCGATCAGCGCGTTGCGCTGCGCCACCGCCTGGGAATAAAGCCGTCGAGTGCGCGCTCGCGCCGGCCACAGCGCGGCGACGAGTTGGTCGAGATGTGCCCGACGGACCGCCGGGGGCCCCTTGACGAGCTCCAGGCGCTCGGGCAGAAAGACCGTCAACAGCGGTCGAACCTCGAGATCGAGCAGGCTCTCCACCGCGGTGCCGTCGACCAGCAGCCGCTTGGGGTCACCGGGCGCGAAGCCAACGGCGAGCTCGTGCTCCCCGTCCTGCGCGGCCACACGCACCACCACACGCGTCGACTGCGTCCCGAAGCGCACCACCTCACGTTCGCTCCCGGCTCGACACGAGCGGCCCGTACAACCGAAGTACAGCGCCTCGAGCAAGTTGGTCTTGCCGGCTCCGTTGGGGCCGAAGACCACGGTCAGGCCGGCCCCGAGCGTCAGCCCCGCGCGCTCATAGGAGCGAAAATCCCGCAGCAGAAGCTCCTGTACACGGGACATGCTCGACCCCGATTCCCGCACCGGCTCGAGCACCCGCGTCGCCTCATCCACTCAGACGTTCAGCCGAATGGGCATGATCAGATACTGAAATCCGCTGCCGTCGGCAGCTTCGATCAGCCCCGGCCTAATCGGGCTGATGAGCTTCAACAGCACGTCCCCCTCTTCGATCGCCTCGAGCCCTTCGCGTAGGAACTCGGGGTTGAATCCGATCTCGAGCGGCTCACCTTGAAACGGCACCGGCAGCGACTCACGCGCCTCGCCGACGTCGGGCGTCTCCGCGGAGACGCTCAGTTCACCGGGGGCAAACGCCAGCCGCAGAGGCCGGTTCTTCTGGGCGAGCAGACTGATCCGCCGCACGATTCCAGTGAGCTCTGCTGAATCGACCCTCAACTCGTGCTCAAAGGCCTCGGGAACCAGCTGCCGGTAGTTGGGGAACTGCCCCTCGATCAGGCGCGAAGAGAGGATGACCCCGTCGAGCAGGAAGACCACCTGATTGCGCTGTACCGCGATCCTCACCTCTTCGTTCTGTTGCTGGGCGGCGACCCGCGCCAGCTCCTGCAGAGCTCGAGCGGGGACATTCACCTCAAAGTCTTGAGCCAGTGCCTCCTCAAGCACGGTCTGCTTGACGCTTAGCCGGTATGAGTCGGTTGCCACCATCTCGAGCCGGCCGCTGGCGGCAGAGATGAGGATCCCGGTGAGAACGGGCCTGGTCTCGTCCCTGGATGCCGAGCCCGCAACCTTGAGCGCGGTCGTCACGAAGGCTTCGGCCGGCACCGAGATTGCGCCCTCGCGCTCGACATCGGGAAGCTGGGGGAAATCCTCGTTCCGTAGCGTCCTGATGTGAAACACAGCCGAGCCCGAGACGAGCTCGACGTCCCGCTCCGCCGCGCGCAGCTCGAGCGAGACCTGCGGGCTCGGCAGAGAGCGCACCACATCGAGCAGCAAGCGCGCGGGGAGCACCACGGTTCCCTCTCTGGTACTGGCGGCGGCCAGCGGTATGCGAAGCCCGATCTCCATGTCCGTGGTGCGCAGCTCACTCCCCTCCGCGGAAACGACGAGTTGAACACCCGACAAGGCTTGGATCGCTGTCCGAGCCGAGGCGACTCGTGCCGCTGTCTGAAGTTGGGCGAACAGCGCTTCACGCTCTACTTCGATCTTCATCGTTGATCAATAAGAGGATTAGAAGTCATAGGCCTTGTCGAGATGTCGATAAGTACGCGTCTTACGGAGGTTCATCGCTGTTTCGCCGGCTTTACCTGGGTGGAGTCTGTCAGTAGTTGCGGTCGATGTCCTGCGCAGATGAGATCAGTTCACGGAGTGTTGACACGTGCGTCGCAAAGGCATGGTCTCGCGCAAGGCGTCTGTTCACTTGGGCGCATGCGTGGAGTACCGTGGTGTGGTTGCGCCCGCCGAAAGCGGCGCCGATGTCGTGCAGAGAGCTTCCACTGAGCTCGCGCGCGAGGTACATGGCGAGCTGTCTGGGGGCCGCCACGCGGACGGCCCGGGTGGCTGCTTGAAGGTCTTCGACGGTCAGGCCGTGATGGGCAGCCACCGCTGCTTGGACGCCCGCGATTGTGACCACGCCGCGTGATTTGCGCGGGTGGACCACATCGAGCACGGTGGCAGCGAGTTCTCGGTCGATTGGCTTGCCGGTCAGAGAGTTGGAGGCGACCGTTCGGACCAGGGCGCCCTCGAGCGTGCGGACATTGTTTGTGACGCGGCTGGCGATCAGGTCAAGCACGCCCAGGTCGGTTAGGTGGATGCCGTCGAGCGCAGCCCGCTTACGCAGAATCGTGCGGCGGGTGTGAAAGTCGGGCGGCCCGATCTCGGCCACCAGTCCAGCCTCGAATCGCTCGCGCAGCCGTTGCTCGACGTCGGTGAGTTGTGCGGGAAGGCGATCGCAGCTGACGACCAACTGCCGGCCGCGTTCGTACAGAGCGTTGAACGTATGGAAGAACTCCTCCTCGGTCTTGGCCTTGCTGGCCAGGAACTGCACGTCGTCGATAAGGAGCACGTCCGCGCCGCGATAGAGGTGTTTGAAGCGATCGGCAGAGCGACTGGCGAGCGCGGTCAGGAAGTGGTTCGTGAAGGTCTCGGCGGTCGTGTAGAGGACCGTGGCTCCACCACCGAACGCATTGACGTAGTTGCCAATCGCATGTAGCAGGTGGGTCTTGCCGAGGCCGGGTGGTGCGTACAGAAAGAGCGGGTTGTAGGTCTGTCCCGGCGACTCGGCGACGGCCAAGGCGGCGGCGTGTGCGAGGTGATTGCTCTCACCGATGATGAACTGGTCGAAGCTGTAGCGGGGGTTCAGGCCCGGCTGAGTTGCTGTGGTGGTCTCGGTCGACCGAAGCGCACTGAAGCCTGCGGCCCGGCCGGTGAACTCAACCCGCACCTCTTGGCCCATCACCGAGCTCGCGGTCTGGGCCACGACGCGGGCGAAGCGCTTCGCCAGCCACTGGTGCTTGCCGTCGGGCGCGGCGAGTTGGAGCACGCTGCCGTTCCAGGCGACGACCTCCAAGGAAGCGAGCCACAGGCCGTATGCGGGCTCCCCGACGGCGTGCCGGAGCCGAGTCTGCACCTCCTGCCAGGCGGGGAGCGACTGGGTGTATCCAGGCAGATGCAAACGGCTCCCTCGAGGGCAGCGATGGGCGATGTGGAGGAGGCGCCTGGCCCGTTGCGACCAGCGCCCGCAGATATATAGCAGTGGCCCCCGCGAGGCGGCCCGGAGCTCAGCGCAAAGCGCGAGAAAAACCGCCGTCCGGAAGGGCGTTTAGGCGCGGCTATACTGGAGCGCCAGCCTCTGCTGAGTGAGCCATGAAACGCACCTACCAGCCGAAAAAGCGCAAGCGGTCCAGGACCCACGGATTCCGGGCGCGGATGCGCACGCGCAGCGGCCGGCTCACGCTGAAGCGACGTCGCGCGAAGGGTCGCAAGCGGCTGACCGTCTGATGGCGCGGCCGGCTGGTTCGCGACCACGTGCCCGCGCCGGCCGCGGGCGACTTTCGCACAGTGCGGACTTTGAGCGAGTCTTCCGCCACGGTCGCTCTCATGGCGGCCGAGAACTGGTGGTCCATGTTTTCCCACGGGCCCAGGATGGCCCCGCACGATTGGGGCTGTCTGTTTCACGCAGGGTGGGTGGAGCGGTGGAGCGCAACCGCGTCAAGCGACTTCTGCGCGAGGCTTTCAGCTACGAAGGGGCGGTGTTGCCGCCGGGCACTGACGTGGTCCTCGTGGCGAGGCGGGACATTCGCGATCTAGCGGCGCGCGAAGGCCTCGATGGCGTGCGCGCGCTACTGGCGGAGCTTCTCGCTCGTGTACCTGGAGCACGTGCGGACGGCAGCGAGCCGAGTGACGACCCCATGGCTCCGGCGGCTCAGGACCGAGTGGCCCAATGAAGGTTGCGCGCCGCCTGGCGGTCCTGCCGCTGAGGGCCTACCAAGCGCTGCTCTCGCCTGCGCTCGGTCAACGGTGCAAGTACTACCCGTCGTGCTCCGAGTACGCGGTGCAGGCGATCATGCGATTCGGCATACTCAGAGGACTGGTCCTCGCGGCTTGGCGGCTGCTGCGCTGCAACCCCTTCAGCCACGGCGGTTTCGACCCGGTTGAGCACCAGCGGCTTTTCAAATCCCGTGCCCCGGTTCCGAGCGCCTGACCCATGCTGATCGCCGCAAACATACTCGGCCCGCTGATCACCGTCTTCGAGGAGGTGATCAAGTTCTTCCACAGCGGGATCGGTGGCTCGTGGGGGTGGTCGATCATCCTGCTGACGGTCGCGATCCGCGTGGTGCTGCTGCCGCTGACGATCAAGCAGTTTCACTCGATGCAGAAGCTGCAGCGACTGACGCCGGAGATCAAGCGGCTCCAGGCCAAGTACAAGCAGGACAAGCAGCGCCAGCAGCAGGAGATGATGAAGCTCTACCAGGAGCACGGCGTCAACCCCTTCAGCTCGTGCCTGCCGTTCGTCGTCCAGATACCGGTCCTGTATGCGCTCTACTTCATGCTGCGCAGCAGCCTGCGGGCGGATATCTGCCCCCAGATCCAGCCGGGGGCGCATCTCGTCAATGGACACTGGGTGGTCCCGGCCCATGCCACGCTGAAGGCCTGTGGCGCCCATAACGGGGCGAACTTCCTCTTCATCCCCGATTTGACCAATCACGCCACGGGCGTCGTGCTGGTAGTGCTGATCGTCCTGTATGTGGTCACGCAGATGGGGTCGAGCTTCCTCATGTCCAGCCCCACCATGGACAAGCGGCAACGGCAGATGATGCTGCTGCTGCCGCTGGTGTTCGTGTTCATCATCATCGGCCTGCCGGCCGGCGTGATCGTCTACTGGATCACGACCAACGCGCTCATGCTCGCTCAGCAGTACGGGGTCAAGCGGATCCTCGGGCCGGTGGCGCCGCTGCCGACCGTGGGCGGAGACGGGGGCGGGTCGGACAAGGACGGGGCGGCGGCGAAGGCGCCTGCCCGCAAGCGGGGCGACGGCGCCGTGCGCGAGGAGAAGGCGGTAGCCAGTACCGGCGGCAACGGTGCGGGCGGCGGCCTCGCCGGCCTGTTCCGGGGACGCGCGAAGACCGAGCAGGAAGAACCCGTTGGCGCCGCGGTCCGCCCGCGCTCTGGCGGCGGGGGTCAGGCAAACGCTTCGGGCCAAGCGCGCGGCTCCGGGAAGACGCGTGGCTCGGGACAAGGAGGGGCTTCTGGGCAGGGACGGTCCGCTCCACCACCGCGCTCGCCGCGGAAGAAGAAAAAGCGCTCTGGGCGAAGGCGATAGCGTGGCGTCGTTCTCTGAAGCTCCCGGCGAACGGGTGGAGGCATTGCTGCGGCAGATCGCTGTGACTTCCGGCCTGCGCGCGGAGATCGTGATCCGGGAGGACGACGAGCGGCTGCTCGGGGAGTTCGTCGACGAGGACGCCGAGGAGCTGATCGCCGACCACGGCCGCACGCTCGACGCGATCCAACATCTCGCCTACCGCACGGCCTTCGGAGCCGCCACGCCGCGTAAGGCGGTAGTGATCGACGCCGCTGGCTACCGCGCCCGCCGCGCAAGCGCCCTGCGCTCCGCCGCCGACCAAGCGGTCGAGACGGCTGTACGGGACGGGCGGGCGGTTGAGCTCGAGCCGATGTCTGCGATCGAGCGCAAGCTCGTCCATGAGCATCTTCGCGACCGGCGGGAGATCGAAACCTATAGCGAGGGCGAGGAGCCGAGTCGTCGCCTGGTGATCGCGCCGCTGGTGGAGCGGCGACCCGCGTAGGTCGCGGTAGAAGTCGAAATCCCCGCTGTTGGCGCCCCGCGGCGGGCGTCCGGGGCGGCGAGTGTTTCACGTTTTTCTTGACGGTGAAACAACTCTTGGAGTAGAAAGGTCCGAGTGGCACCCCCCGGCGGCTCGCCTGAGCCCAGATTGAGCGAGTTTGATCTCGGCCTGCTGGTGGGAGTCCTGATCGGGGAGGGCTCATTTGGCGGCGACGGCAAGCAGCCCCACGTGACCCTACGTATGCATGTCCGCCATGAGGCGCTGTTCCACTGGCTCACCAAGCGCTTCCCGGCCACGCGGCTCTACGGTCCCTACACCCACGGCGGCCGCTCGTATTTTCAGTGGATGGCGCGAGGGCCCGCGCTCGTCAATGACATCCTTCCCGTGCTCCAGGAGCACCTCAGCGATGACCTCGACGGGCATGCGGCTATGCGCCTCAGGGCCATGTGCGAGCGCTATGCCGATTTCATCGCGCGTGAGCGCGCCCGCGCGGACTCCATCAACCAGCCCAAGAACGATTCATGAAGGAGGGCGCAGCGGGGATCCGCGCCCTCCTTGATCGCTACGCGCTACCCATCGAGAGCGCGGCCCCGCTCGAGCGGCTGCTGGCGCTCCTGGCGGGGGATCCCGCGGCGCCCACGGCCATCCGCGACCAGGCCGGAATTCTCAACGATCATCTCGCGGACGCGCTCGTGGCACTCGAGCTCGATGCGGTCCGCAGTGCAACGTCGGCCGCCGACATCGGTTCCGGGGCCGGCGTTCCCGGTCTGCCGCTCGCGGCTGCCATGCCCCGCACGGCTTTTGCGCTGGTGGAGAGCAACGGCCGCAAGTGCACTTTCATCGAGCGCGCAGTCGCTGCGTCGGACATTCGCACCGTGGAAGTCGTGCACGCGCGCGTAGAGGAATGGCGGGAAGGGCTCGAAACCCGGGAGCTGGTCACCGCGCGGGCGGTTGCGCCGCTCTCGGTCGTGCTCGAATATGGGGCTCCGCTGTTGGTGCAAGGGGGTGCGCTGGTCGTCTGGCGAGGCAACCGCGACGCCTCCGCAGAAGCCGAGGCCGCCGGAGCCGCGCAGCAGCTGGGACTGGCGCCCGGCGAGATACGTGCCGTGAAGCCTTACGCCGGCGCGCGGGCTCGCCACCTCCACGTGTACATGAAGGCAAAGCCCACGCCGTCGAACTTTCCCCGCCGCCCCGGGGTCGCGCGTAAGCGCCCGCTGGGTGGGCGATCGCGGTCGATCTGACCGGCACCGGCGCTAGCGTGCCGCCGCAATGGGCACGGTGTATGCGATCGCAAATCAGAAGGGAGGCGTCGGCAAGACGACGACGGCCGTCAACCTCGCCGCTTGCATCGCGGCCGCCGACTACCACGCGCTGCTGGTCGACACCGATCCGCAGGCGAACGCCACCGTCGGCCTCGGGTTGGCCAAGGATCTCTCCCCGACCATCTATGAGGTTCTCGTCAGGGGTATCCCGCTCGAGGCCGCGATCCGCCCGACCGAGATCGAACGACTGTGGATCGTGCCATCGGGCCCCGATCTAGCGGGGGCCACGGTCGAGCTGCCCGGAATCGCCGGCAGCGAGATGCGCTTGCGTGAAGCGCTCGCACCGGTGCGCGACCGCTACCCCTTCCTGCTGCTCGACTGCCCTCCATCGCTTGGACCGCTCACCGTGGGCGCGCTAGCCGCCGCCGACCGAGTGATCGTGCCCGTGCAGGCCGAGTATTTTGCGCTCGAGGGGCTCGCGGGACTCTTGCAGACCGTGTCTCTGATCCAGCGGGAGCTGAACCCGCGTCTCACGGTCGGGGGGATGCTGCTGACGATGCACGATGGTCGCACGCGCCTCGCCCACGACGTGGAGCGAGAGGTCCGCGAGCACTTCCCGGAGCTCGTCTTCGACACGGTGATCCCTCGCAACGTCCGCATCGGCGAGGCGCCCAGCTTCGGCAGACCTGTGATCCACCACGATCCAGGGTGCGCGGGCAGCGACGCGTACTTCGAGTTGGCCAAGGAGGTGGCCGCCCGTGGCTGACCGGGGCATGGGTCGAGGGCTGGCAGCGATCCTGGCGGTGACGCCGCGCGAGCAGCTCGAGGAACTGAGGGAGCTGCCCGTAGATTTGGTGGCGCCGAACCCCGACCAGCCGCGCCGCGCCTTCGATGAGGACGCCCTGCTCACCTTGGCCGAGTCGATCCGCAGCCGGGGCGTACTGCAGCCGGTCTTGGTGCGGCCCTTGGCCGGCCGCTACGAGCTGATCGCGGGCGAGCGGCGCTGGCGGGCCGCGCGGCTTGCGGGACGCGAGACGATCCCCGCCGTGGTCCGACACCGGGCGGACGCCGGTTCGCTCGAGCTCGCCTTGATCGAGAACATGGCCAGGGAGGACCTCAACCCGATCGACCAGGCCCGAGGCTTGGCCGCGCTGGTAGAGGAGCTTGGGCTCACCCGCGAGGAGGTCGGCCTCAGGGTGGGCCGCAGCCGGGTCGCGGTGGCGAATCTGATTCGGCTGCTCGATCTTCCGGACGAAGCACTCGAGCTGATCGAGAGCGGCGAGCTCACCGAGGGCCATGGCCGTGCCCTGCTGTTGAGCCGCGAGCACGACGTGCGCCGGCGTCTGGCGCGCGAGGCCGCCGCCCACCGCTGGTCGGTGCGCGAACTCGAGCGGCGCGCGCGAGAATCGGCGGAGCCCGAGGTGAGGATCCGTCGCATGCGGCCGAAGCTGCACCCGGACCAAGAGGCCGCGATCGAGCGGATCTCGGAAGCCTTCGGGGCTGCGCTTGGGTGCGGCGTCGAGGTGACGGCGGCCGCCGGGGGCTACCGCGCCCACCTCCACTTCGCCTCCCTCGAGGACGCGCTGGGGCTGGCCGAGCGCCTCGGTGAGGACGCGCGGGGATTGGCCGAGCGCCCCGGCGATGACGCGCTGGGGCTGGCCGAGCGCCCCGGCGAGGACCCCGTGTCGCCGCCATCGGTCCCGCGTTAGGATCTGGACAGGCCGCTCCTGCGCCCGCGACGCAGGCGGCGGGCGTTCGGGCGATTAGCTCAGTCGGTTAGAGCGCTTCTCTGATAAGGAAGAGGTCCCAGGTTCGAGTCCTGGATCGCCCACTGGGGTTTGCCCTGGAAATGGGCTGGTTTGTGGGCTAGCGTGGGGCGTCGGCGGCTCGCCGGGCGGGCGTTATGGAAGCGATTTGGAAGCGCGATTCCAGGCCGCGCATGCGGACATCCCCGACTTCCTCAACTCGATCGAGCGACTTCGTCCCGGCCTGTACTGCAAAGACCTGGCGATTCGAGCGGCCGGATGCCGCTCGCAATCGCCAGGTACCGCGGCGGCGCCGGTGCGTGATGAGGCAAGAGATAGCTACCGGGCGCCGACGCGATTCGCGCGTCCGGACGAGGCGCGAGCATCGTTCGCGAGAATAGAGTCGACGCTGCAGACAGCGAGCGGGTGCGCGTCGCGCTATCGCCCTTGCGCTTCTACATATGTGACGCTATGGTTACTAGCGTTATGGCGAGGCGCTCAGCCAGCACGCAAGAAGCCCGCCTACGGCTGGCTGCAGTCAACCGCAATGACCCCACGCTGCTCCACGAACAGGTGGCAGTTGAGCTGCGTAGGGCGATCGCCGAGGGAGAGGCGCACCCGGGCGATCGCATCCCCCAGGCGAAGGACCTCGCCGCCGTTCTGGGCGTGAACACCAACACGGTCCTAAGGGCGCTCCGGCTGCTGCGGGATCAAGGCTTGTTGGAGGTCGGACGGGGCCGGGCGATCCGCGTCGCCGGCACGCCCGAGCGGACGGAGGTCATCGAGGCGATGAGCCGGCTCGTCGAGCTCGGTCGGCGCAACGGCTACCGTCGGGCCGACCTGGCCGCGCTGCTGGAGAGCTTCCCGGGCGGGGAGGGAGGATGAAACTTCTCGAGCACCCGGCGCGGGCGGAGGCACCAGCCGCTCGCGCGGACCCCGAGGCCATCATCCCCGAAGCCCGCCGACGGGGGCGCTGGCGCAGGGCCGCGCTGGCCCTCGCTGTCGTCACCGTCACGGGTGCGGTCGTGGCGGTGGCTGTTGCAGGCCGGGACGGCCCGAGGGCCCGAAGCCGGCCCCGCTCCCCCCTGGGGGCAAGTGCGCCGAGCAGAACGGCGCGCCCCCCTTCCGTGGTGGTGGCCTGGGGCGACTACGCCGGGGGCGTCCATCTCGGCGACCTGGCGACGCGACGCCAGATGCAGATAGCTGCCCTTTCATCGAGGCAATCGTTCGCTGCAGGTCCCGTGGTCGAGGATCGTGGGCGCCTTCTGTGGTCCGACGGCTACGGCAAGGTGCGAAGCCTTGACATTGCTACCGGGAAGACGATTGTCGTCACCCGGGGGCTTGCCGTCATAGTGAGCCCCGGCGGCGCCAGGCTGTACGTGGACCAAGGTTCGAGCGGGTTTCTGGAGCTGAACGCCCGCACTCTGCGAGTGGTCCGGCGGCTGGCGCTGCCGGCGGGTTGGACTGCAGACGCCTACCTCGCGCGCCCGGTCGCCGGCGGTCTGCTTGTGGCCCACACCTGGAAGTCGCCCCACACCGGGACGCCGCTGCTCCTGGGGGTCTGGCGTCCCGGCAGCGGCGTCCGGCCGCTCGGGGCAAGCGATGACCTCGCGCTCGCCGTCTACACAGCGCCGACGGCGCGCTACAGCCTCGTGGCTTGGGTGCCACGGTGCGCCGAGCACCGCCGAGCGTTCGGCTCGGGCTGCCCGCTCGCCATCACCAACACCGCCACCGGCAAGACTGTGAAGGTCCCCAGCCCGAACCGCTGGGGGTTCACAGGGGGCGCTTTCTCGCCCTACGGGGGCGAGCTTGCCACCTTCGTCAACACCAACAATGCCTCCGACCCGTTCCGCACGCCCTACTCCGAACTCGCGCTCATAGACACCACCACTGGATCGTTGCGGCTCGACCCCAAGGTAAAGATGGTCACCACCGAGGACGCGGCCTGGGCCCAATGGCTACCGGGTGGCCGGCAGCTCCTCACCGGCGCACTCTCGGCCACCTACCTCGTCAATGCGCGTAGCCTCGCCGCCCGCCCTCTGTACTTTGACGGCGCGGACACTCGCCTCCAGTCCGTCATGAACAGCCCTGACCTCAACTTCTCCACCCTCGTGGTACCCCCGAACGCTCTCAACGCGAAGCAGCGGCAACGACTCGGCGTTACTGAGGCCTCTGGGAAGATCGGGTAGGTCTGCGCGACGGCGGTACCTCGCTTGGTCTGAGGTGAAGACGCTCCGCGGGCCAAAGCAGCAGCACACCTGAGCGTTGGCTTGGACGATCAGCAGAAGATTCCGGCAGCGCCATCGGGCGGCTGCTGGCGCCGCCAGCGTCAGCCGTTTCGCGAGCGACGATCCTGCCTCGTCCTGACGCGGGTCTTTGACATACGTGGCGGAGGCAATCGCTGGCTCGATTTTGGAAGCTGTTTGAGTCTCGGAATACGTCCGAGCAGGATCAAGCCGCCGTTCGGCGACGCCGACGTGTGCGACCCGCGGCGACCTGCTGAGCGCGCCACCGCTCGATCTCCTGCCGTAGCCAAAGCCTCGACCGCCCGCGGCCGAGGTCAACAATGGGGCGTGGCATGTCCTCGTAGAGCGTGAGGTACTCGCTCACGGTGTTCCGATGCGAGAGGCAGAGGATGCGAGCGACCTCTTGCGTGTCGATGAGATCGTCGACGTCAACCCTGCGTCCCATTAGATCCACCTTACAACCGGCCGTGGCATCACCCTACGCTTGGAACATTCCGTCCGAGCCATCCGCTATCCTACTCACGTAAGAGATAACGCGGCCCCGGCGGTGCTGCAACACCCCGAGGCCCGGCCGAGACCTGAAGAGGAGGTCCCGACGATGACAGCGTACGCCACCGCGGAGCAGCTCTTCTCTGGAGCGCAGCGCAGCTCTGCTCAATTGATCCGGGTCCACGTGACCGGATGCCGAGGCCGAAGATGGCCGACGGGCTCGATCTGGCCGCACTTGATCGCGTGCTCATCAGACTTGCCGATCTCGTCGTCGATCGGTTGATGGAGCGGGCCGCGGTTATGAGCCAGCCGGCCGACGAATGGATGGACGCACGAGCGGCGGCCGAGTACCTCGGCCTCCACCGCGACACACTCCGCAAGCTTGCTGCCGAGCGCGCAGTTCCCGTCCACCAGGACGGTCCTGGCTGCAAGCTCTACTTCCGCCGTGACGAACTCGATGATTGGCGTTGCTCAAGCAAGGCTGCCCGAGGCCGGCTGAGGGTCATGTCATGACAAATTCCAGCGACAAGCCACGGCGGATCCGCGTCGAGCGGAACATCTACCGTCGACCGACCGGCGTTCTCGAGGTCGGCTTCAAAGACGCCGCCGGCATTCAGCGGTGGCGGACCGTCGACGGCGGGATCATGGCCGCACGCAAGCTCCGCGACGAACTGCTCGCGCGCAAGGGCCGCGGTGAGATGGTGGCCCCAGACTCGCGTCTGCGATTCAGCGAAGCGGCGGACCTATGGCTTGGTGGTCCTGTTCTCGACCTGCGGCAGTCAACGCAGGCCAAGTATCGGGTCGTCCTGGACCAGCATCTGCGTCCGCGGTACGGAGGAAGGAGGTTGGACAGGATCACGGCCGACGATCTGGCGGCGCTGGTTCGTGAAATGCGTGTGCAGGGCAAGAGTGAGGCGACGATCGCGGTCGCGCTCGGCGTGACCGGCCGGATCTACAAGTTCGCAGCGCGTCGCCTCGGATGGACTGGCAGGAATCCGACGAGTCTGATGCTGGCATCAGAGCGGCCGAAGGTGTCGTTGGCAAAGCGGCGGCCGATCTTCACGCCCGAGCAGATCGAGCAGACGATCGGTGCTTGCACCGAGCCGTACCGGACCATGTTTACGGTCGCGGCTCTCACTGGCGCCCGCATGTCCGAGCTGTGTGGGCTCGCCTGGGCCGACGTGCGCCTCGATGACCTGGACGATGCCGAGCTGGTCTTCGGGTGGCAGGTCGACCGGAAGGGCAACCGTCGGCCGACCAAGACCGACGGGTCTGCGCGGACGGTGCCGATCCCGCGTGAGCTGGCGCTTCTTCTTGCGCGGCACAAACTCGCCCGGGCAGATACGAGTCCAGACGCCTTCGTGTTCGCCACTCGCTCCGGCCGGCCGCTCGGGCAGCGGAACGTGCAGCGATCATTGCGAAAGGCGCAGGAGCGGGCAACGGATGGGCGTGGGCGACCGACGTTTCCGATCCTTCACCAGGTCGACCGCGACGGGCGACCCATCCCCGTGCCGGCCGGATCGCTGCCGAGTATGCACTCGTTCAGGCATACGGTGGCCTCAAGGGCCCTGCTGGCGGGAGAGAGCGTGGACGAAGTAGCGTTTCTGCTCGGACACAAGGACGCCACTGTGACGCGCGTCGTTTACGTGCGAGAGATCGCGGACGCGCGGCGCCGGTCAATGCGCCGCTCGCGGATGGTGGCCGAGTATTCCGGAGCGCTTCGCGTCGCGCTCGAGCGGCCGAAGCCCGAGTAGCGTCAGCCGCCTGGTCCGGAGCCCGTGATAGCGAGGCTTGGTCCCGAGTCGGCGCCCGTTCGCCGGGCTCAGGTTTCCGCCCACGAGGTGGGGACCGGTTACCGTTTTGCGAGGCGAAATGATCTTCGAAGTCGTCAGCATCCTCGGCACGTTCGAGGACGCGGACATCGCGCGCGAGAGCGTTCGGAGCGCCCTGGAATGGCCTGGGACCAGCGTGCACGACGTCGTCGTCTACGTCTCAGACGAGGAGGGCGCGCCGGTGGAGGAATTGGGCGACCGGCAGCTTGCCGAATGGGCCGGGATGATTACGCCCTGTCAGGATGACTGCTGCGGTGCTCCCTGACTGCGCTCCAAAACGCCCCACGAACCTCACGCTTCAGATCCTGTCGCTCCCTCAGCGGCCCGAGTGTTTTCTCGCACTCGACCAGCAGTGCCATGTCGAGTTCGCGTGGGATGCGAGGGAACTGCTCTAACAGCTCGGCAACGTCGTCGACGGTTGAGCTCGCGACCCAGTTGACCGCAAACGCACGACCGGCTGTCTGCGCTTCCGCTGGCCCAGTCTCGGACGGGGAGGCGGGTTTCTCCCGCTGTGGCGTGGTCTGCCGGAGTTCAAAGTGCGGATCCCAAAACTCCTGTGGCAGCACTACATGTTCGTCGGCCTCGCGGATCAGGGCCGCCGACTGGTTTGTGCGCTGCCGCGTTGGCACCCCGAGAAGCACGACCTGGACTCCCATGTCCTGCGCCGCGATGACTCCCTCGCGCAGATCTTCGTCCCCAGAGATGAGGTACGCACCTGCAATCGCGCGCTCACGCGCAAGCGTCATGAGATCGCGGTAGATCAGCGCGTCCACGCCCTTCTGCTCGCCGCGGATCACGCGACCGAGCCTGACCTTCACATACGGAAACCCGCCGATGAGTTCATGGTCGGCGGTGGGCACACCTCCGGCCGCTCCGTCGTACCAATACGTCCGCAGAATCGCCATCCCGCTGTGGTCTCGAACCCAGTCGGCGACGCTCGTCGTCAGCGATCGGTAGTCGCAACTGAAGGCTGGGCGACTCGTGGTCCGACAGATCAGCCGACCGCCCTCGGCGAGCAGATAGCCCGCATCCACGAAGATCGCGCTTCGGTCCACGCAGCTCCAAAATCCAAACGAGCCCCCAACTGGGAGCTCATCAACAACCGTCGGCGGTTCGCCGACGAGTTCAGTATAGCCGGGGCCGTGAACGGCTCGACTGTCGGAGGATCAGCCTCGGGCGCGATTCGTACGTTCCGTGGGCGCCCTCAAACAAAAGGGTCCCCAAGCGGGGACCCATCAAAATCGACCGGTTTCCCGGCCGCCGGGTGATCGTACTCCCGAGGTGTCCGATCTTCAAGCAGGCCGTGCAAGATTCCCGGCACGTTCCAGTCCTCGCCGCGGTCACCCAAGTCCGCGAGGAGGTGGCGCATCAGCCGCAGGCTGGAGCTTCGATGGGCTGGGCTTGCTGGCCGCGAGGCGCTGACGAGGTGCGCTTCGGCCGGTCGCGCACTGAGGGTGGGCTGAGGTCGAAGTTCAAGTACTGGCAGGCGCCGTGGAAGCCCTGTGGAAGCCTGATTCGCCAATCGACCTTCCACGCCGACCCTCACGAGCGGCCGTAAAACCCGGAATACCTGCAATTCCCCACATCCGACCCTCACTCGCCCACCCCCGCGCACCCCTGATAAGGAAGAGGTCCCAGGTTCGAGTCCTGGATCGCCCACTCCTCAGGCCGTCGTCTGCCGGCGGCGCTGACGGCGGCGGGCGGCTTTCAGCTCCTGGCCGCACTCGCTCATGGAGCACCAGCGGCGGTTGCCGCGTCTGGTGGTGTCGAGGAAGAACCAGCCGCAGTGCTCGCCGGGGCACTGCTTGAGCCGTTGGATGCGATCGTCGCGCAGGAGATCGAGGGCGCCGGTGACCGCGATGTGGCGCACGGTCGAGAGCTCTGAATCGGGCCAGCGCCAAGTGACCTTCCCAGTTGGGGCTCTCGCCAGAGTTCCCGCGCGGTACGCGGCCGCGCCGAGCTCACCGAGGCGCTCGAGCTCTGGCTCGGGGGGCCGCCCGCCGCCGGCGATCGCGTCGAAGAGCGCGTAGAGCAGCTCGCGCGCCTCGAGGGCTCGCCGCAGCTCCCCTCGGTCGAGGCGCGCGTCGGTCGAGAGCAGGCCATAGCGCTGGCCCCAGCGGCGAAGGTCCGCGGTGACGTGCAACACGTCACCGGCCTCGGGGTGCCCTCGCTCCTCGGCCGTGTTCACGAAGTCGAGCGCGGGATGTCCGCCCACGAAGGCGAGTTCCTCCAGCGTCTGCACGGACCCAGTGTACCAGCAAATAATGGTTTGCTGGTGTATGGTTCCGGCAAGACGAGGTTTGCTGGTGCAACGCGACAAAGGGACAACGTGATGACGATCCTCTTGGCCGTTACCGCAGCGCTTGGTTGGGGTGCGGCGGACTATTTCGGCGGCTCCGCGCGGCGACGCACGCCCGTGTTCGTGGTTCTCGCCGTTTCGCAGCTGATGGGCCTGGTGGTCCTCGTGCCGGTCCTCGTGGCCCGTGGGGTCCCGCTGCCCGACAACCCGCGGCTGCTGTTCGCGGGTCTATCCGGTTTGGGCGTCACGCTCGAGTTACGGCTCATCTACATGGCGATCAGCGAAGGGGACGCTCTGATCACCGCCCCGGTGGGGGCCTTCGGGGCGGCCTTCGCCGTGATCGCGGGGCTCGCGGGGGGCGACCGGCTCGACCTGACGCTCGCAGCGGGCATGCTGCTTGCGCTCATTGGCGGCGGTATCAGCGCGGCCACACCAAGGGATCGCGCCCAGCCGGGAGTGCGGCGCCCTGTGCGTCGCCGAGCCCTGCTCTGCGTCGGCGCGGCTACGGGAGTCGGCGTGGCCCTGGCCTCGCTGCACGCTGCGGGTCGTGCCGATCCATACTGGGCGGCGGCGATCGTCGACTTCAGCACCTTCGTCCCCGCGGCTCTGGCTGCATTGGCCGGCCAGGGCAGAGCGCTGCCACGGCGTCTGCCGAGTCGGCCGCAGCTGCCGGCGCTCGTGCTATCCGCCGTGGGCGGGATCGGTGGCGATCTGGCGTACGCCTCCGCGTCCCGCCTCGGAGCGCTCAGCATCGTCTCGGCGCTCTCATCGCTGTATCCCCTGACGACGATCGCGCTCGGTGTCGCGCTACAGGGACGGCGACCCGGGGCACCCCAGCTGGCCGGCGTGGCGCTCGCCCTCGCGGGCGCCGCCCTGCTTGGCGTGGCAACGCACTGAGAGGGGCCCCCTCGGCCGTCCCTCAGGACAACCGCACACACCACCTAGGCGCGATCCCTATTGTCGCGCTCGTGCGTGGGCCGCTGCGGAAACGACCGATTCTGCTCTCCGCCGTGGCCACCATCATCGCCGGCGTCGCGGTGCTGCTGATCGCTCGTCTGACGAGTGCGGACAAGGTTGGACGTGCTTTCAGCAGCGTCCACCCCGGCTGGATCGCCCTGACCGCGTTCGCCGAGCTGCTCGCTTATCCGGCCTACATGCTCGCCTATCGATCGGTGGCGCGGGTCCACGGTCACCCGGCGCTCACACTGCCGCTGGTGGCCCGCGTGGTCATTGCCGGGTTTGGGCCGTTCTCGATTGGGGGTGGCTTCGGCGTCGACCGTGAAGCCCTCGAGGCGCTGCACGAGGATGAGCACAGCGCCCGCGTTCGGGTCTTGGCACTGGGAGGGCTCGAGTGGCTCGTATTGGCGCCGACGGCGTGCGTGGTGTCGATCGTGCTTCTCGCCACCGGCGCTGACGTGATGCCGTCATTGCTGTGGCCGTGGGCGATCGCCGTGCCGATTGGCTTCGCGCTGGCGATCTGGGCAAGTGTCCCTGACCGAGCCGAGCGGTTGTGCCGGATCAGGGGGATCCGGCGCGAATGGCTAGCGGATGTGCTCGACGGGCTCGGTGTGCTGAGGACGATGGTGACCGCGCCGCGCGAGTACTGGGGGGCGTGGCTCGGCACGGGCCTGTACTGGGCTGCGGACATCACCGCGTTCTACGGCGGCCTGCGTACCTTCGGACTGGATCCGAGCTTCGGCAAGGTCGTGATCGCGTACGCCACGGGCTACGCCGCCACTCGTCGCTCGCTGCCGCTGGGAGGCGCGGGGGTCACCGAGGTGTTGATGACGTTCTCGCTCTACTGGGTGCGCGAGCCGCTGGCTCCGGCGTTGGCGGCGGTGGTCGCGTACCGCGTGTTCAACTTCCTGCTCGTCGCCACCCCGGCGCTGATCGCGCATTACCAGCTGCAGGAACACTTTCGGATCCGGCGCCGTGAGGCGCCGCGGCCCGAGGCCCCGGGATAAGCGGACGCCGTGAGGTCCCGCGGCCCGAGGCCCCGGGATAAGCGGACGCCATGAGGCGCCGCGGCCCGAGGCCTCCGGCTAAGCCGACGCGGATACGCCGGCGCGGCTCATCCCTCCGACGCTTGCAAGGTCGCTTCCGCGGGGGCCTCGCCGACCGGCAAGGTGGCGCCTGTCTCGAGCAGCGTTTTGAGGTTGGAGAGGATGTGCGGCCAGCCCTGACTCACGGTCTCGAGCACGGCGCTACCGGGCTCGAAGCCCTCGTGGACGACGGTCAGCTTGACCGTGTCGCCCATTTCCTCGAACTCAAACACGACCCTAGACCGCGGTTCGGCCGCGACCTTGGCGAGGAACTCCTCACTGAACCCGATCTCGCGGCCCGCCCACTCCCGCCACTCCGGCGTAAATGTGTGCCACGTGTACGACAGGCGGCGATAGAGATCGGATTCGAGCACGACCTGCCCGGGGTCGGCGATTGTCATTCCCTGCTGGTGCAGGATGAAGGTCGAGCCGGTCTGCCAATCCGACTCGAAGGCGCAGCCCCAGTAGCGCTCGGTGAAGCTGGGATCAGTGAGCGCCTGCCAGAGGTGCTCTGGCGTTGTGCGGATGTAGGTCGTGTAGAGGAATGATGGTTTGTCCATGTGGCCCTCCAGGGCTCGGTTAAGGTCCGACAGCGCGCGGACCCGGGCGCGGTCGTAGTGATTGATCCACCGCTCGGAGATCTCCCCGATCGGGGCGGCATTGAGGTAATGGAGCTTCTCCCGGCCACGCCAAAAGGTCGTGACCAGTCCGGCGTGCTCGAGTACCGCGAGGTGCTTGCTCACCGATTGCCTGGCCATGCCCATGCCGCGGCACAGGTCCCGCAGGGTCTGGCCGTTGTTCTCGTTGAGACTGTCGAGTAGCCGGCGGCGGCCGGGGTCGGCAAGCGCTCGGAAGACGGCGTCCATGTCTTGGGAATAGGCAGCCATTTGGGTGCGTACTTAGGATAGGCAGCCACCTGGCTGCATGTCAATGGTTGGTGCGGACAGATTCGATGCCAGCGCGGAGCCCACAGCGAACCGTCGAGGCTGGCCGGCGCGAGCCCACAGCGAACCGTCGGAGGGCGGCCGGCGCGATCGCCCCGGAGCTAAACGGCCAGGGCTTGTCCCCACGCCCGAGCCCCGTTCGTCTAGGGCATGATCAGTTCCCTATCGCAGGAGGTCTAGATGAAGTACGCACTGTTGATCTACAGCAAGCCGGGGTCCCACGAGGCGCTTCCCGAAGACGAATACAAATCCGTCTTCTCCGAGTACGTGGCGCTGGCGAATGACTCTCGCTGCCTCGGCAGTGGGCAGCTTCAGCCGGTCGAAACCGCGACCACGGTTCGCGTCCAGGACGGGCGGGCGCTGACGACCGACGGCCCGTATGCCGACACCAAGGAGGTCTTCGGCGGCTATTACCTCTTCGAGGCCGACGACCTCGACCAGGCGCTCGAGTTGGCGGCGCGCATTCCGGCGGCGCGACTCGGCGGCGGGGTGGAGGTGCGTCCGCTGGTCGAGCAGGGCTGAGCGCCCGGCCGCAGCGATTCGGGCCGTTCGTAGGGCGTGCCCCATAGCGCCCGAGCCTCCCTTCGCAGGAGACTCAGGCGCGCCGCCGGCGCCGCCGATATTCCCGTGCTTTTACGCGCGAGCCGCAAATCGACATCGAGCACCACATGCCCGCGAGATTGCGGCTCGCGTCGTAGAAGGCCCATCCGCATTCCGGTCCCGGGCACGCCTTGAGGCGCTCGAAGCCTCCCTCGAATTGCGCCACCACCATGTCTCCCACGATCGCCGCGAGGGCCCCGTCGAAGTCGCGACTCGCCGGCGCAAGCTCAGGGGGGAGCTGGCGCGAAAGCGCACCTGGAGGCAGACACCTTCCAGGGCACGATTGAGTCCGGCGACGGCGCCCTCGTCCACCGGCTCACCCACGTTTGCGAACAGGAGCGCTCGGATCCCGGCCCGCAGCTCAAGGGCACGTCGTAGATCGGCCTCGTCCAGCCGGACGCCGCCGGCCAGCAATCCGCGCGTCCGCAGCCATTCGGACAGCACCTGGGGGGTGCTGAGCAGTTCCGGAACGCCCCGCCGGAGGTCCCAGAAGGTGTTGGCGAAAGCCTGCACGAGCGCGAGCTCTTTCGGCGCCGGTTCACGATCGGCCGGCTGGAGCTCCAGTACCGGGTCCGTCGAGGTCGACGCCATGCTCAGTTGGGAGGTGCCCCGGGGCTGGGCCCGCGGGGGGCGGTCGCGAGCATCGCGCGTCCCACGGCCGCTGCGACCGCCACGCTCGCCGGGGCGTGTCGCGAGTGACGGGTGATGGTCACCGTCAGGTAGCTGCCGCCGCGGGACTCCGTGCCGTTGGTCGCGACCAGCTCTTGCTCCGCGGGGATCCATGTTGAGTTGCCCCCCAGGCCCGGTACCGAATGCGGCAGCTGCCCGGGCTGGTGGTGCCCCGCGCCGCCGTAGGCCTGCGCTTGGTGCACGGTGGTGGTGTCGTACTCGGTCCAGGCCACGGCCGTCGCCTGGGCGATGGCGTCCACATGGACGCCGCGTCCGTCTAGCTGGCACTGGATATAGGTCGCCTGAGGCGTAGTTGCGCGGACCGTGACCCCGGCGCCCAGCAAGGGCCTGGCAGCCCGCTGAGCACTCGCGCAGACCCGCGCGACGGTGCTGTGGTGCCCGGCCTTCCCACCACCGCCTCCGCATGCGGCGGGAGCGAGGCATAGCACCAGGACAAGGGCAGAGCTCCGACTTCTTCGTACCCACGAAGCGGCGACGCGCGCTTGCGAGCGTCGCCTGCGGGCGGGGCGCACGAGCCCTCGAATCACCAGCGAAATGGTATACGATGGTGACGCGCCATGTGGGGACGCGAACTGCTAGCGAAGCCGCGCTCCAGCGCGTCCGTGTTGATGATCGGCGCCGCGCTGGCGGCTGCAGGAGGGGCGGCCGGGTGCGAATCGAACTCCGTTCCGCCCGGCCCCTACAACATCGTCAGCAGCTACCTGAGCCAGATTGCCGAGGGCAACTACCAGGGGGCGTGCCGCTTGCTGGACCCGCACACACGCTCGGCGCTGATCAAGGCCAAGCGCGCGCGCGTCAGCTGTCAGGGCATGTTTTCGCGCTGTTTGCCTAATCGGGTGATCAACGCGAACCACGATCAATCGCAGTTGCTCTACTCCACGATTGTGGTCACGGAGGGTCGCACCAGGGCCCATGTAGCGGTGAGTCGCACCGCTGTGGCGAGGGCGATCAGAGAAGTGAGCTTGGCAAAGGAACGCGGGAACTGGAAGCTGACGTCGTACGGATACGACCTCGATACCTGCTCGCTCCACAGACGCCGCGGGAAGCTTGCCGCGCACTCGCCGAGAGCGGCAGTAGGCTCGATGGCCCGCCGCCTCACCGCCTGACCAGACGCGCGCGTCGCGCGCCAGGCATGTATCAGCTCTTCTTCAGCCTCATCCTGCGCCACCTCCCGCCCGAGCGCGCCCACGCGCTCGCCAGCTCCGCACTGCGCCGCGCGATCAGGATGCCGCTCACACGCGCGCTGATCGAGAGGTTTGTGGGTGAGACACCGGGGTCCCTGGAGGTACAGGCTCTCGGGATCACATTCCCCACGCCGCTCGGCGTGGCGGCCGGGCTGGACAAATCCGCGAGCTGGTTCCAGGGGCTGGGGGCGCTCGGGTTCGGCTTCGTCGAGGTTGGAACCGTCACCCCGCGGCCCCAGGACGGCAACCCGCCACCACGACTGGTCAGGCTCGTCCGCGACCGCGCGCTCGTCAACAAGATGGGCTTCCCGAATGCGGGCGCGGAGGCGGTCGCGCAAGAACTCTCGATCCGCAAGCGGCGCCCGGTCGTGGGGGTGAACGTAGGCAAGTCGATGTCGGTTCCGCTCGATGGGGCCGCGGGCGACTACCGGGCCGTGGTGCGGCGACTCGCTTCGATGGCCGACTACCTTGCGCTCAACGTGAGCTCCCCCAACACGCCCGGGTTGCGCGCACTGCAGAACCCCGACCAGCTTCGCGCGCTCGTCGCCGATGTGCGCGCGGAGCTTGCCGCGATCGGCTGCCAGCGTCCGCTGCTGCTGAAGCTGAGCCCCGACCTCGACGACCAGCAGCTCACCGCATTGGCGGAGCTCGCGGTCGAACTGGGTGTGGAAGGCATCATCGCCGTGAACACGACAGTCGATCGCAGCGGACTCAGAGACCCCGACGCGGTGTCGATCGAAGGGGGAGGAGTCTCCGGGCCCCCGTTGCGAGCCAAGGCACTGAACGCGCTTCGCTGCCTACGTCTGGCCTCGGGAGACCGGCTCGTGCTGGTCTCGGTGGGCGGCGTGGCGAGCGCGGACGACGTGTGGGAGCGGATCCTCGCCGGCGCGACGCTCGTGCAGGCGTACACCGCCTTCGTCTACGAGGGGCCCGGGTGGCCGGCGCGCGTCAACCGGGACTTGGCACGCAAAGTGCGCGCCGCGGGCGCTTCCTCGGTAGGCGAGCTTATAGGGACGGGAGGGTCGGCGGAACCGACGGCGACCGGATCCGGCGCCTGAAGACTCAGCAAACTCTCAGACTTCTGCGCGAGACTCCTCACATGGACGCGAACGCGGTGGGCAGAAAGCGCGTGCTCGTGGTCGACGACGAGCCGAACATCCTCGAGGTGATCTCGATGGCCTTGCGCTATCACGGCTTCGAGGTGGAGATCGCGGCAGATGGCCAGCAAGCGCTGGACGCCGCGTCCAACTTCCGTCCCGACCTGATGCTGCTGGACATCATGCTGCCCGACATGGAGGGGTTCGAAGTGGCCAGGCGGCTGGGTTCGCAACGGACGGAGCTGCCGATCATCTTCCTCACCGCGCGGGACACGACCGAGGACAAGGTCCGCGGGCTCACGATGGGGGGCGACGACTACGTCACGAAACCGTTCAGCCTGGAGGAGCTGGTGGCTCGAATCTGGGCGATCCTGAGGCGAACGGGGCATGCGCAGGAGGACTCCAATCGACTGACCTTCGACAGCCTCGAACTCGATGACGACACCCATGAGGTGACGCGCAACGGGCGGACGATCGATCTGACCGTCACCGAGTACCGCTTGCTGCGCTTCTTGATGCTCAATCCGAAGCGGGTGCTCACACGAGCCCAGATTCTCGACCACGTTTGGAACTACGACTTCGGCGGTGACAGCCGCGTGGTCGAGACCTACATCAGCTATTTGCGCAAGAAGATCGACGCCGAAGGGCCGCCTCTGATTCACACCGTCCGCGGTGTCGGCTACTCGCTACGGCTGCCGAAGGGCTAACAGATGTCGCTGCGTGCCCGTCTGATCCTCGGGCTGCTCGCACTCGCCGCCGCCGGGCTGATCACGCTGGCCGCGATCACCTACGCGGAGCAGCGCTCCTTCCTGCTGCAGCGCGTCGATCAGGACGCGCCGGCCGGGTTTGGATTCATCGACCGCTATTTCGATTGCCACGGCCTCAATGTCCCTGACACCGCGCCGCCGCTGTTCGGCTGCCAAGCCTTCGCCGGCGGGGGTTCTCCCGGTAACGGTCCCCGCGGGCACGTGGGGCTATCGCTACGACGGCAACGGGAACCTGCTGTACAGACGGGTGGTGAGCAACGGAGAGAAGTATCCGATGCCGAGCTTCCCGGCGCACATCCCGCTGGGAAAGCCGATCACCGTCGGCTCATCCAATGGCACGAGCTTCCGCGTCCTTGCCAAAGCCACGGGCGATGAACCCGGCACCACCCTGATCGCGATCCCGCTCACGGACGTGTTTCAGACCCTCAATCGACTGTTCATCGTCGAGGTGCTGGTCATCGCTGCCGTGCTGGTCGCGCTCGCCGCGCTCGCCTGGTGGGTGGTGCGGTTGGGACTGCGTCCGCTGGACCGGATCGCGCACACCGCTGGCGCGATCGCGGCGGGCGATCTCTCTCAGCGCGTGACGCCGGCCAGGGAGCACACCGAGGTGGGCCGGCTCGGCCTCGCCCTGAACGCGATGCTCACGCAGATCGAGAAGGCCTTCCATGCGCGCGAGGCGAGCGAGAACCGCCTGCGGCGCTTCCTGGCCGACGCCTCGCACGAGCTTCGCACTCCCCTGGCCGCGATCCGCGGCTATGCGGAGCTGTACCGTCTCGGCGCCGGCAGGTCACCCGACGATGCGGCTGCGTCGATGCGCAGGATCGAGGATGAGGCCAAGCGCATGGGTGAGTTGGTGGAGAACCTGCTCACGCTTGCTCGCCTCGACCAAATTCCGGCCGCGGAGCGCAAGCCTGTCGATCTGTCCAAGCTGGCGGCCAACGCGGCCGAGGATGCGCGCGTCACGGCCCCTGAGCGCAGGGTCGACTTCTCCTCGCCCGGGCCGGTGGCGGTCATGGGCGACTCCTCCCAGCTCCAACAGGTGATCGCCAACCTGGTGCGCAACGCGCTCGTGCATACGCCCTCCGGGACGCCGGTCGAGATCCACGTCGGGGCTGAGAGCGGCAGCGCCTTGCTCGAGGTCCGTGATCACGGCAGGGGCCTCCCCGGCGATGAGCCCGAGCAGCTGTTCGAACGCTTCTGGCGGGCGGATCCAGGGCGGGAACGGGGTGCAGGGGGCGCCGGGCTGGGGCTTTCGATCGTGCGCGCGTTCGTCGAGGCCCACGGCGGTCGGGTGGTCGCGGCCAACGCGCCCGGAGGCGGCGCCTCCTTCACGGTACGCCTGCCGCTTGCAGGGCATGCCCCGGGACGAGAGGCGGTCTTGCCGGCGTCGGCCGCGCGCGGCTCTTGATTCATCGCCCTTCCAGCGGGTACCGTCAGCCCATGCCTCAAGAGCTCAATGTCGCGGACCTACGCATCAAATCGTCGGCCTTCGATGGCCATAAGCGCATCCCCGAGCGCCACACCGGCGACGGAGAGGATGTCTCACCGGCGCTCGAGTGGACGGGCGCACCCGAGGGAACACGATCGTTTGCGGTAGTCGTGCACGATCCCGACGCGCCACTGGTGGACGGCTTCACGCACTGGGTGGCCTACGGAATCCCGGGAGATGCGAATGGCCTGCCGGAAGGCGCCCAGGACGGCTTGGTGCAGGGCACCCATTCGATGGGCGAAAGCGGCTACATGGGGCCCGCTCCGCCCCCGGGGCACGGCCCTCACCATTACTACTTCTGGGTTTACGCGCTCGACGATGAGCTCGAGCTGGAGCCGGGCCTCGACCGCCGTGCGCTGCTCGAGCGGATCGAAGACCACGTGATCGAGCAGGCACGGGTCATCGGCACGTACGAGCACTAGCCGCTCAGCCGTCGAGCCTCCCACCACTCCCGCGCCGCCTTCGAGAGCCGCTCGGAGAGCGGGCGTACGCCGAACACAGACGCGCCCGCGGCTCTGAGCGCCGCGGCGAGCCCCGGCCCGATGCGCTCCTCCGGGAGCTCGATGTCAAGCTCGACCAGGTCCCCCTCGAGCGAACGGGTGGTGGGACCGATTTCCGATAACAGCTCCAGCGCGCGGCGGTTGTCGGCCTGAACCACAGCCGTAAAGCGCGAGATCCCCTCCTCCCGCGCCCGCATTGCGAGGCGCTCGAGCAGCGCATGCCCAAGTCCCTGGTGCTGCCAGTCGTCGGCGACGACGACCGCGGCTTCCGCGCGCTCTCCATCCTTTTCGCTGCGCACATAACGGGCGACCCCGATCAGCTCGTCCGCTTCCGCGTCGAGCGCAATTACCGCCTCGTGGTCGTGGTGGTCGATGTCCGTCAGGTGATCGAGCGACCGATCGCTCAACTCGTGCAGCGGTGCGAAGAAGCGGCGATAGCGCGACTCCTCGCTGAGCCGATCGAAAGCCGCGACGATCCGGTCCTGGTCGTCCGCGGCGAGCGGCCGCCACCGGGCCACGCGGCCGTCCCTCAAGGTGATCGTGCTTGCTTCCGTCACGTCGAGCGCGGCTCCGGCGGTCGATGCAGGGCCGCGGGTGGTCGGTTACCGTACCCGACGGTGATTACGGGGTGGGGCGTGGGCGAGGACGTGATCGCGCTCGATCCGGAGCTCCCATGAGCGCCGGGGGTCAAGCGTTCAGGCCGCGGCGGCGGGTGCGGGTCCTGTTCAACCCGACGGCAGGTGGGGGCAAGCGGCCGCGCCGGCAGGCAACCGATGCCATCGCCAGGCTGCGGGCCAGAAGACTCGAAGCGGTGAAGCGGCGGCTCACGGAATTGCGCCTGGATGTTCACGTCAGCGCCACCGAGTCCGCCGAGCACGCGGCGCAGCTGGCACTGGCGGCCGCGCAGGCAGGGGAAGAAGTCGTCGCCTATGGCGGCGATGGCATGGTGCGGATCGCCGCGGCCGCACTCCATGGCACCGACGCGGTGCTCGGCATCCTGCCCGGCGGACGCGGCAACGACTTCGCCGCCTCGCTGGAGATTCCGCGCGATGCCCTGAAGGCGTGCGAGGTGATTGCCAACGGGGTCGAGCGGCGAATCGACGCCGGCGAGGTCAACGGCGCCTTGTTCGTCGGCATCGCCTCGATCGGTTTGGAGTCGGAGGTAACTCCGATCGTGAACGCGGCCCCACGCGTGGGCGGGAGGGCGATCTACCTCGCTGCGACCCTCTACGGCCTCGCCCGCTGGCAACCGGCGCGCTTCAAGCTCGACCTCGACGGCGAGCGCCGGACGTACATGGGCTATCTGGCCGCGGTCGCCAACTCGGGCCGCTTTGGCGGGGGCATGCGCCTGGCGCCCGACGCGCGGCTTGACGACGGCTTGCTCGACGTGGTCGCGATCGAGCACATCTCCCGCGCTCACTTCATCCGGGCGACGCCCAAGGTCTTCAGAGGCACGCACGGCGCCGAGCCGAACGTGCACATCAGCAAGGCGAGCACGGTGCGACTCGATGCGGACCGCCCCTTTGCGGTCTACGCCGACGGCGACGAGCTTGCATGGACTCCGGCCACGGTCCGGGTCCTGCCCGCTGCGCTGAAAGTGCGAGTGCCGGGATAGCGCCGCTACGATCAGGCTAGTCACCACCTCGAGTGGCGCCGGTCAGGGCTGCGCATTGCCCGTTGCCGGGTGCCGCGAACACATGTCCATGGATGCCACAGCCACAAATGTCCAGCGGGCGGCTGCGCGGCGAGGGCCGAGGGACGCCTCCGTCCCCCGGCCGCGGTCCCGCGCCACGTTGATCGCGTGGCTGTGGGGGGCGCTGGGCCTGGCGGGCTCCGTCGTGCTGACGCTGACGGGCACCCAGCTGGCGGGCCCGGTGGTCCTGACGGCCAAAGGGGCCCGGCCTCAGCTCTGGTGGTTCGCGCCCAAGCTCGTGTCCGGACACAGGGCCACCGAGGTGCTCTTCTATGTCGGGGTGGCGGCGCTGGTCGTCGCGTGGGTGGCCCTCGGCCGGCAGATCTCGCGCTCGCAGGCGCCCTCGCTGCGCGTGCTGCTGGCGATCGGGGCGCTGTGGTGCGTGCCGCTGGCGCTGGGAGCGCCCCTGTTCAGCCGCGACGTCTACAGCTACCTGGCGCAGGGAACGATCCTGCACCTCGGCCACAACCCGTACAAGCTGCCGCCGATCGCGCTGAAACATCTGGGTCAGGCGCACACGCTGCACGCGGTCTCGCCTTTCTGGCAGAAGACGACCGCGCCCTACGGACCGCTCTTCCTGTGGATCGTGGGCCTCTTTATGAGCGCGACCGGCGGCAAGCTCGTGCTCAGCACGATCCTCGTGCGGCTGCTCGAGATCCTGGGGGTCGCGATCCTGGCGTTCTCTCTGCCGCGGCTGGCTCGGCGCATGGGCGGCGAGCCACGACGCGCCGTATGGCTGATGGTGCTCTCTCCGCTGGTGCTGTTCGAACTGGTGGTGCCGGCCCACAACGACGCGCTGATGGTCGGTCTGATGGTGCTCGGCGTGCTCGTCGCGCTCGAGCGCTCGCCCGCGCTCGGAATCGCGATCTGCGCGGCGGGCGCGACGGTCAAGGTCCCCGCCGCGGCCGGCGCCGTGTTCATCGCTGTGGTGTGGATGCGCGAGACCGAGGGCACGGCCAACCGCATCCGCGTGCTCATCCAGGCGCTGGCCGTGTTCGCGGTCGTTATCGCGGCCGTCAGCATCGGGACCGGCGTGGGGCTGAGCTGGGTCTCCGGCAGTCTCTTCTCGACACCCAACAAGGTCAACCTGGCGATCACGCCGGCGACGGCCGCGGGCTACACGGTCGCGACACTGCTGAACGATGCGGGCGTGGCGGTCGGCCAGCACACGCTCGCGCACGTATTCACGCGCATCACCTTTGGCTTGACCGGCCTATACGCGCTGTGGCTGCTCTACCGGACGCGGCGCGAGACGCTCGTCCGAGATCTGGGACTGCTGCTGGTGGTGGCGGCGGTCCTCGGCCCCGCGGCCTGGCCGTGGTATTTGTGCTGGGGTCTCGGCCTGCTGGCCGCATGCCGGAAGGGGCCCCTGTGGCTAGCGATGCCGCTCGCCCTGATCGCGGGCGCGGTGATCATCAAGCCCAACGGGATCCTGGCGCTGCCGATCCAGGCGGCGCCGTACGTGACCATCCTTTACGTGCTGCTCGCCGTGCTCGCCATCGTGCAGGTGCTCAGATACAGGCGCCCGCCGGGCGACAGCGACTCGCCGGCGGTCCGCACCGAAGCCCTGCTGTCGCGGCCGTAGGTCGCCCATGGACGCCGGCACCAGCAACGCGATCGCGACCGGGACCGAGGCCGCGCGGCGCTCGCCGAGGGCGGAGCAGGCGGAGGACTCGCGCGCGCGTGGCCCGCAGCGATGGACCTCGGAGGGACGGCGCGGCGATGTGCTCGTGGTCGGCGTCCCGGCGCTGCTGGCCTTCGTCCTCTGCCTCGTCGGCATCACCGCCAGAAGCCTCGGCTTTGACGAGTCCGCGACCGCCACGATCGTCGTCCAGCACGGCGCGGCGCTGCGGCACGGGATCGCTCACGACGGCGGCAACATGTCCGGCTACTACGTCCTCCTGCATGTGCTGGTGGGCATCTTTGGCAGGGGGCTGCTAGTGCTGCGACTGCCCTCGGCGCTGGCGGTCGCCTTCGCCACCGCGCTCACGGGGCTGCTGGCGCTGCGGCTCTTCGACCGCCGCGCGGCGCTGGTCGCCGGCCTCCTCACCGCACTCAGCGTGTCGCTCGTCTTCTGGGGGCAGAGCGCGCGCAGCTATGCGCTGGTGGTCGCGTTCGCGAGCGCGTCGATGCTGTCGTTCGTCGTGCTCGTGGATGGGCCGCGCGCTTCGCGCCGAGCCTGGGTTGCCTACGTGCTCTGCACCACGCTCGCGATGTACATGAGCCTGATGGCGGCGCTCGTCGTGCTGGCCCAGCTCGCAAGCTTCCTGTGGTGGCGCCGCCGCCACGCCTGGACGGTGATCGCGGCCGTGGCTGCCGTCGCCGTGCTCTCGATCCCGCTGGTGCTGCTCGCCACGGCCCGGGGCTCGGGCCAGGTCTCGTGGGTCTCGCGCCCCCACCTTGCCGATATCGAGCAGGTGCTCGAGGGCGTGACCGGCGCGGGCCTTCAACCCAGCATCCGCTCGACGCCGACCACCTTCGTGCTGCTGTGGCTCTCGGTCGCAGGCCTTTTGCTGATCGCCGGCGTGATCGTGCGCGAGTGGCGACGCCATGGCGCCAGCAGGGTCACGTTCGGGCCCTCACTGCTGCTGGCGTGGCTCGTGCTGCCGGTGGTCCTCGCCTGGGCGGAGTCGCGGGTGGCGACCGGGCTGTTCCTGCCGCGGAACCTGCTCTACTGCGAGCCCGCCGCCGCGCTGCTGATGGCGTGGGGTCTGACGCGCCGGGGCCGTGCCCCGGGGGCGGAGCGGCCTCGGTTTGCGTCCGCGCTTGCGCTCGCCGCGATTGGCGTGCTGATCGTGCTGCGGGTGCTGCAGCTCGCGCCGAGCTACGGCGTCTCGCCCGAGGACTGGCAGGGAGCAACCTCGTTCGTGGTCCAGCACGCCCAGCGCGGGGACTGCGTCGCCTTCTACCCCTCGGACGGGCGCATGGCCTTCCAGTACTACCTTCCAGGCCGCTTCGGAGGCACCACCGACCTGCGTGGCCTCGTCCCCCGATCGGTGCTGCCGGCCGCACCGTGGAGCGAGGTCAAGACCTATGTCGAGGAGTACACCGTGCCGACGTCGGCAACGGTGGCCGCGCTGCCCTCGCGCTGCCCACGCCTGTGGTTCGTCTCGAGTCACCAGGGCCGGGTCCACGGCTCTCCGGCGGCGCGCGCCGAGTACCACCATTACATCGCGTTCCGCGCCGCCCTCGAATCCGCGTACGCGAGCCATCGGGTGCGCCTGTTCGGCTACGCGAGCGCCGTGAATGTCGAGCTGCTGAGTCGCTAGCGGGGCGGCTCTACGGACGTAGTCCGTAGCCGACAAACGTCCACCAGCTCAACCCCAAGAGCAGCGCCCCGTTGGCGGCCGCCAGCAGCCAGAAGCCTCTGCCCTTGACGTAGCGGGCCAGTACCAGGATCGCGGGAAAGGCCGTGAACAGCAGCCTCGGGTTCGGCGGGACGTACTCCGAGGTCACGGCGAGGAAGGTGATGCCCAGCGTCCACAGCCACGCCTCGACCGAGATCGTGCGCCAGCAGCGCACCATCAGGATCAGCAGGACCAGGAGCAGGATCGCCCCGAAGAACCCCACCACGAGGTTCATGTCGATCGGTGGGTGATCGAAGTGCGAGAAGGAGACCTGTCCGGCGAGCGTCTTGGTCAGGTGGACCAGCGCCAGCGGGTCGGTCTTCTCCTTCCAGCCGATGTGCTGGGCGTGGTAGGAGGCGAGCGGGGTACCGGTCCAGGCCCACAAGAACGCGCCAAACGCCGCCACGCCAGTGACGGACAAGACCGGCGCGAGCAGGCTCCTCCAGGCCACTCGGTCGCGCCACCCGCGGCGCCGGAGCTCGAGCAGCGCGGAGACGGCGCAGACGACGACCAGGACCAGGGCGTCGGGCTCGACCGAGGTCGCGCAGCCCGCGAGGATGCCCGCCAGCAGCCAGCGCCGCTGCTGCAGCGCGAGGATGCAGCCCGCCGCCAGCGGGATCGCGAGCCCCTCGCTGTAGACCATCGAGAACACCACCGACCCCGGGAAGAGGCAGAACAGGACGACCGCGCGCCGCCCGGCCGACTCTCCCCACCAGCCCGTGGCGAGCTTCAGCACCAACACGGTGGCCACCAATCCGCCCAGCCCCGAGATGATCAGGCCGGCGACGCTCATCGCGGTGGCGGAACTGGTCCCGACCACTCCCAGGGCCAGCAACAGCCGCCCCAGCGGCCACATCAGCAGCGGATAACCGGGCATGAAGCCGAGGTTCGTCTGGTTGGTGAAGGGGTGGGGTGGATAGCCCCTGTCGGCGACCGCGCGGTACCAGAGCCCGTCCCAGTTCGAGAGCTCGTGGGTCAGGGGGTGGTGGCGCAGGGAGCTCTCCACCACGGCCATCACGACCAGCAGCACGCGCGTGCTCACATAGACGAGGATCGGAAAGCGATAGGCGAGCCACACCGATTCGAGCCGGCTTGCACGCCATGACCAGCGGCGGCCGCGTGCCAGCGCGACGGCGGCCCCATCAGGGCCGGCACCATTCAGCTGATCTACGTCCGCGGAGTCAGGACGCCGCTCGACAGGCTCGGAAGCAGCCTCCACGGCGTGCAGTCTAGGGGCTTGTCCGAGTGCGGAACGGAGCCGCGAACCCCCGGGAGGCTTCAGGTCGCGTCCGTATACTGCCGGGAAGCTACCGAGGAGCGGCGCGTGCAGGAAATGGTGATCTACGGCGTGAGCTTCGACATGGTCGGCAAGCAGCCGATCGTGTTGCTGAAGACCGTCGAGAACAACAAGTTCCTGCCGATCTGGATCGGCCATCCCGAGGCCGCGGCGATCCTGATGAAGCTCCAGGGCGCCTCCACGCCCCGGCCCATGACCCACGACCTGCTCTCGGACATGCTCGGCGAGCTGGACGTCGAGTGCACCCGCGTGGCCGTCACCGAGCTGCGCGAGAACACCTTCTACGCGTCGATCAGCCTGCGCGCCAACGGGCGCGATTTCGAGGTCGACTCCCGCCCCTCAGACGCGCTCGCGCTGGCCGTCCGCGCCGGCGCCCCGATCTTCGCCGCGGACGAGGTGATCACGGAATCGGCGATCGAGTTCGAGCACGAGGTCGAGGACACCGAAGAAGTCGTGGAGAAGTTCAAGGACTTCCTCGACCACGTCTCGCCCGAGGACTTCGCCTCCGGGGAATAGCAGGCCGGCGCACATGTGCGCCGGCCCCGGGCCGATCATGATCGGCCCGGCCGGCCGGAACATGTTCCGGCCGGAGCGACAGTGACTAGACCCGCGCCAGCGCGGCGTCCAGAATCCGCTGCACCAGCTCGTCGAAGCCGATCCCGGCCGCGTCGGCCGCCTGGGGCAGCAGGCTCGTGTCGGTGAGGCCGGGGATCACGTCGGCCTCGAGCACGTAGAGCTCCTCGCGCGAGCGCTCGAGCATCAAATCGACGCGGGCGAAGCCCTCGAGGCCGAGCAGCTCGAAGACCGACAGGGCCAGGCCGACGGCGTCGGCGGTGACCTCGTCGCTGAGCGGTGCGGGGCACCAGAAGCGCGTGCGACCGAACTCGTAGCGGGCTTCGAAGTCATAGAAATCCTCGACCGGGGCCGCCTCCACAATCGGCAGAGCCTGGGGCCCGTCGCCGTCGTCGATCACCGAGACCGCGAGATCGCGCCCGGCCACGCAACGCTCGAGCAGCACCTTGCGGTCATAGGAGAAGGCCGCCACGAGCGCGGCGGGCACCTCGGCGGCGTCGCGCGCGAACTTGATCCCGAGGGCGGAGCCCTGGGAGGCCGGCTTGACCACGAGCGGAAAGCCGATGCGCTCCTCGATCGCCGTCAGCGCCTGGGCGGCCCCCAGCTCGTTGAAGGCGGTCTCGTTGAAGGCGAAGAAGTCGGGGGTGGGGATGCCGCGGTCGCGCATCGCATACTTGGCGAGCACCTTGTCGGCGGCGCGGATGCAGGCCGAGACCCCGGAGCCCGTGTACGGGATCCCCAGCGCGTCGAGCAGCTCCTGCACGGTCCCGTCCTCGCCATCGCGGCCGTGCAGCGCGATGAACGCCACCTCCGGGCGGCCGCGGCGGAGGCGCTCGACCAGATCGATGCCCACGTCGATCGGCAGCGGGTCGTGCCCGAGCCGCTCCAGGGCGTCCTTGACCCGGGCCCCCGAGCGCAGGGACACCTGGCGCTCGAGCGAGCGGCCTCCCTTGAGCACGGCTACGCGCATGTGACGCTCGCGCGCTGGAGCTTGGTCATCCGGCGTGCTTGCGCGGCAGGTGCAGCACCCTGGCGAGCTCTCCCGTGGGCGCCTCCTCGCCCGCCTGCTCGGCGCGCTGTGGCACCGGGCTGGGGGGGCGAGCGCCCGTGAGAGTCCCGTACAGACGTACCTGCTCGGCCACCACCTCGCCGATGCGGCGGACGCCCTCGCGGATATCGTCCACGTCCACGCCGGAGAAGTTGAGCCGCATCGAGGAGCCGCCACGACCGTCCATGTAGGCCGCGCGGCCGGGCACGAACGCGACCCGCTCGGACAGCGCGCGTGCCAACAGATCGGTCGTGTCGATGTAGTCCGGCAGCGTAGCCCAGATGAAGAGGCCTCCGCGGGGATGCGTCCAGTAGGCCTCGCGGGGGAAGTGCTCGGCCAGTGCGTCGAGCATCACGTCGCGCCGGCGGCGATAGATCTCGACCAACGAGTGCACGTACTGTTGCCATGGCCCGGCCTCGAAGTACGCGCACACGAAGTACTGCGAGATCGACGAGCAGCACAGGTCGGCCGCCTGCTTGCCGACGTTCATCTTCTCGAGCACGGGCGCCGGTGCTGCTGCCCACCCCAGCCGCACACCGGGCGAGAGGATCTTGGAGAAGGTGCTCGCGTAGATCACGAACTTCTCGTCCAGCGAGCGCAGCGTGGGCAACGCGGACCCCTCGTAGCGGAGCATGCCGTACGGGTTGTCCTCGAGCACCAACAGCTCGCGTTCGGCCGCGATCCGCACCAGCTCGCGGCGACGCTCGGCCGAGAGCGTGACGCCGGCGGGGTTGTGGTAGTTGGGCACCGTGTAGATGAACTTCGGCCGGCGCCGCTCGGATTCGAGTCGATCGAGCGTCTGCTCGAGCTCGTCCATCCGCATTCCGTCGGCGTCGAGCGTGATCTGCACCACGTCCGCCTCGTAGGCGCAGAAGGTGGGGACCGCGCCGGGGTACGTGGGTGCCTCGCAGATGACCACGTCACCGGGATCCAGCAGCGTCTTGCAGACGAGGTCGATCACCTGCTGGCCGCCGGTCGTGACCAGCAACTCGTCGGTGTCCACGGCCATGCCCTCGGCGGTCATGACATCACTGATGCAGTCCTTGATCGCCTGGAGGCCCTCGGTCGGGCTGTACTGAAGCGCCTGGGGGCAGGCGCGGGCCGCGACCGTGCCCATCAACGCGGCGTAGGAGTCGGGCGGGAAGGTTGAGGTGTCGGGCAGGCCCGCGGCGAGCGAGATCACATCGGGCCGCTCGGTGAGCGCCATGAGGTCGCGCATCGCGGAGGAGCGCATGACCCCGGTCCGCCGCGCGAACAGGGCGCCGTAGCGCTCGATGTCGTGCGTAGCGGTGCGGTGAGACGGGGGAGCTGGAGAAGGCCTCGGCGGGACCGAGCTTGGCTCGCCCATCCGGGGCAACGAAGAGTGGCCGCCTGGCGCCGGCAGGCTGTCATCGGACCCGGGCTTCACGGCGTCCCTGAGCGCTGGCCCCGCACGTGACGGCATCGAACACGTATCGTCACTGCTGCCTCACGGTAGCGCACCATGCACCTCTTATTCGACATCTTCCAGGGAATGGGGATTGCCGCGGCGGTCGGCATCCGCCCATTCCTGCCCGCCCTGGCGGTCGGCGCCCTGGCCTCGGGGGACGTCCAGATCGACTTCAAGGGCACCGATTTCTCCTTCCTCCAGAGCACGGTCTGGCTGCTCGTGATGCTGGCGTGCGCGTGCGCGCTCGCGCTCGCCGAGCGACGCTTCGGTCACGAGCGCCTCGAGCGACCGCCCGCGATGGTGCTGATCGCCGGAATCGCGCTGGGGCTGGGGGCAGTGCTGTTCGGGGGAGCACTGGCTCAGGCCCATCATCACTGGAGCGCCGACTGGCCCGGCTTCCCGGCGGGCATCGCCTGCGGGCTGCTCGGGTTCGCCGCGATGCGGCCGCTGTTCGCCCGCGCCCGCTTGCGGCTCGATGCGCAGGCGGCCTCCGCCGTGACGCTCTACGCGGAGGGGATCGCGGTCCTGGCGGCAATCCTGTCGGTCGTCGCCCCACCCGTGGGTGTCATCGCGGTGCTGGGGTTGTGTTGGCTGCTGGTCACGGGGCGCCGGCGCGAAGGCGAGAAGTACGCCGGCCTGCGCATCCTGCGGTGAGGGTCCCAGCGCCAAGTTGAGGATGGAGCGCAAGAAGCTGATCCTGGTTGTCATCGACGCGCTCAAGCCGGCGATGCTGGAGCGCGCGATCGCGGTCGGCCGCGCGCCTACGCTGGAGCAGGTTCGCGAGCGCGGCGCCTACGTCGCCGATTGCGTGGCCGCCTTCCCCTCGGTGACCCCGGTGTGCGCGGCCACGATCGCGACGGGACTGGGCCCCGCTGAGCATCACATCCCGAGCATGAACTGGTACCACCGGGAGGAGCAGCGCTATATCGAGTACGGGTCGAGCTTCTCCGCCACGCGGCAGTTCGGCGTGCTGCGCTCCCTCACCGACACGGTCTACAGCATGAATGCCGACCATCTGGCGGCAGATGCCGAGACGGTCTTCGAAAGCCTCGACGACGCCGAGCTGCGCACCGCCGAAACCACCTATCTCATCTATCGCGGGCGCCATCACCACCGCGTCTCGAACGAGACCGCGCTCGCGCGGATCGTGACCTCGACCCTGTTCAGGCGCACGATCGACGGGCCCAAGGAGCTGTTCTATGCGGATCTTTATGCGAGCCGCAAGACCGGTTGCCGCGGCCAGCTCGGGATGCCCGGCATCCGCGATCAACACTCGGGCTGCGTGGGCGCCTATCTGATCGAACACGACCTATTCGACTTCCTGCTGCTGTCGCTGCCCGACAACGATGCCTTTTCCCACCGCAACGGACCGCACGCGCAGGTGACCTCGATCGCGGCCGCCGACCGGCAGCTGGAGCGCCTCATGCACGCCGCCGGCGGTCCCGAGGAGTTCTTCGAGCAGCACGCCGTGATCGTCGTCTCCGATCACTCCCAGGCTCCGGTCGAAGAGCGGATCCGGCTGGACCGGGCATTCGCCGACTTCGAGGTCGCGACGCCGGCGCCGGACCGCTCGACCTCGCCCGAAGTGGCCACTTGTCCGGCGCAGCGCTCGGCGATGATCTACGCCCTCGACGCCGATCACCGCGAAGGCCTGGTGCGGCGGGCGATCGCCGTCGCGCGCACGGTGGCGGGGGTGGACCTCGTCCTGTCGCTCGAGCGGGGCGAGGCGGTGGTGCGAAGCGCGCGCGGCGAACTGCGCTTCCGGCCCGGGGGCGAGCACGTGGACGCGCGCGGCAACCATTGGGAGATCGAGGGCGAGCACCAAGCGCTGGGCATCGAGTTGCAGGACGGCCGGCTCGAGAGCACGGCCTACCCGAACGCGTGCGAGCGCATCTGGTCTGCGCTGCGCTGCCCCACGGCGGGCGATGTGCTGCTCTCCGCCGCCCCCGGATACGAGTTCGTCGACTGGGGTGGCGTCGCCCATGTGGGGGGCGGCAGCCATGGCTCGCTGCATCGCTCGGACTCCCTGGGAGCGCTGCTGTGGTGCGGCACCGGCCCACCGGACCGAGACGCGCGCGAGCAGTGGTCGTTGCGTGATGTGGCCCCGATGGTGCGAGGGCATTTCGGGGTAGAGACTGCATCGGAGCGCGGCTCCAGCAAGGATTAGGAAGCCGTTAGCCGAAAAACGGACCGTAACGATTCGTCCTCCTGACGCTACATTGACTCGTATGCCGGAAGAGATGACCAGCGCTGTTGAGCTGCCCAAGACGGTCGAGTTTCCGTCGGTTCGGCTGCCCCTCCACGTGCGTGCTCGGGCCGAGGTGGTCAAGCCCGCCAACTGGTTTCAGCTGCTGCGCTTCTTCATCGTCGGCGTCTGCGGCTACCTGGTCAACCTGGGGGTCTTCACGCTATGCGTGCACGGGGTCGCGATCGATTATCGGCTCTCGTCCGCGATCGCTTTCGTAGTCTCAGTGATCAACAACTTCTGGTGGAACCGCCACTGGACATTCGACGCCAAGCACGAGCACCCCATCTTCCAGGGCACGCGCTTCTTCATCGTGTCGCTGCTCGCCTACGGCCTCTCATACATCATCCTGGTGACGCTGGTCTCCGACTTCGGCGTGGTCAAGGTGCTGGCGCAGGCGATCGCGGTCGCCGCCGCGACGCCGTTCTCCTTCCTCGGCCAGAAGTTCTGGAGCTTCAAGGCCTAAGGTCTCCCGGGCGCCCCTATCGCCGCGCTTGGCTCGCCGCGGCGCTCGTGAGCGCGCTGCTGCTGGCCATGCCCGCCTCGGCGGCCGCCTCCCAGCCGGCGCTCGTCACCCGCCAAAACACGCCTCCCCGCGGATTCCGCCTGACCGCCGCGCAGGTCAAGCAGATCGCGCTCAGCAACCCGGTGATCCGCGCCGAGGTGCGGCGCCATCCCGACGCCAATCCGTTCGAGTACACGGTTGGGCCCGGGCAGTGGCAGGTGAGCTGGTTCTCGGCGCCCCGCAATCGCAAGGAGCTGGCGTTCGCGTACGTCGACGACGCCACCGGGAAGGTGACGGAGGCGTGGACGGGCTTCCAGGTCGCCTGGAGCATGGCTCGCGGCTATCCCGGCGCCTTTGGCCGGCTCGCGAACGCGCTCTTCGTGTGGCTGCCGCTGTGCGCGCTGGTCATGGTCCCGTTCGTCCCCTGGCGAAGGCTGCGCGACCGCGGGTCCTGGACGCTGTTGCACCTCGACCTGGCGATGCTGCTCGGGCTTTCGATCTCGCTCGCGTTCTTCAACCACGCGAAGATCGGCCTGTCGGTCCCCCTCGTCTATCCCTTCCTGCTGTACCTGCTCGTGCGCCTGCTGTTGCTGGCGTTTGGGCGGGGCCGACCGCGGCGCGCGCTCGAGCTTTCGGTCCCGGTGCGGTGGTTGCTGGTGGCGACGCTCGCGCTGGTCGGCTTCCGGATCGCACTCGACGTGATCAACTCGAACGTGATCGACGTGGGCTATGCCGGCGTCATCGGCAGTCACCGCCTCCTGCACGGCCACGCGCTCTATGGGCACTGGCCGTCGGACAACGCCAACGGCAACACCTACGGCCCTGTCACCTACCTCGCGTACGTGCCCTTCACCGCGATCTTCGGCTGGAGCGGCACGTGGGACTCGCTTCCCGCCGCTCACGCAGCGGCGATCACCTTCGATCTGCTGACGCTGCTCGGGCTCTACCTGCTCGGCCGCCGCCTGGGCCGCCCGCGGCTCGGGATCGTGCTCGCCTACCTGTGGGTCGCGTATCCCTTCACGCTCTTCACGCTCACCTCCAACAGCAACGACGCGCTGGTCTCGCTGCTCGTGGTCATGGCGCTCCTGGCGGCCGCTTCGCCCGCGGGCCGTGGCGTCGCCGTGGCGCTTGCAGGTATGACCAAGTTCGCCCCCCTCGGCCTCGCGCCGCTGTTTTTGCGGGGCACCGACGCGCACTATTCCCGTAGGCGCGCGCTGACGTTCGTGGTGTCCTTCGGCGCGACGCTGCTCGCCACGCTGATACCCGTTCTGGTCGTGGGGGACCTCGGTGCGTTCTGGCATGAGAGCGTCGCCTACCAGGCGAGCCGCCCCGCGCCCTTCTCCGTGTGGGGGCTGTGGGGCGGGCTCGGCACCGAGCAGCACATCGTCCAGGGCTTGGCCGTCGTGCTCGCGCTGGTGGCCGCTTTCTTGCCGAGGCGGCGCACGCTGCTCGAGGTGGCGGCGCTGGCCGGGGCGATCCTGATCGCGATCCAGCTTGGCGTCACCTACTGGTTCTACATGTACATCGTGTGGTTCCTGCCGGCGGCGCTGCTGGCGCTCGTGGGCGCCGAGCCGCGCACCGCCGGGCGGCCCACAGGCGAGGTCGGGACCGAGACGGCGGAGCCCGCTACCTCACCCCCGTCGCCGGTTGCAGCACCAGCTCGATAGTGGCCGCGCGCATGGGGCCATCGGTCGTGATCAGCACGGCGTTCAGCCACGGATCGTCGTCCGAGGTCTCGAACTTCACCGGCATCCGCGTGACCAGCGACTCGAGCGCCTGCTCGCGCTTGACGCCGATCACCCCGCCGCGCGCGCCGGTCATCCCGACGTCCGTGATGTAGGCGGTCCCGCCGGGGAGCACGCGAGCGTCGGCCGTGGGGATATGCGTGTGGGTGCCCACGACCGCCGTCACGCGCCCGTCGAGATGCCAGCCCATGCCGACCTTCTCGCTGGTGGCCTCGGCGTGCATGTCCACGAGGATGTGGTCGACCTTGTCCTTGAGCGCGTGCAGCGCGGCGTCCGCCTCGGGGAACGCAACCTTGCCGGCGTTCATGAACAGGTTGCCCGAGAGCGAGACCACGCCCAGTCGGGTGCCCGCCCGTTCCACGACGCACCAGCCGTGGCCCGGCTGGCTGCGAAGGTAGTTGGCTGGTCGCACGATCCGCTGCTCCTCGTCCAAGTAGCTGTAGACCTCGCGGTGGCGGTACGTGTGGTTGCCGAGCGTGAGCGCATCGATCCCGCCGGAGAGGAGGCGGGCCGCGAGCTTCGGCGTGATGCCGACCCCACCGGCCGCGTTCTCGCCGTTGGCGACCACGAACGTGGGTGCGAAGCGCTCGCCCAATGAGGGCAGGAGAGCCTCTACCGTTCGCCGTCCAATGCCGCCGACGATGTCGCCGATGAAGAGGATCCGTATGGGTTCGTCTGCCATGGGCTCGGCGAAGGCTAGTGGGGCTGCGCGTGCGCTCGGGCGCTAGCCCCGGCCCGGTGACGGCGGGGAGCGGCGTGGGCGCCGTGGCGCTCGAGGCGAGTGCCCTGACCAAGCGATTCGGCGCGAGCGCCGCGCTCTCGGGCGTCAGCCTCCGGCTCCGAGCGGGCGAAGTGGTGGCGGTGATCGGACCCAACGGCGCCGGCAAGACCACGCTGCTGGCGATGCTCGCGGGCGCGCTTGCGCCCACGAGCGGCGAGATCACGCGACCGCCCCGGGAGGTCGGGTGGGTGCCCCAGCAACCGGCGCTCTATTCGAAGCTGTCCGTGGCTGAGAACCTGCGTCTGTTCGCGCGGCTCGAGGGCGTCGCCGACCCGGAGTCGGCGGTGGCGCGCATGCTCGCGCAGACGGGACTGGAAGGCCGGGCTGCGGACCCCGTAAGCCGGCTCTCGGGCGGCAACCAGCAGCGCGTCAACATCGCCATCGGCCTGCTGGCGGACCCTGCGGTGCTGCTCCTCGACGAGCCCTCCGCGGCGCTCGATCCGCGAGGGCGGGAGCGACTGTGGGAGTTCATCTCCGGCCTGCGGGCAACGGTGATGTTCTCGACCCACGATGTCGCCGAGGCCGAGCGCTTCGGCGAGCGCGTGCTCGTCTTGGCCGACGGGGAGCTCTTGTTCGACGGCACCCCGGCCGAGCTCGAGCACGCCGTCCCCGGCGATGCGCCTGACTTCGAGACGGCTTTTGTTCACTTCCTGCGCGAGCGGGGTCACTGATGCGCGCGCTTCTGCACCCGCGCGCGCTTCTGCACCCGCGCGCGCTTCCCTGAGCAGTGCGCTGGCTGCTGCTCAAGGACCTCCAGATCCTGCGGCGCTCGCCGTTGTTGGTGGGGTTGCTGGTCGTCTATCCGATCGCGATCGCGCTGATGATCGGCTTCGCGCTCTCCAGTCCGCCCGGCAAGCCCAAGGTGGCCTTTTACACGCAGGTGCCCCCGGGCAAGGGCAAGATCACCTTCGGCAACCAGCAGATCAACATCTCCAAGTACGCCAAGGAGCTGTTCCAGTCGATCCAGCCGATCAAGGTCCACTCGCGGGCGGCCGCGATCGCCAAGGTGCGTGACGGGGAGGCGCTGGGCGCGCTGATCGTGCCTGCCGACATCACCTCTCAGCTCCAGAGCCTGATCACCACCGGCGTCGGCACCCCCTCGGTGCAACTGATCCTCAACTCCAGCGACCCGCTCGAGCGCCAGCTCGTGCAGCAGGCGATCAGCACGCGCCTGGGCCAGGTTGAACAGGTGGTCTCGAAGCAGGTGCTGCGCCTCGCTGTCGACGATCTGCGCAGGGTGCTCGACGGCGGCTCGATCAGCTTCCTGGGGCAGAACTACCAGCTGCTTGGCCTGCGCAACTCGCGCACGATCCTGCGCGGGGCGATCGCCGCGCTGCCGCCGCGCTCCCCGCTGCGCATCGCGCTCGGCCAGGTGGCCTCGTTCGCCAACCTCGCGATCGGCGGCCTGGGCTTCGCGAGCCCGGTGCTGAGCTCGATCGGTCGCCCGCTGACCGTGCAGGAAACCCAGCTTCAGGGCAGGACCACGCCCACCGAGTCCTATGCGATCGCGATCGCCGTGGTCGTATCGCTGATGTTCGTGACCCTGCTGCTGGCCGCCGGGATGCTCGCGCTGGAGCGCACCGAGCACGCCTACCCCCGTCTGGTGCGCGGGTTGGTGTCGCCGAGCGGGCTGCTGGGCGAGAAGATCGTGCTCGCGGCGGCCTGCGCCGCGGCGCTGGCGCTGGCGATGGCCGCCTGCACGTCGGCATTCGTCCACCTGGATTGGTCGCGCTTCGAGCTGTGGGTGGTGGCGCTCGTGGTGGGCGGGCTGGCCTTCGGGGCCCTGGGGGTGGCGATCGGCGCGCTGGCCCGCGAGGTCTCGGCCGCCTCCCTGTTCGCGTTCCTGGTCTCGCTGCCGATCGCGTTCGTGGCGCTGGTCCCCTCTCAGGCCGTCTCGAGCGGGGTGAGCACCGCGCTGGGCGTGGTCGCGTTCCTGTTCCCGTTCAAAGCGGCGCTCCAAGCGGCCAGCAACGCCTTCAGCGGCGCCGGTCCCGGGCTCGGCCTGCCGCTCCTGCACCTGGTCGTGCTCGCGCTCGTGTTCGCCGCGCTGGCGCGGCTGGGGGCGCGCCGGCTCGCTTCGTGAGGGTGCGCCCACGAACCCCCGGTATCCTCAATCGGCGATGCCCTTCCCGCAGACCCGGCTGCGTCGGCTGCGCGCGACTCGCGCGCTGCGGGGCCTCGTCCGCGAGACCTCGCTCGGGCCGGCCGACCTCGTATATCCCCTATTCGTCGCCCATGGCGCCGACCGTCGTGAGCCGATCCCGAGCATGCCGGGCGTTGATCGCCTCTCGATCCGGCACGCCGTCGCCGAGGCGGCCGAAGCCGCCGAGCTGGGGATCCCGGCCGTGCTGCTGTTCGGCATACCGGCGACAAAGGACGAGGAGGGGTCGGGCGCCTGGGACGAGGAGGGGGTCGTGCAGCTCGCGACCCGTGCGCTCAAGGAGCAGTTGCCCGAGCTGATCGTGATCGCCGACCTCTGCCTGTGCGAGTACACGAGCCACGGCCATTGCGGCGTCCTGCAGCCGGACGACTCGCGCGCCGCCGGAATCAGCGAGGCTGGATGCCGAGCCGGCGGCAGGCGCGAGGGCGCGGTCGACAATGACGCGACGCTCGAGCTGCTCTCACGGACCGCGGTCTCCCAGGCCGGCGCCGGCGCCGACCTGGTGGCCCCGAGCGACATGATGGACGGGCGTGTGGGCGTCATCCGCCAGGCGCTCGACGAGCACGGTTTCATCGAGACGCCGATCCTGGCGTACTCCGCGAAATTCGCCTCCGCCTTCTATGGCCCCTTCCGAGACGCGGCCGGTTCGGTCCCCGCGTTCGGCGACCGCCGCGGCTACCAGATGGATCCCGCCAACGCCAACGAGGCGCTGCGCGAGGCCCGGCTCGACGTCGAGGAGGGGGCGGACATCGTGATGGTCAAACCCGCCCTGCCCTACCTGGACGTGATCAGCGCGGTCAAGCGCGAGACGGGAATGCCGCTCGCCGCGTACAACGTCAGCGGCGAGTACGCGATGGTGAAGGCCGCCGCGGCCGCCGGCTACCTGGACGAGCGGACCACGGTGCTCGAGCTGCTCACGGGCATCCGCCGCGCGGGCGCCGACATCGTCGTCACCTACCACGCCAAGGACGCGGCCCGATGGCTTCGGTAGGACGGGAGCACCGCACAGCGGCGCCGGTCGCGCCGGCCTCCTCGGCCCACGGCCCCAAGCTGCGCTCTCGCAAGGAGGGCGCGGCCGTGCCGCTCGACGAGCTCGACAAGCGGCTCCTGAACCTGATGCAGGCTCACTTCCCGCTCGCGCCGCGCCCCTATCAGCACGTCGCCTCCGAGGCCGGCATCAGCGAGGAGGAGGCGATGGCGCGCGTCGAGCGGCTGCTCGAGCAGCGCATCATCCGCCAGGTCACGCCCATCTTCGACACGCGTGCGCTCGGCTACTCCTCGATGCTGGTCGCTGCCAAGGTCGATGCCGAGCACCCATGGCGCGCCGCGAGCGTGATCAACGAGCACCCTGGGGTGTCGCACAACTATCTGCGCAATCATGAGTTCAACATCTGGTTCACGATCGCCACCGAGCCGGGGTCGCCGCTGGGCCTGGAGGGCACACTCGAGGTCCTCGGCCGGCTGGCCGGCGCCGAGTCGATCCGCCAGCTGCCGACGCTGAAGCTGTTCAAGATCCGTATGGATCTCGAGATGGAGGCCGGCACCGAGAAGCTGGCGAAGGCCGCGGAGGCGGTCGCGCCCGCCGAGACCGAGCCGCAGCCCTACGACGAGCTCGACGTGGCCGTGATCCGGGCGCTGCAGGGCGATATGCCCGTGATCTCCGAGCCCTATGCCCCCGCGGCGGCCGAGGTCGGGCTCTCGCAAGAGAAGTTCCTCGAGCACTTGGAGGGGATGCGACGGCGCCGGCTGTTGCGCCGCGTGGCGGCGATTCTCTTCCACCGTCGCGCGGGCTTCAGCGCCAACGGGATGGGAGTGTGGAAGGTGCCCGAGGAGCGGATCATGGAGCTCGGCCCGCGCATGGCCTCCTTCCGCGGTATCTCGCACTGCTACCAGCGGCCCACCTACGCGGACTGGCCTTATTCGGTCTTCACGATGGCGCATGGGCGCTCCAAGGAGGAGTGCGACGCGATCCTCGACGCGATCGCAGTCGATACGGGCATCACCGAGCGCGCCACCCTGTACTCCTCGACTGAGTTCAAGAAGATCCGTCTCTTGTACTTCACCGACGACTACCGGGAGTGGGAGCGCCGGCACGCGGGCGTGTGAGCGGGCGCTCGCCAAACCCGCGGCGTCGATGAGCGAGGAGCGCGCATGAGTCCGCGCGCGCTCACCACCCGCTCGCAGGAGCTGTACGGCCGCGCGCGCGAGTTGCTGCCGGGCGGGGTCAACTCGCCTGTGCGCGCGATGGGCTCGATCGGCCGCGATCCGATCTTCATCGCCCGTGGCGAGGGCGCTCGCGTGTGGGACGTCGACGGCAACGAGTACGTCGATTGGGTTTCCTCGTGGGGTCCGCTGATCGCAGGTCACGCCCATCCCGCGGTTGTCGATGCGGTCGCGAGCGCGGTAAGCGACGGCACCAGCTTCGGCGCGCCCACCGAGGGCGAGGTGACGCTGGCGGCTGAGGTTGTGGCTCGAGTCCCGTCCGTGGAGATGGTGCGCATGACCTCCTCGGGGACCGAAGCCACGATGAGCGCAATCCGCCTCGCGCGTGCGGTGACCGGCCGCGAGCTGGTGCTGAAGTTCGCGGGCGCCTACCACGGCCACGTCGACGGCCTGCTCGCGCAAGCGGGCTCCGGCCTGGCGACACAGGCACTTCCCGCCAGCCCCGGCGTCCCGGCGGCCGCCGCCGCCGCCACCGTGGTCGTCCCCTTCAACGACCCCGAGGCCGTCCGCGAGGCGGTGGAGCGCCACGAGCTGGCCGCGATCCTGGTGGAGCCCGTGGCGGCCAACATGGGCGTGGTGCCACCGGCGCCCGGCTTTCTCGAGCTGCTCCGCTCCTGCGCCGACGAAAGCGGCGCGCTGCTGATCTTCGATGAGGTGATCACGGGCTTCCGGCTCGCTCCCGGCGGCGCCCAGGAGGTCTTCGGCGTACTGCCCGACCTGACCGTCATGGGCAAGGTGCTGGGCGGTGGGCTTCCCGCGGCCGCCTACGGCGGCGCGGGGGTGCTGATGGAACGGGTGGCGCCCGCGGGAGACGTCTACCAGGCGGGGACGCTGTCGGGCAACCCACTCGCGGTCGCCGCCGGGCTGGCCACGCTGCATCTGCTCGATCGCCGCGCGTATGAGCGGCTCGATGCCGCCACGGACAAGCTCGCCGCGGGCCTGCGGGCGGCGGCGCGCGATGCCGACTGCCCGGTGCAGGTGCAGGCAACGACGGGCCTGCTCACGGTCTTCTTCAGCTCGGAGCCGGTGAGCGACTACGCCTCCGCTCGGACCAGCGACCTCGAGGCGTTCGCGATCTTTGCGCGCGCGCTGCTCGAGCGGGGCGTGTACCCGCCGCCGTCGCAGTTCGAAGCGTGGTTTCCTTCGCTGGTGCACACCGGTCGGGACATCGAGCGCACGCTCGCGGCCGCCCACGAGGCGTTTGTCGAGGTGGGCGGCAGGTGAGGAGCGCACGGGATGGCGCCGAGGCGTTGATGCTCGCGCTGCGCGCTCATGGCGGCACGGTCGCGGAGCTGGTGCCGGACGAGCGCAGGGACGGCACGACGAATTTGGGCCTGCGGGGCGAGGAGGGCGAGCGGCCCGGCGCCGCGCAGATTGCAGCTGCCGGCCCCCGCGCGGCGCAGGCGCCCGAGGAGTACGAGCTGCTGCTCGAAATGATCTTGGAGGGAGCTCGCCTTCACTACGGCCCCCCTCGAGTCGTCCGCACCGAAGACGCGGACCTCGCGTTGCTGGTGGGCGACCAGCTCTACGCGCTCGGCTTGGAGCGCCTTGCCGCGCTCGGCGACATCGACGCGGTCGCGGAGCTCGCCGACGTGATCTCGCTGGTGGCTCAGGCACACGCCGCGGGGGACCGGGAGCTCGCCGACGCCGTATGGGACGCCGGCGTGAGCGCCGTCGGATGGGGCGCGGGGGGAGAGTTCGAGGAGGCCAAGCAGCTTGCGCGCGCGGGCGATTCGCGTGCCCTGGCAGCGCTGCGGCAGGCCCGCGAATCGCCAACTCCATGAGCGCGTACCGAGGGTCGGGGCCGAGGGCGCGGCGTCCGAAGTGTGAGATTGCGCACTCCCGAGCCGCGCCGGAGCTCGTGATCGTTGGATCGTTGTTGACGATAGCCTTGCCGGGGCGTTCAATTCGAGGCGCCGTCGGCCTTAGAGCGAGCCCTTAGTTGCCCAACCGTCACTTCCAACACAAGTCCAAGTACACCGCCGATCGCGACATGCCGGGCGCGTTCGAAGGCGAGACCGTCACCCGCCGGCGCTTCATGACCGCGGTCACCCACGGCGCAGGCGGACTGGCCGCGGCCGCCTTCACGTTGCCCGCGCTGGCATTCGCCGCCGGGCCGGTCTTCAGCCACGAGAAGTGGACCTGGCAGCCGATCGGCCCGCCTTCCAACTTCCCCAAGAACGCCGTCGACGGCAACGTCGAGTTCGTCGCGCGCGTGATTCAGGTGCAGCAGGGGCCGCTCGGCGCGGCGGGCGAGGTCAATAACACGCTCGCATATGTCCGCACGCGGATCCGCTCGATCGACACCGAGCCCGAGGACCAGTACAACCGCTGGATCGCCCTGTCCTCGCGGTGCATGCACCTCGGCTGTCCGGTCCGCTGGACCTATCCGGCGCAGCGCTTCATCTGCCCGTGCCACGGTGGCGTCTACGACAACCGCGGCATGGTCACAGGTGGACCCCCGGTACGTCCTCTCGATCGCTTCTACACGCGGCTGAACAACTCCACCGGCCTGGTCGAGATCGGACCGCGGTACTCGGTCAACTTCGAGTTGCAGCGGTTCTCCCCGCGGTATCCCGGCGAGCCGCTCAACGGCATCGGGCAGTATCTCTACCCGCGCCAGTTCGCGCAGCCCAAGAAACCGCCCGGAGCCTGATCCGCGATGCCCCGCCTCCCCGCACCCCCGCTGCCGAAGGCCCTTCGGCCGCGTCCCCAGCGCCCCGGCGATAACAACGGCGCCGGCCTGGCCGACGCGCTCGACCCCGTCGAGGCCGGCGTCACCGTCGTCGACTGGATCGACGAGCGCACCTCGCTGTCGCCCGGCATCCGCTGGATGCTGTTCCGCAAGGTCCCGCGGGGGATCAACTGGTACTACACGCTCGGTTCGGCGACGCTGTTCGCCTTCCTGAACCAGGCCGTGACCGGGGTCTTCCTGGCCATGTACTACAGGCCCGACGCGTCGGGCGGCGCCTACGAGTCCGTCCGCTACATCACCACCGACGCCTTCCTCGGGCAGTTCGTGCGCGCCATGCACAAGTGGGGCGCCTCGGTGATGATCATCCTGATCTTCCTGCACATGGCCAGGGTGTTCTTCTTCGGGGCCTACAAGTACCCCCGCGAGCTGTCCTGGATCATCGGCGTGGTGCTGCTGATCCTCACCCTGGCGATGGGCTTCACCGGGTACCTGCTGCCGCTCGACCAGCGCGCCTACTGGGCCACGATCGTGGGGGTCAACATCAACGCCGGCGGCCCCTTCATCGGCCCCTACCTGTCGAACTTCCTGCTCGGGGGAGCCGACTTCGGCGCGACCACGCTGTCGCGCTTCTACGCGATCCACATGTTGCTCATCCCCGGGGCCATGGCCGCGCTGATCGGTGCGCACCTGTACCTCGTGGCCAAGCTCGGCATCTCCGCGCCGCCGTGGCTGAAGGCCGAGCCCGAGGAGCAGCTGCAGCCGGAGACCGAGGTCTAGCGGGCGATGGCGGCGGGATCCGTGGGGCGCGATGAAGCGCGTCGGAGGCGTGGGCGATGAATCAGGCCCAGAAGGAGTCCTACCTCCGCGAATACTCGATCCTGAAGAACGAGGGCAAGCCGTTCTTCCCCTACGCCGTGGCCAAGGACTCGGTCATGGCCCTGATCGTGATGCTCGTGATCATGTTCCTCGCGCTCTTCTTCGGCGCGGAGTTGGGGCCCAAGGCCAACCCGACCACGACCACCTACGTGCCCCGGCCCGACTGGTACTTCTTCTTCCTGTTCGAGGTCCTGCGCGTGATGCGCAAGGTGCCGACCTTCACGCCCATGGCGACCATCGGCGTGCCCACGATCTGCATGATCCTGCTGTTCCTGCTGCCGTTCTACGACCGCAGTCCAGAGCGCCGGATCGAGCGGCGCCCGATCGCGCTGGCGACCGCGATCTTCGTGATCGGGGCGATGGCGTACCTGACCTACTCGGGCGCCAACACCGGCTCGCCCAACTCGGTGGACCTCAAAGCGCCTTCCAGCTTCACCGCCCAGGAGAAGCACACCTTCAGTGCGGGCGAGCTGGTGGTGGGGCAATCCGGTTGCCTCGCCTGCCACCAGATCGGTGACAACGGCAATAACGGTCCGGGCCCCGTGCTCACCCACATCGCGAGCAAGGTCCCGTATCAGCAAATAGCCTCCACGCTGCTCAACCCGACGCCGCCGATGCCTTCGTTCAAGGGCCTCAAGAAGCAGTACCCGCAGAAGTTCCAGAACCTCGTCTCCTTCCTGTCGCTGTTGCGCTAAGCGGACGTGTCCGCAGCGCCACCTTGAACCATGCGCGTGAGTCCGACCGACCTCGGCGCCGCGCCGTCGGCGCCCGTCCGGCCCATCGAGGGCAGGCTCGAGGAGGATCAGGTGCAGGCCATGTTCGACCGCATCTCGGGGCTGTATGACCGCATGAACTCGGTCATGACCGCCGGGTTGCACCGCAGCTGGCGCCGGCGGGCGGCCGAGCTGGCGGCGGTCTTGCCGGGTGATCGCGTGCTGGACGTGGCCACAGGCACGGGGGATCTGGCGCTCGAGCTGGCCGCGCGCGTCGACGCCGAGGGCGAGGTGGTGGGGATCGACTTCTCCGAGCGCATGCTCGAGCTGGCGCGGGTCAAGGCCGCCGCGGCGCCGGGGACCCGCGCCGGGGCGGTGCGCTTCGAGCGCGCCAATGCCCTTGCCCTGCCCTTTGCGGCGGACGAGTTCGACGCTGCCACTGTCGCCTTCGGCGCCCGCAACTTCGCCGAGCTCGAGCAGGGATTGGGGGAGATGGTTCGAGTCGTGCGGCCGGGCGGGCGCGTGGTGGTGCTCGAGATCACGACGCCCACACGCCCGCCCCTCTCGACCTTCTTGGAGGTATGGTTCGATCGCGTGGTTCCGCTTTTGGGGCGCCTCGCCGGCGATGCCCAGGCCTACAGCTACCTGCCCCTGTCCGTGAGGCGCTTCCCCGGTCCGGAGCGGTTGGCGAGGCTGATGTGGCAGGCCGGGCTGGGCGACATCCGCTATCTACTTACGGCGGGCGGGATCGTTGGGCTTCATGTTGGGGTAGTGAGGAGATGACCATGGGTGGATGTGCAATGGGATACGTGCGCGCGGGCGCTCCGCCTCCATGAGCGGAGACGGGGCCGGCAACGGAGGTCAAACGGGCGCCGCGCTGAAGCCGGTCGAGGCCGTCCTCGACGCGGCCGGCGCCAGCGTGCCGCGGGTCATGGATCGCGTCGAGCGGCGCATGGCCGAGGTCAGCGTCGACCACGGCGCGGCCCTCGCCCGCCACGCCGGAGACACGATTGCGGCGGGCGGCAAGCGCCTGCGTCCGTTGCTTGTCTGCCTCGCCGCCGGCGTTCCGCCGCCTGAGTCGCAGACGCTCGTGCACGCGGCGGTCGCAGTCGAGCTCGTCCATGGCGCCACGCTCGTGCACGACGACGTGCTCGATTCCTCGCTGCTGCGCCGCGGCCGGCCGACCGTGGTGGCGACCGGGGGACGGCGCATGGCGACGGCGACCGGCGACCTCCTCTTTTCGCGGGCCTTCGCGGAGCTGTCCTTGACCCGCTCGCCGGGCGCGGTGCGCGTGCTCTCGCGTGCCAGCTCGGAGCTGGCCCTGGGCGAGCTCATGCAGCGCTCCGACGCCTGGCGGGGCGATGTCACCGTGCGGCGCTACCTGGAGCGCTGTCGGCTGAAGACCGCAGTCCTGTTCCGAGCCGCGTGCGAGCTCGGCGCGATCGAGGGCGATGGCCCGATCGAGGCGCTCGGCACCTTCGGCGAGCAGATCGGGCTCGCCTTCCAGATCCTCGACGACGTGCTCGACGTCTCGGGTCCGCCCGAGCGCACCGGCAAACCCCAGGGAGCGGACCTGCTGGACGGCACCATCACGCTGCCCCTGATCGAGGCGCGCGGGCGCGATCCCGAGCTGGCAGCGCTCGACGTGCGCGACCTGCGCACGACCGCCGACGCCCAGAGCGTGTGCGAGCGGATCGTGGCGACCGGGGCGCTCGAGACGACTCGCGCGCGCGCGCTCGAGTTCGTGGCCCGCGCCAAGTCAATCCTGCCCACCCTTCCCGACCGTCAGCGGGCGGCGCTCGACCTGGTCGCCGACGGCGTCGTCGAGCGGTACAGCTGAAATCAGTTCGGCCGGGCCGCGCGCGGACCGGAACATGTACTAGAAGTCTTCGGGGAGCAGCAGGCCGGTCTGGAGCGCGCCCGCGAGGCGCTCGATCTCTTCGGTCAGGTTGGCCTGGCTGAGCCGGTTCAGGTCGCGCAGCAGCTCCACGAAGCCGCCGTCGAGCTGGTCCTCCAAAGCCGTTAGCTGCTGATCGCCGAAGGTGCCGCGGCGGCTCCAGCCGCAGTTGGGGCACTGAAGCCGCAACTGCCAGCGCCCGGCATCCGCCTGGACCCACTCGCTCGGTTGCACGAGATCCGAGTCACAGCGGCTGCAGACGTACAGCTTGTCGAACGGGCGGGGACACTCGGTTGGGCCGATATCAGTGGGCCGCTCAGCGATGAGCCTCTTATCGGCGCGATGCGGGTGCAGCTTGAGTACCGCCGCCTCTCGGCAGGCCCGCTACTCTTGATAGCCAATCGGCGGAAGGTGCCTTCTCCCGGGGGCGCCGAAACGAGGATTAGCAATGTTCTACACCAAGCCCTGGCTCGACGGCCTGATCGTGATTCTGGTCATCCTGCTGTTCGTGGGGCCCAAGCGCCTGCCGGCGCTGGGACGTTCGCTCGGACACGGGATGCGCGAGTTCAAGGATGGGATCACGGGTAAGTCGGAACCGACCGAGGCCGAGCGGGCTGAGCTCGAGAGCCAAACTGGCAACTCGGCGGGCACGACGGCCACCGTATCGCGCCCCGCGGGCTCCGCATCGCCCGGCGCTGAATCGCGCTAGCGACCCGTCGTCATGGCGCGGGTCCTCCGGCCCATCGGACACGAAGAGCGTCTGAGCGTCGTCGATCACCTCGACGAGCTGCGCTCGCGGCTGATCATCTGTGGGCTCGCCTTGGCGGTCGCCTTCGGCGTCTGCTTCTGGCAGAACCACCGGCTGCTGCGTCTGCTCAACCAGCCACTGCCGCGGTCGCACAGCTTTCTCGGCAAGCTGCCGCACGCGACCGCGAACCTGTCGCACTACTTCGCCGGCGCCGCGGGCAAGTTCAATGCGCTTGCGCATTCCGCCACGCAGTCGGCCGCCGACCGCGCGAACTTCGCCGGCCTCGCGTCGTACTTCCACCACGCTGCCGCGGTTTTGCCGCACGGATCGACCCAGCCGCAGCCGATCACGATCGGCGTCGGCGAGCCGTTCACCACCACGCTCACGATCTCGTTCTACTTCGCCGTGCTGGTGTCGCTGCCGGTGCTGCTGTATCAGGCGTACTCATTCCTGTTGCCGGCCCTCACCCGTACCGAGCGGCGCGTGGCGATGCCGCTGATGGTGCTTGCGCCGGCGCTGTTCATCGTCGGCGTGGTGTTCTCGTACGCGATCGTGCTGACGCCCGCGATCCATTTCCTGCAGGGCTACAACAGCCAGAACTTCGACGCGCTCGTGCAGGCGAGACAGCTCTACGATTTCGAGATCATGGTGATGGGGATGATCGGCCTCGCCTTCCAGTTGCCGCTCGTGCTGCTGGGTCTCGACTACCTGGGCGTGCTCAACTCGCGCACGCTGGTTAGGCAGTGGCGCTACGCGATCGTGCTGATCGCGGTGATCGCGGCCGCGCTGCCCGGGCCCGATCCAGTCACGACCGCGCTCGAGACGGCGCCCTTGGTCATCCTCTATCTACTCAGCATCGTCTTGCTCAAGATCGCGGACCGCCGCATCGCGGCCCGTGAACTGGCGATGGACGGCTCCCTCGACGCGACCGGTTAGCGCCGATGCTCTTCGACCTCCGAGCGCGCGGCCGGCGTCGCACCGTGCGAGCCGTTTACCTCGGTCTGGCGATCCTGATCGGTGGCGGCCTGGTCCTGTTCGGCGTCGGCACCGGCAGCGGCAACGGCGGCTTGCTGAACGCGTTCACCGGCGGGAACTCGAACTCGAGCACCCCGAGCGCCACGCAGGCCGAGAAGGCGGCGCTTCACCAGACCAAGCTGCATCCCTCCAGTCCCCAGGCCTGGGCCCAGCTGATCAACGCGCGCGTGGGCGCCGGGGATCAGCAGTGCAGCAGCACAGCCTGCACCGCGGCGGGGCGCCGCGCGCTGCAAGACGCGGGCGCCGCGTGGCAGCGCTATCTGAAGCTGGTCAAGAGCCCGGACGTGACGATCGCGCGCACGGTCGCGACCGCCTATGAGCAGATCGGCGACTTCAAGCACGCGGCCGGGGCCTGGTTGATCGTCACCCAGCAGCAGCCCAACACCGCGACCAACTTTGAGTTTCTCGCTGCGGACGCGTACAGGGCCAAGGAAACCCGCATCGGCGATCTCGCGGCGCAGAAGGCGCTCAGCCTGGTGCCCAAGTCCCAGGAGAAGCAGCTGAAAGCGCAGCTCGAGCAGTACAAGACGGGCGCCGCGACGTCGAGTTCGGCCACCGGCGGCACGTCGGGCGCGACCACGACTCCGGGGGGCTGAGGACCGCGGCCTCGCGGCCGGACCGCCCTCCGGCCACGGCCGGGGAGCGGCTAACATCGTCGGTCTCCACGGGCCGTTAGCTCAACTGGTAGAGCAGGGGACTCTTAATCCCAAGGTTGGAGGTTCGAGTCCTCCACGGCCCATAGGAAAGCTCCGGTAATCCGGAGTTTTTGTTTGGGAGGGACCGCGGTGCGGGCAGAGCGTGTCCCCAATATGTCCCGGGATGTGCGTATGATCGCTCCCCGGTGGCGGGCGAGCTCCGAATGCCGACGGGATACGTGTTCCGGGTCGAGCGCAGGCGCGGTCCAGCGTGGTACGGGAAGTACAGGCTCCCCGATGGCCGCCAGGTCCAGAAGCGGATTGGCCCAGCTTGGACGGAGCGGGGCCGCCCGCCCGCTGGCTACTTCACCAGGCGGACTGCCGAGGCCTGGCTGCGTGACCTGCTCGACGAGGTGCGCAGGGGAACGCTGCCGGGCATGGTGTGCACCGGCGCCACGTTCGCGGACGCAGCAGCCGAGTATTTGCGCTACATCGAGCACGACCGCGGCCGCAAGCCGTCGACGTTGCGCGGATACCGCTCGATCATCGAGGCACACCTCTTGCCGGCGTTCGGAGGGATGCAGGTGGAGGCGGTGACGACGCGCGAGATCGAGCGGTGGATCGCCGGTGTCGACGGTTCGCCGCGGACGCGGAACAAGCTCCTGATCATGATGCACGGGATCCTCGGCAGGGCGCGCAAGGTTTACGGCCTGCCGGCGAACGCAGCCGCCGATGTGGAGAAGTTCCCGCTCTCCCGCAGCGGGGACATCCAGGTGTTCTCACCCGAGGAAGTCTGGGCCCTGGTGCGCGCGTCGGCATGCGAGCAGGACGCGGCGATCTACCTGACCGCCGCCTTCACCGGTCTCCGGCGCGGTGAGCTGCTCGCGCTCCACTGGCGCGACGTCGACTTCGCGCACTCGGTGATTCGTGTTCGAGGCAGCTACGCGAACGGCGTGCTCACGACGCCGAAGTCGGGGAAGGTCCGCTCGGTGCCGATGGCGCCGGCCGTCGCCGAGGCGCTAGCCAAGTTGGGAGCCCGCGCCGACTGGACCACCGAGGACGATCTCGTGTTTGTGGGCGAGTGGGGCGGGCATTTGGACGGGTCGGCACTTCGCCGCCGTTACAACGACGCGCTCGTACGCGCGGGTCTCCGCCGCCTCCGGTTTGACGACTTGAGACATACCTTTGGTACGCGCATGATCGGCAAGGCTGACATGCGCCGCGTGCAGGAGTGGATGGGGCACGCGGACATCCAGACGACGATGAAGTACCTGCACTATGCACCGCTCGATGAAGACGCGCGGCTGGTGGCGGAGGCGTTCGAGCTAGAGCAGGGTGCCCCGGCGCCCTCGTAACTGGGGCGAGCCCGCGGGTCGCGATCCGGAGTCAGGGGTGGAGCTACGGGTCGCGGATCTTGTGCGTCGCGGCGAAGAGATGCTGGGCACCAGTCACAATCCAGAGAGAGCCGCCCGGTGGCGTGAGTGGTGGCAGGAGCTGAGCGAGGAACAACGTGGCCTCTATAACCGAGCGCAAGGCAAGAAGCCGAGGAAGAGCCGGTAAGCCGTCCGCTGCCGACCGGCGCAGGGCGGCCGTGCTGGTGAACGAGGCCGACGAGCTTCTTGGCGAGTACCTGGACGCGGGGCGCTGGCCGCAGGCGAAAACCGTCGAGCGGTTTCTCGGCAATGGAGGGCTCGAGCGGCTTCTCTCGTTCTACGGGCAGGCCATGGCGCTGGATCCGGACGAGCCGGCGTATCCCTGGAATCTGTCATCGGCTCTGCGCCGTCTCGGTCAGCTGGAGCTGGCCGCGGCGTACCTGAAGCGCGCGATCCGTGTTGGCGAGGAGCAGGGAGAGAGCGATTACTCGGGCGCCGATGCCTATCTCGCCCTGGCGGAGATAGCGCTTGACATGGGTGACGCGGACGAGGCGCTGGTGGCGATCGCTCGTGCCCGGGAGCCTGCGCGGGCTCGACCTGACACCGATGCGTATGCCGAGCGCCTGCTGCGGGAGCTAAGGCGTCACGGGGACGGCAGGACATCGCTGTCCGAGCTCCTCGCTGCTCCAGACCCCTCGCGCCTGGGCCCCTCCCGGACCTCATAGTCAAGAGGCGCCGGAGGGCGTGGCAGTCACCGAGCCGCAACGCGGCGAGGGTAAGGGAGCCAAAGGTGACCTTGACGGCCACGGCGCCGGCGCCGCCGTTGGAGACGTCCGGGAGGCTTGCTCGGAGTTCGCGACAAGGAGTAGTCGTGACCAATCCAGCGCGCGCGTTCCCAGGAGAGTCACAGCGGCTCCCCAGGAGGCCCGGAAACGCCCGCAACGCCCCTGAATGTCCGGAAATGTCCGGAAACACCCGGGAGCTCTCGCGAAATGTCCGGAACTGTCCTTGCGATGTCCGGGGTCTTTGGAGGATCGTATGGTCATGGAGAACCACAGATCCCGACTCGTGGCTGATCGGCCCACAGCGGTGGCTACGTCTGCGCCCGTCGGCCTGACGTACGGTCAGCTCACCTCGAAGGTGGCCGATCTTCTGCACCTGCCGGTGTCTACGGCGCACGACGTCGGACCATTAGGTTCCTGGGGCTGACGCGTTGAGACCGGACTTCGCGGGTACGTCCTCTCCGTGACAACTCTGGCTCACGCAGTCGACGTGCGCCGGCGGGCGGGATGGCTGCCGGATGACCAGGACGACCTGGAGGCCTGGCTGCGCGGACACCGGCAGCGGGTGGAGGCGCGTGGGGAGCAGATTGCGCTTCATCCCGTCATTGGCGAGTTCCAGGATCTGATCGACAGCGATCCGGTGGTGCGGATGTATGTCCACCAGATGATCGCGCAGGTCCCCGCCTCCAAGCCGTACCGCGAGCGCCACGTAAAAAGCGTCGAGCAGCTACTGCGCCTGATGAACGAGGTGCTGAGGATGGCGCCCGAGTACGGCTCTGAGACGGTGACGCTTCCCTTGAACGCGATCCTTGACTGGACGATGGGGACACGGGCCGGTTTTGCGGCCTATCGGGATCCGCGGATCAACGCAATGTTGAAGAAGATCCTGACCGTATGGTGCGAGTTCCTCAGTAGCGACGATTCGCTTTATGTGCTCAACGACTCGCCGTCCGGTTGGATGTCCCCGGAGGCTCAGCGCGCGGTGGGCATTGAGCAGTTCGAGTACGACGCGCAGGAGGAGCATTGGGGCTTTGCCTCGTGGAATGATTTCTTCACCCGGCGCTTCAAGGATGGCGCTCGTCCGGTCGACTCCCCGAACAACGATAAGGTGATCGTGAGCGCCTGCGAGTCGGTGCCCTACGGCATTAGTACCGACGTCCAGCGACAAGATCGCTTCTGGATCAAGAGTCAGCCCTATTCGCTAGAGGACGTCCTGGCAAACGATGATTCCGTTGACCAGTTTGTCGGCGGGACGGTGTATCAAGCGTTTCTGAGTGCGACCGACTACCACCGGTGGCACAGCCCGGTGACGGGCACGATCGTCAGAGCGTTCCTCCAACCGGGCACCTATTTCTCAGAGGCCGATTCAGAAGGCAAGGACGCGGTCGAGCCGATGAACTCGCAGTCCTACCTCGCTCATGTCGCGGCTCGAGCCATCTTCCTGATTGAAGCCGACGATCCTGTCATCGGACTGATGGCCTTCGTGCCGGTCGGCATGTCGGAGGTCTCCTCTTGCGCGATCGATTCCAGGATGACGCCCGGCTATCACGTCGGTAAAGGTGAGGAACTAGGTTACTTCCAATTCGGCGGCTCGACTCACTGCCTCGTCTTTCGCCCCGGCGCGATCGCCGAGTTCGTGCTCGCTGCGATTCCGCAGCCTCACGACCCCAATGCGCCGCTCGTCCGCGTGCGCTCTAGGCTGGCAATCGCCACCCCCACCGGCTGACGCGCGACAACCCGGCTCGCACTACGAGGAGCGACGGGACTGACCTCTCGGTGACGACTGAACGAGCACGCCGCCCGCCTCCGGAAAGCTCCGTGCAAACTAGGTGCACGGGTAGGACCAAATCAGCCCCCGAACGCAACGAGGAGGAGACATGGCCCAGACGAAGGCCGACCGCTCCGCGGCGGCAAAGAAGGCCGCTGCGACACGACAGCGCAACCAGAAGAAGGCGCGGTCACAGAGCGCGGGCACCAAGGCGGCGGCCACCCGCCAGGGCAAGGCGGCCGGACGGGCAGCCGGACAGGCGCGGCAAGCCGCGGGTGGCATGGCTAACGGTGTCAACGCCGGTTGAGAATTGAGCCTTTGGCGCCGCCGGCGAGGCGGCCAAACAAGCCGGGAAGTCGGCGGCGACAAGGTCGCGGGCCTCACGCGGCTCTGGCAAAAAGTAGCCGAGCCGGATCGCATGGAAGTCCCGGTAGAAGGTCTGTGGGGTCGAATATGACCTCGACGTCAAGGGTACCGTCGACGCGGGGCGATTAGGTGGTCTCGAGCACGGCGATGAGCGCATCGAGCCGGTGGGCGATGTCGTCGCGGATGGCGCGAACTTCCTCGACTGGACGTGTGGCCGGGTCGGGGAGGTCCCAGTTGAGGTGGCGCTTGCCCGGGATGAATGGGCACTGGTCACCGCATCCCATGGTCACGACGACGTCCGCCTGTTCGGCCAGCTCGTGCGTGAGTAGCCGCGGTTTCCGGTCGGCGAGGTCGATTCCGAGCTCGCGCATGACCGCCACCACCTCTGGGTGAACTTGCTCGGCGGGTGTGGTGCCGGCCGATAGCGCGGTGTGGCGGCCGTCGGTGGCTCGTTCGAACAGCGCCTGGCTCATTTGTGAGCGGCCGGCGTTGTGAAGACAGACGAACAGGACGGTGCTCATCGGGCTGCTCGGTCAACACCGGCCGCTGCCGGTGGCCCGGCGTCCTCAGGGTGGGGCAGCACGACGGTTGATGCGTCGGCGTGGGTGACACGCGGATATAGGGCGCGGATCGCGAGGACAGCCAGGCAGCCGCCGAGCGCCTCGGCGATCACGAACCCTGGAACCGAGGCGGGCGCGATCCCGGCGAATGTGTCGGAGAACATCCGACCCACCGCAATCGCCGGGTTGGCGAAGCTGGCGGAGCTGGTGAAGAAGTAGGCGGCGCCTATGTACGCGCCCACTGCCGCGGGTGCCGACGCAATTCGGCGGATTCTGGCGAGGGCGAAGATCACGAGCATCAGCCCCAGTGTCGCGATCACCTCGCCGAAGAGGTGAGCAGCGCTGGCGCGGTGGTGGGTGGAGATGCTGATCGCCGCTTTGGCGAACATCGCATTGGCGACGATCGCGCCGAGGATGCAGCCGGCTACCTGGGCGGGGAGGTAGGCGAGCGCGTCGCGGCGGCTGATCCCGCCGAAGGCGGCATCGACGAACGACACCACGGGGTTGAAGTGCCCGCCGGAGACGGGGCCGAACATCAGGATGATCGCGTACAGGCCCGCCGCGGTAGCGGCAGCATTCTCGAACAGCTCGAGCCCGAGCTGATGAGGCGAAAGGCGCTGCGCGGCTATCCCCGAGCCGATCACCACCGCGGCGAGGAACGCAGAGCCGAGCAGCTCGGCGAGGAGGCGGCGGGCGAGCGGCGGTGTATTCATGCCGGGAGCGCAGAGCAACTGTCGAGGTGCAGGCGGAGTCTAAAGATTGACAATCTTCACTTCAATTGGTATGTGTATATAGATGGCTGTCGATCTGGAACTCACTCCGAAGACCAAGCGGCCGCCCGGGGAGCGCTGTTGTCAGCCGGTCGTGTACCCGGATGTCGAGCGCGAAGAGGCCGCGCGGATGGCCGAGGTCGCCAAGGCGCTCGGCGATCCGGTACGCCTGCAGCTCGTCGACGTGCTGCGCAAACACGCCGGGAAGGTGTGCGTGTGCGAGCTCGTCCCCCTGTTCTCCCTCTCCCAGCCCACCGTTTCGCACCACCTGAAGGTGCTCCGCGAGGCCGGCATCGTCGGCTCGGAGCGAGTCGGACTATGGGCCTACTACTTCGTGATCCCCGACGCACTCAAGGAGCTATCCGCGTGGCTGAGCTGACCGACGACTGCTGCACCCCCGTCGCACAGGAGACCTGCTGCGAGCCAACCGACAAAGTGACGTGTTGCGGTGAGAGCCACGTCACGGGCTGCAGCTGCTCCGCCGGCGTCTCGCCCAGAACGACCGCGGCGGTCGCGACCGGCCCAGTCGACGAGGTGCGCGAAGCCGTCCGCGAGAAGTACGCCGCCGCCGCCAAAGCCGCACACATGGGAACCGATTCAGACTGCTGCAGCTCTGCCGACAGCGCAGGTCTATTCGGCTCAAGCCTTTACGACGAGACCGACGAAGCACCAGAGGCCGCCTTCCACGCCTCGCTCGGATGCGGCGTGCCGCTGGCGGTCGCCGACCTGCGCGAGGGCGAGATCGTCCTCGACCTGGGATCCGGCGCCGGCGCCGACGTGCTGATCTCCGCGCATCGCGTCGCACCGAGCGGCCGCGTGATCGGGATCGACATGACCGACGAGATGCTCGAGCTCGCCCGATGCAACGCCACCGAGGCAGGCGTCGAGAACGTCGAGTTCCGCAAGGGCTACCTCGAGGAGCTACCTCTCCGGGACGAGAGCGTCGACCTCGTCATCTCCAACTGCGTGATCAATCTCTCCGCCGACAAGTTGCAGGTGCTGCGCGAGGCCGCGCGCGTGCTCCGACCGGGGGGACGATTCGCAGTCTCGGACGTGATCGCCGATCCCGACATGGACGACCAGACGCTAGCCAACATGTCCGCGTGGACCGGCTGCATCGCAGGAGCGCTCACCGAGACCGAATTTCGGCAGGCGCTAACGGCCGCCGGGCTCGAGGATGTTCAGATCCGCGAGACGCACCGCGTCCATGAGCACGCCGGCGCTGCGATCATCCGCGCCATGAAGCCGGGGGGATAGAGACGGAGTCCCGGGGCCGACGAACGCGCGCGGCTGCCACGACCAGGCAGGCCCGCCCGCATTGGGACCATCGCTTCGCCTTATGACCAGCGCCTCAGCGGGCGATGCAATGGCGATGCGCCGGGACTATCGCTTTCCTCGCTCCGGCCCCGCACTCATCGATTCGGCGGTGACAGCCCGCCGTCCGGCGCCTTTTGCCGGTGAGGTCCGGGCAGGGAGGTGAGTCTCACTCCGTTCAGGTATTAGCCGCGCTCCGCTGTGCGCGCCGCGCGGCTACGAGTTCATAGTCGCCGGCGGGCTAGGCGGATCAGGATTTCGGCATCCGGCACCTCGGCGCGTGACTGTGGATCGTCTTGGGCAGCCAGCCAGCCAGCTTGGGCGGCTGCGCGGTAGAGCATGTCTTCGAAAGCGTCGAAGTCCGCGGAGCGCCACTCGTCCTTGACCAGCCGCATGCCAGGCCCGGCGGCCCGCGGGTGTAGCGGCCCGATGGAGCGGTAGCGGACGGCGCCGTCACCACCCACGATCCCGGGCTCGCCTGGGCGCCTGGGGCCACCCCGCAGAGGCCTAAACCGCGGCCTCACGGGCCGCTCGCCCGGTCTAACCGCCGCCACGCTGATGGTCACCTCGAGGGTTGGCTTCAGGTGGGCGGTGTGACCGAGCCATCCTGCCTGCCCGAGCGCGTACCAGACGAGCCCGGCAACACCGCCCTCACGCCCGTGAAGCCGCGCGCGCCCCGGAGAGCCGACCGTCACCGGACCGCGGGAATGCGATCGTCGCACGGCCGGCGCGGTTCGGCGGAGTCGTCACCACTGGGTCTTGAGCGATCGGAGTCGGCCTATCTGAGCGCCGGCGCATACCTCCGTCGTATGGATGGGCGAGCCGAGCTGGCGGCCATGACGGAAGTGAACGCCCCTCAGTCTGCTCGGCCAGGCTCGCGAGACCAATGATGGTGAGCCCGCCGTCGAGCATCGGGTGGAGCGATGTGGCTTCGTCCATGCGGGTCCCCTGGTCACATTCCCGCACGAGCCGCCCCGAGCCCGCAATTGGGTCGCGAAGACGGGAAAGAACGCGACTGAAGGCGGTAGGGAGTGTCGGAGTCGCCTCAGCTGCCCGGCCGCGGCGGAGGCAGCACTTTGTCGGGGACGCAGTTGGGCACTAGCGTGGTCGGCACGGCCGCAAAGGTGGCCTCGACCCCGGACGGAGTTTGCTTGACGGCCATGATGGCGGTGTAACCGGAGTCGAGCCAACAGTTGCCGACTGTGACCTTGTAGTCGAGGCCGGTCTTCCAGTGCGAGTAGCCCAGCAATACCTGAGCGCGCTCAGCTTTTGAGCCCCTGTTGTAATTAGGAACACCTTGCGATTGCGAGGCATGGGTGGCTCTGATTAGGGTGTGAGTGTGCGTCCGTTGTGGCGATCGCTGAGCCCAGGCCAGAAGCGGACCGCGATCATGATGGCGATCGTGATCGTGGGCCTGCACGTGATCGGGTTCACCGTGTTGATCGCGATCGTCGCGCCGCAGGGCTACAAGCTGGGCGCCTCGGGCGTCTTCACGGTCGGGATCGGGGTCACCGCCTGGACGCTCGGGATGCGTCACGCCTTCGACGCCGATCACATCTCCGCGATCGATAACACGACGCGCAAGCTCATGAACGAGGGCAAGCGCCCGTTGAGCGTGGGCTTCTGGTTCTCGCTCGGCCACTCGACGATCGTGTTCGCGCTGGCGTTCCTGCTCGCGGTGGGGCTGCGCTCGCTGGCCGGCCCGGTCAAGAACACGGGCTCGCAGTTGCACAACGTCACTGGATGGATCGGCACGCTGGTCTCGGGCGGTTTTCTGTACATCATCGCCGCGCTCAACGTCGTGATCCTGTTCGGAATCATCAAGGTCTTCCGCGAGATGAAGACCGGCAGGTTCGACGAGGAGGCGCTCGAGCGGCAGCTGAACTCGCGCGGGTTCTTCAACCGCTTCTTGGGAGGGCTGACCAAGACGATCCGCAAGCCCCAGCAGATGTACCCGATCGGGGTGCTGTTCGGGCTGGGATTCGACACCGCGACCGAGGTCGCGCTGCTGGTGATCGCGGGTAGCGCCGGAGCCGCGGGGCTGCCCTTCTACGCGATCCTGGTTCTGCCGGTCCTGTTCGCCGGCGGCATGTGCCTGCTGGACACGCTCGACGGCTCGTTCATGAACTTCGCCTACGGGTGGGCGTTCTCGAAGCCCGTGCGCAAGGTCTTCTACAACATCACGATCACCGGGCTGTCGGTGGCCGTAGCGCTGATCATCGGCACGATCGAGCTCTCGGGGCTGCTCGCGCAGAAGCTCAACCTCTCGGGCGCCTTCTGGAGCTGGTGGGAGAACATCGACATCAACCTGCTCGGCTTCGTCATCGTCGGGCTGTTCGTCGTCACCTGGGCGATCGCGCTGTCCGTCTGGCGCTTTGGCCATATCGAGCGACGCTGGTCCGAGCACCTGCGCGAGGGCGAGGCATCCGGATAGCCCCGGCCGGCGTCTTGAGCGTCACAATCTGGTCTGGATGACGATCGCTCCCGACGTCAAGCGATTGGAGTTCACGGATCTCGCCGACGCGGTCGGTGCCCTGCGGGCGCGCGGCCTGAGACTCTCAACGGCGCGCCGACTGGTGCTCGAGGCCTTGTTTGAGGCGCGGGAACCGATTGCGGCCCAGGAGCTGGCGCGCAGGTTATCGCTGGAGGAGTCCTCGGTGTATCGCAATCTGGAGCTGCTGGAGCGCTACGGGATGGTTCGTCACGTCCACCTCGGGCACGGCCCGGGCCTCTACGTGCTGGCAGGGCGCCAGGACGTCGAATACCTCTACTGCGAGAGCTGCGCGAAAGTGACCGCCGTCTCGCCGCGGCGGCTTGACCCGGTGCGACGTCAGATCGCGCGCGAGTTCGGCCACAGCGCCCGCTTCACGCACTTTGCGATCGTGGGGCTCTGCGAGCAGTGCGCCGCGAAGCGCGGGCAGCGCTCCTGAGTCACCGCTCCGCGGATTACGCCGAGTGAACTCGTTCTCAGCGCAGGGCAGGGCGTGTCCGTTGGCGGCGAATTCGCTTGAACATCGGCGCGAGCGACATCACTGGGAGCGGCTCACCGCCAGAACGATCGAGCCCGAGCAGAACCTCCGGGCCCACGCCCGCCCACTCAACCGACATCCGAACCGATCGTACCGCCGGGCCCGCTCTCAGCTCACCCTCGACCCGCGGCGCAGGACCGCCTGGGCCGCGTGGTATCCGCACAAGCCGTGGACGCCACCACCGGGCGGGGTGGCCGCCGAGCAGAGGAAGATCCTGGGATTGGGGGTCGAATATGGCGAGGCCCTCAGCACCGGGCGGGCGAGCATCTGGCGCAAGCTGGCGAGACCGCAGTTGATGTCTCCGCCGATGTAGTTGGGGTTATCCGCCTCTAGCTGGGCGGGGCCACGTTTGGCGCGCGCGAGCACGAGTTCCTTGAACCCCGGCGCGAAGCGCTCGATCTGCCCTTCGATCGCTTCTGTCATGTCGACGTCCGAGGCGTTCGGCACGTGGCAATAAGCCCACAGCGTGTGGCGACCCGCTGGCGCGCGGGTGGCGTCGAGCACGCTCTGCTGGGCGACGAGCACGAAGGGCCGCCGCGGATGCGAGCCGCGCGAGACCTCGCTCTCGCCGGCGGCGATCTCCGCGAGCGTGCCGCCCAGGTGAACGGTGCCCGCACGCTCGCATTCGGGCGCTCGCCACGGCACCGGTCCGGCCAAGGCGTAGTCGAGCTTGAACACGCCCGGGCCATAGCGGTAGCGCTCGAGCGCGAAGCGGTAGCGGCGCGGCAGTGCGTCGCCGCAGATCGCTATCAGCTGGCGGGGCGAGACATCGAACAGCACCGCGGAGGCGTCAGGCAGCTCTCGCAGCGAGCGGATCTCGCGTCCGGTCTGTACGTGTCCGCCCAGCGATTCGAGCAGCGCCCGCATCGCGGCTGCCAGCCGCTGCGAACCCCCCCGCACGACCGGCCAGCCCGCCGCGTGGCCGAGCGCCAAGAGCACGAGCGCGAACGCGGTGGTTCCAGGCGCGCTCAGCGGCCTCATCGCGTGCGCGGCCATTCCCGCCAGCAGCGCTCTGGTACGAACGTCGGCGAAAGTGGCGCGCGCCAGGGTGGTGGCTGGGAGGGCTCCGAGCAGCCCGAAGCGCGCGGGGAGCACCGGATCGCGCGGGAGCCGCGGTGGCGCCAGGATGACCTCGGCGAGCTCTGGCCAGTTCGCCGCAAAGGGGCCAATCAGGCGTGCATAGCGGCGACCGTCCCCGCCCAGTCCCGCGGCTGTCTCGGCCAAGGAGCGGCGTAGCACCGCCGCGCTGCCGTCATCCAAGGGATGCGCCGCGTCGATCTCCGGGGCAACGAGCTCGAGTCCGAAGCGCTCGAGCTCGAGCCCGGCGAGGAAGGACGAGCCCGACGCGAGCGGGTGCACGGCGGAGCAGATGTCGTGCCGAAAGGCCGGAAGCGTCAGCTCGGCCGTGCGTGTCCCGCCGCCGACCTCGTCCGCGCGCTCGATCACCTTGACCGAGCGTCCCGCGCGCGCCAGCTCGATCGCCGCCGCGAGGCCATTCGGCCCAGCGCCGACGACGACCGCGTCAAGCGCGCTCACGCTTGCGCGGCCGCAGGGGCTTAGAAGAGCGCTCATCGCATGCCACACCACCTCCGCCCGCTCTACTCGTAGAACGACTGCTTCCAGCGCCAGATGCTCTGTGGGTAGCGCTCGCGAAGCTTTTGCCAGCCGGCCATGAGGCCCTCCGACTGCCCGCTCTCGTTGTAGCGTCCGACCGCCGCCCAATATGCGGCTTCAGCCGCCACGTGGCTCATGGGGCGCTGGTCGCGGATGCGCTCGAAGCGATCGGCCGCGGCGCTGAAGTCACGCCGCTTGAGGTCGGCCTTGGCCAGGCCCAGCTCGAGCTCGGCCGCGAACGCCTCGGGCGGCAGGTAGCCGATGTGCTCGTGGGCGGAGCGACCGTCGTGCAGCAGCAGATGAACGGTCGGCGTCCATACCTGGAGGTAGCGCGCAACGAGCTCACTGTTCGCTTCGTCCTTGGCGTTGACATGGACAGCAACGGTGTGCTCCTCGATCAACCCGACGACCGCCGGGTCGCGGTAGCTGACCTCGGCCAGCTTCCTGCACCCGCCTCAGGTCGGCGAGAAGAAGTCGAGCAGTACCAGCCGCCCGTCGCGTCTTGCCTGCTCGCACGCCTCATCGAGCGACTCGCCAAAGCGCACCGCCGTCTCTGTCTGGGCCATTGCTACTCCTCTCGATCGCCTGGAGCCAGGCTATCGCGGGTGCTTGGGCACCGCGGCGCAAATCGGCAAAGCCAGCGCTCACTTCACCGAGGCGATCAGGCGCTCTCGGTCGAACAGCGCGGAGACCACCCGCCACCCGACTCGATAACCGATCAGCAGCGCGGCTCCGAGGGCGATCGCGAGGGCCAGGCTGGGGTGGATCACGCCCACCGCGATCAGGACGATCACCGCGAGCGATGGGAGGTTGCCGAGCAGGCTGAGCTGCTGCGCGGCGCGGATGTCAACCGACAGGGTGGAGATCGCGAGTCCGATCCAGATCGACCAGGCGGCCAGCAGCGGCGTGAACACCACCTGCGCGATCACGACCGGTGCGTGCAGCAGCGCCGGCGCCACGCCCGGATTGGCGAACAGCTCGATGATGACGACGAACAGCCCATAGACGGCGTAGGCGACAACGACCGAGGGGAGCAGGGGGGCGAGCGCCTTCGCCAACACGAACTCGGCCCGTCTCACGGGTGTGGTCAAGACGGGTTCGAGCGTCCCCTGCTGGCGCTCGGAGACAACCGAGGAAGCCGCCACGAGCGCCGGCACGAGCGCCGGGATCGCGAGCAGGTAGACCAGCTGGTGCTGGCGGGCGAGCGGTACCGAAGCGGCAGCGGGAAGGCTCAGCACATAGGCGAGGGGCTGGATCAGGAAGATCGCCGGGATGATCGCCATCGTCACGAGCATGAAGCGGTTGCGCCGGTAATCGCGCAGCTCTTTCACCAGGACGGCTCGCAGTCGTCGTCCACTCATGCCGGCTCCGTGTCGTCGCCGATCAGCTCGAGATAGACGTCTTCGAGCGAGTGGTAGGACTCTCCGATGGAGAGCACGTCGGCGTCAGCCGCCACCAGCGCACGCGTGATAGCCGGAGCGGCCACCTTGGGATCCGACACGGCGACGAGGTAGGCGTCGTCGTCGCGGCGCCAGCTCTCGACTGCCGTCAAGCCGCCGAAGACGCTCTCGGGCTCCGCCAGTGGCGCCCCGGTCTTGACCGTGAGCGCCTTCGCGAACAGCCGGTCGCGCAGCTCCGCCGGCTTGCCGATCGTGCGCAGGGTCGTATTCAGAATCGCGACGCGATCGCACAGGCGCTCGGCCTCCTCCAGACGGTGGGTGGTGAGGAAGATCGTCACTCCGCGGCGCCGCAACTCCGCGATCAGCTCGTGGACCTCGCGGCTCGCCACCGGGTCAAGGCCCGCCGTTGGTTCGTCCAGGAACAGCACTTCGGGATCGGACAGCAGCGCCCGCGCCAGCGCGAGGCGCTGGCGCAGCCCCTTGGAGAGCGCCCCGCAGGGGTCGCTTCTGCGCTCGCTCAGACCGACCGCCTCGAGCGCGCGCTCGATCCTGGCCGAAGGCTCGGGCACCTCGTACAGGTCGGCGAAGCACTCGAGATTTTCGCCCACGCTCAATCGTTGATAGAGGCCGGGGGACTCCGGCATGATCGCTATCCGCCTGCGGATCTCGACCCCGTTCTCTGGTGCCAGCGCTACCCCCGCCACGGTCGCGGCCCCTGAGCTCGGCGCGATTAATGTCCCCAGTGTGCGCACGGTCGTGGTCTTTCCGGCGCCGTTCGGTCCGAGGAAGCCGAAGACCTCGCCGTAGCCGATCTCGAAGGAGAGATCCTCGAACGCGGCCCGAGAGCCGAAATGCTTCGCCAGCCCCTGCACGGAGAGCGCGGCTTTGCCCGGTGAAGTGGCCTCGGTGGTCATCGCGGAACCTGCTCGACGTCGCGCTGCGCCGGCGCGCGCGAAGCGCCGAGGTCTGACTCGCCGTCTTCTTCGCTTGGAGTCGATTCCGGGAGCTGGGGTTCGCGGCGGCGGAGAGGTAAGCGCCCCGCGCGTCGGGCCTGGTCGGAGAGCAGGTACTCGATCTGGGCGTTGATACTGCGCAGGTCGTCGGCCGCCCACCGCCGGATGGCGTCGAAGAGCCGGGGGTCGAGCCGGAGCAGGAAACGCTTGCTCTCCGCCACGTCCGTCCGCTTTCAGCTGTAGAGCGAACCGGTGTTGATCACCGGGGTGGGCGAGTGGTCGCCGGAGAGCACGACCATGAGGTTCGCGACCATCGTGGCCTTGCGCTCGGAGTCGAGCTCGACCAGGTCCGAGTCGGCCAACTGGGCCAGCGCCATCTGCACCAGTCCAACCGCTCCCTGGACCATCGTCCGGCGGGCAGCCAGGAGCGCCTCGGCCTGCTGACGGCGGAGCATCACCTCGGCGATCTCGCTCGCGTAGGCGAGGTGCGTCAGGCGGGTCTCGAGCACGTCGATTCCGGCTGTCCGCAGGCGGCTCTGGAGCTCGGCCTGCAGACCCTCACGGACCTCGTCCGCGTTCGCCCGCAAGGACGCGTGCTGCCGCGAATAGTCGTCATAGGGATACTCGTTGGCGAGGTGGCGCACCGCGGTCTCGCTCTGCACCGTCACGAACTGCTCGAAGTCCTCGACGTCGAAGACGGCCTTGGCGGTGTCAACCACCCGCCAGACCACCACGGCTGCGATCTCGATCGGGTTGCCACTGGAGTCGTTGACCTTGATTCGCTCGCTCTGGAAGTTGCGCACTCGGAGCGACACTCGCTCGCGCCAGAAGACCGTGAACGGGTTCACCCACCACAGGCGCGCCTCGGTCAACGTGCCTACGTAGCGGCCGAACAGGATCAGCACGCGCGACTCGTTCGGCTCGACGACGACAAACCCCGCGCCGATCACGATGGCGGCGCCTGTCACGGCGCCCCCGGCGATGCGAACTCCGGTGCTGAGGCCGCCGGCGCCCAACGCGATCACGATCGCGCCCAGCCCGATCAGGGCGAGTGCGACACTCAGTCCGGGAGGACAGGCGAAGCTCTGCGCGCGGCGCTGCTCGTGCGGCGCTCCGGCGGGAAGAAGTGGGCTGTTGAGACGCGTAGTGATATCACAACCATATTACCGCAATAGCGCGTTGTCAATGCAGGACGCCTGGCCGCCACGAAGCCCGCGCCCCGCGCTTGGCGCCGCCGGCGCAAGTGCGCCGTCCCCGAGCGGGTAGAGGATCCGCATATGCAAGCGAGCGAGAGTGAGTGCACGGTCGCGTTCGTCCTCGGTGGCGGAGGCATAGTGGGTGTCCACGAGGTGGGGATGCTGCGGGCACTCGCGGAGAGCTCGATCACGCCCGATGTGATCCTGGGGACTTCGATCGGCGCCCTCAATGGAGCCTTCTTCGCGGCCGATCCCACGGCGCGGGGCGTCGAGCGGCTGATCGGTCTGTGGCGCCAGGCGAACATGGGTCAGATGTCGGCCGGCGTGATCCTGCGCCGGGTGACCACGCTGGCTCGCAGCGGAACCCACCTCGAGTCCCTGGAGACGGTGCGGGCGCGGCTGGCACAAGCGCTGCCCGTGGGCCGTGTGGAGGACCTGCGGATCCGGTTTCAGTGCGTCGCGGCCAGCATCGAACGGGCCGCCGAGCATTGGTTTGATCGAGGGCCGCTCGCAGACGTGGTGCTCGCCTCGTGCGCGGTTCCCGGCATCCTGCCGCCGGTGCAGATCGGCGAGGAGCACTACATCGACGGCGGGATCGTGAACTCCATCCCGGTGGCACGTGCGGTCGCGTTGGGGGCGAAGTCGATCTACGTGCTGCAGGTGGGCCGTCTCGAGAAACCGCTCCAGCCACCGCGCCGTCCGTGGGAAGTCGGACTGGTCGCCTTCGAGGTGGCCCGGCGACACCGCTTCGCCTACGACCTCCATGCCTTGCCCGCCGGGGTCCGGCTTCACCTGCTCCCCACCGGCGGCTCGGCCGCACCCGCCTACAACGACATCTACGGGCAGGTCGGGTTGCGCCGCATCGCGCGGAACATCGATAGCCACATCGAGGCCTCCTATGAGGCAGCGCTTCGCTACCTCGCCGAGCGGTGATCCCGCCGCCGCCCATCCGCCGTCCCCTGACCGTCACGACATGGCTCGTTCTCTCGCTGCTCGTGCTTTGCCTCAGTCCGGTGCTGGTGGCGGTGGGCGCGATCGCCAGCCGATTGATGCGCCGTCCCCAGCCGTCGCTCCTCGCCTGGCTCTTGGTCGCGTACTTCGCCCGCGAGCTCGGCGTGCTCGTCGCCTGTGGAGTGCTGTGGACGCTCAGCGGGTTCGGCGCGGCAATCCACACACGGCGCTTCCAGGACCTGCACGAGCGGTTGCTGCGCTGGTTCGTCCACGGCCTCACCGAGCGCACTGTCGAACTCCTCGGTTTGAAGATCGCTGCGCAGGGCTCGGCAGACGCGACGGCGGCCCTGGAGGAAGATGGGCCGGTGCTGTTCTTCAGCCGCCATGCCGGCCCCGGCGATACCTTGCTGCTGACGGACCAGCTGATGACGCGCTATCGCCGCACGCCGAGCGTCGTGTTCAAGGAGGCCCTTGCGCTCGACCCGAGCGTGGACCTCATCGCCCACCGCCTCCCACACGCCATGCTCGATATCTCCGACAAGGAGGAGTGCGAGCGGCGGATCGAGAAGGTCACGGCCGAGCTCGGCGCCCGCGGGACCCTGTTGCTGTTTCCCGAGGGGGCCAACTTCACCCCCGAGCGCCGGCGCACTGCCCTGACCAAGCTCCGGCGCAAGGGACGTCGGCGAGAAGCGCGCGCTGGAGCGGCGATGGAGCACGTGCTGCCACCACATCCCGGTGGGGCGTCGGCGGCACTACGCGCAAACCCGAACGCTGCGGTGATCTTCGCTGCTCACACTGGACTCGGCCTGGCCGCCTTCCCGGCCGAGATCTGGCGCCATCCCCCGATCGGAGCGACGCTCAAGACGCGCATGTGGCTCTCACCGCCGGCGGAGCGACCGCGCGATCCCGACGAACAGGTCAAGTGGCTCTACGCCTGGTGGGAGCGGCTGGATTCCTGGGTCGGGTCCGAGGGCGAGCGCGTGGAGGCGGGCGCTTAGCGCTTCTCCCGCCCGCGCGGTCCGGCCGTCGCGCGCACCCGCGGCAGACACCGCCCCCGTTTCCCTCGCCCCGCTGCGGGGCAAGACTAGAAGCGAAAACCGCGCCACAGCAGGATGCGGGCGCGAGCACACCAAAGGAGACCAACCCATGAAGGCTGTTACGTTCCACGGACGCCGCGATGTGCGCGTCGACGACGTTCCCGACCCGGCGATCAGGGAGCCGACCGATGCGATCGTGCGCATCACATCGAGCGCGATCTGCGGGTCCGACCTTCATCTCTATGAGGTGCTCGCTCCCTTCCTCGACGAGGGCGACGTGCTCGGTCACGAGCCCATGGGGATCGTCGAGGAGGTGGGTGCGGAGGTCACGCACATAAAGCCCGGGGACCGCGTCGTGATCCCCTTCAACATCTCCTGCGGCCATTGCTACATGTGCGCTCAGCAACTGTTCGCTCAGTGCGAGACGACCCAGGTGCGGGAGTTCGAGAAGGGGGCGGCGCTGTTCGGCTACACCAAGCTCTACGGTCAGGTGCCTGGCGGCCAAGCGGAGTTCCTGCGCGTGCCGCAGGGTCACTTCGGACCGATCAAGGTCCCCGATAACGACTTCCCCGACGAGCGTTTCCTGTTTCTGTCGGACGTGCTGCCGACGGCCTGGCAGGCGGTCGCCTACGCGGCGGTTCCCGAAGGAGGAAGCGTCGCGGTCTACGGCCTGGGGCCGATCGGCCAGATGTGCACCCGGATCGCGCGCCACCAAGGAGCGGAGCGGGTGATCGGCGTCGACATCGTGCCCGAGCGACTGGAGATGGCGCGCCGTCACGGCATCGATGTGGTGGACGCGCGCCAGCACGCAGATGTGCCGGCGGTGATCAAGGACATGACCGAGGGCCGCGGTCCCGACGGCGTGATCGACGCGGTTGGGATGGAGTCGCACGGCGCCCCTGTGGGCGAGTTCGCGCAGAAGGCCACGGGGCTCTTGCCAAAGCGTTGGGCGGCGTTCGTGTCCGAGAAGTACGCCATCGACCGCCTGGAGGCGCTCATGAACTGCATCGACACGGTGCGGCGGGGTGGGACGCTCTCGATCTCGGGCGTATACGGCGGCCAGCTCGATCCGATGCCGCTGATGCAGCTGTTCGACAAGGGCATCCAGATCCGCATGGGTCAGGCGCACGTGAAGCGCTGGATCGACGAGATCATGCCCCTGCTGACCGGCGACGAGGACCCGCTGGGCACGGACGATCTCGTCACGCATCAGCTGCCCCTCGACGAGGCCCCGAACGCCTACGAGATCTTCCAGAAGAAGCAGGATGGAGCGATCAAGATCGTGCTGAAGCCGTAGCGGACAACGACCAATCCGCGGCCGGAGCGGCCGCCGCAGGCGTGCGCCTATGCGCGCGTCAAGCGCTTGTAGGTGATGCGCTTGGGACGCTCGGCGTCGGCACCGAGCTGCTCCCGACGGAAGCTCTCGTAGGCCTCGAAATTGCCCTCGAACCAGCGCACGCTCGAGTCGCCCTCAAACGCGAGCACGTGCGTGGCGATGCGATCGAGGAACCAGCGGTCGTGGGAGACGACGACCGCGCAGCCGGCAAAGGCCAGCAACGCCTCCTCGAGCGCCCGCAGCGTGTCGACGTCGAGGTCGTTGGTGGGTTCGTCGAGCAGCAGCAGGTTGCCGCCCGAGCGCAACAGCTTTGCCAGGTGCAGACGGTTGCGCTCGCCGCCTGACAGCTTGCCCACGGGCTTCTGCTGGTCCGAGCCACGGAAGTTGAAAGCGGCCACGTAAGCGCGGCTGGCGATCGTGCGCTCCCCCAGCCGGAGCTGATCGACCCCGCCCGAGACCTCCTCCCAGACCGTCTTTGCGCCGTCGAGCGCGGCGCGCGACTGGTCGACGTAGGCGAGCTGCACGGACTCGCCGAGGCGCATCGCGCCCGCGTCCGGCTGCTCCTCGCCTGTGATCATGCGCAGGAGCGTGGTCTTGCCCGCTCCGTTCGGACCTATTACCCCGACGATGCCCCCGCGGGGCAGCGAGAATGAGAGCCCGTCGATCAGCAGCCGTTCGCCGTAGGCCTTCTGCACGCCGTCGGCTTGCACCACGACATCCCCCAGTCGGGGTCCGGCGGGAATGTGGATTTGGACCTGGTCGAGCTTCACGTCCTGCTCCTGGGCGAGCAGCGCCTCGTAGGCGGTGAGCCGCGCCCGCGGCGCCTTGCGGCGGGCGCCGGTATTCATCCGCACCCACTCGAGCTCGCGCTCGATCGTGCGCCGTCTGGCGGCCTCCTGCCGGGCCTCGTGCTCCAGCCGCGCGCGCTTCTGCTCGAGCCAGCCCGAGTAGTTGCCCCGGTAGGGGATCCCCCGTCCGCGGTCGAGCTCGAGGATCCATCCGGCCACGTTGTCGAGGAAGTAGCGGTCATGGGTGACCGCGACGACCGTGCCCGGGTAGTCGCGCAGATGCCGCTCGAGCCAGGCGACGGACTCGGCGTCGAGGTGGTTGGTGGGCTCGTCGAGCAGCAGCAGATCCGGCTGGCGCAGCAGCAGCCGACACAGCGCGACCCGCCTCGCCTCCCCGCCGGACAGGGTTGCGATGTCCGTTTCGGGAGGCGGGCAGCGCAGCGCGTCCATGGCGATCTCGAGCGTGGTCTCGAGATTCCAGCCGTCGACCGCATCGATCCGTTCCTGGAGGCGACCGAACTCCTCGGCGATCGCGTCGGAGTAGTTCATCGAGAGCTCGTTGAAGCGGTCGAGCAGCGCCTTGGTCTCGGCGATGCCCTCCTCGATATTGCCCCGCACGTCCTTGTCCGGGTCGAGCTGGGGCTCCTGCTCGAGCAGCCCAACCGTGGCACCGGGCGCGAGCTGCGCGTGGCCTTCGAACTCGGTGTCCTGTCCCGCCATGATGCGCAGCAGCGTCGACTTACCGGCGCCGTTGTATCCGAGCACCCCGATCTTGGCTCCCGGCAGGAAGGCGAGCGAGATGTCCGTGAGCACCTCGCGGTCGGGCGGGAAACGGCGCGAGAGTCGCTGCGTCGTGAAGATGTACTGGGCGGGCACGCGCCTGATGGTAGGGGCGTAATTTGGCAGCGTGCTCCACGTGCTCGCGATCGTGTGCTCCGTGCTCGCCGTCTGCTGCATGATCGTCGCGATTGCCCGCATGGCCACCGGCCGCGAGAGCGCGAGGGCGGGTTGGCTCGTTAGGTTGGCTGCGCTGATCCTGTTCGTGGCGGCGGTGGTGCTCAATGTCGTCGCTCGCTCCCACTGAGCGACTCGATTACGACAGCAGTTTCATCAATCCGAGCCGATCTAATACTAAGTAAAAATAAATGAGGCCAATTACTTGCAAATGCCGGGCCGCTGCTACCGTAAAGCCCGGCCATGCCCCAGATCCTCGACGTCGAACAGGCCCTGTTGCTGCTCGAGCTGGAGGCACCGTTCGCGCAGCGCGATGTCCAGCTGGCGCGTCGTCGCATGGCCAAGCGTTGGCATCCCGACATCGCGCCGCCCGCGCGCCGACCCGAGCATCAGCGCCACCTGCAGGCGATCAATGAGGCCGCCGATCAACTCGAGACGCTCGCCGAGGAGTCGCGCGGCGGCCGCGTAAGCCGCAACGCGGTCAAGGTCTCGGCGGCGGCGGCGCGCAAGGCCCGCGCGGAGGCCGGTCGCCGAGCCTACGAACAGGAGCAGCGAGCGCGCGCGGCCGAGGAGGAGCGCGCGCGCCACGATCCGTTTGGCGCGCGCGTCCCCGACCACTCGGTCGTGCACCGTTATGCGCGCTGCCTCTCGTATCCGGAATGGGGCGTGGGCACGGTCAGCGGCATCTACTTCTCGGGCGATGGGGACGACGTCAAGCAGTGGGCGCGCATGAACTTCAATGTCGGCGTGCGGACCGTGCCGGCGGGCTCGCTGCAGTTCGTCGACTTCTCCAGGCCCGACGCGGCGGCGGACCGCGTCGAGCGTTTCATGACCGCCGCGCAGCATGCCCTCGCGGAGGGCAATGCGACCCTGGCGGCGCAGAGACTGATCTACGCCCGCGACGCCGACCCGGGCAATCCGGTTGTCCTGCGCCTCCTGACCGCCGCCTTCTGGCAGGCCGGCAACCTCGCCGCCGCCGCGCGGACGGTGCGCGATTGGGCCCGAGTCGAGTCCGATCGGCCGACGCCCGAGCGCTTCGCGGCGAGGATCTACGAGGACATGGGGGCGCTCGATCTGGCGGCCGACGCGGCCACACGCGCGATTCACCGCGCCCCCAATGATGGGTCCGCGTGGGAGCGCTTGGGCAGGTTGCGCCTGAAGCTGATGGACCGCTCGCGCGCGATCTCAGCGCTCGAGCGGGCTCGCGAGCTCGATCCCTCCGTGGAGGGGCTGCTTGACCTCGCGCTCGCCTACCAGCTGGCCGGCGACCTCGGTGGCGAGGTCTCCGCCAGCGAGGCTGCGACGCGTCTCGACCCCGACTCCGCCGTCGCGTGGTCGCGCTACGCACACGCGCTCGCGCGGACCGACCGGGTGGGCGAGTGCGTCCGTGCCTGCGAGCGGGCGCTCGCGCTGGGCGATGATGCCGAGGTCGATGAGCTGCTCGAGCGCCTGCGGTCAATCGACCACCGGCGGTTGCCCGGCGCCGAGATGAGCGGCCTGGCCCAGCAGACCGCCGCCTAGCGCTGCGCCGCGCGGGCACTGGCGCGGCTGATAGGGTGCTCCCGCCGAAAATAGGTAAAACGGCACCCATCGAAAGGGGGCGAAATGCGCCGATTGCTTTGCAGTGTCGTCGTGGCGGCGGGCGCGCTGCCACTGGCATTGATCGGATCGGGCCCGGCGGCCGCGTCGAACGCGCCGCTGATCCCAGCCCGTCCCGGGCAGGCGCTGAGTCGCGCCGGCGGCTCAACGGAGAGCACCAACTGGTCCGGTTACGTGGACACCACGACCAAAAACAACATCACGGGAGTGCTGAGCAAGTTCACCGTGCCCGGCGTCAGCAGTCCCCCGTCGGGCTTCGCCTCGACTTGGGGTGGGATTGGCGGCTACGGCTCCAGTCATCTGATTCAGGCGGGCGTCTCTGAGAACGCACAGCCGAAGGGTTCCTATTACGCCTGGTACGAGATGTTGCCGGCCGCCTCCAAGAAGATCAGCGGCTGCAGCGGCGAGTCCTCCTGCAAGGTCGCGCCTGGCGACAAGGTGACGGTCAACATCAACCGGGTCGGCACGAACCAGTGGAAGTTCACGCTGAAAGACGGCAGCTTGTGGACTTGGACCAAGACGGTCAGCTACAGCGCGTCGCAGAACTCGGCCGAGTGGATCCTCGAGTCGCCCACCGTGAATGGCTCGCAGACCACGCTGCCAAATGTCAGCACCGCTTATTTCGGGCCGACCTCGACCTTCGTGAAGGGCGGGAAGAGCCAGACGATCTCGCAGGGCAATCCGGTCAAGATCCTGATGGTCACGAAGAAGGGCAAGCGCGAAGCGACGCCCTCCGCGTTGACCGGGGGCCAGCAGTTCGACGACTGCTCGTGGGTCTCGAGCTGCTCCGCTCCCTAGTCTCGCTCGAACCGGGCACTTGAGCGCGAGCCCCGCCGGTCCTTGGCCGGCGGGGCTCCCTGCTGCTTACGCCGGTTTTCGGCGTGACGTCCGGGCGAAGGCCATAAACTGAAGGATGCGTGCGAGCAATCCGGTCACTGTCTTGCCTGACGGTCTGCGCCGCCGCCGCGCTGTTCCTTGGGAGCGGCGGCGCGCATCTGCGCCACGCCGGAACGGGCGCGGCACGCCCCGCACGCGCGGGAGCGCTCATCCCCACCACGCGGGGTGAGCTATTGCCCTCCTCGAACAGCACGGTCAGAAGCACGAACTGGTCGGGGTACGCCGTCACCTCGCGGCGTCACCGCATCGCGGCGGTCTCGGGCACGTTCGTGGTCCCCGCGGCGAAATCCTCGGTACTCCCCCAATTCGCCGCCACCTGGGCCGGCATCGGTGGTTACAAGACGGGCGACTTGATCCAGGCCGGCACCGGTGAGGATTCCACCGGGCGCCCCTTCGGCCGCCGCTACTTCGCCTGGTATGAGCTGCTCCCCAGATCCGAACAACCGATCCAGCATTGCAGCGGCGACTCCGCCTGCACGGTGAAGCCGGGCCAGCGGATCACCATCAACATTCGCCGCCTCGGCAGCGCCCGCTGGAGCATCTTCATCGCCGACCAGGGCAACTGGCACTGGAGCAAGCGTGTGCGCTATCGCTCGACGCGATCTTCCGCGGAGTGGATTCTCGAGGCGCCCACGATCGCCACCTCTCAGTCGACGCTGGCCCACGTGGGGACCGCGTACTTCGGCCCGACTTCGAAATACACCATCGAGAGCGGCCCGCGCGCGATCAGCGCCGGCCATCCGATCAAGATCCTCCTGAGCAGCGAAACGGGCGCTCGCGAGGCCACCCCCTCGGCGCTCGTCAGCGGGCAGGCGTTCAACGACTGCTCGTATCGGACGGCGTGCTCGCCGCCGTAGCGTCGGCGGCGCGCGAGTAGGTCAGCCCTCGCGGCCGCAGACGGGGCAGGTCTCACGCGGCTCGAGCGCGCGCCCGCCGCATTCGGGGCAGTCCTCGGCCCGCTCGAGCACCCCTAGCAGCTCGCCCACGCGGCACACGAGCAGCCGCTCCTCGTCGATCTCGGCCCAGGTGCCGGCGGCAGCGGGAAAGACCACGTGGTCCCCCGGCTTTACCGGCATCTGCACGCCGACGTGATCCCACCAGTCGAGCCCTGGGCCGACGGCCAGCACGATGCCCTGCTGGGGCGGGGGCTCGTCCGAGCCAGGAGGGACGAGCAGGCCCGAGCGCCGCACACGGTCAGGGTCGAGCTCCTTGATCACGATGCGATCGAAGAGGGGGCGGAGTTGATTGCGCATGTCGCCGTAAGGGTAGGGAAACACCCCTTCACGCAACCGGCCGGGAACTTAGGTTGCAGCCTAGAGGGCGAAGCTTCGCGACTTTCGAAGCCAACGACCAGAAGGCGAGATGCACGCTGGTTGTTCATGGTTTTCTACGGCTGATCGCCGCTCGGGGAAGCCCGGGCACAGGAGGAGGCGGCCGCAGCGGACGAGGCGACTCTCGAGGGGCTTCCTCGACGTCCGAGCACGCAGCTGGATTGGGGGGAGCACGATGAGGGTCGCACGCAGACTTCTGCCGTTGGTGGTGGGGGGCCTGATGGCGCTTGGCCTGGCTGCACCTGTGGGCCGGGCCGGGGAGCCGATCAGCGGCCTGGTTTCCGATCACGCCAGCGACAGCATGCCGTCCGTGCCAGGGGGTCAGTGTTATACGGGGACCAGCCCGGATCTGTGCCGGCGCATCATGGTGCTCAAGCAGGTCGGCAACTGGATCTATGCCGGGGGCATCATCAGCAGCGTCACCGACCGCACCACCGGGCAGACGATCTCGGGCTTCCACAACATCTTCCGCTTCAACGCGACCACCGGCGCGGTGGACAGCTCCTGGAAGCCTCAGTTCTACAAGTCTGCGCAGACCGGCAGCAGCGCGTACATGGATTCGGCGGTCACCGGAATCGCCAGCAACGGGAACACGATCTATGTGTCTGGCGAGTTCACCCAGGTCGCGCCGTACCCGGGCGCCGCGGGGGTGGTTCGCAACGGCGTGGCGGCTCTCAGCGCCACCAATGCCTCGGTGCTGCCGTTCAACGCCCAGGTGTGCGTGGGCGGGGGCAACTGCAGGGTCTATAACGTCGCCTATGTCAACGGCACGTTGTGGCTGGGCGGGCTGTTCGAGTATGTGGCCGGCCACCCTGTCACGGCGCTGGCTTTCGTCAATCCGGTCACCGGCGCCCTGACCGGTACGCAAGTTCCCGTATCGGGCCAGGTCACATCCACGGTGGGCACCAAGGTGTGGCAGTTCGCGATCAACCCCCAGCAGACTCAGGCGGTGATGATCGGGAACTTCACCTCGGTAGGAGGGGCCTCGCACTGGGAGGTGGCGGTGCTCGACATCAACTCGAGCGGCACGGCCACGATCGATCCCTGGAACGACCCCACCAACCTCGAGGCGAGCAACTCCACCAACTGCAACAACCAAGACACCTGGGCGCGCGGGGTGGACTGGGATCCCACGGGCACATACTTCGACATCGCGTCGAGCGGGGGCCGCGGCTTCGACGGCTACGGCGATCACCGCGACTTGTGCGATGCCTTTTCTCGCTTCAAGAGCGACGGCAACCCCAACACCCCGTACCCGCTGATCGTGAACGAGACCGGGTACGACTCGCTGTACACGGTCGATGACACCGGCCAGTACGTCTATACCGGCGGGCACAACAAATCACTCGACCACGCCGTCTACGTCAACGGCGTCAAGGTCGACACCTCCGAGGAGCACCACTACGGCATCGGCGCGATCGACGTCGATCCCTCCGATCCGGGATACGGCGAGGCGGTAGCGGGCTTCAACGCCAGCACCACCACCGGCCGCGGGGCGGGCTGGGACGCGTCGCTGAGCATCACCGGCTACGGGGTTTTCATCGGCGGGGACTCATACACGGTGGGAAGCGACACCAGCATCAACAAGCTCGCCTTCTTCCCGGTGGGCAGCGGGTAGCTCGGAGCGGCCGGCGCCGAGCGCGCACGGCCGCACAGACCGTCCGGGGCGCGACATAAGGTGCCTTGCCTTGTGCGCCTGATCGTCGCCCGTTGTGAGGTCCGCTACACAGGCCGGCTGGAGGCGTGGTTGCGCGAGGCCATCAGGCTGATCATGGTGAAGGCCGACGGCTCGGTGCTGATCCACGCCGATGCGGGCGGCTACAAGCCGCTGAACTGGATGACCCCGCCGACCGTGATCGAGGAGCGAGCCGGGCGCATCGTCGTGCGTAAGCGAGCGGGAAAGACCGAGGATCGCCTCGAGATCGACGTCGCCGAGGTCCTCTCCGACCTGTCGCTCGAGATGCCCTCGCCCGGCGCAGGCGACGCCGTCAGCAAGGACGGCGTGGAGGCGCATTTGCAGGAGCTGCTGGCTGAGCGCCCCGAGCAGCTCGCGGAGGGTCTGCGGCTCGTCCGCCGCGAGTGGCCCACCGACATCGGCCCGGTGGACCTCATGTGCTGCTGCGGCGAGGAGGAATGGGTGGCCGTCGAGATCAAGCGCGTGGCCGGAATCGAGGCGGTCGAGCAGCTCAGTCGCTACCTCGAGAGGATCCGCCGCGACCCGGCCTTCGCCGCCTGCCGGGGCGTGCTCGCGGCCGAGCAGGTCAAGCCACAGGCGCGGGTGCTGGCGCGCGCACGGGATATCGAGTGGGTCGAGGTCAGCTTGGCCATGCTGCGCGGCGAGCGCCAGGCCGACCTGAGGTTGTTTGCGGCATGAGCGAGCAGGCGGTGCTCCGCGAGCGCCGAGGGCGGGTGCTCGTGATCACGATCAATCGTCCCGAGCGGCGCAACGCGGTCAATGCCGCGGTGGCTCAAGGGATCGCCGCCGCGCTCGATCAGCTCGACGACGACTCGAGGCTCTCGGTCGGCGTTCTCACCGGCGCGGGCAGGGGGTTCAGCGCGGGGATGGACCTGAAGGCATTCGCCGCCGGCGAGGTCCCACATGCCGGCGACCGGGGCTTTGCCGGCATCACCCAGCGCGCGGCGCGCAAGCCCCTGATCGCCGCTGTCGAGGGCTTCGCCGTCGCCGGGGGGCTGGAAGTGGCGCTCGCCTGCGATCTGATCGTGGCGGCGCGGGGAGCGAGGCTGGGCCTACCGGAGGTGAAGCGTGCCCTGGTAGCGGCGGGGGGCGGGCTCTTGCGCCTGCCACGGACGCTGCCGCGCAACATCGCCGTCGAACTGGCCCTGACGGGAGATCCGATCAGCGCCGAGCGGGCTCATGGGCTGGGGCTCGTCAACCGGCTGGCGGCGCCGGGCGAGGCGCTCGGAGAGGCGCTTGAGCTGGCGGCGGCGATCGCGGTCAACGCGCCGCTCGCGCTCGAGGCGACCAAGCGCATCCTGCTCGAGTCGGCCGACTGGCCCGAGCGCGAGTTCTTCGCCCGCCAGAACGAGATCTCGGGACCGGTGTTCGGCTCCGAGGACGCGCGCGAGGGCGCCAGGGCGTTCTCCGAGAAGCGCCAACCCGTGTGGAAGGGGAAATGAATGAGGATGGCCGGCGCACATGTGCGCCGGCCCCGCCCGGCACATGTGCCGGGCGGCCGGCCCGATCATGATCGGGCCGGGAACTACAACTCTGAGACGGCTTCAGCCTTCTCCAGGCGCTCGGCGAGCCGGTTCATCCCGTAGCTGCGCGCGGCCTGCGCGCCCCGCGCGAGGTCCGTTTCCCGGTCCGGCGGCCGCGCCAGCTCGATCGTGCGCAAGAGCGCGATCTCGCGGAAGGCCCGCAGCTCGTCGGCGTGCTCCACGAGCGCGGCCCGCACACGGGGCCGCTCGTTCTCCGCCTGCGCGATCGCGCTCTCCAGTGAGCCGTAATTCTTGAGCAGCGCCGCGGCTGACTTGGGCCCGATCCCCGGCGCCCCCGGCAGACCGTCCGATGGATCCCCCCGCAGGGCGATGAAGTCGGGCACGAGCGCGGCCGGGACGCCGTAGCGGGTCGCGACCTCGGCGGGACCAAGCTGCTCGAAGCCGCTCGTGCCTTGCTTGAGGTAGAGCACGGAGACGTGCGCGGAGACGCACTGATACATGTCGCGGTCGCCGGTGAGGATCATCGTCCGTCCGCCCGCCTCGGTCTCGATCTGCGCGAGCGAGCCGAGCAGGTCGTCGGCCTCCAACTCGTCCGCGTTCTCGACCGACCAGCCGAAATCCTGAAACAGCCCAGGCGCCCGCTCGAACTGCCAGGCGAGCGCCTCGGGCACCTCGGGCCGGTGTGCGTGGTAGGGCTGATACAGCTCGACCCGGTAGGCGGCGGCCTCCGCTCCGAAGCAGACCACGATCGCGCGCGGGCTGTGGTCCGCGGCCACCCTGAGCAGCACGTTGACGGCGCCGAGCAGCGCGTTGATCGGCCGACCCTCGCTGCCTTTGATGGAGTCGGGCAGCGCGAAGAAGGAGCGGTAAAGCACGAAGGGGCCATCGACGACGAGCAGCGGTCCGGGCATCCTCGTCGGGACGACCGTGGAGATCAGGAAAGGTTGCCCTGCGCCATCTTGCGCAGGTCCATGGCGCGGTCGTAAGTCTCCTCGTCGACGCCGTGCTCGAGCGCGACGTCGCGCAGCATGCGCCCCGACGAGGCCGCCTCCTTGACGATCTCGGTCGCCTTGTCGTACCCGATCGCCGGGTTGAGCGCGGTGGCCGCGGCCAGCGTTGACTCGGCCGAACGCTGGCACCCCTCCTCGTTGACCTCGATGCCGTCGACGCACTTCTCGGCGAAGGCGCGCGCGGTATTCGAGAGCAGGCGGATCGAGTCGAGCAGATTGCGCGCGATCAGCGGCACCCGCACGTTGAGCTCGAAATTGCCCTCGAGTCCGGCGATCGTGATCGCGGCGTCGTTGCCGATCACCTGCGCCGAGACCTGCATCACCACCTCGGGGATGACCGGGTTGACCTTGCCTGGCATGATCGAGGAGCCCTTTTGCAGCTCCGGCAGCAGCAGCTCCCCGATCCCGGCGCGCGGGCCCGAGCCCATCAGCGCGAGGTCATTGGCGATCTTGGTCAGTGAGACGGCGAGCACCTTCAGCGCCCCCGAGAGCTCGACCAGCGCGTCGCGGTTGCCCTGGGCCTCGAAGGCATGCTCGGGCGGCCGGATCTCGAGCCCGCTCGACTCGCTGAGCAGCGCGCGCACGCGGGCCGCGAACTCGGGATGGGTGTTGAGGCCCGTGCCCGTCGCCGTGCCACCGAGCGGGATCTGCGCAACCTGGGGGAGGGCGTTTCGCACGCGCCGCGCGCCCAGGCGCACCTGGGCCGCGTAGCCCGCGAACTCCTGGCCGAGGGTCACAGGCACCGCATCCATCAAGTGGGTGCGACCGGACTTGACGATGTCGTGGAACTCGTCGGCCTTGGTGGCGAACGAGCGCTCGAGTTGCTCGAGTGCGGGCAGCAGCTGGCCGCTGGCCTCGGCCAGCGCCGCGAGGTGGACCGCCGAGGGGAACACGTCGTTCGAGGACTGCCCCATGTTGACGTGGTCGTTGGCGTGGGCGCCATCGCCGGCGAGGGTGGCGATCACCTCGTTGGCGTTCATGTTCGACGAGGTCCCGGAGCCGGTCTGAAAGACGTCGATCGGGAACTGCTCGTCGAACTCGCCCTCGGCGATGCGGTCGGCGGCCTGGGCGATGCGCTCGGCCGTATCGGGATCGAGCTTTCCGAGCTCGGCGTTGACGCGCGCGGCGGCGGCCTTGATGCGACCCAGCCAGCGCACGACGGTGACGGGGATCCCCTCGCCGGAGATGGGAAAGTTCTCGACCGCCTTGCTGGTCTCGGCCCCCCAGAGGTGCTGTTGCTCTTCGACGCTCATGGCTGCCCTTTAACGCTACTAACCCAGAAAAGCGATCAGCTCCCGGGCCACGCCCACGGGGTCGTCGTAGGCGATCAGGTAGCCGGTCCCCGGGAGGACCCTGAGCTGAGCGTCGGGCAACAGGTCGAGCGCTTCTCGGGCGGCTGCGAGCGGGTGGGCGCGATCCTCCTCGGCCCACAGCAGGAGCACTGGAGCGCGGATCTCCTCGTAGGCGTCGAGGAGCTGGCGCTGCGTCGCGACCGGCCAGTGGCGGGCGAAACGCGACCACGCGCGGGCGCGGTTGCTGTTGCCGCCGACATCGTCCATGGCATGCCGCACGAGATCACGGGCGGCGGGGTTGCCCTGGGCCGTGAGGCGGTCACCCAGCGCCGGGCGGAAGGCGAGCGTCGCGCCGTACGAGAGCAGCCAATCGATTCCCGGGAGCGCCGCGGCCCGGCATGCCATGCGCCAGGCCCGCCGGCGTCCGCCGAGCTGCTCGGGACGATGCAGGCGGTTGGGCATCAAGATCAGCCGGGCCGGCTGGAGCTGGCCCGTGATCAGGGCCCGCAGCGCGAGCTCGGCGCCGATGTCGTGGCCGCCGAGCTGCGGTCGCGGGCCCGCCACCTCGTGGCAGAAGCCGGCGATCACCTCGGTCATCCAACTCGGGGTGTAGGGGTGGCCCGGGCGATCCTCTGAGTCGCCATGGAGGGGCAGGTCGGGAAGGACAACTCGGAAGCGGCCGCAAAGGCCGTCGACCACCGGCTCCCACTCCCTGTGGCTCAGCCCGATGGAGTGGAGCAGCACGAGCGCCGGTCCCGTTCCGGTCTCGCGGTAGGCGACGCGCGCGCCGTCCGTGTGGTGGTAGAGACGTAAGCGCATCGCTCGAAGAACGGATGCTCCCACGTCGCGGCCGGCACCCCCGCCTAGAATCGCGCTTCCCGTGCCGACCTCCCATCGCCAAGTCGACTCGAAGCCCTCCTTTCCTGCGCTTGAACGCGACGTGCTTCGGCGCTGGCGGGAGCGGGATGTGTTCGCGCGCTCGCTCGAGCGGCGGCGCGGCGCGCCGAGCTGGGGCTTCTACGAGGGACCCCCGACCGCCAACGGGCCGCCGGCGGCGCACCACGTGCTGAGCCGCGTGTTCAAGGATCTGTTCCCCCGCTACAAGACCATGTGCGGCTTCTACGTCGAGCGCAAGGGGGGATGGGACTGCCACGGGCTGCCGGTCGAGCTCGCGCTCGAGGAGGAGCTCGGGTTCACCTCCAAGGACGACATCGAGCGCTTCGGGATCGCGAAGTTCAACGCTCGCTGCCGCGAGCGGGTGCTGAGCCATGTGGAGGACTGGAATCGCCTGACCGAGCGGATCGGCTTCTGGATCGACCTCGAGCACGCCTATCGCACGCTCGACCCCGGCTACATCGAGTCGGTGTGGTGGGCGCTGAAGACGATCCACGAGCGCGGCCTCCTGTACGAGAAGTTCAAGGTCGTTCCCTACTGCCCGCGCGATCAGGTGACGCTCTCGAGTCACGAGCTCGGGCAGCCCGACGTCTACCGCGAGGTCGAGGATCCCTCGGTCTACGTGCGGCTGCCGGTCAAGGTCGACCACGGGGTGGTCAAGCGCGGCGACGAGCTGATCGTGTGGACGACGACGCCCTGGACGCTCGTCTCGAACGCGGCCGTGGCGGTCAATCCCGAGCTCCAGTATGTGCGGGCGCGCGCCGAGGAGCAACCCACGGCGATGATCGTGGCGGAGGCGCTGCTCGAGCGGGTTCTCGGGCCCGGGGCGGAGGTGCTCGAGCGCTTTGCGGGCGCGGCGCTCGAGGGCGTCGCCTACGAGCCTCCTTTCGACTTCATCCCGGGCAGCGCCTATGGGCCAAAGGCCCACACCGTCCTGGCCGGCGACTTCGTCTCTCCCGAGGAGGGGACCGGGCTGGTGCATACCGCGATCGCCTTCGGCGAGGACGACTTCCGGCTCGGCGAGCAGTACGACCTCGAGCCGATCAACCCCGTGCGGCCCGACGGCACATATGACGAGCGCATCGCTCCCTACGCGGGGCGCTGGGTCAAGGATGCAGACCCCGATCTAATCGAGGATCTGCGCGGCCGCGGGCGGCTGCTGCGCGCGGAGACGTACAAGCACGCGTACCCACACTGCTGGCGCTGCCGGACGCCGCTGCTGTATTACGCGAAGCCTTCGTGGTATATCGCGACCAGCGAGATCAAGGCCGATCTGCTCGCCGCCAATGAGACGGTGAGCTGGCATCCCGAGCACATCAAGCACGGCCGCTTCGGCAACTGGCTCGAGAACAACGTGGACTGGGCGCTTTCGCGTGAGCGCTACTGGGGCACGCCGCTGCCCGTGTGGCGCTGCGGCGAGGGACACGTGCACGTCGTCGGGTCGCTGGACGAGCTCCGGCAGCTCTCCGGCGTCGAGCTCTCCGACCCCCATCGGCCCTACGTCGATGAGGTGCGCTTCTCCTGCCGGGAGTGTGGCGGGGAAATGGCGCGCGTACCCGAGGTGATCGACGTGTGGTTCGACTCCGGGTCGATGCCATTCGCCCAGTACCACGCACCCCACGCGGGGACCGAGCACTTCGAGCAGCGCTTCCCCGCCGACTTCATCTGTGAGGCGCTCGACCAGACGCGCGGTTGGTTCTACTCGCTGCTGGCGATCTCCACGCTGCTGTTCGGGCGCTCCTCGTACCGCGACGTGGTCTGCCTGGGCCTGCTCGTGGATGAGCAGGGGCGCAAGATGTCGAAGTCGCTCGGGAACATCGTCGAGCCGTGGCAGGTGATCGAGCGCTACGGGGCGGACGCGATGCGCTGGTACTTCTTCACCTCGAGGCAGCCCTGGGCGGGCTACCGCTTCACGCTGGGAGCGATCGAGGAGTCCGTCAAGGAGTTCTTGCTGCCACTGTGGAACACGTACTTCTTCTTCCTCCTATATGCCGGGGCCAACTCCATCGCTCCCGGCGCCCGCGGCCGTGCCGAGCCGAGCGACGAGCTCGACCGCTGGGCGCTCTCCCGGCTCCAGGGGACCATCGACGAGGTACGGGCGGCGCTGGAGGGGTACGACGCCACGTCCGCGGGCCGCGCGATCGCGTCGTATGTGGACGAGCTCTCCAAGTGGTATGTGCGGCGGTCCCGGCGCAGGTTCTGGGACGGCGAGGAGGCCGCCTTCGCGACGCTCGAGCGCTGCCTGCTGACCGTGGCCCAGCTGCTGGCGCCCTTCTGCCCGTTCCTATCGGATGAGATCTACGACAACCTCGACGGGGCGCGGCCGAGCGTCCACCTGACGGATTTTCCGGTCGCGCAGGAGCGCGATTTCGAGCTCGAGCAGGCGATGGAGACCGCCCGGGAGACGGTCCGTCTCGGCCACGCCGCCCGCTCGCAGGCACGGCTCAAGCTGCGCCAGCCGCTGCGCGCGGCCGTGATCGTCGCGGCGGGACGCGAGCGCGCGGCAATCGAGCGGCTCGCCCAGCTGGTGCGCGAGGAGCTGAACGTGCACGAGCTGCGCTTCGTCTCGGACGCCGACGAGCTCGCCACCGCCGAGGTGAAGCCCAACTACCGCACGCTCGGCCCGCGCTTTGGGCCGCAGATGCCGACCTTGGCGGCGGCCGTCGCCGGCCTCGACGGCGCGTCGGTGGCGAGTGCCATACGGGAGGGGCGCGCGGTGGCCGTGTCCGTGGGCGGGCGTGAGCATGAGCTCGAGGCCGCGGACCTGCTGCTGGCGATGCAGCCGCTGGAGGGCTACCAGGTCGAGCGCGAGGGGTCCCACGCGGTCGCACTCGAGCTGGCGCTCGACGATGAGCTGCGCGCCGAGGGGTGGGCGCGGGAGATCGTGCACTCGGTCCAGGCGGCGCGTCGTGACGCCGGGCTCGAGGTCTCCGACAGGATCGCGCTGGCCTTCGGCGGCGACGCCGAGCTGCTGGCCGCCGCCCGCGCGCACGAGCGCTACGTGGCCGGCGAGACGCTCGCGGTCGAGGTCGAGTATGGGCTAGGCGACGGCGCCCAGGGCGCGTTCATCGACGGACGCGAGTTGCGGCTCTCGCTGCGCCGGGTGTAGCCGCCCGCTCGAGCTGAGGGCGCCCGCTCCGGTCGCCTGCTCCGGCTGAGGGCGCCCGCTCGAGCTAAGCCAGCGCCGGCTCCAGTTCCGCTTCCAGCCTGCGCTTGGGGTAGGCGCCCACGACCTTCTTGACCGGCTGACCGTTGTTGAACACGATCAGGGTGGGGATCGACATCACGTCGTAGTTGACGGCCGTGTTCTGGTTCTCATCGATGTTCAGCTTGACGACCTTGAGGTTGCCGGCGCGCTCGTTGGCGATCTCCTCCACCACCGGCGCCACCATCCGGCAAGGCCCGCACCACGGCGCCCAAAAGTCGACCAGCACCGGCAGATCGGCCTCCAGCACCTCTGCTTGGAAGTTGTTGTCGTTGACTTCGCTGACCGTGCCTGCCATGGGGGCTCCTTTGTCGCTCTCGGCTACTTCATAAAGTATAGCCACGGCCGCGGCCGCCCGAAGTACGCTCTCTACGTGGCGGATCCCACCAACACAGACATCGCGGTGGCGCTCGACGAGCTGGGTGACCTGTACGAGCTCGACGGGGCGGTGATCCACCGCGTGGTCGCCTACCGCAACGCGGCCAGGGCGATCCGCGAGGCACCGGTGTCGGTGACCGGGCTGGCGCGGGAGGGCCGCGCGACCGAGCTCCCCGGGGTCGGGCGCACGATTCAGGAGAAGGTGCTGGCGCTGGCCGCGGATGGGGCGATCCCCGCGGCGGTCAAGCTGCGCGCCAAGTTCCCCCCAGGCCTGCTCGAGGTCACGCGCCTGCCTGGGCTCGGGCCAAAGCGGGCCCGGCGGCTGTTCGAGGAGCTGGGCATCGACTCGCTCGACGCGTTACGGGAGGCGGCCGAGGGGCACCGCATTCAGCAGCTCCGGGGCTTCGGTGCCAAGGCGGAGGCGACCATCCTTGAGTCGCTAAAGGCCACAGTCGCCGACGGCCCGCGCAGGCGCATCGTGCTCGACAGGGCCCTGGTGGCCGGCGAGCAGCTGGTCGCGGCGCTGCGAGAACACCCCGCCTCCGAGCGCGTCGAGATCGCCGGCTCGGCTCGCCGCATGACGGAGACGGTCAAGGACCTCGATGTGATCGCGACCGCGACGGATGCGCTGGAGCTGGCGCGCGCCGCGGCGGGGCTGGAGCTGGTCGAGGCGGCTCAGACCCCGCGCGCCGCCGGAGTGCGGCTGCGCTTGCATACGGGCGTCCAGGTGGACCTCCGAATCGTCGCGCCGGACCAGTTCGGCAACCTGCTTCAGCACCTCACGGGCTCCAAGCAGCACAACATGGCCTTGCGCGAGGCCGCCGTGCGCAGGGGCCTGCACGTGTCCGAGTACGGGGTGCTCGACGACAGCACCGGCCAGACTCACCGCTGCGCGACCGAGGATGAGGTCTATGCGCTACTCGGGCTCGAGTACATCGAGCCGGAACTGCGCGAGGACCGGGGCGAGCTCGAGGCGGCCGCCAACGGCGGGCTGCCGGACCTGATAGAGCTCTCGGACCTGAAAGGCGATCTGCACTGTCACACCCATGCCTCCGACGGCACCGCCTCGATCGCCGAGATGGCGGCAGCAGCCCGGGAGCGGGGGTACGAGTACCTCGCGATAACCGACCACTCGGCCACCTTCGGCTTCGGCGACGAGGTCTCGGCGGCGCGTCTGCCCGAGCAGATCGAGGCGATCCGCGATGCGCGGGTGGACGGGATCGAGCTGCTCGCGGGCAGCGAGGTCAACATCCTTCCCGACGGGTCGCTCGACTACGAGGACGAGCTGCTGGCGCAGCTCGACTGGGTGATCGCCAGCGTGCACTCGTCCTTTCGCATGAGCCGCGAGGCGATGACCGAGCGCCTCCTGCGCGCCATCGAGCATCCGCTGGTGGACGCGATCGGCCACCCATCTGGGCGCAAGATCGAGCGGCGGCAGGGGTATGAGTTCGACTTGGACGCCGTGATCGAGGCCGCCGCGCGCACCGGCACGATGCTCGAGATCAACTCCAACCCCGATCGGCGCGATTTGAACGAACTGCACGCCTGCGCGTCTGCCAAGGCCGGCGTCATGCTCGTGCTCAACACCGACTCGCATCGGATCGGCGGCTTCGGTGTCGCTCGGTACGGGATCGCGACCGCTAGGCGCGCCTGGCTGGGCGCGTCGCAGGTGGCGAATACGCGCTCGTGGCGCGAGCTACAGGCGCTGCGCAAGCGCACCCGCGCGGCGCACGGCTAGCGAGGGTCAGCCGGGGGCTTGCGGGCGGCGCGCGGGCCTGTTGGTGGCCGGTCGCGGTCCGCGGGCGGAGGCCGGCTGGGGCGCGGGAGCGACGGTGGTCACGGCCGCGATCGGCTCCTCCGGCGGGGGCCGCTTTCCCCGCAGGCGATACCAGGGATGCCATCCGCGCTGGCTGCCCACAAACCACAGCAGGCCGATCGCGCAGAGAATGCAGGCGATGAAGAAGTTGACGCGCATGCCGAGGAAGTAGTTCGAGTAGTCGATCCGTTGGGTCTCCTCGAAGATGCGAAAGGCGGAGTAGCCGGCGACATACAGCGCGAACAGTCCGGGTGGGCGGATGCGGTCCCGGTAGCGGCGCTGGAGCCACACCAAGAGGCCCGCCACCAGGAGATTCCAGATCAGCTCGTACAGGAAGGTGGGCTCGAAGGTGGCGTACTGGAGGTAGCCGGGAGGGCGGTGCGCGGGGGAGATCTCGAGCGCCCACGGGAGCTTGGAGGGCGCGCCGAACAGCTCCTGGTTGAAGTAGTTGCCGATCCGCCCGATGGCCTGGGCGACGAGCAGGGCCGGCGCCACGCAGTCCATCAGCAGCTTGATCTGCCAGCGCGGCAGGCGTTTGCGGTGCACGCGCCAAATCCCACAGCCGACTCCGGCGGCGATCCCGCCCCAGATCCCGAGCCCGCCCTTCCAGATCGCGAACGGCCCCCACCAGTGCGGGGGGATCTGGGAGGGGGTGGTGATCAGGAAGTAGATCCGGCCCCCGATCAGGCCCGCCGGGAACGCCCATGCCGCGATCTCGTACATCAAGTCGCCATCACCGCCGAGTCGTACCCACAGCCAGCGCGTGACGAAGATCGCCGCAGCAACGGCCAGCACGTACATCAGTCCATAGGCATGGATGAACAGCGGCCCAATGTGGATCCCATTGCTCGACGGACTGGGGATGTAGGCCAGAACCGCGGGCATCAGATGCGTGGCTGGGTCGCTCGAGGGACGGGCTCGGCGCCGTTCAGCTCGGACAGGTTGGAGCGAAAGCCGGGGATGCGCACGAGTTTGATGGGCTTGATGGGCGAGGTCTTGTCAAGGTAGAAGCGCGCACCGTCCCGCTCCTCGATCGCGGCCACGGCCGCGGCTTGGCGCCTCCAGGCGAGCGCCCAAATGATTGCGAATCCGGCCGCCACGCCGGCTACCTGGGGCAACAGGAAGGACAGCGCCGCGGCGCCGAGAGTGGAAATGAGGAGCGGCCACAATCTGTTCAGGACGGTCCTCCACGGGCGCACCTCGGGGAGCGCGTTGGGCATCCGCGCTCCCGCGAGCAGCGACGAGATCGACTCGGTCGCCTCTCGGCCCCTGCCGATCCACATTCCGAGCAGCGCTGCCACGACCCACCATCCGGCGGCGACAGCCACGACTCCGTCCTGCTGGTTGCCGACCGAGCCGGCGACGGTCACGGCGGCCAGCAAGCTGGCCGCGCCGGCGCTGATCAGCACGGTCGTGCGGAGGAAGTCAGTGAAGCGCATCTGTTTCGCGGCGGTGGCGCACGGCGTTAGATGTCGATGAGGGTCTCGAGCAGCGCTCTGACGCCTGCCGTCCCCTCGACGAGGAAGTCCGCCTCCTCGGCGATTTCGCTCGGGCCTTCCTCGGAGGCGACGCCGACGCGAATCGCATGCGCGAGCGTGCCCTCCTGCGCGAGCTGCCCCAAGGCGCGAAAGGCATCCACGTCGGTGCGGTCGTCGCCCACGTAGACGGCTGCCTCGACGCCGGCGTCCTCGATCAGCCTGGCCACGCCCGAGCCCTTGTCGAAACGCACCGGGGGGCGCACCTCGAGGACCTTCCGGCCCCAGTGCGGGCGCAGGCCGGCCTCCTCGGCCTTGGCGCCGATCGCGTCGATCGCCCCACGGGCCGCGGCTTCGTCGGGGGCCCCTCGCCAGTGGAAGGCGAGAATCGGTCCCTTCTCCTCTAGCCGCACCCGCCGACGGCTCATGTCCGCCAGGTCGAGGCCGCGGGCGAAAGCTTGTATCTGCGGCACCCAGGCCTCGACCTCGGGATCGAGCGCCGGCTCCAGCCATCCCGGGCGCAGCATCTCGGCGCCATGGGAGCCGAGGTAGGTGACGGTGCCAACCGAGACCATGGCGCGTGCATCGGATGCGCGTCGGCCGCTGACGCACGCGACCAGCGCGTATTTCCTGGCGAGCTCGATCACCAGTTGCCGGGTGGGCTCGGAGACGTGCGCCTCCCCGGCGCGCTCGACGATTGCAGCGAGCGTCCCATCGATGTCCAGTAGGACCGCAGCATGTGCGGGATCACTGCGCAAGGGCGCCAAGGCCTCGGTCCGGAGGGCTGCGGACACGACTCCTAGTATGGCCCCTCATGACGCCAGTTTTGGGCCGCAGCCACCCGTTTAAGCTCACCTTGAGGCCGATCGATGTCCCTCAGCTTTCGAGGGGCGAAGGTAAATGGACATGTTTGACGAGGTGAGCGGTTTGGCGTGCCCGGCGCCGGGCACCTGCTGCCCTACCTGCACCCCGAGCGCTTGACCGAGACGATCGAGGGTCGGGCGCGCGTACGCCTCTAAGCGGCGCTCTCGAGCCTCTGCTTGGCGCGCTGCATGTTGGCGGGCAGTTCCCGCTCGGCCTGCCGGCGCACGAGCAGCGGCACCAGGAGCTTGCCGATCCCGTGACCCTCGAAGTCGAGCGCGATCTCAAGGCGTGATCCACCATCGCCCCACGGCTCGATCTTCACCCCCACCACGGCCCGGATCGGGCCGGCGATGCCATGGTCCGCCCAGCGATGCGGAGGGTCGTACTCGGTGATCTCTGTGACCACCTCCCTGGTGCCGCCGCCCATCCTGCGAGTGGTAATGCAGCGCGAGCCAACGCCCACCCCCTCGAGCCGGCCGCTGGTGACGCCCTGCTGCCACTCGCGCATCCGCGACGGATCCGTGATGTACGAAAAGACGTCCTCAGGGGGCCGGGCGATCTCGACGGTGCTGATGATCGGCGCCATGTGTTTCTCCTGTCCTCGGGGCGGCGGTGAGGATTCTCCCGTACTCGGGGCGCGAGCGAACATTCTCCCCGCTCCCAGGGCCGAGGCTACGCGGGGCGCGAGCGAACATTCTCCCTCGCCCCCAGGGCCGAGGCGGGCGGGGCGCGAGCGAACATTCTCCCCGCTCCCAGGGCCGAGGCGGGCGGGCCGCAAGCGACGCGGCGAAGGAATCGAACCTTCCAAGCGGGGGGCTCCCCCGCCCTGCCCGTTTTGAAGACGGGATGGGCCACCAGGCCCCTGCCGCGCCGACCGTGATGCTATGCCGAAGGCACTAAGCGCGCGGGCATACGGCCCCCATTCGCTACGGTGAGTTGATGCAACCACTGCGTTGGGAATACCGTCCGGACGGGCTGCGGGCGCCCGCGCTGATCTGCGCGTTCAAGGGGTGGAACGACGCCGCCGACGCCGCCTCGAGCGCAGCCTCCTTCATCGGCGGGGCCCTCGGCGCGCGCCGCTTCGCGACGATCGACCCCGAGGAGTTCTACGACTTCCAGGCCACTAGGCCCGAGGTCAAGCTGATCGACGGCGAGACCCGCCGGATCGAGTGGCCCGCCGTCGAGCTGTTCGAGGTCAGGGTTCCACGGGCGCCGCGCGACCTCGTGCTGCTGGGCGGGTCCGAGCCCTCGTTTCACTGGCGCTCGTTCACCGAGGTGATCATCGAGCTCGCCGAAGCGCTCGGCACCCAGATGGTGGTGACCCTCGGGGCGCTGCTCGCGGACGTCCCCCACACGCGTGCGATTGCGGTGACGGGAATGGCGTCCGATCGTGGGCTGGTCTCGCGCCTTGACCTCTCGCGCTCGAGCTACGAGGGGCCCACGGGCATCGTCGGCGTGCTCCACGCCGCGTGTCAGAACGCGGGCATGCCCACGGCCAGCCTGTGGGCGGCGGTGCCGCATTACATCGCGGCGACCCCCAACCCGAAGGCCGCTCTAGCCCTGGTGCGCAAGCTCGAGGGCCTTGTCGGCGTGGCGATCGACGCCTCCGCCCTGGAGACGGCCGCCGAGGACTACGAGCGCCAGGTCAACCTCGCCGTCCAGAGCGATCCCGATGTCCAGGCCTTCGTGGAGCGGCTCGAGCAGGCCGTCGAGACCAGCGAGGAGGGGCAGCCGACCTCGCTGCCGTCGGGCGAGACGATCGCCCGCGACCTCCAGCGCTTCCTGCGCCAGCGGGACGGCGGCGCCGGCTGAGGCTCAGCGGCGGCGCCGGCTGAGGCGCAGCGGCGCGGACGTCCGTCCGGGCCCCGTTCAGCGGCCCGCCCGCGCCGGCTGAGGCGCAGCGGCGCGGACGTCCGTCCGGGCCCCGTTCGGCGGCCCGCCCCCCTCCGAACCGCCGTCAGCTCTCGGCCGCCGGGCAGAGCAGGCGGTAATCGCAGACCGAGCACGCGGCGAACGAGGGCGTAGGCTCGAACTCCTGGGCGAGCACGCCCTCGGCCACCTCCTGCGCCGCCTCTCGCACCCAGTCGGCGCGCTCCCCGTCGGGCAGCGCCACCTTCTCGTCGTCGAGCAGGTAGTAGTAGGCCTGGCGGGATGAGTCGAGTTGCCAGGCCTCACGGGCCCCCAGCGCGTACAGCGAGAGCTGGACGTCGTCCGCGAGCTGGGCGGAGCTCTTGGGGCGGCCCGTCTTGTAGTCGATCAGCTCGTAGCGGCCGCCCGGCAGGCGATCGACGCGATCGACTCGGCCCCGCAACAGATGCGGTCCGAGCCTGAACGTGAACGGCCGCTCAAACCACACGGGCTCGGTCTCCTCGGCCTGGAAGCGGGCGTGGTAGCGGGTCAGCGCCGAGGCCGCCTTGCCCCGCAGTTGGCGCTCCTCCTCCGAGTCCGCAAAGCCGGCCCGGCGCCAGCCGGAGTCCAGCAGGCCCAGCAGCTCGGCCAGCGTTCCCGTGGCCCCGGTGCGGGCGTGAAAGCGCTCGAGCACCTGATGCACGACGATCCCGAACCGCTGATTGACCGACGGCTCCTGGGGAATGCGGAAGACCCGCGCGAACTTGTACCGCAGTGGGCAGGTGCGGTAGGTGTCGATATCGGAGGCCGAGAGCGTGATGCCCTCGCCGCGCCGCGGCAGGAAGGGCTCGAGCGAGGGCTCGTCGTGGGCTGCGAGCATCTGCGCCCGTCTGCGCGTGTCGCGTTCGGAGTCGAGCAGGTACTCATCGAGCGCCGAGGAGGAGAGGATCTCCTTCTGCTCGGCCGTCGCCCCCTGGAGGATGCGAGCGTTGACGTCGCGTAGCGCTTCGGCCAGGCTCTGGCCCTCCGGCCGCGCGATCAGCGCCGCCACCTTGAGCAGCTCGAGGTAGCGCACCACCGCGTGCGAGATGTCGAGGTCGGTGTCGAGGCGGAGCTCACCGAGCCGGCCTCCCACGCGCACCGTGGCGTCGAGCAACTCGTCGCGCAGCAGGCGGTAAGTCGAGTGGAGCGTCTCGGCCGGGCCGAAGAGCTCCTCGGGCTTGTCCTCCCACTCGGCCTCGAGCGCGCGCCGCGCGTCCTCGACCGCGCTCGGCGCGATCTGGGCGGTCGCGTCAGGCGCGCCCGCGGGGCAGCAGAGCACCACTCGCCCGCGTGCCCGCGTGACGGCGACGTACAGCGCTTGGCGCAGGGCGACGGCGCGCTGGTGCTCGGAGGCGGCGGGCAGCTCCTCCTTCAGCAGCGCGTCGGGCACCTGCTCCGGTGCCGGGGCGCGCAGCCCTCCGTGTAGGCCGAGCACGTACACGTGCTCCGCCTCGAGGCCCCCCGCCGCGGTCATCGGCACGATCTGGACGGCGCGGGCACCGGTGACCTGTGGTTCCTCCTGCTCGGGCAGGCCAAACTGCGCCACGGCCGCGATCGAGCGGGCGAACTCGCGCGGCGTCGACTGCGGCGCACGGGCGCCGAAGGCCGCCGCCAGCTCGCCGAAGCGGGCCAGCGCCTGGAGGCGCTCGACCACGTCGGCCTGCGCCGCGAAGAGCTGCTGGCGGCGCATGCCAAGGCGCTCGATCAGCTTGTGGACGAAGACGTCAGGGCGCGCCGTGTCGAGCGCCGGCAGCGAGGCCCGGTACAGCTTCAGGAAGTTGCGGATGCGCTCGCGCGCCTCCGGGGGCACCTGCGGAGACTCGGTCGCCGCGGCCAGCGCCGCGACCATGTCCAGCTTGCGCCGCCGCGCAATCTGGGTGCAGCGGGCGATGTCCACCGAGCGCAGCTCGACCGGCGCGCGCGCCAGCACGCGCACCACCGCGGCCGCATCGGTCGGATCGGCTAGCAGCCTGAGCCAGGCGAGCAGGTCGCGGATCTCGGCGCGCTGAAAGAAGCCCTCCTCGGCCACCAGCCGATGTGCGACGGCGCGCTCCTCGAGCGCCCCCGCGACGGCGCGCCCGTCCTCTTCGCCCGGCGGCACGATCACCGCGACCTGGTCCGGCGAGACCTCCGCGCGCGCGAGCAGGCGCTCGATCTCCGCCGCCACGGCTTGAGCCTGAGCCCGGCGATTCTCACAGCGCCAGAACAAGACCTCGCCACCATCGGGCGCGTCTCGGGGCGCGCGCGAGCGCTCGTCACCGGGGGATCCCAAGAGCGCCGCGGCTGCGCCGAGAACTGTGCGGGGGCAGCGGCAGCTCGCGGTCAGCTCCGTGACGTGCGCCTCGGGGAGCGCGGCGAAGGCGCGCATGCGCGCCCCGCCGGCGGCACGTAGGCCCGTCAGCCCGGCGGCTGGATCGCCCGCGACAAGGAGGCTGGGCGCCAGCCTCCGCGCGAGGCAAGCCACGCCGAAGTCGAACTCCTGCGCATCCTCGACGAGCACGTGCTCGTACACGAAGCCGGCCCGTTCACAGACGCGCAGTGCCCCGCGCACGAGGTCTCCGGCGTCGGTCGCGCCGGCCTGCGCCAGCAGGCGCTCGTGAGCTTCATAGACGGCGGCGAACTCTCGCTCCAGCGGACCCTCGGGGCCTTCCAGCGAGGCGGCCCAGGCTGCGAACTCCTCGGCCCCGATCAGCTCGGCCTTGAGGCGGTCGATGCGTCGAATGAGCTGCGCCGCAAGCCGCGCTGGATTGCCCGCGAAATCGTGCCGCCGCAGCTCCAGTTCGTCGAGGCGCTCGAGCAGCATCGCGAGCCGGTCGCCCGGCCCCAGCCGGGCGAGCGAGGAGCGTGGCCCGACTCCGCTCCGGTCCAAGATCGCCGCGGCCAAATCCACTCCGGTGCCGACCTGAAGCTCCTCGTATCCGCGTCTGAGCGAGGTCTCGAGCCGCACCCGCAGGGCCTCGGCGCGGCCGCGCGAGGGCGCGAGCACCGCGATCCGCGAGGGCTCCTCGCCCTGCTCCACGAGCCACAGGAACCTCTCCACGATCAGCGTGGTTTTGCCGGCGCCGGCGCCACCCAATACCACCAGCGTGCCGCCCCGGTGCCTAACCGCATCGCTTGAGGTGATCTGCGGAATCACGTCGTCTGACAGCATAGGTTCGAGATGACCGTGACCCGTTCAGCTCTCGACGTCGATTGGCTCTCAGTTTGCCGTCGATCCGTGGCCGGGCTCGAGCGCGTGCTGGCGGAGTCGCCAACGACCGAGCAGCGCGCCCGCGAGACCGGCGAGCGCGGCTCAGGCGGCGATCGCACGCTCGAGATCGACAGCCTCGCCGAGCGCGTGGTCCTGGCTGAGCTCGACCAGCTGCGACAGCAGGGCTACGCATTCGTGGCCCTCTCCGAGGAGCGCGGCGAGGTCGACTTCGGCGACGAGCGCGTGCGGGTGATCGTCGACCCGATCGATGGCTCACTGAACGCGAAACGGCGCATTCCCCACCACGCGTTGTCGATCGCGGTCGCCGAGGGCGACACGATGGCCGACGTCGGATTCGGTTTCGTGCACGACTTCGGGACCGGCGAGGAGTGGTGGGCGCGCCGCGGCGAGGGAGCGCGGTTGGGCGACGTGCAGCTGGATCCGGCTTTGCCCGAACGCCGTACTCGCGCGGGCAAGCTCGAGGTCGTGGGCCTCGAATCGGCCGACCCGCGCTGGCTCGAGGGCCGGCTCGAGCGGCTGAGCGCCGCCGCCTACCGCCTGCGCGCGCTCGGCTCGATCGCCGTCACCTTGTGCCATGTGGCGAGCGCCCGCTTCGACGGGATGGTGTCGCTCAGACGCAGCCGCGGCGTCGACGCCGCCGCCGGGCAGTTGATCGTGCGCGAGGCCGGCGGTCTGGTGTGCTTTCCCGGGCTCGGCGAGCCGCTCGCGGCGCCCCTGGACGCGACGCCACGGGCGCCGGTGGTGGCCGCCAGGTCCGAGGCCGGCCTGCGGGAGCTCGAGCAGGTGGCGAAGTGATCGACTGGGTGCTCGCCGAGCGGATCGCGCGACAGGTCGCGGGCAGCGGCAACGGCCGCCTGCCCGGCGCCGACCTCGACGAGCTGGCGCGGGAATCCGAGCGGCGCGTCACCGCCTACACCGGACTCGCGCCCGACCGTCCGCTGCCCCGTCCGGAAGGGATCGGTCGCCGCGAGTGGGTGCGGACCAACCTCGGCTCGATGCGGCTGCTGCTCGATCCGGTCCTCAAACGGGCGGACAGTCGCCTGGGGCCGCTGCGGCCGGCGGTCCAGATCAGCGTCGCACTCGTGCTCTCGACCGAGGTTGGGGTGGTCGTCGGCTATCTGGCCCAGCGCGTGCTCGGCCAGTACGAACTGGTGCTACTCGACGAAGCGGTCGAGGACCGGCCACCGCGGCTTTTGTTCGTGCTCCCCAATCTGGGCCAGGCGATGCAGTCGTTCGGTGCCGAGGAGAAGGAGTTCATGACCTGGGTGACATTGCACGAGGTCACCCATGCCGTGCAGTTCGCGGGGGTGCCCTGGCTGCACGGGCATCTGTCCTCGCTGGTGCGCGAGCTGCTGCGCACTGCCGAGGTGCGGCTCGAGAGCCCGCGGCGGCTGCGGATCCCGAGCAGCGACGAGATCAAGCGTGTGGCCACCGCGCTCAGGCGCGGCGATCTGATCTCGATCGTGGCAAGCCCCTCGGAGCGGGCCACGCTGGAGAGCGTGCAGGCGGTGATGGCGGTGGTAGAGGGTCACGCCGAACACGTCATGGATGCTGTCGCCCCCGATCTGCTGCCCTCGCTGCCACGCTTGCGCGAGGCCCTCGACCGCAAGCGCCGCTCACAGTCGATGCTCTCGCGCCTGGTCGGCCGGCTGCTGGGGCTCGATCTAAAGCTGCGCCAGTACGAGCAGGGCAAGCGCTTCTGCGACGCGATCGTGCGCGAGCGCGGGACCGAGGCTTTACGAACTGTTTTCACCAGCCCCGACACGCTCCCTACGATCCGCGAACTGGACGACCCCGCAGCCTGGATCGCGCGGACGCTGTAACGCGCTCCAGACGCCGGGGTACAAACACATGTTCGGTGGTGATGCCGCCGCCGCACCCTCTGGAGATGACCACTCAGGGAGCTTTTTGACATGGCTACGAGCACTCAAAGCGGCGCCAGCAAGCGCGCCGCCACACGAAAGACGACCACCAACCGACGTCAGACGACCGCCTCGCGGCGCCGCTCGACGTCGACGCAGACCCAGCCCAAGACGCGGGTGGAGCAGGCGCAGGTGCTGGCCGAGCGCGCCGTGCTCGTGCCGGTCGGCGCGAGTCTGGTCGCCCGCGACGGCTTGATCACCGGAGTGCGCGACTTCACCTCGCGCTACAGCACCCGCACCGCCCTCGAGCGCGAGCTGAAGCGCTACGAGCGGCGCGGCGTGACTGCCCGCAACCGCCTCGAGCGCCGGGTGCGCAGGACGCGCACGCTGGTCGAGCGCGAGCTGCGTCAGCGCCGGGGGAGCGTCGAGCGGTCCTTCAAGCAGAATCGCCGCCGCCTCGAGCGTGAGGTACGCTTGGTGCGCAGGGATCTGGAAAAGCAGTCCGACACGCTGACCGGGCGCGCGGAGAAGGTTCTGGGCGACGCCCAGGGTCGGCTGAGCTCGATCGCCTGAGAAACGACTTCCCCCGCCTCGGGCGTCGGAGAGCGCCACGGCGGGAAAGGTTCGCCGGCCTCATATCTACGCCGGCGAATGAAGCACCCTCTCCTCCCTCAACCACCGGGGTCTCACTTCAAGTGGGGCCCCGGTTGGTCTTTAACGGACCCGCCACCGTCGGACTCTCCTGAGGCTTCGCCCCGAGGAGTCCGCCGGTCGCAGGCCCGTAACGACCGATGCCCGCTTCCAAGTTCGTTAAGAGCCATATGCCACTTGCCTGGCTTTGCCAGAATGAGCTCATGCCTACCCGTGAGCAAGTTATGGACGCGCTGAAGGTGGTGATCGATCCCGAGCTGCGGCGCGACATCGTCGAGCTGGGGATGGTGCGCTCGCTCGACGTTCACGACAACGGCGTCGTGGACGTCATGGTCTCGCTGACCACCCCCGGGTGCCCGATCCGCAGCCACTTCCAGACGGGCGTCGATCAGGCCGTGCGGCAGCTCGAGGGCGTGAGCGGCGTCAACATCTCCTTCGACGTGCTCTCCGAGCAGGAGCGGACGGCGCTGGGCCGCAAGCTCGGTCGCGGCGGACTGCCCGAGGGATCGCTCGCGCAGGTTCAGAACGTCGTCTGCATCGGCTCGGGCAAGGGCGGAGTGGGCAAGTCGAGCGTGACCGCAAACCTCGCCGCCGCGCTCGTCGCCGAGGGCAAGCAGGTGGGCGTCCTGGACGCCGACGTGTGGGGCTACTCCCAGCCGCGGATGCTGGGTCTGGGCGCCCAGAAGCCTCAGATCGAGCAGGGCAAGATCCTGCCGCTGCGCGCCTACGCCGACATCGGCGTGATGTCGATCGGCTTCTTCGTCAAGCAGGACGAGGCCGTAATCTGGCGCGGGCCGATGCTGCACAAGGCACTGCAGCAGTTCCTCGAGGACGTGGAATGGGGGCAGCTTGACTACCTGCTGATCGATCTCCCGCCCGGTACCGGCGATGTCTCGATGACGCTCGCACAGCTGTTGCCGCAGTCCAAGTTCGTGATCGTCACGACCCCACAGCCGGTGGCGCAGAAGGTGGCGCGGCGCTCCGCGCAGATGGCCGAGAAGCTGAAGCTCGAGATCGCCGGCGTGATCGAGAACATGTCCGGCTTCGTCACCCCCGCAGGGGAGCGTTACGCGATCTTCGGCGAAGGCGGAGGACAGCTCCTGGCGGAAGAGCTCGAGGTGCCGCTGCTCGCCCAGGTGCCGCTCACGCTGCCGTTGCGCGAGCAATCGGACAACGGTCTTCCGATTGTGTTCTCGAACCCGGACGACCCAGCCGCCCAGGCCATCCGCTACGCCGCCCAGGGGCTGATCGCGCTCTCCCCGGTGGAGCTGCCGGTGATGCAGGAGCCCGCTCCTGCCGCGGCCCCCAAGCCGGTGGGGATGTCGCTACCGATGGCCTAACTGTTTTGGACGTGACCGCGCATGCGCGGTCACGGGGACCGGCGCATGCGCCGGTCCCCCGGCCGGAACATGTTCCGGCCGGCCGGCGCGCACATGTGCGCGCCGGAACTACTTAGCGAAGTAGTCCGCGTTGATCTGCGTGTATTTGAGCCACTCCTCAGGAAGCTGGTCCTCGGCGAAGCAGGCATCCACGGGACAAGCCTCGACGCACGCGTCACAGTCGATGCATTCCTCCGGGTCGATGTAGAGCATCTCGACGGTGTCGTAGTCGGGCTCGTCCGGCGTCGGGTGGATGCAGTCGACCGGGCAGACCTCAACGCACGAATTGTCCTTCGTGCCGATGCAGGGCTCGGCGATCACGTAGGCCATGTCGGTTCAGGTTCCTGTTCGTATTCGGGTGTCCTAATCGGGCAGCGCTCGATTGTAAAGACGCGCGCTCGCCCGCCGAGGCTGGGCGCGCCGCGCTCGCGGCGTCCGGCTAGGCTGCGGACGGTGCTGCTGCTCACCGGCGCCACGGGAACGATCGGCCGGCCGCTGCTCCGTCGCCTGCTGGAAGCCGATATCCCGGTTCGCTGCATGGTGCGGGATCCACGGCGACTGGGAGGCGACCGGGTGCGGGTGCAGATCGCGCTGGGCGACCTCGCCGATCCGTTTTCGTTTCGCTATGCCCTGCGCGGCGTGGACACCGTCGTGCACCTGGCCGCCGCGATCCGCGACCAGCCGACGGGCTCGATCGAGGAGCTCGCGGGCATCGCGACGTGGCGGCTGGTGCGCGCGGCCGAGCGCGCGGGCGTGCGGCGGTTTGTGTTCTTCTCCGCACTCGGCGCCTCGACCCGGAATCAGGCTCGTCTGCTGCGCGCCAAGGCGATCGCGGAGCGCGCCGTGGTCGCGGCCTCGCTCGAGCACACGATCTTCGCGCCCTCGATCGTGTACGCCCCGGGCGATCCCTTCCTGCGTCTGATCGGACGGCTGTCGCTGCTGCCGGTGGTGCCGCTCTCCGGCGCGGGCCGGGCGCCTTTTCAGCCGATCTGGGCCGAGGACGTAGCCGACTGCGTGATGGCGGCCCTTCCTTTTGGCCCCCGGGCCGCCGAGGCCGCCGGCGCTCGCTACGAGCTGGCGGGTCCGGAGACGCTCACCTACCGGGCGATCGTGGAGGCGGTGGTGCGCTCGTTGGGCAGGCGCCGGCCGCTGATCGGAATCCCCACCCCGGTGATGCGACGGGCCCTGCGCCTGGCGGAGTTGCTCATGGGCCCGGCGGCGTTTGCGACCTGGGATGAGGCCGAGCTGCTCGAGGTGGCGATGGTCTCGCAGCGCGGCTGCGCCGATGCCCGACGCCTCGGCGTGACGCCCCGGCCGATGCGGACGGTGCTCGGCGCTTCATAGCTGCGGACGCCGCTCGGACCACGGATGCGTGCGCTCGAGCTGGGCCGCGAGCGCCAGCAGCACCTCCTCTCGGGCCGGGGCGCCGATCAGCTGGACGCCGAGGGGCAGCCCATCGTCGCCGTGGTACAGCGGGACGGTGATCGCCGGCAGGCCGGTTACGTTCACCACCGCCGTGTAGGGGGTGAAGCTGGCCGAGCGCCGGTACTCGGTCCACGGTTGGTGGCCGAGCCCGTGGATCTCTCCGAGCGCCACCGGCCGCTGGGCGAGCGCCGGCGTCAGCAGCGCGTCGTAGAACGACAGCGAAGCGACGATCGCGCGCGCCACCGACTCGAGCCGGCCCTGGGCGGCGAGGTAGGAGAGGCTCGACTGCTGGAGCGCCCGCATCCACACGGCCCAGGTCAGCGGCTCGACGTCCGCCTCCGTCGCCTCCTTGCCCCTGATGCGCCCGCCCGTCAGGACTTCCATCGCGATCAGCGGCGTGAACAGGCGGGTGAAGTCCGCGAGCAGGTCATGGCCCGACCACGGCGGGCTGACCGGCTCCACGGAGTGGCCGAGCGACTCGAGCAGAGTCGATGCATCGCGCGTGGCCGCCTCGCACTGCGGGTCGAGCTGCGCCCCGTAGGGCGCCTCCAAGGTCAGCCCAAGCTTCAGCCTCCGTGGCTCCACACGGGCCAGCTCGGCGTAGGGGCGCAGCGGGGGCGGGGCCCAGTTCGCGTCGCCGGGCTCGTAGCCCGCGACGACGTCGAGCGCCGCGGCCGTGTCCGCGACCGTGCGCGTGATCACACCGTCGATCGAGAGGAAGCTCTGTCCGCCCTCGGGACCGCGGGAGACCCGCCCGCGAGCGGCTTTCAGCCCCACCAGCCCGCAACACGCGGCGGGGATCCTGAGCGAGCCGCCGCCGTCGTTGGCGTGCGCGATCGGGACCATGCCGGCGGCGACCGCGGCTGCCGAGCCGCCGCTTGAGCCTCCGGGGGTCCGCCCTAGCTGCCAGGGGTTGTGGGTCGGTCCGAAGCGCCGCGATTCGGTGGTCGGCAGGATGCCCATCTCGGGGAGCGCGGTCTTGCCCACGATCACGAAGCCCGCATCGCGCAGCCGCCGGATCAGGAAGGAGTCCTGCTCGGCGATGTAGTCCCCGAAGAGGTCGCTGCAGAGAGTCAGGGGCATGCCGGCGACGGGCCGGTTGTCCTTGACCGCGATCGGCACGCCCGCAAACGGCCTGGGGTCGCCCTTGCGGACCGCTCCGGCCGCTTCGAGCGCTGACTCGGGCGCGAGGTGCGTGAAGGCATTGATCGTGGGCTCGAGTTGCTCGATGCGGCGAAGCGAGGCCGTCACGAGCTCGGGCGCGCTGATGTCGCCCGCCCGCACCATCGCGGCCAGCTCGAGCGCCGGCCGGAACAGAAGCTCGTCCATGTCTCGCCGAGCCTATCTGGCCGGCTGCGGGACCCGAGCACGTGCGCCGGTTTATTCCCCTCGAGTCCTCAAGCCCTGTAGAGTGCCGCCGACCAAAGAGGGGACGTGGATCAGGCAAAGGACCGGGCTGGGAAGCGGGCGGGCCAAGCACAGGGCGGCCCCGGCGAAGTGCGCGAGCTGCGCTTGCTCAAGGCCTTCGCGCATCCACTGCGTATGGCGATCCTGGCCCGGCTCGACGACGCCGTGCTCAGCCCCAAGGAACTGGCCGACGAGCTCGGAAGCTCGCTGCCTGTGGTGAGCTATCACGTGCGCGAGCTCGAGCGAGCGGGGATGATCGAGCTGGTTCGAACCGCCCCGCGGCGCGGAGCCCTTCAGCACTGGTACCGGGCTAGCCCCCGGGCCGCGCTCGGCGACGGCGAGGTGGCGGGCGTGTCGGCGCGCACGCTGGCGCTCGACGAGCGCGGGTTCGGCGAGCTGGCGGCGCTGCTGCGGGACGTGGGCGGCCGCCTCGAGCAAATAGTCCAAGCGGCGCAGGCGCGGCTGACGGACGCCGGCGCGCAGCCGCTGCACGCGACCGTCTCGCTGATGCTGTTTAAAAGCCCCTACGACGGCGCGCGTAAGCCCCACCGCCGCCGGGCTCGCGCGGCCCCGCTGCGCTCCGCATAATCGCGCTTTCGCCGGGCGCCCCGCGGTTCGCTCCGCTAGGGTGCCCCCCCGACATGCGCGTCCTGCTGTTCTGCTGGGAATACCCTCCCGTGATCGAGGGCGGCCTCGCACGGCACGTGCGCAAGCTCTCGGAGCACCTGGTCGCCGAGGGGGTGGAGGTCCACGTCGTCTCCCGCCGCGGTCATCTCCCCACCGAGGAGGTGCGCCACGGCGTGGTCGTCCACCGCGTGCGGGAGCCCGAGTTCCCGCGCGACGTCGACGCCTTCGTGCGCTGGGTGGATCGCATGAACGCCGACATGTACGAGCTCGCGGTGGCGGTCAGCGAGCGATTCGAGTTCGACGTGGTCCACTCGCACGATTGGCTCGTCGCGGACGTGGCGGAGCGGCTGGCTGCGCTCATCGGCTGCCCGTGGCTGGTGACCGTGCACGCAACCGAGTTCGGACGCCACCAGGGCTGGGTGGCCAGCTATCCGCAGTCGCACATTCACGGCGTGGAGAGGCGCATGGTCGCCGCGGCCGACCGGGTGATCACCTGCTCGCACTACATGCGCGGCCACGTGGGCAGCGCCCTGGGGGCCCCGCTCGAGCGCACCACCGTGATCCCGAACGCGGTCGACCCGCAGGATCTCGAGTCGCCGGTCGAGCTTGAGCGGCTGCGCGCTCGCTTCGCCCAGCCGCACGAGCGGCTCGTACTGCTGGTAGGACGCCTGGTGTATGAGAAGGGCTTTCATCTGGCGCTCGACGCGCTCGCGCAGACGGTGGAGCGCCTCGGCGGAATCCGCTTCGTCGTCGCCGGCTCGGGCACGGCCGAGGCCGAGTTGCGCGCGCAGGCCGAGCGCCTCGGCCTGATGCGGCACGGGAGCTTCTTGGGGTGGGTTGGCGACGACATGCTGCACGCGCTCTACCGGGTCGCGGAGATCGCGATCGTGCCTTCCATCTACGAGCCCTTCGGACTGGTGGCGCTCGAGGCGATGGCGTGCGGATGCCTGTGCATCGTGGCCGACACCGGCGGGCTGCGCGAGGTGGTGCCGGGGAACGGCACCGTTGGCCTGCGCTTCCGCTCCCGCGACGCCGACGCCCTGGGCGAGGTGCTCGCGCGGATCCTGAACGACGACCGCGCGCGCGCGAGGCTTGTGGCCGAGGCCCGCGAACACGTGCTCGGCTTCGACTGGCGCGAGGTCGCCTGCCGGACTCGTGAGGTCTACCGGGAGCTCGTGGGCGCCGAGGCTGTGGCCGTAGATCCGTAGGGGTCGAGGGCGGGGGCCCAAGGGGTTCGAGGGCGGGGGCACAAGGGGTTCGAGGGCGGAGACACAAGGGGTTCGAGGGCGGAGACACAAGGGGTTCGAGGGCGGAGACCGACAACGGGGGCGGGCATAAGTGGCCATGCCGAGCGCCTCCCCTCAAGGGTGGGTGGTTTCGACCGTATAGCGAGCATTTGTGGCCCCGGTCCCGCCGCGGCAGCAACCTTGGCGCTTTTAGCACGGGTCTGGCGCCCGGGCTCGCCCCACGTACGAACGAGGGCCCGGCTTGCGCCGGGCCCTCGACAAGACAACTCGCCTGTTAGAGCGAATTACATCACCGCAAAGCGGTTACATCATTCCGCTCATGTCGGGCATGCCGCCGCCGGCGCCGGCGGTCTCCTTTTCGGGCATTTCGGCCACGATCGCCTCGGTGGTGAGGATGTTCTTGGCGATCGACGCGGCGTTCTGGAGCGCCGATCGGGTCACCATCGCCGGATCGATGATCCCGGCGCCGACCAGGTCGACGATCTCGCCGGTGGCCGCGTTGAGGCCCTGGCCCTTCTTGGCCTTGCGCACGTCGTTGACCGTTACCGAGCCCTCGAGGCCGGCGTTCTCGGCGATCTGGCGCAGCGGCTCCTCGAGCGCGCGACGCACGATCTTCGCGCCGGTGCCCTCGTCGGCGTCCTCGGAGAGCTCGGGCTTGATCGCGGCCTGAGCGGCGAGCAGCGCGACGCCGCCACCGGGGACGATGCCCTCCTCGAGCGCGGCGCGCGTCGCCTGCAGCGCGTCCTCGACCCGGTGCTTCTTCTCCTTCATCTCGGTCTCGGTGGCAGCGCCGACCTTGACGACCGCGACGCCACCGGAGAGCTTGGCGAGGCGCTCCTGGAGCTTCTCGCGATCGAAGTCCGAGTCGGTGTTGTCGATCTCGACCTTGATCTGGTTGATGCGGCCCTTGATCGCCTCTGACTCGCCGTTCCCATCGACGATCGTGGTGGTGTCCTTGGCGACGACCACGCGCCGGGCGCGGCCCAGCTGCGTGAGCTGGGTGTTCTCGAGCTTGAGACCCATCTCCTCGGTGATGACCTCACCGCCGGTCAGGATCGCGATGTCCTCGAGCATCCGCTTGCGGCGGTCGCCGAAGCCCGGCGCCTTGACCGCGACGCCGGTGAAGGTGCCGCGGAGCTTGTTGACGACCAGCGTCGCCAGCGACTCGCCCTCGACATCCTCGGCGATGATCAGCAAGGGCTTGCCCGACTGGATCGTCTGCTCGAGCACCGGCAGCAGGTCGCGGACCGAACCGATCTTCTGGTTGGCGATCAGGATGTAGGGATCCTCGAGCGTCGCCTCCATGCGGTCCTGGTCGGTGACCATGTAGGGCGAGATGTAGCCCTTGTCGAACTGCATGCCCTCGGTGAACTCGAGGTCCATGCCGAACGTCTGGCCCTCCTCGACGTTGACCACGCCGTCCTTGCCGACCTTGTCGATCGCGTCGGCGATCACGTCGCCGATCTCCTCGTCGCCGGCCGAGATCGTCGCCACGCGGGCGATCTGGTCCTTGCCGGTGATCTCCTTGGACTGTGACTCGATCTGCTTGACGACGTCCTCGACGGCCTTCTCGATGCCGCGCTTGATCGCCATCGGGTTGGCGCCCGCCGCAACGTTCTTGAGGCCCTCGCGCACGATCGACTGCGCCAGCACCGTCGCGGTGGTGGTGCCGTCGCCGGCGACGTCGTTGGTGGCGGTGGCCACCTCACGCACCAGCTGGGCGCCCTGGTTCTGGAAAACATCCTCGACGTCGATCTCGCGCGCGATCGTGACACCGTCATTGGTGATCGTCGGCGCGCCGAACTTCTTGTCGAGCACTACGTAGCGGCCCCTGGGGCCAAGCGTCACCTTGACCGCGTTCGCGACCGCATCGACGCCCTGCTCAAGGGCCTTGCGGGCATCCGCGTCGTACTTCAGTTCCTTGTGTGCCATTTCTTCTCCTTGAGGGGTTCAGCCCTGGACCTTGGCGAGCACGTCCGACTCGCGCAACACGAGCAGCTCCTCGCCGTCCACCTTGATTTCGGTGCCGCCATACTTGCTGTAGAGCACCTCGTCGCCTTCTGAGACATCAAGCGGCGTGCGCTTGCCCGTGTCTTCGTTGACCCTGCCGTCACCAACCGCCAGAACCTTGCCCTTCTGAGGCTTCTCCTTAGCGGTGTCAGGAAGAACGATCCCACTAGAGGTCGTCTCCTCCTCCTCGATTGCCCGAACGATCAGACGATCGCCGAGGGGCTTTAGCTTCATTGATAGGACCTCCGGGATGAAGGGTTGATACGTCTTGGCTTTGAGCACTCTGCGCGCACCGGCTGCGGCCTGATGCGCCGGCAGCTGCGCTGGCTCAAAGTGCCTGGCACTCACATGGTGAGAGTGCCAGCAGTGCTGACTATAGCTGGTTTGGGCGGAGATTCAAGGGCTTTTTGGCACTCTCGGGCCGTGAGTGCCAGCGATTTCGCAAACGGTGCCCCGGCGCTAGTTGCGCGCACCGCCCAGCCCATGCAGGCGGTCGCGGAATTCCGGCGGGTTCTCGACGATCTGAGAAAAGCGCACGACCGTCACGGTGTCGTCCATCGAGACCTTGCGCCCGTAGATCTGCTCGAGGAAATTGATCATCTCGTCCACGCGCCGGAACTCGGGATTGTCGTGCTCGATGTCCCGGGGCGAGAGCTCGCGCACGCGCTTGACCTCGACCTGGTCGATGACCGCGTTGAAGATCTTCTCCCGGGGCGAATGCTGGTAGCCGATCGTGACCACCACGCACTCGTTTCTGCGGTACTTGTGGGACTTGTCGCCCAGCCGGATCGTCGCCGTCTTGCGCCCCCGGCGGAGCTGGTCGGCGAACACCGACGAGTAGAAGTTGAGCACGCGCACCGCGCCAGCCTACCGTCTTGGTTGCGCCTGAGAGGACTCAGTAGACGTAACGCCCGAGCGCTTCGGGATCGTGCACGGTCAGACGGCCGCGCCCCTGGGTGATGACCCCGGCGCGCTCGAGCACCGCGAGGAAGCGACTGGCGGACTCACGCGAGGAGCCGGCGAGCTGGGCCAGGTCGGCCTGAGTCGAGGTGATGAGCAGATCGCCCTCGGCGCGCCCCTCGGCCTGCGCCGCGGCCACGAACTGGAGCAGAACCCCCGCCACGCGGCTCTGCACCGTCTGGAACGACTGACGCGCGAGCCGCTCGTTGGTCTGGCGCAGGCGCCGTCCGAGCGCGCTCAGGAGCTTGATCGAGATTTCGGGGTGCTGGCGCAGCAGCCGGCGCATGTCGCCGCCGAGGATCGCGATCGCTTCCGTCACCTCGGTCGCCTCCACGGTGGCTGAGCGGCGCTCGTTGTCGAACATGGCGAGCTCGCCGAAGATGTCCCCGGGGCCGAAGTTCGCGAGCGTGATCGAGCGGCCGTCTGGGTGCTCGCGAACCGCGCGCGCCCCGCCGGAGCGCACGATGTAACAGGTGTTGCTCTCGTCTCCCTCGCGGAAGACCACCTCGCCCGCGTCGAAGCGACGTGGGACCGCCACCTCGACCACGTGCGCGAGCTCATCCTCGCCGAGCGCCGAAAATGCGGGCACGCGATGCAGGAGCGCGATTGTCTCCCCGGTCCTCGCAGACACAAGGGGGATGTTATTTCGACGCGAGGAGCCGGTGTGTCAGAGGGGTCGCGCAGCTCCACGAGATCGAGGGCTCAGGCGAGATCGAGTGCCCGATCCCGTTGCCGGCGCCGGAGCGCCTCGCGAAGCTGCCATATCACGAAAGCCACGAGCGCCAGCGGGACCAGGACGGCGAGGGCGATCAAAGCGATTCCTCCGATCACCGTCAGCACGTCAAGCGCATCATGAGCCGCGCGGGCAATCGTGAAGCCGCTGGCGTGATGGTGGTGCGGCGTGGGGGAGATCGGCGGGTCCGCCTGGATGTCGAGCGAGATCTTGCTGTAGTCGATCCCGTGCTCGAGCGCGCGCACCCTCTTTTTCTGATGGTGGCGCTTGGCGGACTGGAGCTGGCCGGTCACATCCTCGATCTTGTCGGTGCGGGCGAGCACGCTGGCATACCGAAGCTTCGACAGGCTGGTCATGGCCTGGGGAAGATTGGCGCTGGGGACCGTCAGCTGGAAGCGGGCATAGCCACCCGAGCGGCCGGTGGCGTTGACGGTCGCGGAGTCGACGAAGCCGTTTTGGGAGCCGACCGTGTTCAGCACCTCCTGGGCGATCGTCTCGATGCGCCCGGGCGGCGCCCCCAGCGTGAGCTGCGATGACTGGATCAGCTTGCGGCCGCCGGGCGGCTGGAGGCCGGGGGCGGCGGGGGCGGGGATGTTCGGAGCAGCGTGCGATTTCAGTTGGGCTTTGGGCCTAGTGGCTTCATCAAGCGACTGGGCGCGCGGCCCGAAGCGCCCGTGCAACTCGCCGAGTTTGGGCGCCGCCGACGACGCCGACGAACCGCCGCTCGAGCTGCCCCCGTTTCCCGGCAGCACCACGAACAGGGCCACGAGCCCCGCGAGCACTAAGCCCACCGTGGGCGCCACAGCCCACGAGCGCTTCCACCGCTTGCGCTTGGGGGAGGAAGGCGCGCGCGCTGGCGTGGGCTGGGCGAAGCGATTCGCCACTCTGCGATCGAGCTGCGCGGCGAACTCCACCGCGGGCGCGGGACGCTCAGCCGCGACCAGCAGCGCGATCTCGGCGATCTCCGCGTGCTCAGGATCGACCGGCTCCCCGGCCAGGGTGGCGTCGATCGCCGCGAGCGCGGCGCTCGCCTCCGGTGTGGGCGGCTCATCAGCGCGTCTCATCGCAATCCTTCCTCAGCTTCTCGATCACGCGGTGAAGCCGCGTCCCCACGGCGGACTCGCTGACCCCGAGCACCCGCGCCAGCTCGCCGTTGCTGAGACCCGCGTGGAACTTGAGCGCCACGAGGTCGCGGTCGCGGGCGGGCAGCCTCGAGAGCGCGGAGCGCACAGCCGTGCGGCGCAGCGCGAGCTCGGCGCTGTCGACGACCTCATCCTCGCCCTCGGGTTCCGCCGCCAGCTTGGCGAGGCGCCGTCGCCGCCTGAGCTCGTCGAGCGCCGCGTTGCGCGCGATCCCGAACAGCCACGCCCGCTCGTCGCCCCGGCGGCGGTCGAAGGCGCGCCGCTTGCGGTAGGCGCGCTCAAAGCTCGTGGCCACCACGTCTTCGGCGGCGGCTCGATCCCGCAAAAGCGTTGCGACGTAGGCGTAGACATCGTCCCGGGAGGATCGGTAGAGCGCCTCGAACCGCTCCCACGTCGACAGGGCCGTCGAGGCGTCGGTAGGTGGCTCGGCCACGCTCGCCATCTCGACGACACTACGCCGCAGCCGGTGATCCGTCACCCGGTTCCGAGCGCTGGCCGTGCGCTCGGCCGCAGCGGCCGCTCCCGGCTACACCGCCAGCTTGGCGAACAGCCGTGGGTCGTTGGTGATCACGCCGGTCACGCCCATGGCCTCGAGCTCCTGCAAGAGCTGAATTTCGTCGACCGTCCAGACATACAGCTCCCCGCCCGCAGCGGCGACGGTCTCGACGAGCGCGTGGCTGACGAGCCGCCAGTGGACCATGAGCGCGTCGCAGCGCCCCGCGCGCAGGGCCGCCGACGCCCTTCTCGGGAGACCGTTGCGGGCGATGCGGGCCAGCGCCCACGCCGGCAGCGTGAGCGCGCGCGAGCGGAAGGGATCGTGGCGCACCCGCGGCACCGACCAGCCCAGCCGAACGTGGGGGCCGGCGACACGGATCGTCGCCAGCGTGGAGCCGAACTGGCTCGAGATCAGGGTGCGCTCGAGCATCCCGTGGGCGCGGAGCGCCTCGAGCACTCGCAGCTCGTAGCCGGGCAGCTTCAGGTCGACATCGAGCTCGATGCCGTTGAAGGGGTCGGAGGCCAAGTGCGCGAGCCCCTCCTCGAGCGTGTGAGGTGCGCGTCCGGCGGCATCCTCGTAGTCATGGGCCAGCAGCAGCCGCCTTCCGCCGCGCTCGGGCAGGACGTCGAACTCGATCATGTCGACGCCGGCCGCGAGCGCGGCGTCAAAGCTGCCGTAGGTGTTACCGGGGGCGATCAGCCCGGCGCCCTTGTGCCCGACCCGGCGCAGCCGAGCGCTCCTCGCATGGGGATCGATGCCTGAAGCGCGCATCGACACGAGTATTGCGCGCTGGGCGGCGCGGCGAGCGGGGTAGTGGCGCCCAGCGAGGCGCTTCCAGCGAGTCGCTCTAGGCGCTCAACGTCAAGCGCCGCGGCCCCTCTTGGAAGCCAAGCGCCACCAGCAGGGGAGCGAGTGCGCTCGCCATCGCGGGGGCGCCGTCGACCTGCTCGAGGGCGAGGCGCTTGATGCGCCGCTGGCGGACCTCCTCTACGATCGCGCCGAGCGCCGGTTCGAGGCGGGGATCGTCCGTGGCCGCGAGCGTCTGGAGACCGCGGCCTCCGCGCTCGAGGAAGAGCACGGGCTCGCCCGCGCTCAGCACGACGTACGCGCCCGGCACCCTGGCCAGGCGGCGTCCGGTCGCTCGCTCGGGCCAGGGCAGTGCGGCGCCATAGGGCTGGGCGGGGTCCACCACGGCGAGCACCACCGGATCCTGCTCCCGCGGATCCGCGGCGCGCAAGCGCTCGACCGCACCCGGCAGGGCGAACTGCGCCCCGCCGAGGCCCTCCACGAAGTAACCGCGGCGCGCGATCCCCAGCACCTCGAGCTGGGCCAGCTCCGGATAGATGCTCGCGAAACCGCCCGCGACTCCTTCGGCACGAACCTGCTCACGCGTGACGATGCCGTATCGCTCGAGCAGCAACTCCGCGAGTGCGCGCCTGCGCGCGGCCGGCTCCACGCCGTCGCCGAAGAGCGTCGCCGTCAACGACCAGCGGCCCTGGAGCAGCGGCGCGGTGCCGGCGCGGCGCGCTCTCACGAAGCGCCTCCCCGAGACTCGCCGGCGCTCGGCGCTCGGCGCCGCCCCCGCTGAACGCGCCAGCGCAAGGCGCGGCGCACGTAGGGGGGCGAAGGCGTCGTTGGTCGCCTCCCCGGCCCACACGAGATCCCACAGCGCCTCCTGGAGCTCAGACGCCCCCAGGCTGACGTCGCCCAGTAGGTCGCTGAAGAAGCAGGCGCCCGCCCGAAGGCGGGTCCTGACCGCGTCATGCCGCTCATCGGACGGCGGGTCCGGCCGCGCTGAGCTCGTCGGAGGCCCCAGCACCGCCACGTCTTCGCGGAAGTAGAGCGCGACCTTGCCGGAACCTCGGCCGAGCGCCCCGGCGCCGATCCATACGAGCTCGCCGCTGGCACACAGCTCGTCCATCCATGCAGGGGAGTACGCGCCGGTGCGCCGCGGGAGTACGTCCCGCTCCCACACGGCCGCCGGTAGCGCCAGCCCCTGGAGCGGCGCGAGCACCTCGCGCAGGCGGTCGGGCCCGGGGCCACGCAATGATGAAGCGTGGCGAGCGACCCCCTGCCAAGCCGGCTCAAAGCGGGCCAGCCGGCGTTGCTCCACGGGCTCGATCTCCTTGCGCAGCGCCGCCAGCGACCGGCGCCGCACGCGTCTTAGGACATCGGGGTCGCACCACTCGCGCTCACTTCCTCCCGGGCGCAACTCGCCTCGCACCAGCTCGCCGGCGCGCTCGAGCTGACGCAGCACCGGGCCCCAGTCGACCGCGTAGCGCCCGCGCAGCTCGGCGGCCGTGATCGGTCCGTGAGTGGCGGCGTAGCGGCGGATCAGCCGGCTGGGAGCGTCGGCAACCTCGCGCAGGAAGGCGTCGGGCAGTCCCTCCGGCGCGGCAGCGCCGAGAGCATCCCGGTACAGCCCCGCGTCGGCCGCATCGATGAAGCGCTCCTGCGCTCCGATCTGAATCCGTAAGGCGCGTCCCTCGGCCTCTAGCTCCGCGAGCATCCGCGCGCTGTCGAGCCCTGCGAGGACGCGCGCGGCTGCCTCCTCGGCGGTCAGGTCTCCCGCCTGGCGCAGGATGTCGTGCAGACGGTCGCGGCCCGTGGCCCGGCCCTGGTCGGTCAGGTGCTGGAGCTCTGATTCCACCTGCTCGAGCGCGCCGGGGTCGATCAGGTCCCGCAGCTCTTCCTGACCGAGCAGCTCACGCAGCAGGCTGCGATCGAGCGCCAGCGCCGTGGCGCGGCGCTCAGCGTTCGGCGCATCGCCCTCGTACATGTAGGTGGCCACGTAGTCGAACAGCAGGCTCGAGGCGAACGGCGAGGCCGACTGGCTCTCGACCTCGACGACTGCGATCTCCCGCCGCTCGACCCGTCCGAGCACCTCGACCAGCCCGGGGACGTCGAGCACGTCGCGCAGGCATTCGCGGTAGGTCTCGAGCACGATCGGGAAGTCCGGGTACTTGCGCGCCACCTCGAGCAGCGAGCGTGCCTTCAATCGCTGCTGCCACAAAGGCGTGCGCTTCCCCGGCCACGCGCGCGGGATGAGCAGTGCGCGCCCCGCGTTTTCCCGGAAGCGGGCGCCGAACAGTGCGCTCGACCCGAGTTCCCCCACGATCAGATCCTCGGCCTCGTCGCTCCCCAGCAGGGCCAGGCCGGCGTCCGGCGGCTCGTCGGCATCCGGGAGGTGGATCACGATGCCGTCGTCGGAGTGGATCGCGTTGCACTCGAGCTCGAGCTGCTTGCGGACCCTGGCGCTGAGCGCGAGAGCCCAGGCGGCGTGCACGCGGCCTCCAAACGGAGTGAGCACGCACAGGCGGAAGTCGCCGATCTCATCCCTGAAGCGCTCGACCACGATCGCGCGGTCGGAGGGTACGACCTGCGTCGCGGTCTGCTGTTCGAGCAGGAACTCCAGCAGGTTGGCCGCCGCCCGACGGTCTAGCGCGTAGTCGCGCTCCAGCACCTCAGGCGGTTGCGCGACGGCCCATCGTGAGAATGCGCCGATGGCCTCTCCCAGCTCCAGCGTGCGCCCCACGCCGTCGCCCTTCCAGAAGGGGACGGCGGCGGGAAGGCCGGGCGCCGGCGTGACCACCACGCGGTCATGGGTGATCTCCTCGATGCGCCAGGTGGCCGCTCCGAGCAGGAAGGTCTGCCCCGGGCGCGATTCGTACACCATCTCCTCGTCGAGCTCGCCCACGCGCCGCCCGTCGGGGAGCGTGACCGCGTAGAGCCCCCGGTCGGGGATCGTGCCGGCGTTGACCACCGCCAGCTGGCGGGTCCCCGAGCGCGCGCGAATCGTGCCCCGCACTCGGTCCCACACGATGCGCGGGCGCAGCTCCGCGAATTCCGAGGACGGGTAGCGGCCGTCGAGCATGTCGAGCACTCCCTCGAGCTGTGTGCGCGGCAGCTCGGCATAGGTGTGAGTTGAGGTGACGAGCCGGTAGAGGCCCTCGACGGACACGGGCTCGTCTGCCGGCGCAGCCGCGGCGATCGCCGCGATCTGCTGCGCGAGCACATCGAGGGGGTTGCGCGGGACCACGGTCGCCTCCACCTCGTAATCGCGCATGCGCTTGGCGACTACCGCGCTCTCCAGCAGGTCGGCGCGGAACTTGGGGAAGATCCGGCCCCTGCTGACTTCGGCCACGGAGTGCCCCGCGCGGCCGATGCGCTGCAAGCCGCGGCTGGCCGACTTCGGGGACTCCACCTGGACCACGAGGTCGACCGCGCCCATGTCTATCCCAAGCTCGAGACTCGAGGTTGCGACGAGGCAGGGAAGCTCGCCCGCCTTCAGCAGCTCTTCGATCACGCCGCGCTCTTCGCGCGCAAGCGAGCCGTGGTGGGCGCGGGCCAGTTCGCGTACCGGGCGCCCGGCGACCTCGTCCTCGCCCGCGCCGAGTTCATTCAGTCGCAGCGCCAGCCGTTCGGCGGCGCGGCGGGCGTTGACGAACACGATCGTCGAGCGGTGCGCGCGAATCAGCTCGAGCAGCTCCGGATACATGGCGGGCCAGATCGACCGGTGGGCGCCCTCTGAGCCGCTCGTCAAGAGATCGCCCGGGGCCGGGTCGTTCTGATCGCCCGGGGCCTGGTCGTTGTGATCGCCGGGGGCCTGCTGGTCCTGCGGCGCCTCCGGCTCGGTCATCGATTCGACCGGCACGCGGATCTCGAGATCCAGCGGTTTGCGCACCCCGGTGTCGACCACCCGGCATGTCCTGCGCGGCCCGACCAGGAAGCGGCCCACTTCCGCGAGTGGACGCTGGGTCGCCGAGAGGCCGACGCGCTGGACCTCGCGTCCGGCTGCCCCCACCAGCCGCTCGAGCGTCAGCGCGAGGTGGGCGCCGCGCTTGCTCGAGGCCACCGCATGGATCTCATCGACGATGCACCAGCGCGTCCCCGCGAACAGCTCCTGGGCTCGGCTGGTGAGCATCAGATACAGCGACTCGGGCGTCGTGATCAGGATGTCGGGCGCCTCCCGCAGCATCGCTCGTCGCGCGGCCTGCGGCGTATCGCCGGTGCGCACGGCGACGCTGATGTCGGCGCCGATGCCGCGCAGCGGCGCGCGCAGGTTGCGCTCGATGTCGTAGGAGAGGGCCTTGAGCGGCGAGACATAGACCAGGCTGATTCCGGCGCCTGGCGCTGTTTCGGAGCGCTGCTCGGCGGGGCTTGGCGCGAGGCGCTCGGCAAGCAGCCGGTCGATCCCCCAGAGAAAGGCCGCCAGCGTCTTGCCCGAGCCCGTCGGCGCACAGATCAGCACGTGCTCGCCCGAGGCGATCGCCGGCCAGGCCTGCGCCTGGGCCGGCGTGGGCTCGGCGAAGGCGCCGCGAAACCAGTCCCGGGTGGGGGCGGTGAACGCGCCTAGAGCGTTGCCGGAGCCTACGGCCACTCAGGCGAGGCTAGCTCGCGTGCCTCCCGGCCACTAAGGCGAGGCGAGCTCGCGGGCGCGCGTGAAAACCTGGTCGAGCATCTGCTCGGTGAGGCGGCCGGTGAAGGTGTTCTGCTGGCTCGGGTGGTAGCAGCCCAGGAGCACATAGCGCCCCAGCGCCGCGGTGGCGCCGTGGGCGAAGCGCGGCTGCGGACGTGGAAGGGTGACCCCCTGGGCGCGCAGCGCCCGCAGCGCCGCGTCCCAGGCAAAGCCGCCGAGGCAGACGATCACGCCCGCTCGCGACAGCAGCTCCAGCTCGCGCACGAGATATGGCAGGCAGTTCTCGCGCTCGACGGGCAGGGGACGGTTTGCCGGCGGCGCGCAGCGCACGGCCGCGGTCACGTAGCAACCGCGCAGACGCAGGCCGTCGTCGCGCGAGGTTGACGTCGGCTGGTTGGCGAAGCCCGTCCGCCACAACGCCGCGAACAGCCAGTCGCCCGAGCGGTCGCCCGTGAAGATCCGTCCCGTGCGGTTGCCCCCGTGGGCCGCGGGAGCCAGGCCGAGCACAAGCACCCGCGCGGCGGGATCGCCAAAGCCCGGGAGCGGCCTTCCCCAGTAGTCCTCGGAGGCGTACGCCGCACGCTTCACGCGCGCGGTCTCCTCGCGCCATTGCACAAGGCGTGGGCACCGCCGGCAGTCGACGACCCAGCGCGCGAGCGTGGCGAGCTCCTTGCTCATGCCTCGAGCGTCCAGCCGTACTGACGCCGGAAATACTCGCGATAGTCCGCGGAGCGCACGGGCTCCCACCACCAGCGGTTCTCCCGGTACCAGCTGACGGTGCGCGCGAGCCCCTCCGGGAGCGCCGTGCGGGGCGCCCATCCCAGCGCTCGCAGCTTCTTGCTCTCAAGCGAGTAGCGCCTGTCGTGGCCTGGGCGGTCGGGCACGAGCTCGATCAGCGACGGCTCGCCTCCGGTGAGTCCGAGCAGCCTGCGCACGAGCTCGAGGTTGTCGCACTCGTCGGGGCCGCCGCAGTTGTAGACCTCCCCCGCCGTACCCCGGTCGAGCACGATCCCGATCCCGCGGCAGAAATCCTCCGCGTAGAGCCAGTTGCGCACGTTGCGGCCGTCGCCGTACACCGGAATGGGGTCGCCGCTGAGCGAATTCAGGATCGCGAGTGGGATCAGCTTCTCCGGGTGCTGATAGGGACCGTAGTTGTTGGACCCTCGGCAGATGACCGCATCGACTCCGTGGGTTTGGACGAAGCTCCACACGAGCAGGTCGGCGGCCGCCTTGCTGGCGCTGTAGGGCGAGGAGGGACGCAGCGAGGACTCCTCCGTGAAGGAGCCCGACTCGATCGAGCCGTAGACCTCGTCCGTGGAGACCTGCACGAACCGCCGTGCACGAAGCGCAGCCGATCGAACACGTCGTGGAGGTTCTCGCGCCGGCCGGCGTAGGTCAGCTTGTCGAGCACGGTGATCTCGTCCGCGTGCTCGCCCAGGCGAAGGCGCACGAAGCTGGAGCCGATGAAACCGGCTCCTCCGCACACGAGGATCCGCATCGGGCGAGAAGGCTAATGGCGGCAGTGGCCGCCGCCTCTTCAGCTCCGTCGCGGCGCCAGGCCGGTGTCCACGAGCAGATCCCCAAAGCTGAACTTCGGCTTCTCGTGGGCAATTCTGACCAGGCTGGGATCTGGACGGAAGTGCGTGTGCAGGATCGAGTGTGGCGTGTCCCAGAGCACGCGCACGAACACCTGGGCGATGATCTTCCTGCCGACGCACCCGAGCACACGGTGGGCCGCTTTGGCCTCGGCGAGCACGTAATAGAGCAGCGGGGTCCCCTTGTTGAAGACGGCGTCCTTGGTCGGGTTGATCGACCGCGCGGGGATCACGGGGCACCTCAGCGCTCGGGCTATCTGCTGCCCGGAGGCCAGGCCATAGCGATCGCCTCGGGCGAGGTCGCGCGAGACCAGCTGGCCGGAGCCGTTGCAGACCGGTGAGGCGTGGTCGGTGCAGCCGGGGATCGCCTCCGCCGGCAGGTCAAAGAGCGCGGGGCTAATCGACGGTTGCGTCTGGCGGGCGAAGTTGATCGTTCGATCGCCCTGGTTGGAGTCGAGCTGCGGCACGAAGTATTTCCACTGGATCTGATGGCCCGCCGGATTGGGCTGAATGCAGAGGGAGTGCGAGGTGCAGGTCGATCCACCGGAGCGGTTTGGCCCCGGCAGCGGCCCGCCGCCGGACAAATCGCCTGTCTGGAAGTGCTTGAGGTTGAAGATCGCGACGTTGTCGGCGATCAGAGCGGTCTGTGGCTTGATGTCATTGATGTGGTAGTCGTTGCGCACCAATGAATGCCCGAAGCGGTAGGCGCCGACGGAGAACTCGATCGGCGTGAAGTCGGCGTCGGGGAAGTTTGGCGTGTGTACATGCGCGGCGCCGCGCGTGCCGAAGTGGAGGTAGTGATTGACCGTGCTCTGGCCTACGAGGGCCGGCAGGACATCGGTCAGCACGATCTCCTGGTAGTAGTCCTCAGTCAGCCGCCGGGCGCGGGCATAGCTGAAGCCGCGGTCGACAAAGTCGTTGTAGAAGGCGATGAACGCAGCCGTGATCTGAGAGACGATTTGGTTCTCGTCGTTGCGTTGGTCGACCAGGTACGCCTGTCCGGCGTGAGGGTTGCGGGCGAGGTCGAAGACACCGCCGTTGCCGCTCACCGTGGGAAGGCCGTCCGCGTGAGGCTTACCGAGGACGCCGGAGACGCGCAGATGCTTGTGGTCGGGGGCGTACAGCGGGGGATCAACGGCGGGACCGCCGCCAAACACGTCGTTGAGATCAAAGCGGAAGCTTTCGAAGTTGGTCACCGAGCTCGGACGCACGTTTGCCGTCGGCTGGGCGGTCTCGTCGAAATCAAGGTTGTGATCGATGAACTGGCCCAGGTAGGTGTACTCAGACGGCAGCGTCGCACTGTCGTCGGAGCTCCCGCGATCCTTTCCCGGCGGGTCCGGCGTGCGGTTCTTCATCGTCGCGGCGAGGTCCGCGGCGGCCTGGTCCGAATAGTGGAACGCAGGCAGGTGCGGGAACATCCGCCCGAAGCACATTGGAGTCTTTGGCGCGGGCCCGTCCACGCTTCCGGCGGCGCATGCGCGGGCGGGGGAAGCTGACGACGCCTGGCTGGCGCCCAGCGACAAGCATGCCGCGACGCAAAGTGCCGCCGCGGCCGAGGACCGCGCCCGCAGCCAGGCTCTCATGCTCGCTTGTACACCGGTACGGCGGCGGCGCTGACCCGAGACGCCTTCATGCGCGCCCGTACACGGGTATGGCGGCGCCGCTGATCGGACTTGAGGAGGGCGAGAGCAGATGCGCGATCACCTCGGCGATCGCCGCCGGCTTGACCCAGCGATCGTGATTGGCGTCTGGCATCGAGGCGCGGTTGGCCGGCGTGTCAATCGTGCTCGGAAGGATCGCGTTGGCGCGGATGCCGTCCCCGAGGTACTCCACCGACAGCGCCTGCGCAAAGGCGATGACGGCAGCCTTGGACGCGATGTACCCCGCTGCGCCCGGGAAGGGCTGCACGGCGGCGCGCGAGCTCACGCACACGATCGCGCCTTCGCCCTCCTGGATGAGGCTCGGCAGGGCCGCCTGCGTGACGAGGTAGGTGGAGCGAAGGTTCATACGAAACTGCGCTTCGAAACGCTCGAGCGGGGTTTCGTGGACGCGGGGGCCCATGTCGAAGCCGCCCACCAGGTTGACGACCCCGCGCAGCGCAAACGCCCCTTCTCCGCTCGCCGTTGCCACGACTTGTGCGACGGACTGCTGATCAAACAGGTCGGCCTGCAGCAGCTCCAGCTTCTCCCGTGCAGGCAGGCGCTCGAGCTCCGCTTCCACCACCCACGGCACGACCACGCGCCAGCCGTCGCTGAGCAGGCGTTCAACCACCGCGGAGCCAAGTCCGCCGGTCCCTCCAGTCACGATCGCGGTCGCGTCCATGGTGTCGTCGCGCAGTGCGCGCTGGCGTCTGCTGGCGCTCCACTGCCGTCCGGGGCCCACTCTATCTTCGCTTCGCAATGGAGGTTCGGCAATTCAGCGACGGTTGTGAGGTAGCCCAGGCGCTGTTGGTGCGGGAGGCCGAGCTACGCAAGCGACGCGACGGTTCGGAGTACCTCAAGCTGCTGCTCGGAGACCGCACCGGAAGTGTCCCCGCGATGGTCTGGGACGATGTCGAGCGCGTGCGCGAGTGCTGCATCGCGGGCGAGGTGGTGTACGTGACGGGCCGCTTCGCCATTCATCCGCGCTACGGCCCGCAGCTCGGCGTCCAGCGGCTGCGTGCAGCCGTTGAGCATGAATACGCGGTTGGGGCCCTCGTGGACGGGCCACCTCGCGCGGCCGAACAGATGGCGGCTGACCTGCGCGAGCTGGCGCAGACCGTGCAGAACCCCCATCTGCGGAGACTCCTGAGAGCGGTGTTCGGCGAAGACTCAGCGCTCTGGCGCCGCTACCGCGATGCGCCCGCCGCGAAGCTCTACCACCAGGCCTATCGGCATGGCCTGCTGGAGCACTCGCTCACGGTCGCGCAGGCGGTGAGCGCCCTGTCATCGATTTTCGCGGGCATCGACCGCGACCTGGCGGTGAGCGGGGCACTCCTGCACGACATCGGCAAGCTCGATGCCTACGAGCTCGAAGGCGGAGCGGTTTCGATGTCGGATCACGGGCGCTTGCAGGGCGAGATTCCGCTTGGCTACTACCGCGTCAGGCGGCTGATCGACGCTCTGGAGGGCTTCCCGCCCGCCCTCGGCGAGGCGCTTGTGCACATCATCCTCAGCCACCACGGGGCGCTTGAGCACGGCAGCCCGGTGGTCCCCTGCACACGCGAGGCCACGCTCGTCCACATGGTGGACAACCTCGGTGGGCGACTGGGCAGTTTCGATCGCTTGGAGAAGCAGCTGCCCATTGGCGAACAGTGGTCGGCGTACGACAAGGCGCTCGGCGGCGGAGCCTTCTTCGCCGTTCGCGCGCCGGAGTCCGAGCGGGTCGCTGCCTAGCTGACGCCCGAGCCTCAGCAGCTCGGGCCCCTTCCGCCGCTGCGCCGCCGTTACTGCTCCGCCGATTCGGGTAGCGCCCTGGACGTGACCGCCATAGGACCCCCCACGCCATCGCCGCCCGCACCGGGCGGCCCAGATGTTCCGGACCCGCGGCCGCCTGGACCCGCGCCGCCGAACCCGGCTCCGCCCACGCCCACGCCCGATCCGAACCCGTTGCCGCCGGATCCCAGCCCGGCCCCGATCTAGCGATCAGCGGCCGCCGATCTAGCGATCCGCGGCCCAGCCCAGCCGCGATCTAGCGATCGGAGGCTTAGATCGCCCGCCGGCCCGCCGGAGGCCGCCGCCCCGGCCCCGACCTGTCGCCCCGGCGCAAATGCGCCAAATTTGTGCAAATACCGTGCTGAGGTGTGGCTCTCGCCGGGCGGACTTTGCCGCCCGACTACAGTTGCTCACGCGATGGCCAAGGACACCGAGAAGCTCATCCGGCAACTCTCGCTGATCTCTTTCTTGATGGCGGAGCGACGGCCCGTGACGGCGGCCGAGATTCGCAGCGACGTCGAGGGTTACAGCGCCATGAACGAGGATGCGTTCGCGAGGCGTTTCTACGCCGACCGCTCGGAGCTCGAGGCGCTCGGGATCGTGCTTGCCGTCGAGAAGCCAGTCGATGGCATGGTCGAGCAGGAGACCTACTCGCTGCCGGCCGAGAACTTCCACCTACCGCCGATCTCCTTCACCGACGAGGAGCTCGCGGCGCTGCGCACGGCGCTCCAACTGCTCGACGGCGAGTTCGCCTACGCGGAGCCGCTGCGGCTCGCGCTGCAACAGATCGTATGGGGCCATCCCAGCCCGCTGACCGCGCCCGAGCAGCGCACGGTCGCGCTTGGCATCACCGGCTCGGCCGGCGGTAGCGAGGTCTCGCAGCGCCTGACGAAGATCGAAACGGCGATCTTCCGCCGCAAGACGATCGTGTTCGACTACTACACGATCGAGCGCGATGCCACGGGCACCCGCCGCGTCGATCCCTACCAGCTGCTCTATCAGGGCGGCCAGTTCTATCTCGTGGGACGCTCGCACGAGCGCGACGCGATCCGCGTCTTTCGCCTCTCCCGGATGCGGGGCAAGGTGGCATACGCGACCAAGGCCGAACACGACTTTCAGCGTCCCCAGGGGTTCGACCCCCACGCATATGCGAACCGCATCAAGTGGCAGTTCGGCGATCCCGTGGGCACTGCGGAGGTCTTGGTCAAGGAGCGGATCGCGTGGCAGATCGAGCGCCTGTTCGGGAGCTATGGCGAGATGCGCGATTCCGCGCCCGAGCACGGGAAGGTCTTCGTCACCCCCTACGCCGACTCGAGGCAGCTGATCGCCTGGGTGCTCGGGCTCGGCGAGAACGCCCGCATCATCGGCCCGCCCGAGCTCGAATCCGAGCTCCGAGAGCGCCTCGGCCTGCTGGTCGAGCGCCACGAGGGCGAGCCTCGGCTGCCGGCGGCGGAGCACCGGCAGGGCGCGGGCACCGTCGCCTCGCCGCAGCAACCGCCCGGGCAGGACGACCGCGCCCCGGACCCCGGTCACGCAAGCGAAGAGCCCAGCAACGGACACCACGCCGACGCTGCGATCCGGCCCGAGCGCTTCGCGCGCCTGGTGACGCTCGCGACCATGCTGATCGGGTCCGGACGGGCTGGGCGGAAGCTGTCCGCCGCCGAGCTCTGCCACGCCACCGGCGTCACCGAACACGAGCTGCGCGAGGACATCGCCGTGCTCAACCTCGTCAACTTCGGCGCCGGCACATACGTGCTCTACGCCGAGATCGACGACGAGGGCATGGTCGAGGTGGACCCTGAGCCCTATGGGGATTCGTTCGCCCGCCCCGCCCGCCTGCTGCCGGTCGAGGCCAAGGCGCTGATCGCGGCGATTGATTTGATCGGCGACCACATCCCCGCCGGCTCGCTGGCGTCGGTGCGCGAGAAGGTGGTGGCGGCTCTGGGCGAGGATCCGGCGCGCGAGGGGTTGCAGGTCGCGCCGCCGACCGGGGACGACGGCGAGCTCTCTCAGCTGATCTCGCGCGCGATCGCAGAGCACGAGCTGCTCGCGCTTGAGTACTACAAAGAGAACGAGGACGAATTCTCACGCCGGGACATCGAGCCCTACGCGCTCATCAACGGCCGCGAGGGCTGGTACGTCATGAGCTACGACACGTCACGGGACGCCGTGCGCCACTTTCGCCTCGACCGCATCAAGTCGGCGACACCCACCGGCCGGCGCTTTGAGCCGCGCCACGGCATCGATCCCATGGCCGACGTCGACGGTTGGCCGCGCACCGGGGAGGTGCCTGCCTCGCGCCAGGCGCTCGTATGGATCTCGCCCGAGCGTGCGCGCTGGGTGCGCGAACAGCGCCCCGTCCAGTGGGAGCTCGAAGATGGCTCGGTGGTGGTCGCCTTCTCCTTCGCCGGCCTCGACTGGCTCGTGCGCGAGGTGCTCAAGGAGGCGGGCGATGCCGCGGTGCTCGAGCCCGCCGATGCCCGCGCCGCCGTGCACGCGGCCGCGGCGCAAGCCGCGAGCGCTTAGCGAACGGCCGCGGCGCAAGCGGCGAGCGCTTAGCGACCCCCTCGGGTCTGGGCCAGCTCGGCGCCGAGCCGGCCCATGCCCGCGAGCAGCCTTGCCCGGGTCTGCTCGCCGACGCGACCGCGCCCTCCCGCGTCACTGCGGGCGATGATCGCCGCGTTGATCGCGAGGCGTTCGGGGGCGTCCCAGCTGGCGAAGGGCTGCTCCTCGAACTCACGTGAGCGGAGCACCTCCCGGGCCGCCGAGTAGGCATCGAGGCCGCGAGCGAGCCGCTGCCGGACGGCGCCGGCGACGAGTTCCCAGTACGAGCGCACCGCCTGAACCCCCGAGGCGCCGGTGGTGGGGCCGTGCCCGCCGATCACCAGCCGAGGCCCGAGGGCGAGGATGCGATCGAGCCCCGCGATCCAGTTCTCCACGGGGCCCACCCACATGATCGGGGTCACGCCCGCGAACACGAGATCACCGGCGAACACGACTCGTTCGTCGGGCACGTGCACGATCAGATCGCCGGGGGTGTGCGCCGGCCCCACCTCGAACAGCTCCACCCGGCGCCCTCCGACCGTGAGCTCCCGGCTCCCGAAGAACGTGTCGGTGGGCGGCGTGAGTGCGATGCCGACGAAGTCATAGCTGGCCAGCATGCGGGGAAAGGCGCTGAGGCCCGCGAGCTGGCGCGCGCCCGGCAGGGACAGGCCCGCGGGCGCTCGTGCTCTGGCCAGTGCATTGAGCCGTGAGCCGATGCGGCTGAAGAACCGCAGCCGTTGCGGGTCCTCGCGCATCATGTCCTGGGCAGCCGCCTCGGTGGCGGTGATCGGCACCCCCCGCAGTAGCTGGTTGCCCCAGCAGTGGTCACCGTCTGCGTGCGTATTGACCAATCGCCCGATCGGCGCCGATTCGGTGATTGGCGCCATCGCCGCGAGCATCGTCTCGGTCAGCCGCAGGTCCCAGAGAGTGTCGACGAGCAGCGATTCACCCGCGCCCACGATCAGCCCCGCGTTCGACTCTCCAAGGCCTCCGTTTGGCTGAAGCCAGGCCCACAGACCACCGCCGAGGTCTTCCAGACCGGTGGCATAACGCGCCGGCGCCCCGAGCAGCGACCTGCCGGCGTTCGGTCGGTCAAACACGACTCACGATCCTGGCACGATGTGGCCATGGACGGCACCCTGCGCGCAGACGATGCGCGCAAACGCAGGCCGAGCCACCACGATCGCTCGCCCGCAAGTGCGCGGTGTGGCGCGCGTAGCCTGAGCACGATGGCCGGCAAAAGAGCGGCGCGGGTAGCCTAGGGGCGCATGGCTCCACCTCCTCGCGCCCACAGCACCGACCCGGCGGTGAGCGCGGAGGTGCGCGACCGTCTGCTGCAGGCTTGGCAGGGCGAGATCCTGGCCGGGGCGGTGTACGAGTTGATCGCGCGGCGCTTGAACGCCCGCGACGGCTCGATCCTGCGCAAGATGGCCGCCGCCGAGAGCAGCCATCGGCGCCGGCTCGAGGAGCGCATGGGCGAGCTCGGCGTCCCCGTTCCCGATCCCAGCTCGGTCAAGGTTCCCTGGCTGTTGCGCGTCCAGGCCCGGGTGGCGCCCGTGGACCGGCTGCTCGCGGCCCGCGAGGCGGCGGAGGAGGACGAGGTCTCAGACCTCTACCGCCGCTCGACAGGGGACCCCGGCACTGATCGGCTCCTGCATGAGATCAGGCGCGAGGAGCGAGCGCACTCCCGCGCGGTGCAGGAGATGCGCTCGGAACGCGCAGCGGGCGCGCAGGAGTCGCTGCCGCCCACCGCCGAGGGCACCTCCGGCACCGTTGGCCAGGGCGACGGCGCCGCCGTGGAGGCAGCCGCAGCGGCCGCCGAGGGACCCCGAGCGCGCCTCGATCGCATCCTGGGGCGCGAGCGCTGGCACCGCGGCGGCGGAGGCTGGATCTCGGGCGCGATCTACGGCGCCAACGATGGCCTCGCCGCGGTGTTTGGGATCGTGGCCGGGGTCTCTGGCGCGACGGGGGGCTCGACTTTCGTGCTCACGGCCGGCATCGCGGGCGCGCTCGCGTCGGCGCTGTCGATGGCCACGGGGGCGTACCTGGCCGAGCGCTCGGAGACGGAAGTGGCGGAGGCCAACCTGGCGCGCGAGCGCCAGGAGCTCGCCGAGCACCCGGAGGAGGAGAAGGAAGAGCTCTCGCTCTTCTACCAGCTCAAGGGTATCGATCGCGCGACGGCGGATTCGATGGCGGAGCAGCTGTCGCGCCGCCCGGACGCGATGCTGAAGGCGCTTGCGACCGAGGAGTTCGGCGGTGTCGGCGACCGTGGCAATCCCGGCGAGGCGGCCGTCGCCGCGGGCATCTCAACGGGCATCGGGGCGATCATTCCGGTGATCCCGTTCATCTTCACCACGGGCACGACCGCAATCGTCGCCGCCGCGATCATCTCGCTGATCGCCCACTTCCTCGTGGGTGCCGCCAAGTCGCTGGTCACGCTGCGGACGTGGTGGGCGGCGGGCCTCGAGATGACGGCCGCGGGCGTGCTGGTGGGCGGCGCGACTTACCTGGTGGGCTTGGCCCTCCCCACGTAGGGCGGCGTGCTCGTCGGGGCTGGGCGCGCTACGCCCACGCCCGGCCGAGCGCCCGAAGCACTAAGCCGAGGGCCCGGTGACGACCGAATCCGGCTGCGCAGGCCCGTGGCCGTCGCCCGAGGCCGCGTGGTGCTCGGGGTTCCACGAGTAGGCGTACTCGGGCTTGTCGTGCTCCCGCCACAGGGGTGTGAGCCCGAGGGGGCTGAACGTGTCCCACATGACCGCAAGCTCATCGGTGCGCTGCGCTCCCAGCGCACGCTCGACCGCGCCGGGCTGTGGCCCGTGCGGCAGACCCGAGGGGTGCAGCGTCACGCACCCCACCTCGACGCCCTTGCGCGCCTTGTAGTCCCCGTCGGCATAGAACATCACCTCCTCGGACTGGATGTTCGAGTGGTGATACGGGAGCGGCACCGCCTGAGGGTCGAAATCGAGCGGCCGCGGCGCAAACGTGCACAGCACGAAGCCCTGGCCCTGAAAGGTCTGGTGCGTTGGCGGCGGCAGGTGAAAGCGCCCGGCGCGGGGCTCGAAGTCCATTGCGTTGAAGGCGTAGGGCCACACGTAGCCGTCCCAGCCGACCACATCGAAGGGATGGCGGTCGAGGACGAACTCCTGCAGGCCGGTGCGCACCCGCACCGTCAGGCGGTGCTCGCCGTGCTCGTCGCAGGTTTCGAGCTCGTCCGGCGGCCGGAAGTCACGCTGCGAGTAAGGCGCGTGCTCGAGCAGTTGGCCGTAGCGGTTGCGGTATCGCGAGGGGGTTTCGATCTCGCCAGGCGTATGGAAACAGAGCCAGAACTGCTCGTCGCCTTCGAGCTCCCAGGTCACGGTGGTTCCCCGCGGGATCACGAGGTAATCGCGCTCGCGGAAGGGAACGCGGCCGAACACGGTGCGCAGCACGCCAGCGCCGCGATGGACGTAGATGACCTCGTCGCCGACACCATTGCGATAGAAGCCCTCGAGCGGCTCGACGGGCTTGCACAGAGAGACCTCGAGATCCTTGTTGAACATCAGCACGCGGCGGCCTGACACCGGGTCGCCGCCGGGCTCGACGCCGCGCAGGTCCGCCAGGCGGTGGACATGGGCCTCGGGCCTCCACTCCTGCCACTCGAGCCGCGCAAGCGGCCCGACCTCCGAGACCCGGCACGGCGAGCCCGTGTGGTAGAGGATCGACTCGTTGCCCGAGAAGCCCTCGTAGCCCATCACCTCCTCGACCAGCAGGCTGCCGTTGGTGCGGAACTGCGAGTGACGCTTGGAGGGGATGCTGCCGAGTTGTGCGTAGCGCATGCCTGAATCCTAGGCCGCTGTCGGAGATTTCTTCTCGATACGACCAGAAATATCCCGCGGTGCGATCAGCGCCCCCGCGCTCACAGGTTCCCGCGCTTCTCCTGCTCGCGCTCGATCGCCTCAAACAGCGCCTTGAAGTTGCCGTCGCCGAAGCCGCGGGCGCCATGGCGCTCGATGATCTCGAGGAAGATCGTGGGGCGGTCACCGAGCGGGGCGGTGAAGATCTGGAGCAGGTAGCCCTCGTCGTCGCGGTCGACCAGGATCCCCTCCCGGCGCAGATCCTCCAGGCGCTCGTTGATCTCACCGACCCGCTCGGGCACCTCCTCGTAATAGGTTTCGGGCGTCTTCAAGAAGCGGATGCCGCGCTTGCGCAGCTCGCTCACGGTCGACACGATGTCGGTCGTGGTCAGCGCGATGTGCTGCGCGCCGGGTCCCTCGTAGAACTCGAGGTACTCATCGATCTGCGACTTCTTCTTGCCCTCGGCGGGCTCATTGATGGGGAACTTGACGCGGCCGTCGCCGTTCGTGACCACCTTCGACATCAGCGCCGAGTACTCGGTCGAGATCGCCTCGTCGGTGAAGTGCAGCATCTCGGTCATCCCGAAGACCTTCTCGTAATAGGAGACCCACTCATCCATCGCTCCGAGCTCCACGTTGCCCACGATGTGGTCGATGCCTCCGACCAGCTCGGCGGAGCGCGAGCCGTCGCGGTCGACCGGCGCATATCCGGGCAGGAACGGTCCTTCGTAGGCCGAGCGATCGACGAAGCGGTGCACGGTCTCGCCGTAGGCGGCGACGTCCGCCATGCGCACGCGGCCGTGCTCATCGCTCGAGTCGTGAGGCTCCGTCAGGCCCGTGGCCCCGCGCGCGACCGCCTCCCGGTAAGCGTGGTCCACGTCCGGGACCGTCAGCGCGATCACCTTGACGCCGTCGCCGTGCTTCTCGTGGTGGCGCGCCACGTCGGTGCCCGAGTGCAGCGTGCCGGTCAGCACGAGCAGGATCTCGCCCTGCTTGAGCACGTGCGAGACGCGGTCGCGCACGCCGGTCTCGAGGCCGCTGTAAGCGCACTCGGCGAAGCCGAAGGCCTCCTGAAAGTAGAAGCTCGCCTGCGCGGCGTTGCCCACCCACAGCTCGACGTGGTCGATGCCGTGCAGCGGCATGAAGTCATCGACCTGCGGGGTGGTGGCGGTTTCACTGGTCGTTGTCATCAAGCCCTCCCGAGCGCTCGGTCGCCAGCTCTTGGGCGGCGATCAGTGTGTTGGTGCCCGCCGCGGCAGCGCGGGCATAGATCTCCTCGAGCGTGTCGGCGATCCGCTCGATCGAATGCTCCACGCGCTCAGAATCGAAGCCGTGAAGCTCATCGGCGACCGCGATCAGGCCGCCTGCGTTGACGACGAAGTCCGGCGCCCACACGATGCCGCGTTTGCGCAGCGCGTCCGCCGCGCCGTCCGAGGCCAGCTGGTTGTTGGCGGCGCCCGCGACCACCGAGACACGCAGGTTCGCGATCGTGTCGGTATCGAGCACGCCACCTAGCGCGCACGGGGCGAGCACGTCGCCCTCGGCGGTCATCGCCTGATGCGGCTCGAGCCAGCGGGCATCGAGGCGCTCGGCCAGCTTGCGCTTGCCGGGATCGACGTCCGAGACGGTGAGCCGGGCGCCCGCCTCGCGCAGGCGCAAGGCAAGCTTCGAACCGACATGGCCCAGCCCCACCACGATCACGTGCCGGCCCTCGAGCGCGCCGCGCAAGGAAGCCCGAATCGCGATGTCGACCCCGTGGGCGGTGTAGGGACTCGGATCACCTGACCCGCCCTCGGCGCGGGGATGCCCCACGACGTGGTCGGTGAAGCGCGCCATGTAGGCGATGTCCTCTTCGGAGGTGCCGGCGTCCTGGGCGCTGATGTACTGGCCGCCGAAGGACTCCACCAGCTCGGCGAAGTCACGCAGCGCCAGGCGCCGGTGGTACGCGTCGGGCGGCGAGTCCGGCTCGGCCGCGATCACGCCCTTGCCGCCGCCGAGCCGCAGGCCGGCGACGGCCGCCTTGAAGGTCATCGCGCGCGCGAGCCGTTTGACATCGAGCAAGGCGTCGTCGGCGGAGCCGTAGGGCTCGAAGCGCAGGCCGCCCAGCGAGCGGCCATCCACGGTCCGATGCACGGCGATGGCCATCGTCAGCCCGGAGCGCTTGCCCTCCTTTAGCTTGATCTCGTGGTAGCCGCTCGAGAGGGGCCGGCCCGATGCCAGCGCGGTCACCTGGTCACCGCCACGGAGCCAGAGCGCAACGCCTCGATGTATTCGTCACTCGCTTGCGCGAAGAAGCCGCCGACCACTTCATTGACCTCCTGAATCGACTCTGCCCGGTAAAGCACCGGCTGGTACGCGGTGATGTCGTAGTCCGCGCTACCCATTTCGACGAGATCAAGCGGCCGGTGGTCCATTGCCCTGAACTCCTCGATCTCGCCGTAGCTGGAGAGGATGCCGGCGCCGTAAGCGCGTAGCTCCCCGTCTTCGATGACCGTGCCGAACTCGAGCGAGAACCAGAACACCTTCGAGAGGAAGAGGATGTTCTCCTTCTTCTTCAGGCGGAGCGTCGCGACTCCGGCCTGCCGGTGCAGCTCGCCAAAGGTGGGGGTCGCCAGCAGGTGGCCGTGGCCGATGACCTCGTGGATGATGTCCGGCTCCGGCGTGTACAGCGGCACCGCAGGGTGACGTACGTACTGGGTCGAGTAGAAGCGCTGATCGGCGAGCGAGCCGTAGAACTGCTCGAGCGGCACTAATCCTGCCGCGGGGAGGTAGCGCCAGCCGCTCACCGGCTCGAGCCGAGCCGAGACTTCGTCCAGAGACGGAACGTGGTCGGTGGGTAGGCCGACGCGCGCTTTGCCCTCGAGGAACTCGCGCACGGCGTAGCGCTCGTGCTTGCGCTCGAGCTCGCTGCAAACGGTGCGCCACACGTTCTGCTCGTCCTCGGTGTAGGAGATCGTCGGCGCCGGCTCTCCGGGACGCCAGGCCAGGGCGGCAGCGGCTATCTCACTGCGCCGCGCGCGGTACACGGGATCGTTGGCCCCCGGGTGATCGTGGGCAAGGTGGACGGTCACCTCACCGTGTTCATCCGTGGTCACCGGCGAGTAGAGCTGCGCTTCCTCGTACATCCTTGATATGAGCATGTAGCAGTTTTGGCAGGGCGGTGCAACTCTGCACAGATCACACTGCCAAAATGCCCGTCTCAGGCGCCGCCAGCGCTACTATCCTGTACAGATTGCCTATTCGCTTTGACCAGCTGGACGCGCGCCTGGTCTCGACCCTGCGCCGCAACCCGCGGGTCGGACTGCTCGAGGTGGCCCGCCAGCTGGGCGTCGCGCGCGGGACCGTGCAGGCCAGGCTGCAGAAGCTTGAGCGGGGCGGCGTGATCACCGGCCATGGACCGGAGGTCGATCCGCAAGCGCTCGGCTACACAATTGGTGCCTTCGTCCTGATCGAGCTGGCGCAGGGGCGCCTGGGGGAGGCCGTGGCGGTGATGGAGGCGATCCCCGAGGTGCTCGAGGCAGACGGCGTGAGCGGTCCCCACGACCTGATCTGTCGCGTGGTCGCGCGCGACACGGAGCACCTCCAGCAGGTGATCAACGAGCTGCTGGCGACGCCGGCGATCGAGCGCTGCACGAGCTACATCGTGCTATCGCGGCAGGTGCCGCCGCGAACCCTGCCGCTGGTGGAAGCGGCGGCTGGGGCTTCTTAGGTAGGCCGGCGCCATGCGCCGAGGCGAACATCCACCTAATCCAGATGCTGGCGGTGAGCGACCGCGGCCGCCTGGGTGCGCGTGCGCACGCCGAGCTTGGAGAGGATCCGGGAGACGTGGACGCTGGCCGTCTTCTCGGCCATGTAGAGGGCGTTGCCGATCTGGCGATTGGTGGCCCCCTCCGCCAGCAGCGCCAGCACCTGGCGCTCTCTCTGCGTGAGGCCGAAGGCGTCTTCATCCTCGTCGGCGGGGCCTCCGTCGGCTGCTGGCGCCCCGTCGGCGCCCGGGGACGGGGTGCCCTCGGCGGAGAGGTCCAGACGAGCACGCCCAGAGAGCCCGGTCAGCTCGGCCACGAGCCATTTTGAGCCGAGCGTGCGCGATACCTCGAGTCCGTCCTGTACCAACTCCGCCGCGGCCGCACGATCACCGTCCTCGACATGCGCCTCGGCAGCGCGCAGGCGGGCCAGGGCCGCGCGATACGGGCGGTGCAGGCAGTCCCATGCTTTGGCCGACTCGATCCACTGCTGGGGCTCGCTGCGTCCCTTTGCACGGGCGTGTTCGGCGATCCCTGAGGTCAGCCAGGCGCTTTCGACGGGACCGCCGGCGTCGGCGACCGCCTCGAGTCGATCCATGTGGATGCGCGCCCTCGTCAGCGCATCCTTCTCCTGGCCCCGCTCGCGCAGATCGCGAGCGCGTTGCGCCATGTCGGCTTCGACCGCGAGTCCGAACGCGGTCACGCGCGCCACTCGCATCACGTCATCGGTACACAGCTCGATCCGGTCGAGCGCATCGGCGACCGCCGCGCGGGCGCGCTCGAGATCGTGCTCGCGCCGGCTGAGCTCCGCCCGCAGGGCGCCAAAACCGGCGATCCACTGCGGCTCAGAGGACACCGCGACCAGCGGCTCCGCCTCCTCGAGCGCCCGCCGGGCGCCGTCCTCGTCGCCCTCGCCCAGCGCCTGATCGGCGGCCCGCACCAATCGGAAGAGGAGCAGCCGGGCATTCGGCCGCGACGGGAGTGAGCTGAACACTTCACGCGCCGTGTGCCAATCGCCCAGGTCGAAGGCAAACTCCGAGACCGTGAGCCTCAGCCAGTCGTGGAGGTCGCGCAGGTGCCGGGGGACCGCGGCCAGTCCCTCGCGCGCCATCGCGAAGGCCTCCTCGGTGCGACCGACGATGCCCAGCATGTCCGCCAGGTTGGAGTATGCGTAGCCGAGGTTCTCGAGGTCGTCCGAGGCGCGCGCGATTTCGATCGCCCGGTGCAGCTGTCCGACGCCTTCCTCCACCTGACCCAGTGCGATCGTCGCCATTCCGAGCGTGTTGAGTGCCTCGACCTCGGTCGAGGTGTCCTCGAGCGCAACCGCCGCCGAGCGGGCCTCCTCCGCATCGCGTACTGCCTCCCGGAAGCGGCCGCGCAGAAACCGGGTTCGCGCGAGCCAGGAGAGGAGCGCGGCTCGCTCGCGGCTGGGGTCGCCGTCCCCGAGTAGCGAGAGCGCGCGCTCGGCCGTCTCCACACCTTCAGGTCCGCGATTAAGGTTCCATTGCGTCCGCGCGAGGTGCCCGAGCAGCTGTGAGTAGCGCCGCGAGTCGCTCTCGGGGTCGAGCTCGCGCAGGCCCTCCTGGAGCAGCACTTCCGCGCGGCTCAGCTCGCCGCTGAGCGTGTGCGCCCCGGCCGCCATTGAGATCAGCTCGACATGATCGAGCTGTGTCAACTTTTCCGGATCGCCCACGCGAGGCCACAGCTCGAGCGCGCGCTCGGAAAGGTCAGCCTTCTCGCCGTAGGCGTGGACCCGGCCGGCCGCGCGCGCGGCCTTGACCATCGCCTGCAGCGCCGCGGGCTGGTCGCCGGCCGCGGCGTAGTGGTAGGCGATGCGCGCGGTGAGCTCGGCCTCGGCGTCGCGACCGGAGACGGTCTGGGATGCGAGCGTGCGCGCCAGCGTGAGGTGGAGCTCGGTCCGCTCTCCGGGGAGTAGGTCCTCGTACAGCGCCTCGCCCAGCAGCGCGTGGCGGAAGACGAAGCGGTCCTCGTCGTCGGTGAGGAGCACCTGGGCTGAGACGGCCTCGCGCAGGGCGGCATTGAGCTCGTCGCCCTCCATGCCGGTGATCGCGGCGATCGTGTCTTCTTGCATGCGCCGGGCGATCGCGATCGCGCGCACCACTCGCTGGGTGGGCTCGGGTAGACGCTCGATCCGCAGCATGAAGGCGTCACGCAAGGTCTGCGGCGTGGCTCCGCGGCCGTCAAGGCCGGCCGCGAGCAGCTCCTCCGTATACAGGGGGTTGCCCTCGCTGCGGTCGAACACCCGCTCGAGCAGCTGCGTGTCGGGCTGCCTGCCGAGGATGTCGGCGAGCACCTCGCTGAGCTCATGGCGGTCGAAGCGCCCGAGCTCGATCCGGCGTGTGCAGTCGAGTCGCTCGAGCTCAGCCAAGAGCGGTCTGAGGGGGTGGCGGCGGTGGAGCTCGTCGGTGCGGTACGTGAGCACCAGGAGCACGCGCTCGGTGCGGAGGTTGCGCGCCAGGTGCGCGGCGAGCGCCCGGGTGGAGCGATCCGCCCAGTGCATGTCCTCGAGCACGAAGACCACGGGGATCTCGGCGCTGATCAGGTCGAGCAACTCGAGCAGCGCCTCGAACAGCCGCAGCTGGCTGCGCGGCTCTCCCCCGTCGCTCGTCGCGGGGGGCTCGCTTCGCGACAGCGCTGGGAGCAGCGTGGCGAGCTCCTGGGCGCTGGTGGCGCTCAGCTGATCGAGCGCCGGGTGGTGATCGCGAGCCAGAGGCCTGAGCGCGCTCAGCACCGGAGCGTAGGGGAGCTCGCCCTCTCGCTGCTCCACCGCTTCGCCTCGCAGCACCAGCGTGGGGTCAGTCGTTTCCGGTTCCTGCACTCGGTGGACCAGCTCGGATACGAGCCGCGTCTTGCCGATGCCGGACTCTCCTCCCAAAAGGACGATCCGAGGCCGGCCGTCGCGAACCTCACGCAGCGCGAGTTCGAGTTCGGCCAGCTCGGAAACCCGACCCACGAAGCGACTTGAAGTGAGCCTTGCGTGCACGGCGAAAGTATGTTCCATGATGGGAGAGTCGCTGTGCCTCGTACTCGAGCTCTGCACGTCGTGAGTCTGCGAAGGCGGCTGTGATGTTGGGATGCATTGTGGGCTCCTGTCGTGTCGCGTTGTTGCCACGGCATTGAGGATGGACTGAGAGCCCCTCCCTTACATCGGGAGGAAGGAGTCTGTTTGAGGCGCCGAGGCCTTAGGCCGAGTGCAGGGGGCCTTACCTTGAAGTCGCAGCTCGCGGACCCCCGGGGGCAGGCGCCAGGAACCTACCGGCGGCCGATCCTCGCGCCCGGCACGAACGGACGCGGGCTGATGACCCCGAGCTGCTGGAGGCGGTCGCGCAGCGAGGCGGTCTGCGCCTGAAGCACCTCCTCGGTGCCTTCGTAAACCGTCTGATCAGCGCGCTCAATCGCCAGCCCGTCGAGCTCGAGCAGCTCCTCGCGGGGATAGCCGCGCGCTTCGGCGAGCGAGTCAGGGTCGGGGCGGAAGTACCAGATCTCGACCTTGTGGGCCGCCTCCGGTACGTCAGGCACAGCCCGCTGCGAGAGTTTGAAGAGCCGGGCTGTCATCTGTGGTTGCTCGTTGTGTGCCTGCAGCGCGCGCGCCAGCCGGTACTGCAGCGGGTGGTAGAGCACCACCAGGCGCAGGAAGCCGGGGAGCTTCACCCGCTTGGCCGCGCGCAGGGGCGCCGCGTGGTCGAGCACTCTCGGTACGCGCACGCGCCCCGGCTCGAGCGCGACGACGCGCGGGATCTTGAGCAGTTCGCGGGCGTGCTGCTGGCGATCGAAGCGCTCGAGCTTGGACGGCAGCAGCAGCAGGCCGAGCGGCTCGTCGGGGGGAGCTGCGGACGGCACCTCTGGGCCTCGGTGAGGAAGACTATCCGGGCGCCAGCCGCTTGAGCCGCGCGCGCAACCCGGTGGCCTTGCCGTTGAGCTCGACATCTGGAACTGGCGCCTCCTTGCCGTTGGGCAAGAGGCCCGCCGAGCTGAGCGGAGAGAGCGGCGAGCGGCCGACCTTCTCGAGGTCGCCCTCCGCCAGATTCTGCGGGTGGTGGCAGGCCGCGAGATGGCCGCCTTCGTATTCGGCCAGCGGCGGCTCGAGCTCTCTGCACACGTCGGTGGCGTGCGGGCAGCGGGTGTGGAAGCGGCAGCCGGTCGGGGGATCGACGGGATTGGGCGGCTCGCCGCCGACCACCACGCGCTCGCGCGCCCGGTTCTCCTCGGGGTCGGGAAGCGGGATCGCCGACAGCAGCGCCTCGGTGTACGGGTGGATCGGCTTGGTGTAGAGCTCCTCCGCCGGCGAGAGCTCGACGATCTTGCCCAGGTACATGACCGCGATCCGGTCGGATACATGGCGGACGACCGAGAGGTCGTGCGCGATGAAGACGTAGGAGAGCCCGAAATCGTCCTGGAGGTCGTCGAGCAGGTTGATGACCTGTGCCTGGATCGAGACGTCGAGCGCGGAGACCGGCTCGTCGAGCACGATCAGCCGGGGGTCGACCGCGAGCGCGCGCGCCACCCCGATGCGCTGACGTTGACCGCCGGAGAACTCGTGCGGGAAGCGGTTGATGTGCTCCGGGCTGAGTCCGACGCGGCGGAGCAGATCGCGCACGCGGCCCTCGACGCCGTCTGAGCCGGTCTTGATCCCGTGGAGCTTGATCGGCGTGCCCACGATCTGTCCCACGCGCTTGCGCGGGTTGAGCGAGGCGACCGGGTCCTGGAAGACGAGCTGGGCCTCGCGACGCAGCGGGTCGAGCTTGCGGCGCCCCAGGTGTGTGATGTCGGTGCCGCGGAAGCGAAGGGTGCCCGCGGTGGGCTCGAGCAAGCGCACCATGCAGCGCGCAAACGTGCTCTTGCCGCACCCCGACTCGCCCACCACCCCAAGGGTCTCGCCCTCGCGCAAACCCATGGAGCAGTCGTCGACCGCGTGCACGTTGCCGATCGTGCGGTCGATCACCACCCCCGTCTTCACCGGGAAGTAGAGCTGCACGTGCTCGGCCTCGAGCAGCAGGTCGCTTGTGCCCGCGAGCGAGCGCTCCGCGTCCCGCAGTGCCTGCTCCTCCTGGCTGGGCTCTTCCCCGGGGGCTTCGCCCTCGAGCTGCTTCTCGCTCATACCGTGACCTCGCCGCCCGCGCCCTTCACCAGTCCGATCCGCCCCTCGACCTCGCGGCGCTTGCGCTTCTCCTCGAGCTCGAGCCAGCAGCGGTCGAGGTGGCCGGCGACATCCGGGACGCGGGCCTCGAGCGGCGGCACCTCCGTGCAGCGCGCGAACTCGTGCGGGCAGCGGGGCCGGAAGTGGCACCCCTTGGGCGGCCTGAGCAGCGAGGGCGGCAGTCCGGGGATCGACGGAAGGCGCTTGGGGGGGTCGCGGTCCATGCGCGTGACCGAGCCAAGCAGCCCCCAGGTGTAGGGGTGCTGGGGGTCGTAGAAGATCTCGTCGAGCGTCCCCTGCTCGACCACGCGCCCCGCGTACATGACGATCACCCGGTCGGCGATGTCCGCCACCACGCCCAGGTCGTGAGTGACGAAGATGATGCCGCTGTCCGAGTGCTCGCGCAGCTCCTTCACCTCGTTCAGGATCTGCGCCTGGATCGTCACGTCGAGGGCGGTCGTGGGCTCGTCGGCGATCAGCACGGCCGGGGACAGCGACAGCGCCATCGCGATCATCGCGCGCTGGCGCATGCCGCCCGAGAACTCGTGCGGGTAGTTCCGGGCCCGCCCGCGCGCGTTGGGAATGCCCACCCGCTCCATCAGCTCGACCGCGCGGTCCAACGCCTCCGCCTTGGAGACGTTCTTCTCGTGGGCGCGGATCTGCTCCACGATCTGGTCTCCGATCTTGGCGACCGGGCTGAGCGAGGAGATCGGATCCTGGAAGATCATCGCGATCTCGGCCCCGCGGATGTGCTCGAGGTCGTGCTCGCTGGCGCTCAGGAGCTCCTTGCCCTTGAGCTTGGCCGAGCCGTCGAAGCGCGAGTTGACCGAGCGGGTCAGGCCCATGAGCGTCATCGACGTGACCGACTTGCCCGACCCCGACTCGCCCACGATCGCCACCACCTCGCCGCGGTCGAGCGTGAACGAGACGCCGTCGACGGCGCGCACGACGCCGTCCTCGGTGGCGAACGAGACCTTTAGGTCCTCGACCTCGAGCAGGCGCTCGGGCATCAGCCGCTCAGCCTGATGCGCGGGTCAAGCGTCGCGTAGAGGACGTCGACGAAGGCGCCGAACAGGACCACGAAGAAGGCGGTGAACAGCGCTCCCACGAGGATCGGCGGCACATCGAGGTTCTGGATCGCCTGTGCCTCGTATTGGCCGATTCCCGGGAGGTTGAAGACGTATTCGGTGACCAGCGCGCCGCCGCCCATCAGGGTGGCGAAGTCGAGCCCGAACATCGTCACGATCGGCATGATCGAATTGCGCAGCACGTGCCGTGTGAATACCCGTCGGCGCGAGAGTCCCTTCGCCTTCGCGGTGCGCACGAAGTCCTCGTTGACCATATCGAGCAGGTTCGAGCGCAGCACGCGGGAGTAGAAGCCGATCGACAAGAGCGCGATCGAGAACCAGGGCAGGATCAGGTGATAGACCCACTGCCATGGATTCGGATAGAGGCCCGCGTAGCCGGTGTTGGGGAAGATCGAGGTCTTGAACGCGAGCAGGTACAGCAGCACCGCGGCCAGCAGGAAGATGGGGATCGAGACCCCCACGACCGCGAATATCATCAGCCCTCTGTCGGCTAACTTGCCCGCCTTCAGCGCCCCGATCGAACCGAGCGCGACCGCCGCGAGGAACCAGATGATCCCCGCCGGGATCACCAGCGAGAGCGTAACCGGGAACTTGTCCCTGAACTGCTGCACGACGTTGAGGTCATTGGCGTAGTCGATGATCTGGCCGGTGAAGACCAGCTTCATCGTGTTCGCGTACTGGACGTAGAACGGCTTGTCGAAGCCGAACTTGCGCGCCACCGTCTGAACCGTGGTGGCGTTGGCGCTGCGACCGGCGATCGCCCGCGCCGGGTTGTAGCTGGGGATGATCTCGAAGATCCCGAACACGACCACCGAGGTGGCGAACAAGAGCGCCACCGCGGACATCGCGCGCCGGACGACGAAGCGGGTCATCCGGTCTGGATCTTCACCTGCGCGCGCGGGTCGAGCGCGTCACGCAGCCCGTCGCCGAACATGTTGATGCTGAGCGTCGCCAGCACCAGCATCGCCCCAGGAATCAGGCAGTAGGTGGGGGTGGTCTGGATGTAGTTGATGCCGTCCGAGATCAACGAGCCCCATGAGGAGTTGGGCGGCTGCACGCCCGCGCCCAGGAACGAGAGGTAGGCCTCGAGCAGGATCGAGTTGGCGAGCATCAGCGGCGCAAACACGATGATCGTCGAGACCGCGTTGGGCAGGATCTCCGAGAACATGATCCGCCACGGGCCCATGCCCTGCACGCGGGCGGCATCGACGAAGTCCATTTCGCGCAGGCGCAGCACCTCGCCGCGGATCGGCTTGCCCAAATACGGGATGTAGATCACCCCGATGATGAACGCGGGGATGAAGATCGAGTTGCCCTTGATCGGCCCGATGCCGCCGAGCGCGAGCGCCGTGCCGACAGCCACGCCCAGGATCACGGGCGGGAAGGACCAGATCAATTCCATCAGCGGACGCAGCACCATGTCGGCCACCCCGCGGAAGTAGCCCGCCAGCAGCCCCACCAACGTCCCCATGCCGAGGATGATCACGGTCGCGATCCCGCCGATGATCAGCGAGGTGCGCCCGCCGTAGAGCAGCCGCACGGCCAGGTCCCGACCCTCGCTGTCGGCGCCGAAGAAGTACTTGGCGCCGAACTGGGGACCGATCGGGACACCGTTTGTGCTGAGCACGTTGTGGCCGTTGACCGTGCCCGTCGGGTTGGTCGCATCGGGGCCGATCTTGGCGATGTCATGCGAGTAGACCGGCGCCAGCACGCACACGACCACCACCAGCACGAACAGTGCCAGGAAGATCATCGCGAGCTTGTTGCGCCGCAGCCGCCGCCAGGCCAGCTTGTAGGGGCCGACACCGACGGTCGGCGCCTCCTCGGGCTCGCTCGGCGCTGGCGCGCCGGGCTCGAACTCGGGTCGCCCGCCTACCGCGCCGGGCTGCGGCAGCTGCTCGACAGCCGGGTCTTCCGTTGTCTGCGCGGCGGCCGGGTCCTCCGTGGATGTCCGACCGTTGCCGCGGCGAAAGCGTGGAACATCAAGTGCCATGCGTACCTGCGGAGCTTATCGCCACTGAGAGGTCGAGAGGGCGGGTGTTTTTAAAGACTCTTGTCCGAGAGGCCGGACAAATGGGGGGCGCCGCTTCAGCGAGCGCCCCCCAAATTGCCGGTATTGCTTACTTCTTCAGCGCCAGGCTGGTCAGGTCGGTCTGGTACTCGACCGACATCACGCCCGTCGGGAAGGACATCCGGGTCGAATAGAACTTCGGAAACTCCTCATGTCCATACGCGGCGTAGTAGCCCTTGTTGACTGCGTACTGGTCAAGCGCCTGCCACTGACTGGCGACGGTCGCCGGGTCCTTCGTGTCGAGCGAGTTCACCGTGGAGTCGTAGTGCTTGTCGCATACGTAGCCGTAGTTGAGCGACGAGCCTGCGGTGCAGGTGAACAGCTGCATGAAGTCCCACGGGTTGGGGAAGTCCTGCACCCAGTCGCCGAAGCCGGCCGTCGGCTTCGTCGAGGGCGCCCCGATCGTGGTGAAGTACACGCCGGAGTTGATGATCTTCTCCGTCGCGTGGAACCCGAGCGTGTTCAGCACGTGGGTGAAGTAGTCCACGTACTGCAGGCGCGGGCTGCGCGACTCGCCCCAGACTACAACCGACTTGCCCTTCATGCCCGACTTGGCCATCAGGCTCTTGGCGAGCGTCATGTTCGGCGGGGCGTCGGCCGCGTGGCCTGTCGCCGCCTTACACGTCGAGGCAGGATCGGATGTGTGACCCGGGATCCCGAACGGGATCAGGTGGCAGTCCTCCTTCAAGAAGCCGGAGTCAAGCCGTGACAGAGCCCTGAGGTCGAGCGCCGCCAGGACGGCCTTGCGGGCGTCCATGTTGTTGAACGGTGGCTTGTTGACGGCAAAGAAGAAGTAGAACGTCGAGTTGGTGGGAACCGCCTGGTAGCGGCTCGCCGCCTTGGTCTGAACCTGGCTGAGGATCGACGGCGGCAGTGTGTCGCCGGGGTCGAACACGTCAGCCGAGTTGTTGAGCACGTCCTCCGCGTCAGCCAGCACGTTGGAGTTGACGTTGTAGACGATCTTGTCGGCGTGGCCCGCGGGCACATTCGGCACCATGCTGGTGCTGAACTTGGTGTTCTTGACCAGGGTGTAGGTGTGCCCCGGCGAGATCGAGCCCCACTTGTAGGGACCAACACCGATCGTGCCGGTCGCGGCGAGGTTCTTCATCGGCGTGTCGGCGGGCACCGGAGCGGTGCCGGCCAGCGCGAAGATGTCGACGATCGGCGCGAACGGATGCATGAGCGTGACCCTGATCATGCCCGTCGAGTTGTTGGTCGTGATCCCGGAGATCGTGTGGGCCTTCTTGCTGGCATAGGCCGCCGCGCCCTTGATGTTGGCGCTGATGAACGACGCCGCCTGCCACGGGATCACCAGGTCTCGCTCGAGCGCGTGGGTCTCATCACTCGCCACGACCGGCTGGCCGTTGGAGAACTTGAGCCCCTTGCGCAGATAGAACGTGTAGGTCAGACCGCCGTTGGAGACGGTCGGCATGCTCTTGGCGAGCCCCGGCAGAATTTTGGTTCCGCCCACTCCCTGCACGCCGCGCTGGAACGTCATCAGCGGCGTGGCCACGACCGAGTAGAGCTCGGTGCCCTGGGTCGTGAAGTCAAGACCCTGGTCGGCCGACAGCGGTGGGGTACCGGCGGCGATCGTGATCGTGCCGCCATTCTTGGCCCCACCGCTTGACGAGCCGCCCGACGACGAGCTTCCGCACGCCGCGGCGGCAAGGGCCAGGACCACCGCGGCTCCTACCGCAGCGACCTTCCTCGTGTGTTTGTGCACCTGTCCTCCTCCTGTGTGGATGGTGTGCTCGCGAAAATGTATTCGGCAGTTTGAACGGAATCCAGCCTTTGCGAACGACAGCTTGCGTTCCCTAATCAACCGCCAACACGATCGCAGTGAGGCATCTACGCTGAGGGTAGGCTGGCCGCGATTGCCTCGAGGAGCCCAGTTCACCTTCCTGCAGCGAGGCCAGTCGTTGGCGCGGCGGTCGGTTGGGTAGCCTGATAGTGCGTCCGGTGAAGATCACCGTGCTCCGGAGGTAGAACATGTCAGAGACACCCGACTTTCATTTGGCTGGGCGGTGAGCGGCGTGATACTGAGCGGCCGTCGCGTCAGGCGGCACTGAGCGGCGGGTCGGGGGGAGCGGGCCGCGTGCGATCCAGAGAGCCTCAGTCGACGATCTCCGAGTCGCCTGCCCCGCAGCTGGGGACTGAAGAGCACCGGCCGCCTTCTGCCCCCCAGGCGGACGATCGCGACAGCGAGCCCACCAGCGTTCTTACGCGCCGCCGGGTGATCCTCGGGGTGCTGTTCATCGCCCTGATGGTGGTGGGCCTCTATTTCCTCGTCCCCAAGCTCGCCGGTCTGAACCACACCTGGGGCGAGCTCAAGCACGGAGATCCGCTCTGGCTGGCGCTCGGCGCGGCGCTCGAGTTGCTCTCGGTCGGTGGCTATGCCGTGCTCTTCAACACGGTCTTCGGGCGCGACATGCCGCGCATCAACTGGCGCGCGAGCATCGAGATCCCGCTGGCGGGAATCGCCGCCATCCGCCTGCTCGCGGCGGCCGGCGCGGGCGGCGTGGCGGTCACGGCCTGGGCGCTGCGCAGCGCGGGCATGTCAGCGCGCACGATCGCTTGTCGCATGGTCGCGAGTTACGCGCTCCAGTATTCGGTCTACCTCGGCGCGCTGACGGTATGCGGCTTTGGGCTGTGGATCGGCGTCTTCTCCGGCGGAGGCTCAGTTGCGCTCACGCTGCTGCCGGCCGTCCTCAGCTTGGCCGCGATCGGGCTGGTCGCGAGCATGGCCCTGGTCCCCGGAGACTTCGAGCGCCGCCTCGGCGTGATAGCGCGGCGCAAGGGATGGGCCGGGCGCCTCGCGGCTCGTCTGGCGACGGCGCCCGCGACCTTGGGGTCCGGTGTCAGGACCGCGATGGAGCTCGTGGGCGAGCGCCGCCTCGGCCTGCTGGGGGCCGTCGCCTACTGGGGGTTCGACATCGCCGTGCTCGGCATCTCGCTGAAGGCCTTCGGAACCGACGTCCCCGTGGCCGTGCTGATCATGGGCTACTTCTTGGGCACGCTCGGCAGCCTGCTGCCGCTGCCGGGCGGCATCGGCGGAGTTGAGGGCGGCATGATCGGCGCGTTCGTGGCCTTCGGGGTGCCCGCTGATAGGGCGCTCGTCGGCGTTTTGGCGTATCGCGCGATCTCCTTCTGGCTGCCGACCCTGCCCGGGATCGTCGGCTATCTGTCACTGCGCTCGACCGTGCGCGGGTGGCGGGAGGGCGACGACCGCGTGCCGGCCGAGGCCTCATCCGCGAGCTGAGCGCGCTCGCGTCCGTGATCCGTGCGAACATGTGTTCGCATGATCGTATGCGTCCTGCACCCCCGCTTTGAGTTGACCGTCGCCGTGGGGGAGAGGGCCGGGCTGTTGAAGGAGCCCGTGGCGCTGGCACCGGAGCCAGGCGCGGTGCAGCAGGTGGGCCAGGTGTCGCTCTCGGCGGAGGCGTTCGGCATCCACCCCGGGATGGGGTTGGGCGAAGCGCTTGCCAGGTGCCCGCGATTGATGCTGATCCCACCCGACCCTGTTGGCGTGGCAGATCGATGGGAGCGGCTGCTGGTCCGCCTGGAGTCGATCGGAGCCGAGGTGGAGCCCGAGCGCCCAGGGCTGGCATGCTTCGAGGCCCGAGGGCTGTTGCGGCTCCACCGCGGGATCGACGGCGTGCTGGCGTCCGCGCGCGGGGCGCTGCGCACTCCCGCCCGCTATGGAGTGGCGCCCTCGCGGTTCGCCGCGGTGGTCGCGGCCACGCGCGCCAGGGCGCGCCGACCGTTGGTGGTCGCCGGCGGCGCCACGCCGGCCGCGGATCGCGAGCGGGCGCGCGCCTTCCTCGCGCCGATGTCGGTGAAGCTGTTGCGCGCCCAGCCCGAGCTGGCGGATCTGCCCGACAGGCTCGAGCAGCTCGGGATCGCGACGCTCGGTGAGCTTCGGGCGCTCCCCGCGGCGACGCTCGCGGACCGCTTCGGCCGCGTGGGGCTGCTGGCTCACGAGCTGGCCGGCGGGGTGGACGCCGCGCTCCGTCCCCGGCCGGCGAGCGAGTTCGTGCGCGAGTCGCTCGAGTTGCCCGAGGCCGCGACCGGGCCCGCGCTCGAGCAAGCGCTCGGGCTCCTGATCGATCGCCTGCTCGTGCGTCCCGAACGGCGGGGCAGGACGGTGCGCTCCGTCGTGCTCTCGGCGGCACTGGTCGAAGACGGCGGCGCCTGGCGTCAGCAGGTCTGCTTCCGCGAGGCGCTTGCCGATCCCGCGCGCATGAGGCTGGCGCTGACCCCGCGCCTTCAATCGATACCCGCGCCGGCGGAAGTGCTGCGGCTGGCGGTCGAGCGCTTCGGCCCTGAGGCGGGCGACCAGCGGCCGCTGCTGGACGATCCTGCCGCGGCGCGCATGGCGCGGTTGCGGGAAGCGATCAGTCAGGCGCGCGCGACGGCCGGCCCCGACGCTGCCCTGCGCGTGCTCGAGGTCGACCCCGAGTCCCGCTTCCCCGAACGCCGCGCGCTGCTGACGCCGTTCGAGTGAGCGTGACCAGCCCTCGCCGCCTCTTTGTCCCCCGCCGCATCGCGGTGGCCGCGGGGGAGGATGACGTCCCGCGGGTGGTCGATGGGCGGGTGGTCGAGGCGGTGCGTGAGTCCTGGCTGGTGGAGGACCGCTGGTGGACCGACCGCCCCCTGCGCCGGCGCTACTGGGAGATCGTCACCGACAGTGGGCGCAACGAGGTCGTCTTCTGCGACCTGACCAGCCGGCGCTGGTGGCGCCAGCGGGGGTGAGACGGGGCTGGCGCAGGGCGCCGCCCCCCGCAGGCTGCTTCGTAGCCAGCCCTACACTCGCACTCTGATGTCCGCGCGTCAGCCGATCGATCCTGGCCCCACCGCGGTGGGCACCTGGAGCGGAGGGCGGTTCATGCACTTCGGCGAGGCGCTCGACGACGAGCGGCTGTGCGCCCTCTTCGCGCCCGATGAGCGCATCCGCACCGTGATCACAGCCGACGTCTATGGCGCCGGTGAGGCCGATCGGATGCTTGCGCGCTCGCTCGCCGGCCACGCGCGCAACGATTTCTGTGCCGTCGGCGCGATAGGCCATGACTTCTACGCGGGCCGCCGCGACGGCGCCAAGGGCTTTCCCCGTTTCACCGACCCCGCCCAAAGGGGCCCCAGCGACTACGCCGGCTACCTGCGCATGGCGACCGAGCGCAGCCTGGAGCGTTGCGGCCTCGAGAACTTCGACCTGCTGCTGCTCCACAACCCCGATCGCATCGGCTACACGAGCGAGGTCGTGTGGCGGGGGATGGCGGCGTTGCGCGACGAAGGCCTCACGCGCATGATCGGGGTCGCTCCCGGCCCCGCGAACGGCTTCACGCTCGACCTGATCGACTGCTTTGAGCGCTTCGGCGCGCTGCTCGACTGGGCCATGATCATCCTCGGGCCGCTCGAGCCCTGGCCGGGAGAGCTATGCCTCGACGCGGCCGCGCGCGCGGGCATCAAGCTCATCACGCGCGTGGTCGACTACGGCGGCCTGCTGTTCGACGACCTCGAGCCCGACTACACCTTCGCGCCCGGCGACCATCGCGGCTTCCGTCCCCGAGGGTGGGTCGCGGAGGGGTTGAGGCGCATGGAGGGGATGCGTCCGATCGCGCGCGGCGCGGGCCTAACGCTGCTGCAGCTGGGGTGCCAATGGAATCTGGCCCGTGAAGCGGTCACGTGCGTCGCGCCGACGCTGATCCAGGAGACCGGGCCCCGCGCGAGGCCGGTCGAAGACAAGCGCGAGGAGCTTGCCGCGCTGCCGGTGGAGCTCCGGCTTTCGCCCGAGGAGCTCGAGCAGATCCGCGCGCTCGGCGACAACACGGGCTGCATGGCGCTCAAGGGCGCCAACCCCGACCACTCGGGCGAGCTGCGACCGGACCGCTGGCCGCTCGACGAACGGCTCGAGGAGGTCGCGCGCCGCTGGCGGATCGCGCCCGAGCGCGATCTCGTCCACAGCGTGTAGCCCGGCGAACATGTTCGCCGGGCCCGGCCGGAACATGTTCCGGCCGGCGGGCGGGCGCATGCGCCCGCCCGTCTAGTTTCCACACTCAGCCCGCACCCACTCGCACCCCGCCGAGAGGTCCTCGACGCCCATCGCGGCGGTCACGTTCATCCACATCCCGTAGCGAAAGAACTCATCGATGCGCTCGGACGTCGGGACCGGTAGGCCGTGTCGCTGCGCGGCCTCGCGGGCGTGCCGCTCGACGAGGGCCACGAGGCCCGCGTAGAGCCCGCGCACGCGCTCGGAGATCTCGGGGTCGTCGCAGGCGGCGTAAGCCTGGTGCTGCAACATCAGGTAGTCGCGGTCTGAGTGCAGCAGCTCGACGTAGGAGGAGCCCAGGACGTGCAGCACGTCGCCGCCCTCGCGGACCATGCTCGGATCGAACTCCGCCGCCGCCCGCGTGAACGTCTCTGCCACCAGCTGGAAGTCGCGCTCGACCGCCGCCAGGAACAGCTCCTTCTTCGAGCCGAAGAGGCTGAAGACGTACGGCTGCGCCACGCCCACGCGGCGCGCGATGTGGTCGACCGGCGTCCCATGCAGGCCGCCGTGGGCGAACTCGTGCACCGCCGCGGTGATGAGCGCGTCCCGGCGCTCGGCTGCCGGGATGCGCTGGCGGGTCTTCTGCGGAGAGGTCGTGGCCATGGCTTTATGCGGCGCCCGCTGGGGCAGGGACAGTATCCAGCTGGGCGGCCGCCTCGTCGGTCTCCACCTGCGCGGCCGCGTCGGCCCGGGTCGAGAACGGCAGCGCGGCTGCGATCGCCGCGCCGGCGGCGAGCACCACGACTCCAACCCACATCGCCGGCACCAGGCCGTGGACGAAGGCCTGCGGCGTCGCGTAGCCGCCGTGGCCGGTGAACACCGTGGCGAGCACCGCGATTCCCAGCACGCCGCCGAGCTCTCGGATCGCGTTGGTCGCGCCGGAGGCCTGGCCCGCGCGGCTGGCGCTCACCGAGGACAGCACGGCGTTGGCCGCGGGCGCGAACACCAGCGACATGCCCGCGCCGGCCAGCAGGAAGGGCACGATCAGGCTGGCGTAGGTCTGGTGCACGGAGGCCAGCGTGGCCATCCAGCCGAGCGCCAGCGCCTGCAGCCCCAGCCCGGCCACCATGAATGGGCGGCTGCCCCAGCGCTCGGAGAAGAAGCCCGCCAGCGGCGAGACCACCATCGTCGCGCCGGTCCACACGAGCAGCTTGACGCCGGCCTGGAGCGGCGTGTTGTGCATCACGTTCTGGAGGTACTGGCTGAGGAAGAAGATCGAGCCGAACATGCCGAAGTACATCGCCAGCGAGACCGCGTTGGTAACCGTGAAGGAGCGCCGCGCGAAGAACTGCATCGGCAGCATCGGCTCCCGCACGCGCAGCTCGTAGACGATGAAGGCGACCACGAGCACGGCCCCGGCGCCCAGCGCGACCAGGACCTCGGAGTTGGTCCAGCCCAGGGTCTGGGAGCGCACCAGCCCATAGACGACGCCGAAGAGGCCGCTCGAGGCGAGCGCCAAGCCGCGCAGGTCGAGGCGCCGCGTGGGGCCCCGGCTCTCACTCAGCCGGGCCAGCGCCAGCGGCACCAGCACGAGCCCGATGGGAACGTTGATCCAGAAGATCCAATGCCAGGAGGCGGCCTGGACGACCGCGCCGCCGACCAGCGGTCCGAGCGCGACGGCGACGCCGCTGATCCCCGACCAGACGCCGAGCGCCACACCGCGGCGCTGGGGCGGGAAGGAATCGGCGATCAAGGTCAGGGTGAGCGGCGTGACGATCGCCGCACCGAGACCCTGGGCCGCCCGCGCGGCGATCAGCATCGCGGTCGTGGGCGCGATCGCCGCGGCCGCCGAGGAGAGGGTGAACAGCGCCAGCCCACCGGTGAACATGCGCTTGCGCCCGAAACGGTCGCCGAGCGCGGCGCCGGTGAGTAGGAACACGGCGTAGGAGAGGATGTAGGCGTTGACGGTCCACTCGAGCGCCTGGATCGAGGCGTGGAGGTCGCGGTGGATGCTGGGCAGCGCGACGTTCACCACGAGGTTGTCGAGCACGACCATGAAGAGGCCAAGGGAAACGATCACGAGCGTCCACCTGCTGGCTGAACGTGTTGATGGCATGAGGGCTCCTGAGGGCGCGAAAGAATTAGTTAGTGACTGCTAACTACGCAGAGATTAGCAGCGACTAATAACTTGTCAAGGGCGATTTGGGTGGGGCGGGGTCGTGCGTCCGTCGCGGCGGCATGCGAACATACGTTCGGTGCCTTACGCCGAGCTCCACTGCCATTGCGCCTTCTCCTTCCTCGACGGGGTCTCGCTGCCCGACGAGCTGGCGGCGCGGGCCCTGGAGCTCGGCTATGACGCGCTCGCGCTGACCGACCACAACTCGGTTTCTGGCTCGATGGAGTTCGCGGTCGCCGCCAAGGCTCTGGGGCTACGCGCCATACACGGCTCCGAAGTCGACCTGGATGATGGTCGCCATCTGACCCTGCTGGTCGAGGATGCCCGCGGATGGTCAAACCTGTGTCGCATTCTCACGCGCGCGCACGCGCACACGCGCCAGGGACGACCAGGGGCGCCCCCCTCAGAGCCGATCACCCCGCTTCAGACGGTGCTCGACCACAACGAGGGGCTGGTGTGCCTCTCGGGTTGCGCCCTACACGGCGTCCACGACGAGCCGACGTTGCGAAGGCTGCGCGAGGCCTTCGGCCCTGAGCGCCTGAGGGTCGAGCTGCAGCGGCCCTTCCTGCGCGACGACAGCGCGCGCAACCGCCGCCTGGAGATGCTCGCGCGGCGCATGGAGGTGCAGTGTGTGGCCACCGGGGACGTCCACGCCCACGCGCGCTCGCGCGCGCCGCTGCAGGACGCATTCGTGGCGGTGCGGCTGCACACGACGCTGGACGGCTCGGAGCCTCAGCGGCGGGGCAACTTCAGCCATGTGCTGGCGGCGCCGGAAGAGATGGCCGCGCGCTTTGTCAAGTATCCGGAGGCGGTTGCAGAGACGGCCCGCCTGAGCGAGCGCCTGCGCTTCGATCTGCGCTCGGACCTGGGTTACCGATATCCGGGCTCGGAGGATCCGGAGGCGATGCACAAGCTCGCCGAGCTGTGCCGCGCGCGGCTCGAGCAGCGCTTCGGGCGGGCGCTCGCCGGCGCCCGGGCGCGGGCGTGGAGCCGCCTGGAGGAGGAGCTCCGGATCATCGACTCGCTGGGCCTGGCCGGGTTCTTCCTGCTCCACCACGACCTGCTCGAGCTCTCGCGTGAGGTGGCGGTCGAGGTGCGCGGACCCGACAGCGCGCGCGCGCTGCTGCCCCCCGGCCGCGGCCGCGGCTCGAGCGTGTCCTCGATCGTCTGCTATCTAACCGGCCTCTCGCACGTCGATCCGATCGCCAACGAGCTGCTGATCGGCCGCTTTCTCAATGAGGAATTGACCGCGCTGCCGGACATCGACCTGGATTTCCCGCGCGACATCCGCGAGGCGCTGATCCCACGCATCCACGACCGCTACGGCCGCGAGCGCTCGGCTCTGGTCGCGGCCTTCCCCACTTACCGGGCGCGCGGCGCGATCCGCGAGCTGGGCAAGGCGCTCGGTCTACCGGCCGGCGAGATCGAGCGCGTCGCGCGCGGCAGCGAGGGCTGGGATGCGCGCGAGGTGGCCAGAGACATCGAGTCCGCGCTCTTGCGCAAGCCGAGCGGGCGCTGGGCCTGGCTCGCGAAGCTGGCGGCGCAAGCGCACGGTCTGCCCCGGCACCTGAGCCAGCACTCGGGCGGAATGATCGTCTCCACGCGGCCGCTGATCGACTGCTGCGCGATCGTGCCCGCCGCCATGGAAGGGCGCCAGATCGTGCACTGGGACAAGGACTCGTGCGCCGACGCGGGCTTTCTCAAGATCGACCTACTGGGGCTGGGGATGCTGTCCGCCGTCGAGCGCTGTGTCGAGTTGGTCGCCTCACAGCGCGGCGAGCGCGTCGACCTCTCGACGATCCCCTACGACGACCCGCTCACATACGAGTGCATTCAGAGCGCCGATACCACCGGGGTCTTCCAGATCGAGAGCCGCGCACAGATGCAGTCGCTGCGGCGCACCAGGCCTGAGAGCCTCGAGGACCTCACGATCCAGGTCGCGATCGTGCGGCCCGGTCCGATCCAGGGCGGAGCGGTCAATCCCTACATCGCGCGTCGCCAGCGGTTGCGCGAGGACCCGGATTACCGCGTGCCCTTCGAGCATCCGTCGCTCGAGCCGGTGCTGCACCAGACGCTCGGCACGATCATCTTCCAGGACCAGGTGCTCGAGGTCGCGATCGCGTTCGCCGGCTTCAGTCCCGGCGAGGCCGAGGGCCTGCGGCGGGCCATGAGCCGCAAGCGCTCGGAGGCCGCGATCAAGGCATACCACGAGCGCTTCGTCTCGGGAGCCAGGCGACTGCACGGCGTCGAGGAGGCGCTTGCCGAGCGGGTCTTCGGGATGGTCGAGGGGTTCTCCGGCTTTGGCTTCCCCAAGGCCCACGGTGCCGCCTTCGGCCTGCTCGCGTATCAGTCGACCTGGCTGCGGGTCCACTACGGGCCCGAATTTTTGTGCTCGCTCATGAACGAGCAGGCGATGGGCTTCTATCCCCCCGACGCGCTCGTGCACGAGGCCCAGCGCCGGGGGATCGAAGTGCGCGCGCCGGATATCAACTTGAGCGGGGCGGAATGCGAGCTCGAGGCGGACGGGGCGGTGCGGATCGGCCTCGGCTATGTCAAGGGCGTGCGCGAGCGGGAAATCGAGCGCCTGGTCCGCTCAAGGAGCGAGGGTGGACCGTTCCGCAGCCTCGCCGACCTCGCCTCGCGGGCGGGCGCGGGCACTCCTTCGCTCGAGCTGCTGGCCTGGGCGGGCACGTGCGACTCGCTCGCCGCGCTTGAGGGGGCGCGTGCAAGGGACGCCCGCAGGATCTCGCTGTGGCAGCTCGGCGTGGCTGCGCCGGGACGCACGGTCCCCGGAGGCGTTCAGCTCGCGCTGCCGCTGGGGCTGCCGGCGCCTCCGCGCCTGCGCGAGCTCTCCGGATGGGAAGCGATGGCAGCGGACTACGCGTCCAGCGGCCTGACCGTCAATGCTCATCCGCTGGCGCTGCTGCGGGACCGCTTGCCGGAGGATGCGCTCTCGAGCCTGGATCTCGAGCAGCTCGCGCACGGGACGCGGGTCAAGCTCGCCGGCCTGGTCGTCGCCCGGCAGCGTCCGGGAACGGCGGCCGGGATCGTGTTCGTGTTGCTCGAAGACGAGCACGGAACGATCAACCTTGTGATTCCCGCCCACGTCTACGAGCAGCACCGGCTCACGGTGAGGACCGAGCCGTTGATGATTGTCGAGGGGAAGCTCGAGCACCTGGCCGCGGCCGGCGGCGCGATCAACGTCCTGGTCGACCGCGTCGCGCCGATCTCTGTCCCCGACAAGCCGCTCGCGGAGGTCAAGGATTTCTCTCTGCTCGACGAGCAGGTCCGTCGGGGGTTGGTCGAGCAGCGTGGCGGCGGGCCGCCCCGGGAGCCGGCGCGGGAGGATCGTGAGAGCGATGCCCTGCCGGCGCTCGATGACTTCCGTGCAGTGGCGCCGGCGGTGCTGAGCTTTGCCTCGGGAAGGAGGAGATAGGAAGGTGCCCGGCCCGTCGCCGCGACCCCCGCCCTCTGCGCGATAACGTCCCGCCCCACATGCTTGCCGTCTGGCTGTTTGTCGCCTTCTGGGTCGTGCTCGGCGTTGGCCTGTTCTTCGTCGCCATCCGTGGCGGTGTACGAGGCGCGCGCGAAGTGTTCCAGTTCCAGGGCCCCGGGGCCCGCAGGTTCTTCGGCATGTCGTTCGTGGTGATCTACCTCGGCTTCGGGCTCGCCCTGCCGGCCCTGTTCCTGACCGGCAACCACGCCAACGCCAACGCCCAGGTGGGAGGGCTCAGGTTGAGCGCGGCCGAGAAGACGGGGCGCGAGCTGTTCGGTCAGCACTGCGGCTTCTGCCACACGCTGGCCGCCGCCAACGCAATCGGCAAGATCGGTCCGAACCTCGACACGCTGCCGAACGCATCGTCGGGTACAGATCATCAAGCACACGATCGCGAACGGGTGCCTACAGAGCCCGGGGCCGGGGCAGTCCGCGCAGACCTGCCTCGGGTACGGGACGATGCCCGCCAACATCCTCCAGGGGCAGCAGGCCGCGGACGTCGCCAAGTTCGTGGCGCGGGTCGCGGGTAAGGAATAGGCCGCCTCGAGCAGTGGGAGTGCCCGCCGTCGAGGGCACGGACTGGCCGCATTCCGGAGTGATCCCGCAAACAGCGGAGTGATTCCAAAGCGGGACACATAAAGCCGCCCGGCGTTGATAGCCTCCCGCGCTGAGAACTGCTGAGCCTTCGTTTGGTGCCAGACGAAGGACGGGGGACCCATAGAAGTGTGGGGCGAATCACGCCCAGCGTGTAGCGCCAGCCTTTCGGCGCGAGCCCGTCAGCTAACCCCGCAAGCTGAAAGAGAGGATCCAGATGCCGGAGGAAGCCGCCCGCCCAGACGCGGGCCGACGGGCCGCAGCGAAGCACCCGCGAGAGACCGATTCGCGCCAGCGCCGCAGACTCGCGCTCGTCGAGCAGGAGTCGCAGACGCGAAGTTTCGGCGCCGGCTCGAGCGGCACTCGCCGCCTGGACGACGAGCGGCGGACGGTCGTGATCCGAGGTCAGGTCGCGGATCGCTATGCAACCCGGAGGCGCCCGGCGAGGAGCAGGACCCGCGGTCGTCCCAGTTCGTACGGTCCGCTCATGCGGCCCGACCGGGCGGCATTGTGGGCCGTCTTGCTGGGGATTGCGCTCGTGATCGTGGCGCTCGCGAGCGCGCACATGTAATCCCTCTTACGGTCTTCCCACCGCGCCCTGAGACGCCGTTTATCGGTTTTCGTATAAGGGAAGGTGCCGGCCTGTCGCGGCGTCAGCGCTTGCGCTAGGCGGGGAGGCGCATTACACTTATCAACCGTAAGCAAGTCTCGAAAATGAAGGGGTGCTCGCCCGCGCCGCGAACGCCCTCTTGGTGGCCCATATGAAGACGCAAATGAGCAGATTTCAGATCCATGACGACTTGACAGCTCCGCAAGGTTCCGTGCCCGTGCTGCGCGGTGCGCTCGCTTCGGGCGGGCAGCTGCCAAACCTTCTCGGGGTGCTCGCGGGTTCGCCCGCCGTGCTGCGGGCGTATGCGAAGTTCCGCTCGGAGCTGCGACACGGCCGACTGACGCTGCCGACAATTGAGCGCATCTCGCTCGCAATCGCGGAGCACTATCAGTCGGCTCCCGGTATCGCCATGCACTCGCGCGCGGCCCGCAACGCGGGGCTGGCGCTCGACGAGGTCGCGGCGGCGCGGGAATTCAACTCGAAGGACCCTCGCCAGGCCGCGCTGTTGCGCTATCTGCGCGCGCTGGTGGAGGATCAAGGTCACGCGCCCATGCATCTGCACGAGGAGGCGCGGGAAGCGGGATGGGACGACGAGGAGATCCTCGAGGCCATCGCCGCGGTCTCGCTTGAGTCCTTCACGGCGATGGTGAACGTGGCCGGGGAGATACCGGTCGATGGCTCCAGTGAGGCCTCGCGCACGTTGCAGGCCGCTTAGCCCGCCGCGGGCGGCGTAGGCTGACAGACGAGATGGGCGCCCGCGGACAGTCGATGCCCGACGGCGACGGAGAAGCGGCCGCGAGCCATTGCTGTCCCTTCTACCACGAGGCCGTAGAGCTGGTGGGACGGCGGTGGACCGGCGCGATCCTGCGCGTGATGATGGGCGGGGCGATGCGATTCTCGGAAATCGCGCAGGCCGTGCCCGAGCTCTCCGACCGGTTGCTGTCCGAGCGCATGAAGGAGCTCGAGTCGCGCGGGATCGTGCAGCGTCGCGTAATCCCAGGGCCGCCGCTGCGGGTCGAATACGAGCTCTCGCGCATGGGCCAGGAGCTGGAACCCGCCCTCGCCGAGCTTCAGCAGTGGGCCAACCGCTGGTTGCGGGGCCGCTCCTCGTCCGCCCGTAAGCAACGCGTCGGCCAGGCATAGCGCCGGCGTGTCGGTCGCTTCCCCGACGCTGCGCGCGGCGCCGGGTAACCTCGTGAGCCCGCAATGGGAACCCCCGCCCGCGGGCGCACATGACCACGCTGAGCACTGACGACGTGATCTCGATTGTCGCCGAGCGCGACATTCGCTTCATCCGGCTGTGGTTCACGGACATCCTGGGGCAGCTCAAGGCGTTCTCGATCAACTCTTCCGAGCTCGCCGACGCCTTTGCCGGCGGAATGGGCTTCGACGGCTCCTCGATCACCGGCTTCAACCCGATCGAGGAGTCGGACATGATCGCGATGCCCGACCCGAGCACGTTCGCGGTCCTCCCCTGGCGACCCACCGAGCAGGGCGTGGCGCGCATGTTCTGCGATATCGTCACTCCCGAGCGGACACCGTATGAGGGCGACCCCCGGTATGTGCTGCGTCGCGCCCTCGAGCGGGCGAGCGCGATGGGCTTCGACCATTACTACGTGGGACCTGAGCTCGAGTACTTCTACTTCCGTGACTCGTCCTCCACCCAGGTGCTCGACGAGGGGGGCTACTTCGACCTGACCGCGCTCGATGCGGGCACCGATCTGCGCAGGGAGACGGTGCTGGCGCTCGAGCAGCTCGGCATCCACACCGAATACACCCACCACGAGGTCGGTCCGAGCCAGCATGAGATCGACATGCGTTATGCCGACGCGCTCAAGATGGCGGACGACTGCATGACTTACCGGATCACGGTCAAGGAGTACGCGCTCAAGTACGGGCTCCATGCGACCTTCATGCCCAAGCCGCTGTTTGGCAAGAACGGCTCGGGCATGCATACCCACCAGTCCCTGTTCGCGGGCGCGGACAACGCCTTCTTCGACGCCGAGGACGAATACTTTCTCTCGTCCGTGGGCAAGGCCTTCATCGCCGGGCAGCTCCGGCATGCGCGCGAGATCTGCTCGATCTTCGCCCAGTGGGTCAACTCATACAAGCGCCTGGTGCCCGGCTACGAGGCACCCGTATACGTGGCCTGGTCGCGGCGCAACCGCTCGGCGCTGGTGCGCGTGCCCCTCTACCACCCGGGGCGCGCACAGACCACGCGCATGGAGCTCCGCTGCCCCGACCCAGCGTGCAACCCCTACCTGACCTTCGCCGCGCTCCTGCACGCGGGACTCGAGGGGATCGAGCAGGGGTACGAGCTGCCCGAGCCGATGGAGAAGAACCTCTACCACCTGTCGCCGGAGGAGCGCCGCCGCCTGGGCATCGAGCAGCTGCCCGGGACGCTCGGGGAGGCGATCGAGCTGACCGCGGAATCGGAGCTGGTGCTGAGGACTCTCGGCGAACACGTCTTCAACCGCTACATCGAGATCAAGCGCCAGGAGTGGGACGACTATCGCGTGCAGGTCACTCCCTGGGAGCTCGAGCGGTACCTGCCGGTTTTGTGAGACGCGCGGATGCGCCGCTGATCACGGTCGTCGGCTCGGCCAACATCGATCTGGTCGCACGCTGTCAGCGGTTGCCGCGGCCGGGCGAGACCGTCACCGATGCCGAGCTCGCGCGCGTCGCCGGCGGGAAGGGGGCGAATCAGGCGCTCGCCGCCGCGCGCCTCGGCGCCAGGGTTCGATTCCTCGGCAGGATCGGCTCCGACCCCTTCACGCTCCACGCTCTGGACCGGGAGGGCGTGGACACGCGCTTCATCACGCGGGACGAGGGCGATAGCGGCCAAGCGGTGATCCTGGTGGACGCCGGCGGCGAGAACGTGATCGTGGTCGCGCCCGGCGCTAACCGGCGGCTGAGCGCCGCCGACGTCGAGGCGGGCATGCGCGATCGCGTTCTCGACGCCGTCATCTGCCAGCAGGAGATCCCGCTCGATGCGGTGAGGGCGGCGGCGGAGTCGCGCCACGGCGCGCTCTTCTGCCTGAACGCCGCGCCCGCACGAGGTCCGCTGCCGGCAGGGCTCCACCCGGACCTGCTCGTCGTCAATCGCTACGAGCACGACGTCGTAGGGGCCTTTGACGGGCTCGTTGCGCTCACGCTCGGTCCGGAGGGGGCCGTGCTCCTGGAGGCTGGCTCAGAGGTCGCCCGGGCCCGCCCGCCCCGGGTAAAGACCGTCGATGGCACGGCCGCCGGAGATGCCTTCTGCGCCGCCCTGGTGCTGTCGCTGGTGGAGCGACGCACGCGCCAGGAGGCGCTCGAGCGCGCCTGTGCCGCAGGCGCACTGGCGGCGTCGCGAGCGGGAGCGCAGCCCTCGCTGCCCACTGCGGCAGAGCTCGATTCCGTCCTCGGCGCAATGACATGACACGCGTGATCTACGACTGCGATCCCGGCCACGACGACGCAGTCGCGCTGCTGCTGGCGCTCGCGAGCCCGGAGATCGAGCTGCTCGGCGTCACGACGGTGGCGGGCAACCAGTCCCTCGAGCTGACCACCGCAAACGCGATCCGCGTGCTCGACCACGTGGGCCGGGCCGAGGTGCCGGTCGCGGCCGGCGCCTCGCGGCCGCTCGTCCGCGAGCCGCAGGCGAGCGCGGAGGTCCACGGCGCCAGCGGCCTGGACGGCCCTTCGTTGCCGCCGCCCTCGCGGGAGCCCGAACGCGAGCACGCCGTGGACTGGATGGCGCGGACGATCCTGGAGGCAAAACCGGTCACGCTCGTCGCCACTGGGCCGCTCACCAATGTGGCGCTGCTTCTAGCGCGCCATCCCGAAGCCGAGAGTGGGGTCGAGCGCGTGGTGCTGATGGGCGGCTCGATCGGGGAGGGCAACGTCACGCCCGCCGCGGAGTTCAACATCTGGTGCGATCCCGAGGCGGCCGCCCGCTGCTTCGAGAGCGGTCTCGAGAAGACGATGGTCGGGCTGGACGTGACCTACAAGGCGCTCGTGCGGCCCGAGCACGCGCGCCGGTTGGCGAGCGCGGGACGGGCCGGGCGACTCACCGCCGAGTTGTACGAGTTCTATTCGGGCTACCACCGTCGCACCCACGGCTGGGACGGCGCGCCGGTGCACGACGCCGTGGCGATGGCCCACCTGGTCGATCCGGCGCTGCTTGAGACCTGCTACTGCGGCGTCAGGATCGATACCGGCGGCGAGCTCTCCCGGGGGCGCACCAATGTGGATCGCTGGGGCCGCGCCGCCTGGGCCCCGAACTGCCACGTCGCGGTGGACGTCGACGCGGAGCGGTTCCTCGAGCTACTGGTCGAGCGAATCGGCGCCCTCGGTTGAGCGCTTAGCGCACCCTGTCTTGAGCGCCTGGAGCGCCGCCGACTGAGCGCTCAGAGGGCCGCCGCCAGCTCTTCGGGCGTGGTCACCGGCGCCTGGCACGTGAAGTGCTCGCACACGTACGCGGCCGCCCGACCGTCGACCGGCTCGCGACCCTCGAGCAGCGGCACCCCGCCGTCCGCGCCGCTCGCGAGCACGACGTGCGGGCGATACTCCGAGTGCACGACGCGCAGCAGCGGCTCCGCGCCCGGCCCGACGATGGCCACCTCGCGGACGGGGGCGAGGTAGAAGTCGGCGGCTCTGAGCAGATGACCGAAGGCGATTGGCTGGCGGCCGGCCAGCGGTAGCAGCAGCCGCAGCACTCCCAGCGCGTAGCGCTCGTATTTGCCCTCTCCCGAGAGCAGCGCCAGGCGCAGCAACCCGAAAGCCGCTGCCGAGCTCCCGGATGGGATCGGGGAGTCCTCGACGTCCTTGCGCCGGGTCACAAGCGGTTCGCGGTCGCCCGGCGTGGTGAAGAAGCCGCCGCGCTCGGGGTCGGCGAAGCGCTCGATCAGTTGCTCGGCCAGTACCACCGCCTGCTCGTAAAAGCGTGGCTGACAGGTGGCCTCATACAAGGTCAGGAGCGCCTCGAGCAGGAAGGCGTGGTCATCGAGATAGGCCTCGATCCTTGCCTCCCCGTCCTTCCAGGTGCGCTGGAGGCGCCCGTCGCTGTCACGCACTTCCGAGAGCAGGAACGAGGCGCTCGTCACGGCCGCCTCGAGGTAATCGGGGCGCTCAAGCGCAGCCCCGGCCTCAGCCAGCGCGGAGACCATGAGGGCGTTCCAGGACGTGAGGCGCTTATCGTCGAGGCCGGGACGGACGCGCTCCGCGCGGGCCTCGTAGAGCCGCGCGCGGATCTCCTCCAAGCGAGCCGGCTCCGGCCCCGTGCCTTGGAGCACGTTCGTGCCGTGCTCGAAGTTGCCGTGCTCGCTGGCGCCGAAGAAGTCGATCGCCTCCTCGGCCATCTCTCCCAGCACCCCTCTGAGCTCAGCCACGGTCCAGACGTAGAACTTGCCCTCGACGCCTTCGGAATCGGCGTCCAGCGCGGCGTAGAACCCTCCCTCGGGCCCCCGCATCTCCTTGAGCGTCCAGTCGAGCGTCTCGCAGCAAACGCGGCGCAGTCTCGGCTCGCGCGAGACCTGCCAGCCGTGCAGATAGGCCCGCGCGAGCAGGGCGTTGTCGTAGAGCATCTTTTCGAAGTGCGGAACGGTCCAGGCCGCATCTACCGCGTAGCGGGCGAACCCGCCTCCGATCTGGTCATAGATCCCGCCCCGTGCCATGGCGCCGAGCGTGTGCAACGGCAACTCGCTCTCGCCGCGCGCCAGCAGCAGCTCGATCAGGGAGGCCTGGGGGAACTTGGGCGCACCTCCCCAGCCACCATGCTGGCGGTCATAGCCCGACTGGAGCGTGTGGATTGCATCCGTCAGGAGCTCTTGGCGGATCGGCTCCGCCGACGGCGCGAGTCGTGCGCTCGCGCCCAGGGAGCGCGCGATCTCCTTGCCCTGTTGCTCGATCTCCTCGCGCCGGCTCTCCCACGCGCCCGCGACGGCCTCCAGCACCGTGCTCCAGCTGGGCATCCCACCCCGCTGCTGCGGGGGGAAATACGTGCCGGCATAGAAGGGAGTGAGCGCTGGGGTGAGAAAGGCGTTCAGCGGCCAGCCACCTTGGCCCGTGATCGCCTGGCACACCTCCATGCAGATCGCATCGACATCGGGCCGCTCCTCGCGGTCGACCTTCACACAAACGAAGCGCTCGTTCATGAGCTCGGCAACGGCCGGGTCCTCGAAGGACTCACGTTCCATCACATGACACCAATGACACGCCGAATAGCCGATCGAGACCAGCAGCGGCCGTTGCTCCTTGCGAGCGCGGGCGTGGGCCTCCTCGCCCCAGGGGAACCAGTCGACGGGGTTGTCCTTGTGCTGCAGGAGGTATGGCGAGCTCTCACCCGCGAGCCGGTTGGTCACCGTCTGAGCGTACTCGGGGACCCGTGCGGACAAGCTTGGGCGATAGGGTTCGCCTGTCGAGCAAACTGCGACCAGAGGGGGGAAATTGCCTCCAATTCGTGAGTCCGTCACCGCTTCAGACGCACCCGCGGCGATTGGACCGTACGTCCACGCGATCAGGACAGGGGACCTCCTTTTCTGCTCCGGTCAGATCGGCCTGGACCCGCGCACGGGGGAGCTCGCCGGCCGCAACGCCGCGGATCAGGCGGGGCGCTGTCTGGAGAACCTGGCTGCCGTCTGCAACGCCGCCGGCGCCACACTCGGCGACGCGGTGCGCTTGACGATCTATTTGACGGACATGGATGCTTTCGAGGCCGTCAACGAGGTTTACGGATCGTTTTTCGAGTCCAATCCACCCGCTCGCGTGACGCTGGGGGTGGCGGCGCTGCCGCGCGGCGCCAAGGTCGAGATCGACGCGGTCGTGTCGCTGACGTAGTGGACCCTGCTTCTGATCCGCGCCTTTTCGGCCGAGGCCCCCAGTGAGCTCTGGCATCGGCCTGCACGGACCCTCGGTCGAGGACATCGAGCGGGCCGCGGAGGCGGTCAGCGAGCTAGTGCGCGAGACACCGGTGCTGAGCTCGCGCACGCTCTCAGAGCGCGCCGGGGGAACGGTCGCGCTGAAGGCGGAGAACCTCCAGCGCACGGGGTCGTTCAAGCTGCGCGGCGCCCTCGCCAAGATCACCTCGCTCGGCGAGAGCTGCGGCCGCGGGGTGATCACGGGCAGCGCCGGCAACCACGGCCAAGCTGTCGCCTACGCGGCTCGCACGCGCGGTATCAGCTGCGAGGTGTTCATGCCGGAGGTGGCGCCGGTAGCCAAGGTGGACGCCGCCGTCGCGCTGGGCGCGAAGGTGACCCTGGTGGGCACCACGGTTCAGGATTGCCTGGCCGCGGCGCACGAGCGCGCGAGCTCCGGTCAGCTCGAGTTCGTGCACCCCTTCGACGATCCCGAGGTCGTCGCCGGCCAGGGCACGATCGGCCTCGAGTTGCTGGCGCAGGTCCCGGACCTCGCGCGCGTGGTCGTGCCCGTCGGCGGCGGCGGGCTGATCTCCGGCATCGCGATCGCGCTCAAGGCGAGTCGGCCGGAGATCGAGGTGATCGGGGTGCAGGTCGAGACGTGCGCGCCCTTTCCCGCCTCGCTGGCCGCGGGCGAAGCGCTGGAGGCGCCCGCGGCGCTGACGATCGCCGACGGAATTGCGGTCAAACGTCCGGGGGAGCTCACGCTCGGGCTCGTGCAGCGATTCGTCGATCGGATTGTCGTCGTGCCCGAGGACGACGTGGCCGAGGCCATGGTGCTGCTGATGGAGCGGGCGAAGCTCGTCGTCGAAGGCGCCGGCGCGGTCGGCGTTGCGGGGGTGCTGACAGGAAAGGTCCCGGTGAGCCGGCCGGGGACCACGGTCGTGGTGCTCTCGGGCGGGAACGTCGACTCCGGCGACTTGGCCCAGATCGCGCGGCGCCATGAGTCGCTGGCGGGACACAGGCTCGTGCTGCTCGCCCGCGTGCCCGACCGGCCAGGCGCGCTCGCACGCCTACTGTCACTGGTCGGCGCGCAGGGCGCGAACCTCGTGGACGTGCAACACATCCGCGAGGGATTCGACCTGCACGTGCGCGAGACCGTCGTCCAGCTCGTGCTCGAGACGCGGGGGCAGGAGCACGCCGCGAGGGTCGCGAGCGCCGTGCGCGAGGCGGGTTACTCCGAACCCCGCCTGCTGCAGTAGGGCTCCGGGGGCGCGAAGAGCTTCAGCGTCCCGGGGCCGGAGAGCGTCAGGTTCGTGCGAGCCGCGTGTCGCGCGCAGCTTCCACCAGCGCCCCGATCAACTTGCTGCGCTCGTCCGCCTCGGGGTGCCACTGAACTCCCAGCACGAAGCGCCGCTCCGGCGCCTCGACCGCCTCGGGCAGGTCGTCGAGCGCCGACACACCGCTGATCGCGAGCCCGTCGCCGATCTCGGCGACGCCCTGATGGTGGTGCGACTTCACCCCGTGGCGCTCCTCCCCGGCGGCGCGGGCGGCGAGCGAGCCGGCCTCGAGCAGCACGTCGTGATCGGAGTCATCAAAGCTTCCCAGCCTCCGGCGATGCTCACCATGGCCGAGGTCATCGGGGAGGTGCTGGCGCAGCGTGCCGCCGAGGGCGACGTTCAGCAGCTGCATCCCGCGGCAGATGCCGAGCACGGGCATGTCGCGCTCGATGGCCGCACGCACCAGCGCCACCTCGCTGCGGTCGCGCTCGGGGACGGTCCCGGTCGTCGCCGGATGTCGTTCGTGTCCGTACGCGCTGGGGTCGATGTCGCTGCCCCCCGCAAGCATCAACGCATCGGCCAGGTCGAGGATCTCCTCCGGGCGGTGCTCGAGTCTGGGGTCGGGCGCTACCACGAGGGCCAGCGCACCCGCCCTCTGGACGGCGGTGATGTATTCGTGCGCGAGCAGAACGGCCCGCCGATCCCACGCCCCCCAGCGGGCGTGCACGAGCGCGGCACAGATCGCGATTGTGGGACGGGGGAGGTCGTCGATTACCCCCGCGGTGCCCTCCGCCCTTGCCGAGCTCATTGCTCCAGCGTAGCCGGGCGCTCCCTTTCCGACCGTTTCGGGTATGTCACGATCGTTGACCGTGACAGGCTCGAAGGCTGCTGACGCGACGCCGGCGCAATGACCGTCTGGTACTTCGTGATCTGGCTGCATCTGCTCGGGATGGCGTTCTTCGTGGGTGGTCAGCTGATGCTGGCCGCGGTCGTCGTTCCGGTGCTGCGAAGCGACCGGGATAAGCTGCTCGCCGCCGTGCGCCGGTTCGGCGTGGGCACGGGCGTGGCGCTGGTGGTGCTGCTCGTGACGGGCGTGGCACTGGCTTCGCACGAGCACCGCTGGGGGAGCACGACCTTGCAGGTCAAGCTTGGGCTGATCGCGCTGGTCGTCGCCCTGATCGCAGCGCATGCTCGCTGGCCGGCCGTACGTGACGCCGAAGGCCGCACCGTCGCCAGAGCGCGCATGCGGCGACACCTGCTCGAGCTGGCGATCTTCGTCGTCTCGCTGGCGATCGTGTGGCTGGGCGTGGTCCTGGCGGGCGGCTGACTGGGCGTTGCCGGGCGGCTGACGCGATCCTGGCGGGCGGCTGACTGCGTCCTGGCGGGCGGCTGACGCTTCGCGGGCCATGCCGCGTGTGTGGACCCGTTAGCCTCGTTCGCATGGGTCTCATGTACGGCACGGGGCCATTGGGCCGAGAACCTGCCGGAACCTTCAACTTCGATCCGCCCCCGCCCGGCTGGGCGGTCTATCTCGAGCCGACGCCCAAGCGCATCCGGGTCGAGTTGGGCGGCCAGACGATCGCGGACAGCCGACGCGCGATGCTGCTGCACGAGTCGGGCCTCCAGCCCATCTATTACTTCCCCCCCGGCGACGTCCGCGCCGATGTGCTGGAGCCCTCCGACCGCCATTCCCACTGCCCCAAAAAGGGCCAGGCGTCCTACTTCACCCTGCGGGTCGGTGAGCGAGTGGTCAAGGACGGCGCCTGGTACTACCCCGCGCCCCTCGACGGCGCGCCTCCGATCAAGGACCTGGTCGCGTTCTACTGGGATCGTGTCGACCGCTGGCTGGAGGAGGCGGAAGAGGTCGTCGTCCATCCCCGCGACCCCTACCACCGCATCGACGTGATTCGCTCGGAGCGCCATGTGCGCGTCTCGCTCGACGGTCGCCTGCTGGCCGAGAGCCGCCGTCCGGTGGCGCTGTTCGAGTCGAACCTGCCCCCGCGCTGGTACCTCCCGCGCGAAGACGTGATCGCCGAGCTCGACCCCAGTGACACCGTCACCCGCTGTCCCTACAAGGGCACGGCCGGCTACTACTCCGTCGCCGGGGTCAAGGACCTGGTCTGGCACTACGAGGAGCCCCGACCGGAGGTCGCTGGCATCAAGGGCCTGTTGTGCTTCTTCAACGAGAGGGTCGACATCGAGCTCGACGGCGAGCTCCAGGAGCGCCCCGAGACCCCGTTCAGCCGCGCCCCCCGCTCCGAGCCGCGCAAGGCGGCCTAAGCCGCCCGCCCGGACCCTGCAGCACGAGAGGCCATCGCGCGCCGGTTCGGCGCCCGTTTCAGCCTTTTGGCAAAGTCCCGGAGCGATGACGACCACGATTCCATACAGCGACCGGACCGATGAGCAGAGGGCCATCACGGAGATGGTGCGGCAGTTCGCCGACGAGCAGATCATTCCCAACGCAGAGCACTACGACCACGAGGACGAGTTCCCGCAAGCGATCGTCGAGCAGATGAAGCAGCTCGGGCTCTTCGGGGTCACGATCCCCGACGAGTACGGAGGCATGGGGCTCGACCTGACCACCTACGCGATGATCGTCGAGGAGCTATCGCGGGGCTGGATCAGCATCTCCGGGATCGTCAACACCCACTTCATCGGCTCCTACCTGTTGATGAAGTTCGGGACCGACGAGCAGAAGCAGCGCTACCTGCCGCGGATGGCCACGGGCGAGATCCGCGCGGCCTTCAGCCTCTCGGAGCCCGAGTGCGGCTCGGATGTGCAGGCGATCAAGACGTCCGCGCGCAAAGCACAGGATGGCGATGCCTACGAGATCAACGGCACCAAGATGTGGGTCACGAACGGGCTGCTGTCAAGCATCGTGTTCGTGCTCGTCAAGACCGATCCACAGGCCGAGCCGAAATACCGGGGGATGACCTGCTTCATCGCCGAGAAGGAGCCGGGAGTCTCAGAGAACACCGGCCCCTACGAAGGCTTTGACATCCCGCCGAAGATCAAGAAGCTCGGCTACAAGGGTGTGGAGTCGACCGAGCTGGTCTTCGACGGCTACCGGACGCCGGCTGACAGCGTCCTCGGCGGTGAAGAGCAGGGTCTCGGCCAGGGATTCGTGCAGATGATGGACGCCCTCGAGGTGGGGCGCGTCAACGTCGCCGCCCGCGGGGTGGGGATCGCGCAGCGAGCACTCGAGCTGGCGCTCTCCTACAGCCAGGAGCGCAAGACGTTCGGCAAGCACATCGCGCAGCATCAGGCGATCCAGTTCAAGCTCGCCGACATGGCGACCCAGGTCGAGGCTGCGCGGCTGCTGACGCTGCGCGCCGCCCGTTTGAAGGATGCCGGCGAGCGCTCGGATCTCGAGGCCGGGATGGCCAAGCTGTTCGCCTCGGAAGCGGGTCGCTTCTGCGTCGAGGAGGCCTTCCGCATCCACGGCGGCTACGGCTACTCCAAGGAATACGAGATCGAGCGCCTGTATCGCGATGCGCCGCTGCTCTTGATCGGGGAGGGCACGTCCGAGATCCAGCGCATGGTCATCGGCCGCAAGCTCCTTCAGCGGCACAAGATCTAGGCTCGGCGCTCCCGGGGAATCGGCGCCCGCGGCGCCCCGACCGCCTTCGCGGTCCCGCACCGCCCCCTGATTAGACTGGAGTGTCTGACTGCTCCCACGGACACGAAGTCGCTGATAGAGACCGCTGTCACGCGATTTCTGGACGAGGTCCCGGCCCTCCAGCGCCTTGCTCTTGTCGCCGGCCTTGAGCTGCGCGGGCGCGGGGATACGCAGCTCTACCGCGTCGAGCTGCCAGGGCCGAAGGTGACCAAGGACATCGCGGCGGACGCCAAGGTCAGGCTGTCGGTCTCACGGCCGCTGTTCAACGAGCTTGCAACCAAGGGCCATGTGCGTGATTGGCGGGATGCCTTCGCCAGAGGCGAGGCGAAAGCGACGGGGGTCGAGCAGCTGCTGCAGTTGGTGGTCAACGTGGTCGAGCGCCAAGAGGAGCGCACGCGCACGCGCAAGGCGCGCCAGTAAGGGTGACGCCCCCGCCCTGAAGCGCCTGCGGCTAGAACCGCTCGGCCAGCCGTTCGGCGTCCGAGAGCTGCTCTTCGACAAGCGTCAGCCCCGCGTCCCAGAACTCCGGATCGGCGAGATCGATGCCCACGATCTCGGCCAGTCGCTCAGGGCTGCGCGACCCACCTGCCGCCAGCAGCTCGAGATAGCGGGGGACGAACGACTCGCCCTCATCGAGGTAGCGCCTGTAGGCCGAGAGCGCGAACAACTGGCCGTAGGCATACGCGTAGACGTAGCCGGGCACGTTGATGAAGTGCGGGATGTAGGACCACCAGTTGCGGTATCCGTCGGTCATCTGCACCGAGTCACCGAAGAGCTCGTTTTGCGACTCGGTCCAAAGCTCCGCGAGCCGGTCCACCGAGAGCTCCCCCTCGTCGCGGCGGCGAGTGTGGACGAGATACTCAAACCGGTTCATCGCCATCTGCCGAAAGACGGTGGCCACCGCCCCGTCCATGCGCTCCGCGAGCAGTCCCAAACGGGTCCTGTCGTCCCCTGAGGCGTCGAGCAGGCGGCCGAACACGAGCGCCTCGCCGAACACCGAGGCGGTCTCAGCCAGCGTCAGCGGGGTCGAGAAGTGGAAGATGCCTCGCTGCCGCGCGAGCGCGGCGTGCAGACCGTGTCCCAACTCGTGCGCCATCGTCAGCACGTCCCGCCGTCGCGCGGTGAAGTTGAGCAGCACGTACGGGTGCACGCTCGGCACCGTGTACGAGCAGAACGCGCCTCCCCGCTTGTGCGGGCGCACCGGCGCATCCACCCAGTGCTCCTCGAAGAATTGCCGCGCGATTCGCCCGGCCTCGGGCGCGAACGACGCGTACGTGTCCAGCACAAGGTCGCGCGCCTGCGCGAAGGAGAAGGAGATGTCCTCACCGCCGAGCGGGGCCACGCGGTCGTAGTCGGCGAGGCGGTCGAGACCGAGCAGCTTGGCCTTCAGCCGATACCAGCGCTGAGGCACGTCGTAGCGACGGCGCACCGCCTCGATCAGGGCCGCGACCGACTCGTCCGATGCCTCGTTGGCGAGATTGCGAGCGGCCAGCCAGTGCGGGTACGAGCGCAGTCGATCCTCGACCGCCTTGTCGTGGACCAGCGTGTTGTAGATGAAGGCCCGCGTGCGCAGCCCGGGCTCGAGCGTCTTGGAGACAGCCTCCGCGGAAGCACGGCGCGTGTCCCGGTCGGGCGACTGCAGCTGGCTGAGGGCCACCTCGAGCGGCACCTCGTCGCCGTCGATTTCGGCGCGCAGCGCTGCCGTCAACTCGCCGAACAGTCGGCCCCAAGCGCTCTGAGAAGAGATCGATTTCTCGGCCAGCACCCGCTCCTCCGGTTCAGACAGGAGGTGCGGACGGTAGCGACGGGCACTCCGCAGGTAGTGGCTGCAGAACTCGAGTGCGGGCGAGGACAGCAGCTCCTCGGCGCGTTCGTCATCGAGCGCGGCCCACTCGAGCTCGAAGAACAAAAGCCGGGTCTGGATCTCCGTCGCGCGCTCCTCGGTTTCCTGAAGCAAGGCTCCCCGGGGCGGGTCGGCGGTGTCGGTGCTGAAGTCGAGCGAGGCGTAGGAGCCGGCGCGACCGGCGAGGTCCTCGATCCGCTCGAGCTCATGCATCGCCCGCGCCAGGTCGGCCGCGTCGAGCGTCGCGACCCGTCCGGCGTAGCGCTCGTTGAAGGCGGACGCGAGCTCATTGGCCTCGCCGAGCAGCTGCTCGGCCCCGGCCCGGCCGTGCTCGTTCACCAACGGCTCGAGGTTCCACGCGGTTCCCTGAAGCTCGGGATCGGCGAGGTGATCTACCGTAGTCGCCATGAAGAGGCGGAGCTTAGCTGGGCGGCCCTTGCCGACGCTCGGTCTGTCCCTGGCGTGCGCGGTCCTGCTGACGGCCTGCGGCGGCGCGGTTCGCCGCCCGCGGGTCGCCCTGCTGCCGCTGGTGCCGGGCGCGCACGTGGTGACCAACGTGCGCGTGTGCGACAAGGGAGCAAAGGCCTACTGCGCCCTCCAGCTCGTGGTCGCAGACACCCGCTTTCAGTCCTCCCGCCAGCTGGTCCTGGCCGAGCAAAACCTCCTGCGCGCGCACAAGTGGACCGCCGCCAGCGCGCAGACCGCGGATGAGCTCGCAAACGAGTCCCCTGGAAACAAGTTGCGGGTCACGTATGCGACCGCTTTCGGCGACCTCAAGGGCATCGACCTCGGCTGGATCGGGCGCACGCAGCAGGTGCAGCAGTCGCTCTCTCATCAGATGTTCGCGGGCAACGCCGCCATGTCGGCGCAGCTCCAGGCCGGCTCGGAATAGGCGCTCCAGGCCGGCTCGGAATAGGCGCTCCAGGCCGGCTCGGAACAGGCGCTCCAGGCCCGATCGGAATAGGCGCTCCTCAGCGGCCCGCGTCGACCAGCCGCAAGCGCCCGTTCCCGTCCACAGCGAGCCCCTTGTGCCCCGCCACGAGGTTGCGGAGGTCCCCCCCGAGGAGCTGCTCTCGCCAGCCGGTGAGCGCCCTCACCGGCGGTTCGGGGTCGCCACGCCGGGCGGCGCCCACCACCGCCTCCAGTTCGGCCCGCGAGGCCACCAGCTCATACGCCAGCCCGGCATCGAGCGCGCGGGCGCGCAGCCATGCCTCCGCGAGCGAGATCACCGGGGCGTCGGCGGGCTCGGAGCGGTGCTGCGCTCGCTCGCGCGGGATCGGCGGGTCCTTGAGCCCCCGCTCCACCGCGTCGAGCACGTCGTTGCCCCGCCGTTTCACGATCGCGCGGTGCACGCCCCGGATGTGGCCAAGCTCGTCCAGTGAGGCCGGGCGCCGCCGGGCGGCCTCCACCACGATCTGGTCAGGGAGGACCGAATTGATCGGGCGATCTTCGGCGGCCGCGGTGCGCTCCCGCCAGGCCGCCAGCGCGCGGGCGACCGCGCGCGAGCGCGGATCGAGCTGAGATATCCGCGGCAGCCGCTCCCACACGGCTTCGGGATCGCGCTGCTCGGTCGCCGCCTCGATCCGTCCGCACTCCTCCTTCGCCCACTGAAGGCGGCCCCGCTCGTGCAACCGCCGCTTGAGCTCGTCCGCCAAAGCCAGCAGGTCGACCACGTCCTCGGCCGCGTAGCGCAACTGCTCGCCGGAGAGTGGGCGGGCGTTCCAGCGCGTGTAAGAGGCGGTTTTGGCAAGCCTCCGGCCCAGAATCGCGCCGATCAGGTTGCCGTAGCCGCTCTGGGCGCTCTGGCCGGCGAACCCCGCCGCGATCTGGGTGTCGAACACGTTCGCGACGTCCGTCATCCATGCCCTGCGCAGGATCGCCACATCCTGCCGCCCGGCATGGAGCACGATCTCGATCCCGGGATCGGCGAGCAGCGCCGCGATTTCGGCAACCGGGGCCGCGTCCTCGAGCGGATCGACGAGCACCACACTGCCATCGCCGTCGTCCACGGCCAACTGCACCAGGCACAGCAGCGGGCGGTAGCGCCCTTCGGAGATGAACTCGGTGTCGATCCCCAGCCGCCCGGAGTCTTTGGCGCTCGCCACGGCCCGCGCGATCTCGTCGGGAGTCGCCAGGCGCGGTTCCGTCATGGCGGGAATCATAAACCTACCGCCCTGGTAGGATTTAGCTTGGTGGCCCTTTCGTCGAAGGATTCAGAGCGATGATCTTCTCCTCCAAGGCCGAATACGGAGTACGGCTGATGGTCGAACTCGGCCGTCAGTCTCCGGATGAGCCCACGAGCCTGAAGGCGCTGGCCGACGCGGAGGGGTTGCCACTCGCCTATCTGGAGCAGGTGGTCGCGCGCCTGCGCAAGGCGGGCCTCGTGATGAGTGCCCGCGGTGCGCATGGCGGCTACTGGCTCGCGCGGCCCGCGGAAGAGATCGCCATGGACGAGGTGGTGCACGCCCTCGAGGGCACGATCGCGCCGATGGAGTGCTTCGTTCACGACCACACCGAGCGGGTGCTCTGCTCGCATGAGCCCGACGCCGGGCGGGGCTGTGCCACCAAGCTGCTGTGGATGCGGGTGCAGGGAGGAGTCATTCGCTCCTTGCAGACAACCACGCTCGCCGAACTGGTCGAGTTCTCGCGCCGCCAAGAGCGCGATCAGCCAGACCCCATGCCCCCAGGCGCCCCCGGATCCCCGACGGTCATAGCGGCCGCCTGAACAACGACGACCAACCAAAGCTGACATGCCAGAACTTGAGATTCAGGACCTTTATGTACGCGCGGGCGAGAAGGAGATCCTGCGCGGCCTCGACCTCTCGGTGGGCCAAGGCGAGATTCACGCGCTGATGGGGCCCAACGGGTCGGGCAAGTCGACCCTCGCCAACGCGATCATGGGTCATCCCGGCCTCGAGGTGACCTCCGGACGGATCCTCTGGGACGGGCGCGACATCTCCGAGGCCGAGCCGGACGAGCGCGCGCGCGCGGGCCTGTTCATGGCCTTTCAGTACCCGGTTTCTGTCCCCGGCGTGACCGTCACCAGGTACCTGCGCACGGTGCTGAACGCTCACCGCGAGGCGCGGGGAGAGGACGCGATTGCGCTGAAGGAGTTCCGCGAGCGCGTGGAAGCGGCGATGGAGCTCACCCGCGTGCCGCGAGAGTTCTCGACCCGCTACCTCAACGAGGGCTTCTCGGGCGGCGAGAAGAAGCGCATGGAGATCCTGCAGCTGGCGCTCCAGCGTCCTCAGCTGGCCGTGCTCGATGAGACCGACTCAGGCCTCGACATCGATGCCCTGCGGGTGGTGGCAAACGGGGTCAACGCCGTCGCCGGACCCGACATGGGCGTGCTGATCATCACCCACTATCAGCGCATCCTGCATCTCGTCCAGCCCAGTCACGTGCATGTCATGTTCCAGGGCCGGATCGTCAAGGGCGGCGGCCCCGAGCTGGTCGACGAACTCGAGGCCAAGGGCTACGGCTGGATCGCCGAGGAGGTGGCTGCGTGACGACCGTCGCCGACTCGGGCCCGCTTTCAGCGCAAGCGCTCGGCGAGATCGCAGCCCAGTTTCCGGTGCTCGACCGTCGCGTCGACGGCCATCCCCTCACCTATCTCGACTCGGCCGCGACCTCGCAGACGCCGCAGCCGGTGATCGACGCGCTCACCCACTACTACACCCATTCGCGGGCCTCGATCCACCGAGGCGTGTACCCGCTTGCGGTCGAGGCGACCGAGTTGTATGAGGGCGCGCGCCAGAGGATCGCCCGCTGGCTCGGCTCGACCCCCGAGGAGACGATCTTCACCGCCAACGCGACCGCCGGCATCAACCTCGTCGCCTATACCTGGGGGCGGCTCAACGTCAACCGCGGCGACCTCGTGGTGCTGACCGAGATGGAGCACCACTCCAACATCGTGCCCTGGCAGCTGCTATGCCAGGATCGCGAGGCCGAGCTCGCCTACGTGCCGGTCTCCGACGACGGCAGGCTGGATCTCGATGCGCTCGACGTTCTTCTCGAGCGCGGCCCGAAGCTGCTCGGCATCGTCCACGTCTCGAACGTCCTCGGCACGATCAACCCGGTCGCCGAGATCGCGCAGCGAGCCCACGCCGCCGGCGCGGCCGTGCTCGTCGACGGCACCCAGGCGGTGCCGCAACTGCCGGTCGACCTGCCCTCGATCGACGCTGACTTCTACGCCTGGACGGCGCACAAGGCCTACGGGCCCACCGGTATCGGCGTCCTCCACGGCCGCCGCGAGCTGCTCGAGCAGATGCCACCGTTCATCGGGGGCGGCCACATGATCCGCACGGTCGCCGCCAACGAATCGACCTGGACGGACCTCCCGCACAAGTTCGAGGCGGGCACCTCCCAGATCGCGGAGGCGATCGGAACCGGGGCGGCCGTCGATTGGATCAACGGCATCTCGATCGATCGCATCCGCCTCCACGAGGAGGCGCTCGTCGCCGAGGCGCTGGCGCGGCTGGCGGAGGTTCCCGGGGCTGACGGTGCACGGACCGCCCGCGAGAGCGCAGCGAGGTGCGTTGATCTCGTTCACGCTCGCCGGGGCGCACCCGCACGACATCGGCGAGATCCTCGGGCGCGAGGGGGTGTGCGTGCGCACGGGGCATCACTGCACCCAGCCGCTGATGCGCCGGCTCGGAGTTCCCGCGACGACGCGGGCATCGTTCGCGATCCACAACTCGCCGGACGACGTCGCGCGGCTGGTGGAAGGGCTGGGGACGGTCGCGCGCGTGTTGCGGCTCTAGGGCCCCCGGTCCGCTGACAGCGATCCCCTAGGCTTGAAGCGCGATGGACGACGCCCTGTACCGCGAGAACATCCTCGAGCACTACAAGCACCCGCGCAACTTCTCGCCGCCGGCAGAAGAGCTGGGGCGCGCCGATTTGGAGTTCCACGACTTGAACCCTTTGTGCGGCGACGAGTTGACGGTCAGGCTGGCCGTCGGCGAGGGCGATCGCATCGAGGACCTTCGCTTCTCGGGACACGGCTGCGCGATCTCGCAGGCCGCGGCCTCGATGACGTCAGACGAGGTCAAGGGGATGAAGGTCTCGGACCTGCTCGGGCTCGACCGCTCGTTCGTGCTCGACCTGCTCGGGATCGATATCTCGGCTACGCGCATGAAGTGCGCCCTGCTTTCGCTGAAGGTGCTGAAGGGCGCCTCGCTCGGTCACGAGGCGGCGTGGGAGCCGGAGACTCCTGCCAGCGGCTCGCCCGGCGAGGCCGCGAGCAAAGGCTTCGGCTAGCGCGCGGGAAAGGCGCTCCTCGCCCTGACGGCCGCCCCGCGGACGGGGGGTCAAGGGCGCTAACATAGGAAATCCGATCACCACGCTAGGACTTAAGAGAATTCAGTTGCCGCAGATTGTCGAGGTATGTCCCGTGAGCGAGCTCGAGCCGGGCGAGGTGCGCCTGGTCGAGTGGGAGGACCTCGAGATCGGCGTCTTCAACTGTGCGGGCACCGTGTACGCGATCGAGGACCGCTGCTCGCACGACAATGGCCCGTTGGTCGAAGGTGATCTGGATCAGGAGGCGTGCACGATCGAGTGCCCGCGTCACGGATCGTTGTTCGACCTGAAGACCGGGCGTCCGAAGACCTTGCCCGCTTATGTTCCGGTGGACACGTTTCCGGTGATCATTGAAGAGAACACGATCAAGGTGGAGGTGGAGTAGTGGCGACTCCCGAGACGATTCCCGCGCAGGGCCCGGTTCTGACAGAGAACGAAGCGCTGGGGCGGATCAACGCCGATTACGAGGAGCGCTACGGCTTCCACGACGCGGAGAACTACCTCTATAAGGCGCCCAAGGGCCTCAACCGGGAGATCGTCGAGAAGATCTCGGAGTTCAAGTCCGAGCCGCAGTGGATGCGCGACTTCAGGCTCAAGGCGCTCGAGCACTTCCGCTCGCGCCCCCAGCCGACCTGGGGCTCGCCGCTGCTGGCCGAGGTCGACTACGACGACATCCACTACTTCGTGCGCGCCTCCGAGAAGGCCGGCCGCTCCTGGGACGAGGTGCCCGAGGACGTCAAGAAGACCTTTGATCGCCTCGGCATCCCCGAGGCCGAGCGCAAGTTCCTCTCCGGAGTGGGCGCGCAATACGAGTCCGAGGTCGTCTACCACCAGGTGCGCGAGGACCTGGAGAAGCAGGGCGTGATCTTCATGGACATGGACTCCGGGCTGCGCGAGCACGAGGACATCGTGCGCGAGTACTTCGCGACCGTAATCCCGCCCAACGACAACAAGCTGGCGGCGCTCAACTCGGCCGTGTGGTCGGGCGGCTCGTTCGTGTACGTGCCCGAGGGCGTCCACGTGGAGATGCCGCTGCAGGCCTACTTCCGCATCAATACGGAGAACATGGGCCAGTTCGAGCGCACGCTGATCATCGCCGAGCCCGGTTCCTACGTGCATTACGTGGAGGGCTGCACGGCGCCCACCTACTCGAGCTCGAGCCTCCACTCGGCGGTGGTCGAGCTGATCGCCCGGCCCGGCGCGCGCATCCGCTACACCACCGTCCAGAACTGGTCCACGAACGTCTTCAACCTCGTGACCAAGCGTGCCGTGGCGCACGAGGACGCGACTGTGGAGTGGGTGGACTGCAACCTCGGCTCGCGCCTGACGATGAAGTACCCGAGCATCTATCTGCTCGGCGAGCGCGCCCACGGCGAGATCCTCTCGATCGCCTTCGCGGGCGCGGGTCAGCACCAGGACGCGGGCGGCAAGATCATCCACGCCGCCCCCAACACGACCTCGAACATCTTCGCCAAGTCGATTTCCAAGGACGGCGGGCGTGGCTCCTACCGGGGCCTGCTGGAGGTGGCCAAGGGCGCCCACGGTGCCCACTCGAAGGTCGTCTGCGATGCGCTGCTGCTGGACGAGCAGTCCCGCTCGGACACCTACCCCACGATCCGCATCGGCGAGGACGACGTCAACGTCGGCCACGAGGCGACCGTGTCCAAGGTGGGCGACGATCAGCTCTTCTACCTGCGCTCGCACGGCATCCCAGAGGACGAGGCCTCAAAGCTGATCGTCAATGGCTTCATCGAGCCGATCACCAAGGAGCTGCCGATGGAGTACGCGGTCGAGATGAACCGGCTGATCGAGCTGCAGATGGAGGGCTCGATTGGCTAGCGCGGCTCGCGCCGCGGAGCCACAGCTTCTGACGGACCGGCGGGCGCGAGCGCGGGAGCGACTGGCGGGCCTCGAGCTGCCCCAGTTCAAAGGCCGGCCCGGCTGGGAGTTCACCGACCTATCCGACCTCGACCTAGGCGCATATGGGCGGGCGGCCGCCGGCAACGGTGCGGGGCAGCCGCTGTTCGCGCTCGAGCACGCGATCGCCCCGGGTGAGCAGGAGCTGCCTGCGGGCGTGATCGTCAGCCCGCTTGACCGAGCCGCTCACGAGCACCCCGATCTGGTGGAGCGCCACCTCGGTTCTCTGGTGAGGCCCGAGGACGACCTGTTCGTCGCCCGCAACGAGGCCGGCCTCGGCGACGGCGCCTTCGTGTACGTGCCGGCAGGTGTCGCGCTGGAGCGCCCGATCCTGTTGAGCGCGATCCAGAGCGCTCCGAAGAGCGAGCTTCAACGGCGCACGCTGGTCGTGCTCGAGCAGGGCGCGCAGGCGGAGGTGTGGGAAGAGCAGCTCTCCTCCTCGCCCGAGCTCGACGCCCTCTTCAACAGCGTGATCGAGCTGAGAGTGGGCGAGGGCTCGCATCTGCGCTTCGTCTGCGGCCAGCATCTGTCGACGCGTAGCTGGATCTTCGGCACCCATCGAGCAGAGGTCGGCCGCGACGGATCGCTCGATTGGGTCGCGCTGGGCTTCGGCTCAGGCCACGGTCGCGTGCGCATGGAGACACGGCTCGACGGCCCCGGTGCCGAGGCGCGGGTGACGGGCGCCTATGCCGCCGCCGCCCGCCAGCACATCGACTTTGACACGACCCAGGAGCACGCGGCGCCGAACACCACCTCCGACCTCGCCTTCCGCGGCGTGCTGGGCGGACGCGCGACGGCGGTCTGGAAGGGCAACATCATCGTCGATCCCGGGGCGCAGAAGACCGACGCCTTCCAAGAGTCGCGCAACCTGCTGATCTCAAAGCGCGCTCATGCCGACGCCATCCCCGGGCTCGAGATCCAGGCCAACGACGTGCGCTGTACGCACGCGGCCGCAGTCGCTCAAGTCGACCCCGAGCAGCTGTTCTATCTGCGCTCGCACGGCCTCGAAGAGCCCGTCGCCAAGCGGCTCGTAATCGAGGGCTTCCTGGCCGCGCTCGTCGAGCGCTTCGAGCAGGGACCGGTGCGCGAGGTGCTGGCAGGGGCGCTCGAGCAGCGCCTGCAGGAGATCCTCGACTAGGGCTCCGTGGGCGTCGTCTGCGGCGCACGCGGCAGCACGCCCGAGAAGACGGCCAGCGCGCTCATCTGCGTGGCGCCGTCGACCTCCATGGGGCGGCTGGGGCTGAGCGGCGAGCCCCAGTAGAAGATGAACTGGCAGGAGCTCGGCGAGTGGCAGTTGCCCGGGCGGCCCTTTCCGTCCGTGATCGCGTTGTTGACGATCGCCGTGGCCTGTCGGCGCAGGTAGCTCTCGTAATGCGACGAGTGCGTCACCCACACATAGTCATCGAGCGCCTGCGCGACGATCCCCTTGTAGGTGAGCTGGTCCAGGTAGCTCTCGCCAGGCGTGCCGGCGAGGCTCGAGCGCGGCTGATACTTCGGCAGGCACAGCGACTTCTGGCTCTCGCACGGCTCCTGCAGGATCCCCTTGGGGGTGTCCATGTTGCTCTTGTGCCGCGTGGTCACAAAGCTCAGGAAGGGCTCTGCCTGGCGATAGTAGGCGGGCTGATGCAGCGCGTTCCCCATCTGGATAAGCGCCTCCGCCGTCATTCCCTCGCTGTACGTGAGGGGGCCGCCGACCAGATGGCAGGAGGTGGTCAGGTGGTCGGAGACCCTGCCTCGCTGCATGTTGACGAGACCGGAGTGCTCGAGCCAGTTGAGGTCTGAGCGCGCGGCGCGCAGCCAGGCCTGCGCCTTGGCCACATCGTGGAACGGACCCGGCGCGTTGCGGAAGGCGTACAGCTCCGCCGCCAACGAGATGAACTCGGCGTTGGTGACGGTGTTGGTGGGAAAGCCCTTCTCCCACACGTACCCCCCGCACGACTTCTTCATCCCCTGCATCCAGTGCGCGTCGTACTCCGCGGTGGAGAGGAAGGTGCGGGCGTCGCTCAAGTTGTGCAGGTAGTGCAGCTCATAGTTCGAGGCCTCGAGCCAGGCCAGGCCCCACCACCCCGTGTCGTCGCCGAAGGCGTTGACGAAGCGGGGCAGCGCGATCGCCCAGGGGTGCTGGACCTGGACTTTGTACGTGCGCTCGAGCACCGTTTGGAAGATCGGGCTGGTCGTGTTGGTGTGCTCGAGGTAGCGCACCAGCGTGCGCATCACGATCGCCGACTGCCACCAGTGGGAGAGCTCGCTGCCGCCCCACAGGCCGCTGGTGTAGTTCCACTCGACGTGGCTCTTTCCACTGGTGTTCCAGCTCCCCGTTCCCCCGGGTCCCGGCCTCCAGCCGATCAACTCGTACAGCCCCTCGTGGGCGGCTTTGGCGACCGACGGTACGGCCCCCGCCAGCAGGGTGGAGGAGTTCGGGTACAGCGCGAGCTCGCTGCAGGTCCTCTGGTCGGGCGCGGCTTTGAACACCCGCTTGCAGGCGTGCACCGCGCTGAAGTAGGCGCGGTCGGGCTTGGCGCCAAGCGAGACCCAAGGACGCGACGAGGAACCCACGCCAAGCGCCCACAGCACGAGCGCCGCGAGCCCCAGCAGGGCGAGTCCGGCCGCCGATAAGCGGACTAGCGGACGCTTATGGACTGGCGTTCTAAGCAGCTTGACTCACTAAGTGATGGATGCGATTGGTGATGAATCGCGAGCGTCAGCAGCACCCCTGGACGCGAGGCCCAGATCCAAGCGTCCTGGCCCATCTTAGACGCAGCCGCGTACGATCTTGCTGTGTCGGTCCGTGGCACAGCACCGATGGTCGCGCTCGGCTATGGCAAGTTCGTGCGCGCCGATCGCGTTTACGCGCTGATCCCCCTGGAGGGCACAGAGCGGGGTGACGGCCGCCGCACGCTCGTCTACATCGATGGTATCGAGCAGCCCCTGGTCGCCTCCCGCTCAGAGGGCGCGATCGCCGCTGACCTTGCTTCCTCGCTCGAGCTGGAGGGCCCCAGCGCGCGCCGGCGGGGCGGCCCGGCGCCGGGCCAGGATCCCCTGTTCTGAGCTTGAGCGGATAGTCACTTGGTGGGATACTGGGCGTGACCGATGGCCGAGCCTGTCCGAGTCCTGATCGTCGCGCATCAGACCGCCGCCAGCGAGGCACTCCTGGAAGCGGTCCGGGCCCGCGCCGAGCGCGGGCCGGCGCGGTTTCACCTCCTCGTCCCGCGCGAGCACCCCCACGGTAAGCGCAGGCTCGTCGATGCCGTGGGGCTCGCCGAGGATGACGAGGCGATGCGCGCGCTGAACGAAGCGCTCCCGAAGCTCTCGGAGGCCATCGGTCATGAGGTCACGGGCAGCCTCGGGGTGCCCGGGCCGATGACAGCCATCCAAACCGAGATCGCCGGCGGCGAGTACGACGAGATCATCGTCTCGACCCTCCCCAGACGGATCTCGCGCTGGTTAAAGCTCGATCTGGTCTCGAAAATCAGGGACGTCGGGCTGCCCGTGACGCACGTCGAGGCGTCGGAGAGCCTCGTCAGCGCGCCGGGCAGCTGAGCCACCCCGCGAGCTGCAGCCGGGTAGGCTCCCGCGGGTGAAACTCGCGCACTTCACGCCGCCCGGGAGCGAGACGCCGGTGGGCGGCGAGGTGGTGGATGGGCGCGTGACCGCGTTCGGCGAGGGGATCACCGTGCTCGACGTGCTTCGCTCGGGGTCACCGCCCCCGCACGGGGGCGAGTCGTGGTCGCTCGAGGAGGTGACGCTGCTCGCGCCGGTCCCCGCGCCCCGCGCGATTTACGCGATCGGCCTCAACTACGCCGAGCACGCCCGTGAGACGGGCGCCGAGCAGCCGGAGCGCCCGATCGTGTTCGTCAAGGTCCCCGGCTCGGTCGCGCCTCCGGGCGGTCCGATCCGCTGCCCCGAGGTCGTCCGTCGCCTCGATTACGAGGGCGAGCTGACGATCGTCATCGGCGCGGACGGTGAGATCGGCGGCTACTGCATCGCCGACGACGTGACCGGGCGCGATCTGCAGGGCCGCGAGCCGCAATGGACTCGTGCCAAAGGCGCGGACACCTTCTGCCCCTACGGCCCCTGGATCACGAGCGCCGACGAGGTCGGAGACCCTGGGAACCTGCGCCTGCGCACGTGGGTCAACGGCGAGCTGCGCCAGGACTCGACCACCGCCGACATGGTCTTCGGCTGTCGGGAGCTGGTCGATTTCATCTCCGAGACCTGCACGCTCGCGCCCGGCGACTTGATCCTCACCGGAACTCCGTCTGGCGTCGGGATGGGGTTCGATCCGCCCCGCTTCCTCGCCTCGGGCGACGTGGTGCGAATCGAGATCGAGCGGCTGGGCGCGATCGAGCATCCCGTCATGTAGTTCGGGCGGGCGCATGCGCCCGCCCGCCGGCCGAGCATGCTCGGCCGGGCCGCCGGCACATGTGCCGGCGGCTTTTAAAAAGATCAGGAGAGCGTGGCCTGAACGCTGATGTCGAGCCCCGCCAGCGCGCGCGAGACGGGGCACTGCTTGCCGGCATTGGTGGCGGCTTGCGTGAAGCGCTCCTGGTCGATGCCCGGGACCCGTCCGGTGACGGTCAGCTCGGAGCCCGTCACCGTCGGCGCTCCGTCGCGCTCATCGAGCGTCACGCGCGCGGTCACCTCCAGGCGCTCGGGCGCGTTGCCTGCCTGGGCGAGCTCGTGGGAGAGGGCCATCGAGAAACACGAGGCATGCGCCGCCGCGATCAGCTCCTCGGGGCTCGTCTGTCCGGCCGAGCGCTCGGTCCGCGACGCCCAGCTCACCGGCAGATCGGCCAGCGCGCCGCTGTTGCCGCTGACAGTTCCGTTGCCATGCGCGAGGTCGCCCTCCCAGGTGCACTGCGCGCTGCGCTCCGCCATTGCCATATAGACCCTCCTCCTCAGTGGTGCTCGATAACGCGGTCGATAAGGCCGTATTCGACGGCCTCGTCGGCCTTGAAGAACCTGTCGCGCTCCATGTCGTCATGGACCTGCTCGACCGGCTGCCCGGTGTGGTGCGCGTAGATCTCGTCGATCCGGCCGCGGATGTTGAGGATTTCGCGCGCGTGAATCTCGATGTCTGTCGACTGCCCCTCGAAGCCCGCCGAGGGCTGGTGGATCAAGAGGCGGCTGTTGGGAAGCGCGAAGCGCTTGCCCTTGGTTCCGCCGGTGAGCAGCAGAGATCCCATCGACATCGCGATGCCCATGCAGATCGTCTGGATCTCGGGCTTGATGAACTGCATCGTGTCGTAGATCGCGAGGCCGGAGTAGATCGACCCGCCGGGACAGTTGACGTAGATCGAGATGTCCTTGTCGGGATCCTCGGATTCGAGGTGCAGCAGCTGCGCGACGACCAGGTTGGCGATCTGGTCGTCGATCGGCGTGCCGAGGAAGATGATGCGCTCGTTCAGCAGGCGGCTGTAGATGTCGAACTCGCGCTCACCGCGCGCGGTCCGCTCGATCACCATGGGAATCAGTTGCATGCGCATGCCCTAACCCTAACGACACCCTCGAAGGTGGTCTCTCCCCGGCCGACGGGGTAGCGTTGAGAGGCCATGGTCCCGCTCAACCTGCCCAATGTGCTCACCGTCGTGCGCATCCTGCTGGTCCCGGTGGTGGTCGTCGCTCTGCTCGGCAAGACCGCGGGGGGCGATCTGCTCGCGGCGATCGTGTTCGCGGTCGCGTCGCTGACGGACGCGCTCGACGGCTACCTGGCGCGCTCGCGCAACTGGGTCACGACGTTCGGCAAGCTGATGGACCCGATCGCCGACAAGCTGCTGATCGTCGCGGCCCTGATCGCGCTGGTCTCGCGCTCCCGGCTCGAGGCATGGGTGGCGATGGTGATCATCTCGCGCGAGCTCGCGGTCACGGTGCTGCGCGCCGCCGCCGGCGCCCAGCAGGGGACGGTGATCGCCGCGAGCGCGCTTGGCAAGCTGAAGACCGCGCTCCAGGTGGCGATGGTGATCGTCCTGATCACGGTCGGCAGCGGGCCGCTGGCGGTCAAGTTGCTGGTCTATGTCACGGTGGTGGTGACCGTGCTCTCGGGGCTCGACTACTTCTTCGGGCTGCACCGCCAGGAGCGCGTTCGCGCGGCGGGCCCCACGCGCGCGGCCGAGTAGTTTCGCGCCTACGGAACCTGGTCGAGCCACGCGCGGCGGCTGGTGTGCTGCGGCGCTGGAACTCCTGACTCGAGCTCTCGACGGAGCTCGGCCAGCGTGCCGAAGCGCTCGGCGACCACGTTGTGCTGGTGGATCGTCTCGAGGTTCACCTGACGGGCCGAGGCGAAGGCGCGATCGTCGAGACCGGGGAGGCGCTCCACCACCCCGCGCACCATCTCGCGCACGCAGTCCTCGACAAAGCGCGGTTGACGGTGGGCCTTCTCGACCACCGAGACCTCGTCCGAGCGCTTCATCAGCTCGTAGATCTCGGACGACATCGCGCCCTCCACGATCTCGAGCAACGTGACCGCTTCGATTTCGTCTGTGCATGACTCGGTGCAGCCGATCAGCAGCGTGCCGAGCCCGCGTTGGTTGTGGCTTGCGACGGGTACCGCCGCGAACACGCGCTCGATCTCCTCGTCGGTGAAGCCGTCTTGCTCGAGCCGCTCTCTGGCGCGCGCACTCACCATCTCCTGCGCGCACGGGCACGCCGTCATGCCCTGCGCGGTCACGCCGATCAAGCGGCGAGTGCCGAGCTCCGATGCGACCGCGGAGCCGTGCAGCGAGTAGAGCTCCTGCGTCTGGATGCCCGACATCGGCGCCGGCTTGTGCTCGGGAAAGCGCGCTTCTACCGATACCTCTGCCCGCCGGGCGCCCTGGCGCTCGCGCACGCGCTCGGCGATGTGCTGCACGAGCGTCTCCGCTTTGAAGGTGGTCTCGTTGAGGACCACCTCGCCGATCACGTCGTTGATGACTTCCTCAAAGCGCGACATGTGCGCGCCCTTTTGCTCGGGCCCGAGGTCGACGACGCACTCGAACCGTGCCGAGAACAGTTGCTCCACACCGTTGTGGCGCAGGCGAATGACCTTCTCCACGCCGGTGACGCCCGCGCGCGAGAGACTGACCTGCACGGCCGGTCGCCGCGCCTGCACGTCTGCGACCAGCGACTCAGTTGCGTGAGTCGATGTCATCGCTCTTGAAGGTTAGTGGGACCGGATTTGGCCGTCGATCTGCGGAGGCCGCGGCGAAAATCGCGGAGCTGCATATTCCCCGCTTAGGTCGACAAATTAGATCTTTGTGGTATCACTTCCGGCCTCTGATGGGAGAGTCAGGAGGGAACCGGATGGGTGGGGCGGTTTTTGGGGCAGGTCAAAGAGGGGGGGTTCCAGGTGAGTGACGAGGAGATCGGGCTGCTCTCGGATGAGGTGCCGATTGCCGAGCTCGATGAGTTCAGCGGACTTATCGCCGAAGGGCAGGAGCGAGGGTTTCTCACCTTCGAGCAGCTCGCCACCTCGCTGGAGGAGGCCGAGGTCTCGAAGGAGCAGATCCAGGAGCTGCACGCCTATCTGGACGAGCAGGGCATCGAGATCGTCGACGCCGACGGGCAGCCGGCGCGGTCCGAAGGCGGCGGGATCGAGACGACCGCTTCGCAGAACGGTGCCTCGCGGGCGGACCCGCCGCGCCGGGCGGAGATCGACCTCACGGTCGAGCCGAGCCTCGACTCGCTGCGGCTGTACCTGCGGGCGATCGGCCGCGTCGACCTGCTGACCGCCGAGCAGGAGGTGCTGCTGGCGCGGCGCATCGAGCGCGGCGATATGCGAGCCAAGCAGCAGATGATCGAGGCCAACCTGCGGCTGGTCGTCTCGATCGCCAAGAGCTACCTGGGGCGGGGCCTCACATTCCTGGATTTGATTCAGGAGGGTTCGATGGGGCTGATCCGCGCAGTGGAGAAGTTCGATTACCGCCGCGGCTACAAGTTTTCGACCTACGCGACCTGGTGGATCCGGCAGGCGGTCACGCGCGCGATCGCCGACAAGGGGCGCACGATCCGCATCCCCGTGCACATGGTCGAGCGGCTCAACAAGGTCATCCATGTCGAGCGCCAGCTGGTGCAGCAGCTCGGCCGCGAGCCCACACCCGATGAGATCGCCGGCGAATTGGATACGACGGTGCGCGAGGTACGCGACGTGTTGCGCATGGCGCAGCAGCCCGTCTCGCTCGAGAAGCCGATCGGCGAGGAAGAGGACTCGGAGCTCGGCGACTTCGTCGAGGACCAGACGGCCGAGTCACCCTTTGAGCTCGCGGCGGAGCGACTGCGGCGCGAGAACCTGCGCCGCGCGCTCGCGGCCCTGCCCGAGCGCGAGCGCGAGGTGATCGAGATGCGCTTCGGGCTCGTGGGCGAGCGCGCCTACACGCTCGAGGAGGTCGGTCGCGCCTTCAACGTGACGCGCGAGCGCATCCGCCAGATCGAGAACCACACGCTCAAGAAGCTGGAGGCCCTGCCCGAGGCCCAGCGCCTCAGAGACGCGTCGTAGGGTTTGGCGTAGGTCGGGACCGCCGCGCGCGGCCGCGGTCGTTGGGTCAGCATCGCCTGGCTAGACTCGGCAGCCCCGGCGGGGTTCCCGAGCGGTCAAAGGGGACGGACTGTAAATCCGTTGGCTCAGCCTTCGCAGGTTCGAATCCTGCCCCCGCCATCTGTGCCTCGGGTGATTTGCGACCGGCCCCGAGGAGCGAACTCTGACCGCATTCCGGCGACAGGGAGACTCGAGATGACAGTGCGACTGAACCCGTACCTGCACTTCCGCGACAACGCGCGGGAGGCGATGACCTTCTACCAGTCGGTATTCGGTGGAGAGCTCACCGTTTCGACATTCGCCGACTTCAACCCGTCCGCGGACCCGACCGACCAGCAGAAGGTCATGCACTCGCAGCTCGAGGCTCCCGATGGCTTGGTGTTGATGGCCGCCGACACGCCCGCCGGCATGGACTACCGGCCCCAAGCCGGTGTGTCGGTCTCGCTCAGCGGGGATGACGAGGCGAGGTTGCGCGGCTACTGGCAGCAGTTGAGCGACGGTGGCACCGTCGCGGTGCCGTTCGAAAAGGCACCCTGGGGCGCCACATTCGGCATGTGCGTCGACCGCTTCGGCACCAGCTGGCTCATCAACGCCGCCGCGCATTACGGCTGAGCCATCGGGGCCCATCGGGGCAGCGGACATAAGTGTGCCGCCCGCCGGGTAACGCGAGCGGTCTAAGATCCAACGACGTCATCCGACGCCGATGCGGCGTCCGATGCTCGCCCTCTTAGCTCAGCTGGTAGAGCACTTCCATGGTAAGGAAGGGGTCGTCGGTTCGAGTCCGACAGAGGGCTTACGGAAGCCCCGCTCGTTTTTGTGGGGGTGTCGACGGCGCTGGTGGAAAACGTGTCCCCAATATGATGCCGGGCTCCGCGTGGGATGGGCCCTCGATGGCGTCGGCTATCCGACCACCGACCGGTCACGTGTTCCGCGTCGATCGTGCGCGCGAGCCTTTCTGGCACGCGAAGTACAGGCTGCCGGATGGCCGCCAGGTGCAGAGGAAGATTGGGCCGGCGTGAATCGGACGGGGCCGCTAGGCCTTCGTCCGGGTCGCCGGCGGGCCACCCATTGAGTCACACGTTTGGCACGCGCATGATCGCCAAGGCCGACATCCGCCGCGTCCAGGAGTGGATGGCCCACGCCGACATCCAGACGACGATGAAGTACCTGCACTATGCGCCGCGCGAGGAGGACGCGCGCCTGGTAGCGGAGGCATTCCAGCTCGCGGACCCGTCTGCGACCGAGCAGGCCACCCAGTCTTGAGGCTGGCTTCTACGGAATGCTGAAGATGATGTTGGCCGTTTTCGTCGTGTGGGCGACGGCGGTCACCGGGCGGAGCGGCAAACCGTTCGCCTTGTTCGGACGGAGCACGTACCGTCCGGGCACCAGCCAGAACGAGAACCGTCCAGTCCCGGTGACTCGCTGGCGAGCGACGACCTTGTTGCCCGAGTTGACGACGAATACTAAGCCGGCCTTCTCCGCTCGGCACCGGCCGCGCGGGGCGCCGCCACAGGTTTTGACGACGCCGACGACGTGCGCGTCCCGGGCGTGAGGTACCGTCGCGCTCTATTTGGAACCGCAGGGTGTGTTGCCCCAGCCCCGCGCCAATTGACCCGAGGTTGCTTGAACACTGCCGTAGGTTCGTCGCGGGCCCGCTGGCGTGTCTGCCAGATCGCTCCGATGAGCCGTCCGGTGGCGGTATCCGCTCCCCATACCGGGAGGCGGGTAAGTCGGGGTTCGGGCGGCGTTCCCTGCTCGCGATAACTCTCCGTAAATGCACCTCCGTATAGGCGCCGGCCACGCGAAATGGGGTCCCCTGTGGTCTTGGCCCCTCGTGGTCGCGAGCATCAGCCACGATCCGTCAGCACTTCCTCGCGTCCTGAGTGTGGAAGCGGCATGCTCACTTCGCTTGCTGGGCCGTTGGGCGGCAGGTATTTGTCGTCTAGGTACGCATACCCGACAAACCTCGAATCCCTGAACGCAACCATCAGCTGGGCGCGGAAGAGGCGATGGCCGGCGGGGAAGCGTCTGGGCTTGATATCCGCGCCGGCCCACGTGATCTCCGGACCGAAGCCGCAGACGCCGGGCGTAATGCTGGCTGGTCGACCGAGCACTCTCTTGAGCTGCGAGGTGGCAGTGGCTTGCGATTGGCCAAATTTGACGCCGCCGATGCCGTTGCCTTCAAGTAGCGGCCGCGCCGCTCCAGAGCTGGAGGTGGGGGCGGTTCTCGGAGCTGAATGATGAAGCAGCACGACGAAGAGAGCCGCCACGCCGAGCGCCGCGATCGCGGCGATTGCGGGGACGACTTGGGCTAGGCCGAAAGGATGGCGTGGCCCTCGAAGGCCCCAGCGACGGTCACGCCCCGCCATTGGCGCTCGGCGGCCTGTTCGAGCTGACGCGGCGGTCGGCAGCAAGATCATGGTCCCTTCTCCGCGTTACTTCCCGCGTCAGTCTCGGAGGTCGCGGTGCTCGCTTGCGATTCGAGATCTCCGAGATCAGCGAACTCGCGGTTCCAGATCTGGTCGCTCGTGGCGTATCTGCGAGCGGATCGTGTGCGCCTGCTCGCGCGGCAGCCGCGCAAGCAGCTGCTCAAGCCAGCCGTCGCTTCTCGCCTACGGCCATCCGCCCGCGAGCACGACGTACGCGAAGCTCACCGTGTCGCGAATGCCAAGCCGTCGCCTGGCCCGGCCTCGAAGCGCCGCCGACGAAGGCTGCTAGCGAGCGTATTGTGGGCGATCGTAAACTAGCCAGCCGCTGCGTGGACTGATTGGGGCTATAACGCGAAGCAGCGCACAGCGCGGAAGCGAAGACCGCGGCCGTCAGTCGGCGACGATCCCGGCATCAGACACCCGGCGGGCGAGGTAGCCAACTACGGCCAATTCGTTCCGCTCGTAGAAAGCGGCGATGCCGCGGCGTCTGAGCTCGACGCCTGCAGCAGGTCAGCATCGATCCGACTCTGAGATGACACCACGCCCCGTTTAACTCACGAGCCTCGAAACTGTGACCGCCAACTGAGCTGTTGCGTAAGTCCCCATTCCGTCCGTCATCCCGGACCTCCTCCATCGTCGCCCCGGACGGCGGCGCCGGCAAGCTGCCGAGCTACAGTCCTCTTGCCGCCCCCGCTGCTCGGTGATCGCCCCGTCGTCCGGCGCAATATGCCACCGAGGTCGGGCAAAGAGCCCGCGAGCGTCGGGTTGGCTCACCAGCTCAGCGATCGGGTCACAATCGCGCACCGGCGGATTCTCCACAACCAACGTTCTCCCCAACCACGAGGACGAGAGATCCATCACAACCCGCTCGCGTGATCCCAATCCTCCCTGTCCGCAGCCAGCCTCGAGACTTGCGCGGCGCAGCACCGGGCCCACGGCGGGTCGGGACTGCTCGCCGTCGCTAGGGACGTGGTGGCATGTAGTTGACGACGAATGCCTCGAAGTAGAAGGTGTCCCCCGACCGTGGCCTGGTGGAGTAAGTCCCTCCGGCGCGACAGGCTCCGCCGCGAGAGCATGAGATCGCGTCGACGCCTGCGATTCCGCCGGCGTTCAGTCTCGCCGTCCCTGGCGCTTCCGTGGCCCGGCGCCAAATCCCGTTTCTTTCGTTGGCGAGAAACGCCTGGACATGGCCTTCCTTGTCGAGGTAGGTGCCGCCGGCTGCGCAATCGGCGGCAGAGGAGCAGGAGATCGCATTGACATTGCCATCTCCGCCCTGACCGGTGTTCAGGGCGCGGAGACCGGGGATCGGTTTGGCGTCGCCCCAGACCCCTCTTCTCTCGTTCACGACAAACGCCTGCTGCACCAGCGATCCGCCCGTGTAAGACCCGGCCGCCGCACAGTTGCCCGCTGAAGCGCAGGAGATCGAGTAGGCGTTTGCCCCATCAGTGGTGTTGAGCCTGGCGAGGCCGGGGATCTCCTCGGCCTTTCTCCAGTGTCTCTTGACCTCGTTGACGACAAACGCCTGCGACCCGCCTCGTACTCCGTATTGCCCGGTGGCCGCACAGTCGCCTGGCGAGGGGCAGGAGAGCGAGTACAGCCAGGCGGTGTTTCCGTTATTGAGTTTGGCGGTTCCGGGCACCTCCTCGGCCTTGCCCCAGTGCCCCTTCACCTCGTTGACCACAAAGAGCCCCCACGAAAGTGGGCCCGAAGGGCCGTACAGCCCTCCGGCCGAGCAGTTGCCGGGCGAAGAGCAGGAGACCGACTCGATCTCGGCGCCCCCGCGATTCATCTTGGACATGCCTGGGACCTTCTCGGCCCTGCCCCAACGCCCCTTCACCTCGTTGACCACGAAGGGCTCTTGAAGCGGCCGCTGCCCCGAATTCGTCGAGTAGTACCCGCCCGCCGCGCAGTTGCCGGCCGAAGCGCACGAAACCGACATGGTTTCAGCACTCGTGTCTTTATTGAGCCTCGCCGTGCCCGGTACCTCCTCAGCTTTACGCCACCTCCCCTTCACCTCGTTGACGACATACGCCTCCTGGCCATCATGCCGTGCCCCACGGTATTCCCCACCGGCTGCACAGTTGCCGGCCGAGGGACACGCAATCGAATCCAACGACCCCGACACGCGGGTGTTGAGGTTTCCCGCGACTTCCTTGGCGTGGCCCCAATGGCCGCCGGTACCACCGGCATCCGCAGCGATCGCAACGGGCGCGGCGGCGACAGTAGCGCAGGCCACAAGCGCAACCGCGAATTGACCCAACCTGCTGCGTGAAACACCGACGACGCCCAGCGTGAAACACCGACGACGCCCACCAGCCGCCCAAGCGCACCAATCAGCCGCCACATCACTCGTCGACTCGTACCCCTGACCGTCCTCTCGACTGGATCTCGCAGGCGGCCCCGCTAGCCCCCACCCGGAGTGTACGACCCGCCCACGCAGGCCGAGCCACGTCAAACCGTTGAAAAAGCCCACGACCAGGGCTCGAGAAGTGCGCCGACTGCGCCCCCGAATACGGCAACGAGGCGACCAGCGCATAGACGCGCCGCTCCCTGCCGCCGATCCGCGGCCGGGTCGGCAGCTCCGCCCAATCGAGCTGCAGCACCTGCCCCGGCCGATAACCCGTCCGCTGCACCGGCCTTCTCCCTGCGGCGGTCGCAGCGCCCGCAGTCGGGCGCTTGACGACGTCGACCGAGCCCTCATATCCGTGCCCGCGAAGAATCTCGGTCATCCGCGGCGCCTTGACCGCCGGCCACTCCTCAAGAACACGCTCGAGGATTGGCTCGAACCGATCAAGCTTCGACCCCACCCGCGCCCGGCGATCCCTCGGCGGCCCGTCCGCCACCAACAATCGTTTGACCAAGGCCGGTGTACAACTTGACCCATGGACGGCCGCTCGTTTAGCGCAGTCGTGCTCTCCGGGGTACTCACCGGCAGCGAGCTGACCTCGTGGGGCATCGTCCACCCGACCCTTTGGAAACTTAAGCACGACGAGCAAGTCCGCGCCGAGAAGTTGATCTACAAGCGCTTCGGCACCGTCGAGCCCTTCCTCATGACCGGGACGACCGTGTCGTGCTTTGTCGCCGCGGCAGGTCTGCACGGCCGATCGGCGAAATTGGCGCTCGCCGCCGGCGGCTGCTACAGCGCCATGCTCGGGATCACGCTGCTCGGGAACATGCCGATCAACCTACGCGTCTTCCGCTGGGACGAGGAACGCGGAGACCCGGCGGAATGGCGCCGTCTGCGTAAGCGCTGGGACCGGCTGCACGGCATCCGGATCCCACTCGACCTGGCGGGCTTCGTGCTCGTAACGCTCGCCGCGCTCCGCGAAAAACCAGTCAGCCTTGGTCGTGCAGCACAGGGGCGTATGAGATTCCGATGATCGCGCCTTCGGGCGATTGCAGCCTGGCGACCGTCTGACCCCAGGGCTCCTCACGCGCCGGGTGCAGCAGCTCGTAGCCGGCTTGCTCGAGCTCTCGTGCCGCCGGACCCACAGCCGCGGCGTCCGCGACGTCGAACTCGATGCTGGTCTGTGGCACCGGGCGCCCCGGCGGCCACTGCGTCGTCCCGAAGCACGCTTCGGCGGCCTGAGACAGCGGCCAGATACCGAAAGACTTGCAGCCCGCGATCTGCTCGCTGTGGTGGTAGTCGCCGCCCTGGCTCTTCAGCGGCAGCCCGAGCGCATCCACGTACAGATTGCGACTGGCGGACGGATCGGGCGTGATCACCGCCACCGTCGAGAGGAACTCGATGTTCATGCCACCTCCCTGACGTTGCCCATCGTCACCTACTCGCGATCTGAAGACGAGCTGACTGCATGGCAGATACGCTCGGGCGCGGTCCGTGAGTAGCCAGTTCTTCCAGCCTCCTCCGCCGCCGTCCAAGCCACCCAGGTCCTACCGACGGCCACCCTGGAGCGGCCCGCCGGAGGAAACCCTGCCGGGGGTCGTGGCGCTTGAGCTGTTGCTCGCCCAGTCGCGTAAGGCCGCGATCTATATCACTCATCTCGACGCGTATCCCTCGGGGTTTGAGTTCGAGCTCAAAGTAGTCGCCGCCGCGGGCGCCGAGTACGAGTTCGACCTTGACCTCTTCGGTCGCCACTGGCCCAGAGTTGGCGAAAAGCGCGATGAGCTCCCGCCCCGACTGCTCCGGATTGGGTTGCAGTTCGCCGACGGCGGCAAGGCCACGAGCATCAGCGGCCCGCCTTATCGCCCCGACGAGACCCCTAGTGGCCCGGTGATGTGGGCGCTGAGTGGAAGCGGCGGCGGGGGTGCCAGCTGGCGCCAGGGGTACTGGGTGTGGCCGCTGCCGCCGCGTGGCGAGCTTGAGCTCGTGTGCGAGTGGCCTTCCGGCGAGATTCCGCTGACTCGCGCTCGGCTCGATGCACAGCTGGTGATCGACGCCGCCGTTCGTGCGCAGCTTCTGTTCCCAGAAGGCGATGCCTCTCCGACCACAAGGAGCCGTGATGAGTGAAGCATCGAGTCCCGCCCTCGAGGTGGCGCTCGCCTACTACGACGCCTGGACCAGCAAGGACTTTGAGCGAGCGATGAGCCACATCTCTGAGGGGATCGTGTGTGAAGCACCGGCGGGGCGCATCGAAGGGGCCGACGCCTATCGGGCATTCATGGGGCCGTTCGTACAGATCCTCCGTAGTGCGAGCTTGATCGCTGCGTTCGGCGACGAGCAAACCGCAATCGTGATGTATGACACCGAGACGATCCCGGTCAAGCGGGCACCTGGCGCCGAATGCGTGACCGTGCGCGATGGAAAGATCGTCCACAGCCACTTCATCTTCGACCGCGCACCCTTCGAGGCCGCTCGGAGCGCCCAGGGATAAGCGCAGTTTCATCCACAACAGGGGGCTCGGGCGCGGCGGCGAGCCTCAGAAGCCGTGTTCGCGCTCGTACTGCTTGGCCGCTTCGCGTCCGACATCCTCGCCGGAACCGGGAAAGCGGCCGATGCGGGTGGAGGGATAGCTCGAGCTGAGCACCGCCGCCCAGACGAAGACCACCACGATCAGGGCGATGACGAAGAGCGTGCTGTTGGTGACGAGCGCGAGTATGGCCATGGCGACTGTCACCACGGCGAGTATCAGCCCGAGGGGCGTGAGTCGCCAACGCGCCCGATGGTGAGCCTGCGTGCCGTCCACGACGACCGGCCTCAGGCGCCCTCGAGCTCGGCGGCGGCGGGCTGGCCGTCGGCGTCCGTGGTGCCTCGAAGGTCCGCTGACGGCAGGCCATCGCGTCCAGCCGCGGTGGCTTGGCTTTCGGCCTCGCGGCGGTCGGCGGCCAGGGCCTGGTCGCGCAGGACCTCCTCCACGGCTGCCTCGTTGTCGCGCTCCGCCCGGGGTCCGTCCCAATCGAGATACCAGTGCCTGTTCATGTTCGCCATCCACACGTCGTGGGCCGGGATCAGCCCGAACCTGGTGATCGTCCACTGCTGGCCGACCTGGTTTGAGTAGAGCAGCTCCACGACAAGCGGCTCGCGCGAGTCGATCGCCTTTGCGACATCCGCTCGCACCGCATCGTCCGCCTTACGCAACGCTCCCTGCCACATGCCGATGTCACCGGCCGGGACGTACAGGTCGCGCGACTGCGGACGGAAGTCGGCGGCGGCGGTCGGCGGCACTCTCGTCGTCGGCTCCCCGGCTCTCACGATCCAGCCCTGGCACACGCCGATGCCGCTGCCGACGTTCCTCAGGCTGATCGCCAAATAGACGGTGCCCTCGACGTGCTCGACCGCGGCGCGGCCACCCTCGGCGCGTACCCAGTGCCCCTCCATGAACATGATCTTCTGCGCCGGATCCTCGAGCCGCGATGGAGCGAGCACAGGGCGGCGCTGCTCCTGAAGCGCCTCCTGCGCGACCCGCGCAGAGCGGTTGGCGGACCGAACCGAAGCGAACGTGGCGATCGCCAGGACGAGCGTGCCGCCGGCGGTGGCCAGCGAGGAGATCGTGGCCCAATCGGTCGCCAGGGTGAGCATCAGGGCCCAGTTTGCCACTGCGTCAAGCCAGGCTCATGGGGCCGCGGGTCCCACAATGCAAAGCTGCTCCGGGCGGCGGCCAGGAGGCTGCCGCCCGGCGTGCAGCTGGAGCTCTACGAAGGCCTGGGGGATCTCCCGCCTTACGACGCCGACCGCGATGTCGAGCCGGCCGATGCCGCGGTCGCGCACCTGCGCCAGGCGATCGCCGCGGCTGACGGGATCCTGATCGCCACCCCTGAGTACAACGGCTCAATTCCTGGGGTGCTCAAGAACGCGCTCGATTGGGCCTCGCGGCCAGTCGGGCAGAG
>CAWGLB010000005.1:0-4283 GCA_963823315.1 uncultured Solirubrobacterales bacterium | reverse complement strand
TCAGGAGGACAGTCAACTCGGGCAAGGTGTGGGCGCTTGACGGCGACATCCAAAGCTGTTTCGACCAGATCGAGACGGACGCCTTGGTCGCTCAGATCGAGCGGCGGGTGTGCGATCGGCGGATGTTGAAGCTGCTGCGGGGTTGGCTGAGGGCGGGGGTGTTCGAGGGCGGGATCGTGTCCGCGATCGAGGCGGGCACCCCGCAGGGGTCGCCAATCTCACCGTTGCTCGCCAACGTCGCTCTGCACACGCTCGATGAGGCGTGGCAGGCGAGCGGGCGGCGGCTGGGGGTGCTGGTGAAGTACGCAGACCTATGCGGATCTCCGCATAGATCCGCTTATGCCGAGCGGCGAGTTATGCCGAGTGGTGGTCGGGATCGCCCGTGTTGCTTGGGATTGGCTGGTGAATCCTCGGCATAATCCGCCGGCCTGATCGAGGCTCTCCCTTTTCGGTTCGACGAGAAGGGAGAGGATGATGGGCAGCAGGTCGGGGATGGTGGGCCCGCTGGCGGGCTTTGTGTCGGGGTTCGCGTCTGAGTTGGTGGCGCGGGGGTATCGACCGCGGTCGGCAGCCTCACAGCTGGCGCTGATGGCGGATGTGAGCAACGACGGACGTGTCTATGTCGGGAGCGAGCGCGCGGGACAGCGCGTCATGGCGAGCATCACGCAGTACATCGAGCAGCGCCTGAAGCTGCGTGTCAACCGACAGAAGTCGAAGGTCGCTCCCGCGGTCGAGCGGCCCCTGCTGGGGTTTCAGTTCTTCCGCTATCGGGACGGCAGGACCGGCGTGGCGGTCGCTCCGAAGGCTCTCAAACGAGCCCGGGATCGGATCCGTCAGCTGACCACGCGCAACCGGGGCGTATCGATGGAGCGGCGGATCAAGGAGATCAACCGCTTCACGCTCGGGTGGACGGCGTACTTCGCGTTCGCCGACAGCATCCTGCCGTTCGAGAGGCTCGAGAAGTGGCTGCGCCGCAGGCTAAGACAGGTGCGCTGGAAGGAGTGGAAGCGCCCACAAACGCGCTACCGGAACCTGCGCGCGCTCGGTATCCCCGAGCGGGACGCCCGTTCGTGGGCGGCCTCGCAGAAGGGTTACTGGCGCGTCGCCGGGTCCTGGCCGCTCCAGACCGCCCTGCCCAACGCCTACTGGCACAAGACCATGGGCCTGAAAGGGTTCACCGTTCCCTACCGTCGTTTCCGGGAATGCTGAGCGAACCGCCCGGTGCGGACCCGCACGCCGGGTGGTGTGGGAGGGGCCAGGGCGAGCCTGGCCTCTACCCGATTCGATGTGGCGGCGGGAGGCAACCCCGGACCAGTCGGCTCAGCCGCGCGGTCCCTGGACGCCTCCCGCCGACCCTACAAAGCTCGACCCCCGACGCGAGCCTCCACTGCACGTGGATGCCTAAGCAAAGCGCCACCTGGCTCGCGCCAATCGCCTCGCTCAACCGCGCCGATCCGAGTACCGAGAGCTTGCTTCGCCACCTTCCGTCGGCTTCTGCATTGTCGCCTCTGCGACAACCGGCCCGCGACTTCCGCTTCGGGTGCTCGCAGACCTGGACCAGCAGTCACGCCCTCGTGTGCGGCAGCCGTCGGCGCCCGCCTGCGTCGCGGTGTTCGACTGGCGTCGAGACGGCACGTCCGTGACCGCCTCGGGTTCTGAACTACTACCTACCCCGTTCGGTTTGGAAGCCGGCCGGTGAGCCCGGAGTACGCTCAGATGAGTGAGCCACGCCCATTACGAAGCCGCTAGGAGGTTTCGATGTCCGGACTGAAGGGACGGCTTTCGACTGTGGTCAAGTCGAAGATCTCAAAGCGGCTTGACCGCGCCGAGAACCCGAGCGAGACGCTCGACTATGCGTATCAGCGCCAGGTCGAGAACCTCCAGAACGTCAAGAAGGGGATCGCCGACATCGTCACCGCCAAGAAACGGCTGGCGCTTCAGCAGCAGCAGCTGGGTGAACAGGGCGCCAAGCTCGACGCTCAGGCCCGCGAGGCGATGTCCGCGGGACGTGAGGATCTTGCTCGCGCAGCGCTGGAGCGCAAGCAGCTGACCGTTCAGGAGGCTGGCTCGCTCGACCGACAGATCGCACAGCTCGGGTCAGAGCAGGAGAAGCTGATCGAGTCCGAGAAGCAGCTCGAGGCCAAGACAGAGCAGTTCCGCTCAAAGAAGGAGGTCATCAAGGCCCAGTACTCGGCTGCCGAGGCGCAGGTGCAGGTTTCCGAGGCGGCCACGGGAGTCGGTGACTCGATGGCGGATGTCGGTATGGCGACGCAGCGCGCCCTCGACAAGACCGAGACGATGAAGGCTCGCGCGGAGGCCGTCGATGAGCTTCAGGCGGCGGTAACCTTCGAGGATCTGACAGCGCTCGGCCCCGGGCAGGACGACGTCGATCGCCAGCTCGACCAGCTTGGCTCCAAGAGCGCCGTCGACGACGAGTTCGCCAGCCTCAAGGCGGAGGTCCAGTCGGGCGCTCCGCAGTCCGCGCTCCCTGCCGATAACACCGGCATGGGTGACCACGCAGAGGCACAGCAGCCGGCTGCTGGCGCCGGCGGGGCCCCCCCTCCCGGTTAGTTCTCCGGACCCCTGATCGCCCGGGTTTGCACGTTGTGATCAGCGCGGTAGGGTCGCTTAGCCTCGATCCGCCGTTATGGCCGCGATGGTGAGCGTGATTTCACCGCGAGGGTGTGATGGTTGAGATGGAGCGGCTGTCGGGGCGGTTTGGCCGTCTGGGTCGTGGCGTGTTGCGGCGGTCACGGTCGTAGTGGTCGGTTTGCGGGCAGGCGAACATGGTTGCGCGGTGAGCTCGGTCGTCGGGGTGGCCGCGGATAGCGGCGGGTGCTCAGCAGAGCGCGGGGATCGTGCGGAGGCGCTGGAACGCGGCGGCGAGTGCTTGGGACCAGGGCCAGTCGCGGTCGAGCTTGAGGTGGGTGCGTCGTCCGTGGCGCACGAGCTTGGCGGCGGTGTGCAGGAGGCATTGGCGAAGGCGTTTGGGCTCGGCGGTCGCGAGCTGACCGGTCAGGCAGATCAGCTTCGTCCAGGTCAGGAGGTCTTGGGCGATCAGCGAGAGTTCGAGCCAGGTCTGGTTGTGCTCGAAGGCGTGGTGCGGGAGGTTGCGCATGCCGGTGTCCTTGCCGGCCCGGATGCTGTCCTCGACCCGGGCGCGGCCGCGGTGGCGCAGCTCCAAGGCTGCGATGTCGTTGCCGTCTTGGTCGGTGAGAAAGCACGTGTACCGGTAGCCGTGCTCGTCGAATATCTGAAACTGCGCGCCGGGGTGCGGGCGCTCGCGGCGGCAGATCAGCCTGGTCCCCTCAAGCCAGGCGGACAGGTCGAGGTTGTCGGTGAGCTCCGCGACCCAGGCGCCGTCACGGTCCTCGCCGTCGGCGTCGATCGCCTGCACCCACGCGCCCTCGGGCGTTTCGAGGATCGCGGCGCGGACGGTGTCGTTGAGCTCGTAGCCGACCGAGAACCGGATCCCCGCCTCGCGACAGTCGGCGCAGAACGCATGCGTCGCGCCGCCGATGTCGGTCCTGGCCAGGATCTCGCGATCAAGATCCTCGGCAGGGAGCTGCTGGAGCGCGAGCCCGAGCACCGTGAAGTGATCCTCGGCGGTGTTCGAGCCGGCGTTGCCCGGTCTCAGGATCGCGGCGAGCGCTTCGCCAGTCTCATCCAGGTAGCAGTTCAGCGGGTGGAACCCGTAGCCGTGCTTGTAGTTGCCGGCGGCGAGCTCCTTCTCCGAATGCGCGGTCAACAAGGTCGCGTCGATGTTCAACGTGATCGACGCGGGGCGAGCGCCTGCGTCCCACACCCGCGCGCGAGCTTCCGCCCGCGCGGCGCGCACCCGACCGAGCAGCGCCTCGTCGATCGATTTCAACACCCTGTGCGTCGTGGTCTCCGACGCCTTGGCGCCGAACAGCCGCTCCTGGCCACGGTACGCGTCAAGGTCCGTGACGCAGTCGCCGCCGTCAGCGAGCATCACCGCTACGTCCCGCAGCACCCGGCCCGGGTCGTGCGCCGAGCGACGCTCGCGGGTACTCGCCAACGCGCCCGTCAGCGCGCCGGTCAGCCCAACCTGATCGGCCAACTCGACCAGCAACGCCACCCCCGCGTGCGACACGAGTCCCTCGCCGTCCGCCGTGACTTCTACCGTTTGAAAGCGAGCCGTAGGCTTCACCAACTGGGTGTCCTCCTGGGTCGAGGTCGAGATCTGAGCAATCCCGATTCTCACGGCCCGGGAGGACGTCACCCCACCCCCGGCTCAGCCCTCTATCGGCGGATCGAGGCTA